>NZ_JAUOQT010000003.1 GCF_030547245.1 Oceanihabitans sp. 2_MG-2023
CACAATAATTTATGTTTCTATAATTCCGTATAATGCGGCAGGAAATGCAACAACTTGTTCTGAAGAAAGTTTTACAACCGAAGCTTTAATTCCGAATTGTACAACATTAGTTTCCCCAGCAAATAATGACGCCAACGTTTCGGTTTCTACTGCAATTTCTTGGAACGCAATAGCCAATGCTACTGGATATTTTTTAAATATAGGAACCACAGCAGGAGGAACAGATATAGTTTTTAATGAAGATATTGGTAATATTACTACGTACTATCCGCTTTCTGATTTACCAGAAAACACAACCATTTATATTGCTGTAATTCCATATAATAGTCAAGGAGCAGCTTCTGGTTGTCATGCAGCATATTTTACCACAGAAAACTTAGCAATTGTTATCCCTTCAGTATTTACGCCAAATGGAGATGGTTATAATGATACTTGGTCTATTACCGATCCGAATAACGAAATTAAAACGGTTTATGTATTTGATCGTTATGGAAAACTTTTAAAAACATTTGTCCCCAACTCACAAGGATGGAATGGAGAATTTAATAATATACCATCTATAGCAAGTGATTATTGGTATCTTATAGAATTTCAAAACGGAAAGCAATCAAAAGGGCATTTCTCTTTAAAACGATAATTTCATTTTAATATACATAATGAATCACAAAAACGCTATCATAGAAAGTCAGCAACGTATTTCCAAGTATATACATAAAACGCCTGTACTAACCTCACAAGGAATAAATACGATCTGTGAAGCGACTCTATTTTTTAAATGTGAAAACTTTCAGAAAATGGGTGCTTTTAAGATGCGTGGAGCCACGAATGCTATTCTTCAATTAACCGAAGAACAAAGGAGTAGAGGAGTAGTAACACATTCTTCAGGAAACTTTGCACAAGCATTAGCTTTAGCAGCAAAAAGCTTGGGTGTTACTGCATATATTGTGATGCCAGAAAATGCGCCGCAGGTGAAAAAAGATGCCGTTTTAGGCTATGGTGGAAAAATAACGGAATGTGCATCTACTATTGAAGCAAGGGAGATAGCTTCCGCTAAAATGGTAAAAGAAATAGGAGCAACTTTTGTACATCCATCCAATGATATGGATGTTATTTATGGTAATGCAACAGCTTGCTTAGAATTATTGCAAGAACAACCAGATTTAGAGATGGTAATTGCTCCAGTTGGAGGAGGAGGATTATTGGCAGGAACAGCATTAACAACGCACTATTTTGGTAATAACGGTTTAGCGATTGGCGGAGAGCCAAGTGCAGTTAATGATGCATTTAGATCGTTGCAAAGTGGAAAAATAGAAACCAATTTACATACAAATACGATTGCAGATGGATTAAGAACCCATTTAGGAGATCTTAATTTTCCGATTTTAAAAAAATATGTACATGAAATTATTTGTGTAGAAGAACAAGCTATTTTAGAGGCGATGCAACTCATTTACCAACGGCTTAAAATTGTAGTAGAACCTTCTAGTGCTGTAGCTTTAGCAGTTGTATTAAATAACAAGGAAAGCTTTAAAAACAAACATATTGGTATACTACTTTCTGGTGGGAATGTAGATTTACAAAAACTTCCATTTTAAAAAAAAATGCGAATAGAACTATAAAAGGAAGCAGGAATCTTTGCTTACAAGTAAGGAAATCAATATCTTTGAGACTTATTAACAAGTAAAAACAATATTTTAGGTAATTAATGGCAAAATCACAACAGACATTTAACAAAAGCGAAAAGGAAAAGAAACGTTTAAAGAAACGTGAAGATAAACGTAAAAAAATGGAAGCTCGTAAGGCGGAAAAAGAAGCAAATGGAACAGAAGGAATTCAGTTTGCATACGTGGACCACAATGGTAATTTAACAGATACTCCTCCAGATCCTGCTTTAAAAGTTAAAGTAAAAGCTGCCAATATTGAAGTAAGTATTCCTAAAACTTTAGAAGGAGACAAAGAAGCATTCGATCCAGTTCGATCTGGTAATGTTTCGTTTTTTGATACCTCTAAAGGTTTCGGTTTTATTATAGATTCTGAAAACAATGAAAAATACTTTTGCCATGTTAGTGGTTTAATAGACCAAATAACAGAAGGTAATAGAGTTTCTTATGAACTTGAAAAAGGACAACGTGGTATGAATGCAGTTAAAGTAAAACTACTTAAGTAATTTTATTTACACAATATTAAAAAAAGCTTCTTATTTATAAGAAGCTTTTTTAGTTTATAGATGTTAAGGATTTCATTAAAATGAAAAGGAGTGAGGCTAGAAACGTAAATATGTTGCTTTGTTAAACTGTTCCTATTCCTGTGCTTAATTCGAATACTTCTAGATCAAAATAGGTAATAGCAGCCAAGCTATGATCGAAAATATCGGAAATAATATACTCGTAATTTTCCCAACGTTTATCTTTACTAAAAGCATAGATTTCCAGAGGCAAACCTTGAGCTGTTGGAGCTAATTGACGAGTCATAATAGTCATGTCTTTATTAATAGCAGAATGATTTTCGATATACGATTGTATATACTTTCTAAAAACCCCTAAATTGGTAAGGTTTCTACCATTAATTAAAACCGATTTATCAATGCCATGTGTTTCATTATGTTTATCAATTCCTTTTTTAGCATCGGTAAGGTAGGTCGTAATGAGTTGTATTTTCGTTAGTTTTTCAATGTCTTCCTGCGATAAATAATGTACACTAGAAGCTTTTATTAATATAGAACGTTTAATTCTTCTTCCACCAGAATCACTCATGCCACGCCAGTTTTTAAACGAATCGGAAATAAGCGCATATGTAGGAATTGTAGTTATGGTTTTATCAAAATTCTGCACTTTTACTGTAGATAAATTAATTTCAATAACATCACCATCTGCGCCATATTTTTCGAAGGTAATCCAATCTCCAATACGTACCATATCGTTTATAGACACCTGAATACTAGCCACAAAACCTAGAATTGTATCTCTAAATACTAGAATAATAATCGCAGAAGCAGCACCAAGTGTGGTAACAAATTTCCAAAAGGAAATTCCTGTAATAATAGCAAAGATAGAGAAGAGGCCAATTATCCAAGCAAAAATCATAATGACTTGAATGTAACTATCAATGGGTTTGTCTTTAAAACGTGGTAGTGTTTTTAGATAATCTTTTACCGAATTTAAAATACTACGAGCTACCCAAAGTGTTAGGATGATTCCGAAAACTTTAAGCGATTTTTCGATAATATTTTCTAGATAGGGAAAATCCTCAAAAACCATAGGAATAAACTCTAAGGCAAGAATAAGCGGAATAATGTGTGCAATATTACGAGGTACTTTATTTTTAACCAGAATATTATCAAATTTAGATTTTGACTTTATAGCAAATACATTAAATGCATTGATAAGTATTTTTCTAATGATGTAATCAATAATAAAAACAACAAGCATTAAAGCCAGTAACAAACCCAGCATATTAAGATATTTGGCAGTGTTGGCGGATACACCTAATTCGATTAGATAATCGTAAAGTAAATGTTTTATTGCTACAATATTTTTAAAAGAATGCATGGTATAAAATTTGACTACAAAAATACTTTATGTTTTAGGACTATACGATAGTTTTGTTTTTTATTAACGTTTTAAGTTTTAAAGAAAACATTTGATTTGTATAGATTATCAAGAAGTGCAGGAGTTTAGAAAAAGTCTATTTTACATAATATCAATTATAGTACATTTTACAACAATTAGCGAAATAGCGCATTTCAGCGATATTTTACATAATTAATGATATAACGTCTTTAGACTTATATCTACTAATTATGTAAAGCTAATTGTGGCTTCGTTAAAATAATTTAGATGTGTAGCTATAATTCAATATTATGTATAATATCCCAGTATGTGTTGTTTTCATAACAAACGTTTGTACTTGGGTAATTAAACATTAGTGTTTTACTTCTCGTTTAAATTGAATATTCTGTACAATGGTTCAAGTTTTTTCAAATACGCGATTTATCAAGAAGCTTCAGAATTCCATTTCTGTACTATAATTAGCCGTTATGTAAAATAGCCGCTACCAAGCGCTCGATTGTTTTATAAAATCAAATTGCTCTGGCAATTTATTTTACACACAATTATCCATCGCTTGCCAACGCCAAAATAAAAGCTAACCTTTTTTGCTCTTATTAAAAATCGCGTATTCGATAAAATGTACGTCATAAAAAATTTTAGACGATTCTCGTAAGCTTGCCACAAGAGTATAAAATTTTCCCTCGCTCAAATCCTAGCTTTAAAATTTCTATACACTTGTTATATGTAGAATTTCAATTAATCCTTTTTTTTAAATATTATATCTTTTTTTCTTGATAAAAAAAGAAACAAAAAAATCAAGGCTGCATAAACTTTTGGAAACAATTTACGGCTCATTCGCTATATTTCAGGAAACATTGTTACTCGTTTACATTGCTTTGAAATCCCTTGTATAATTAAAACTCTTAAGAAACTGTATTACTAAACCCCTAAAATATGAACGCTCACTTCACCTTATTGTTTTACCAAAATTTTATGAGGCCAAGTTAAAATCGAAATTCTATTTTACATAATATATTATTCTATAGACTCCCAAATTGAATCACAAACAAATTTCGATTCTCTTTCATTTGCATTATCAGTAATATAAAAATGTTGAGTTTTTCCAATATGATGTGCAAAAATATAATGCATACCTTCAGGTTGATTTACATCATCAATTATTAGTTCTTCAAGATGCACTCCTCTATCAATTAATGGTTTTAATTGCTCTTTTTGTTTATTAGATATTGCTTTCGAATTTATAAACATGATTTTTTGAATTAGTTATTATGTCATTTTTACTATACATTATTATATAAATTAAAAATTAACCAATAAGCGAATGCCGCAGCTGTATTTGATGCTAGTGCTTTGGCATTATCTGGTCTTCTGTCAGTTTCTTCTAAATTATTAGAATCCCCTACTCTTTCTAAAATATCGGAAATACCTCTAACTACACCAACCAACATTTTACTTTTAGACCTTCCTTGTCTTTCAGCAGCTTTGGCAAAGCCAAACCCTTCCATTTCTACTGCAGAAGTATCATTATAATACTTAGTCAATACTTGTCCAATATGAGAATCATAATGCTCAACTATCTGTTCACCAGAGGCGATTATTCCAAGATTTGCTTTAATTTTTTCTGTATCAAAACCTCCTTTTATTAAATTTTTCCAATCATCTTTATTTCTTTCAATTTTCGCCATTTCTGAAACAGCATATGAGCCCGTGCCTAAATCTGGACGAGCACTAAAAGAGTTTTCTTCGGATTTACCAGCTTCATATGAGTATATCTTTTCAGGATAAATAACGTCACCTACTTTAAAGTCATTTACTTTACGTGAACCAGCTATACCAACATAAAACATGCAATCTGGCAAAAAGTTATTTATAGCTCTTTCTGTTTCTTGTGCTGCGATATTATTTTTAGGTCCACATTCACGTATAACCACTTCTGCAACAATGTTTCCTGCTAATTCGAAAATTCCTAACTCATAGATTGTATCATCTTTATTAATACGTTTAATATTATTCAAATGGCTTCTAACAGCCATATATTCTTCATTTATTGCTGTCAGAATTATAACAACAGGTAATTTTTTATCCATATTCCCTTGATTCTTAATTGTGCTTTGCACATCGAAATTACTATTATCTTTTCTTCCAAAACCGAGCCTAAAAAAGAAATCCTTATTACATATCTCAATTGTAAATTGAAAACCTCTATTCTCAATTAAAATTCTATTTTTTATTTCTTTATAACTTTTAAACCAGTTATTTTTTAATATTAAATAACCTATACGTTTACAATCGTCGCTTTCAAATAATCCAGGTTTTCTACCTAAATATTTCAAAAACATTGACTCTTCTACATTAAAACTTTCGAAAAGTATTAAGAGTTTTGTAAAATTTAAATCATTAGTTTTCTCAATTAGCAAATTAACATGCTCAGAAAAAGAAATATCCTTTTTTAATTTATTCTCTGATTCTACAATTTGATTAATTAAAAGTACCTTCTCTAATTTATTAAATGAGCTAGTATTTTGAATGAAATTGTTTCTAGTAGTTAAACTTAAAAAATTCCATAATTTCGCCCTGTTTTTAAAGTTAGATAAATCACTATGTTTTGATTTTGAAATCTTGCTAAGTAAAAATTCTTCAACTTTTTTACCATTGATTAGCTCATCTAGTATACCGTATGTTAATTTTAACGGATTTATTACATAATCATAAGCAGATATGTTTTGTTTCTCACAG
The DNA here is from genome assembly GCF_030547245.1 of Oceanihabitans sp. 2_MG-2023. GTDB lineage: Bacteria > Bacteroidota > Bacteroidia > Flavobacteriales > Flavobacteriaceae > Oceanihabitans. The sequence goes on from NZ_JAUOQT010000003.1 coordinate 6,306, forward strand.
AGAGTCCAAATTTCAATCCAACCCTCATTATTAACCTTTATTTTCGAAAGTAATTTTGGTTTTTCAACAATTAGTCTAACAGAAAAATCAATCAAACTTTCCGATGGATTTTGTGAACTATAATCTATAAATGATTCACTACTAAAATTCGATGCTAATATTTGTAAACCTTCAAAATTATTTTCATTATTTTCTATTTTTAATTGCCTATTAATAGCAATATTTATAGGATATAATTTCGATAAAATTGAAGCATGGAATTTAATCCAATTTTTATTTATAGCTAGTTCTTCTAAATTCTTTAAAGCTTTAGAATCAATTTTATTGATATACAAAATAAAATTATTTTCAATATAATCAGGTAGTATTGATTCGAATATTCCTACCAATATAGGACTAGAATTAAACCAATTAATAATTGAAATTATATATTTTTCCTCCCAATTAGCAATTTTATCCTCAAAATAAGTTTTGATTGTTTCACGCCACCAATTTGCTTTATTTTCTAAATAAGTTTTTTCTAAAATTTTTACTATGTCAGTATTGGTTTCTTCCAAAAACAATTTATCATCTAACCAATTGATTAAAATATTGGAAAGAATGCTTTTGTAATTAAGAAAACTAGACCAATTAATATTAGGAATAGCATTAATTTCTTTATGAGTAGCATATTTAAACTTAGAAGCTACCGTTTTAAGTAAATCAGTTTTTTTCTCTTGAGCGACTTTTGTATTTGGACTAAATTTTGAAATTAAATCAACAAAAATTAACAAAGGTATAAGTTCTTTACTTTCAGAAATACTAATATAAGTTGGCAGAACTCTCTCAAGTTTTAATAAATCGTCAATTTCATTTATTTGAAGTCCAAAATCATTAACTAAACTATTTAATTCTTTTGCTTTATCAATATTACCAGTTAATAAATATGACGTCTGAGTTTCGTAATCTTCGATTTTATTACTATCTACAATTTTAAAATTATAGTTTACCCAGTTTTGTTTTATTTCTTCTGGAATATAAATTAAGTTAAGTAAATTCTTATCAATTTTTTGGGGATTGTATCCAACACCCAATTTAATATTTGGTTTTACAAGATTTGGAATATTTAACCAAATTCGATTTATCCAATCGATATAACCTTCTTCACCAACCCAAACAATTGTATTGTTAAATTCACTATGATTTACCAATCCATTAATAGCACTTGCTAATTGAGAAGGAGCAAATTTACTTATGTATTCTTTTGAATTGGAAATATCTAATTGAATTGGCTCTAAATTTAAATGCTTATCTACTTTTTCCAAATGCAATTCAAGTAGAGGTTTTAAATTATTAACTTCTATTAATTCATTTATTTTAATAATTAAAACATGCGAAAAAACTCTACCACTTCTAACATTTTCTGATGAGTCTGGAAAGGTTTTAATAAAAAGAAAAAACTCACCAACAGAAAACGCTCTAAATACAGGTTTACTTAATATTGAATTTGGTGGTCTATCAATTAAATCCGTAATATTACTTAATCGACTTGCAATACTAGAATCTTTAAATGAGGAGTCTAATAAATGATATCCTTTTGACGAATCTAATTCTCCATAGATTGCTTGCTGTATGTTAATTATCATATATTTAATGCAATCTCAATTAACTTGGTTAAATCCTTTTCATGTGTATTATTTTCATCAACTAAATACCCAAATGATTCTGGTAAGTCATCAAGATATTTGTCTTGTGCTTCTTTTGTGTCTAATGGAAATTCTTGAGATGATAAACCAATTATTTTATAAGAGTCAGTTTTCCAAACAGTATCTATAAAATGGCTAAACATTGGTAACTTTTCAATTAATATCTCAATGGGTTTTTTTGTTGTTCCCAACTCATCCCAACAAGTTAAAACAATTAGTAATTTAGGAATATCAATTTTTGATTTTACACCAACATCTCTAGCATAAAGTAGTGATTGTAATAATTCAATAAATAAATATTGATGTGATAGCTGATTTTCTAGGGTCGTATTATCTCTATTAGAATCAATATCAGTATATCCTTTTAAGCTTAAATCATAATGATGGTAAAGCTCTCCTGGTCGAATAAAAAGTATCCATCTATCATTTTCTTTAGTCAATTTTTGCCAATTATTGTCATACTCCATAAATTCTGTGACATTACTAACTTGTTCTCCTCCGTAATCTGGACAAATTAGATCAAATGATTTATTATCAAGTTCAACAGGTATTACTAATTTTACATTTTCACTAGCAGCAGTAGGTTCTGTTGGTTTTCCTTCGGCTAATCTTTCGCATGCACTCAAAATACTTTTGATATTTTCAGGTGTTTTACCTAAAGTAATTCTACAGTTTTTATTAATTATTCTATTATATAGTTGTGCTAAAAATGTAGTTTTTCCAGATTTGGGCAGACCTATTATTAATGTCGAATTATTAGCTTCCATAAGTTCCTCTATATTTAAAAAATATGTCTGTTGTATTTTCAATTTCTGGAATCATTTCCATTTTTTTAGGCTGACAAAGTTTGTCAAATAGATATTCAGAAACCGAAAGGTTGTTTTTATGACAAAGTACATCTGGATCATTTTTTGAAAAATTACTTATTTCAATTGTATATGCATGCGGTAAAAATTGTTCGATAGACTGCTCAATAGATGCTTTAATGTTTGGTCGTATTTCGTCAATCCTATCTGCTTTAGACCAAACAACAACTATAGGTCTATCGTTCAAATTCGATGCTATTTGGCTTGCCAATTGCACAATAGCTTGTTTTGTTCTTCCTCTACCTTCGATTACAGATACACAATCAATAAAAAAAATAAACGCATCTGAATTACTATATATCCATCTAGCATTTTCAGCATTTATATCATTAATGTCATTTGCCCATAAATTAAAAACTTCACCAGAAGAATCCGCATATAAAACATCATATATAGTTTCTTTATTTCTTAGTGCTAAATGATAAAGACTGTAGTAATCAGAATTAGAAGGAGTTGGTTCAGGAAAATCTACTTTTCCATTTGGTTTTATTTTAAGGTATTTGGCTAAATTTTCCCATGCAATTAAGGTGTGACTTCCAGCAAAATTCCAATTATCAAATTTTTTACCATTGAATAAAAGCGTATAAATCATACCTAAATATGAGGTTTTACCAGCATTTGGAGCACCAACTGTTCCAACTATTAATGGTTTTGAGCGATGCGATAATAATTTAATATCTTCTGGATGAAGAGCTAATCCACTCCAAGGAATGACGTTAACTTTAGTATTACTTTTTATTTCTTTTTCTACGTTTTCTTCATCAGTAATATTCCAATATTTACATTGTTGGTACTCTGGACTTATCAATTCTACACATAGACCCTTTGGTGCTGGACAATCTGGATTTGTACAAGTTTTTATCATATACAATCTATTTAGCTATTGCAATTTTATTAGCTTGTAAATCATTAAAGAGCCAAACTGTGAAATCTGCTAGTGAAACTTCTATTTTATTATCGATACCAATCTCATCAAAAGGATTGACTTCAGATTCTTCATTCAGCATATTTGCCACTACGATTCCTAAAGATTTACGTCCTATTCTATCATCCATTAAACTTAAAAGTGTGTTCTTTATACCTAAATCTAGTTCAGATGTACTTTTGAATAAATCTGCTAATGATTTATTGGAATCTATATCGTCACCAAGTACGCATCTTAAGGTTTCCTTAAGGAAAAAGTCTACACTTACAGGATAAATAGGGTCAACAAAACAGCTTAAATCATAAGCCATCGTTATTGCTACTCCAATAGGATCAAGACTTCTATAAGATTTATTTTGACTTGTAGACAATAGAGCTTCTTTCCACCATAGTAATTCACTTCTTTTATTATTTGCAACTATACCCTGTGTCAAATTTGTTGATAATTGTTCGTAATATGGTTGAATAGATAAAAAATAGTTTTCTAACTCTTTTTGAATAGATTCCGCTATAGCATTTAAAGATTTATTTTGTGCTGTAAATCCCTTATTTACTTCTGTTGCAATACCTTTAGCAGCATTTGTAGAGAAATGTGGTGCCCAGTTTTGATTATTGAGGCTGCTAGGATTTGTACCACCTCCACCATATTGAGACCAACCAGAATATTGAGAAGCGATTTGCAATTGTTCAGCTAAACTAGCTTCATTAATTTTTGCTGAAGAAACTACTGAACTATCAATCTTAACGTTGTGTGGTGTATTTGCTTCTTTAACATCTTTTATTCCCCAATAAGATCTACTCGAAATTTCTACTTTATTTCCAATGCTTTTTAAAAACTCTTCAACAACAACAGATTCATTAGCCAATTTATAATGTGATATAATATTACGTCCTGAAAGCCAAATAATAGTTGCAAAATGTTCATCACTTGCTAAATCATTTAAAGCCTCAAGAATTACCGCTCTTATATAGTTTACAGGCTTATCTTTTGTTTGAGAAACACTATTCTTAAAAGTTGACCATTTAGTAATAATTATTTTTTCTACATCGGCAACTATAGGTTCATCTTCAGAAATGAATGGGTCTAAAGCTACTAATGTATAAGGAATAACTTTTGCTTTTTTCTTAGAAAGCCTTTTTTTTACTTCTGTTGCTGCAGCTTTTAGTTTAGTAATATTTTCCTGTTCAGCAGTTTTTATAAATTGGTTATTTAAATAAGTTTGTAAGATTGATTCAGCCATATTCTAAATTTTATGTTAAAATAATGTCAATAATTAGACCAGTAACTAACTGGTGTCAAAATGACATTAACTCTTTTAATGGTAATTTTATTAATCAAATAGGGAGAGTTTAAATATAGTGAATTTTGTAGGAATTTATTTGAGGGTAAACCGCAAATAATTGAATATTTTATAATTTATATCCATTCCACACATATTACGCTTCCCTCCTACGTCGTCGCATAAAAAGTGTTCCATTAACATTGTAGAAGAAACTTTTAGAATAAATTTTTTCAAGAAACTATAGTAACAACTTTCGCTTTTAACCAAAGCTCAAGTTACATAACGCAGAACATTATAGTACAAATATAATATATGAGTAAAACGGCGAATAGAACTTTTTCTGTTCTATTTTACATAGATGCAGATATAGCGCCTTTAGGTCTATATCGTCAGCATTTATGTAACAGCCGTTTTACGACCTGAAAAACTAATCTTTCCAAACTGGTAAAGAAATACTGCTCTTGCCTGTAAAAGTAATTTGTAAAGGAATTTCAGCATCATTAATATTTTCTATATTCACGTCTTTTCCTGTACCATAATTAATCTGTGCATTATTATTTTTATTGACGTTAACAACAACAACTATCCTACTCCCTTTTTCTAACTTTTTGCTGATTAGTTTTGAATTATCGAAAGACACTAGCGTTTTTCGATTTGGTATAAGTAAATTTCTTTGCTCTCTATCTTCGGCATAACTAGCTCTACCAATAAAATAACTTAAATGGAAATACGTTCCTTCAGGAGTCAGTTGATTTACAATTACAGAATAATCAACATCTTTTTTATTGATTGATAACTCAAGCTTTCCAAAAAAGGATCCGTTTATAATAACATCTTCTTTTAATTCTTCAGATATAAAGACCAGACCATCATTTAAATTGATATTGTCTTTTTCTAATGGCCAAGGATAATACGCTGTGTTAGTCATATTTTCCCTATCTCTAAAATCAATAGACATTTTTATCTCTGAATTATTTTCTTTCGATTTCAAAGCATAAAAATCATTGTATTTATTAGAACTTAAATGAAACTTTAGCGTATCATTTGTCATTGCCTTTAAAGTTGGTTTGTGCATCCAAGAATTGGTGCCCATGACCTGAAAACTCACTTTATCTTTTAAAATGCCAGGTTTTTCTTTTCCGTTTAAAATGTAATCAAACCATTGATAAATTAAATCCTCTTCAATGTTTATCAAAGCAGCGTTATCTAATTTATAATTCCTTAGATTTTCTTGTGGTTTTGTTTGTGAAGTCCAATGATCATAAGGCCCAACTAACAAATAGTGATTCGGGTTTTTGGTGTATTTATAATGCTCATTAAAATAGTACATGGCTCCTCTTTGTGAGTCATCATAATAACCAGTAATGGTTAAAATTGGAATATCAATTTTAGCAAACTCTTGTTTGTATGGAATCATTTTTTTCCAATAATCATCATAACTAGGATGTTGCATATAAGTATTCCATAATGTATTTACCTGACCATCTAAACTATCTAATTTGTTAAATGCAACTCCTGTTTTGTACCATTTGTTTTTTAAAGAGTTCCATCGATTAAAATCATTTGAAGCTTCAAAATCTAAAAACTTGTTATTGGCCACATAGAAATTCCAAGAATACGAATAATTATGTAGTACATTATTTTCCATCGGATAATCAATTCCTGGAGCGACTGCTACCATAGGCACAATTGTTTTTAATGCAGGATGCACTTTGTGCTTCATAGATGCCCATTGTGTAAACCCATTGTAACTGCCTCCAAACATGGCTACTTTTTGATTAGACCATGGTTGTTTACTAATCCAATCAATCACTTCATAAACATCTGTGTGTTCATATTCAAGCGGTTTAATATCACTTTTACTTAATCGTTTTCCTCTTGTATTTGAAATAACTCCATTATAGCCTTTAGATGCTGCTAACATCGCACTGGTTTCATTGGTTCCTGCGTAAACAGAAGCTACTAATATGGTTGATTTTTTAGCTGTTGTATGTCCTTTTCGCTGTATTAAAACTATGGAAACTTCGGCACCATCTTTCATAGGAATTACAATACTATCATTTACGACATATCTACGATTATGATCTTGTTTAATTTCATCAAAGTATATTGCCCTAGTTTCTGAAAATACCCTTTTTAAAAAGTACTTTTTTACTAAATCTATTGCTACAGACTGTGAAATCTTTTCAGTTTTAATACTATTATAAGTGGTATTAAAATTATTAACGTAATAATCAGTAGGGTCTCTAACGATCAGGAATTTATCTAAATTAATAACTTGTAAGTCATTAGAATTCGCTACGTATTTGCTGTAAGCTTTTGTAAATGTCTCTTTGAAGTTCGTAGATAACTTTGCCTCTACATAATACTTGTAGACATCTAAATACTGGCTTTGATCTATTGGTGTTTCTTCTATTCTTTTTTTTATTGAAATTAAAGCGTCTTCATAATAACCTCTTATTAACTGGAATTTAAACTGATCGATTGCTGATAAGTTTTGAGTGTCACATTGTGTTGCAAATTGCTGCATTTGATTTGCAAGTGCTACTGAATCAGATAATTTGATCTTCTTAAAGGGTAATTCTTGTGTAAAAGAAGTAAAACTAATTACGAATAAAAGTAGTAAGAGAAATGATTTTTTCATTGTTTATTTTTTAAAAGTGCAAATAGATTAATTTAAGCAAGAATATCCCAACCAGCAAAACCAATAACAGTATAAAATAAGTTGTTTAAGACATGTATTAGAATGGCCATTTTTAAAGATCCTGTTCTTAAATATATCCATCCCCAAGTTATGCTAAAGAGAAAATACATTGGCCATAAAATCATGGGGCTATGACCAGCAGTAAAAACAACAGAAGTTATTAATATTGCTGCCCAAGCAGGTATCCGCTTTGTTAATGACGATTGCAAATATCCTCTAAAAACAACCTCCTCCATTAAAGGCCCTACAATAAGTGCCAAAAGTAGAAAGCCACTCATTTCAAGTACTCCTCCGTTGGCCTGAATAAAACTAAACATTTTAGAGCCACCACCTATAATCCCTCCTTGGTCAAAGCTTGGCAAAATAACCGACCTATATATCCAGGCTAAAAAATGTGTCGATACTAATGCCGCTATCACTAACAAAACTGCTTTGTTATTTTTAATCTTACTAGCTTGCAGTCCTATTTGTGGATATAAGGATTTGCCAGACCTATTTAGATCCCACCAGAATAGAAACAATATCATAATACCACCTAACACGGCAGAAGATACTCCAATAATCTCCATAGGAACAACCTTTGACGGCACAAAGAATTTAAATGCATAAGAGGTTATTATTGCTGCTAAAAGCTGACATGCGTACATACCAACAATGGCAAGAATTCCCCTTTTTATTGTTAATTGTGTATTTTTTTCTTCACTCATATTGATGAATTTGAAAAGTTAGAAGTAATAGTATATTTTAATTATTATTTGGGTTTGTGTACTGGATTAATTCTTCATTATATACAAAGCCGTCTTGATTTTGGGTCATTTTAATGAAGTTTTTTATTTCTGGAGCATACAACCAAACTTCATCCGTTTGTGCGTTGTAACCTCTAGAGTTTGAAACGGTTCCCTTGTATTCGATGGTGTACGCCATAAATGTTCCTGCTTCTACTGTTTCTTCTTTATAAGATAATACTTTTACATCTTGGCTTTGTTTTCTAGTAGTACCATCTTGACTGGTCCAGTCTTTTTCATATTTCCACGTTTCACCAACTTTTAAAGGCCATTTGTATCTTGGGGTTTCGCTTTCTTCAGGCTTTGTAATGTCTGATAGTGGAATTGTATCGTTTCCTACTGTTATCCCTAAAACACCATCTGTATTAACGATTTCTCTTGTGTCTTCTCCTTCTGAGCGTATTTCACCTTCCGTGGTTACGCCTTTATATTTCCAAGTCCATTTTTCTCCAACTGCATAGTCGGTAATTATTGGTTGAGTTGCTTCTTCTGTGTTGTTTTCACTACAGGAAGCTAACAATGAAATCATAACTAAATATATGATTTTTACAATTTTAAATACTCTTTTTAAATAATTCATAATATTGCTTTTAAATTAATTATAGTACAAAGTAAAGATGTCTGTTTCTATCAAAAAAGTAAAGTACACGAGCGTAAATAAAGGCTAATGAACGTTAGGAAACCTAGCGATTTAAAATACATGATTCTCAGGAATTAGCTATTTTAAAAATGCGATATGCGATAATAATATTACATAATCTAGGTAATGCTACAAAGAGCTCCTTCGGATGTCCCCCGGATATGCGTCGGGTATACCTCGGATATGCTTCGGGTAACGAGTGGATTAAGTTTTCGATTATAAAGCTTTAATATCCTTTCTTTTCTTTCTTTTGATTTGAAATTAATTAACTGTTTGTTTTTGGATTGATGATAACGATATTGCCTATTTTACGGTCGGTTTCAAGATAATAATGCGCTTCTATAATTTCTGATAGCTTGTAACTTTTATCTATAACCGTTTTAAGTCTTTTTTGCTTAAAAAAATCGGCTATTTCTAAAAATAACCTTTTTAATTCCTCGGTTTTTTTTAGACCTGTAGCCGCAAACTTCACTCTTTTTGGTTTAAATATTGAATACCACAAGGCATTTAAACTTAAAACAGGTGTTATAAAAACTCCATTTAACTTTAAAGCATTTTTAGACTTACTAAAATTGTTTTTACCCACTGCATCATATATAACATCGTAAGTATTCGTTTTATGTGTAAAGTCTTCCTTTTTATAGTCGATCACAAAATCTGCTCCTAAGGATTTAACTAAATCTATATTCCTTGTACTACAAACACCTGTGACGGTAGCTCCCATAATTTTAGCCAATTGAACTGCAGCAGTTCCTAAACTGCCAGAAGCACCATTTATAAGAATGTGCTGTCCTTCTTTCAAGTCACCAATATCTTTTAAAAAATTATATGAAGTTAGAAAACCATCACAAACAGGTGCAGCTTCCTCGTGTGATAAGGTTGTTGGCTTTAACGCTATTATAGAGGTTTCTGAAATGCATAAATATTCTGCATTAGTTCCATTACGGAATAACTTCTCTCCAAAAATTTCATCTCCAATTTTAAATATAGAAACATCACTGCCAACTGCTTCAACCGTACCTGAAAAACCAGTACCTAATGAAGTGTTTTTTGGCTTAAACAGGCCTAAAAACAATCTGCCAAATTTTGGCATTCCAGCTCTCATCATTGTATCTGCACGAGTAGCGGACGATGCTTTAATGTTTACTAAAACCTCATTAGGCTTAGGTGAAGGGGTCTCTTTATTAACGACCTCTATAACTTCTGGGGAACCATAGGATGTATAAATTGCTGTTTTCATAAGTACTATAATTTATTAATAAAGTTGTGAATTGTTCGGTTTTTAAAATTTCGTGTTTGGAAATTAGAACCTATTAATGAAGCATCAGTTATTCTGTTTTCTTTTTGTAAACTCTTTTGTTCTTCTTATCTGCTCTTCGAGATTCCATTCAAAATCAAATCTATTCTTTAGGAATATAGCGATGGAATCAAGACCAATTTCTGTTCTTCTTTTATCAATATTTTCTGGATCAAATATTGGCCACACATTAAAACTCTTGGTTTCTGGGTAATATTTCATTTGCCCTCCATAAATCTGTAAATCTTCTCTCTCTGTTGCAATTCTGTCTTCTGCTCTTACCAAGAATCGAGGTTCTAATTTCTTGTCTTTTACAGCCTGTCGCATCATTGGAAGGTATTGTATCCTAACTTCATTATCTGAGTGTTGAATAACATTACAAATGGTCCAATTACCACGTTCACCAGACATTTCTTTTGTTGGCCAACCATATTTATCAAGAATAGCCGCTACTTTTTTTTCATTAATTACATGATTCGTATCAATAATTAATTGTTGCTCTTTTACCAACTTAGAATCGACTCCAAATTTAGAAATCAATGAATCTCTTAATCTAATTGGGGTTTGTTCCGTTGTCCAAATCGTATCAAGTACTTCAATTAGACTTTCTTCTTTTTCTAAAACTATCGATATAGCTTTCGAATTGGTCGTATTGGAACAATTGAGCAGAAATAGTAAACAGGATAAAAAAATATATTTCATCTTAGGCTGTTTTTAATTTGACAATAAATCATTTGACTTATAGATGCCAAATGATTTATTTCGTGTTGTTGATACTTATAACCAGCTAAATCCTAATCCTACATTAAAGATTACTGCATCTCTATCCACATCTCCATCTAAAAACGCACGACCAAGAACTAATTTAGACTGCACATTAAGCGCGAATTTTTTCTTTTTGTAAATTTCATAACCTGTACTTGCCATAACAGCACAACCAAAGTTCCAATCGTCATTTACATCGTCTTTAATATCATATAGTGCTGGAGAGTCTATGGCTAAACCAATACCACCATGAATCCACCAACGATCTTTTGCCCAATATTGTACAGATGGAATAAAACCTCCAAAGTTTCTGTCATTATCTTGAAATTCGTATATACTTCCTGGCATAGAAACGGTAATGGCAAGCCTTTCATTTAACATATAGCCTAACTTTAAATCTGGAAAAACGAATGTTCCTTGCGATTTATCGAAAGTTTGAATACCTGCACTATCTTCTATACTAATAATGCCGCCACCAACTACGAATTCGACGATAAAGCCTTCTCTTTGTGTTGTTGATTCTTCTTTTGTGTTTTGTGCGTATGTTATACTAGATACTAATGCAAAGGCTACACAAGCCATTTTTAATAAAAATTGTTTTTGAATTGTTTTCATTTTAATTGATTTTATAATTGTTCGTTTTTTGATGGATGATTTATTTTGTAATCTCAGTTGTTGCATTAAGATTTTCTGGAGTATTCTAATGCTGCACCAATAGCAACACCAATGGGAAGCCACAAAGCTATGTTTGAGGTTAATAAGCCTAATAACACCCCTAAAACTATGCCTATTGCAAGTCTAATTCCTTTTTTACTTTTTAATTTGTTTCATAATTGTTTGACGTGTTTTCTATGTTATTCATTTGTATTTCCTAATTCAGCATAAGTGTTTTTTAGGTTTTTTAACGATTCAATTGCATCATCATAAGCCTCCCGATTTTGTGCAATCGTAGTCATTCTAGTTAGAACCATATTTTCAAAATAAATATCTTTTCCGTAAGTATCTGAAGACCTGCCCATTTCTCTGAATTTAACGTTTCGCATCAAAAAATTTTCATAATAAGCCTCGATTGCTTGTTGTTCTGAAGCTTCCAGTTTTTCTATGGGGTTGAATGTCTCGTATGTTTCTGAAATTGCGTTACGTAAGTTTAAATCGTTGAATAATTTTAAATCCCCAGAAAATTTTAAATTTTCATAGGTAATGCTTACTGGGTAAAACTTTTTAGACATGATTAGAAAAAATGATTTTGAGGATAATTTTGGGTTATCAAAATCCTTAAATAATAATATTTTGAATACGGTATCTAATTCTTGGAGCATTTGAGCTGCTTCATCATCAAGAAAGGTTAACTTTTTAAGGTTACGATCTGCCTCATCATGTAACTGAATAAGGTATGAATTCCGCAACTTTAATTTCTTTAAACTATTTGAATGTTCATTAATAGCCAATGCGATAAGGATTCCTACAATCACTAGAATAATTTCTCCCGCTGCATAAACAAAATAGTTAGCAAACTTACCTGCACGTCCGGCTGGCGGGTTTTTAGCTAATATTTTTCGTCTTTTATTTCTAAAGATTTTTATCATGGCTTAATGGTTTTATTAATTAAAATACAACGTCTTGAATAATACTCTAAATCCTTTTTAATTGGTTCTTTACGACACTTTTAAATTTCCATTTCAACCCAAATAATGGTCTTAAAATTGTGACTCTTTTTAGGATGAATTCATAGATAAGAAAACAGACGATAAACGTAAATACTGTAATACCTATAAATTTTAGCATGGGATGAAGTTCTAAAGGCAGAATGAGTAATGCACCTGCATATAGGACAAACATGTGAATAATATAAACAGGGTAAACGGCTGCACTCAAATAGTTTAGCAATGCACTTGGTTTATTAAGGTAACTATATCCCATTCCGAATACGCCCAATATCCAAGCATTAGACTCTACAGTAGTGATATACATATTTGATATGGACTCAAACCCTGTGAAACGAATCACGAAGAGTATGGTTGCCAAAGCAATATATAACCATTTCCACTTTGAAACGGTTTTCCAGAATGTTGTACCGCTATACACAAAAAGAAAACCAAAAAAGAAAGTCAGAAAGCCTATAAAAAATCCATGCCAAGTTTTAGCGTACATTTCAAATAGTTGTGGTTTCACAACACTAATTTCTATGATAAAAAATGCTGAAATAGATAATGGTCCTATGGCATAGGCCATCACTTTTGAAATTACATTCTTGAATTTACCATTTTCATTTTTCTTCAAATAGAAAAAAACAGGCGACAGAACTACGACATAGACAAAGATGTTTCCTAAAAACCATAAATGTCCCATATGTGGAAAATAACTCAATGGTATATTATAGTGCTTCTGAAAAAGTAAAAAATGTATTGGTGTTATTGCTAAAATCCCGAAGACAAAAGGTAATAGAATTCGCTTAGAGCGCTCTATTAATAATTGCTTCCAATTTCTTTTTTTCATTGCAAAATATAAACCCATACCAGACACAAAAAATAGTAAAGGTATTCGCCAAACATTGAGCATAATCATTGGTTTCCAAAGTCCTTCTAAAGCATTTTCGCTTCTTATAAATCCAATAAACATTGCCCAAGGTTGAAATATAATAGCTATATGATAGATTAATAATAAACCTATAGCAATGACTCTTAGCCAATCAATATCGTATCTTCTTTCTGTTGTCATTTTATTATATGTTTATTGTAACATCATTGCTACAACAGGACGTGCTTTTTGTAATTCATTAAGGTCTAATTTAAAACCCATTGGTTGTAATTGCAGAATTAACATGTCGTAAATAGGTTTCATTTCTGCAAAATCACTAGTTACTATTTCTCTTGGTGTTGCACCATAATTATTGCGTACAGTTTTATCTGCTTGTGCATCAATAAGTAATTTTACAATTTCTATACGTCCAAAGAATGCTGCTGTGTGTAGGGCTGTACCACCATCATTATTTTTTATTGACAAATCTGCATTTGCATTGATAAGTGTTTCAGCAATTTCAGGTTTATTGAAAGTAGCTGCAGACATTAAAGGTGTAGATCCAGACATGGCTTCTTTTTGATCAATATCAGTCCCAGCTTCAATATGCTGCTTAACTGCTTCCATATCTCCAGTTAATACAGCACCATGAATATCTATACTTGGTTTAGCAATTTCCTTTTTTGAAATGGCTGTTGTATCTTTGGTTTTACTTTTTTTTGAACAAGATGTTAATGACATTGCCATTATACTTATTATAGCCAAGCACATTACTTGAATTTTAATTGATTTTTTCATGATTTAAAGTTTTAAGAATTATTGTTTCTATTTGTTGATACAAAGATGCGATGAACTTTGAAGCAACAGTAAACAGCTATGATTCAAGAGCTATGAAGTTTAACGCAAGACTATAAATTATGAAGCAAGACTATAAATTATGGCGCATTTTATGATATTAAAAAAAATACCCTTAGATAAAATCTGTTTTTAAATTTTACTTATATTCGTTTCAGTTAATAAAAAAATGACTTCAAATCACACTTCAAATTCATTCTTGGCAGAAGCTAAATCAGCGGTTTTAGATCATATTTCTAACGAGCAATTTGGCGTTTCTGAGTTAGCAGATGTTATGAGTATGAGTCGCTCTAGTTTGCTTAGAAAAATAAAAAAGCAAACCAATTTGTCTGCCAGTCAGTTTATTCGAGAGATTCGTTTACAGACAGCAGCAACAATGCTAAAAGATACTGAGCTAACGGCTTCTGAAATTGCATTTGAAGTTGGCTTTAGTAATCCTTCTTATTTCACAAAATGTTATCGTGAATATTTTGGCTATCCTCCTGGTGAAACCAAAACCCAAATTGAGAAAGAAGAACTTGAAGCAGAAGCATCGAATTCAGAACAAGATCCTATAGAAGAAACAACAGCGCCTATAACAAAAAACAGAAATATAAATAGATATATTATAGCAATTACAACCCTATTTATAATTGCTATTGCTTATTTTTTTTATGACCAATTCACTTCAAATGAAACTCAAGTAATAAAGGAAAAATCAGTTGCGTTTTTACCTTTTAAAAATCTAAGTGAAGACGATTCTAATTTATATTTTATTAATGGCGTCATGGAATCTTCACTAAATAATCTTCAAAAAATTAAAGATTTACGAGTGATTAGTAGAACTTCCACAGAAAAATATAGGAACAATCCTAAAACTGTTTCAGAAATTGCCGAAGAATTACAAGTTAACTATTTAATTGAAGGCAGTGGACAAAAAATAGGCAATGAAGTTCTTTTAAGTATTCAATTGATAGATGTCAAAGCCGATAGCCCTATTTGGTCTGAGCAATACAAATACCAACTTGATAATGTTTTTAAGCTTCAAAATACTATTGCTAAAAAGATTGCCTTCGCCATAGAAGCGAATGTAACGCCAAAAGAATTGGCCCTTATTGATAGAAAACCAACAGAAAATATTATCGCTTATGATTTTTATTTAAAAGGTTTAGAACATCTAAATGAAAAAAGTGAAGAAGGCTTAAATAAGGCTATTTTAAATTTTGAAAAAGCAATAGAACAAGATGTAAAATACGCTAACGCATATGCTCAGGTTGCTATTTGTTACTATTATTTAGATTCGAATAAAATTGAAAAAAAATATTTGGATAAATTAAATGAATATGCTGACAATTCATTGCTGTATGATTCTACTTCAGAACTACCACTTATTGCAAAAGCGCTCTATTATATAAATGCAAACGAATATAAGTTAGCGATACCTTACTTAGAAAAAGCACTAGATTACAACCCAAATGCTTCTTCTATAGTATTAATTTTATCTGATCTATATTCTCGGGTTGTTCCAGATACACATAAATATCTCACATATGCTTTAAAAGGAATTAAATTAAATATAGAAGCTAATGATTCTATTAGCAAAAGTTATATGTATTTGGCGTTGAGTAATGCTTTTGCCCAAAACGGTTTTATAAATGAAGCACAGAAGTATGTAGAATTATCTTTAGATCATAATCCAGAGAATCATTATGCACCATTTTTAGAGGTATTTATCCAATACGCAAAGCATCAAAATATCGAAAAAGCGACTGACGCTTTAGTGAATGAATGGAAAAAGGATACGACGCGTTTAGATATTATGCAGGAAGTGGGAAAGTTTTATTATTACCAAGAAAAGTATGATAGTGCTTATTACTACTATGATAAATTTGCGGAAATCAAGGAAAAAAATGGTCTAAATATATATCCGCAAGAAAATTTAAAAATCGGATTGGTATACGATAAAATGGGCTTCCATGAAAAAGCTCAAGTTTATTATAAAGCTTATTCTGAATATTGTAAAAATGACCAATCTATATACCAGCCAATTAGCTTGGCTATAAAATACTTACATGAAGAAAAACTCAATCTTGCTATTGAGCAGTTAAAACTATTTGCTACTAAAAATAATTATCAATATTGGGTTTTGTTGTTTCTTCAAGAAGATCCATTAATGAAATCGTTGGAAATGCATCCTGATTACGATTCGGTTATTCAAAAAATTAGAAATAGATTTTGGGAAAATCATAATAAGCTTAAAGACATTTTAGAAAAAGAAAAGCTACTTTAAATCTTTGATGTATAGATGTTAAATCCAAATATAGGAGCCTAAGCATGATTAAAACCACTGTGTAATGTTTGTTTAAAAAATAGTATAGTCTTGCTTTCATTTTTGTTGCTTTCATTAAAAAAGCTCTTTATTTATTTTAACTCTATTGGCTCAACTTTTTCAAACAAATCAGTAATTACATATTGTTTTTCTTTTGGTGTAACCGCTCTAAAATAGCTTAATAGGTCTTTAGAAGTTGCATATCTGTCTGTGTTCATTTTTAGTTTTCCATTAGAAGTATTCCAATCTTCAAGAAAACGTTTTAAGGCTTTGTTTACATTCTCCTCTCCTATCGCTTTTTGAAATTGATACATATTTATAGCTCCTTTAGCATAGTACACATGGTCTTGATTTTCTACCAAAGCAAGTGATGGTTCTTTTGTTACTGCTCTATTTTTACCGTCTTTATAATCTTCCTTTTGAACCTCTAAAAACTGTAGTAATTTTTCTTCGGAAAAGGTCTGTTTTAAAACCATCATTGCAGCATATTGAGATAAGGTTTCTAAAATAAAATATTGTCCTTTTACATGTGCAGCTTCTACTTGCATGCCAAACCATTGATGCGCAATTTCGTGTGCTGTAACATAGAATGCCATGTCAACATCTTTTTTATCGTCAATATCTAGTACAAAACCTATAGATTCTGAAAACGGAATGGTACCAGGAAACGATTGTGCAAATTGTTCATATCGAGGAAATTCCATAATACGCAATTGCTCGTATTGATATGGACTGAAATTTTTACTGTAATAGTTTAAAGATGCTTTCATAGAAGCCATCATTCTATTAATATTATAGGAGTGTTCTTTGTGATAATAAATTTCAAGATTTACAGGTTTTGAATCTTTCTTAGCAACCCAAGAATCTTTTTTAATTTCATACGTTGCAGAAACAATAGAATAAAAATTTATGATTGGTTGTTTCATTTTATAATGAAAATAATTGCGGTTATTCTCTGACCAATGTTTAACTAAATTTCCAGGAACTAAAGCCGTTTGGTTGTTTGAAGTCCCTATAATCATTTCAAAATAAACACCATCAGAATCACTTCCAGACCTGGCATTTTTAAGTTCATTTAGATCTGTTATATCTACTCTATTAGCTCGAATTGGCAAGTTGTAATCTTCACGTTCAACAGCATCATTGAGTTCGTATTTTTTATTATAACCAATAGTTGGTAAATCTGTATTATTAAAAAATGTACCGTTTTTATTAATGTTTACATTTCCTGTTCCCGATTCAAACCCTTTAGTAGTAAAGCTTTGTTTAAAGTACATTTTTACTGAATCTCCAGTTTTTAAAGCTTTATTAAGATTGAAAACGGAATAGTCAAATTTCTTAAATTGATTATCAATTGTAAATTCGACATCAAAAGAAACACTATCTAACGAGACATTCTCTTCAAGAAGTTTTTGAATGTGAATGGATTTAATGTCTGTACTATTCGTGTTTTTCAACACATAATAACCTTCTACTATATAATCTCGTGTTGAAGGATACAGTTCTAATTTTAAGTTGACGTCAATCAACTTCGGTTGTGGTATATATTCAAATTGTTTGAGTTCTTTTTCGTAAGAGACTCTAAATGCAGTGGCATCAGAATTAGTCCAATACGTGTTTAAAATATTTGTATTGTAGAATATAAAACATCCAATAATTATAAATAATATATAGACAGTAGCTGTAAGCTGTATTAATGGTTTGCTAATTCTATATTTACTAGTTTTAATTCGTTTAAACAAGTTAGTTTCTGTACCTCTGACAATCACTAAAGATGCAATTATCAATACTAGTAAACCGAATAGAAACCAATACGATTTGATAATAATAAAGGGTATTAAAAAGTGGCCATAGCCATTCATATCTGAATAGGTTCCTAAAGCTCTTCCGCCAAAAAGGTATAATTCATGATCATAGCCAAATACGCCTAACAAAATAGTAGTAATAAAAAAAACAACCATCAACATAATCCCTATGAACTTATGATTAACCAATGCTTGTATAAAAAATGCGATAAAAGTGTATAATGCTAAAAAAGGAAATATTTCAATAAAGAAACCTGAGAAATAAACCTGTAATTCGTACTTGTAATAACCGCTTAATGTTTGAAATATAAGTCCAGAACCTATCAAGGCAATCATTAATACAACATAAATTAAGTTTAATCCAATGTATTTACCTAATAGGTTTATAAAACTTGACATTGGTGTAGCATCATAAATTAAATTTAGCTTAACTCCTCTTTCTTTCCAAATCAATTCACTTGAGTAAAACACTAAAATGATAATGAAGAAATACATAGAAGTTTCCTTTAATTCTTCAACAATAAAATAAGTTGCTGGATAACTATCTACACCGTACACTGTGCCAAGATTTACTGAGTTGATAAGGATGATAATCATACCACAAATAACAATTCCCCAAAATGATGATTGTTTACAAATACTTACAAAGTAAAACCATGAAAATTGTTTTAATTGTGTACATTTTGATAGTAAGCCATATTGCTTTTTAGCTTCAGGTATTACTATATTATTAGCTTTATTTGTTCTTTTAGCAACTAAGCTTGGAGCTTGCTTTTTCTTTGATTTTTGTTCTTTAACTACATTAAAATTAAATTTTATGTAACCATAAATTAGCGCTAGAATTCCAAGAGAAACCCAAAACAGTTTGTTATAAAAAAGCACGCTAAAAAAAGGAATACTCTGTGTACTCTTTTCAAAAGCAGACCAAGACTCTGTAGCCAGACTCGTTGTCGTTAATGAAAATGGATCTAAAATGGCTTGCCAAAAATCATTAGTTATGGCTTTAGTAAGCATGAAAATTACAAACACAAAAATACCTTGCGTATACACCACAACTAAATTTCTACTTAAAGCACCACTTATAAAAAATACAGAAGCTCCAAAAAACAAGGTTGGTAAGACTACCATTAAAAACGTTTTTACATAAACTATAGCATTAAACGTTAATAAGTTATTTGGGTCATTCCAAGGCATGAATTCCCCTAGAATCATTCCGAAGATAACTCCAGAAAATACAAATACTAATACCGTAAATGCTCCTAAAAATCGTCCTAATAAGTACTCTTTTTTACTAATTGGCGTAGAATACATTAGAGATTCAATATTATACTCAAAATCTCTTAGCACAGAAACACCCATAATCATTGATGCTAAAATCATAAAGATTCCAGAGATTGCACCCATAGTTTTTGCGATGACTAATGGTGAATTTTTTTTCATGAGTCCCATTTCAGAACCTTGAAAAATAAAATCTACACCTACAATAGAGAATAAAAAAAGGAATAAGAAAAACACATAGGTGTCTGGTCGTTTTATACGATATTGTAATTCGAACTTAAAAATAGTGTACCACATAATTAGTTAGATTTAGCGTTTGTAGTATTAAAAATTTCAGAGAAATACACATCTTCTAATTCGGCATTAATCAGAGAAAAACCATCTCTAGGATTCGTATCACTTAAGATGTGAATGGTTGGTTTTCCTAGAAACAATTTTTCACTTATAACTTTATAATTTTGCTTGTAAGTTTCTAATTCTGACTTTTCGATTGTTTTTTTATAAACTCTATCTTTTAGGTTTTCTAGTATTTGCAACGGATTACCTTGCAAGCACACTTGACCTTTATTGATAATTGCCATATTTGTACATAGCTCTTTAACATCATCAACAATATGTGTAGATAGAATAACCACGGTTTTCTCTCCTAATTCACTTAATACATTGTAAAATCGGTTACGCTCCATAGGATCTAATCCGGCTGTGGGTTCATCTACAATAAGTAATTTAGGGGTATTTAATAACGCTTGAGCAATACCAAAACGTTGCTTCATTCCGCCAGAAAACCCTTTAAGATTTTGTTTTCTTACTTCGTATAAGTTCGTTTTATATAATAAAGCATCAACTAAATTTTTGCGTTCACCTTTATTAGAAATGCCTTTTAGTACAGCAAAATGATTTAATAACACCTCGGCAGAAATTTTAGGATACAAACCAAATTGTTGTGGTAAATATCCTAAGACTTGCCGTAATTCTTTTTTTTGTGTGAGCACATCAATATTTCCAAGTTTGATTGTGCCTTGATCTGCCTCTTGTAAGGTAGCAATGGTTCTCATTAGAGTAGATTTACCTGCACCATTAGGACCAAGTAAGCCAAACATTCCTGTTGGAATTTCTAAGGAAATATCTTGAAGTGCTTTAACACCATTTGAATAGGTTTTTGATAAATTATCAATAATGAGTTCCATACTGTTCGTTTTTTGATTGATGATTGATTACAGCAAACATATGTGCGTTTTAAATCTTTAAAAAATGAAAGGGATACAAATAGGTGTAAATGGGATAAATACATTGCAATGAGTAACAAAAGCATCATATCACAGCTTTTTGATAGTTTATCACTAATTAATTACTGTTTATCAACTAATTTGTACAGAGCGTATTATTTAATTAATATTGACTTATGAAGTTTAAATTAACTCGCAAGAAACAGAAAACAATAAAGCGTATTTTTAAAATTATGCTTGTTATAATAGGCCTTGTCATTGTTGTTTTCAATGATACTTTTGGTAAGTTAGAGGGATTCGTAGAATTTATTGCATTCTATTTTATCCTTGTTTTTATTACTATCGCACATTGGCTTTTTAAACAAATCAAATCCATTATTAGATTAAAAAATGAAAAGGCCAAAACAGAATTGATGCATTTAAAAAGTCAGGTGAATCCACATTTCTTTTTTAATATGTTAAATAACCTATATGGCTTAGTGGAAAAAGATTCTAAGAAAGCTCAAAAACTCATCTTAAAACTGTCTGATATGATGCGTTATAGTATTTATGAAGGTGATAAAGACACTGTTTTGTTGTCTGAAGAGGTTACGTACCTACAAAATTATATTGAGCTTCATAAAATGCGTTATCATAAAGTTATTGATGTGCAATTTTATACTGACATTAAGGACAATGATTATGAAATAATGCCACTTCTTTTTATTATTCTTTTAGAAAATGCCTTTAAACATGGTGTTGAAAATTTAAGAGAACATGCTTTTGTTCGAATACATTTAGAAGTCCATAACAATATCGTTAATTTTGAAATAGAAAATAATTTTGATGCAACTCAAGATAATCATGAAGCAGGAATAGGTTTAAATAATCTAAAACGAAGATTAGAGTTAGTATATCCCAAAAAGCATACGTTAACGATCTCTAAAGCAAATAATATTTATAATGCAAAATTGAATATAACACTATGATTAAATATTTAATAATAGATGACGAGCATATTGCTCACGACATTATAAAAGGATATTGTGATATGCTGCCAAATTTAGAATTTAAAGCAAATTGCTATGATGCTATTGAAGCTATTGACTATTTAAATAAACATGATGTAGATCTGATTTTTTTAGATTTAAACATGCCCAAACTAAAAGGTTTTGATTTTTTAAAGACACTATCGTCTCCACCTAAAGTAATTGTAACTACTGCATATAGTGAGTTTGCTATAGAAGGATATGAATTAAATGTTGTGGATTATTTATTGAAGCCTTTTAGTTTTGAACGTTTTTTAAGTGCTTTAAATAAAGTCACATCTTCTAATACAATAGTAAAAAAGGAAGCTAAAGGAAGCTTAAAACCGGAGGAAAAATATATTTTTTTGAAACAAAACAATAGTCATATTCAAGTAGATCTAGATACTATTTTGTTTATAGAAGCTTCTGGGAATTATACCAAAGTTTTTACTACTAAAGACGTTATAATTATCCGAGAAAAAATAACAGATACCATACAACTACTTTCAGATCATGATGTTATTCAAGTTCATAAATCATTTGCAGTTTCAAAAAAACACATTCAAAGAATTGAAGGAAATAGAATTTTTATTCAAGAGCACATGGTACCCATAGGAAAGCTTTATAAAGTAAATATCAATCAGCTTTTAAAATAAACTAGGTTAGTAACCAATAACCCCACTTCCCTACTACATCTGCAAATACCAAAGCTCCAGTTACCCGTAAATTGTGCTCTGCATCAACGCCAAGTTAGAACATCATTGGTCTATTGGATGCTTTTTAGAATGTAACTTTCAATCGCCTTGAAATCTTGTTGATTTGGCACATGCTTAGACTCATGCAGTAATACTGTTTCCTTGATGTTTGGAAATATAGCATTAGCTCTTTTTAGCAATTTCTTACCTGGAAACATGATGTCTTTTTCGGCTGCAAAAATGGTAATGGATGTTTTTATGTTTTGAGCACTTTGTTTAGATATAGTTGGTAAAGGCGAAAAGTCCATGTTGCAATTCTGAAAAGTAGCAGACATAAATGTTAATGCAAAATCATCGTACTCCGTAAAAAGGACATCCAATACTTTTTTAATATAATCTTGATTATTGGTTCTTATGAACTTTTTTAACGGCATGAACATTTTAAAAAGACCTTTAAGAGGATTTCCATTAACGATATATACTGGTGCAATTAAGAAAATTTCTTTAATTAAGGTTTCACTAAACTCTAGCATTTTTAGACTAATGAAGCCACCAAACGAAAAACCAACTAGCGTGACTTGCTCTAGACCTAACTTTATAATGACTTCTGTAAGCCATTTGCCATATGCCATGGACTTCATGTCTGGTCTGTTTTCTGCACTTTTATTAGGTTGCGCAAGCACATCTATTGCATACACACAATACTTTAAAGAAAGGTTTGGAAAGGACTCTAAGAATTGAGGCGCGCAACCACCAGTACCATGAATGAGTACTAAAGGTGGAAGCTTAATATCTCCAGTAACAATGACATTTGTATTACCGAAAGCGGTTTCTATTAGCTTTTCAGTGTATGAAATATGGAGTTCTTTTAATTTTTGATTGTAGAGAGTTAAAATTTCCTCTTTTCCTTGTTGTGATTTGAAAAACATTTGCTGTTCTTTTTTTGATGGATTTTGTAAAGCCTTTAGGCCTTGTTATTTTGTTACACTAAGCACTCAATTAGAGATTATTTTAAAGGTTGTAGACAACCTTATTTCAGAAACTCCAATCGCATGAAATATAAGGACCATATGCGCTTATTAAGCATACAACGATTGCAATGATAATTCCTATTATGGTTTTCATTTTAGACAGTTTTTTTGGTTGTCCGAAATTTATTCGGCATGGAAGTTTTTTAAAAAAATACTTTAATTTTATGAATTGCTGTTGCAGTAAATTACAGGATATTTCCTGCTGCTTGTGCTTGAGCATCCTTTCGACGACCAATGAATGCGCCAATGAATAATCCCATACAAATTCCGAAGGAAATCCCTAACGATTTTTCGAAATGCTGACCTAAAAGAACGCCACCTACTACACCAAATAATAATCCGAAACTTACACTTAAATTAGTGTAATAGCCTTTGGTTATTAAGGAAAAATTTTCCTTTAAATACTTTTCAAATTTAGATAGTGCTTTGTTGAAAAACCTTTTCTTGTTCTTAGGATTTGATTTTATATTTAAATTCGCAAGTTCTGTTTCTATAGCATGCATTTCGTTTTCCGCGAGTGTTCTATCTTTCAATGCTTTTAGAATATGAAGGAACTTTTCATATACTTTCATTTCCGACTTCGTAGTTGCTTCTGTTTTTAAATTTTCAAAAGCGTTTTGTGCTTCTTGTAGTGTCATAATTTCTATTGTTTTCTTGGTTAGTGGCTAAAGACAAAAAATATTACATGTGACATCTGCTTTTTTTTTAAATATTGTGAAAAACTCTATACATAAAGGCTTTTAGCTTCTTAAACTTTCAATATCTTTCATTAATTCTTCTAGTTTTTTGAATACTCCTCCGTAAACCATGTTTAAATCCCATTTATAAATCCGATCTCCAAAAAATGCTAGTAGGCCTAAAATTAGTACTGCGATACCGAGTCCTATTACTGGTATTCCAAATAATAAATAGGTGTCTGGAAATCCAAGAAGAATTTCATCGACAAGTCTTTCACCTAAAGGAACACCTTCTGCATCTTTAAACCAAAAGCCTAAAATCATAGATAGAAATATAATAGGATAGAAAACTCTTGATATTTTTATATTGACAGTTATCTGTTTATTTTTCCATTGATTAAATGCCTTTAAATATTGATAACTACTGGCTCCCAAATCTATTTTTTCTAAATCATTTAATAACCTCTTATTAATCACAACAAGTACTGAAAGTGTCACAAAAAAGATAATACCAGTAATTGGTATGCCTATAAAGAACGAGATTACTAAAAAGAGAAATGAGAAGGCTACAATAGCAATCAAATTTATTTTAAACATGCGTTTAAACTTAGCAATGATATGAATGGATTTTTGGTTGTAAAGGTCATTTATTTTTGGTGCTACTAATGCATTACTTTTCAGAAACCCTTGTTTCCATATAGTTTCAATTGATCTTTCCATCTAATATTTTTTTAAGTCTCACTTTTATTCTTTTCACACGTACACCAATATTATTTGGGTTTGTTCCTATGATTTCTGCAATTTCCTTTTGCGATTTTTCTTCTAAATACAGCATGATAATGGCTCTATCTATTTCCGATAGTTTTCGAATGGCATCGTATAAAAGATTTAAAGATTCGTCTGAAAACGCGTAATTGTCTTCCGTTTCTTCAACGGTTATAGAATCTGAAACAAAATGTTGTACGTTGTTTTTCTTTTTCTTTAATAAAGTTAAACACACGTTTAATGAAATGCGATACACCCAAGTACTCCATTGTGATTCTTCCCGGAAGTTGTCTTTACTTCTCCAGATTTGCAAGCATACTTCTTGATAATAATCTTCAAAATCTTGTTGCGAGTTGGTATACGCGCGACATAACTTGATGATTATTCCTGCGAATGGTAAAATGGATGTTTTATAAAAATCGCTACTCAATAGTGCTGTTTTTATTGGTTAGTGGCTCGTTTTACTATTTATTACACTTTTATAAAAATAGTTATATTTTTTTGAAAAATTTCTAGGTGGTACCATATTACAATTGGATGGACATATTTCACTGCACTAGTAACTTCTAAGAACACTTCTTCTGCCTGTTTTAAAAGGCTTTCATTTTGTAAATGAAGACCCTAAAGGTATCGCCTAAATTTTAAAAATTACCCAGCTTTTTATGTAGATTAAACGATTTCATTCCACATACTTTACTCCAGTAACTCTATTGTTGGAAGAATTAGGGATTTATTTTTCGATTTACGCTTCTCTCCTATCGTTGTATATTCACTACTTTAATATTGTTAAGAGGAGTTCTAGCGTCTTGTTATATTATTGTATAATTTTAAAGAACTAATTTAAATTAGAAATATCTTTTACTACCCAATTTAAAATTTCATCCATTCCATTTTTATAGTTTTCCCATTTAGAAGTAATGTATATATCTGGTTGTACTCCATTACTTTTGGTATCTTGAAGTCGAAATAAGCGTTTAGAATATGTGATTAGCAACTTGGAATTTGGAAGATTAAATTGTCCCATATCCTGATATCCATTTGGGTTAGCTCCAGTTGGCTCACCTACTAATTTAGCATTTAATAATTGTTTAAATTGTATGGCATTTACCATCGCTGCCGAATATGTTTTTCTATTAATTAGCACATATACATTGGACTCCCAATTAATGGATTCACAAGCATTTAAATAGCTAGATAGAAGCAAGCCTTTAAAAAAATCGCCACCATAATTATCTCGTAAATCTATAATTAGATGTTCCGACTTATTTTCTTGAATAAATTGGTACACTTTCTTTGAAAAATTATTCATTTCCTCCTCCGAAGGATATGCTTTACACTTAATATAAACGGTTTTTGTGTTATTGAATGAAGAAAACCAAAGGTTTTTAAATTTTGAATCTTTTGGTTGCGTGATACTTGGATGCGTGTATTTTATTTTTTCATAATGGATACTATCTAATGCTTCAGATGTATATGCTTTCAATATAGTGGATTTGCTTACTCCTTTTGCATCTATAAATGTAAATTTTGTTTGTGCTGTATCTGTTGTAATGTTTAATGCATTTAATATTTCAGAAATAAGAATGTAGCTACACGTTCTATCTTTTAAAGAATATTGATTTTCAGTAAATGGGGTTAGTTTGGAAACTTTTTTATAAATGTATTCTACAGGAATATTATTAATGCTTTGCAATCTATTCCCTAGAAATTGTTCGTGCGATTTAGCAATATTCACTACTCTAAGATTGCCATTAAAATTAGAAAGAGTGATAGGATATTTAGTAAGGTTTTTATTCCATAATGGCACAGAAGTATGCCCATCTCCTTTACCACCACCAACTTTTTGCGTTATTCGCATGAGCGCGGTAATAATTTGAAAATCTGTTAAAAGCGGTAAGTTGTTCTTTAAGTTTTCAATTTCTGTTTCGAATTCCTTTTTTGAAATAGTATGGTATAAATTTATATGCTTTTCTTCTAATGTTTTATGATAAAAATCGATATCCGCTTTCCATTTATTGTTGTTTTGCGCATTACAAATGAATCCAAAAAGAAATATACACAATATTGATATCCAATTATTTTTCATTTTAGTTTGCTAATTTTAGTATTTGACTTAAAAATGCATAGGAGTTAAAACCTGGATTAGTTTGACTAATACTATATGAAAGCGTTGTTTTTGTTGTAGGGCAATATCCAACAAATGTGTTATAGAAGCCAAAATGACCATAATATACGTTGTCATTCAAATGAAACTCATAAACACCTAATCCGTAACGGTTTTCATTCTTTTTTGTGAATTTAACATCGATCATCTTTGCTAAAGATTCTTTATTTATCAACTCGTAATTAAATAGTGATTTTATAAATATTGCTAAATCTGTATTTGTAGATACGAGCCCACCTCCAGCCCAATCGAATGAAGTATTACGTTTAGAAAAATTTGTGTTTTCAATATATTGATTGATTTGTCTAGACTGTGTTTTTGGCTCTTCATAAAATTCAAAAAAGGTGTTCTTCATCTCCATTGGTTCTAATATTCGATTTCTTATGGATTGTGCTAGTTTCGTTTTATCTAATTTTTCAATAATTAACCCTAACAAAACATAATTAATATCTGAATAATGCCAACCTGTATTAGGTGTAAAATGTGGTTCTTGATTTAGGTTAAATTGATTGTATAATGCTACAATAGATTTTGGTGTATATTGCTTATTTGGGTTTTGCATTATCATTTCAAAAAAAGCCTCTTCTTTATCGGTAAAAAGATCTGCTAAACCAGACCTATGCGATAATAAGTGTTCGATTGTAATGTCTTGTGCATATTTTATACCCTTTAGATTATGAAAGTTTTTAAAATTAAGGTATTCTATATCCTTTAAATAAGGAAACACTTTGTCATTTATACTGAGTTTTCCCTCTTCTTCCAGTTGAAGGATAATTGTTGACACAAAGAGTTTCGTACTACTTGCAATTTTAAAGGAACTATTTTTTGTTACCGGTTTTCCG
The DNA here is from genome assembly GCF_030547245.1 of Oceanihabitans sp. 2_MG-2023. GTDB lineage: Bacteria > Bacteroidota > Bacteroidia > Flavobacteriales > Flavobacteriaceae > Oceanihabitans. The sequence goes on from NZ_JAUOQT010000003.1 coordinate 34,425, forward strand.
TTATCCGTTTCTAATCCAAAACCCTCGTTATATTTAAACCCTTTGCTTTCATTTTCTATATATAATAAAATACTATGTACAGGATTTTTGGAGTGATGGTTGATTCTATTTTTAATGCTTTCATTAATGGAATCCGTTTGTGAAAAAACCATATTTGATAAAAAGATTAAGCTTATTATTACAAGTATTCTCATTATTCTCTATTTATTTTGTTCTATTTTTTTTAAACATCATTTTCTATATTCTCTCTAAAGAAGTAGTATAATCGTTTTGTACCAAAACGTGGCGCAATATTATCTTCTGCCATTAGGGTTAAAAAGAACTCAATAGGTCCATAGGTTTTAGGCGATGTAAATGTGCGTAAAGTCCAAATTATAAATCGCCTTATCCAATCTGGTAAATGAATTATTTTTATAGGCTTTAGTAATGCATCTGAGGCCAACTCTGCGATTTCATTTAATGTGAAAATATCTGGGCCACCAACACTAATTTCATTACTATTGGTATGTATTGCTTGCAAACATATGGTTGCTAAATCCTCCCCATGAATGGGATTAAATTTCTGTTCTCCATTTCCAAAAAGATACACTTTTCCATTTTTAGCCATGTCTAAAAAATCTTTCATATCGGAAAAGAAACCATTTGGACGTATTACAGTAAAGTCTAGTCCTGAATTTTTTAACGCATCTACAAATTTTTCTTTAGCTTCAAAAATTTTAAGGTGCCTGTATTTATTTCCATTAATTGCTGAAACATAAATAAACTTTTTTACACCTGCCCTTTTTGCTTCATTTAATAAGTTCAAGTTCGCTTGATAATCAACATCCATATAGGTTAAACCATCTTTTTGTCGTGTAATACCTACTGCTGAAATTACTGTGGTTACACCTTTACAAACACCATGTAATGTATTTGGTTTTGTAACTTCAGCTTTGATTATTTGAACGGTTTTATTTTCTAGTGCTTTTAGCTTATGAGGAGATCTTGCCACTAATTTAGTTGTCACTTGCTCTTGCGATAGCGACTTTGCTATATAACCACCTAAGTAGCCAGTAGCTCCTGCAAGTAAAACGGTATGTGAATTAGAACTATTCATTTTTTTACATTAAAAATTATTACCAACTAAATCCTAGCCCTACATTGAAGGTGACAGCGTCTCTTTCTACATCATTTTCTAAAAAGGCACGACCTAGTACTAATTTGGATTGCATATTCAGTGCGAAATTTTTCTTTTTATAAATTTCGTAACCCGAACTAGCCATTACTGCACATCCAAAATTCCAGTCATCATTAAGATTGTCTTCTATATCGTAAAGCGCTGGTGCGTCTATGGCTAATCCAATCCCCCCATAAATCCACCAACGGTCTTTCACCCAATATTGTACTGATGGAATAAGCGCACCAAAGTGTCTGTCGTTGTCTTGAAATTCGTATATCATTCCTGGCATAGAGGCAGTAATGGCTAATTTATCATTTAGCATATATCCAAATTTAAATTCAGGGAAGCTTATGGCTCCTTGTGCTTTATCGAAAGTTTGCAAACCTTCACTATCTTCTATACTTATAATGCCTCCTCCGAGCGCAAATTCAAAAATAAAACCACTGCGTTGGGATAGCGTTTCATTATTGGAATTGTTTTGAGCAAATGCCATATTGGACATGAATAATAAGGTTAGAGCTATTCTTTTTAATAGCACTTGTTTTTTGATTGATCTCATAATTATTTATTTTTTGATTGTTTTATAATTTGATGCTGTACTAGTTATTGTGTTTTACTTAAAAAGTAAATCCTATATAAATGTTAGGTTCCAAGAGAAAATAGGTTTTCCACTGATTATCTATTCGTTTAAATTCTGCTGGTGTATTGGTGTCTATCATCCAATTTTGAAAATGAAATTGAGGTTCTATAAAGAATCGCTTTTTTTTACCAAAAGCAATGTGATACCCAACATGGTACGATGTGTAGAGCTTAAATCCATTTGCAATTTTTGTATTGTTTTCGTCTAGATACGTTTTGTATTGTGGTAAAACTTCGACTGTAGCAAATAACCCTTTCCAAAGCATTCGCTGATACGTAATTCCTATTCCAGTTTCTCTTACATATCCGGGATAAAATTCACTTTTAGAATCTATTTTGTCTTTTAATCCATCCCACCATTGTATTCCCATAGGTTGAAATAACCTCCAGGTAGCAAATTTTACACCAATACTATTTTTAGCATCTAATTTTCGCTTTACATGAAATTCAATGTGTTTCGTATTTGTTCTTTTTCCTCCTTTACCAATATTTCCTAGAATTATAGCAGGGAAGCTAAAGTTGTAATTATAATCGCTATGATCTGCTTTTGATAGTTCATTTTTACTTTGTGCGAAAATATTTATGGTACAAAAGCATAAAATAATTAATATACATTTTTTCATTTTTTGCTGTTATTTTATTGATTGAGATTTAATACATTAAAAAAGTTGATGCTAATTGTTGAATGGTATTAACACCAACTTATCGCTATTAATTATTTGAAATATATTGTTCAATAGCACTAGAAATAAGTGCTTTTACTTCTTCCCATTTGGATTCGTTGCCAGTAAACGTACCATCCATATTAGAGATAATAAAGTAACCTGAAGAACCATCTTTTTTTAATTGTATATGCGTGGAAACACCTAAACTATTACCACCGTGTACTAGGCTTCCATTTTTCATATACCAAAATAAGCCATGGTTTTCAGCAAAATCGGAAGGTACTAAGCCAGTTTCTAATTGCTCATGAAATAGCAAATCATAATATTCTTGAGAAAATAAAATAGAACCTTCTCCTCTAGCTCCTTTCATCATATCTAATAAATAGTTACTCATATCATCACTAGTACTATATAAGCCACCTTCTACATAGCCATGGTTTCCATATCTTGGAAATGGTGAGTTGGTGTTATAATATAGAGTTGCCACAGTTTGAAAATCGACAGCTTCAATATCAAAAGTTGTATTCGTCATTTGTAATGGATTGAGGATGTTATTTGCCACATAATCATCAAAAGATTCCCCAGATACATATTCAATAATATAACCTAACAATGAAGTAGCATCATTTGAGTAGGCCCAAACTTCACCTGGCATAGCATCTAAATAATTATCTAGATTATATAAATCGCCATCTGCATCAAAGATTTCTAATAAATAATCATCTAAATCGACTTGTTCCATTTGTTGCATACCTAGATTATTTACTAGAATGTTCCCAATATTAGTTGTTGTATCTTCTCCAAGGCGGATATAATAATTTGTTGCTATATATGTTTCGGGAACATCTACAATACCAGATGTATGTGTTACGAGATGCTTGATTTTAATCTTTCCAGTTGGTTGTTTTGGGTTATTAATGGTTATTGGTAGAAGATCATTTATATGCGTTTCTAATGTAAAAAGACCTTGTTCTATCGCTTTAGCAGCAGCAGCACCAACAAAAGTTTTACTTACTGATGCTAAGTTATTTACGGTTTGATTGGTATAAGGAATTTGATTGGCTAGATTGGCATAACCAAAAGATTGATTAAAGGCTACACTATTACCTATATTTACATTTACAGAAAACCCAGGAACATCACTAGTAGTTGCTAAATTTTCTAAATATGTTGTTAACTGCGCAGAAGTTTCAATACCAGTTGGTGTTAGATCTTGAACAGTATCATCGTCATTAGTACATGAAGTAATAAAAGTGATAATTAATCCTATTATTATAATTGATACGTGATTTATTGTTTTCATAATTGTTTTTTTGTGATTGTTTTAGTTGATTAATAAGTTTTGTAGCATTATATTAAATTCAATGTTTTATTGATTTATAACATATTTACAGTGCAAATTTGAGGTATTACTAGTTTCTAATCGTCCTAGATTATAATTCAGGACGTTCGGAATCATGTTCTTAACTGTTTTATTTACATAGCAATACAGCTTGTATTTACGGGAAAATGGTTAGGGTTTTACACTTAAAAGAAGAGTTTTGATGTCCTTATTTAGATGTTTTTTTTGAAAATATTCAATAGTCTTCAGAATATGTTTTTTTCTATACTATGAATTAGCTTGTTATTCTATTAATCGTTTTAAGTGAAAAGCATCACATTTATCTATAAATTATTTCAAACTTAGAAACAATGAGTACGTAAATCATTCTGAGATATAATTCAGTAAGAAATAAGACGAAGAAAATAAATTATTAATAAACAGTTAGTTTCCTTTAGATTTAACCCAGTGACTAGGTGTAACTCCTTCTGTTTTTTTAAAAAAAGTATTAAAAACACTCTTGGAATTAAAACCACTATCATAAGCTAATCCTAAAATAGTAATGTGTTTAAATTTTGGATCTAGAGCAATCCTTTTAAAATGGTTAAGACGATATTGATTAATAAAATCGTTGAAGTTTTTTTTAAAACTAAAGTTAAGTAACCAAGACATTTGATTAGCATTAATATTTAATTTTTGAGCCATTATACGCAACGATAAATCTGAGTTTAAAAACAACTGATCCTCTTCCATTATTTTCAATAACAATGCTTTACATTGTTTTTCTTGCGTTTTAGAAAAGAGTTGTTTAACAATAACTTCTTCTTTTACTAATTGCTCGTTAGAAAGTGCAAAAATAGTTTGTAAATATGTATTATACCTATCCAATTTTTGTAACGGTAATAATAAAGGATCTACTTTTAGTAGTGTCATTAACGGCTCTTTATGCATAATCCCAATTTCCATCATATCTAGCGCTGCATCGTACTTACCAATTAATGTATAAATGTAAATTAAAAAAAATCGTACTCTTTCACGACTATCAGATTCCAACAAGAGTAATAAAGCTTTAATATTAGCTTTTTGTTTTTCCTTTTTATCTTGTAAACAAAATGCAATAGTAGTCATTATTAAATGCTCTACTTTAGCGCCTTCAATTTCTGGCAAACGATTCGCTACGTTAATTATTTCTTGAGGTTTATTTTGTAAGGCTAGAGCAAGTGCGTAAATACCATAACCAACAATAAATCGATTATTTATTTCAAAACAACGATTAAAATAGATGTTAACACCTTGAAAGTCTTTATTTACATAGGCATTATAAGCCATAAAATAATTGTTTAAATCATTTAATGGGTCCAAACTATATGCTTTGTTTATGTGGTAATTTGCATCCGTAAAATTACCTTCTAAAATTAAAGTAATAAAAAGTTTTTGATGCGCATCTGAATATCCTGGTTTTAATTTTAATGCTTTTTGTAAATGTAAGTTTGCGGTTTTAAAATCCCAATTTTTATTTAAAGCATTCCAACCAAAAGAATGATGTACTTCTGGCAGATTTACATTTAATTCGTGAGATTTTTTAAGGTAAACTTCACCTATATTAAATGCATCTTTTACGGGCATTAATCCACCAGCTGCCATACTATTATACGCATAATGTATGTATACATGCGCTAAAGCAAAATTAGGAAATTTTTCTATAATTCCTTTTAAAATAGAAATTCCTTTTAAAATTGCATGTTTATTAAATTGGCTTGTTAATTTTTTTGCTTTCAAAAAATTTTGATACGCATGTGTGGATATATTTGGGTGTTCTACTAATTGCTCATTAACTTCAAAATGCCCAAAATTCTCTCTTATTTTATCTGCAATTAAAAGACTAATTTCATCTTGAAGCTCAAAAATATCAGAAAGTTCTCTGTCAAAATTACTAGACCAAAAATGTCCGCCATCTATAGTATTAATTAATTGCGCAGTAATTCTAATTCTTTTTTGAAAAACTCGTATACTGCCTTCTAAGACTGTTGCCACTCCTAATTGATTACCAATATGTCGAACATCAATATTTTTATTTTTAAATGCAAATGAAGAGGTTCTTGCTATAACTTTTAGCCCATTTACAGTAGTTAATGCATTAATTATTTCTTCGGTAATACCATCACAGAAATAATCATTATCAATATTATTACTCATATTGACAAAAGGTAATACTGCTATGGATTTTTGGTTAATCAAAGTATTATTTTATTAAAGCAAATGTATAAAAGAATGAAAACATAAAAAAGCTAAAGAAAATTTTATTAAGTAACTATATAACAAACAATTACACACGAACAGTCTTTTTCAATTCTGCTTATTGTTAAAAAAAGTGATTCCACCTAAAGTTACTATTATTTTAAAGAGGAGTCCTTGCTTCTTGCTCCTCAATGTCATTTTAAATAAACTTAATTACTTAGATTTTCGTAAGATTTTAACAACTCGCGAATGTGTTATTTGCAACAAATTCCATTGGTATCCATTAAAATCAGTGGTATTCATAAATTGAATAACAACCGCATCAATATCTTTATGATATTCAGCCATACTTTGGTAACCTGGTGCCAACCCTCCATGATTAAACTCATAAAGTGAGGTGTAGATTTCCATCTCTTTTTTATTAAGTAAAGTGCCATTATTTAAAGCTCTTAAAAAGATTCCAACATCTTCAGCTGTAGCTATCATCATTCCTTGATTCTCATTTTTAAAGTCCTTTTCAATTCCCACATAGTAACCGCTCATAACATCCTCTATATTTACATCATCAAGAGAACCAAAAGTATTTTTCAATCCTAATGGTATTAAAATTTCTTCTTCGAAATATTGCTGACGACTATAACCTACCACTTTCTCAAGGATTCGAGAAAGTAACAAATAATTGGTGTTGGAGTAACCATAATCTTTGTTAGGTTCAAAGTTTGCTGGCAAATCAAGTGCATATTCAAGTACATCTATATTTTTGTTTGGTTGATTTTTCCAAAAGGCAGCACTGTCTGTAAAATTTGGGATGCCACTTCTGTGTTGCACCATCATTCTAAGTGTGATTTTATCTGCATTTTCAATTCTCCCAATAAGTTCAGGAAAATACTCTGAGAGCGTTTTATCTAAATATATACGATTTTCGTTTGCCAATTTTGTGATAGCAACTGCTACATATAGCTTGCTGATACTAGCTATTTTGAATAAAGCCTTTGGGTTTGCAGGTATTTTAAGATCTCGATTATGATAACCAGCTGCATAAAACGCTGGTGGCTTACCGCCTTCATCTACGTATACAATAACACCATCAAAACCATAACTTAAGGACTCATCTACTTGCTCCTGAATCGTATTTGGCAGTGGTAATATCCATGCCTTTACTAAAACCCAAGGTACAAACCATAAGGAAATTAAAGTACCAGTAAACAATATGATTCTAAATATTTGCTTGACTTTAGTTGGTTTTCGAGTTGACTTATTCATATATATAAAATATAACTATTTTTTGTTGTTACTAATTTATGGTATAAATATATTTTAGATTATACTAGTAATAGTATTTAAACTACCGAATTGTAGTATACTATGGATGAACTGATAATTGCTTATTTTTTAAATACATTTGAATTGAAAAACTTTGTTTCTAAATATTTTCTTTTCTAGAATTTTATTCAAAATCTCCATGAATTAAGTTTATAATTTGTTTGTTATTTGTTTGTTATTTGAATCGACCCATTAAACCAAAATTCATTTTATAAGTCTAATAATAAATACTTTTTACAAAACCCTATAATATATTGATTTATATTACTTTTGAAAGAATAAACTTATAAAGAAATACACTAGAAGCATGTTAAAAAAAATCACCATTTTCACTAGCCTAATGCTACTTTTATCTTTTACCATACCTAATAATTTTAGTGCGCTAGTATTAAAAAAATTAGAAGCGTACTCTAGTGATTATCCTGAAAAAATTTATGTAAAAACAGACAAACCATATTATACTATTGGTGATGATATTTGGTATGCTGCATATCTAGTAAATGGTATTAATCATAAAGCATCTAGTAAAAGTAATGTTATTTATGTAGAATTAGTTAACGACAAAGATTCAATTGTGTCTCAAAAAAAACTATATACTAATGATTTGAGTGTTGCTGGTGATTTTGAAATCAATAAAGAATGGAAAGCTGGTACTTATGTTTTAAGAGCGTATACCAACTATATGCGAAATAGTGATGCTTCTTTTTTCTTTAAAAAAGAAATTCCTATTTGGGATGTCAAAGCTTTTAGCGAAAATGAAACACTAGAAATTGCTACAAATACAACAACTCCCAAAGAAGAAACTATTACCCAAAGACCAGACCTACATTTTTACCCAGAAGGTGGGTATTTAGTTCAAGGGCTTCCTTCAAAAGTTGGAATAAAAGTAAAAGACATAAAAAATAAAACAATACTTCTTGAAGGTGTAATTAAAGACCAAGAGAACAATACCATTACTCAATTTAAAACTTTTGAATTTGGTTTAGGCTTTTTTGCACTAACACCTGAACCTAATAAAACCTATTACGCAAGTATGGTTATTAATGGTAAGGAAGAAAAATACGAACTTCCAAAACCATTACCACAAGGATTTAATTTAAATTTATTAAATAATGGTCAAGAAATAATACTAAAAGTAAACGCTAATAATTCTATCGGATTATTAAATTCTTTTTTAGTAGTGCACCAACGTGGAAAAATCATTTTTCAAAAACTAGAAACAACAGGAACAAATTCGTATACCGTAAAACTAAATACTTCTAAATTAAACGCTGGTGTTACTAGCTTTACGTTATTTAATAATGAAGGAAAACCAGTATGCGAACGTTTAGCTTTTGTGGATAATCCAGATAAAAATGTTACGCTTTCTCTAAATGCAGATACTAAAACACCTCAAGAAAGAGAAAAAGTAACACTTCAATTAGACTTAAAAGATACCAATGGAAATCCAGTATCTGGAAATGTATCTTTAACTATCAATGATTTAGATGCTGTAGAAAAAAGTTCTAGAAGCGAAAATATTAAAACTTATTTATTATTAAATTCAGACCTAAGAGGTGCAATAGAAGACCCAGGCTATTTCTTTGAAAAAGAAAACGATTCTAAACGTCGATTTTTACTAGACTTAGTAATGTTTACACATGGTTGGAATAGATTTACTTGGAATGCGCTTTTATACCAACAAAAAAATAAAATGCAATATTCAATAGAAAATGGTATTTCTATTGCTGGACAAACACGAGCTTTAAAAGAAAAAAACACACGAATTTCGGCAGCTACTAGATTAACTTTTATGGGAGCTTTACCACATCAAGAGTTAACACAATCGAATGCAAACGGACAATTTAATTTTGGCCCTTTTGTATTTTACGATTCTATTCCTACACTTGTAGAAGCCCGTGTAAAGGAATTTAAAAGTGATTATAAAAAAAATAGAGATGTCGGTATTTTTTTGAACAATAGTACCTACCGTAGCCCCTTATTTTCGAATACTAATGTTATAAAACCAAATACTCTTAATACTTCTATAATTACCAACTTTATGAAGCAAGCACAGAATATTTCAGAAATCGATACTAAATATTTACAAGGTACCCAGCTATTAGATGAAGTGATTATTAATGCACAAAAGGAAACAGCTGAAGAACTTCGTGAAGAAGCACTAAATAATAGAGCTGGTAATAGTTTTCCAACACATCGAATAGACATGAATGATTATCCAAATTCGGAAACATTAAGTATCTATGATTTACTTAATAGATTGCCAGGTGTGACGGCTTATAATAATACTATATCTATACGAAATGGCGGGCAACCTGTTATATTATTAGATGGTATTCGTGTAGAAATAGAAGACATCACTTTTTTGAGAGGAATGGATATCGAATTTATTGATATTAATACAAGTACATCTATAATTAGTAATAGTTCTAATGGTGTAATTTCAATATTTACAAAACTTGGAAATGGTATTTTATTAAATGTTAAACGCGAACCAGGAATTATCGATTTTTACTATCCTGGTTTTTATACCGCTAGAGAATTTTACTCTCCAGATTATGCCGATAGCTTTTATGATAGTTCCAAACAAGACGTACGAACCACTTTATACTGGCAGCCTAAAATAGTAATAAACAAAAATGCTGAGGCAGAAATTTCTTTTTTTACCAGTGATTCTAATAGTAAATATGCTATAGAAATAGAAGGTATTAGTACGGAAGGTATTCCTGTGTACCATTTATCTACTTTCGAGGTAGAGTAAACAAACATTCTGTATAGTTGTATTAAACTTAGCACCTTTTTTAAGAAAAGGGTAAATGTTATGCAAACAATTGAAAATTTCAAAAAAATATATTTTCAATTCAAACCACGAAAAGGTATCTTCGCTAGTATATTTTACAACAGCTAATGTTATGATTTTCAATAGGCTTTATTTTTTATGTATTCTTTTATTCTGTCTTTGCTTCTCTCCTATTTATGCACAAAACACTGTAACCCTTGTTGGTGAAGTTTTAGAAGAACATACAAATACGCCTATAATTTTTGCAAACGTTACTTTACTCGATACCAATTCTAATGCTGCTATAACTGGCGCTATTACATTGGAAGATGGTTCGTTTGTATTAAAAACACAAGCTACCAATTTTTATATACAAATAAGTTATATTGGTTATGCAACTACTACCATTAGGAACTACAAAACTGTAAATAACCAAATTGATCTAAATACCATATATTTAGAACAAACTCTTGAAGGCTTAGATGAAGTTATAGTTCGTGCCGAAACCTCTCAAACCGAATTTAAACTAGACAAACGTATCTTTAATGTGGGTAAAGATTTAAGTGCTACAGGTGCTAGTGCTTTAGAAGTTTTAAATAATGTGCCTTCGGTAAATGTGAATATTGAAGGTGTAATTAGTTTACGTGGTGGTCAAGGAGTTCAAATACTGATTAATGGAAAACCTTCGGTTATTGCAGCAGATGATGGTAATGTACTGGGTACTATTACTGCAGATATGATTGAGAAAATTGAAGTTATTACTAATCCATCTGCAAAATATGACGCACAAGGAACTTCCGGAATTATTAATATCATTATTAAAAAATCGGAAAAGAAAGGTTTAAACGGCTCTGCATCTTTAAATGTTGGTGTACCAAATAGCAATAGCTTTGGCTTAAGTGTTAATAAACGTACCGAAAAATTCAATTTGTTTAGTCAGCTGGGATTCGGGATTAGAACTTATCCAGATACACGCGAATCTATAAATAAAGATCTCGTTAACAACACTTCTATAACCAGTATTGGAGAAAGTGAGTTTGATGAAAAATTTACTAATATTCTTATTGGTACCGATTATCATTTAAACGATAGAAATGTAATTACGCTTTCTGGTTCGTATGCTTACGAAGTAGAAGACCAATGGGCCAAAACTGATTATGATGCATTAGATGCTTCTAATTCGATAACCGATCGATGGCTTCGAGATGAAAAAACAGAAGCCACAAACCCAAAAGTACGTTATGAATTGGTTTATAAGAGCGACTTTAAAAGACACGAAAATCAGAGTCTCTTGTTTAGTGCTTTAGGTCGATATTTTAGAAAAGACCAATCTTCTATATTTGAGGATAGTACTAGTTTTGGTGATTTGGAAGATGCGCAACAAGAATCGAGAACCGACTATAAATTAGAAGAATATACTTTCAAACTAGATTATACACATCCTTTTTTAGAAAAATACACTTTAGAAACTGGTGCACAATTTGCTATTAACAATGTGTCTAATGATTTTGCTGTAAGTGATTTAGTAGATGGGAATTGGGTAAATAACTTAGATGTAACTAATGTATTTGATTTAGATCAAAACGTTTTTGCTATGTACGCTACTGGAGCATATGAAGGCGAAAAATGGGGCATTAAATTAGGGCTTCGAATGGAAAACACACTTATTAATACGGTATTACAAACCACCAACGAATCGGATACTCAAAATTATACCAATGTATTTCCAAGTGCGCATACTTCATATAAAGTATCCGATAATTTTTCGTTACAAGCTGGATATTCTAAACGTATTAACAGACCTAATTTGCGACAGTTAAATCCGTTTTCTAACATTAGGAATAACTTTAGCATATCAGAAGGAAACCCAGATTTACAACCAGAATTTACAGATTCTTATGAGGTTACCAGTATTCATAAATTTGATAAAGCATCTTTAAACTTCAGCCTATATAATAGATACACAAAAGATGCTGTAGAATACATCACTGTTTTTGAAGATAATGTAAGTATTTCTCGTCCAGAAAATATTGGAACAGACAACACCACAGGTTTTGAAATGAATGGAAAATATAGTCCTTTAGACTGGTTAACCATAAATGGTGATTTTAATATTAATTATTATGATAGAAAAGGAGTTTATGCATCAGAATCCTTTGATTTTAAAGGAAGAATTTGGTCTACTAGTTTAACTTCTAAATTCAAACTTCCTGCAAAATTTGATTTTGAAATATCTGGAAATTATATCTCCAATTATGAAACCTTACAACAAGAAGTTTCCGAAAATAAATATGTAGATATCGGCTTAAGAAAAAAAATAGTGAAAGGCAAAATCATTCTTAACTTAAGTGTTCGCGATGTATTTGCATCTCGATTAGATGAAACGACTACATCGCAACCAGACTTTTATTTATATACTACGCGCCAACGAGGACGCTTTATAACTTTTGGTGTAAGTTATGGTTTTGGTAAAGGAGAAGCTATGGAATTCTCTGGACAACGAAGATAATACGGCTTATTCATACTTTGTTTTTTGAAACCATTTATCGGATAATGAGATATTAATATTTAATGTATTGATATATTCTTCTACCAAAATACTTTCTGTAGTTCCTTTTTTACTTAAGGAATATGAAATATTTAAAAGCGATCTTCTACCAATTGGTAATCCGATACCTAATGAAGCTGCATAGGTGTCTATTTTTTTATCGTCGACTTTTAGATATCCAGAATTATAATTTAATCCCAATCTATAATCTACAAGGTCCCAATATTTATTTCCGTTAGGGTTTCTAGTGTAAGCAGCTCCTAAAGCAAAAATATTTTGATCGGTAAAATTACCAATAGCATCCGATTGATTGGTAGAAGACCAAAAACTTCGATTATAATCTGCCGTTACTAAAATGTTTTTAAATGAAGTACTATAACCAATTCCTACTTTTAAAGGAAGGTTAAAATTATCAATGCCTTCTCCATCGGTATCTTCTAATAAGATATAAGTGTCATTAGAGTACTTACTAATTCTTACATCTTTACTTCCTTTTAAAATAGTTGGAAAATCTACAGTTAAACCAAAATTATGTGTATCTAAATATTTATATTGAAAACCTAATCCTAACTGTGCACCATTATAATAATTACTTTCGGTAATAGCCAAATAACTTTCGTCTGTAGCAATGGTTTCGGTTTCTTCAATTTTCCCAAATAAATATGATATTTTAGCACCTACATTTAGGTTTTTAAATAGGTATCTTCCATAGTCTAATCGTAATTCATTTAATCCACCAGAACCTTCCACATTAGTGGTAAAGGTTTCATTACTACCTTCAATATTACTTTGTAAACCTATTAAAGAGTAGCCAACAGAGGTAGCAGGTTTTAACGTTAATCCCATACCATACTTCCCTTTACTATTAAATCCTAAAGAAATATTTGTAAATTGACTGGTGATGCTTTGTTCTTTTATGTCATCGGCAAAAACATTGATAATTTCTGCTGAACCTCCAAAATCAAATACAAATTCATCCTCTGGTATGGTAGCAAAAGAAGCCGAGTTTGTTAAGTTAATTCCCTTACTAGCATCTAAAGAAATTCCTGTCTTACCTAAACCACTATTTCTTCCTGTATTCGAATTATTCTCTACTCCTAACCCAAAAAGTGAATACGGTGAACTGGTAAGATTATTGGTTTGCGAATAACCATGCATCGATAAGAGTATTATTAAAACAATGCTATAATTAGATTTATTCATATACTGCATAGGTTACAATTAATTTTGTTTGATAATCAGATTTCTGACTGTCATTAAATATTATTTTATTTATAGAAGAATTATAATCCTCTGGAATTACAATTAGTGCATCTTCTGTCTCTGGGCTTTCGCTTAATTTTTGATCAATAAAATCAATCACAGGAACCGAATAAACAAGTTGATTAAATTCTGAATTATCGGAACTTAATGTTGCAGTTACTTCAATTTCATTATTAGAAATTAGTGTTGCTAAATCGTTGTTTTGATCAATAGTATATAGTAGTAAGGATTCACTTAGTGGTTGAATTTCGGAATACGAATCGAGATTTGGTTCTATATAAAGTGTTGCTTCCAATATGGTGCCTTCGTTACCAATATCGTAGATGTTTTTTATCGTAGGGAATTCAATTTTTGTAACATAACCTGTACCCGCTTGATTGTAACTTATATTATTACTTGCAGAGGACGAAAGATTATATTCTTGGTCTGTTATCCATTCTAAAGGCAAACCACTAACATCACTTTCTATATGGTTAAAATACGTGTTTAAAGTTATATCATAAGAATATGTATCACTTTCAAACTCACCAGGAATGCTATAATAAAATCGAATATAGGTGTCTTCGCTATTTGTTGAAAAGCCAATTACAGAACCATTATTATTTGGATCTGGATGTATGGTTAGTCCTTTTAATTGTTGGTAAAAAGTTTCTGCATCTGTAATAATATTGTCTCTAATACCGTCAAATATCGATGCTCCAAAATCGTAAGGAAGTGAAACAACCAAGGAATCTTTATTTGGAGTTGGATAATACTCTTTAGTTACCAAAGGAGAAGCTTCGTAACCAAATTCGGTGGTATTATAAAAGAAGGAATCCTCTGTCGTTAATTTATCGGTAAGTTTATGAATGTTTAATGTTGCAACTTGAGTAGTATCGTTATAGTAATAGGTATCATAACCAAGTATTAAATCAACACTATCTAATACAGCATCATTATCTAAGTAATAATTATATGTATTTAGTTGAAAATAAGAAGATGCATTTATTGTTCCCATTTCTTCATCTCTATATTGCCCAACCAAGAGTCTATCATTTGCAGAACTAATAATAGAATCAAACTTAATAGTAGATAATGCCACAGTAAAAGTATCTATCGAATACACCTTTATATTTGTACTTGTAAAATCTTCGCCAGCTAAAAGACTAGCATCTTCTGTTTCTGATGAACAAGAAATTATAGATAATAATATAGCTATAACAGTTATTAAGGGTATTAATTTTTGATGTGATGTAAACATATGATTTTTAGTATTTGTACAAATCAACCACCCTTTACATCTAATAAAAAGTCAAATATACAGACCGCTTTAATGTATCTACAAACGCCAAAATTTATACTACTAAACACGGCTACTGTGTTTGTAGATTAAAAAGCATTGCTTGTCTACAAAAAAAGAGGATAGGTATATTTTGTAATTAATCTAAAGGTATAGGTAGTATGTTAGCACTCGATCTGTAAAAAAATATTACACTTAATGAGTAAAAGAGCGATACATTATATAACCTTTAGTTTGTTTTCTTTGGTGTCTTTTGGACAAGAAGTCTTAACGACTACTAATCCAGAAGATTTAATTAATGTAGATTATGAAATCTACCCAAACGTAAATGATGTTCAAATAAAAAATAAAACAGTTGCTATTAACTTCGCTTCCTTACTAGATACCTCTAAATTTAATTTTGGATTAAACTATACCTACAATACTATAGATTTTAATGATCATGATACGCATAATGATTTTAATGCTTTTGAAGAGTTACACACCATACAAGCCTTTGCGCAATATAAAAAAGCACTTATAAATACATGGGATGCAGAGTTCACCATTGCTCCTTATATCTATTCTACATTAAATAAAAAAATTACAAAAGAGGATTTTGTATTAAGCTACAAAGCAAATTTTATTAAAACTTGGGATAAAAACGGACTTAAATCCTATTTAAAATTAGGAGCTGGTTATGGTTCCTTATTTGGTAAGCCAAACTTTTATCCTATAATTTCATATACTAGTACTATAAATGAAAAGTTTAAATACGAAATAGGAATTCCTGTTACCGGAGCTTATTATAAAATAAATAATCATAATACGCTTCAAATTACAGCAAAACCAGAATCTATATATGCTAATAATGCATCTAATTTTATGTTAGATACTAATGAAATGATTTCGGATTCGAAATTAGAATTCAAAGCCATAAAATTAGCACTTGGTTACTCCTATCGATTAGATAAAAATTGGACAACAAAATGTAATGTAGGCTATTTAACAAATAGTGAACTTACCATAAAAGAGAATGACAATAAAATATATGATTTTGATTCCACAGAATCACTATCTATAAACGTAGGTCTTAGTTTTAATTTAAATAAAAAGTGAAATGAAAAAAACGATTAACAAAACAACATTAAAATTTATTTATTTATGCACACTAAGTGTGCTATTTTTAAATTGTAGTAACGATGACGACAGTGATGATACTGTAGGAAACTGGGTGAAAAAATCCACATTTAATGAAGATGCAAGAAGTAGTTCAACCGCATTTACCATTGGTAATATTGGCTATATGGGAACAGGTTATGATGGTGATGATTATTATAGTGATTTTTGGAGCTATAATATGGATACCAACTCTTGGCAACAATTATCCGATTTTCCTGGTTTAGAAAGAAGTTCTGCGGTATCCTTTGTAATTAATGGTGAAGGGTATATAGGAACTGGTTATAATGGCGATTCTGCAGACGAATTATCCGATTTCTATAAGTATAATAGCAATACGAATAGCTGGACCCAAATAGCAGATTTTGCTGGATCGGCACGTTATGGTGCTGTTGGATTTGGATCTGACACCTATGGCTATATTGGTACCGGATATGATGGTAGTGATAAAAAAGACTTCTGGAAATACGACCCAATAGCAGATACTTGGGAAGAAACTTTTGGATTTGGTGGAGATAAAAGAAGAGATGCAGTAACATTTACCATTGGTGATGATGTATATATGACAACCGGAATTAGTAATGGTGTTTACGAAGAAGATTTTTGGGTATTTAATCTAAATACTGAAGAATGGACAGAACTAGAAGATATTGACGAAGACTACGATTATATTACTAGATCTAATGCTGTTGCTTTTACAATAAATGGTTTAGGCTATATCGCTTGTGGAGATTTTGGAACCAGTATTAGCTCGGTTTATGAATATGATCCTTCCGATCAAGAATGGGAAGAAAGAACAGAGTTTGAATTATACGCAAGAAGAGATGCTGTATCTTTTAGTAATGGCGAACGTGCTTTTGTAGCTCTTGGTAGAAATGGTACATTATATCTAGATGATAATATGGAATTTTTTCCAAATGAAGAACAAGATGATGATGATAATTAAACCATACAACTTTTAGATTAATAGCTAAATTTGAGTCAGAATAATATAGTAATTCTGTATGGTTCTGACTCTTTTTAAATTAAATACAATGAAAAAGATATATAACTATATTGCAGTTTTTTCAACAATTTCGGTGCTAACTATTTTGTTTTTCTATTTTCAATCGGTAAATTCAGTATCGAATATAGTAGAAGAATCTCCATATACTTTAAAGGTTTTATCAAAAGAAGATTTTTGGATATATGAGGTATATAACAAGGATAATTTGTTTATTCGCCAAGAATATATTCCTGCAGCAAATGGGAAACAAGTTTTTCAATCGAAAGAAGATGCAGAAAAAATGGGGAAAGTTGTAATAGCAAAACTTGCTCATGATAGGTTTCCAGTAATTAATTTAAGAGATCTTCAAAACAATAATATTAATTTTAAGAAAATATAAAAGGTAATTAATTATTCCAATTTGAAAAAGAAAATATCCTATAAAGAAATTATAATACACACCATCGTTTGGATATGTATAAGTATTTTTCCGTTGCTAACGGCTTATATTGATTTGGGAGAAGTACCATCTGATATGTATTTAAGGCAAGCTATGCGACCTATTCTTTTTTATGTTAATTACTCCATTTTTGTACCTTACTTATTACTAAGACGTAAACTGTTTTTATATATAATAATTTCTATTGTTTTTCTATTTCTATATAATTATATCTCTGAGGAAATAATTTTTAGTGAGTTTAGAAATAACATGCCAAAACCTCCTAATAATCGTGGGGGTCCTTTTGGTTTAAGACACGCTATACCTATAGTGTTTTCATTATCTATCTTTTTATTAGGTGGGATTTTCAGCTTAGTAGTAGACTTTTATAAAAGAGATCGATTATCTAAAGAACTACAAAATGAACAAAAAGATATTAAGCTTCAGTTTTTAAGAAATCAATTAAATCCACACTTTTTATTTAATTCCTTAAATAGTATTTATTCTTTAGTTAGAAGTAAATCGGATGATGCTCCAGAAGCAGTAATTACACTATCTGAATTAATGCGTTACATGCTTTATGAAGTTGGTGACAAACAAGTTCTGTTAGAAAAAGAAATCAATTATATTACAAATTATATCGCTTTACAACGATTGCGACTTAAAAATACGGAAGCTGTTAAAGTGAATATTAATGGCGAAACAAGAAATTTAAAAATATATCCTTTATTATTAATTTCTTTCATTGAAAATGCCTTTAAATATGGCACAGATTACAAAGGAAACACGCAAATTGATATAAAGATTAAAGTAACGAATAATAAACTAATTTTTAAAGTAGAAAATATAATTGGACTTTATAAACGGGATATAAAAAATTCTGGTGTTGGATTAAAGAATATTGAAAATCAGCTCAATTATTTGTATAAAAACAATCATGAATTGATTATAAATGAAGACAAAACACATTATAAAGTACATTTAACCTTAAACCTGAATGATGATGAAGTGTATAATAATTGATGACGAACCTTTAGCGATTGATATTATTGAATCGTATTGCCAAGCAATTGGTGGTATTGAAGTAATAAGTACATTTACGAATGCCATTGAAGCGCTAGACTTTATAAATAATAATACTATTGATCTGGTTTTTTCGGATATTGAAATGCCAAACATTTCTGGAATAGAGCTTATAAAATCTTTAGAAGGAAAAATACCTTATTTTATTTTTACTACTGCTTACCCACAATACGCTTTAGAAGGTTTTGATTTAAATGCTGTAGATTATTTAGTGAAGCCTATCCCCTTTCCTCGCTTTATTAAGGCGGTGAATAGAGTTAAAGAAATGATTAAATTAAATGATAATAACACTTCAATAAATTTTTCATCTGCTGGTGGAGAAACTAAAACGCATGAAGACGATTTTATATTTGTTAAATCGGAATATGAAAATCTAAAAATCGATATTAATAGCATCAAACACATTCAAGGTTTAAAAGATTATTTAAAAATTCATTCTGAAGATGCTAGACCTATTTTAACATTGATGAGCTTTAAAGAAATTCAGTCTAAATTACCTGAAAATACCTTTATAAGAGTACACCGATCGTATATTGTTAATGTAAATAAAATTACATCCATTCAAAAAAATAGAATTGTAATAAAAGAAGAAAAAATCCCTATAGGAGAAAGCTATAAATCTATGGTATATAGCAGATTGAATATTTAATTCTAAAATAAACACATCAAAAAGGAGAATAGTAATACAACTATTCTCCTTTTTTGCTATTCATCAATTAATCACTATATTTTCATTTATTCTATATCAATAATACCAACAACTTCGTAAGCTCTAGTACCATCTATTTGCACTTTTTCGTATAAAATATTAGCATACTCATAATACGTTTGACCATCTATTACTACTTTTTCATAATCATTAGGTAATTCGTAAACTACTGTACCTACCATTGGTTCTACAACTTCATATTCATTATTTATATTGATGTAAAAAATACCATCTACATTATAATAATAATCGTTGTTAAAATGTACCCTTCTATAGTTTGTTGGTAGTGTTTTAATTCTAAATCCAACTTTTGGAGCAATAACTACATAATGGCCTCTAGATTGTGTATAGAATTTATTATTAGAATAATAATAATTTTGACCTTTATGGTTAACGACTGTTCTATTTGGTACATTTCTAACCGAAACCACTTTCTTTTTTGGTGTTTTATAGGTTACTTGATTGCTAGATACTCTTCTGCTTGTAGTCGTATTATTTTTAACAGGTGTTGTTCTAGTTGTTTTTTCTGTTTTATTTGTTGTAGTAGTAGTTGTGTTTCTTCGTGTTTGCGCTGTAACTTGTGTGGTTATAGCTACCATAAATAAAGATGGTAATACGAATGTTTTTATAAAAGATTTCATAATTTTTAATTTTTAAGGTTATACATTTTCTGTTACTAGTAAGACTCTTTTTCTTAATCTTAGTTTAAAGATATTTACAATGCACCTACAAAAAAAGAGAAATAGATAGTTGCTTAAATTGTATCGACCAAAAAGGATTTTTTATAGATTTCATTGG
This sequence comes from Oceanihabitans sp. 2_MG-2023, assembly GCF_030547245.1. GTDB lineage: Bacteria > Bacteroidota > Bacteroidia > Flavobacteriales > Flavobacteriaceae > Oceanihabitans. Next base: position 54,811 of record NZ_JAUOQT010000003.1, read on the forward strand.
TACGCTACGCTTTAAAATAGAAGAGGTATGCTATAAAGCATACCTCTTCTATTTTGTAATGCAAAGAAAATATTATTTCAATAAACTTAATAAACCTGTTAATTCTGTTAGGTTTAAGCTTGAATTACTATCTGTATCTAAAACATTAAAGTTGTCAGCAACAGATCCAATTGCTTCTGTGGTGCTTATTGCCTCATCTTTATTAGTGTCTAATAAACTAAATAGACTTGTAATTTGTTGTACTGTAGAATTAGAACTCAATGAGCTTAATAATGTTGCAGCATTTGCAACTGAAGATGTGTCTACATTTTTTACAGTATTACAACTAAATACTGTAGATACTAGAGCCAATGACAATATAATTTTTTTCATAATATACATTTGATTTATTAATTATGATGCAAAAGTATTTTATGTGCATAACATAGAAAAAGACAATCTACAAACACTTGTTATTTCTATACCATTGAAGCGGAATTATAGACGAAACCCAAACAACTAGGTTTTAAAGGGAATTACTATTAATAAATTCTAAAAATTTAGATTTGTATTGTTCTGAAACAGTAATACGTTGTTGATTGATAATAATTTGACTACGTTCAATAACATCTATATTTTTTAAAGCCACAATAAACGAACGATGTACACGCATAAACTGTGTGTCTGGTAGTTCTGCTTCTAACGACTTTAAACTTAGGAGTGTTAAAATAGGTTTCGGATTATCTTTCAACCAAATCTTTATATAATCTTTTAATCCTTCAAAATACAATACATCAGCAAGCTTAATGCGAAGTTGTTTGTATTCCGATTTTACAAAAAGAAATTCTTTTTCTTCAGAGACTATACTTTTTTGTTTTCCTTTTACCAATTCAAACCAAGTATTTGCTTTGTTTGCTGCAGCTAGAAATTCGGCGTAATCAAAAGGTTTTAAAAGGTAATCTAATGCTTCTACTTTAAAACCTTCTAAGGCATATTGATCGAATGCTGTGGTAAAAATAACGCGTGTTTCTTTTGGTAACATTTTTGAAAACTCAATACCTGTTAAATCTGGCATTTGTATATCTAAAAACAGTACATCTACGGGTTCCGTTTTTATGAACTCCATAGCTTCAATAGCACTACTACACTTTTTTTTTAAAACTAAAAAAGGTGTTTTTTTCACATAGCTTTCTACTAAATTAAGTGCCATTGGTTCATCATCTACTACAACACAGGTAATTTTTATATTGCTCATAACTTAATTCGTATCAATTTCTAAATGTCCAATAAAACGATTGTCTTTAACAAAAGTTTTAAAATCGTTTTTATTTGGATAAAGTAATTCTATTCGTTTTTCAATATTTTGAATTCCAATTCCAGATCCGCTTTTATCGTCTGTCTTTTTAGGAAAATTATCATTTTCAATCGTAAATAAAACCGTCTTTTCATCACAAGTCATAGTAATATCTATGGTGCTTTCTTTAGAAGCAGAAACACCATGTTTAAAAGCATTTTCTATTAATGAGATGAATAATAAAGGAGCAATTTTAACTCCAGTTCCTTCTTTTGGAAAATTATAATTTACTACCGTTTTATCTGAAACTCTAAGTTTCATCAAATCGATATATCTTTTCATGAAATCAATTTCTTTTGATAATGGAATAGTCTCTACATTCGTTTCATACAGCATATAACGCATTAATTTACTTAAACTGTGAATTGATGTTTTCGCTTGATCTGGTGAAATATCGACCATCGCATAAATATTATTTAACGAATTAAAAAAGAAATGTGGTTGTAGCTGATAATGTAAATGTTGCAGCTCAGATTTAAGCTTAAAGTTAATTGCTTCCTTTCGTTCTGCTTCTGTTTTCACCCAACGTTTCGTAGTTTTTATGGCAATTGAAAACAGTAATGGCACCATGTAAAATAACATTTGTATGTAAACAAACATTTTAAATGGTGGCCCTTCACCATCCGTTTTATCTGATTTTTTAATAAGTTCTTCAAAAAAAGTGACTTCAATTTGCTCTTTAAAAAATATGAATAAAGCAATAAATACAACATTTATTAAAATGAATTGCGCTGTTTTTTTTACAAATAAAAAATGATCGATAAATAAAAAATAATTGATATAAAAAATGCAAGCATAAAATATTATTGGAATCCAGAAATGAGCAATAATTCTATTAATTTCCTGCTCTTGTCCGTAAGACAAAAGATAAGGTAAACTAAATAACACAAGCCAAACTAGAATGTGTGAAAGGATATTGATTTTTTTATTTTTATGCATTTTATAATATTAATTGTTAATCCCACTTATTAGTAGTAGATACTGCATAGCTTCCAGAACCTGTAAAATAGAATACTAAACTACCAAAGGCATACAGCAAAAGTAACTCAATTTCTAGACCTCCTGTTTTTGAAATGGCAAATATATGATCTGAATGAACTAAAACAAGTGCGGCAATCATTCCAAAGAAAAAAACCAACGATGCAATTCGTGTTCTAAATCCAATAATAATTAGTATTGGTGCAACCAATTCAGTAATATATACGCCGTAAGCCATAAAGGTTGGAAAACCAGCTTCAGTAAGCATATTTTCAATACCCGCTAAACTTTTCAATTTAGCAATGCCATGAAATAGCATTAATCCAGCAATTATTATTCTTAACAATAATAACCCGAAGTTTATATCTTTTTTCATTTTTTATATTTTTTTCAATGTCTTTCAAAGATAAATTTTATCAATATACATTTTTAATGTAATAGATGGTTTGGGGTATTTAATATACCAAAACCTTTATTTTATAGATGAGATTTTAACGTAGATAATAAAAAAATGTCTTAATTGATTTTAAGACATTTTTTTATTCCTAGTTTTCCCATCCCTTCAATACTAGCTGGGAATTCTCTATAAAAATCCGCCATTTATGGGCTAACTGTTAGCAATAAGATGCTTAAAAAAGCTAATTCAAATAAATATTTTTTCTTAGAGAATTTAATTAATTTCTCTAACCAAGCGTATGTGATTTTTAATTCTAAGAGAATCTGCAGCATTTACAGACTCCATTAAATAGTCTTCTATATTTCCAGCTTTAGGATCTGAACGTTGTGCTCCTGCTCCATGCCAATCATAGTATTCAGTCGCACTACTATTATCTTTACTATATGCTTTCCCAAATGCTACATAACACGCTGTGTATTTAAAATCGCCTTGTGTTGTGCTTGACCAGAACCAACTATCATCAGTACATTCAAAAAAGTTTTCATCTATTGCAGGAAAAGTTTCTTTGTCGTAATCCACAATACTCTGTAATTCTTTGGTATTAGGTAACCTCCAGTCTATATAACCTGCTATTTTACTGTTTTTAGCTACTTGTAATGCTTCAGCCCAATTGTAAGTATTGCCATCGTCTGCTTTTTGCCACATTAATCCGGTTGCTTTATCGGTAACTGTTCCGTTTTTATTATCCACAAAATCATTTACACCATACACATTTTCTGTTCCTCTAACTGCTCTTACATAGTTTCCTGGATCATGAACACCTTCGCTACCATCAAAATACAAACCCGTTTCATAAGCTTTAATATGTCCATCAGCAAAATTAAATCCGAAGGCACCTTCCATTTTTATGTTCTGTAATGGTCCTTTTACATATTTTGTACTCGACCAATATTGTCCGGCATACGGCATGCGTTTATCGTATTCAAAATCGAAATAATCTGTGTTTAAGTAAGGCTGTGATTTTTCTAAATCTTGGGGGTATAATTCGCCATTAGAATTAAGAAGTGAATACAATTCTTTAATGGTAGGCATTCTCCAATCTGTATAACCACCAATTTCAAGACTATCCACATAATTGAAAGCATCGTAAAAATTATGATGTTTAAAATCTGGTGTTTTTTGCCACATTAAACCTGTGTTATTGTCGGTTATAGTACCATTTCCATTATCAGTATATGAAGATTGCATACCTGTAAACTGTGCATCTTGACCGTAAAATTTATTGTCTATACTAGGTTTATCTATTTGATTTCCTTCGTTATCATAAAATTTATCTTGTCCTGTATCTGTCAATACAAAATGAATGTCATTATCGGTGTATTTTACCGTTTTATTTTCTTCAGTTTTACAACTTAAAAAAAGCAGAATAGAACAAAGCATACTTGTTGCATTTGGATATGATTTCATAGGAAGTATGATTTTAAGAATTAATTATTCGTAACGTAATGCGGTAATAGGATCTAAAGCCGAAGCTTTTCTCGCAGGATACCATCCGAAGAAAATACCTGTTACAGCACAAACAGCAAATGAAATGACAATAGAATATAAAGCAACACTTGTAGGCCAATTTAAGAATTTTTCTATAAACACTGTGGCTCCAAGCCCTAATAAAACACCTAAAACACCACCTGTAATACTTATTAAAATAGCCTCGATAAGAAATTGCATTAATATATCGGAGCCCTTTCCTCCTACAGCCATTCGTAAACCTATTTCTTTGGTACGTTCTTTTACCGAAACATACATAATATTCATAATTCCTATTCCACCAATTAACAAGGAAATACTTGCTACTGCGACCAAAAGAATAGTTAACATTTCACTGGTAGAACTGAAGGTCGATATTAATTCTTCCATAGAACGAACAGTAAAGTCATCGTCTTCATAATCCAGAAGCTTATGTTCTGTTCGTAAAATATCTGTTACTTGCGTTACAGCCTCAGGAGCATCGTCTTCACTAATTGCTGATGCCATAATTTGATTTAAGTAATCTATAGCCAGAATACGTTTTTGTACCGTAGTGTATGGTGCAATAACCACATCATCTTGATCTTGACCAAAAGTGTTTTCGCCTTTTTCTTCTAAAACTCCAATAACTTTAAATGGAATATTATTAAAACGAATCATTTGCCCAACAGGCTCTTGCCCATCAGGAAATACATTATCGACAACAGTTTGCCCAATTACAGCAACTTTTGAAGCAGATTGTACTTCTGCATCTGTAAACATACTTCCACTTTGTAAATCCACCACTTTTATATTAAGATATTCCGGATTTACTCCATAAATAGTACTTGGCCAGTTGTTAGAACCGTTAATAACCTGTCCGCTTCCATTTACAACCGGTGTCATATAACTTAACAAAGTTGCTTGTTCTTTAATAGTTTCGAAATTTTTAAGCGTTAAAGTTTGTACCTCTCCACCACTTCCTCTAGCAGGACCTCTATCGTCTGCTCCTGGTCTAATAGTAATCATATTAGAACCCATTGCCGAGATGGTAGTACGAATACTTTCTTTAGAGCCTTCACCAATAGCTAACATAGCTATTACAGAAGCTACACCAATGATGATACCTAACATGGTAAGCAATGTTCTTGTTTTATTAAGAATGATTGCTTTTGTTGCGATTTTAAATAAATTGAATAGTCTCATAATTAATCCTCTTGTTTAGGTAATTTTGCTAATTCTGCGGATGCAGATTGCACATTATGATTTTGATAATCTTGTATGATTTCGCCATCTTTTAAAACCACTGTTCTACTACTAAAAGTTGCTATATCAGGTTCGTGCGTTACAAATGTGATTGTAATACCTTGTTTGTTTAATTCTTGAAACAGGGACATAATTTCGTAAGAAGTTCGTGTATCTAAATTTCCTGTAGCTTCATCTGCAAGAATCATTACTGGATTATTAACTAGCGATCTTGCAATAGCGACACGCTGTTGTTGTCCTCCCGAAAGCTGCGAAGGTGTATGCTGTAGTCTTTCCCCTAAACCAACCATTTCTAAAGCTTTTATAGCGCGTTCTCTTCGTTCTTCTGTAGATACCTTACTGTTATATAATAATGGTAACTCTACATTTTCAATCGCAGATGTTCTAGCTAATAAATTATACGATTGAAATATGAATCCTATTTTTTCGTTTCTGATAGTTGCTAATTGATTTCTACTTAAATCTTTTACACTAACACCATCAATTTCATACACTCCAGATGTAGGCTGATCTAAACATCCCAAAATATTAAGCATGGTACTTTTACCAGATCCACTAGATCCCATGATGGTAACAAACTCCCCTTCTTTTATAGTGACCGAAATACCTCGTAATGCATGAACTGTTTCGGTTCCCATGGTAAACTCCCGTTTTAAATCTTCTATTTTTATGATTTCTTTACTCATGGTTTTTATTTTTTCTTGTTTCCTCCTGGACGTTGTGGCATAAAAGGGCTTTCGTTTGTTCCGGATGGTGGACCTACTACTTCCGATTTGGATACACTTTTTAGGCTATATACTAATTCATCTCCTTTAGAAATCCCACTTAAAACCTGTACGTTTACACCATCACTTGCTCCTAATGTTATTGTTTTTGGAGTAATACTTCGGTCGTTACCTAATACCCAAAGTGTCTTTTCATTTTCAGAAGTACTTATTGAAGTATTTGGTAAGTTATGATCTAAATTATAGCTTGCTAATATTGCAGCTTCTGGTTTAAAATTTATCGCTTTTGCTTCTGCTGTTAATACATCGTTTAATTCTAAAGTGTAAATCGAAATGGTTGCAGTTAAGCCTGGTTTCAATTTTAGATCTTCATTTTCTGCTTTAATTACCACGGTGTATGTTACTACATTTGAGGTTATTGTAGGGTCTAAACGAACCTGTGTCACTATTCCATTAAAAGTTTCCCCTATATAGGCATCTACTGTAAACTCTACACGTTGTCCTTCAGTTACTTGTCCTATATCTGCTTCATCTACATCTGCTTCTACTTGCATTTCTTTTAAATCTTGCGCAATAGTAAATAAAGTTGGTGTGCTATAACTTGCAGCAACGGTTTGTCCTTCGTCTATATCTCTAGATAAAACAACACCATCAATTGGCGAATAAATATTAGCATATCCTAAATTAGTTCTTGCCGATTGTAAGTCGGAATAACGCTGTGTAACAGTACCTTTTGCTGTTTCGTAATTGTATGCAGCATCATCGAAATCGGATTTACTAATTACCTGACTATCGTATAACGTTTTTTGTCTGTCGTAAATCGTTTTGGTGTAATTTCTTTGACTTACTGCATTATCATAAGCAGCTTGTGCTTGTGTTTTAGATGCATTAAGATTCGTTTTATCCAATTCTGCTATTAGTTGCCCTTCTTTTACGATACTATTATAATCGACATAAACTTTCTCTACAACTCCAGAAACTTGTGTACCAACATCAACTTGATTTATTGGTTCTATAGTACCTGTTGCTGTAACCATTGTAGTTACATTCGCTGTTTTTGCTGTAACCGTTTTAGGCTCTATAATTATAGTATCGTCTCCTTTAAAAAAACTATAGCCTACTATAGCTAATACAACTAGTATCATGCTACTTATTATGATTTTCTTTTGATTTTTCATTGTTTTGTTGATTAAATTTTAATATCGTTTCCTTGGTAAAATTGTAATAATTGGTGGTATAAAATATTTAAGTACTTAGCTTGTAAATAGTTTTGTTGCGCATTGGTAAATGTGTTCTGACTAATCACTAAATCGGTAGTACTTAAAGCACCTAACTCATATTTTTTTTGAGCTAATTCATAACTTTTTTCTGCCGCAAATTTCGAAGCTTCGGAAGCAATTACTTGCTCTTGAGCAGATACTGCATTTTGAAAAGCAGTTTCTACTTTTTTATATACTTCTTTTTCTGTAGATTGCTTTTGAAGTTCGGCTTTTTCTATATTTAGAGTTGCCGTTTTTACAGCTGCTTTTGTTTGATTTCTATTAAAAATTGGAATACTTAAAGACAAGCCTAATTTTTGATTAAAATTAACATCAAACTGATCGGAAAAAGTATTGTCATTAATACTAGTATACCCAGAACCTATACTACCTGTTAAGGATAATGTTGGTAAAAAAGCACCTTTAGCAATATCTAATTCTTTTTCATTTGCTTTCACATTTAGAATGCTGGACTGGATTTCTGGTAAAAAACTAATCGCATTATTATAGACTTTCATTTTGTCTAATTCTAGATTTACTAAGTCCATGTTATCATCAATAGTTTCAATTTGCATGTCTTCTAATGGCGATAACTCTAATAATTGTTTTAACGCAATGATATATTGTTGATACTCATTTTTAGCCGCAATAACATTGTATTTATTTGTAGCAGCTTGGCTTTGCGCTTCCGTATAATCACTTAGTGCAATGGTTCCTGCATCTAAACGTGCTTTTGCTCTTTGTTCTTCTTTTAAAGAAGCGGTTACATTGTTTTCCGCAATAGCGATATTTTCTTTACTGTAAAGCGTTTGTAAATAGACTTCTAAAATATTTAAAACAATGTTGTTTTTTTCAACTTCCTCTTCAAAAATACTTTGCTCTAAAAACAATTTATTTTGTTGGATTTGATTTGTAATTTGATTTCCTTGAAACAAGGTCACCGAACTATTTATTCCAACATTTGTACTATTTATCTGGTCTGTTACATAATTACTTGTAATAGGGTCTATCGTATTTCCGCTTGAAAAATTTTGGGAAGCACTACCAAATAGGTTTGGTAATCTTGAAGATTTTGCCTTTTTATAATCTACTTCTGCTATACTTTTATCTAGAGTTGCATCTTTTATAGTAATGTTATTTTCAATTGCATAATCAATACAATCTTCTAAAGACCATATTTTTGAAGTAATATTTGTAGAAGCTTCCTGAGCAAAAGTGAGCTGCACCAATAATAAGCTTACAAGGATTAGATATAATTTCATTTTTTTGTGTTTTTATTTAACACTGTAAAGGTGAAATTATATAGAGACCTATTAAACTGAAATAGATGTTTGCAGATATTGTCTATACAAAAAGGGGAATTTTATCGATGGCTTTTTTTGGCATAAATACAGAAAGAAGAAAAAGTACTATTTAATAAACCATAAAAGCTTCAGAAACCTCTGAAGCTTTTAAATATTAAGGCGTATACAATGTTTCTTTTTAGTGATTTAAAAAATCAATTACTTTATGTTTCATTCTATACAGTTAGGGTTTTCAATATAAGACTAGAATACAATATGCAAAACAACCATATTATCACAATGCTATACTATTTTAACATTAATATTAGTTTTATACCTTTTAATTAAAGTAATCCTTACATTTATAATCGTAAAAGAAGGAGATTATTAAAAAAGAAAAAATATGACTAAGCATTTAAACAAGTATTCTAGAAGAGAGTTTACAAAACTTTCTTCTATAGCATTAGCAAGTATTCCTTTACTATCTTTTTCAAATAAACTACCTATACTTACTACTAAATCACCAAAACAATTAGAAGTACATTTGTTTTCTAAGCATTTACAGTTTCTAAATTATAAGGATATGTCTGCAGCAGCAGCAGCAATGGGTTTTAATGGTTTAGATTTAACAGTAAGAAGAAAAGGACATGTGCTGCCTGAAAACGTAATTGAAGATTTACCAAAAGCGGTTGAAGCGATGCAAAAACATGGTCTTTCTTCAAAAATGTTTTCTTCAAATGTTTGGAATACCAAAAGCGTATTAAATCAAAACGTTTTACAAACTGCTAGTAAACTGGGGTTTTCTCATTATCGAACCGATTGGTTAAAGTATCCTGAAGAAAAATCAATTATTGAAAGTCAGGAGCTTTATGGTAAACAAGCACAAGATTTAGAAAAACTTAATGAAAAACTAGACCTTATTGGTGGTTACCAGAATCATGCAGGGAACCATGTTGGTGCACCTGTTTGGGATTTACTTCCAATTTTGGAGGTTACTAATGGTAAGTTTATAGGTTGCCAATACGATATTAGACATGCTGTTGTAGAAGGAGGAGAAAGTTGGGAACTTGGTTTAAAACGTATACACCCTTTTATAAACTCTATAGTATTAAAAGATTTTAAATGGGGAAAAGTGGATGGGAAATGGAAACCAATTAATGTACCTATGGGAGAAGGTATGATTGATTTTAATCGATATTTTTCACTACTTAAAAAGTATCAAATTGATGTTCCAGTATCGCTTCATGCAGAATATGATTTAGGTGGAGCCGAAAAAGGAAAAACAAGCTTAACAATAGCTAAGAAAGAAGTTTTAAAACGAATTGAAAAGGATTTAGTTTTTATAAATGAAACTTGGACAAATGCTGAATAACATTTAAATTTTAAAACCATCACGTTTCTTTTATTTTAAAAAAGTAAAATAAAAGGTAGAACCAATCCCCTTTTGGCTTTCTAGCCAAATAGAACCATTATAATAATTAATAATTTTTTTAACAATAGAAAGCCCAATTCCTGAAGAAGAACCGGTACTTTCTAATTTGGTAAATACTTTAAATATTTTATCAAAATAATCCGATTTAATCCCCATGCCGTTGTCTTTTACAAAAAACTCATAGTGTGTATCTTTTTCAATGCATCCAATTTCTACTAATCCGTTTTGCTTATCACAATATTTTATAGCATTTTGAATTAAGTTTTGAAAAACTTGTTTAAACCTCCAGGTATTTCCAAATATGCTTGGTAAATCTTCTTGAATACGAATTTGTATATGCTCTGGTATTAATAAGGTTTGTAATACCTCTTTAATGATTAAATTAAAATTTACGAGTTTATCTTCTGCTTCTATTTTATCTATAGTAGAATAGTCTAAAATTCCTTTAATTAAAAAATCCATTTTTTCTACATTAAATAATACTTGGTGTAAAGGTTTAAAGGCATTTAGATCTATTGCATCCTTATTATCCTCCATAAACCAACTTACTAAAGTGTGAATATTTATTAGAGGAGCTTTTAAATCATGCGAAACCACATGTGCATATTCATTTAGTTCCTCATTTTGAATAGATAAACTTTTTAATAATTCTTCCTTTTTCTTTTCCTGTTCTTTTATACGTTCTTCATATTCCTTCTTTTGAATAACATTAACAAGCATATTGGCATAAACAAAAAGGATTTCTTGTTCGTTTTTAGAATAACTATTTAATTTTTTAACCGAATCAAAACCTATAAAACCAATTAATTCGTTGTTTTTAATTTTTGGTATTGTTATTAAGCTTTTTATACCTTGAGGTTCTAAAATAGCACGTAAACCAAACTCTCCATCTTCTTCTAAAAGGCTAACATCTTCTACATAAAAAGCTTCTCCTTTTTTATGAGCTTCTAACCAATGCGTAATATAATCTAAAGGTATATTTTGTAAGTTATCTATTTCTGGTTCTATGCCTTTAGAACACCACTCATAGGTATTAGCGCAGGTATTACTAACAAAATCATATGAAAAAATATAACTTCTATCTGATGCTACGAATTCACCTATTTGTTTCAATGATTCCTTTATTAATTTATCAATATCCGATAAGTCAGAATTAATATATTTTGTAGAAATGCTAATCAATAAGTCTTGAAAACGTAAATGCCTTTCTATAATACGATCTTTTTCAAGTTGTTTAGCGTCTAAATTATTGTTACTTATTGTTGTATTGGATGAATTTAGGTTTTCTTTTTGCATTCAATTTTCGATATTAGAATAAACGTAGCCTCTTTACTTTTAACGAATATAATGTTTACTTTTTTCATTAGAAAATGAATTGAAAATCAGTTTCTTAAACTTTTCCACAATTTTCACATATTCTGTGTATAATAATTATAATCTTTTAAAACCGTATCAATAAATTCTCTGTCACTAGTATTTGTAGATTTAATTTCGGTTACTTCTAATATTTTATTGCGTAACTTAATTAGGGTTTTATAGTCATTTAATTTAGATGCATTTATAAATGTTTCTTTAATAATTCTGGCATCATTATCCGATAATTTAATCACAGCAGGATATACAGGTTTATAGGTCTCTGCAATTTTTTCTAAGATAGTATCTGAAAACTTTACTTCATCTTTTAAATAAATAACAACAGTATTTGCCATAATATCACCTAAACGTTGACTTTTATTTGTGAATAGTATCATTAAAAAGCCAATAAGTTTTCCAATTATAAAGATAGTAACTAATAAAAACTCATTACTATCTAAGTTTAACGAAGCGATATAAATAAATACCAAAGAGAAAAAATTAAAATCAATAACTCTTAAAAACCATCTAATTAAATAATCTGTAATCGAAGGTTTAAAGCCATCCTCATTAATTACTTTAATTTTAAGTAGCTTCTTCCCTATGGTTTGTCCATTTAATAAAATTTCAGAATATAAAGAGTAAAAAGTAATTGGCAAAAAAAGCAAAACGTCTATAGCTTTTATAGTCCATTGGTCATTATCAAAAGTATTTTCTATTAAACTAAAGTCAAAAAAAGAGATGACAAAATATAGGTATGCAAATTTTATAATGTTATCTATTACAAAGGCTAACAAACGTTGGCCTACATTTGCCATGGTAAAATGGATGTTTACATTTTGTGCAGTTTTTATTTGGAGTCTTTTCATGCAATGTTTAAATTCGCCTTAATGAGAGAAGTCGCTTTTATAAAGCAAAATAAAGAAAAATGGCTTGAATTTGAGCAAATAAGTTTAAATAAAGAAAAAAAAAGCCCAGACGATATAGCAAATCTGCACATTAAAATCATGAATGATTTAGTGTATGCGCAAACCTATTATCCCAAAAGTAAGGTTACTGTATATTTAAATAAATTAGCAAAAACTAGTTTCGATAAGGTATACCATACAAAAAGAAAGGATAAAAATATTTTAGTGAATTTCTTTTTTGATCGAGTTCCTCTTGTTGCATACCAGCACAGAAAATATATTTATATTTCTTTTATCTTTTTCTTTATCTGTTTTTTTATAGGATTGCTTTCTACTTTAAATGATGCTTCTTTTGCTAGACAAATTTTAGGTAATGAATATGTAAACCAAACACTAGAAAATATTGAAAATGGAGATGCCATGGCTATTTATAAAGGTGGTAGTAATTGGGGAACTTTTATTGGCATATACGATAATAACCAACGTGTAGGATTAAACATGTTTCTTTCGGGATTATTTTTTGGAATTGGCACTGGTTTTTACATCGTTTATAATGCCATTATGGTGGCTGTGTTTCAAGCTTTATTTTACCAACATAATAGTTTATTAGATAGCTTAAAAGGGATTTGGATTCATGGAACGTATGAAATTTTCGGAATGATTATAGAAGCTGCTGCTGGTTACATTATTGGAGCAAGCATGCTATTTCCAGGAACTTTTAAAAGATTCGAATCTTTTAAAAAAGGGGTTCGAGAAGCATTTTACATCTTTATTAGCACCATTCCGTTTACCATTATTGCTGCTTTTTTAGAAGGATATATTACTAGATACTCCAATACAATGCCTGTCGTTTTTTGTTTCGCAATTATTCTATTCAGTTTAGTTACTATTAGCTATTATTATCTAATTCTACCTTTTCAAGTAGCAAAAAAACATGGTTTAAGATAATGAAAAAACACGTGCTTTTTTTCATGTTATTAATATCTATTTTTGGATACTCTCAAGAGTATGATGAAGATTATACGCAAGTTAAAAACGATCCTATTGTGCAAAATAAAAGTACAAATTTTGAAGAAAAAAGGGCGTTTAAATCGGATTTAAAAGAAAAATATAACGATAAAGATTTTATTTATATTGATGATTTAAAAAAACCGGAACCTAAAGTAATACCAGAAAATTCTACATCTAATAATTTTGGATTTTTAGCAGCTTTTGGAAGTTTTATGAGCTATATTTTTCCGTTTCTTTTAGGGTTAGTTATTGTGCTAATTGTTTTAAAAACTTTTTTTGGAACAGATATAGCTTTTTGGAATTTTAATAAAAATTCAAATAAAACAGCAGAAAAACTAGTGTATGAAGAAGAAAATATACACGAAGCAGATTTTAGTAAACTTCTGGAAAAGGCGATCTTAAATTCCGATTTCAGACTAGCAACAAGATATTATTATTTATCCTTATTAAAACGCTTAACCGATAATAATGCTATTGATTATCATAAAGATAAAACCAATACAGAATATGTATTCGAAATAGAAAACAAGCAGATTAGAAAACAATTTGCAGATGTATCATACATATATAATTATGTTTGGTATGGCGAATTTCCTATAGATGCACTTACGTTTAAAACCGTAGAAAAAAAATATAAATCCATTTTTAATTCCATGCATTGATTTTCTTTAAAAACATAAAAAAGTATCTCGTACTCCTTATTTTATTCAGCATTCTAAGCTGCAATAAAACCAATTGGTACGAAAATTTTAAAGAGAAAAAGAAAAGTCCTTTTGGTACTTATATTGTTTATAATGAAGCGGAAGAATTGTTTTCAGAAAACAAAATACATTACTTAAAAGAAAACATTTACGACTATCTTTTTCACAATGGAAAAGACAATGATTTTGGCAACTATATTTGTATTAAGTCTAGTGCTTATAAAATAGATGCAGATGGCTTAGATTATTTATTAGGCGCTGTAAAACAAGGTAGTAATGCTTTTTTCTCCCTTCATCATTTTTCTGATCATATTCAAGATTCATTAAAATTTACCATAAACAATCTTGACAAAGACATTTATGCTCCAGAAGCATTAAAGCAATTAAGCGGAAAGTTATTTTTAGAAAATGAAACTTTTAAAGATCAACCATTTTTTTTCGACAGAAATATTAGAAGAAACTACTTTGAAACCTATAATAAAAACAACACTATCGTATTAGGAAGCCTAGAAGTAAATGGCGAAAAAAAACCAAATTTTATTAAAATTTATTATGGTAAAGGAGCAGTATATTTGCATACAAACCCTATAGTTTTCACCAATTACTACATGCTAAATGGCAATGAAAATTATGTAGAAAACCTTTTTTCTTATTTGCCTTCTAAAACCATTTTGTGGGATCCACAAATTAAATCTAGTAAATATGCTAATACGAGAAATGAAAAACAGGATTCTGTTTTTAAATTCTTTTTTAAACATCCAACATTAAAATGGTTTTTAATAGTTTCCTTTTTCGGATTGCTATTATTTATGGTATTTAACGCCAGAAGAAAACAAAGAGCTATCCCAATTATAAAACCATTAGAAAACTCAACTATAGAGTTTGCGCAAACTATTGCTAATTTGTATTTAGAAGAAGAAGATCATAAAAACCTTGTAGATAAAAAAATAAGTTACTTTTTAGAAAAAATTAGAGAGAAATATTTAATTAATACCAGTAACTTAAATAGTGAGTTTATTGAAAAATTAGCTTTAAAATCGAATAACGAAATCAGTAGTACTAAATATTTAATAAACACCATTATTGCTTTAAATAGTAAATCGGAATGCACAGAAGTAGACCTGATTGTATTAAACAAAATGATAGAAAATTTCTTTAAAAAATAACCTTATGGAAGAACAGAATCACTTAGAAGCTTCAGATAATTTAGAATTTAAAAACAGAATAGATGTATCCGAATTACAGGAAGCTGTTTTTAAAATAAAGAAACAATTAAAGAAAGTAATTGTTGGTCAAAAAGATATGATGGACCTTCTAATGGTATCCCTTTTAGCAAACGGACATGTATTAATAGAAGGTGTACCTGGAGTTGCAAAAACAATTACAGCTAAATTACTTTCTAAAACAATAGATGTAGATTTTAGTCGCATTCAATTTACACCAGATTTAATGCCTTCCGATATTTTAGGAACCTCTGTTTTTAATGCAAAAACTTCCGATTTCGAATTTAAAAAAGGCCCAATTTTTTCCAGTATGATTTTAATAGATGAAATTAATAGAGCGCCAGCAAAAACGCAAGCAGCACTCTTTGAAGTTATGGAAGAAAAACAAGTTACTATAGATGGGCAAACCTATAAAATGAAAGAACCTTTTATTGTTTTGGCGACACAAAACCCAATAGAACAAGAAGGAACCTATAGATTACCTGAAGCACAATTAGATAGGTTTTTATTTAAAATTAATGTAGAATACCCAAATGCTGAAGAAGAACTAGAAATTATAACCAGAGAGCAGGCTTTAGAGAACATCAAAAAAACTGAAAAAATAGAAACTATAATTTCTGGTGAAAAAATCGAGAAATATAGAGCCATTGTTAATCAAATAAATCTGGAAGAAAATTTATTAAAATACATTGCCAATATTGTGGTGAATACGAGATCAAATTCCTTTTTGTATTTAGGTGCTTCACCAAGAGCAAGTATAGCAATTTTAAAAGCTTCGAAAGCATTTGCAGCTATTGATGGTAGAGATTTTGTTACACCAGAAGATATAAAAAGAGCTTCTATTCCTGTATTACAACACCGCGTAATAGTAACTCCAGAAAGAGAAATGGAAGGAGTAACCAGCAAACAAATTATTGAGCAAATTATTGAAGCTGTAGAAATTCCTAGATAAATACATGAAAAAATTATACAGCACATTATTTTTAAACAATAGATTATTCTACATTTTAGCAGGTATTTGTTTCTTATTTGTAGTTGGTTTTTTTGTGCCTGTTTTTTTCTATATCTCTAAAATATTACTAGGTATTTTATCCCTTTTAGTATTTGTAGATGTTTATGCCCTTTTTGTTATTGAAAAAGGTGTGGAAGTCTCACGTTTTTTACCCGAAAGATTATCGAATGGAGACAACAATAAAATTACACTTCAAATAAAAAACAACTATTCGTTTTTAAGTAATTTATCGGTTATTGAAGAACTTCCTTTTCAATTTCAAAAACGAGATTTTATTTTTAATATCAAGTTAGCTTCAAAAAAAGAAAAAACAATTCATTACGATGTAAAACCTACACAAAGAGGTGTTTATCATTTTGGAAATGTAAATATTTATGCTTCTACTCCACTTCAGTTAGCGACAAAAAAATATATTTTAGGAGATACAAAAGAACTAAAATGTTATCCTTCGTTTTTAAAGTTAAGAGATTTTAATTTTAAAGCATTTACTGATGCAACTATTTCTTACGGATCTAAAAAAGTAAGAAGAATTGGACATTCATTAGAGTTTGAACAAATTAAAGAATATGTTTCTGGAGACGACATACGAACGCTAAATTGGAAAGCTACTGCAAAGAGAAATCAATTAATGATTAATCAATATGTAGAAGAAAAATCGCAACCAGTTTATTCTATAATTGATAAAGGGCGTGCTATGCAATTGCACTTTAATAATATTAGTTTATTAGATTATGCCGTAAATGCAACCTTAGCCATTAGTAATGTTATTTTAAGAAAACAAGATAAGGCAGGCATGTTATCGTTTTCAAGAAAACTAGAAGATATTATTGTTGCAGAACAAAGAAACTCGCAAATGCAGTTAATTTCGGAAGCCTTATATAATATAAAAACAGATTTTTCGGAATCGGATTTTAGTAGTTTATATGCTGCAGTAAAAAGAAAAATAACCAACAGAAGTTTACTTATTTTATATACCAATTTTGAAACTATGGATGGATTAAATAGACAACTCTCCTATTTACGTGCATTGGCAAAAAACCATTTACTATTGGTTGTATTTTTTAAAAACACCGAATTAAATACTGTAGTACATTCGAAGTCTGAAAACATACAGGATGTTTACGATACTATTATTGCAGAGAAGTTTATGCATGAAAAAAAGAGAATTGTAAAAGCATTAAAAAAATATGGTATTCCATCTGTATTAACAGAACCTGAAAATTTAACAGGAGATACCATTAATAAATATCTGGAATTAAAATCTAGAGGGCTTTTTTAAAAACTGGAACAAAACTTTTAAACTAACTTATATAAATATAAAATGAATACAATCATAAAATCCATTCCTGTTTTAGATTTAGATGGTGTTGCTACAGACTTAATGGTATTGTATAAAAACAAAGTACAATTACTTCTTATTTACAATAATGATTGTTTAGGTTGCACAGGACGAGCAATACCTTTAGCTTATAAATTGCAACAACAATACCCAAACATTCAAGTTGCAGGTATTCATGCCGATTTTATGCATAGAGAAGGAACAAAAGAAAATATTAAAAGTATTTTTACTAGTGGTGAAAATCCATTTCCTATTTATATGGATAAATCGCATAAAGTTTACGACCAATTTCAGGCAGAAGGAACGCCACAATGGTTAATAATTTCAAAAAACGGAGAACTTTTTCGGTCTGTTTTTGGCTCGCAAGATAATGCACAAAATCGAATTTTTTATGCCTTAGAAAGCCTTGTGTGAAAACGCAAAAGAATACTTAATTACACAGAAAAATAAAATATGATTATACCAAAGTTACACTATATATCACAAGGAGAATCACCAAAAGAGCTTTTAGAGAACATACAAAAAGCATGCACTTCGGGAGCAGAATTGGTACAATTACGTATAGAAAATGCTTCCGAAAAAAAAGTATTAAAAATAGCTAAAGAAGCTATAAAAATCACTTCTCATTTTCAAACTAGATTAATAATATTCGAATATTTTAAAGTAGCTAAAGAAATTAAAGCTGATGGAATTCATATAGAAAAAATCGACTCCTTCACTTCTATTGCTCGTAAACAATTATATCCTTGGCAAATTATTGGAGCAACAGCAAATACATTACAAGATTGTGAAAAATTAATTGCTAAAGAAGTAGATTATATTACTTTAAGTCCTTTTAAAGCAGTAGAAATGCAAAGTAAACATAGTTCTGCTTTAGGTTTAAATGGTTTTTTAGCAATTACGGAAGCTTTAAAAACCGAAACTCCGATCCTTGGTTTTGGAGAAATAACGACTAATGATGTTGCAGATATATTAAAAACAGGGATATCTGGTATTGCTGTTTCTAATGCTATTACGCAAAATTTTGATTCGATTAAAACTTTTCATCAACTATTAAATGCCTCTGCAACACAAGAACAGCGTCACACTTTTAAATAAGCATTTTAGATTGTGCCATTTATTTTGATTTTAAAACATGAAAAAGCCTATCCAAATTTGGATAGGCTTTTATAAAACTTAAGTATATGTCTTAGATAACTTTTACGTTAACTGCATTTAATCCTTTGTTTCCTTCTTTTAAGTCAAACTCTACTACATCACCTTCTCTAATCTCATCGATTAATCCAGAAATGTGTACGAAGTGATCTTTATCAACTCCTTCTTCGGTGATGAATCCAAAACCTTTAGTGTCGTTGAAAAATTTTACTGTTCCTTTATTCATTGTAATTTAATTTATTATTATTTAATACTTTGCAAAGATGGTGCCATTAATTGTAAGTTGCAAGATATTAATTGACTAATTTTCAATTTATTATAAATTAGGCATTTACAAATTTAATTCTTCATCACCTTCTGGTAATTCTAATGCTTTAACCGATTGAATAGCATTTCCAGCAATTCCTTTTATAGAACCATACATATCGATGGTATTGGTCACCACTTTTTCAATTTGCTTTTCTCTTTGTTTCCATATTCTTTGCATGGAACGTTTTTCACTATCTAGATCCGATTTCATTTGGGTAAACCCTTCTACAATAGCTTCAATTTGCATTCGAAAAGTAGTACTCGTAAGATAATCATAAAGTAAATCCATTTTATCTCCTTTGTTTTCTTGGGTAATAATAGCGTTATTTACTTGCAAAATCCCTTCTCTTAAAACAGTACAGAGGCCTTTAAATTCTTCATAATTACAAATCCAAATACCATCTTTCAATCCCATTCTATCCATATCGGAAGGCATCACTTCTGTTACCAACACACCAATATTTGCTCCTCGATCTCTTATATCTGCTTTAAACTTTTCAATCCAACTAGGCTGAAAATCCTTTGTTCGTTTACTTTCATAATAAATAGACCCACAATTTTGCTCTGTTCTAGTATGCACTATTTGAATACAATCTCCTCCTCTAGCCCCTTTTTTAATTTCTTCAATAGTATCTAATGGAAATTTTGAAGCTAGCCATTCTTCTATTGCTAATTCTTGAACTTCTCCTTGCAATTGCATAGATCCTTGTTCTTGCTTACGTTTCATTTCTTCGGTAAGCTTTTTTTGGTCTTCTAATTGTTTTTGCATTTCTTTAAAACGCAATTCGTTTTTGTCTTCTTCCGATTTTTTTATCTTTTCTTTTTCTGCTATTAAAATTTCATTTAATTTTTTTTGTGCTTCCGCTTCTGCTGCTTCCTTTAATTCTCCTTTTTCTCTTTTGAGTTTTTCTATTTCTGCTTTAGATCGATTTAACTCTTTAACTTGTTCCGACTTTTCATTTAGTTCTTTTTGTAAAGCATCAAATTGGTCAGACTGCTCTTCTTTTAATTTTCGTTTAAGATTTGCTTCTATTTCTTTTTTGTCTTGTTTTAATTGATTTTCTAAACGCTCTTGAAAAAGTTCGTTTTCTTTCTTTTTCTTTTGCTCAAAATCAAACTTTTCTTGTTTTAATTTTTCTTGCTGAGTGGCATATTTCTTTTTTTCCTCTGCAATTTGTGACTGATATTTTTGTTTTATCTCTTCTTCTAATTGATGAGATAAAATATCTTGAACATCTATAGATGTACCACAATTAGGGCATTTTATTTGAGTTTCGTTTTTCATATGTTTTATTCTAAAGGCTTCAAATTACTTAAAATAGTTTATGTATTACTATAACAAAAATTAATGTTATGTCTTTTTTTACAATCATTTTTTATGATTCAATACTATATATCTACTATTCAAACAGTTAATTAGGAAGTGTTTAAAATTACAAATTATTGTAAGAATACTGTAGCATAAAAATGTAAATATTGAAGTTCTTTTTTATTATTACTTAACCGTTTTTGTTTCTGATTAATATTATAAAAATCGCCATACTTTATAATCACAAAATTGACTAATTAACTATATTCGCGACATGTGGATGTATCTAGGTTTATTGGCTGCACTTTTTTTGGGATTACATAATCTTTGTAAAAAACATGCTGTGCAAGGTAATGAAGTATTTCCTGTTCTTTTAGGTACAGTTTCTAGTGGATTTATTTTTGTAGCGCTATTTTATATGCTATCCATCTTCTATCCAGAATATGCTATAAATAATGGTTATAATTTTCAAAAAATTAATTGGCAAACACATGGTTTTATATGCATTAAATCTGCTATTATGGCTAGTTCTTGGGTTTTAGCTTATCAAGCATTAAAACATTTACCTATAACTATTGTAACACCAATACGTTCTGCTGGTCCATTTTTTACATTTATTGGAGCTATTTTGATTTATAAAGAGAGTCCCAGTTTCTTACAGTGGATTGGTTTTTTTGTTATTATTTTCTCCGTAATTCTTTATTCTAAAATAGGAAAAAAAGAAGGTATAAATTTTAAAAAAAACAAATGGATATTTGCGATTATTGTTGCCACTTTTTTAGGTGCTTCTAGTGGTTTATATGATAAGTTTTTAATTCAGAGACTAACTCTAAACCCACAAACGCTTCAGTTTTGGTTTTGCTTATATACGATTCTAATTTTACTAGTCATTTTATCTATAACTTGGTTTCCTTTTCCAAAAAAAAGAAAGGCCTTTACTTTTAGATGGTCTATTATAGCTGTTGGTGTTTTATTGCAAGCAGCAGATTACTTCTACTTTAAAGCTTTACAAGATCCTGATGCTTTAATTATGTTACTATCTGCTATAAAAAGAAGCCAAATACTTATTGCAGTTGTAGTTGGAGGCTTGATTTTTAAAGAAAAAAACAAACGCAAGAAACTAATCCCTTTAGCAGGAATAATGGTTGGTATATTTTTAATATTATATTCAAATAGATAGAAAGTAATACTCAACTTTTTAAATCATCTACCAACCATAAAGGCTGTTTATTAAATGTATTCCAATCGTTTTCTAGTGCTTGATATAAAGCATCGATTTCGGTAAAGTCTGCTATTTTATTATCTGGATCTGCTTTTAGCTTTAAAATGTAATCCATTAGTTCATAACATACTGTAAATTGCCCACAAGCGATTAGGATTTCCATTCGGTTTTTTGCAATATCCTTTTTGTCCCACCACAAAGTTGTTGGTGTTTCTGAAGCTGTTAAACAAACATTCTCTAAATTTTTACTTGGTGCTGGTTTTATATCTTTATTATATCCTGTACCATTGTTATATGTTGATTTTTTTCCATTCAATTTATACACAGTAGCAGTAATTCTTTTATTTTTCAATTCACTTTTAGAATAAAACAAATCGTAATTTATACGTCGCATTTGTTTTAAAAAAACATCATTTATCATGGTTAAAGCAGAGGATAACCTGTTGGTTAGCATTACTTGTATTAAACTAATTTCTAGTTTCTTAAAGGATAATATGTCATCTATTAAAGGTGCTGGAACATTTTTTTTAAACATTCCTTTTAGTTTAGATAAAACGGATGCTTTAAGTATAGAAGCTACCAAACCAAAAATGGTTAATAATAAACCAATACCAAAAAGCACTCCACCCAAAATATACAAGCCTGTATATGCTTGTTTACCAAAAACTTGCATATTGTTTAAAAGTAAGATTAGTGATCCTATAATAAATATTATCCAGTACAAAGGCTTTATAGTAAAGTATTGTAGTATTTTATTAATGGCACGTTTTAATGTCGAACTTTTCTCAATTTTGGTAGTGTCTTGTTGCCAAGGTTTCATTTTATAACTTCCTACATCGTTAACAATAATTAGATCTAAACCTTTTTTTGCTCTTTCCATTCTTTCATTAATAAGCATCATGCTACCAATACCCTGATTGTCTGCAATGCCACCAT
The DNA here is from genome assembly GCF_030547245.1 of Oceanihabitans sp. 2_MG-2023. Classification (GTDB taxonomy): domain Bacteria; phylum Bacteroidota; class Bacteroidia; order Flavobacteriales; family Flavobacteriaceae; genus Oceanihabitans. The sequence goes on from NZ_JAUOQT010000003.1 coordinate 77,468, forward strand.
CCATAATACCTACACCATTAATAAAGTCATCTAATTCTTTTAAGTTTTTGTATGCTGGACTTTTATGATTATCAAAATAATCATCTGGAAAAATAAGAGGCTCAAACCCTACAGGAAAACAAGAAGAAGAAGCAATAACATCGCCTAAGATTATTTCATCTCTTAAAGCATTCATTTCTTTTTGGTTATTTTTATATAATGGATTATTACCAAAATACCCTTTGTTTTGAAATCGATAGGTTAACCCAAATGAAAAATCGGTAGCATTAAAACAAACTTGTTCTAATTGTTTTATTTTATTGCCTTTAAATTGTTCGAAAGCGCCTTCAAACAAAGGCATTTCTGCATAAGTTAAAGCAAATGCATTAATTAGAGATCTATTTTTATACTCATTTGTTTTCCAAACAGAATCATCTTCTAATTTCGATATTGCCGTTTTTAAAAGTTTATCATTTTTTGGCGTAAAGGTTGTATAGAAATTTTTAAAAAAATCTTTAAAATTATAATCTTTACTTTGTACAGCTTTAGCAAAACCAACTCCTGCAAGTGTACCTCCACTTACTGTACTTAATGCTTTAACAGATTGTAATAACGATGTATCTTTATACCTAATCTGATCTAAATAAGATAATACTCCTAAAGCAAAAAAAGTTGCACGATAACCACCTCCACTAAAGCAAAGTCCAATGTTTTCAAAGGGTTTAAAATTGTTGTTGTGTATATTTTCGTTCGTCATTAAATAATATAAGTTTAGTCTTTTTAAATATAGTTATTAATTAAGAATTGATTATAAGTATAAGTACCTGATTATTTTAAATAAGCAACTCCTCAAAATATTAGTATGCTTATTAACATATCAACTTGAAGTTTTCGACATAGTCCTCTTAATTATAGAATCAATCTAAATACTTTTTCGAAACTAATTAATTATATTTATAGTGTAATTGTATTATAAATAGACGTTTTTAATGGTTAAAAAATTTTTAAATCGATTGGCTTTTTTTAAACAAAATACTTTATTTGATGTCTTATTTTATATCTCATTCTTCGCTTCAGTAGCTGTAGGTATTTCATCAAACAAAAGGGATTTAATTTATGTAGTTCCTTTTGTTTTTATTTCTATACTTTTAAAATATATTAGTGTTGTAAAGGAAAAAGTAAATCTTTTTTTTGTTTTTTCTATATTTTTTGGTCTAATTTCTAACGTTTTATCTTTCTACAATTTTATAGACTACTATTTTTGGATTGTTTTAGCGACCTCTGTTTATTTAATTTTATTTACGTTAATTATTAAATCCTATTTAAATAAAGTAAATTTAAAATCTATACGCTCCATTTCGGTATTGTTAGGGATTTTTATATTTAGTTACACTATTTTTGCTGTTCTAGAATTGATATTCGATTTCATTCCTAAAAACATGCTTTTTATCACTCTATTATGTGTTTTATGCTTGATGATTTATACCCTAACATTTACGATGATTTATATAAAAGATAAATACAGTAATGCAATTATCTTATTAACCTCAGGAATATTTACTTTTTTTCAAGTTTGCTTGTCTTCTATTAACGAGCTTTTTCTTTATAATAAAACCTTTACTGTTTTAATTGTTATCTGTAATGTTATGTCTTTTTATCTTTTTATGGTTTTTATTTCTGAAAATAAAGTAACAGATAATAGAATTAAATATTTTTAAAATATTTCCACTTACAAGCAAGCTTAGCTACCTTGTCTTATATTATGCAGGAATCTATTAATTATAAGTTTTTGTTAAAAAAGAATGAACATTCATTTTTTTATATACCTTTGTAGTCTGATAATTAGAACATGGCAAAACTTCAAAAAAGTATTGATAAGAAAAATGCATTAATAAAAGCAACTATTGAGTTAGTAAACAATAATGGTTTTCATGCTACACCTATGAGTAAAATAGCTAAGATGGCTAATGTTTCACCTGCTACTATCTATCTATATTTTGAAAATAAACAAGACTTAGTAAATCAGACATATATAGAAGTAAAAGCTGCATATACTAAATATGCATTTGCAACTTACAATAAAAACATGTCTATAGAAGATGGTTTTAAATTAATATGGAAACGTATTGCAGATTTTAAACTTAAAGAATGTGAAAACGCAATGTTTTTAGCACAATGTGACAATACACCAATGATTGATGAGCCGAGTAGAAAAGAAGGTATCAAACATTTACAACCTTTACTTGATCTTTGGTCTCGTGGTAAAAACGAAGGTGTTATTAAACCTTTATCGGATTATTTATTATATGCTTACTCCATTAATCCTTTGTCTTTTTTAATGATTACTCAAAAACGTGGAGATTTTCAATTAAATAAAACACATTTAGAAGAAGCTTATCAATCTGCTTGGAACAGTATAAAAGTACATTCCTAACATAAAAAAACAGCTATTTAGTTCAACTAAAACGGATATACTAAAAACATAAAACTAGAACAAAAAAATAAAATGGAATTATTAAACAAATTAAATTGGAGATATGCTGCAAAAGCAATGAATGGTAAAAAAGTTACTGAAGAAAAAATAGAAAGAATTTTAGAGGCTGCTCGACTTGCTCCAACGTCTAGTGGTTTGCAACCTTTTGAAATATTTGTAATAAAAAACCAACAAATAAAAGAAAAAATTAAACCTGTTGCATGGAACCAATCGGTAATTACAGACTGCTCTCACCTACTCGTCTTTGCAGCTTGGGATCATTATACCGAAGACCGAATTAACTATATGTTCGATTTAACTAACGAAATTCGAGGCTTTAAAAATGAAGGTTGGGAAAACTATCGCCAAATGTTATTAAAGGCATATCCACAAAAAGAAAAAGAAGAAAACTTTAATCATGCTGCCAAACAAGCATACATCTCTTTTGCTCATGCAATTATTGCTGCTGCTTTCGAAGGTGTAGATGCCACTCCTATAGAAGGATTCGATCCTGCTGCTGTAGATAAAATTTTAGGATTACGTGAAAAAGGCTTAAGAAGCACTGTTTTGTTACCTATTGGTTACAGGCAAGAAAGTGAAGATTGGTTAGTAAACTTAGTAAAGGTTAGAAAACCAATGACAGATTTAGTTACTGTTATTGAATAAATAACACTTTAAAACATATTAAAAATTAAAAAAAGAAAAAGAAGATGAACAATTTTGAATTTAAAAATCCTACCAAAATTATTTTTGGAAAGAATACCATAGAAAAATTAAAAACAGAAATCCCTCAAGATGCTAAAGTATTGTTGCTATATGGAGGTGGAAGTATAAAGAAAAACGGAATTTACGACCAAGTAAAAACTGCTTTAACTAATGTAAATGTTATTGAATTTGGAGGCATCCCAGCAAATCCAGAATATGCAACCTTAATGGAAGCTTTAAAAGTTATTAAAGACCAAAACATCAACTATTTACTAGCTGTTGGTGGAGGTTCTGTTATCGATGGCACTAAATTTTTATCTGCAGCTGCAGTATACAATGGAGATACACCATGGGATATTTTAACAAAAAATATAAGAACCAATAAAGGCATGCCTTTTGGAACCGTTTTAACTTTACCAGCTACTGGATCTGAAATGAATTCTGGTGCTGTAATTACAAGGGCAGAAACTAAAGAAAAACTTGCAATGGGTGGTCCTGGATTATTCCCAGAGTTTTCCATTTTAGACCCACAAGTAATTACTTCTATTCCTAGACGTCAATTAGCAAATGGCTTAACAGATGCTTTTACACACGTTTTAGAGCAATACATGACCTATCCAATTGGAGCATTATTACAAGATCGTTTTGCCGAAAGTATATTACAAACTTTAGTAGAAGTTGCACCATCCGTTTTAAAAGATCCAACCGATTATCAAGCTGCTTCTAATTTTATGTGGAGTTGTACGATGGCTTTAAACGGATTAATTCAAAAAGGAGTACCAACAGATTGGGCAGTTCATGCAATGGGCCACGAGTTAACTGCTTTATTCGGAATCGATCACGCACGTACCTTAGCTGTAATTGCTCCAAGCCATTACAAGTTTAATTTTGAATCTAAAAAAGAAAAATTAGCACAATACGGAGAACGCATTTGGAATATTACTGAAGGTAATACGGAAGATAAAGCATATGAAGCTATAGCGAAAACAGAAGCTTTTTTCCACGAATTAGGAATCGACACTAAATTATCCAACTATACTAAAGAATATGAAGGTACTGCTGAAAAAATCTCAAAACGATTTACAGACCGTGGTTGGACAGCTTTGGGAGAACATCAAACATTAACTCCAGAGAAAGTGGAGAAAATAATAAAAATGGCATATTAAATTAAGATGAAAATATTAAAAACAATAGCCGTTACACTAACTATCATTACTGCTTCAAGTTGTAAAGATTCCAAAAACGAAACTCTTTCCGAAAACGTTTCGGAAGCAAAAAAAGCATTAAAAAAAGAAAAAAAAATGAAAATATTATTTGTATTAACCTCTCACGATAAACTAGGAAACACAGAAGAAAAAACAGGTTTCTGGATAGAAGAATTTGCAAGCCCATATTATGCTTTGCTAGATAAAGGTGCTAATATCACAATTGCTACACCTAAAGGAGGAGCTGCTCCAATAGACCCAAAAAGTAATACTCCCGATGCAGCTACCGAATATACCGAACGTTTTAATGTAGATGAAACCGCACAAAATAAAATTGCAAATACTAATAAATTAATCGATATAAATACAGACGACTTTGATGCTGTATTCTATCCTGGTGGTCATGGACCATTATGGGATTTAGCGATAGATAAAACGTCTATTGCTATAATTGAAAAATTTAACGAGCAAGAAAAACCAATTGCATTTGTATGCCATGCTCCTGCTGCTTTAAAAAATGTTAAAAATATAGATGGAACTCCTTTAGTAAAAGGCAAAAAAGTAACAGGTTTTACTAATTCTGAAGAAGCTGCTGTTGGTTTAACAGACGTTGTACCATTTCTAGTGGAAGATATGTTAAATCAAAATGGAGCAATCTATTCTAAAAAAGAAGATTGGGCTGCATATGCTATTCAAGATGGTAATTTAATAACTGGCCAAAATCCAGCATCCTCCGAATTAGTTGCTGAAAAATTATTACAAAATTTAAACTAATGTATATTTTAATTTTGTAAAACAAGGTTGTCGAATTTGGACAACCTTTTTTATATTCCAATTTTATAATTTTATAATTTTCTATTAATTACGATACAAAATAGTGTTTTTTACATTTTCAAAAGAAAGAAATTCTATAAAAAAGAATAAGATACAATTCATTATTTATCCAAAAATGGCAATTCTATTTTATAAAGCCACATAAATTTTTAATTCCTTAAAAATTAAACCAAATTATAGATTATTATTACTTATCTCTTTATTTAAGATTATATGTTTTTAGCATATAAAATTACTTAAATTTGCATTTATTTTCAGTAGCTTTATAAATCACATTTAATTACTGATTTCTTATAATTAACCTATGGCTTTAAAAATTGTAATTTCCCACAAGACAACCTATAAATATGATCGAAAAGTATCTTTATCTCCACATATTTTTAGACTAAGGCCTGCTCCGCATTCGAGAACTCCAATAGAATCTTATTCTATTAAAATAACTCCAGAAAATCAGTTTTTTAATTGGCAACAAGATCCTTTTGGAAATTATGTAGCACGCTTGGTTTTTCCAGATAAAACAGATGAGCTTTCTGTAGATGTAGAAATTATAGCAGATTTAAAAACCATCAATCCTTTTGATTTTTTTATTGAAGAATATGCAGAGGAATTTCCATTTACATATACCGATATAATTAAAAAGGAATTACAACCTTATTTGGAGGTAACCGATAATGGGGAACTTTTAAAAGCGTTTATTAAAACATTAGATTATACACCAAGAAAAACCATTTATTTTTTAATTGATATTAATCAAAAAATCTACGAATATTTAAATTATAATATTCGTATGGATCCTGGTGTACAAACCTGCGAAGAAACATTATCACAAAAAAATGGTTCCTGTAGAGATTATGCATGGCTATTTGTGCAAACCTTACGTCACTTAGGTTTTGGTGCACGATTTGTTTCTGGATATTTAGTACAACTAAAATCGGATGAAAAATCCCTAGATGGTCCTTCTGGTCCTGAAGAAGATTTTACCGACTTACATGCATGGGCAGAAGTATATTTACCAGGTGCTGGTTGGATTGGTTTTGATGCTACTTCTGGTTTATTAGCTGGCGAAGGACACATACCTCTTGCTTGTACGCCTTCCTTTGAAAGTGCTGCTCCTGTTTCTGGTATGACCGATGTGTGTGAAACCGAATTCTTTTTTGAAAATTCTGTTAAACGTATTTTCGAATCGCCAAGAGTTACAAAGCCATATACCGAAGAACAATGGAAAGCTATTGATAAACTAGGAAATAAAGTAGAAAAACAACTTCAAAAAAATGATGTTCGTTTAACCATGGGTGGTGAACCTACTTTTATTTCTATTGATGATTTAGAATCTCCAGAATGGAATACAGCTGCCGATGGTCCGCACAAACAAAAACTTGCAAAAGATTTATCGCAAAGACTTTATGACAAGTTTGGTAATGGTGCTGTTCTACATCATGCACAAGGAAAATGGTATCCTGGCGAACCTTTACCTAGATGGCAAATAGAAATTTGTTGGCGTAAAGATGGTAGACCCATTTGGTTTAATAAAAAATACTTAGCCACATTTGCCGATGATTTTGTGGTACCTGCCAATACAGATAAACTGTTTCTAGAAACCTTAACGAAATATTTAGGTGTTTCTTCGCAACATATAATTCCTGGTTTTGAAGATGCTTTCTACTTTTTATGGGAACAAGGAAACTTACCAATAGACATAGATCCTACTAAAGATAAAGACAATGCTTTAGTAAAAAATAAGCTGAAAGAGATACTAGAAAACGGAACCTCTACTCCTATAGGTCATTTACTACCTTTAAATTATACGCAAGGAAAATGGTTTACTAGTGCATGGACATTTAGAAGACAACATTTATTCTTAACTCCAGGAAATTCTCCTATGGGATTAAGATTACCGCTAAATGCATTGATGGAAAAACCAGAACATGAAGTTTTTCCTGTATACGAACCAGATTTGTTTTCTAAAAAGAAACGCTTCCCTAGTTTTAGAAATATTGTAAAGAAAAGATATCAAGAATTTTTAGACTTCGGAGTAGACACTAACCAACCTAATTATTTTGTTAGAACTGCTTTATGTGCAGAAATAAGAGAAGGTAAATTGTATTTGTTTTTACCACCTTTAGAATCTGCTGAAAACTTTTTAGATTTAATTGCTGCCATCGAGTTTACAGCAAAAGAACTAAACGTACCTGTTATTATGGAAGGTTACGATCCTCCAAAAGACAACAGATTAGAATCGTTAAAAATCACTCCAGATCCTGGAGTTATAGAAGTAAATGTACAACCTGTTACTAATTGGAAAGACTTATGTAACAATACTTTTACTTTTTACGAGCAAGCAAAACTGTCTAGATTAGGTACCGAAAAATTTATGCTAGACGGAAAACATACAGGAACCGGTGGCGGAAATCATGTTACTTTAGGAGGAACTAGTCCCGCAGATAGTCCTTTATTACGTAAACCAAGCTTGTTGCGAAGTTTATTAACCTTTTGGCAACACCATCCAGGATTAACTTATTTATTTTCGGGTTCTTTTGTTGGCCCTACTAGTCAAGCTCCTAGAATAGACGAAGCTCGTTTAGAAAACTTATATGAATTAGAAATTGCCTTTAGTCAAATTCCTAAAGATGGCGAAGTTCCTTTTTGGTTAACAGATAGACTTTTTAGACACCTTTTAACCGATTTAACAGGAAATACACACAGAGCAGAGTTTTGTATCGATAAATTATATTCACCAGATTCTTCAACAGGAAGATTAGGTATTTTAGAACTTCGTGGTTTTGATATGCCACCACATCCTAAAATGAGTTTGGTGCAAATGTTATTGGTTAGAACCTTAGTTTCTTGGTTCTGGAAAAAACCATACGAACATAATTTAGTACGTTGGGGAACCGAATTACATGATAAATTTTTAATAGAACATTATGTAAGAGAAGATATAAAAGATATTGTTTCGCAATTAAATAGAGCTGGTTATAAATTTGAAGAAGATTGGTTTAATCCGTTTTTTGAATTTAGATTTCCGTTACACGGCATGGTTGAAATTAACAATATTCATTTAGAATTACGAGCAGGAATAGAGCCTTGGAATGTTTTAGGAGAAGAAATGACTGGTGGCGGAACGGCAAGATATGTTGATTCTTCATTAGAAAGACTACAAGTAAAAGTTGCTAACTTTACCGAAGAAAGATTTGTATTAACCTGTAATGGTGTAAAAGTACAATTGCAAAGTACCGGAGTAAAAGGCGAATATGTTGCAGGAATTCGTTATAAAGCTTGGGATCCATATTCTGCTTTACACCCAACTATTCCTGTAGATACGCCTTTAGTTTTTGATATTGTAGATACCTGGAATAAGCGTTCTATTGGTGGTTGTACTTATTTTGTAGCACATCCTGGAGGAAGATCTTATGATGCATATCCTGTAAATAGTTATGAAGCAGAATCGAGACGAATTAATCGTTTTTGGGAGTTTGGCCATACACAAGGCGAAATTGATCCAGTAGAAGAAATCCATCCAGACTCAGAGGATGTAACAAGAAATGTAGAAGAAAAAGGGAGTTCTAAAAAATTCTCTTATAAGGAATTACCAATTAATTTTGAATTTCCTTACACGTTAGATTTACGTAAAAAATAAAAAGTACCATTGTTTCCTATATGATTACAAAAACAAAAACATTATTTGAAAAATATTTTTCAGAAACACCTAGTTATGATGAATTGCTCTCTTCTAAATTGAGCATTAAAGACAATTGGAAAAAAATGTCTCAAAATTTAAATAAAATTGGTGTTAAAAAACTTGCTCTAAAACAAGAAGAAATTAATTGGCTTCTAGCAGAAAACGGGGTTACTTATAATGTTTATAATGACCCAAAAGGGTTAAATAGACCTTGGGATTTAAATATTGTACCGTATATTATTCACAAAAAAGAATGGGATCTAGTTGAAAAAGGAATACAGCAAAGGTCTGAGATTCTAAACCTTATTTTAAAAGATTTATACGGAAAAAGAGAGCTCTTTAAAAATGGAATTTTACCTCCTGAAGTTATTTATGCACATAGTGGCTTTTTACGTTCTTGTGATCAAATTCAATATAAAAACACTAAACAACTCTTAATTTACGCGGCAGATTTAGCGAGAGGACCTGATGGACAAATGTGGGTTGTAAACGATAGAACACAAGCACCTTCAGGAATGGGTTATGCATTAGAAAACCGATTTTCAACCAGTAAAGTTATACCAGAATTATATACCGATATTCATGTAGAGCAACCTTCGCAATTTTTTAATGACTTTAACGAGCTATTATTAAATGCAGCACCTACAAATACTGAAAATCCTATGGTGGTTATTTTAACCCCAGGACCGCATAACGAAACCTATTTTGAACATTCTTATTTATCCTCTTTTCTAGGATATCCACTTGTAAAAGGAAATGATTTAGTAGTAAGAAATGGCAAAGTTTGGTTAAAATCTTTAAAAGGATTAAAACAAGTGGATGTTATTTTAAGAAGAATTGATGATAGTTTTGTTGATCCTTTAGAGTTACGAGAAGATTCGTATTTAGGTGTTGCTGGCTTATTAGAAGTCGTACGCTTACAAAATGTTGCCATTGTAAACCCTATAGGTAGTGGTGTATTAGAAAATCCTGCATTAGTTCCATTTATGGAAAATATTTGCAAGTATTTTTTAGATGAAGAATTAATCTTACCGCAAATTGCATCTTGGTGGTGCGGACAAGAAAAAGAGAGAAAACACGTGTTAGCAGATTTACCTTCTTTTGTTGTAAAAAGAATCGATAGGTCGCATAGAGAGCATATATACTTCTGTGAATTTTTGGATAAAAAAGCACTAGAAGCACTTAAAAAAGAAATCATTGAAAACCCTTATAAATTTGTTGCTCAAGAAAAAATTTCTTTTTCTACAGCTCCCAATTTTGTAGATGATAAATTAGAACCTCGTAAAATATTATGCCGTACTTTTTCTATCGCAAAAAAAAATGGTTATAGCGTCATGCCTGGAGGATTAGTTCGTGTAGCTGCAGAAAGAGAAGAATTATTTGTTTCTAATCAACGTGGTGGAACGAGTAAAGATTTTTGGGTTATTAATGACAATCCGCAACCCAACTTACAAAATTATTCTTGGAATAAAACAAATGCTACTCCATCTATAGACATTAATGATGTACCAAGTAATACTGCCGAAAATTTATTTTGGTCTGGACGTTATTTAGGAAGAACTTTAGTTACTGCTAGATATTTACGTATGGTATTAAATCAAATGGCACAAGTACAATATAATAGTAGGAAATCGGATTCTGAAAACTTAAAAAATCTATTTAAATCTATTACTAAAATCACATCTACATTTCCAGGTTTTACTGGCGAAAATGAAGAAGAAGCTTTAAAAAATCCGTTAAAAGAAATAGAAAGCCTCATTTTAGATGAAACCAGAATAGGAAGTTTTGCACAATCTATGCAAAGCTTTAATAATTCTTATTTTTCCTTACGTAATTTATGGTCTAAAGATATGTGGCGTGTTTTTGATGGTATTCAAAAACATGTTAAAAAATTAAAAAAAGAAGAAACACATTCTATATATTCACTAACTACTTTTTTCGATAAAATCATTACAAGGCTTATTGCTTTTATGGCACTAACAGAAGAAAGTATTTTAGTAAGACAAGGGCTACTACTCTACTTTATTGGTTTAGAATTAGAAATTAGCGCCATGTCTATTGAAAAATTTAGAGCTTTACTTATTGTAAATCATAATGAAGAACTAACCTATGAAGTTTTAGAATCTTTATTAAATAGCCATGAAAGCTTAAATATTTACCGATATAGCTACAAATCGTATTTAAGCATTGAAAACGTAGTAAACCTATTGATCTTAGATACCGAATATTCTAGATCTTTAACGTATAGAATGCGACGTTTAAAAAAGGATATTAATAAATTACCAAATACAAATAAGAATAAAGAAAAGACGATTTGTCAAGAAAATATTGATGCGGTTATTTCTAAAATTGAATGCTTAAATTTACAAGAAATGTTACATATTGATCCAGCATCTAATATGCGAAAAAACCTTGATGACATGCTTTCCGATTTAAGCAATTTATTACATATTACCTCTTTATCTATTTCAGACACTTATTTTAATCATTCACAACCACAAAAACAGTTGGTGAATAGAAACATCTCTAATTAATATGGTTTTTGATCTTTGGCATAAAACAAAATACTCTTACGAAAATGGCGCATCTTTTTGCCATAATCTAACAACTTTAAAACCGAAAAATTTTCCTGGACAAACCCTTTTAGAGTATCGATTAGAAATAAGTCCTACCCCAACAGATGTAACAGAAAGACTAGATTTTTTTGGAAATGCTGTAACTCGTTTTTCTATTCAGCAAAATCATGACGAACTCCTTGTAATTGCACACAGTAAAGTATCTAGAGATTACGCATTACAAATAGATGAAGCAAAATTTTTAGAAGGAAAAAAAGTAACTATAGAAGCAAGTTTAAAGCATCTAAAAAAAACAGATTCTGAAATTATTAATGTACGCCAATTTGTATTAGCGTCGCCACTTATATCTAATAATAGTGAAGAAATTAAAGCCTATGCAGCACTTTCTTTTACACCTAATCGTTCTTTATATGAAGCTTCATACGAATTAATGCAACGAATTTTTACCGATTTTGATTTTGTTCCAGGCTTTACAAATATTGCAACACCACTTCATGAAGTTATGAAAGAAAAAAAAGGTGTTTGTCAAGATTTTGCGCAAATTGCAATTGCCTGTGTTCGTGCTATGGGTTTACCAGCAAGATATGTTAGTGGTTATATTGAAACTATTGCACCAGAAGGAAAAGAAAAATTAATAGGAACAGATGCCTCTCATGCATGGTTTTCGGTTTATATACCAACCTATGGATGGGTAGATTTTGATCCAACGAACAATCAAATCCCAAAAAACCAACATATTGTTGTTGCACACGGAAGAGATTATTATGATGTACCACCGTTAAAAGGTGTAATTTATAGTATGGGAAAAAATGAAATGAGTGTTGCTGTAGATTTAAGACCTTCCGTATCTCAGGAATTACCAAATACATCCAACAGTCTTTCGCAATCGCAATCGCAAAACTAGTATTTACTTATTGTGTTTGATTTTGAGTCTCTTTTTTAGTATCTTTTTTTTCTTCAACTTTAACTTCTGCCTTTTCCTCCTCTTTGGCCACCGCTACTGTATCCGTAATATTGAAGTAATTATCCTCTAATTTTACTGCGATTAAAACTAATTTTTCAATTAAATCAGCAATAAATTCTTCTAAATTATCATTAATATCTGAAATTAGTTTGTATTCAAATTCCGCTTTCATTTTACCTATTAAAAATGCTGCAGAATCATTGGCTATTTCTTTGTTTTTAGAAATAATACAGATATACTTATATATTTGAGATAGACAATTTTTAATGGATCTTGGACATTTTTCGTTTAATATTATAAACTCTAAAGTAGTTTCTCTAGATGGTGTTTTTTTATAATAACGACGCATCATATCGTAAGTAGAGACACATTTTAAAAGTGTGGACCATTGGTAACTTCCTTCTGTGGAGTCGCCATTCAATTCTTTAGAAGCTGCAACATCACTCATTTTAGAGTTTATAATTCTAGATACTTGAATTGCTCTTTCTAAATTTACACCTAACATAATAATAGCATATACTTCGTCATGTAAAAGTGTGCTTTTTATTTTACTTCTTGCTTCTGATGTAGATTGTGTAACAATTGTTGTAAAATCATACAAGCCACTTTTTACAAATTGTTCTATAGGATATGCTTTAATAGTATGGTTAATTCTATTAATACATTCAAATAATTCTGTTGAAATTAGATCTCTAGAACTTCTGGCATTTTCGTGTGCATTTATAAATGTACTTAATATAGAGTACGGTTTTTCTTGATTTAAACCAACATTAAATAAAACAGCTTCTTCTTCTAATGTAATGTCTGCATCAATAATTTCGTTTGCAGACATATACATTACAGATCGTAAAACAAATTGTCTAGATTGTGATAATTCGTCTGGTGCATCTAATGACGAAAAATAATTGACGCTTAAAAACCTTGCTAAGTGTTCTGAACGCTCAATATATCGTCCCATCCAAAAAAGGTTATTGGCTACTCTTGCTAACATATATTCTTTATTTTTTTAAAACCCAAGTGTCTTTTGATCCGCCACCTTGAGATGAGTTTACTACTAAATTTCCTTTTTTAAGTGCTACTCTTGTTAAACCTCCTTTTAACACAAAATCGACATCTTTACCTAATAGTGTAAACGTTCTTAAATCTACATGTCTAGATTCAAAAGATTCATTTTCATCGATATACGTTGGATGAGTAGATAAGGACATAATTGGCTGTGCTATGTATTTTCTAGGTTCAGCTAAAATGGTCTTTTTAACTTTTTCTATCTCTTCTTTTGTAAGCTTATTTCCAATAGAAATACCATAACCTCCAGATTCGTCGACTGGTTTAATTACCAATTTATCAATGTTTTCTATAACGTATTTTAGTTCGTCTTTTCTACTGCAATGATAGGTATGTACATTACTTAAAATAGGTTCTTCATCTAAATAATATTTAATAATTTCTGGCATGTAAGTATATACAGCTTTGTCATCTGCAACACCAGTTCCCGGAGCATTTACTAAAGTTACATTTCCTTTTTGATATACTGAAAACAAACCAGGAACACCTAAAAGGGAATCCTTTTTAAAGACCAGAGGATCTATAAACAAATCATCTACTCGTCTGTAAATAACATCTACTTTTTCTGGTCCGTAAATAGTTCGCATGTATACAAAACCATTTTCAACAAATAAGTCTCTACCTTCTACTAAAACAACTCCCATTTGTTTTGCAAGAAAAGAATGCTCATAATATGCCGAATTATAAACTCCAGGAGTAATAATAACACAAACAGGAGCATCTACTCCATTTGGTTTTACAGACTCTATAGTTTCTAATAATCTAGCTCCATAATCTACAACCGTATGCGTATTGTATTGATTAAAAACACCAAATAATGCATGTTTAACTGCATTTCTATTACCAACTACATAACTCACACCAGAAGGACATCTAATATTATCTTCTAATACATAATAATTCCCATCCGAATGTTTGATTAAATCGGTACCTGAAATATGGTTGTAAATTCCTCCAGGAGGATCTAAACCTATCATTTGAGGTAAAAAATTAATAGAAGATTTAATTAAATCTATAGGAACAATTCCTTGTTTTATTATTTTTTGGTCATGATATAAATCCCAAAGAAAAAGGTTTAAAGCTTTACTTCTTTGTAATACTCCTTTCTCAATAGTACACCATTCTTTATTATTAATAATTCTTGGAAATAAATCGAAAGGAAATATTTGTTCTTTCACCTCTTTTTCTCCATATACCTGAAAAGTAATCCCTAAATTAAAAAAGGAATCTTTTGCTTGTTTATTTAGACGATCGAACTCATTTACAGAGTATTTTCCAAAGATTTCAAATAAGGTTTTATAAATGCTTCTAATTTCTTCATTCTTATTAAAAAGCTCGTCATAAAATCTAGAATCTAAATCGTAAGTTGAAAATAGCGGAAGTGTTTTGGTTTTTTTCAAATCTTATATTTTAGTAAATGTGAATTACATTCTCTAAAATAGTAAGATTATATTAATATATACTAACTTTTAGCTAAACATTTATTGATCGTTTACAATTTTATTACATTTATAATATTGGAGACTATTTTTGTTGTTTTAATAAAATAGATATCTAATTTACAGTTTTTTGCATCGGTTAATGAAAAAGAACTCTACCTATTTAATAAGGGGTATTTATTTAAACGAAAAAAGCTTTATGAAAAAAATCATAAAGCTTTGCATAATTGAGTTGCTATTAATCAATTATTGGTCACAAAAGATATTTTTAGGGTTAATAAACTTTGTGATTTGTTCGTTACTTATTTTTGGATTTGCTCCTTCACTTCCTGCTACTAAAGCACCAACTGCACAAGCATAATCTATTGCTTCTTGCGGATTATCTTTATCTAATAGTTTATTTATTAGTGTAGCTAAAAACGAGTCGCCAGCACCTACGGTATCCACCACTTTAATTGTATAGCCTTCATTATTATAAAATGTATCATTATAATATAAAACAGCACCTTTACTACCTTTAGTAACACAAATAGATGTTGTGTTTGTTTGTTCTGCTATGAATTTTATGTTTTCTTCTATAACATTAGAATCAAACTTTAGACTTTGGCAAATTTCATAGATTTCATCATCATTAAATTTAATAAAATCAGCTTCTTGCATCAAAAATTTTAAGATTTCAGTAGTATAAAAAGGAGCTCTAAGATTAACATCAAAAATTTTATGTTTTGCTAATTTTAAAAGCTTATATAAGGTTTTTTCTGATATAATATCTCTAGTTACTAAACTTCCATAAATAAAAGCATCTGCTTGTATTGTAGCTTCTTCAGCGGTTTTAGTATACTGAATATTATCCCATGCTCTAGGATGTTTAATTTCGTAAGTTGCAACGCCATCATTATCTAAGCTTACTTGAACTTCTCCAGTTTTAAGCGTCTCATCTATTTGCAAATTTTCTGTATTAATACCTTGACTTATACTATAAGATTCAATTAATTTTCCTTCAGAATCTTTTCCAATTCGAGTAATAATTGAGACATTATTTTCTAAAGATTGTAAACGTAGAGCAACATTTAAAGGAGCTCCTCCCATTTTTTTATTCGAAGGAAAAACATCCCATAATACCTCTCCAAAACAAACTATATTTTTCATACTAATTACTTTTTAATAAGCACTATTAATACTTTTTAAATTATCTTCAATGTTCTTATTTGTAATATCTTGATACGCTTTTACAAATACTTCAGTAAACACAGTATTCTGTTTTAAAGCTCCAAAAACCGACTCCAATTCTAAAAAGGCAATCGGATTTTGTTTTGCTTCTTTAGCTTTTTCGTTTAACTCCTGTTTAAGAGCATCTTTTATGTTTAAAACTTCACCATCTTCATTAGCACCTAAACTATAAATAGCCCAAGCAGCTGTTACAAATGCAGCCAATTGAATTGAATTATTTTTTTCTAATTGGGTTTGAATCGTTGGTAGAATAAAAATTGGAAATTTTGCAGAAGTTTCGGAACAGATACGATCAATTTGATCTTTAATATTTATATTTCCGAAGCGCTCCAACAACGATTTTTTATAGGCATCTAAATCAACACCTTCTAAATCTCCTAAAGTTGGTGTCACTTCTTCATTCATATAATGCTTTAAAAAGACTCTAATATTTGGATTATTAACTGCTTCGTCAATAGTGTTATACCCCATTAATGCACCTAAAATCCCTAATACGGAATGTCCTGCATTTAATAAACTTAGCTTCATTTTTTCATAAGGCACAACATCTGCAACAAACTGTGCTCCTACTTTTTCCCAAGCTGGTCTTCCTGCAATAAAATGATCTTCAATAACCCATTGTTTAAAAGGCTCACAAACTACTGGCCAAGCATCATCAATACCAGACGTTTCTTTTAGATGTTTAATATCCTCTGCTGCAGTTACAGGTGTAATTCTGTCTACCATTGCATTTGGAAAAGAAACGTTTTCGTTAATCCAACCTACCAATTCTGGCTCTGCTTTAGACACGTAGCTTAATAGCATATTTTGTGTCATGTGACCATTACCTTGAATATTATCGCAAGATTGAATAGTAATTCCTTTTAATCCTTGTTCTTGTCTTAATTTTAAAGCTTGTGTTAGGTAACCAAATATGGTTTTTGGTATGTTTGGATTTTCTAAATCGTGAATAATTAACGGGTTTGCAAAATCGAATTTTTTAGTCGCTTCATTATAATTATAACCACCTTCTGTAATGGTTAAAGTGATAATTTTAACCTCTGGGCTAGCCATTTTTTCAATGACTTTTAATGGATTTTCTGGAGCAAACAGACATTCTGTTATAGCACCAATAACACGTTTGGTATGTGTACCATCTAATTCTTTAACAATTAAAGTATACAAGCCATCTTGTTCCTTTAAAGTGTTGTATATTTTAGTGTCAAAATCTAATAAAGCCACACCACAAATCCCCCAATCTTTTACAGCTTCATTTTGCAACAATTGGTCTGTATAGAAGGCTTCATGCGCTCTATGAAATCCGCCAATACCAACATGTACAATACCCGTTTTAATCGTTTCTCTATTGTATTTTGGTACAGCAATTCTTTCTGAAATCTCAGAAAGGTTTTTATTATTTAATTTTAAGTTTTCCATTACAGAATATATTTATTTGCTTTCGAATCTTTGTAATAACACTGCAAAAATGATGATAGCGCCTTTAACCACTTGTTGCGGATACGAAGGAACATTTAGTAAGTTTAAAATGTTTCCTATTAATCCTAAAATAAGCACCCCCATTAAAGTATTTATTGCAGTTCCTTTTCCTCCATTTAAACTTGCACCACCAATAACTACAGCAGCAATAGCATCTAGCTCCCAAGCCATTCCCATGTTTGGAGAACCTAAATTAGTTCTAGAAGCCACAATAATAGCAGCAGTTGCAGCTAAAGCACCAGAAATAGCATAGACTAAAAACTTGTATTTATTAACTTTTATTCCAGATAAACGAGACGCTTCTTCGTTACTACCAATAGCGATAATTAATCTTCCAAAAACGTTGTATCGTAGCATTACCATAGTACAGATAACTATGATAAAAAAGACTATAGCGATATTAGGAATACCCAAAGTAGCGTTGTTTGCGAAGTCTGACATGAATTTTCCACCAACGGTTGTAAATGTAACAGGAGAACCTTTAGAGTAGATAAAACTTAAACCTCTGGCAATAGTCATTAATGCTAATGTAGCTACAAATGGAGCCATTTTTTGATAAGCAACGAGGTAACCAGAAACACTTCCTAATCCGAAACCAATAACTATAGTCATTAAAATAGCCAGTGGTAAAGCAAAAATATTAACCAAAATGGCAAAAG
Organism: Oceanihabitans sp. 2_MG-2023; assembly: GCF_030547245.1. Classification (GTDB taxonomy): domain Bacteria; phylum Bacteroidota; class Bacteroidia; order Flavobacteriales; family Flavobacteriaceae; genus Oceanihabitans. Next base: position 95,752 of record NZ_JAUOQT010000003.1, read on the forward strand.
TGACCGCTAATAATGCTACCATTGAACCTACAGACAAATCAATACCACCTGTTAGAATAACTATGAGCATACCAATACTGATAATACCAATACCAGACACTTGTTTTAATAAGTTCGAAAGGTTTACGGAAGTAAAAAACACATCGGAAATTAATGCCGAAAAAATCACTAATAATATAAAAATGAATATCGTATTATACTTGACTAAAAACTTAAGTATTCCTCCAGGAGTACTAAGTTGTTGTTTTATTGTTAAAGCCATAACGTGAATGTTTAGTTAGTTTAATTATATTGTTTTAATGCTTCTCCAATGGAGTAACGTAAAATGTTTTCTTCTGAAAATTGTTGTTTTTGCAATTCGCCATAAATGGTACCTTCATGCATTACGAGAATACGATCTGAAATCCCCATAATTTCTGGCATGTCTGAAGATATTACAACGACACCAACTCCTTTTTTTGCAACCTCATTAATAAGGTTGTAGATTTCAATCTTTGCACCTACATCTACGCCTCTAGTTGGTTCATCAATAAAAATAACTTTACTATCAATACTTAACCATTTCGCTAAAGCTACTTTTTGTTGATTTCCACCACTAAGATTTTTCACATTAACCTCAGAGTTAGGTGTTTTGATGTTTAATTTTTCAATTAAACCTAATACCTTTTTGTATTCGTTTTCTACATTTATAAAACCTAGTTTACTAGAAATAGATTTAAAACTAGTCACACTAATATTTCTTCTTATAGATAGTGGTAAGAAAACACCTTCCTCTTTTCTATCTTCGGAAACAAAGCCAATTTGATATCCTGCAGCATCTACTGGAGAATTGGTTTTAATCTCTTTGCCTTCTAGAATTAAGGTTCCAGATTTCTTTTTATCTGCACCAAAAATCAATTTAGCAGTTTCTGTTCTTCCACTTCCACCTAAACCAGCAATACCTAGTACTTCACCTGGTTTTACATGAAAAGAAACATCATTTACCATAGTTTCCTTAGCGGTTAAGTTTTTTACTTGAAAGATTGGCACCTCTCCAATTTTAATATCCCTTTTTGGATATAAATCTTTTAATTCGCGTCCAATCATTAAATGTATCACGCCATCTTTATCTGTATCTGCAATAGGCATACTACCAGTATCAACGCCATCTCTAAGCACTGTAACGGTATCAGCTATTTTGAAAACTTCATCTAAATGATGTGATATATAAATTATAGAAATACCTTGTTCTTTTAATTTGAAAAGAATTTGAAACAGTTTTTTAACATCTTTTGGATCGAAAACTGTTGTAGGCTCATCAAGTACAAGAATTTTGGTGTCTTCTGAAATAGCTTTAGCAATTTCAACCACTTGTTTTTGCACAATACTTAAGTTTTTCACTTTAGCGGAAGCATCAATTTTAAAGTCTAAAGAATCTAATAATTCTTGAGCATCTTTAATTAAACCTTTCCAATTCATCCAAGATTTACTTGCACCTAATTTGTGTAAATAAATGTTTTCTGCAACGGATAAATCGTTTACTAAAGACAATTCTTGATAGACCACATTAATACCTAAAACCTGACCTTCATGTGTGTTTTTAGGGTTAATCACTTCACCATCTAAAACTACAGTACCTGTATCTTTTTGGTGTACACCACTTAAAATTTTAATTAAAGTAGATTTACCTGCACCATTTTCACCTAATAAAGCATGAATTTCTCCAGACTTTACTTTTAAGTTCACATCTTTAAGTACAGAAACAACACCAAAACTTTTGGAAATTCCTGACATTTCTAGACGATATTCACTTGCTGAGTTTTTCATATCTATTAGATTAAATTAAAATATCGCGTTTGGATTGTAGTACTTAGCAGCATTCTCTTTAGTAATTAATAAAGGTGCTGTGTATGATTTTTTATCAAAATCGGTTCTACCATTCATATATTCTACAGCATATTGTACTGCATTTTTACCAATTTGCACAGGACTATTCATTGCAGTACAACCATAAAAATCGGTTTCCATGATGTATTTAATCGCTTCTTTTTGTCCATCTGCACCAGCAACAATTAAAATATCATCGGTTTTACCAGCTTGTGCAATTGCTTTAATAGCACCTAACACACAAACATCCGATTCTGTAATGACTACATTAACATCTGGATGCGCTACTAAAATATCTTCCATAGCTTTAAGTCCTCCTGCATAAGACCATTCGGTATAGGCTTGTGTTTTTACATTCAAGTTAATCTTACCAAGCGTACGCAATTGTTCTTCGGTAATCCCTTGTAATAAACCTTGTTTACGTGTACGACCAACTGGGTTTCCTGCATTTCCGCTTAATAAAGCAATGTTCATAGGTTTGTTTCCAAATTTTTTAGCTAACCATTCTCCAGCTAACTCACCATTAGCTAAATTGTTAGATTGTATAGTCGTTACAAATTCTGCTTCAGGGCTTATAGAACTATCAATTATAAAAACAGGGATACCAGCAGCTTCTGCTAATTTAGTAACACCAACTAAAGCATCGGGATCTTTAGGGTTAAGAAGTAGTGCATCTACACCTTTAGTAATTAAATCTTCTACAGCAGCAATTTGCTTATTAATATCATCTTGGCCATCCGCAGATAAAAATTGCATGCCATTTTTTTCTGTAGTAGACTTTATACTTTGCCATAAAGCCTGATAATAAGGTGCATTTAATGAAGGAGAACAATAGCCTATTTTTTTACTACTAAGATCTATTTTACTTTCAAAAACATCTCCTATTTCTTCAGTATCATCATTCGTGGACTCAGAATTATTTAACTGCTCTGCACAACTATTAAGATTAAATATCCATACAATTAGTAATACTGGAAGTATTCTATTCTTTATACAGAGTGTTATCGTTTTTGTTTTCATAATCTTTAATTTATTTATTCTACAAAAAGGTTTGTTATATAGCTATACAATTAAAACAAAGTAACATCTAATTGCACTACCGTTTTTTCTTGTTCAGGATTCCACATAAGTGTAACATCTACAGGTATATTGTGTTTAAAAACTGCAAATTGTTTATTAAAAGTGGCGCCAACATTAATAATATTTCCTGCTCCTTCTGTATAAAATGTTTTATCGGTTATAAAAGACCATGCTCCTCCTGCAAATAGTGACAAACTTGAGTTTTTGTTCTGCCAAACTTTACTACTCACTTCAAAATAATGTGTCCAAGAATTTTCTAAATCCCCATTATCTTGCACTTCATAATCACCAGAACCACCTCCAATAATGGTTGCAAAATACAATAAGGTGTTAGGTGTTATATTGTAACCAAAATTAAGATCAACAAAGTTATACCCCTGTGTTTTATCATAGCTCCAATATTCTAATTTATCTCCTCTTTCTTCAACTCCTGTATAGTTATTATGTGAAACAGCTTCAATAAAGAATTTATCTGAAAATCGATATTTAGTATAAATAGATACTTCTTTATAGTATGCACTTTCATTTACTCCCGTATTAATATTTTTTACATCTACTTTAGAAAAACTTGCTCCTCCCCAAAAACCAAAAGTGAATTTTTTATTTTTTGAATTGAATTCTATGTTTGTAGCAATCATCGCCCCAGGATGCACAACAAAACCATGCCAAGTATGCATGTTTTTTAAATGCGCACCAATACTAAATGGAACATATTTGTTTTCTTCCTCCACTTCCATTTTGTCTTCCTGAGAAAATGTTACATAGGATGAAAGAAATAGCAAAGCACATAAAGTTATAAAAATAGTTTTTCTTTTTTTTTCTTTATTAAAACTTAAAATACTGAAGGTGAATAGTTTTTCCATTTTACAATAGGTTAAATAATGAATAAATTATAAAACGTCATTTTTACGTTTATTTTTCAAATGTATTATAAAAAAACTTTAAAAACCTAATTATTCTAAAAAAATATATGTTAAATTATCATTTATATATGTAAAATTGATAAAAAATTAAGGTTTTATCAATAAAAAGCACTATTATTGCTAATGTACAATTGACGTTTAATACCAATATTAATTGTTTTATGAAATTCTATTAGGAATTAATATTGAAAATTGAAAGACTTATGAAGCCCGAAAAAATATTAAATATATCTGTAGATTGCGTTGTTTTTGGATATGATGTAAATACTAAATCATTAAATATTTTATTAATAAAGCGATATTTAGAATCGAAAAATGAAGTTTTAGTAGATGACTATGTATTAACTGGTTATCATGTTTATACACATGAAACCTTAGATGATACCGCAACAAGAGTTCTAAAAGAATTAACAGGATTAACCAATCAATACAAAAAGCAATTTAAAGCCTTTGGAAATCCGAATCGTTTAACTAATGCAAAAGATGTATTATGGATAAAAAATGAAGAATTTAATTCTAGAACCATTACGGTTGCTTACTACTTTTTGTTAAAAACAGAAGATGTTGATTTAACAAACAATAAGAATAATGCGACGTGGTTTCCTGTAAATGATTTACCAGAATTGGGATTTGATCATGAGAAAATCATAAAAGAAGCATATGCAGATTTAAAAGTAAAGTGTTTATCTGAACCTATTATATTTAAGTTACTTCCGGATAAATTTACCATCAATGATGTACAAGATTTATATGAATCTATTCTAGGAATAGAAATAGACAATAGAAATTTTAGAAGAAAACTAATCAATAAAAAATATATTATCGCATTAGATGAAAAGCAAGTTGGTGTTTCAAAAAGACCAGCACAATTATATATGTTTAGTAAAGATATATATGATAAAATGTTTCAAAAAAACTATTTGATAAGTATCTAGATTAAACCAAAGTTACACGAACTTTCTTTTTCTTTAAACGTAGATTATTAACTGTATCTATTATGGAAAGTATTTTCGTTTTAGGTACAGCAACAAATGCGCAATCTTGTTTCAGTTCAATAATACCAATTTCAGATTTCTCTAGATTACATTGTTTAAAAAGTAACCCTGCAATATCGCCTTTCGATATTTTATCTTTTCTTCCCCCTGAAATGAATAAAGTAGCCCATTGGGTTTCTATTGTGGAAATTTTACCATTTGGTTTGTAAACACTTTTCGTTTCAATAAACGCTGGTAAAGTTTCATTTTCCCACTGTAAAACATAAGCTGTACCTTCGGCATTCATACGGGCTGTTCTTCCATTTCTATGTGTAAACTCTTCCGCTTTTATAGGCAATTGGTAATGAATAATATAATTTAACTCCGGAATATCTAATCCTCGAGCTGCTAAATCTGTTGCAATTATTATTTGATGTGTACCGTTTCTAAATTTTATTAAAGCTCGTTCTCTATCAATTTGTTCCATTCCTCCTTGAAAACAACCATGAGCAATATTGTTTTCGTTTAAAAAATCACTCACATATTGAATAGTATCTTTAAAATTACAGAAAACGATTCCTGGTTTATTACCAATATCCTGTAATAAATCTACTAAAGTTTGAAGCTTATTTTTAGCTGGAGAAATTACTTTTTTAATTTCTAAATTAGAGGTAACAGTATCTAAATAATCAATAATTAATTCATTTTTCAATCCTACAAAACGAGGAATTTCCATGTCTTGTGTTGCAGATGTTAAAATGCGTTTTTTAATAAAAGGTAGACTACTTATAATTTCTTTCATTTCTTTTTCGAAACCTACTTCTAGCGATTTATCAAATTCATCTAAAACAAAAGTGTTAATATCTTCAACACTAAAAGTTTCTCGACGTAAATGATCTGCAACTCTTCCAGGAGTACCAATTAAAATTGCTGGTGTATGTGCTAAATCCAATTTATCTTTACTAAAAGGTCTTCCTCCATAAACTGCATTAGCTTTAAAACCGGAGCCCATAGTGCGAATTACTTGTTCTATTTGAATCGCCAATTCGCGAGAAGGCACTAAAATTAATAACTGTACATTTTTATTATTGGTATTTAATGCCGCAATAGTTGGTAATAAGAAAGCAACTGTTTTTCCTGTTCCTGTAGGAGATAATAAAACAGTATTTGCTGTACTTGTAATGGATAACAATGCTTCTTCCTGCATAGGATTTAGCGCTTTTATTTTTAGTTTATCTAAAATATCTTGCTGTGCTTTTAAATAATGTGCCATTGCTTATTTTTTCTTTTTCTTCTTTACTACTTCTTGTTTTTCAACAATGGTATTATTATTTGCGATATAATTAGATAGTATTTTATCCACCAATTCTTCTTTAGTTAAATGATGAAAGATGGTTTTTACTTTTGCTTTAAAATCTTCAGGAATATCTCGATTTACTTTCGTTTTAAAAATTTTTCTTGCCCAAAGTAATCCATTATTTTCCTCAATACTTTTGGTATCTGCTTTTTGATATTCTTTAAAAACGATGCCTAATTCGTCTTCAAACTCTGGAATGTCTTGTACTTCATCTTGCTGTATAACGCTTAAAGACAAGCCCTTCGCTCCTGCTCTTGCTGTACGACCACTTCGGTGTACATATGCATCGTAGGTATCTGGCAAATGATAATTAACAACAAATGCTAAATCTTTTACATCAATACCACGAGCAGCCAAATCGGTAGCCACTAAAATATGAATGTGACCTTCTCGAAATTGCCCCATAATACGATCACGAATGCCTTGAGAAAGGCTTCCGTGAATAGCTCCAGAAGAGAATTTATTTATTGCTAATTTTTTTGCTAATTTATTTACTGCTGCTTTAGTTTTACAAAAAATGATTCCGCGTTTACCTTCATTGGAATTCAAGAAATGCATTAAAACATTTAATTTTTCTATAGGTTCAACAATTACATATTGATGGTCTATACCTTGATGACCAATAGTTTGCATATCTGCTTCAATAGTAATTACATTTTTAGATAAGCTATTTTGCACCAATTGCTTGATGGTTCCAGGCATAGTTGCTGTAAACAAAAGTGTTCTTCTGTCTTTTGGCAATGCTTTAATTATAGTATCCACACCTTCTTTGTGTGCGCTAACCATTTCGTCTGCTTCATCTAAAACAAAATAGGAAACAGCTTTAATCTCTATTGCATTTCTTTCCATTAAATCTGCAAGACGTCCTGGTGTAGCAACTACAATATGTGTAGTATCTTTAAGTCTTTCTATTTGTGGTTTTATAGGAATTCCCCCAAAAACACCTGCTATAGAAATCTGTAATTCTTCAGAATTAAAAGTCGATAGGCTTTTATGAATTTGTTGTCCTAGCTCTCGTGTTGGAGCTAAGATTACAACTTGAATATTCTCTTTATTTGTGTCTATTAATTGTAATAAAGGCAAACCGAAGGCTGCGGTTTTACCCGTTCCTGTTTTTGCTATTGCGACAACATCTTCTGTATTATTAAGAATTACTGGAATTGCTTTTACTTGAATATCTGTTGGAACAGTAATATTTAAGTCTGCTAAATTACTCTCTAATACATTGTTAATACCTAAACTAGAAAATGTTTTTGACATAATTTTTATTTTGTGCAAAGATAGTAGAGTTTTATTGGTTTTAACACTTTATAACTGAAGTATTAAAACATAAAAAAAACAGACGTTTCCATCTGTTTCTAAATGCTAAGATATATCTGTTTAAAATTTAATCTTTAAGGCTTCGAACACATGACTCATCGTCCAAGCTGGACCAATCATTAAAAACTGAAGATCTTTTAAAAAGGAAGGTTTTTTTCCTTCGTGATTATGACCTATAAATTGCCCAATCCAAGCTACTACAAAAAGGATAAGCATCATGATCCAAAGTGGTGCTATATTAAGTTGTGCAATTTGATGAATCCCAAAAAGTACTAAAGCAGAAAATAACAGCATTCCAATAAAAAGAACTACAGATAAACGTAAATAATAGAATAGTCCAAATAGAATGATTAAAGTTCCAAAATGCGCATACGATGTTAAAGTCGTTGGTAAACTATTCGTGATTATTTCTGGCATCGGAATACTAGCTAATAACCCAATTAAACTAAAGAAAATTAATGGCACACAAACATAGTGTATGGCAATATTCATTTTTGTTTGGTGGCTTTCTGCATATTCGGTTAAAAGGGAATCTATTTTTCTCATATATTATTTATTAGATATTTTTACAAATTTTCGTAATTGTTGATATTCTTCTAACCCTTTTGGGGTTAAATAAGGTAAAAATAAGGTCCAAAGCATTTCTATTGCAGAACACTTATTTACAGTATAATCTGTAGTTTGAATTGCTAATTTTTGCGATTGCCAAAAAGTACTAGTCATCCAAACGGTATAAATGGTTTTGTTGTAATCTATATATTGATTTTCTGCTTGCATTCTACCCGTTTCTATATAATAATCTATTAATTTTCTAGCTTCTTTAAAGCGAATTAAATTAGATGCTTCATATTGTTTCGCTATTTTGGGGTAGGTTTTAATAATATGTACTATATCATTAAAAAAGAAAGCATAGCGATATTGCAAATTGTCAAACTTTAACAGCATCTCTTGAAAATGAAATAAAGTGATATAGGTATTTTGTGGCAATATATAATCTAATGTTTCTGCATACATTTCTTTATAAATAACCTCTAATAGATCTGCTTTTATTTTATAATGGTAGCTTAAATTTCCTGCACTTATGCTTAGAGCATCTGCAATTTGTTTCATAGAAACATTGGAAATACCGTAGCTATTATATAGAGAAATAGCTTTTTTTTTAATTTTAGTTTTCAAATCCATTTTAGTAATAAAAAACTAATATATTAAAAATATTAGTAAGTGCTTACTAATTTATTTAAAACTATATTTCCATAGGGAAATATAATAGTCGTATTTTTTGTAGCATATTCCATTTTAATAATACCAGAGATAGTAAAAACTAGTTATAATCATACCTAAATTACATTATATAGCTGCTGGAGATTTGAAAAAATAAATCTTAAAAACATTCTAAAAGCGTATACTTCTACACTAGAATCAGTGCGTTTAGACATGAAAATGCTTCCGAAAAAAGTATTAAAGGTCACAAAAGAAGCTACTAATAAAATCACGACACATTATCAAACCAGATTCATCATTAATGGTTATTATAAAGTAGCTAAAGAAATTAAATAGTGTTTATTTAGAAAAAACAGATACTGCTCCTACTATTTATTTACAGAACAAGGTGTGCTTTTTCGTTGTGTTTTTGGATCACAAGACAATGCAAAAAAACAGATTGTATTATACCTTGTAAAATTTAGTAGAAAAAGACAACTAACTCTACAACAAACACTTATTTAGTAACGAATTCGAATTTTATTGCAAACACCTTTAAAATTTTGGTATTGCTAAAAATAATTTATTAATTAAATTTAGATGGAATTAGCAAAATTAATGTATGCTTTTATCATTTCGACTGTAGATTTGTGTGGTCTACCAGCAACAATTTCAAAATCGGAAGTAACAGCATTTGCTCCTTCTTTAATGCCTTCGTAAATTCCTGCTATAACTGTTCCCATAAAATCACCTAAAGCAGCTGTTCTTTCTTTCTTATATGCTTCAACAGAAACATTATTAAAAATTAAATGTGTACCAAACACAATGTTTAAATAGTCTGCAAGTTCTCCTTGCGTTATAGCATTTCCTACAAGATTGTAAATTTTGCCATTATGTTTCTCTTCAATAAGCATTTTAGCATAAGCATAACCAAGTTCTTCACGACTAGTATAGGTGCATTTTCCTTCAGCTGCACAATTTCTAATTTCACCTTCTTTTATATAGGTGTCTAGATATTCTATATCTGGCTCAATGTAAATCCCATTTCTTCCAATACTCCATTCTAGACCAGAATTTTGTATGTCTTTTTCTGTTTGTCTGTTGGTTTGAACTATTGGACTAAAGGCGTTTCCTTTCTCTGCACCAACAATACTTGTATAAACTATTTTTTTTACGCCATTTAATTTAGCAGCTTCAATAACATTTCTATGCTGAACAATTCGTTTATCTGGTGCATCCATTCCAGAAACCAGTAAAACAGCATCTATTCCTTTTAATGCAGTATCAAAATCTTCACGACTATTATAATCTCCTTTTCTAATTGCAACACCTAAATGCTCTGCTTTTTGAGGGGTTCTAGCAATTGCTATTATATTATTTTTACCAATTAATGGAATAAGATGCTTTACAATAGAAGCTCCTAATTTTCCACTTGCTGATGTTACTGCTATTTTCATAATACTTTTTGTATACATTTTGCCTTATACTATTTTACAAAGGTTATTTATATTCCCTTGATATGGAAGATACATTTGAGACTAAAAATGGTAAATGTCTGCTTTATTTTAAAATACATTGAATGGCTTGCTCTATCTGAACCGTTGCCATATCTAAAAGGTTCTTAGATGTTTTTGGTTTTAAAATAGATAATTCTGTACAAGCCAATACTACTGGGTGTTTTGCGGAATAAATATCGATAAGTGTATGGAATTTTTCAATATCTTCCATGGTTTCTGTTTCGTTATACACTTGTTTTCTAAACACATCAAGAAACTGCATATCTTCTTCTGAAGGTACTATCCATTCAATAGCATTTTCAGAAAATTTATTTTTTATGTAGGAAGCATGCATGCTGAATAAAGAACCAAACAAAACCACTTTTTTCCAATGGTTGGCTTTTATTTTTTTTATACTTAAAGAAATAGGATGATGCACCTTTTTATTGATATTTAATCTATCTATTGTTTCATGAAGCGTAATATTTGGAATTAAAACATGTTCTACTTGCAGTTTTTCTATTTCATCTGTATACTGTTTTACAACCATATCTAATTCTTTTGAAGTGTTTGGTAATAAAACATTAATAGTATTAAAATTAATGTTTAATAGTATAAAAGGACAGGTAGAATAATTTCCTTTTACAATATTATATAAACGATTTAATTCGCTTAGATAAAATAATGTGGAGCGACTACCAAGTCCTAAAACGGCTAGATTTGTTATTTCCATTTGCTAGTTTCTTGTCAATATATAATCTGCAAAATATGCTTTACTATCTAGTATTTTAGTTTGAAGAGTAAAGTCTGTATTTGCTATTATTTTTTCGATTAAAGCATCGTTATATTTTCTAGAAATTTCGGTGTGAATTTTTTCATCTGCTTCAAAAGTATAAGAAGTTTCTAATGCATTTATAGTTACTGTTTGTTGTTCTGTACTTACTATGTAACTTTTAGCAATACCTTCCTCTTTATTATATTCTGGCTGATGTTTAAAGTTTTTTAGATTAAAATCGGCACCTAATTCTTCATTTATTCTATGCAATAAATTAAGATTAAATTTAGCGGTAATTCCTTGCTTATCATTATAAGCAGGTAATACAATTTCTTTCGCCTTAATTAAATCTACACCTAATAACAGTTTGTCTCCAGGTTTTAAATTAGCACCTAAATTATAGATGAATTCAGCAGCTTTTTCATCATCCATATTTCCAATATTAGAACCTAAAAATAAAATAACTTTGGGTTTACTACTCTTTTTTAACGAAGCTAATATTTTAAAATAATCACCTTGTTGTGTTTTAACAGATACATTTGGTAATGTATTTGAAAGGTCTTTTTTTAATAATTGCAATGCATTTGATGAAATATCTATAGGTAAATAATCAAAGGTATAGTTTTGCTTATCTAAAGAACGCAACAATTTTTTAGTTTTTAAACCGTCACCAGCTCCTAACTCAATTAATTCAAAAGGTGTATTGGAATTTAATTGTAGAGCGTTTATTAAATCTTGTGTTTTATTTTGAAAAATATCTAATTCACTTCGAGTTAGATAGTATTCTGGAAGATTCATGATCTCCACAAAAAGTGCATCACCAATTTTATTATAGAAATATTTTGAGGATAAGGTTTTAGGATTGGAATCTAGTCCTTGTTTTACATCCTTTTTAAATGTTTCTAGCATCTCTATATTTTGGCTATTATGATTTTTAGTTTTTGTTAGGTCTATCATCTATTTTGCTAGTCTAATTCCAGTAAATTGCCACCTTTCTGTTGGGTTAAAAAAATTACGATATGTTGGTCTGCTATGGTTTTTAGAAGTCGCTACAGAAGCACCACGAAGTACCATTTTATTACTCATAAATTTACCATTATACTCACCTACTGCTCCATTTTCGGTTTCAAAATTTGGATATGGCAAATAAGCACTATTTGTCCATTCCCAACGTTTTCCCCAATGGAGTGCTTTGGATGCAATTTCCCATTCAAATTCGGTTGGTAAACGCATCCCTTTCCATGCAGCAAAGGCATTAGCTTCAAAGAAATTAATATGACTTAAAATAGCATCTTTAGCTACTTTTTGTATTCCTGCAAGGGTATAACTATGCCACTCACCATCTATTTTATGCCAATACATTGGTGCTTTTATTTCATTTTTATTTACCCAAGACCAACCTTCATCTAACCAAAGATTAAAATCGGAATATCCACCAGATTGCATAAATTCAAGATATTCACCATTAGTGACCAAGTGATTGTTGATTTCAAAATCGTCGACATATACTTTGTGTACACCTAATTCATTATCATAACAAAAACCATCTTCTTGATGACCAATTTGGTATACACCAGATTGAATTTTAACGCTATTTGCAGTTGTATTTTCGTCTTTAATTAAATTGAAATCTTTGTGATACTCCGGAAAAATAGGATTATGACCAAGCATGTATTTCACATCTGTAATTAACAATTCTTGATGTTGCTGCTCGTGATTTAAACCAAGAATGACTAAATCGATTATGTTTTCGTCTGAAGTATTTTTCAGAAAATCTTGCATTTTAGCATCTACATATGTTCTGTATGCAAAAACTTTGTCTGTGCTTGGACGCGACATGTTGCCTCTGTTGTTTTGTAAAATTCTATCGCCAAGATTGTTGTAATAACTATTAAAGAGAAAATTAAAATCGGCATCAAACTCTTTATAATCTTTTACATAATTTTTAAGGATAAAAGTTTCAAAAAACCAAGTCGTATGTGCTAAATGCCATTTTGCAGGACTTGCAAATTGTACCACTTGAATAGAAAAATCTTCTATGTGCAAATGGCTGCAAAAATCTATAGTCGCTGTTCTTACGTCGTTATACTTTTTTATAATGTCTATTTTCAAACTGAATTTTTATCTATTAAATGGATTTATGGCTTCTTTAAAAAACAAAACTGCTTCTTTTTTTGAAACTTGTGTCGCTGGTAAAATGGCACCTTTAAAGTCTTTATTAATCCATGTACCATTTTTTAAAGCATTAAAATTTGAAGGTTCTATTGCTTTTCCATCTTTATAACCACTAATATAAAGATAATGCACATCGCTTAAATTATCAGGAATTGCCAATCCAAGACCAAAGCTCATAGCACTGTCATCTAATTGTGTGTAGATACCAGTATCAAAATGATGTGGCCAAACCCTAATACTTGCAGTTTTATTAAAATCTGTATTGATTTGCTCTAAGCTTAATTGCGCTAATGTTCTTAATTGAATTAACTCTTTTAATTCTTCAGTACTTTCTAATTGAAAGATATAAGAATTATCAATGCTATATGGTAAATCGTAGTGTAAGTTATAGGTGTATGCTTTATCTAAATGAGATTTAGAAGTGTCTGTTAACCAACTCAATACATCTTGATGCGTCGCGCCATCTAAATCGAATGAAACTGTTTTGGCTTTTGATTTCCATTGTAATGAAAAGTCGTTATAATTTAAACATAACTGGTCTCCATTTTTTGAAAGTAAATGTGATTCTAAGGAAGCTTTGCTAACGTTAAAACCCATATTGGTGTGACTATCATCATCTTTTTTATCAAGAAAACTAATTCCAGCAGCAGATAAATATTGTGCTGCTATATGCATTTGTTCTTTCATAGTTTCTTAGTTTATTCCAGCGTAGTTTATTCCTGTTAGTTTATGAATATCAACATCAAAAGTAGACAAATCATCATGATTAAATTTATTGACATCATCATAACCACAAGCTCTTGCGACTACTTTAATTAAATCATTTGTAGCATCAAAAAAGTTATGTAATTGTTTTGCAGATGAGTCAATAATTATACGACTACGTAACGATTCTTTTTGAGTTGCAATACCCACAGGACAATTATTACTTCCACAAGCACGCATACCTAAACAACCGATAGCTTGTAAAGCTGAATTTGAAACTGCAATGGCATCTGCACCAAGCATTAATGCTTTTGCAAAATCTTCAGCAACTCTAAGTCCACCAGTAATTACCAATGTAATATTGTTGGCTCCAACTTTATCTAAATATTTACGAGCTCTAGCTAATGCTGGAATCGTTGGAACATTAATATGGTCTCTTAAAATGGTTGGTGCAGAACCTGTTCCGCCTCCACGACCATCGAGTATGATGTAATCCACACCAACATCTAGTGCAAATTGTATGTCTTTTTCAATATGACTTGCCGCTATTTTAAATCCGATAGGAATTCCGCCAGTTCTCTCACGAACTTGTTTAGCAAAATCTTTGAAATCATCTACACCATGAAAATCAGGAAACGTTGCTGGTGAGATAGCCGTTTCTCCTTCTTTTAATCCTCTTACTTCGGCAATTTCTTTACTTACTTTACTGCCTGGTAAATGTCCGCCAGTACCTGTTTTTGCACCTTGACCACCTTTAAAGTGAAACGCTTGAACATTATCTAATTTATCCCAAGAAAATCCAAATTGAGCAGATGCTAATTCATAAAAATATCTCGAGTTATTAGCTTGTTCATCAGGAAGCATTCCGCCTTCACCAGAACAAATACCTGTTCCTGCAAGTTCTGCACCTTTAGATAATGAGATTTTAGCTTCTCTAGATAAAGCACCAAAACTCATGTCACTTACAAATAAAGGAATATCTAATTCTAATGGTTTTTTAGCATTTGGACCAATAACCACTTTAGTCACCACAGATTCTTCATCCAATAAAGGACGTGTTGCTAATTGCGCTGGTAAAAACTGTATGTTATCCCATTTAGGTAATGTATTTCTATCAACACCCATGGAGGCAGAAAAGCCATGATGACCAAGGTTTTTAAGTCCGTTTTGAGCTAATTCTTTAATATAACCTGTGTAAGGTTCTGTATCTTCAGGATGTGTATCTGCATAAGCACCTAAGTAGGCATCACGATTAAAAGGTTGAGGATTATTAACTAAATAAGCATCGATTTCAAAGGCATCAACAAATAAATCATCACCTTCAATTTTTGTTGAAAATTTATGAAGTACCTCTTTATTATTATATTCTGAAACTCCTGAATCTACACGATAATCCCATCCGTGAACACCACAAATTAGGTTGTGTCCATCTACATGACCATCAGACATTAAAGCGCCTCGATGCAAACACCTTCCGTAAAGCACAGAAATATCGTCATCGAACTTTACAATGACTAAATCTAAACCATTGACCAAAGCGTGTTCTGGTACTTTATTTTTTAATTGACTTACTTTTAATACTTTGGTTGGTTGTTTCATTTTTTAGCTTTTTTGGTTTTTTATTATGTTTAGGTCGAACCAATTTTAAAAAAATTACAGAAACACAACATATAAAAGTTAAGACTGTACATCCTAATTAAGAATTCGCAATTTTTTTGTTTTTTCTAAAAATAACGAATTTATTTTTTACAACCGGAATTCTTATAATGAAACCTAAACCAATAATTACAGCATAGATTATCCAAGTTTTATCTAAAATAGCAACATGAATTAAGCTTAATAAAACGGCAACATATGCAAAGCTTTGAAGCTTTTTCCATCTCGCTTTTAGCTTTTTCATGGCTTTTCTATTTGAGGTAAGTAGCAACGGAATAAGAATTAAAACTGCTATAAACCCAGCAACATAATTAGTTTGTGTAAAGGTTTCTAAAAAACCTTCAGCAGCAATAAAAAAGATAAAATGTAATATACTCCAAACTGCGGTTGCAATTCCCATAGCTTGCCTAACAAAAAGGTTAGAAACACCGAAAATGATAAAGAAAGGTGTGCAAGTTAACACAGCAGTCATCCAACGAATTGCAAACTCACCTGTTACGTGATATAACATTTCTATAGTCGTTCTACCTTCACCAACAGCATTTTCAGCAAAAGACATAGATACCCCATTTGAAAAATCGATGTTTATCATTTTAAAAACCACCAATAATGGTAAACTAGATAAAATAGTAACAATTATCCAACCGTAATTTTTTTTAATAATTTTCATATAACTAATTAATACATCGTATTATTATTAGCAGAAGTTTTTGGAATTTGTTGTATGCTATCCCAATGTTCTACAATTTTTCCGTTGGTATTAAACCTAAAAAAATCCATAGTTATATATTGATCGTTATCTGGCCAGATTTGATGTGTATGTAATGCAACTAAATCACCTTCAGCAACAGCTCTCACAAAATCCATAGTTTTAACAGGATATTCTTTTTGCATGCGATCAAAATAATCTATAAACGCTTGCGGACCATCGGCAACCATTGGGTTATGCTGAATGTATTCATCTCCAACATATAATGCTACTGCTTTTGTTGGATTACCTTCGTAAGCCATTTTGTAAAAAGCAATGGCGTTTTTTTTATTTTGCTGAATATCCATAATTATATTTTAGTTTTTAATATTTCTAACTCCTTTTCTAAAGCCTCAGCTTTATCCTTAAATTTTTGCATTGCTTTTTTAAGCTGACCTATTTTTTTGAAGGCTTCATCATCTTGTACAGCTTCAAAAGACTCAATAGTTCCTTTTACTTTATATTTTGCTTTAGCGCCACATTTTGGGCATGTTTTTATATCTGACATTAGTTTTTTTAATTTATTAAGAACTTTACTATATGCTATAAATAGAAAAGGCTACTATAGGGAAAGTAACCTTTTACTACTTGCTATTAATCAATGATTACTATTTAATTTACTAAATAGCGGGACATTTTCATAGTGCTTCCTTCAATCATGTTTGCAAAATCTGCTACAGATTCATCTTTCATAAACTTAGCCATTGAAGCTTCTGCATCTTCCATTGTTTTCCATTTGGCTACTACCAAAAAAGTTTTAGTGTCTTCGTTATAAGCACTTTCTCGACTTATATAACCTGGTTGTTTACTTGTGTAATTAGCATCTACTTTTGCGTCTTCAATCCAGTAATTCTCATTACTTACTGCTTCTTTAATTTTATATGTTGTTACTTCAATAACGTAAGTATTTATGGTTTTTTCTTTTTTTGTGAAGCTTAATAAGGTGATACTCGTTAATAGAATTAATAAATATTTCATGATTTTATTGTTTATTAAATATTACTTGTTTACAAGTGTTTAGGTAAACAAATTTAAAATTTAAGAAAGTTTCTTTAGAGATAAATATGAGTGTAAAAATGGTTAATATCGAACCTATACTTACAAATAGTTCTTTTTGAAGTTGTTTGGGGTAAAACCCGTATGCTTCTTAAAATATTTTACAAAGTTTGTGGGTTCTTGAAAACCTAAATCATACGCAAGTTCTGAACTTTTAATATCCGAATTTATAAGCAATCTTTTGCCTTCAAGTATGATAAATCGATCTATATATTGTTTTGCAGTAATGGACACAGTGGCCTTACAAATGGTATTTAAATGTTTGTAAGTAATATGAAGTTTTTCAGCATAAAAATCTGCATTTCTGCTGGCTTTAAAATGAAGTTCTAGAAGTGCTTTAAAATCTAAAAATATATTTATTTGCTTAGATTGCTTTATATGAAAAGGCTGGAATTGCTTTAGGCCTTCTAACTTAGAAAAAATGATAGCGTATAATGATTTATAGGTGTTTTGCTGATTTAAATCTTCTGTTTGATTGTTATACTCCTCATAAAACAAATCAAAATAACGTGTCATATTAGAATCTTGTGGCACTTGAATACTTGGTGAAAATAAGTGCGTATTAAACAACCTTAAATATTCATTTTTTGGTAAATTATTTATCTGATTTTTTAAATAGGCTTCCGTAAATAATAAAATGTAGCCTTTTAATTTTTTTGTAAATTGAAAAGCATTTATTTGCCCTTTAGATAGATGGATAATGGTATTTTTCTTTACAGGATGCCATACAAAATCTACCAATTGCTTGCTTTCTCCCTGCGTGTAAAAAACAATCATGTGAAAAGCAACCTGATGTGCTTTTTCTGGATTATGGTCTATAATTTCGGTTTTACGAGAAGCAAGACTTTCAATGGTTAAAATTTCAATACCACTATTTTTTGGTTTTTTAGAATCGAAAACAATGTGCGGTACCTTTTTTTGCATTACATTTTTGTTTTAGAATTTTCTAAAGCTTTTCTAATATGCTCACTATCCCAATGATTATCGAAGTCTACAATACCACGTTTAAAATCTTCATTTAAGAATTTTTCTTGTTGTTCTAATTCTTTTCGAGCTTTAAAAATATAATTTTCCTTTCGTTCTGGTTCCGCAGCTAATCTTCTTAAACTATCCTCATCGTATTTAATAAAATTCTGAACTTGTCTATTTAGTGTATATTTTCTGAAACCCATTTTACTCAACACATCTTTGGCTAAAGTTAAAGAAGTTTCTAAAGATTCTCTATAAATATTTTCATGTCCAAGATTCAATAATTCATAAGCATCATATCTGTTTTTTGTACGAATCATAAGTTCTACATTAGGATATTTTTCTTTCACTATTTTACTAATAGCTTTGGAAACGCTAATTTTATTGGTAGCACAAATTATAATTTTAGCTTCGGAAATCCCAGCCGACTCGAGTAAATCTAGCCTTGTTGCATCTCCATAATAAACTTCAAATCCCATTTTTCTTAAAAAATCTACACGATTAGAGTCGTGATCTAAAATAGTAGCTTCTACACCATGCGAACGTAAAAACCTGCCTATAGTACTTCCAAAATGACCAAAACCAACTAATATTATTTTTTGTGATTTTGCAATATGATCCATTGGTCTTTTAATAGATTCTTTAGTTCCTGTTTTTGGCAGAATAAAACGCTCGTTAATAATACCGATTATTGGTGTTAAAGACATACTAAGTGCTGTAATTACGAGCATCATATCCATTTGTTCTTGAGACAAGATATGAAGCCCAAAAGCAAAAGATAACAGTACAAATGCAAATTCTCCAATTTGTGCTAAACTAAAAGTGAGCAGTAGTTTTTGGTCTAATTTTATTTTAAAGACATGTCCAGTAATGAATAAAACAAGCGCTTTTAAAACAACAATAGCTATTAATATCCCTCCAATAGTTAACGGGCTTTTTGCTATAACAATAAAATTAATAGACGCACCAACTGCCATGAAAAACAATCCTAAAAGTAAATTTTTAAAAGGTTCCAGTGTACTTTCTAGCTCGTGTTTAAATTCACTATTTGAGAGTACTACTCCACCTAGAAAGGCTCCCAAAGCAGGACTAATACCAACATATTCCATTAAAAAAGAAATTCCGAAAACAATTAATAATGCTGCAGCAATAAGTAATTCTCTAACCCCTGTTTTTGCTACTTTTCGTAACATAGGAACAATTAAATAACGGCCTGCAACAATAATTAAAACTACTGATAATATTATCGCCAACGTTTGAAATCCCATTGGTAAGCTTTCTAATAAATTGGTTTGTTCCGAATGGCTTTCCGCGGAAGCGTTATCCTCTGAATTAGATAATAATGGAATAAAACCTAACATAAAAATGACAATAATATCCTGGAACAATAAGATAGAAAATGACGAAGTACCAAAAGTAGTATCCATCAATCCTTTTTCTTTTATAGTTTGCATAGCAATTGCAGTAGACGATAAAGCAACTGCCATAGAAATCACTAAAGCGACTTCCCAATCGTATCCTAAAAAAGTAAATAATAAATAGGATAATAACATGGTTCCTCCTACTTGAAGACCTCCCATTCCTACAATAGTTTTCCGCATGTTCCAGAAATTTTTTGGTTCAATTTCTAATCCAATAAGAAATAACATCATTACTACTCCAAATTCTGCAAAGTGAAGTATATCATCACCTTCTTCACCTATAAAACCTAATACATAAGGACCAATTAATACACCAGCTAATAGATATCCAATAACAGAACTTAACCCTAAACGTTTAGCAATAGATACACAAATTATAGCTCCTGCTAAAAATACTATGGCTTCAAAAAGTATACTTCCAGTCATATTTTTAAGTTGATTTTAGTTGCGCTATATCATTAATAAAAGAATTGTTTTCAACATCAGAAACCTTTAGATCTGCTTGTAGTATATCGATTAATTTTCCATAATCATTTCTATAATCTACTAAAACTTTCTCTGTTAAATTATGTGTTCCCATAACTGCAAATGGCGGATAATAAATCATACCACATAAATTTGCAGTTTGCTCAAATGGTCTTAAAAATTGTTTAATGGTAAAACTATTATAGCCTTCAGAACAATACACTTCTTTTGAACCTCCAGTAGTAATAGCATTTAGGCATATTTTATTTTGTAATGCTTTACCCTCTGGACCATAAGCCCAATTAAACTCTAACACCATGTCAATCCATTGTTTCATTAATGGCGGACAACTATACCAGTAAAAGGGATGATGCCAAATAATAATATCATGCTCTTCTAATAATTGTTTTTCCTTTAAAACATCTATATGAAAATCTGGATATTGCTCATATAAATCATGAAAAGTAACATGTTCTTTATCTTTAATATGGTTTATTAAAACTGTATTTACTCGAGATTTTTCGAATTTAGGATGTGAAAATAAAACAAGAACTTTTTTCATATTATAAATGTAATTAAAAAACAAATAACTTTAAATAGTTCATTTTAAGTTATTAAATGAAATGAAATCTTAATTCCTTGAATAATCATACCGGTTCCAATTATTGCTATAATTAACCCCATTATTTTTCCAATTACAGAAATCACATTATGACCAACTATGCGAACGATTAGATCACTTAATCTAAAAGTCAAATATGTTAGTAAGCTCATGGAACCGAATATTAGAATTACCAAAATAATATGAATAGTTTCTACATTTGAAACAAAATTCATTGCAGTTACAATGGTTCCTGGCCCTGCTAAAATTGGTATAGCCAAAGGGGAAACAGCAATATTTTCATCAATATGAACATTATCCAGCGTTTTTACATTAGATTGTTTTGACTGAAGCATATCAAAACCTATAAAAAAGATTAAAATTCCACCAGTAATTTTAAAGGCTGGAATACTAATGTTAAATAATTCGAAAATATACTTTCCCAAAAGCACAAAAACGGCAACAATAATAAATGCTATAAGATTGGATCGTTTGTTTATATCATGCTTCGTTTTCTTATCTGCACCTTGTGTTAAAGATAGAAAAACAGTCATATTGGATATAGGATTAGTTATAGCAAAAAAGGCTGTAAATACTGTAATTGAAAATGTAATTAGATTATCCATTTTAATAAAAATTTAATCGTGCAATAACTTGAATATCTTCTATTTCACCAAAGGTTTTTAACTTTTTTTAAGATTATTTAAATTCTAAAAAAAAACAATCTTTGTTTACGCTTTATTATTTACAATTAAAACAAGAGTTTGAAGTATTTCATATAAGAAATGCTGAGATTAATAGTAATTATTCTCAGCATTTAATTTTTAAATTATTGTAGGATTGTATTAGAATTTTAAACTTTCTAAAAAAGCATTTACTTTTTCTTTAGATTCTCCTGTTTTTTTCTGAATTCTTCCTACTAATTCATCTTCTTTTCCTTCTTGGTAGTTTAAATCATCATCGGTTAAATCTCCCCATTTTTGTTTTAATTTACCTTTAGCAATATTCCAGTTTCCTTTTAATTTGTCTTCTATCGCGTTCGTCATTTTATTTGCTTTTTTAAGTTAAATAAACCATTATTGGCTTACACTTTCAAAAGTAACGCTAAACAAAAATAAACCTTGACGCTATCGATTTAAAAATTAGTTCATATCAAAATAAAAGAAATCTAATATTTAAATCAAATGCTTAGTTATCTCTAGTAAATTGTTCATTTTAGTTGCATCATAAGCATCTGGGTGTGCGTTACCAAAACCTCCTTTATCATTATCAAAATACTTACCGGACTCGTTTTTATTTGCTTCAGACATTGCTAAATCATAAAGGATATCTACACCTTTTTCTGCTGGAGACCAATGTTGTCCATAAGCTTCTTTAGCCATTTTAGTATTTAATAAAGAACCTGGATTTACAGCAATAGTAGTGATATTAGGGTGCTGCTTAGCAAAATGAAAACTCCACATGGTTAATGCCAATTTACTTTGTGCATAAGCATCGCTTGCGTTAATAGTAACAACTCCTGTAAGAATACCTTTTTTAACGGTAGATTGTGCTGCAGAACTTAAATTAATAATTCTTGTATTTGCACCTTTTTCTAAAACAGGTACAATTGACTCCGTTAAAATATAAGGCGCTAAATAGTTAACAGCCATTCTAATATCTAATCCGTCTTTTGTTTTCTCCAAAGGTGCTTTAAAAATTCCTGCATTGTTTATTAAAATATCAATACTTGTAATATTATTTTTAATTTGTGATGCCATTTGTTTTACAGCATTTAAATCTGAAAAATCGGCAACAAATCCTTTTATATTTTCGTTGTTTGAAGCGTTTTTAATTTCGGCAATAACACTGTCTACTTTAGCTTTGCTTCTTCCATGAACATATACTTCATGGCCTTCTTTAGCTAGTTTAAGAGCAGTAAGTTTTCCTATACCGTCTGTACTTCCTGTGATTAATATGGTTTTCATTTTTGTTGTGTTTTATTGAAATGTCAATTAGAGAGAAGTTCTCGATACTATTTTTCTTCAGAAATTCTTCTGAAGAAAAATCACTCGAACTGACATTCTGCTTTTATTACAATGTATTCTATTTTTTTATTCTTTTTAAAACGGTGCAGCTGTATCTTTTGGTCCATCTGGTAAGCTCCAACGTTGACGGGCTGTAACGCTTTCTAATGCAACATCTTTAATTGTATTACTACTGATATTTCCGTAGCTACTAGTGCTACCACGAGGAATTTGCATTTGATCTCCGTATAACCAAACTACCAAGTTACTACGTTGTCCGCTAGTAATTGGATGTGTAGCATGTGGTACATTACCTCTGTGAAGGATTGCTTTTCCTGGTTCAAAAATGGTTTGCACTGTTTTTCCTGAAGCTTTATCATAAAAATCAACTTCAGATCCTGTAAATACTTCATCAGGTAAGTTAATATTAATATTTAAAGTAGCTGCTGAAGCATCTGTGTGTGCATGTAAATCTTTATCCTTATCTGGATTATATTGAATTGAAAAACCAAAAGTTTGGTTATCGTAACCATAAGTACCAAGCAATAAACGTGCAATTGGACGCATAAAACGATCCATCATGTCGTTATAAAAGGCTTGGAAACTTGGCGCAGCTAAATGACCTTCAGAACGCTCATCTAACATCATTCCATAACGGTTTAATTGTATGCCATATGGTGCACGCTTAGGAATTTCAGAATTAACGACAGCTTCTAAATACTTATGGAATTCTGCTAAGCGTTCCACATCAAAAAACTGTGCAACATAAACACCAGGAATAATTTCTTCCCATAAATCGGCAACAGCATTTTCTTTTTCTGGGTTTTCCCAAGCATCATTTATTACTTTTCGCAATTTTGGATCAAGCAGCGATTCATCAGGAATTAGTAAATTGTCTTTGTTTTCCATTTCCCATGTTGCCCATGCTTCTTCCAGTAATTTTCTGTTGCTATTCCAAAAATGAGATACAGAAGGTTCACGTTTTAATGAAGCTTCGCGAGTTGGTTGCGTAAGTGCACGTGCTTGTTCTAGTGCATTTGTATTTGTTATTGTTTTCATGATTTATATATTTTAATTAATAACTACTGTTATTGTAATTATTTTAAGCAAAATTAAGGCTAAAAGATAGATGGTGTTTGGTAGTAAAAATGGTAGTTTTAGTAAAAAACAAGGTTTGCAGTATGTAAATGAAAAATGCTCCTAAAAAAGAGGCATTTTAACTACTAATCAACTTAAAAGGATTTATAAAAAATCCATTTATTTTTAATGCTCTACCACTATTTTTCCAATAGCTTTTCCGCTTACTAAATGTG
This sequence comes from Oceanihabitans sp. 2_MG-2023, assembly GCF_030547245.1. Classification (GTDB taxonomy): domain Bacteria; phylum Bacteroidota; class Bacteroidia; order Flavobacteriales; family Flavobacteriaceae; genus Oceanihabitans. The sequence continues at coordinate 119,858 of NZ_JAUOQT010000003.1, forward strand.
CATAAGCATCTCCAACTTGTTCTAATGAAAATTGATTTTCATCTACAATTGGTGTTAAATGTCCTTCGTTTGAAATTTTAGCTAATGTTTCCAAAATGTTTCCGTGTTTATCTCTATTAAAATTATGCAACATTGGGATTAACATAAATACTACGTGCAAGGATGCACCTTTAAAATGTAATGGCGTTAAGTCTAACTCACATAATGAAACTGTAGTAGAAATATGTCCATTTAAAGCAACTGCTTCCATAGAATTGGTAAGATTTGCACCACCATTTTATTTGGTAGAAAACAAAGTGGTATTAGTAAAAAAAGAGGTTTCTTATAAAAAACTGAGCAAAAAACTAGTTCAAACTCGCTTTAAAAGCACTTAAACTAGTGCCTTTATAGGCTTGAAACGTTTTGTTTAAATAACTAGAATCTGTAAAACCGAGTTCTGCAGCAATTTCAGAATATTGCAAATCGGTATACTTCAACCTTGTTTCTACTAATTTTAATTTATAATTAATGATGTATTTTTTTAACGACACATCGGTATGTTTTTTAAAATATTCACTGATGTAATTATCTGCCATATGAAATTCTTCTGCCAAACTTTTGGTAGATAATACTTCGGAATTATAAATATTAGAATGAATATAATTGATGATTTGTTGAATTTTTGAAGACTTTACTTCCTTTACCGAATCTGAAGTATTTATAAACTGAATATTTCTGGCAATTAAATGAAGGATTACCGATAATGAATTTTCAATAATAAAAATATCGAAAGAATGTTTGTTTAAATATTCGGTAGCCACCATATTAATTAAGGATACTAAATGTGATCTGTCTGCATCAGTTTCAAATTGCATTTCACGAAGTTCGTGACTTTCGCTATTTAGAATTTCCTCAATTTTACGAAACCAATCGTTTACTGGAAGATTCGAATTTTGCGAACTTGTTTTTCTGAAAAAGCTCTTTAAAAACTTTATAGCTACTGTAGTTGTAGCCGATTCGGCATTAACGATATAAATATCATCTGGAATAAAAACAAAGACACTCTTTGGTTTGTAATTTACCGTTTTACCATTAATTTTTATGGTTCCTGTACCTTTTTCAAAATAAAGAATTTCGAAAAAACGAATGGTAGTATATTTACAAAACTCAAAAAATGTTTGGTCTTTGTATTGCGCAATGACAATATTTTCGATAATCGTTCTTGGCATGTAAATCTTTTTTTAAAGGTACTAAATATTTAAAATAGAAGAAGCCACAACATGGTGACTTCTTCTTGCTATTAATCCATAATTAGGGATTCAACTATTTTTTTAATTTAATATTTATTTTGAAATCACTTTATAATTTCCATTACTTCTAATATAAAGAACCGTTTCTTTTTCTGCTGAAATTATTGAAGTAGCATTTTCTTCTGCTCCAAAATAAGATGGTGCGTTTAATTCCTTTTTGGCTTCTTTTTTAGAAAACTGGTGTAAAATTCCACCAGAAATAACTACAGCTCTAAAATTTGGACTTAAATTTTTAATTTTTCCTTTAAAACCAGCTGGTAATTTTATTAAAGAAGCACGTAATTGATTTTTTTCGTGGCTTCCCCATAAAAAAGCAGTTTCTACATTACTTTTTTCTGAAATCCATTCCATGTCCTTAGCGTTTAACCATACTAAATTGGTTTTATCTACATTAATTGGTCGTTCCCCATTATCAAAAGCTTCGTCTGTTGGTTGTACTAAATATGGTCCTTCTTGTATATCTAAAAAAGCCATATTTTCTTCACCATCTGCTGCAGTAATATGCGCTTCTCCTGCTGGTTGTTGCCAGTAAGATCCTGCTGGTAGCCATTGTTTCTCTGCATTTTCATCATCATTATGCAATAAACCTTTAATGACCACACCACGATACGTAATGTTGTGAATGTGTGGTGGCGAAGAAAACCCTTTATTGAATTTTACTAAAAAACCTGCTGGTTCATTTTTGGTTCTGTCTCCCCAAAGTTTTCCTGCGGCTGGACTTTTATCGCCTCGTAACGGATTTAACCATCCCCATTCTACAGCATCTGCAGTTACTACTTCGTTTATAGACTTAATATTGTCTATTGTTGGTGTCTGTGCGTTTACAAAAACTCCTGAGACTAGTGCTAATGCGATTAAAATATATTTTTTCATAGCGTTTGATTTGAATAGAAATAACAATTATATTTCTGTGAATAATTCACTTTCTGGTAACCTAGATTTCGGTGTTTTATCAGTTGAATTAAAGTCAGATTCTGCTCTGTAACCTATTGAAACGGCAACTAAAGCAGTGAAACCTTTTTCTCTTAAACCAAATTCTTCATCTAAAGCTTTTACATCTATACCTTCCATTGGAGTAGCATCAATACCTAAACTAGCAACGCCTAATAAAAAGCTTCCTATATTTAAGTATACTTGTTTTTCCATCCAGTGTTGCTGGTCTTTTAAATCGTATTTATGAATACCTGCAAAAGCTTTTACTGCACCTAGGAATCCGTTTTTTATGTCTTCATTTGGAAATCTTCCATTTTTATCTTCAGTATCTGCAATATGATTAAAATACGTATCGTCAGCATCAGTTTTAACACAAAATAATACAACGGCTGAAGCGTTGGTTACTTTAGGTTCATTAAAATGAAAAAATCCCTGTGTTCCTTTTGCTATACGTGCTTTACCTTCTGTAGTTTCTGCAACAATAAAATGCCAAGGTTGTAGGTTGACGCTTGAAGGACTCATTCTTAATAAGTTTTTGACTTCCCCCATATCTGCTTCAGATATTTTCTTAGTTGCGTCATATTCTTTAGTTGTGTACCTCCAGTTTAATGTTTCTGATAAATTCATTTGTATATGTATTTTTTAGTTGACTAATAATTATACTATAAATAGTATAGTGCAAATGTAATTGTAGTATCTATTTCTCACAATAACGGTCAAAAAGGATAGTATAAAATATTGCACTTAAAAAAATTGTAAACCCAACAATATCAACACTTTTAGTCGAATGTTAAATTTACTATAAAAAGTATAGTTGTATAAATAAGTATAGTATTCTATCTTTGCCAAAGATTTAATACTTAAAAAATAATTATGTATACGTTTAAAGGAAAGGAATATCCATGTTGCGCCAGTTTAACCATGGGAATTATTGGAGGAAAATGGAAAACGGTAATTATGTTTCATTTAATTGATAAAACACTTCGTTATAATGAATTAAGAAAAGAAATGCCATCTGTTACCGAACGTACATTGAGTTTACAATTAAAAACTTTAGAAGAAGATGGAATAATTAAAAGAAAGGTTTACACCACTAAACCTCCTTTAAAAGTCGAATATTCGTTAACCGAATTTGGTAAAACATTGATTCCGGTTGTGCAATCTATTGCAGATTGGGGCGTTTATGCTGTTTCAGAAAAAGTTGCTATTATGGAATAACCTTTTTTAATAATAGTGTACTTCCCTTGCTTATAACCTAAATAAAACTGTTTTTCTGTTTTTTTAAAAAATTTAAATAAAACACTAATAAACAAATAGATACATGTAATTTAGGTGGTGTTTTACATTTAATAGTCCTTCTACAGCACTAAAACTATTTTATTATTCTAATAATATATATATCTTAGTAACGCTATTAAATCAATTTACACTTATGAAAAACGTACTTTTAACGTACTGTTTGTGCCTTTTTTCCATCCTTTCATTCTCTAAAAACAAACCAGCTTCGGGTCTGTTATTTGATTATGATGTTTACGAAAAAACACCTACTAAAGCAAAAAACGTCGCATTTCAAGATGCGGATGCAAAACAACCTTCTACTTCTTTAAAAGAATTTGTACCAGAAATAAATAATAAAAGTGATTACGATGCATTTTTGGGTGGGTTTTCTACCAAAGAATTCCCATTAAAACACAATACTACACGAGCAAATATTTTTGTAGATCCAAATAAAGCATTGATATCCTTTATTAATCTAGATAGTCAAAATATGATATCTATAGCTACTAAATTAGAAACGTCCCTTGAAAAAATTCAATAAACATATATCTCATCTAATTCTTGCTTTTTTGGTTTGTACCTTTTCTTCTGCACAAGAACTAAAAATGTGTGGCTATTTAGGATATCAAACCATAGACGAAGTAAACTCTGCCTGCGATTTACAAGGTGCAAATGCTTCTAGTTCTAGCACAGAAGCTGCCACTATGGTCGTCGACAATATTTTAGATAAAGTAGGCCTTTTTAGAAACTTTTTAATAGAAGAGTGCGAGGATATAAACAACGCTCTTGCGGTTACTATGCCGCTAGAAGGTGGTGATATAGAACGCTATATTTTATACGATCAAGATTTTTTCAGTAAAGTATCTGCATCTACTGGTACAGATTGGGGAAACACAAGCATTTTAGCTCACGAAGTTGGGCATCATTTAAATGGACACACCTTAAAAAGTGGTGGCAGTAATCATAAAATAGAATTACAGGCCGATGAGTTTTCGGGTTTTGTTTTAGCAAGAATGAAATGCTCATTAAAGGACGCACAAAGTGCAATTAGTAATTTATTACCCGATGAAGCTTCATCTACACATCCTGCAAAAAAAGACAGATTAAATGCAATAGAAAAAGGCTGGAATCGAGGTAACGGAAAAGTAATTCCAATTAAAAAAATTGAAGATGTAAAAAAGGAAATTGAAGAAATTATTGTTGAAGAGAAAAAAGAAGAAAATAATAATGATGAAAATGAAGTAGAAAAAATCATTGCTAACACCGAAGAAGAACTTATTCAAGCTATTCTTGGTCGTTATATTGAAGCTATTGGAGGTCAAGAAAAAGTATCTCAAATAAAAACCTTTTATCAAGAACGCAAAATTATTTCTAATATAAAGATAAATGGTGAAGAAATGAAATCTGAATTAACGAGCAAACTACACTTTTTAAAACCTTCACGATTGTACCAAAAAATGACAACTAAAACAAAAGAAAATGAATCCGAATTGGAGAGTTTAATTGTTGATGGCAAAACTTATATTAAAATGAATTTAAATAAAGATTGGGTTTTTCAAAAGGATATCCAATCTACTTTTGTGAAAAATAGTACCAGTTATGTCATAGAATATTCGCAACTAATAAATAATGCAAAAGCTACGTATCTTGGAATAAAAACAATTAACAATATTAAATGTCATGCCGTAGAATTCGATAAAATAGAATTAGCAACAAACATGGAAATGATATCCACCAAATATTTTAATTTAGAAAGCGGATTATTGTATTATGAAGATCAAATAATTATAATGAAAACTACTTCAACTGAAACAGTTTCTAAAATAACCTATACTGATTATAAAGAAGTAGACGGTATTCTTTTTTCGTTTAGACAAGAACAAGAAATGGAAATAAAAACGCAAAACCAAAACATGAAATCCAACGCTACTACCCTATTTAGTGATATACAAATTAACCCAACAATGGATACTTCAAAATTTGAAATAGATGATTAAAAAATTAACACTAATAGGCTTATTTTTTACTAACATTGCGTTTTCACAAAACTACCAAACCACAGAAGAAATAGACAATGCTTGTGCACAATTAGGATTTATGGCAGATGAAGAAGCTGAAATTGCTGTCGATAGAATTTTAGAGCAAATTGGTTTGTTTAGAAACTTCGTTCTACAACAATGTCCTGATATAAATAATGCAGTAGCAAAAAACATTAAAACATCAACGGGTGATGTTATGCGCTACATTTTATATGATAATGATTTTTTTAACCGTATCAATGACAAAGCAGCTAACGATTGGGCAGCAATAAGTATTTTAGCACATGAAATTGGACATCACTTAAACGGACATTCACTTAACAATAAAGGTAGTAACCATAAATACGAGTTAGAAGCAGATTATTTTAGCGGTTTATCTCTTGCCAAAATGGGAGCTACTTTAGAACAGGCTCAAAGTGCAATTAACACTTTAAAATACGAAAAAGCTACACGAACACATCCTGCTAAAAAAGACCGATTATTACAAATAGAAAAAGGTTGGAGCTTTGCAAATGATATTGAAAATCAAGAGGAAGAAGAAGAAGTGGTTTCTAAAAATATAATTGAAGATTTCCCTGTATATCCAGGATGTTCAGGAACCAATTCTGAATTAAAAAAATGCTTTAATTTAAGTCTTAGAAATCATTTAGTTAGTAATTTCAATGCAGGTATAGCAAATGAAATTGGTTTAACCTCTAGATGCATTAAAAAAGAAAAAGAATACAATGAAACCACCAATGAATATACCGAAAAATGTACTAAATATCAACCCATAAAAATTCATAGTATGTTTAAGGTTTCTAAAAATGGCGACGTCGTATTTATTGGAGCAAGAGCTCCACATACAGAATTGCAAAATGAAGCAGAGCGAATTATTAATTTATTACCAAAGATGATTCCAGGAAAACTAAAAGGTAAAAACGTTAGTGTTCCTTTTTCTTTACCCATCGCATTTATAATTCAATAATTAGAAATATGAAACTAAAATTATTATTTTTTCTGCTTCTTTGTACACAAATTACTGTTTCCCAAAACTACCAAACCATCGAAGAAATAGACGATGCTTGTGCACAACTTGGCTTTAGCAGTAATGAGGAAGCAGAAATAACAGTCGATAAAATATTAGATGCTGTTGGATTGTTTAGAAATTTTATCATTCAAGAATGTCCCGATATTAATAATGCAGTAGCAAAAGTTATTGAAATATCTGAAGGATATAAAGAACGCTACATTTTATATGATAATGGCTTTTTCAACAAAATTGATAATACAGCCAAAACAGATTGGGCTTCCATTAGTATTTTAGCGCACGAAATTGGGCATCACTTAAACGGTCACTCATTAAATAATGAAGGCTCTAATCATAAATTTGAATTAGAAGCAGATTACTTTAGTGGCTCTGCCCTAGCAAAAATGGGTGCAAGTTTAATAGAAGCGCAAAGTGCCATTGCAACCTTAAGATATGAAAAAGCAACACGTACACATCCTGCTAAAAAAGATCGTTTAATTGCCATTGAAAATGGTTGGAAAAAAGCAAACCATATAAAAAAGGTTGTAGTTAATACTAAAGAAAACGATAACATTATTGTTTTTGATTTGAACAAAGATTTACAAGAAAAAAATCTCAAAAAAGGTTTAGATTTATATAATTTAAGCCAATATATTAGTGCTGCAGAACACTTTGTAAAAGCATTTCAATATAGTAATGGTAAAGAAACAATATACTTATATTATGCAGCTTCGGCATATGTTTCAGAAAAAAATTACGATCAAGCACTAAAGTACTATTTAACTATTTTAAGAACTGGAATAGAAACATTAGATGCTGAAAAACAAAATTTAGTATATAAAAATATAGGCTTAATTTATAGTATTCAAAATCGTAATGATGAAGCATTAAAATTCTTTGATTTTATATTGCGAAAAAATCCAAATGATGTTATTATTCTTCAAAATAAAGCTAATGTATATTATAATTCTGGTGACCTTGTAACCTTTGAAAAGGAGCTAAAAAAAATAGAACGTATCACTCCTGAAAATATAAATGTTATATATAATCTTGGTGTACTGTCTATGGAAAAAAAGAACATAAACGATGCCATTACATATTATAAAAAGGCTCTAAAAATTAACCCAGAACACAAAAACTCCCTATTAAATATTTCTGCCGCTATTTTATCTCAAGAATTGCCAATTGTTGAAGAAATGAATAACCTAGGTACTACTCCTTCCGAAAACAAACGCTATGACGAATTAACAGTAAAGCGCATAGCGCTATATAAAGAGGCAACAGTGTATTTAGAGCGCTATATTGCTGTTGATAGCAGTAATATGGAAGTATTAAACACCACATTAAACGTGTATAAAACAATTGGAGATCAAAAAAACATAAAACGCATAATGAATTTGCAAAATCAACAATAATATGAATGTTACGCATCAATTAAAACTATTTCTTTTTATCAGTATCCTATCAAGTACTAGCATTGCTTATTCACAAAATTACCAAACTATTGAAGAAGTAAACGATGCTTGTTCTCAACTAGGTTTTAATAGTGATGAAGATGCAGAAATTGCTGTAGATCGCATTTTAGATGAAATCGGTTTATTTCGAAATTTCACCATTCAAGAATGCCCTAATATTAATAACGCAGTAGCTAAAAACATTGAAATATCTTCAGGTCAGAAAGAACGTTATATCTTATATGATGCAAACTTTTTTGACAGAATTGAAGAAAAGGCAAACAATCGTTGGGCAGCAATAAGTGTTTTAGCACATGAAATTGGGCATCATTTAAATGGGCATTCTTTAAATAATGAAGGTTCTAATCATAAGTTTGAATTAGAAGCCGATTATTTTAGCGGACTAGCTTTAGCTAAAATGGGTGCCTCTAAAGAAGAAGCACAAAGCGCTATTATGACGATAAAATACGAAAAAGCTACAAGTACGCATCCTGCTAAGAAAGATAGGTTAATAGCTATAGAAAACGGATGGAACAAAGCAAAAGGTATTATCAATGTAAAAACGGTAGAAGAAGAAAACGAAGACATTGCATTTGATTTGTATAGAAAAGGTGAAAAATCATTTGAAAACCATGAATTTAGTAAAGCTTTACAGTTTTTTGATGAAGCGAAATCATTAGGCTATAAAGATGCGTATTATTATTTATCACATATCTATTATACAGGATTATCTGTAAAAGTAGACTATAAAAAAGCATATACCTATGCAAAAGAAGGCTACGATTTAGGGTCTATTCCTGCAACCTATCAGTTAGGTAAGTATTTGGCAAACGGAACAGGTGTTTCTAAAAATAAAACTGAAGCAAATCGCTTGTTTCAAAAAGAATATCAAATAAAATGGTTTAAAGATCAATACAGTAAATACAAAACACCTTTTCATGCCTATGCTATTGGTTATATGTATTCTGAAGGATATGGAGGTGTACAAAAAGATGAAGAAATTGCCGTAATGTGGTATAAACATGCAGCTGTTAGTGGTAGTCTTACTGCCATTGGTAATTTAGGGGTATTATATGAAGAAGGTAATGGAATATCAAAAGATATAAACGAAGCTGTAAAATACTATAGAAAAGCAGCAGAACTGGGACATGTTAACTCCATGACTAATTTAGGCTCTAAATATAGAGCTGGTGAAGGAGTTACAAAAAATATAGAAACTTGTATTTATTGGTATGAAAAAGCGCTAGAAAATGGAAGCCCAGAAGCCATGGCGAAATTAGGTAGTATGTATATTAAAGGGAAAGAAATAGAACAAGATATAACATTGGGACTCTCCTATTATGAAATGGGATTAGCTTATAAAACATCTTTATATGGCGATATTGGAAATTATTATTTTAATAACTTTAATAGACAAAAAGCATATGAATATTATAAACTTGGTGCAGATCTAAATGACGTAACAAGTATGTCTAATTTAGGATTGTGTTATGATGGAGGTTACGGAACAGAAACCAATTGGGAGAAAGCTGTTTATTACTATAAAAAAGCAGCAGCGCAAGGTAGTGCTTTTTCCATGCGAAACTTAGGCGAATTTTATTACTTTGGTGTAGGTGGTTTATCTCAAGATACCTATAAAGCTAAACGCTTGTTTCAAGAAGCTGCCGATTTAGGTAATGATTTGGCAAAAACCTATCTTAAGGTTATTAAACATATAGAAAATAGAGATTACGTGTTGGTTTCTAATTCTAATTATGATAATCGTTTATATATTACTGAAGAAGAAATTGCAGAAGAATACCCAGCTTATCCGTACGTTTATGAGAACTATTATGGCAATTGGGTTCTTAAAGTAAATTACCAATTTGGTAGTAATACGCGAGCGGTTCAAATTTTTCCAATTACGCAAGAAACAGAAGATAATGATGAATTATATTTTAAAAATTATTCTCCTTGCGCTCCTTTATATAAACCAAATGGATCGCATGATGTTTCTATTAGAAATGTAGATAGCAATGGATATAGAGCAATAAAATATCTTTATTATCAAGGAATATTTCATCTAGATTCTGGTAAAGATAAAGTAATGATAAAAGCACCTGTTGCCTTATGTTGGGTACCTAAAGAAAAGACTATAGACTAATGAAGATTTCTAAAACCAGAAAACTACATATTTAGGACACGATACAAAACCAAAGTTGGTATCGTTTTTAGAACTAACAATTTGGTTTTATTAGAACCCTTTAATAGTGTAAAATTATATTCTTAGGAAACAAAAGAAATACTTTGTAGCTATTGCAAATGTACTGTTAATTAAAAGCACTACACTTCTAGTTATATTCTTTTGTTTCCTAAGTATTAAAACCCGAAACCAAGTTTAAAAGCTACACGCGTTCCATCATCACTATTAAAGGCAGAAACATTTGCAGTAAACATATCTATCATTGTTACAAAAACACCACCTCCAAAAGAAGTATTCCAACGATCATTATTATAAGTAGTATTGGAAACTAAATCATTATCTACCCAAATACGACCATAATCTGCACCACCATAAACACCTAGACTTATTGGTATTAATTTTGTTTTAAGGCTTAAAAATTGAAGACGTAAATCGGTACTTTGCACCAAAGCACTTTTACCTGTAAAGCGTTCGTTTCTATATCCACGTAAACCTGTGTTTGCCCCTAATGTTGCCGCTTGATAAAACTCAAAATTATTCCCTAAATTAAAATGTCCAGAAAAATTAGTAGCTAAAACTAATTTACCACTTGGTATTAATTTATAATCAAAACCTAGTTCTGGTATAATATAACCAAAGCCTTTACCAGAGTCTACATTATTTTTAAAACCGATTTGTAAGCCAAATTGCATACCTAAAGTAGGAAATGCTTCATTATCTTTATTTTCAAAAGAATATGTTGCATCTGCACCATAAAATGAATCACTTACTTCATTCCCTTCACCAATAAATTGATTTATAAACCTTCCGTTAGTTCTTTCTACTTCATTCGATTCGTACAAAATTCCTGCTTTAAAATAACCACCTAACTGCCCTCTCCAAATTAAAGCTGGTTGTATTCCAAAAGATCTTATTTTAACACGATTATAATCCATATTTACGATGTCATCTGCTTCAAAATTAGGAGTAGAATTACCATAATCAAAAAAGTTGATTGCATAATTTGGACTATTAAAATGCATATCTAATCCAAAATTTAAGCCTTTAAAAACATTAGCAAATTCTCCATTATAATTTAATTCAAAACCATTGGTAGCAAAATAATACGCTGCTGAAACGGTATGCTGTGCAGTAAATGGGTTTCGCTCAAAACCATAAACAGTATAAGTGTTTGAAAGTCCTATTTTTAAACCATCATCTGGATTAGAACCAATGGTAGGCAAAAGTTCGTTTACATTATTTTTTAATTTTTTATAATCATACACATTGGTTTCATAATCATTTGTAAATTTTTGGTGTCCATTTTTAGTTAGTATGGTGCTTTCTTTAGACTTATAATCATAAAAGGTTATTTTTTTTCCTTGTTCAATATTATAAACATCGTGGTTTTGCCCTCCAATTAATCGCACTCGCATTTGATTTTTAGTATCGTTTCCATATACATGAAACGTATCATCATCATCTAAACCATAAATCCATACTTCTTTTGTTTGCTTATTATCATAAATGCATTCATGGAAAACATCTGCTTTTTCCCCTCCTTTAATTCTATATGCAGTAACCTTTGTTTTTCCGTTAGGTAAACGCTCAATATCAAACCAATCGTCTTTATTTGTTCCTTTTAAAACTGCATATTTATTCACTAAATTGAAATAACGATCTGCTATTTTTTGAAGATTTGCACGACGTGCTTTTAAGGTTTGTTTAATTTTATCGGTTACAGCACCTCTAACTTCTTCCGGGATATTTAAAAAAGCTTTGTCTATAACTTCATCTGTAATTCCTTCTTGAATAGTTTTTACTTGTGCATTCCACACTGCTTTATCCGATTGCACAATAAACTCCATATCAAGCGGGTACGGTTCTACATTTACCCCTTTAACATCTACTAAATCATCATCATATTTTCTTAACAATCTGGCCATTGGTAGCACTGTTACAGCTGATGTAAGTAATGCTCCGTCGGACATGATAGAAAAAACCTGATCTCTATCTCTTGGTAAAGGTCGGTATATTTTTTTCCCATTTTCTTTAAACTCTAACCAACGCCATTGATCTTGGTGTCTATCCCAATCGCCAATTAACATGTCGAATAATCTTGCTCTAATATAAGCAGCTTCATCCATTACTAAATCTTCATCTTTATGCAACATAGCCATAACATCCGAAGTACTTAAAACCGTATTTGAGAACCCAAAACTAGCTTGGTCTCCATGCCCATCAGAGGCATGTTCTTCAATCATATATAACTCATCACCAAACTGTGCATTAAAGTCACCTAAAGCATTTTGTTTTGGCACATAGTATAATTTGGGGTTTAAATGATATACTCCAATAGCATCCGACAAATCACCAACTGTAAGAAGTGCATAAGGATGTGAACCTGTAAATACATCTAGAATTAAATCTTCGGCTGCAGTATCATCAAAATTTCCATCCAAATACTGGTCTTTAAAAAAGGCAGCTTGTAAATACTGTGTACCTTGTTTACGAACCGCACGCATTACATATTGTTTTTTACCATCTTTTGTAATTAAACGAAGGGATTTAGACTGTGTTCCTCCTCCTCTTCTACCAACAGTTACACCTCCAAAAAGTGTATCTAAATTTACTGTTGGAGCAGTAACTTTAGTACTATAGGTATCTCTATACCTTTCTCCCCAAAGAAACTTAGTAAAAACTGATTTATCGGTTTCTTCTTCGGTGTAAATTGAAGCTGTTTTTTCTTTCGGAAAAGTTTCTGGGTATATTGTATCTATTGTATTAACATCTGGCTTTAGCACTTGGGTTTCAAATACTATTTTATCCTCTTCAACCGAATAAAAACGTACATACGAAGAACCATCGTTAAACACATCAAGTCTTGCATACCCTGGAGTTCCATATGAGAATTGCCCGCCTCCAACGTTTCTAGTTGGTGTTACTTTAGAACCAGAACCACTAACTATTTGACGCATATTGTCTTGCACCAAATATTGTAAATTATGTTCGTGACCGGAAACAAAAATGATTTTACTATTTTCTTGCGAAATAGTAACCAGACGTTTTCTTAGTTCGTTATATCTTTTGTTTTGTATATCTGCATTAGAAACTCCTGTGGTAATACGCAATAAGTTTTTAAGCGAACCTAAAACTGGAATTGGAGACATATGACTTTTAAAGCTATATTGCCCTCCATGTAAACCATTAGTATACATAGGATGATGTAATGCAACAATGGTAGTTTTACCTCTAGCTTTTTTTATTAAGCTACTGTATTCGTTAAAAAAAAGTTCTCTGGTTTTAATTTCACAATCATCATTAATTGTAGGATGATTATTCCAGTTTGTTACAAACCATTGTGTATCTATTAAAATTAATTCTACATCATTAGATACATGTACTTTTTCTATAGGGCAACCATTTTCTGGTAAAAAGGTGTCTTTTCCTAAAGCTTTTTCAATAAACTTTTCTTGACGTTTTAATCCTTTGAGACCATCACTATACCAATCATGATTACCAGGTACAAAAATGGTGTTTCCTTTAAAATCTGCAGTAGTTTGTGTCTGCATATTTAATTGATGCTCTGCAAACTCTCTTTCTTTATGGTCTTTACTCGGTAAGCCTTTTGGGTAAATATTATCGCCAAGAAAAATAGCTGTACTGTTTTTTGAAGCTTTAGATAACTCTTTTTTAAATACTTGCAGTGTTTTTGAAGATGTACCTAAAGGAGAATTGCCTCCATCACCTATTAAATAAAAAGAATGTGAAATTTCTTTATTTGGGAAATTGGTTTTTACTATTGTAGTGTCGTACTGAGGTTTAAATGTAGCACAAGAACTTATCAGTAAAAAACAAAATAATTTATAGAGGGATTTTTCAGTCATTTATCCATAGAATTTAAAGCTCTAAGATAAAGATAACTGCGCTTTAAAAATATGCAAATACTAAATAATTATGTTTTATTCGGCTTTTAGTGATTTAATATCTGTAATCAGTTGAGCTACAGAAGCTCTATTTAAACCATTATATATCCCACGTATATGCTTATTCTTATCAATTAACAAAAAGTTTTCGGTGTGCAGAAAATCATCGATACTTTTTGGTTCACCTAAATCGTTTTCAACAAAATAATGATCTCTTCCTAGGTTATAAATTTCATTTTTATCGCCTGTAACCAGATGCCATTTATGGTCTATAACGTCGTAGTTTTTAGCATAAGTTTTTAAAACTGAAACGGAATCTGTATTTGGCATTACCGAATGCGAAAGCAATAAAACATCCTTATCCTCTTTAAAAACTTCTTGTACTTTTGCCATGTTTCCTGTCATTTTTGGGCAAATACCTGGGCAACTAGTAAAAAAGAAGTCTGTTATATAAATTTTATTTTCGAATGTTTTTTGCGTAACCTTTTCACCTAATTGATTCGTTAATGAAAAGTCTGGAATTTTATGAAACGCTTTTTCTCTAGCTGTGTTAGGAGTTATCCATTTAGGAGTAAAAGATTCTTCATCGTAATATGGTAGATACTCTACCCTACTATTTTCGACTACTTTAATATTTTCTTTTTTCAACTCTTTTTTACAGCTGAAACACATTAAAACAAAGAGGATAGGTAGGTATTTCATCTTATTATTTCTTTTTTCTAATTACAACCTCATCTTTTAATTGGTAACAAGAATTTGCTCGTCGCATACCAAAGATACGACCATTTTTTGCTTCGTAGTTTACATAAAGTTTTCCGTTTTCTAACCAAGCTTGTTGCAAACCATCTTCTTGATCGTTTAACAGGTTTCTTTTTTTAGAAAGTTTACCATTATAAAACCACTGACGCTGTAGACCTTGTTTTTTTCCGTTAACGTAATTAGATTCTGAGGCTAAATTACCGTTATTCCAAAATGCTTTATAAGTTCCTTGCAATACATTCTGATTGTAGAATGATTGTAATTTAAGCGCTCCTGTTTTATACCAAACACGATATACTCCTTCTTTTTTTCCGTTATAAAAACCCGTTTTTTCTTTTATAGAGTCGTTGGCATAATACTTAACAGCGAAACCATTAAACGGACTATTATTATAATACCAAACCCCCTTATTTCCATTTAAAACTAAACTATCTTTATGTACAATATTTGCCTGTATCTCTATGGTATTTTTAGAAATAGTGCTCTCCTTTTTTGTTTTAGTTGCAGAATTACAACCAATACAAAGTAGGACACTTATACATAAAAATAGTTTAATAACTTTCATTTAGTAACCTTGGTAAGGTCCAGCAAATGCAATGTATGAACCAGTGTTAGAGTATAATTCATTTATAATATGATAGTGATATTCTTCAGCACCATCTGTATATTGTGTTGTACTAGTATGACCTCCTGAAGTATCTAGATCTGTAGGATATGCTCCTGTTGAAATACATTTTCTTCCGTAAAGAAAAACACCATCTAATAATACACCAACTAAGTTGTCATCGTCATCTGAAAATGCAACAGGTTCTAAATGATAATGATACACTCCAGGGCCTATATGAGCTCCTGTCCAATCTAAACTAGCAGCAGCAGCATCTAATGCTCCTCCACCTTCTTGATCATTAAAAATAGACGCACCACTAACTGCAATTCCAATAGTATCAAAATTTGTACTAACCGAACTACCAGATAAATCTGGAGTTGCATCTACTGTAATTGTTACTGCATTATTATTACTTGACATGATAGAAGGTGTCCTTTCTACATCTGGTTCTTCTCTATATAATTCATTTCCTTCTCCCCAATATACGGTTTCATGATCTGGCAAACCTGTAGTTTCAATGATTACAGATTGTCCATCATTAGACAAATATATGTCTGTTGCGTCTGTATTAAATGCTCCAAATGCTGCATGTAAAGTTGCCGCTACTCCATCTTCAGAGTCGGCATCAGTATCGTCTGAATCGGAACTATTACTAACATAACCATCTGGTTGGGTTGCTGAAGTAATAGAAACATTTAGATTACCAAAACCATCTCCATCTAAATCTTGATACCAAGTAAACTCTACTATTTCTTCGTCTTCACTAGAACCATTATCGTCACTTGAGCATGCAATAAACCCTATTACTAAAAATAAGGATAGCAGGGTAATTTTAAATAGGTTTTTCATCTTATAAATATTTAGTGTTTTATTTTTAGATGCAATAAACAAAAAAAACTTGCGCTATTTTAAAATTTAATTTCTGCCTCCTTGTGGTCTTCCGCCCTGACCACCTCCTCTTTCTGGCTTTGGAGCATTTTCTAATTCTTCTTTAGAGATATAATTATCTTGGTTTGTATCTATTTTTGAAAACTGTTCTTGTAAAGGACCTTTTGCTTCTTCTTTAGAAATTTTTCCGTCTTTATCTGCATCCATTTGAGCTAATATTTGTGCTGTATCTGGGCGTTCTCCCCTTTCTTTTTGCTGTTCTTTCTTTTCTGTTTTTTCAGTATTGTTACTTTCTATATTTCTTTTGTCATTACTTGACTTGCAACTTGTAAATATTACTATTGAGGCAACTATTACTAAGTTTAAAAATTGTTTTTTCATATACTCTTTTTTAATTATTTTAAGGTCTATTCCTTTTTTGTGTTTTTTCTATTTCGGCTTTAGATAAGTAACCATCTTTATTGGCATCCATTTTATTAAAATCTTGTTTCAATGGTCCTTTTACTTCTGTGGCCGAAAGCTTTCCATCTTTATTGGTATCCATTTTTTTTATAATTTCGGATGCATCGGGTCTTCCTGCTGTTTGATTTCCTTTTGGCCCTCTTCTTTCTCCATTAGGTGGAGGTCCTTGCTGTTCTTGTTCCACTTCTCCCATTACACAACGACCAACATATGGAAATTCGTTAGTTACTAAATACATATAATTACCATCTATTTCTATACCGTTGCATTCGTCTAAATCTCCATAACCAGCTACATATTCATAATCGGAACCATAAGTACCATCATGATGCCCTTTAGCTTCGATAGCGATAGTTCTATGTGTAGTATAAGTACAATCTTCACCTTCTCTATCGCCATCTACAAGTTTAAAGCTTGACTTGTATTTACCACTTTTAGAATAATACATAGGGAATCCATCATGAGCAAAACCAATATGTACTAAATCCTTTCCTGTATCAAATGTTTCAATCATTGAAGTTGGTGTACCATGATAATGGTATTCTCCTGTAGGTTGTACATGTGCATGATTAAAATCTAAGCCTAAATCTATTACATTCTGTATGGCTTCTACTCGATAATTCTCTCCTGTTTCACATACTACAACTTCGGCTGTTTGTGGTTCAAATTTCACTCCATTTAAGGCGATTCCAGGTTCTCGCATCCATTGAGATTTCCCTGTGTATTTTGGTTTTATTGGAAAGCTATAAGTCTTGTTTTGCTTAGAAATGGTATTGGGATTTCCTGGGTTTGGAAAATCTCCCGTTTTATGATTCGGTAAGGAATTAGTTATCATGACACGTTGATCGCCAACAATAGTAACCTTAGTTTTTGTTCCGTAGGCTGTATCTTCTACTTCATAATCACCAAAATAATCTGATGTACTACCTATATTAATACTGTGTTTATGATTCTCTTCTTCATGCGAATGACTCTCTAACCCGTCATGACTATGTGAGCTACTGTTACTTTTACAACCAATAAAACCGGTAACTAAAAGAATACCAAGGAATGTATTTAGGTTTTTCATTTTAATATATTATAAATTTATCTCTTAATTACACTTTTTTACCATTCTCTTCTTTATTATCATTATTAAAGAAAGAGTATAACGAACAGTTTCTTTTTTGTTATTTGATGTGTGTTAGCCTTTTACCGAAATTGACCCAGAAACACCATGTAAACATCCTAATATTTGGTTACTTCCAGCATCTCCTGCATGGTAATGGTAACCTCTAATATCATCATAATGTCCATTACAAGTATCTAGATCTTTATAGTTATTACCATTTTTATCTTTATGTGCATAAATACCAAATCCATCCATTGCATAACCAAGCATAGGTGCATGAGTATCTTTTTGTTCTATCTCTTTTGTTGCACCAGTTACCGCATGATAATGATAGCCAGCATGTGGATTTACATGACCTCCATGATCATCTAATGGAGCAAGCGTATGCGCAGCAAGAATAGCGTGTGTTGGTGCTGGAGCTTCGAAATTAACACCATTAAAAGCGATACCTATTCCATCTCTTCCTAATTTAGAAGATGTTTCTAAATACAAAGGT
Organism: Oceanihabitans sp. 2_MG-2023; assembly: GCF_030547245.1. Classification (GTDB taxonomy): domain Bacteria; phylum Bacteroidota; class Bacteroidia; order Flavobacteriales; family Flavobacteriaceae; genus Oceanihabitans. The sequence goes on from NZ_JAUOQT010000003.1 coordinate 138,270, forward strand.
TTTACAGGTATAATGTATGTAGATTGTTTTTCGCGATAATATTCTGGCATACACTCTACACAATAATTATGGTATTTTTCGTCTACATCAGGTTTTGCAGCACCTTCACATTCTTCTTGCGTTTTTGTGACTTTTATAGATCCATCCTCTCTAAATAAAGCCCACTCTTCATCTCTATAAAATTCTTTAAGGTTTGCTATAAAATGACCATCTACATCATATACTTTTCCATCTTTAAACCAAATACCTCCTTTATCATTACCATCATTAATATGCGTAGGACACCAAGGCCCCATTTTATGTTCTTGAGGTTGAGAAGCTGTTGTAATTACATAGCAAAGTGCTTTCGTTCCATTAGATAATGTACGTTCTTCTTGAGTTATTTCGTTAAGTAAACTCTCTTTAATAAATAATGTAGGATTAACATTAATAGTTACATCAAAATCTTTTTGTACATTATTTACTGTATTAATATCATTAGGTGCTCTTCTTTCAGGTCTGGGAGCATTTTCTAATTCTTCCTTAGAGAGAAAACGATCGTTATTTTTGTCTATTTTAGAAAAGTCGTTTAATAGAGGTCCCTTTACTTCTGAATTAGATAATTTACCATCTTTATCGGCATCCATTTCGTCTAAAAGATTTTTAGTAGTTGGTCCTTGATTTTCTTCCTTTTGTGGCGCAATTTCTTCCACAGACTTTGTTGTATTTTGCTTACAGTTTACTAATAGAATACTAAACAGTAGTAAGATTACAAATTTTAACTTTTTACAATAATTCATATAAATTGATTTTTAATCTCTTTGTTTTCTTTTTTTCTTAGGAATGTCATTTTTCTCGAAAAATATCTTTAATTCTTCTACATCTAATTCTGCATCCTCATTAGTATCTATTTCATTAAATTTTTCGGATAGGTCTTTATTTCCTTTTGCAGCAATTTCTAATTCATTTAATTTTCCATTTCCATCATCATCAATCTGTTTTATTAATTTTTCAGGATCCATTTTTTTTGATTTTTTTCTATTATTTAATGAATCTTCAAGTTCTTCTAAATCTATAAACGTATCACTATTTGTATCTATCTCATTAAAATCTTCCGCAATTTTTCCTCTTTCATCATTTGACGCTTCCTCTATATCAATAAGGTTATCTTTATTTGTGTCTAACTTTGATAAAATTTGTGAGGCATCTGGTTTACCACCTTCTCGATCCCCTCTTCCTCCTCCTTGTCCTCTTCCTCCACCTTGCCCTCCTCCTGGAGGTCCTTGAGCAAAAACACTAATTGTAAGCAGTAATGTAAAAAGTGTAAATGTTATTTTTAAGTAGTGTGTTTTCATATTTTATTTATTTAAGTTGTTCGTGTTTTTTTTCCAAATAAGAAAAATAGGTATCATTAAAAATGGCCATAAATAGTTTTTATTAAACACCTTTTCTCCTTTAACCATAATATTATTTTTAAATACTACTGTAGTTTTATAGTTATTGATTTCGTTTAAAATTACTTTACTAGTATTTTCATTCAATACCAATGAAAAAACAGTTTGATGATGCTTATTTTGAACAAATGCTTTTATCTCGACATCTAGACTTTCAAAGTTTTTAGGAAGTTGCGAAAGGATGAATTTAACATCTGTTTGATGGTTTCCAAGCTTTATTCCACCATCTAGTAGTGCTACCGATTTATTATTTATATTTAAATTAAAATTTTCTTTTAAATATTTTATAGCTAATTGTTTGTATTCTATACTAGATAATGTTTCCAAATCTATATTCGAATAGTGTTTTTTTAGAGCTTCATTTAAACCACTTTGGCTTAAACTAATATTTAAAACACTTACACCTTCATTAACCTCTAGATAATACATTGCTGACAAGGGATTATGAGCAAATACACTATGTAAAGTAGCAAAAAAAACAAATATAAAAATTCTATATTTTTTCATTTTATTCCAATCTAAAGTTATTTGTTGCTGCAACACCTTTTAAGCATTTTGGTACATTAGGAGCTTCAGTATTACTGGCAACATAATGGTAGATACCATCTGGAAACTCTGTTGTACTTGCTGTAATTCCTCCACATTCATCTAGATTAGAAGGTTCCACTTGATACGCATATATAGGAAAACCATCTTTTGCAAAACCTATGAGCTTAGTTCCTGAAACTTGATTTACTAAAGTACAGCTAACATCATCTATTTCATTAGCTTCAAGAACTTGATTCATTGTTTCAGCAACAAAATGCCAGTGATAATATCCCACAGGATCATGATGTCCTCCACACGGGTCTAATGAAGGTATATTTCCTGCAATTTCATTTCCAGGATTAGCTACAGAAGGCGGATCTCCATTAATTGGTACACCATCTACAGAAACACCAATTAACTCTACGGTATCTATAGTGTTATTACTCGAAGCTAATATTGGTGATGCAGGAATTAAAAATATTAATAATAAATTATTATCTGGAGCTGCTTCAAGGCAATAGGAATAATCTTGATTCACTGGCCCAGAATTAAAATCATCTATATTAATATTACCAGCGTCATCAACAATGTCATAACCATCTGTTTCCATGGCATTAAAAAGACTAGCTTTCATTACTTGAAAACCTGGGTTTGTAGCTCCATCATAAACTCCTAAGCCTCCAATATCATTAATAGTTGTAGGACAATAAGGACCATTATCAACAGGGTTACTAGTAAAAACTAACTGATAGCAATCTCCAGTAGACCCGTCTTCTAAAGAGCAGTCTATTTTTTCAAAAGAAACAAGAGATGTAGCATTAAAATACGCTTCCTGTAAGATATCTTCAGACAAGTCTACCTCATAACTATTAATACCATTATCGTCACTACTACATCCGATATAAGTAAAAATGGATAAGAAAATGCTTGTGTTTCGCATTATTTTCTTTGAATTCATAATTGTATTTTTTTGAAAACTAAAACTTTTAACAACAAGCTAGCGCCTAACATAACGAGTAAAACAAGTAACAATTTATATGAAAAAAGGCTAGCCTCTTTTATTGTTTCAACAACAAATTTATTTTCATCTACTACTAATTTTAAAGTATGCTTGTTTTTATTATTAAGTATAAAATGTTCTTTATTAAAACCGTTTTTTAAAAGTACTAAAGCGCTTTTATTATTATAAACATCTTGAAAAGTACTATTTTTAATGGCTACATTTTTAAACTCTGAAGGCACACCAAATACTTCAAAAACCACTTTTGTTTCATGTCCTAATTTGACAATTCCTGGACTTAATGTTATGTTTTGATTATTATCAAATTTAATTTCTAAATTATTTTTAACAAGATCTAAAACCATTTGCTGAAACTCTTCAGGTGTTTCATACGATGCATAATGAGTTTTAACTTCGTATTGAAATGCGGTTAATGATGCACTAATTTGAAGTATCCATGTATTATTTTCTTTTTCAACCAACAAGGTTGTAGATGTTTCTGGCTGATGTGCAAAAACGGAAATATTAAGAAATAGGAAAATAAATACTATTTTTTTATAAAGCATAATTATAGTTTTTAAAATGGTTTTAAACCATAAGGCTATTTAATCCATTGCGTAAGCACCTTGTAAGCCATTAATAAAATTGTTATTACCTGCATAATCTACGTGATAATGATAACCACGAGTATCATCGGTATGCCCAAGTAAGGTGTCTAAGTCATTATATTCGTTACCATCTGAATCTAAATGCTCATAAATACCATGACCATCTAATGCATAACCAATTAAAGCTGCATGTCCATCTGTTTGTTCTATTTTAGTACTAAAACCAGTTGCAGCATGATAATGGTACCCTTGATTAACATTAATATGACCTCCAGCATCATCAAATGGAGCTAAAGTATATGCACCAAGGATGTTGTCTACAGGTGCTGGTGCAGAAAACTCAATACCATTTAGTGCAATTCCTCGAGTTGAAGGAACTGTATTAGCTTGTCCTCCAGGGCCTGTAGCAAAAAACACAGCATTATCTTGTAATACCGGAGTTATAGGTATAAGCCATGTTTGTGTTAAATCTGCTATATAAGAAGGTAAACACTCTACACAAAAGTTTTCGTATTCATCACCAACATTAGGATTTGCTGCATTGATACAATCTTCTTCAGTTTCAGTAATATAAATATCACCATTAGCATCATACATTTGCCAAGTTGTATCGTTATAAAATGTTGCCATATTTTCTACAAAAGCACCATCTACATCATACACTTCACCATCTTCTAACCAGATTCCTCCAGCTGAAGCATCGTCTGAAATATTATCTGGACACCAAGGCCCCATTTCATGATCTGAAGGAGCACTACTTGTTACTATTTGGTAGCAATTTGTAGAAGTACCATCGGATAAGGTACAAGGAACTGTTGTTATAGTTACTGATCCATCAGCAGTTGAAAAATAAGATGCATCAACTAAAACTACAACATCATCTGTGTTTGTATCCTCTTCTAAATCGGATAACGTATTACCATCGTCACTACTACAAGATAGCGTGCTAGATATTAGTATAATTAATAATAAACTTTTAAAAAATAGCTTTTCCATAATTTTAGTTTTTAAGTGTTTTATATTTAGATGAATTATTATAAAAATACTTGCGCTTATAATTTGTATTTTTATAAACTGCTTAATTCTTTATTCAATTTAAAGGCAATAGTTTCTGTTTTAATCTTTAAAACTTTACTATTTAACAACTGTATTTCTGTTTGCAAAAGTCTATCTATCAATGCGTTTTGATATGACCTGCTGTTTAAAAGGGATAAATAATTAGATTCTTGAGAAAAAGATTTCGCTTTTTTAAAATCTAAACCACGTTTCGAAATGATATCGATTAAAGACACATGTGATTCTATTGCTGGCTGTAAACGGTTAACAATAATGTTTTCAATTTTATTTTCTTGACTTTCAAAACTATCTAATTCGTTAGGATAAGAAGCGATAAGATCTTTTAATAAAATACTTTCAATAAATTCGAACTTATTGGTGCTATTTACAGAGTTTATTGCGCCATTATGTAATTGTGTTGTTTTATAATTTAGCGCAACAATTCCTTCTTTTATTTCATTTGTTAAATCTTTTTCTTCTAATCCGATACTTTTAATAGTTGTATTTATACTTTCTAAATCCTTTGTATATCTTGCAATAGAAGAATCTAAAAGAATTAAATTAGAATTTAACTCTTCATTAAGGGATTGATAAATCTTAAACTCTACAATTTTATTTTTTCGTATTTCATTTAAGTTATTAATTTTCCATGCAATTAAAATACCAATAACGATTAGAATAATTTCTCCTAACGCATAAGCTATATAGCTTTTTGTTTTGCCAGAAATCAAGACGGTACGTCTAATTTTTCTAAAAATCTTCATATTTAAAACTCTTTTTTAGTTATGGTTATAAGTATAAAAAAAGCTTCATATTTACGTATGAAGCCTTTTTTTTAACTAACTAATTCAAAAAAACTATACTTTATTTTCTTTTCCCTCTTCCTTTTGGTTTAGGAGCTTCTTCTAATTCTTTCTCTGAAATAAAACCATCTTCATCTGTATCAATTGTAGAAAATTCATCTTTTAAAGGTCCTTTTACTTCATCTTCAGAAAGCTTACCGTCTTCATTAGTGTCCATTTCTTCTAACATTTCACTAAATGTAGGAGGAGTTCTTTGCTGTCTGTCTTGCGATTGTGCAAAACTAGAGTTCGACATACATACTGTTAATGTAAATACGAATACTATTGTTTTAAATGTGTTACTTTTCATAATTAAAATATTTTATTGTTATGTAGTTTTAGATGCTAGTATATGGATTTACTTGTCGTGTTTATTGTTAAATAAAAGCCAAAAAAAAACACCTCATTACGAAGTGCTTTTCTATTTTTATTAAAAATCTTTAGGAGGCGGAGGTCTATGGCCATCTTTTCCTTCTGGACCTCTTTGCCCATTTCGAGGTGGAGGTCTATTTTCTCCCTCTCCTCTACGAAGCGCATCTTTTAATATTTTTTTTAATTTTTCTTTTTGTTTATCATCACATAAATCTTGAAGACTTTTAAAGTGGTAGAATATTTCTGTCTCAATGGCTTTTTGCTTGTTTCCAATTAACGATGTTATAGAGTCTACAGTTATTTCATTTACTACGGAAGCATTCGACATATTATTAAATAAAGCATCTTTTAGTCCTCTTAAATCGTCGTTAATTTGCATCATTTTAGCATGATGTTTATTATTTAAGATTTCAAAATCTTTAGATTGAGAATCACTAAAATTCAGTTCTTTTTTTATAAAACGAATAGGGTCTTTAGCTCCTTTATTTTGGTTTGTACTAGAATTATTCAAAAAATTAAATAGGAAAAATCCATTTACTAGTATTAAAAAAGCAAGTAAAATATATAAAATGGTATTTTTTTTCATGTTAATTAATTTAATAGCGAATTGTCTTCATTAACAGATAAACCATACGATTCTGCAAACTGATTTACATTTTCATCATAGGTTGTTACTTTTAACTTGGTAAAAGCGATTACATTTATTGCAACGACACAAACCAAAGTCGCAAATTGCAGTTTTGGTGAAAACCAAGACCAAGCAATATTTTCTTCTTCCTTTTGAGAAAACAATCGTTGCATGGTTTTATCCTTAAAAAAAGGGGAAACAGTAACTTGTTCAATAGACGTAGCTGCTTTTAGCGTACTATCAATCTTTTCTTGTATGTTATTATTAGCGTTCATATATATTAAGATGCAAAAAAATTAAAAAACTTGCGCTTATTTTTCATTTTTATAAAAATGTTCTAATGATACTTGTAAATTCTTTTTAGCTCTAAATAATAAAGACTCGATAGAGCTAATACTCTTTTCTGTAATCTCACTAATTTCTTTATAGCTTTTATCGTCAATTTTATTTAATGTAAATACTATTCTTTGTGCTTCTGGCAATTTATTGATAGCGTAAAACAAAGTATTACTAGTTTCTTTTTGCTCTAGTACAATTCCTGGATGGTTTATTTCTGTAAAATAGTTGGTTTTATCTATTTCTATATCGTTTCCGGTTAGAGATTGCAAAAAAGCAAAACGTTTTTTAGTATTCTTTTTTCGAATAAACTCTAAGCATTTATTGGTTGTTATTCTATAAATCCAAGTTGATAACTTAGAATTCCCTTTAAATTTATGAATGGAATTAAAAACTTCTACAAAAACATCTTGTGCTATGTCTTCGGCATCTTCTTTATTAGGCACAAAGGAGATACAAGTAGCAAATACTTTTTGCTGAAAAAGATCCATAAGCTTTCCATAAGCAAATTGCTTTCCTGCTCTTAAGTCATTAATAAAATCTTGTTCTTCCAAATACTTATATTAAAAAGTGTAAAGTATAAAAAATAACTTAAACTGTTTTTTGTTTTATTTTAATCCCAAGTTTTTTTTCTATTTCTTGTACTCTAGAAAACTCATTAGCTAGTATTAAAGCTATAGATTCGCCTTTTTTACCTGCTCTTGCAGTTCTTCCAGATCTGTGTGTGTAATATTCTAAATGTTCAGGTAATTGGTAATGTATAACAAAACCTAAATTATTAACATCAATACCTCTAGCAGATACATCTGTAGAAATTAATATTTGCAAACTAGTATTTTTAAAAGCACGCATTACTTTTTCACGATCTCTTTGTTGCATATCTCCTTCAAGAGCACCAACATTAAATCCTTCTTGTTGTAATTGATGTGTTAAGGCTTGTGTACCAGCTTTAGTTTTACAAAAAATAATACCACGTTCTTCCGTTCTTTCTTCTAAAACAGATACTAATACATTTATTTTATTTTGCAAGGTAGTTTCAACAAAAAAGTGTGCAATATTGGCATTAACAAGGCTGTTTCTATTTATTTCCAGTCGTACAGCGTCTGGTTTTATATAACGTTTTACAATATCTTTTAAGGTTTCTGGCATGGTTGCAGAGAATAACCAAGTGTTTTTTGATCCTTTAGTTGTTTTTAAAATGGTTGTTAAATCGTCTTTAAACCCCATGCTAAGCATCTCGTCAGCCTCGTCTAAAACCAAAGTTTCTATGTTTTTTAAATCTATAATATCTCTATTAATTAAATCCACCAAACGCCCAGGAGTTGCAACAATAATATGCGTTGTACGCTTTAGGTTTTTAATTTGAATATCAATTTTTTCACCACCATAAACACCTTCACAAAATATTTTTGTATCGTTATACTTTGTAAATTTAAAAAGTTGTTTTTTTATTTGTTGCACTAGTTCTCTGGTTGGCGACAAAATTAGTGCCTGTATCTCTTCTTTTTTGGGGTTAATATTATGGAGAACAGGCAATCCGTAAGCTGCAGTTTTCCCTGTTCCTGTTTGTGCTAAACCAATTAAATCTGTTTTAGAATTAATTAAAATAGGAATTGCTTGTTGCTGAATTTCTGTAGGTTCTTTTATGCCTAATTCTTTTAAAGATTTTACATAATTTTTATGAATACCTAACGCTGAAAATGATGCCATATTTATATATTTTTCTCTTAATTTATCCTTGTAATTTATAATACCCACACTTTAAATAAGCGCCTTCTGGAAAACCTACTGGATGATCTGTATCGTGCTCTGTTTTTAAAATCACTTTATAATTTCGATTAGATGCTCTTAAAACCTGTGCATTTATATCGAAAAAAGTTTGTGCTAGTATTCTGCTAGAACAAGAAGCTAAAACTAATAAACCGTTTTTTGCTGTTAATTCTATACCTAAACTTGCTAATTGCGCATATTTTTTCTTTGCTAAATCTATTTCGCTTTGTTGTTTAGCAAAACTTGGAGGATCTATAACTACAACATCAAAAGTAATGTTATCTGTTATTAACTTTTTCATTGCTACAAAAGCATCTCCTGCAATCGTTTTATGTTTGCCAGAATACGTATTTAATTCCCCATTAGCAACCGCCATTTCCAATGCTTGTTTACTAATATCTAAGCTAGTAACTTCTTTAGCTTGATTCGCTAGTGCATGTACCGAAAACCCACCAGCATAACTAAAAACATCTAAAACGGTTTTACCACGACTCCACTCACCTACTTGTTTTCGGTTTAATCTATGGTCTAAAAAATATCCTGTTTTATGTCCATGAATTACATTTGCCGAAAATTGTACGCCATGCTCTACAAATTGTACTACTTCATTTGTTAAAACACCATAAACGACTTCTCCATCTTTTAAATCATGCGCTTTACTTTGTTCTAAGCTTCTGCTTAAACGTAAAACAACCGTATTACAATTGCTTACTTTTATTAAAGATTCTAGAATATTTTGTAAATAATTTAGCCAAATTTCAGAATATACTTTTACCACTAAAACCGTATCATACACATCGGCAATAAAACCAGGAAAGCCATCATTTTCGCCAAAAAGTAGTCTATAACTATTGGTATTCGTTTTTAATAAAGAGCTTCTTTTAAGAAAAGCTTTCTTTATTTTCTGATTAAAAAAAGTAGCATCTATAGCAATGGCTTCTCCATGATGAATCATTTTGATTCGAATAGGTGAAGCTAAATCGAATAAACCAAAGCCAATTATTTTGTTTTTATTCTTCCCAAAAATAATCGCTAAATCCCCAGTTTGTGGTTCTTTATTCGTTTTTATTATACTATCCGAAAAAACCCAAGGATGTTTTTGTATTACAAACCTCTCTCCTTTTGCATTTAATTTTACTGCAATACGTTGACTTGTTTTTAAAGTAGAAAAAGTTCTTTTAAAATGCATAAAAATATTTTTGTAAAAGTATGAAATATGCAGCTAGTGATAGGTAGTAATTTGTAATAGATTTAAAATTGTTAGATATGTTAATTATTGATTTGTACAAGTCTAAAAAATCTGCTGTAACGTATATAAAATATAATTTTAAAAACTTAAAATATGAAAACTCTATTAATTACCCTAGTTACTATTGTGTCTTTATCATTTTCTAATATTCAAGACACGTCTACAGTTCATGCTACATTTGATGGTATTGAAAATGAAGCTTATTATTTTAGTGATGATGAAGATACTGTACATGTTTTTGATACTGTTTCTGAAGAAGTTACAAAAACGTTTGATCTGACAGATGAAAAATATAATGGTATGAAATTTAAAATCACCTATTCTACAGAAACTATTATAGACGAAATGGAAGATGAAATTATAGTGCTAACCATTGTAAATTTAGAAACTTTAACAAAATAAATTATCTTTTTAAACTTCTATAAAGCAGCCTTTTATTAGGCTGTTTTTTTTTATCTAATTAAAAACATAGTCGTTAAATAATCTATTACTGCTTTTTATGCGTAGATAAAGAAAACAAAAACGATATATTTATTATGAAAAAAAATTCAATACTATTACTTGTTGCTATTGTTTTAGCTTCTTGTGTTTCTAAAAAAAAATATCTTGCTTTAGAAAATGAAAATGGAGAGATTAAAAGTGAATTAACTAAAACTAAAGTAGAAAAAGAAGACCTTGAAAGTAAGTTTGCAGCGATACAAGAACGTGTAGACCAATATAATACTAAAATAAACACTTTAGCTTCTTTAAATAATTCTTTAAGTGAAGAGAACAACTCTAAAATGGAAAATGTAGCTGGAGTTGCTATAATTTCTAATAACACCAAAACAAAGATGCGTGAAACGCTTACTAAAGTAGATCCTTACTTAGTTAGCCAAGCTAAAACCTTAAAAGACTCTATGGATTTAGCGGTATCGTACAACTTAAAGAAAAAAATGAATACAACATCTTTTGATGAAAGTGATGATATTGCAATTAATATAGATGAAACTGTAGTAATGATTTCAATTTCCGACAAAATGCTGTTTAATTCTGGAAGCTATAAAGTTGGTAATAAAGCAGATGCACTTTTACAAAAAATTGCAGATGTAATAAATTCGGAGTCTAGTATTGATGTTATGGTAGAAGGTCATACAGACGCTAGAAGTATTAATACAGATAAAATACAAGACAATTGGGATTTAAGTGTTTTACGAGCTACTTCAGTTGTAAGAAAATTACAAAACCAATACCACGTTGCTCCCGAAAAATTAATTGCCTCTGGACGTAGTAGTTATCAGCCATTAGTGAGTAATGATACTCGTGAAGATAGAGCAAGAAACAGGAGAACAAGAATCATTATCTTACCAAATATTGATAAATTCTTTGCATTAATGTCTGCTGAGAATTAAGACCGTTTATTTGATAAATAAAAAAGCAACCTAAAACTTAGGTTGCTTTTTTTGTATAATCTATTATTTATAAAATAGATTCTATAACATTTCCATACTTGTCATATTCTACTACATTCCCATTAATATCAAGTTCTATAATTGGTTTTCCTAATTTTTCAATTTCTAGTAGTTGTGTTTTTCTATCGCCAACAATTACATAAATCATTTCTTCTTCGTTTAAATAATTCTTAATAGTAGTTTTATAATCCTCTAAAGTCATATTTACTAATTCGTTTTGTTCATCAACAATATAAGTGTCTGGCTTATGGTATTTACTAATATTTCTTAACACATTTAATTGTGACCCTAAACTTTCGAAAGCTCTTGTGTTTCCTTTTAAAATTTTGTTTTTAGTTAATGCAACTTCGTTATCTGTAAAACTAGCCTGATAATTTGTTAGCATCGCTTTAATAATTTCTAAAGACTTTAAAGTTGCATTTGCTCTCACACTAGATCTAACAGTAAAAGGTGCAACTTCATTACTTGCAGAAAACCCCGAATATGCACCATAAGTATATCCTTTTTCTATACGTAAGGTTTGAAATAATCGACCACTAGATCCTCCTCCTAAAATTTCGTTTGCAAATTCAAGTTTATTTGCATTTTTATCTTTTGTTGAAAGAGCTAATTTACCGATTTGTAAAACCGATTGTTTAGCATCTGGAACATCAATAAAATAGACATTCCCTTTTAAGTTATTAATTGGTAAATTATAATGCGGAACAGCAATTTTATAACCATTCCAGTTATTTAATACACTAACTACATTTTCTGTTTGTTCTTTCGTAATTGCTCCTGCTATATGAAAATTGGCTTCTTTTGGAGAAAGGTTATTATAATATGCTTTTAAATCTTTAATTGTAATGTCTTTTGTGCTTTCTAATGTTCCGGAACCAGGTGTGCCAAAACGATGATTTTCGCCATAAATCAATTTATTAAAAGCATTAGCAGCAATTGCATTAGGATTTGCTTCTCTTCCTTTTAGATTCGTTTCTAAAGCTAATTTTAGTCGTTCGAATTCTGCTTCGTCCCAACGTGGTTCTAAAATAATTTCTTTTATTAAAGCCATAGTGCCTTCAAAATTCTTGGTTAAACAAGAACCGGTAATATGAAAATCTTCTTTTGCGCTATACATACCTATAGAAGCTCCTAGCATACCAATTGCTTCTTCTAATTGTGCAGGAGTTTTTGTTGCTGTTCCTTCCATCATTAAATCGCTTAATAAACTTGCGACTCCTTCTTTACCTATTGGATCTAGCAATTGTCCTCCAGGAATAGTAATATCGAACTGTACTAAAGGGACTTCCTTGTTTTCAATGCCAAATAAGCTTAAACCATTTTCAAGGTTACCTGTCCAAACTAATGGTGCTTTAAATAAGGGTAACTCTCCAAATTCTGGTTCGCTTCTATCGTGCTTTGATGGTGTTTTATCGTAGACTGCTTCTGCTCCTTGACCTACTTCTTCGTTTGCTACATTATAACGAACTTTTTCTATCCATACCTTGGCAGGTTTAGCATTTGTAACTGCTAAATCTAATTGTCCTTTAGGTACGACACTGGTCATTACATAGTTTTTATCTTTAATATATTTGTTAAATACTCGCATTACGCTTTCTGCAGTAACAGCTTCTGTTAATTTAGCACTTTCTACAATAAAACCAGGGTCTCCTTTAAACTCGTTGTCTTGAACTAATTGAAATGCTTTGTTTAAAACGGTACTTACTCCTTGATACAAATTGGTTTCTAATTCTGCTTTTATACGTTTTAAATCTGTTACATTAACCCCGTTAGTCTCAAATTTGGTTAAACCTTCATCAATAGCGTTTTTTACACTATCCAAATCTACTCCAGCGTTTGCACGAATTCTAAAAATAAATTCGCCTGCTATTTCACTACTAGATTGGTAGGTGCCAACATTTGGTGCTAGTTTTTGTTCTTCAACGATAACATTATATAGAGGTGCATTTTTACTTCCGCTTAAAAGTTGTCCTAAAATTTGCAATGCATATACATCTTCATGGTATTCTTCAACAGTAGGAATTACTATTCTTAATTCCGGTAATTTCGCAAAATTATCTTCAAAATATAGAGATTTAGTCTCTTCTAAAACAACGGGGTCTGCTTTTAATTCTGGTACTTCTGGTCCACTAGGAATTTCACCAAACCATTTTTCTACAAGTGTTTTAGTTTCTTCTATATCAATATCTCCAGCAATTACTAAAGATGCATTACTCGCTCCATAATACTGCTCGTAAAATTCTTTAACGTCATCTATAGTTGCTGCTTGTAAATCTGGAAGCGCTCCAATAACTGTCCAACTATAAGGGTGTCCTTCTGGATAGAGATTTTTTCTAATAATTTCGTCTGTATATCCATAAGCTGCATTATCTACACGTTGTCGTTTTTCGTTTTTAACGACTTGTTTTTCGCGTTCTAAAGCTTCTTTTGTTACCGTATTAATCATATAACCAAAACGATCGGAATCTATCCATAAAATTTTCTCGAAAGCATCTTTAGGTACTACTTCATAATATACGGTTCCATCACTCCATGTTCCTCCATTTCTACTTCCACCCCATTCTGGAATCATTTTTCTATTTGCTCCTACAGGAACATTTTCAGAATCGTTAAAACTCATGTGTTCAAAAAAGTGAGCAAAACCTGTTTTTCCTGGTTTTTCTCTATTAGACCCAACATGCATCATCGTAGCAACAGCTACTATAGGATCACTATGGTCTTGATGTAGAATAACTTCTAATCCATTATCTAAAACAAATTTTTCGTAGTCGATTTTAAACTCTGTGGTTTCTTGAGAAATAGGTTCTGGTTCTTTTTTACAGGAAATAAATACAAATGCAATAAGCATCAATATTAGTTTAATTATTTTCATAAGATTAGTTTGTGATTAATACGTTGCAATAAATATACTAAATCTAGTATAATTGTTTTTCAATGATGCGTTAAACTTATACACCTATCCTAATATTATTTTCTTATTTTTGGTGAAATTTATTATAAATGAATAAAGAAATCGTAATATTTTATTGTTTCCTATTTCTAATTCCTACAATTAATTTTGCACAACATTCTGTGGCTAGAGAGTGGAATGAAGAAGTATTAAATGCAATACGGTCTGATTATGCAAGACCAACAGTACACGCAAGAAATCTATTTCATACCTCGTCACTAATGTATGATGCTTGGGCTATATTTGATGAACAAGCCGAAACTATTTTTTTAGGAAAAACTTATGATGGATTTGACTTTAGTTTTAGCGGTATTACTACTCCTGCAAATGTAAACTTAGCTAGACAAGAAATCATTAGCTATGCTATTTTTAATTTAATAAAGCATCGATTTCAAAACTCCCCTAATTATGGAACAGAAATTTATCCTTCAATAGAAAACCTCTTTCTTAGTTATGGTTATGACATTAATTATACCTCTATAGATTATAGCACTGGATCTTATGCTGCTTTAGGAAATTATATGGCAGATCAAATGATCACTTTTGGTTTACAAGATGGATCTAATGAGGGAAATCAATATGCGAATATTAATTATTCGCCTACTAACGAGCCTTTAATTTTAGATTTATATGAAGATAATACAGATATTAACCCTAATGTATGGCAACCTTTAGCATTTGATGTTTATATAGATCAGAGTGGAAATCCTTACCCTTTAAATACTCCGGGTTTCTTAAGCCCAGAATGGGGAGAAGTTAGTCCGTTTAGCTTAAAAGCTTCAGATCTAGATATATATAATGACCTAGGCTATGATTGCTATGTGTATAAAGATCCGGGTCCTCCTGTATATATTCAAAACTCTAATGAGGATGGAATAGATGATGCATACAAATGGCATTTCGCGCTTGTTGCATCGTGGTCATCTCACTTAGATCCTAATGACACTACACTAATAGATATTTCACCGGGAGCAATTGGAAATTTTGATTCTCAAAATTTCCCTGAAACATTTGAAGAATATAAAGTATTCTATAATTTTGAAAATGGTGGAGATTCTAGTTCGGGACACACTGTAAACCCGTATACGGGTAGCCCATATGAGCCGCAGATAGTTAAACGTGCAGATTATGGTCGTGTGCTAGCTGAATTCTGGGCTGATGGACCAGATTCTGAAACTCCTCCTGGACATTGGTTTACTATCTTAAATTATGTAAGTGACCATCCACTTCTTGAAAAAAGATTGCATGGAGAAGGCCCGATATTAGATAACTTAGAATGGGATGTTAAAAGCTATGTAACCTTAGGAGGTGCAATGCATGATAGTGCTATTAATACCTGGGGAATAAAAGGTTATTATGATTATATAAGACCAATATCTGCAATAAGATATATGGCAGGAAAAGGGCAAAGTACAAATGCATCTTTACCTAGTTATGACCCACATGGTTTACCATTAATCCCTAATTTTATAGAACTTATTGAAACAGGAGATCCACTTGCAGGTGCTAATGATGAGAATGTTAATAAAATTAAAATATATTCTTGGAAAGGTCCTGATTATATTAATGATCCAAATACAGATATTGCTGGTGTAGATTGGATATTAGGCACACATTGGTGGCCTTACCAAAGAGCAACTTTTGTAACACCTCCTTTTGCCGGTTATGTTTCTGGTCACTCTACCTTTTCTAGAGCTGCTGCTGAAGTTTTAACCTTATTAACTGGAGATGCTTTTTTCCCTGGAGGAATGGGAACTTTTGACATTGAGCAAAATAATTTTTTAGTTTTTGAACCTGGCCCTACTCAAAACATGACATTACAATGGGCAACATATCGTGATGCTTCAGATCAAACAAGTTTATCTCGTATTTGGGGAGGCATCCACCCACCTATTGATGATATTAGAGGTCGAATTATTGGTGAAAGTATTGGTGTACAATCTTTTGATTTAGCCACTCAATATTTTGATGGATCCTTACATACAGATAACATATCTGACACAACTACTTTAATAGATGTTTTTCCTAATCCAGCACATAATGTAATTCATATTAACACTTCTATTACAAGCCCTCTACAAATGGAAATATACAGCATTGACGGTAAGTATATATTTGAAAAAAAGTTACGTAATTCAACAAATAATGTGGATATATCATCACTAAACACTGGACTATATTTTATTAAAATATGGAATAAAAATTCGGAAGATTTTATAATTAAAAAAATAATTAAAAATTAACAAAAGAGCTTCTATCATTTTGTTTTAAACAATTGACTACTATGTTTTCACTTAAAAATATTTTCCGTTTAATCGCTTTATTAGAAGGTGTTTCTTATCTTTTATTAATGGCTGCTGCTATTTATAAACGTATGCCAAATGGTAACGATTACTTTGTAAAGCTACTAGGAATGCCTCATGGCTTACTTTTTGTTGCTTATATTGTTTTGGCTATTTTATTTGGAATGGAACTTAAATGGAATAAGAAAACCATGTTTATCGTACTAATTGCTTCTATTCTTCCTTTTGCTACTTTTTATGTAGAAAAGAAATATCTGAAAAATATTTAGTAATATAGCATAATAAACATACTTTAATATGCTAAAAAAATTCCCTCATTTTCTAGTTCTTTCTTTTGTTTTATTGATCTTATCAAATTGTACAAAGGAAAAATCTTTAAAAGTAAATGAAAACCATGAAGCCCCAGAAGCTTTATTGGCAAACGAATTTATTGTTCGAGGAACCACTTTTGATTCTAATTTAAATACAGCTTACATTTATAAAATAGAAATGGATACACTTACTTTAATGGATACAATCTCTATTAAAGAAAAGGCATTTTCATTTAAAGGTATTTCTAATCAACCTGAATTTTATGCTATTAAAGTAGATGAAAGTGATGTCATGTATAAATTTTTAGTAGATGCATCCGAAATAAGCATGTTTTTAAATACCAATTTATTTCTTTCTTCTACTTCTTCCAATTCGGAAACACAACAGGTTTATTTTGATTATAAATCTAAAATAGATGCTTTCGATTATAAAGAACGGGAACTATTTTTAAAATATAAATCTCCACAAACAGCAAGTAAGCGAACTTCTATATTGAATACGGATTTAGAAAACTTACAAATTGAAAAAATTGATTTTGTTAAAGAATTTATTGAAAAAAACAATAACTCCCACTTCACACCTTTTGTACTAAAAGAGAATTTTCATAGTTTTTCTACAGAAAGCTTACGAAAACTTCATGATACATTATCGGATGGCATTAAAAACTTACCTTCGATGAAGCTAATACATAATAATATTATTACTCTTGAAGAAAAAGAAATACAGCAAAATGTAAAAACTACAGAATATAGACCAAAGGCTTATTCCTTAAGTGGTCCTAATTCTAATGGGCAAACGATATCTTTGGCTGCTTTAAAAGGAAAAGTAGTTCTTGTCGATTTTTGGGCAAGTTGGTGTGCTCCATGTAGAGCTACAAATCCAAATCTTGTACAGTTGCACAATAAATACAAAAACAAAGGATTAGTTATTTTAAGTGTTAGCGAAGACAAAGGTGAACCAGAATGGCTAAGCGCAATACAAGTAGATAATTTAACATGGAATACGCATATACTTGATAAAAATAAGACGATAGCTTTTAGGTATGGTGTAGAATCTATACCATTTAAAATGCTTGTAGATAAACAAGGTAGAATTGCAAGTGGCAAAATTTCTGGCAGTAAATTAGAAAACAGAATTATAGAATTACTTAACGAGTAACCTATTGTACTACTAATTTTTTATTTATTATAGTATCTTCCGTTTTAATAGTTGCTACATATAAACCTGAACTTAAATTAGAAATATCCAGTGTATTGTTGCCTGATTTTATTGATTTTTCGAAAAGAAACTGACCATTTATAGTAAACAGTGTAAGCTTTGCAACTGGTGCATTTAAATTAATTGTTACTTGCGTAGTTGCAGGGTTTGGATACATTTTAAAATCTGCTTCTAAGACAGCATCTACAGATAATGTTTGGCATTCACTTTCATCTGCAACAAAATTACAAGAATCATCTACTTCCCAAGAATTTAAATAACTAGCAGAAGTATTATCAACAAAAACACAACTTAAACCTAGGTTTTGGGTTACCACAAACTCATTAATACGATGGTTATTATTATTTCTTACATCAATAATGCTTAACATATTATTTTCTGCTCTTACATATTTTATATCTGGATTATTAGAAATATCAAGGCTTTGAATTTGATTATTTTGCGCATATAATAAAAACAAATCATGAGCAGTACTTAATCCTAAACTTGTTAGATTATTATTATTACAAAGTAAATGTTTTAAATCATCATTCCCACTAATATCTAAATTACTTAAATTATTATTAGAACAACTTAAATAACGTAAGGAATGGTTATTAGATACATCGATATTATTCAAGTTATTATTATCGCAGGTTATTGTTTTTAAGTCTGAATTTGCAGAAATATTTAAAGAATTTAAATTGTTCTCAGAAATAAATAATTGTTCTAAATTTAAATTATTTGCAAAATTAATGCTACTTAAATTATTCGAATAACACCTTAAATCTTTTAAATCCGGATTACCTGAGGTATCTAAAACAGCAATATTATTAAGATTACAAGATAAATACTCTAATTCAATATTACTTGTAACATCTAAAGCATTTAGAGTATTATTACTAATATAAAGTCTTTTAAGGGATGTATTAGTAACAATATTTAAAGTAGATAAGTTATTGTTGTCTAAATCTAGAACTTCTAAATGTGGATTATAACTTAAGTTTATGGAAGTTAATTGATTATTATAAGCATATAAATTAACCAAACTTTTAAAAGCGTCAATTCCAGAAAGATCCATAATACCAATATTACCAATAGATAATGTAGTTACAGGAAGTGCATCACTATTTAAAATATTACCATTTAAACCATTGGTATCTATATTTAAGGATATAAGTGCCTGCTCAAAATTTGAGTCAGGAATTAAAGTAGTTTGAGAATGTAGGTTTCTACTATTTAATAAAACAAGCGCAAAAAATATAAGGAGCTTAAAATTAAAAAAATAGCTAAACACTACATTACGAAAAGCGATTAATAGCATGTTTTTTTTCTTAACGTATTGATAGTGTAACACTAAACAATTAATATATTGCAATATGCTAACTTATATTGTAATTTCCACTTATTATCGTTATTATGGTTTTTTACTCGTTTAATTACTAATCACTTAGCCTATCTCCTACAAATTCGACCTTTGTTTTGTTATGAGGTAATGTATTACCGTCTTTATCCAAGTTTACCATTATTATTTTTTCTATGGTAATAATAGTTTCTCTAGTCATCATATTTCTAACTTCACAACGCAGCGTTAATGAGGATTTCCCAAAGGTAACAGGTTCAATCCCAATCTCAATAATATCGCCTTGTCTTGCAGAGCTTTTAAAATCTATTTCTGTAATAAACTTTGTAACTACGTGCTGATTTTCTAGTTGTACAACCGCATAAAGTGCAGCTTCTTCATCTATCCATTCTAAAAGTCTTCCACCAAACAAAGTTCCGTTTGGGTTTAAATCTTCTGGTTTAATCCATTTTCTGGTATGAAATCTCATATATTATAATAATTTTTGTTGCAAATCTTGATTAGGTATTTTAAGATTGCTATTTAATTTTTTGTTTAATTTTTCAATAAAATATGCGGAAAGCAAAGGCGATTCTTTTTCTATATTTTGATGAATAAAAAAATCAATTTCTTTTATTCCTTGGTCGCTCCATATTTTTAACCTTTCAATCCAATCGTCTAATCTGGAATAATCACTTACATGATTTGCGCCAACATAACGAATAAAAGCAGTACTATTAGTTAATCGCATATGCATTAAATCTCTTCTTCCTGCAGTATCTACAATAACATTAGAAATATTATTTTCTTCTAAAAGTGGATATAAATCTTCAGCTACAGCTGTATCATTGTACCAATTTGTATGTCTAAATTCTATAGCTAACGGGATTTCTTTTGGCCATGATTCTACAAACTCTACAACTCTATTAAAATCCTTTGGGGAAAAATTACTATGCATTTGCAAAAAAATGGTTCCTAATTTTTCTTGAAGATTTACCGCATTATTTAAGTAGTTATTTACAACCTCTCCTACTTCTTGTAAACGTTTCCAATGGCTAATCTCTTGGTTTAGTTTTGGAAAAAATTTAAATCCATCAGGTGTTTTATTATACCAAGTTGCAAATTGTTCTGCCGAAAAAATCCGATAAAATGTGGCATTAAGCTCAATGGCATTAAACTGACTAGAATAATATACCAATTCATCTTTAGTTCCTCTAGGATAAAAACCTTTTAAGTCTGCTCGATTCCATTTTGCGCAACCAACATAAATTTCAGGTTTTGTTTCTTGTTGTTTTAAATCCTTAAAAAAACGAAAGGAGTCTTTATGATCTTTAGGTAAAGTAAAATCTACTAATTCTGGATTTGTAACGCTTCCAAACTTCATGTTTATATATTAAAAAACTTTAGGTAAAGATACCAAAATATAGCTTGTTAATAAACCCGTTAACAAGTAAAATGCTAATACCATTTTGCCTTTTAAATTATATTTAATTTTAATAAAAACTTTTAATCATGAATACTAGAGACTTAAATTTAAAGCAAGCAAGACCAGAAATTGCATCTATTATTATTAATGATGATATGACAAGTGATGAGCGTTTTCAAAACCTTGTACTTAGACCTATTGCAAAACTACAAGTACCATTATTTGTGGAAGTTTTTAAAAATTATGCTAAGAAACATAAAAATGTTTTTTACGATTTATCTGTTGAAAAACGCATCGTATATATTGAAAATGCACTTCAAAAAGATATGAAACTTAGAAACTCTTTAAAAGGAATGGTAATCGGTTTATTTACTACCGAAGAGTATCTTATTTATATTAAAAACTCTTCTGCTTTAAACAAACGTATGATGGGAATAGTGAAAGACCAATTAGTTGGAAACATTCAATTATTAGAAAAACCAGAGTTGCTAACTGCCGTTTAATTGCTTAAAAGTATTTCTATTGGCGCCATTTCGAAAAAAAATATTTTAATTTAGGTAATTAAATTAATGAAACACCATTTAGATCGGTTGTAAGTACATCACTCATATAATTAAAATAAGGTCTAATTGCTTTAAACGCTGTATCTACTTCTGTTAAAAAATTAGCTGAAATAACTTCTTTATCTGTATATTTTTTAGTGAAGATAAATTGCTTTTTCTTTATTAAATCGATGGCTTTGTGTTCTTTATCAAAGCCTCTAGGAGCTGTTTTTACTTCGTCTCCAACAAATGTTCCCCAAATATCTTTAAACATTTTATTATCTATTATTTCACGAATTTCATCATCATCTTGTTCAAATTCTTTTCTAATACGCAATAAATCTTCTTTGTTAGGGTCCCAAAAACCAGTGGCAATAAAACTTTCGTTATTAGGTTGAATATGCAGGTAATACCCACCTCTTAAGCTTGGTTTTATACGACTAAACGAACCTCCAAAATGGGTTTTATATGGTAATTTATTTTTAGAAAAACGAACATCACGATAAATACGAAACATTTTCATTTTATCTATTTCATCATGTATATTAAGCATTTGGAATAATTGGTTATAAACCTGCTTTACCTCTGCTTCTATTTCTTTAAATTCCTTTTTATTTTCATTAAACCAATCACGATTATTATTTTTTTCTAATCGTTTAAAAAAGTCAAAAGTTTCTCTTGGTATTGTTTCGTTCATTTTTCAGTTATTAAATCTGTTTAAAAATACAAAAAGCCTCGAATTTCTCGAGGCTTTTTTGCTATTAATCTAGGTCGTTTATTAAAAACGACTTAGTATCTAAATAATTATTTAGAAATTTTAAACTCTTTAGTTACAAGTCCGTCACTTTCCCCATCATAATATTCAATTACAAAGGTTTTATTTTTGTCAAAATAACCAACACCAGTATATTCATCTGTGGTAACAATATAACTCATATTATTAGCAGAGTATCTTGCTTTACCAAAGGCTTTATCTTTTTCCCCATTTTTTACTGCAACGATAAATCCTTTTTCATCTGGAATAAATGCATAATCTGCATTATCAAACTTATAGTAAGTTACTTTTGTTTTGGTTTCGTAATTGGCATCTTTATCATTGTCGACTGAAACTGTTTTTGTAACTTTTATAGGAGTATCCATTCGGTTTCCATTAAGGTCATATCTATCTTTTGGGTCTATTTTCACTTCCTGTTTTTGTACAGTATTGACTTTAACTTTCTTTTCTATTAGTTTTCCGTCTTCTTTTACTTTCACTGTTTTTACTTTAGTTTCTTCAATAACATCTACTGGATTATTGCTTTGTGCATAAGCAGTAGTTGTAAATACTAGTAAACTAAATATATATATTAAATTTTTCATTTTTATTTTTCTGTTTTTTAGGATTAAACTTTTGTTAGTTTTTAGTGATAAAATATTATTTCACTTTATCATCTATTTCATCTTTCACATCTTCCATTTTATCTTCTACATCGTCTGCAGCGTCTTCAATGGCATCCCCTGTATCTTCTACAGCTTCTTCAATTTTTTCACCTGGTGTTTTCTTTTCTTCTCTACAACTTGTAAATACCGTTGAAATTGAAAACATAAGTACTAGTGCTATTATTAATTTTTTCATGATTTTATTGTTTTTAAATGGTTATTAATGGTTATTAATGGTTATTAATGGTTTAGCTTAGGCTTTTCTTATTACATCTTTAATAAGAGATAGAATAAATAATACTATAAATACAAAGAATAGTATTTTTGCTATTCCTGCCGAAGCTCCTGCAATTCCGCTAAAGCCTAATACTCCAGCTATAAATGCAATTATAATGAATGTGATTGTCCAACGTAACATATCTTTTTGGTTTTAAAATTTTTATAAAATAGAATATACTTTGTATACTCTTACTCTAGTTATTAGAGAATTCTTCTTGAAGTGTTCCTGATTTTTGCAATGCTAATTTGTTATCAAATTGCAGAGTTCTAATAGGAAAAGGAATATTAATATTTTCTTTATCGTAAGCCTTTTTAATTTCAATAATGGCTTTACTTTTAGATTTTAGTTTTTCTAATGCGCTATCGGCATCAATCCAAAATCTACATAAATAGTTTATAGAACTACCGCCAAACTCTGTGAAGTAAAACTCTACTTCGTTTGGATCTTTTACTTGGCTAAAAATATTAGCTATAGTTTGTTTGGTTAGTTTTTCAACTTTTTCTAAATCCGATTCGTAACCAACTCCACACTCCAACATAACTCGCATTCTAGTAGTAAGGGAGTAGTTTTTTAAAGGATTTTCTAGAATGGTTTTATTTGGGATAATAACCATATTATTATCGGCTTCTTTTAGGGTGAAATCTTTAAGATTAATATCTATAACTTCACCTGAATATCCATTAGTCTCTACCCAATGACCAATTTCAATTTTCTTTTTAAAGGAAAGCACTAATCCTGCAAAAGTGTTAGAAAGTGTTCCTTGCAAAGCTAGACCAACTGCTAAACCAACAACACCAGCACCAGCTAGTAAAGAAGTTAGCGTTTTTCCGAGGTCTAAGATCCCTAATGCTAAAAATAAACCAGCTACGACTATTGCAACTGCTGCTATTTTACCAATTATTTTACTAATGGAATCTTGTTCTACTTTTTTTGAAACTAATTTTGTTACAAATTTATTGATGTATTTTGCTGTAAAGTAAGCTACTGTCATTACCAAAATTGCAAGTAATAGGTTTGGTAACATTTCTACTGCAGTTGTAAACCACCCTTGAAGTTTTTCTATTAGGGCTTTTATTGCAGTTTCTAATTGCGCTTTCATATGTATAAGTTTTTAGAGTTTATATTGATTTTTGTTTTAGTAAAAACTAAAAACTTAATCCACCATAACACTCTGTAACTTATCGGAAGTTTTTTTAGTCCAAGCATCTAGCATCCAGCTTGCTTTCTCTAATTCTCTAATGTAAGCACCAATAAGATCTATGGTACCTTCATCGGAAGCTTTTTCTGCTTTAACAATGACATTAGACATTTGCTCTAATAAGATTTTATGGTCTTTTAATATTTCGGCAACCATATATTTATCCGATTTTAAAGACTTTGCTTCTTCAATAGAAGAAATTTTTAAATAGTTGCTATACTTACTCATTGGATGAAATCTTAAAGTAAGAATACGCTCTGCAATCTCATCAATTTTTCCTTGAGCATCTTTATATAGCTCTTCAAATTTATTGTGAAGATCAAAAAAGTTTTCTCCAAGAATGTTCCAGTGAAAATTTCTTAGTTTCTGATAATAAATGTGGTAATCTGCAAGTAGTGTATTCAGTTCTACAACTACAGGTAATAATTTCTCATCTTTCATATTCAAATAACTCATAATTATATTTTTGGTTAAACAATTTGTTTTGTTCGAACACTATATAAACTATGGGAAATATGAGTTTTGTCAAGTCCTTTAACACTCTTTAACGGTCTTAAGTTTTTTTTAACATAAATTATGTTAAAGCCACTTCTTTCTTCTAAAATAAATTAACATAATTATGAGTATTATTAGCATTACAGCCCAAACAATATAATATCCATACGGACTATTAAGTTCTGGCATATTGGTAAAATTCATACCATAAATACCTGCAATAAATGTAAGTGGAATAAATATAGTAGCAATAATGGTTAGTACTTTCATAACCTCATTCATTTTATTACTAATATTGGTCATATATAAATCCATTAGTCCCCAAATCATTTCACGATATAGATCTATACTTTCGTTAACCTGTATCATGTGATCGTATAGGTTACGAAGATAGTTTTTGGTTTTATCTTCAATAAATTCGATTTCAGATTTTTCCAATTTATTAACTACTTCTCGAAATGGAAAAACGGTTCTTCGTATTTTTAAAATTTCTCTTTTTTGGTCTTGTATACTTGTTGTGGTTGTATTTGTATTAGATTCTTCAATAAAAAGAGTTTCCTCTAAATCTTCAATTTTATCGCCTTCAGCTTCAATAACCGTAAAATAGTTATCTACAACAGCATCTAAAATGGTGTACATTAAATAATCTGCTTTTGCATTTCTAACTCTACCTTTTGCATTTTTAATTCGATCTCTTAACTCATCAAAAACATCACCATCAGCTTCTTGAAAAGTAAGTACATAGTTTTCTCCAACTACCATACTCATATGCTCATAAACAATCTCATCTTCGTTTTTAAAGTGTAGCATTTTAAAAACTATAAAAAGATAATCTTCATATTCTTCTAGCTTTGCTCTTTGGTTTGTGGTTACAATATCTTCTAAAACCAAAGGATGCAAATTATAGTGCGCTCCTAATTTTTCTATCTCTGTAGTATTATTTAAACCATTTAGGTTAATCCAAGTAACGTGTTCTTGTCCCTTAAAATGAAAAGCATCTTCAATATTTTGCGAAGATTTAAAATCACAAGCTTCTTTATTATAATTAACAATATCTATAGTAGTTTCTAAAGTTTGTTTACTACCAGTATACGATACAGTTCCAGGTGCTGTATTTACAGCTTTGTAAGATTTTTTTCTTTTATTTTTACGATTTTTCTGCGCCATATACTATTTTGTTATTCTTAAAAATACTAAAGATTATTCAAATTCTATGTTATTTAATACCAAACCAGAAGCTGGTGCAATATAATCCATAACTTCTGTGCTTTCTGGTAGTAACGTATTTTTAATATAGGCTAAAGTAATATCTCCTCTACCTAATTTTATTAAAGCTCCCATCATTAAACGTATTTGATTTCTACCAAAACCTTTTCCTTTTACACGAAGCATAAATGTTTTTTCTGGAAAAAAATTGGCACTAAAAATCGTGTTTTCTACTAATTCACAAGTTGTTATTTCTCTAGTATATAAACCTTCTTCTGTAGCACGATAACAGTAGGTTTTAAAATTATGAGTTCCTTGAAAGAGCTTTGCTCCTTCTTTCATGATTTCAATATCTAGTTCCTCTAAAATAGTCGTTAAAATTGGAGCACAAAACGGATGACATTTTTCACTATGCGTAAATAAATACAAGTATTCTTTAATTTTTGAATGCTGAATAATATTAAACTTTGCATCTACTTCTTCTATAGCTAGAGCACGAATATCTTGAGGTAAGTTATGATTAAAAAGTGCCAAGAAAGCATCTAAATCTTCAATAGGTTCATAAAGAAACAACTCGAAAGCAGAAGCATTAGCAGAAACCATAGCATCTGTTCTACCTGAAGCTAAAGTTTTAAACTTTGCACCATTTAAAATAAATTTAAAGGTTCTATCTATCATTAAATGCACCGTTTTTAAATTTGGTTGTTTTTGCCAACCATGAAAACGATAGCCTAAATATTGCACTTTTATTAAATAATAATAACGTTTATTAAACATCTTTTAAAATATCTTAGAGTTAGCAAGTAACCTAATTTTATTGCATCTAGCAAAATTTTTATAAATTGTAATTCTAATAACTAACTAAAACTTAAAATTATGAACGAAACAACGACCAGTAAACCACCTATTTGGTTTTGGATTGTAAGTGTTATTGCGCTTATTTGGAACCTATTAGGTGTTGGTGCTTATTTAGCACAAGCATACATGGATGAAGAAACGCGTGCTGCCTTAACAGAAACCGAACGTAGCATGTATGAAAATTTACCTGCTTGGTATACTGCAGTATTTGCTATTGCTGTTTTTGCAGGCACTTTAGGTTGTATTACTTTATTATTAAGAAAAAAATGGGCATACATTATTTTCTTAATTGGAGCAATAGCAGCAATTATTCAAATGAGTTATGTAGCCTTTTCTTTACAAATGGCAAATGCAATGACGCCAATGATTATAATTGTTGCAATTGCACTTCTTTGGCTAGCTAAGCATGCAACCAAGAAAGAATGGATTTCTTAAACAACCACTATTTAACTAACTAACAAAAAAGGCATCTAAAGAATAGATGCCTTTTTTACTACTGTTATTTTTCTCTAGATTTTAAAACGGAAACAATATCCTTTAGTTTAAACCCTTTAGCTTGAAGAAGCATTAAGTAATGAAACAGTAAATCTGCACTTTCATTAAGGAATAAATCATCGTTATTATCCATAGCTTCAATAACCACTTCAACAGCTTCTTCTCCTACTTTTTGTGCTACTTTATTAATACCAGAAGCAAATAAGGAAGCAACATAAGATTTTTCTGAATTGCCATCATTTACTCTACTTTCGATAGTGTTTTCTAGTTTAGAAATAAATGCGAAATCATCTTGATTTTCTTGATTCCAACACGTACCAGATCCTGTATGACAGGTTGGACCTATAGGGTTTACCTGAATGAGTAACGTATCGTTATCACAATCTAGTTTCAAATCTACTAGATTTAAAAAATTACCACTCTCCTCGCCTTTTGTCCAAAGGCGTTGTTTGGTTCTACTAAAAAAAGTAATCTTGTTTGTTTCTTTTGTTTTCTCCAAAGCTTCTGCATTCATATACCCTAACATTAAAACATTTTTTGTTGTTGCATCTTGAATGATTGCTGGTACTAATCCGTCGTTATTTTTATTAAAATCTATATTCATTGAAACTTATTATTTTCATTTCCGAAATACGGTAACTTATTCCTTTTATTTAAACACTATGGTACTTATTATAAAATCACTTTTTACAAAATAAAATGCCTATTACAATCTTACTGCTATTTTATTAGCTTTTAAATCTTGTTTTAAATCTTTTATTTCAATTTCTGCAAAATGAAACACACTAGCTGCTAAAGCTGCATCTGCATTTCCTTTTTGAAAAGCATCTACAAAATGCTGTATATTTCCTGCTCCTCCTGAAGCGATTATGGGTATATTTAATTCTCTAGAAAGCTTCGCTAACGCATCATTTGCAAAACCATCTTTAGTTCCATCATTATTCATAGAAGTAAAAAGTATCTCACCTGCACCACGTTTTTCTGCTTCTTTTGCCCAAGAAAACAAGTCTAATTTAGTAGGAATACTTCCTCCTGCTACATGTACAATCCAATCTTCATTAATCTGTTTTGCATCAATAGCAACAGTTACGCATTGACTTCCAAATTTGTTAGCCAACTCGTTTATTAACTCTGGACGTTTAATTGCAGATGAATTAACAGAAACCTTATCTGCTCCACATTTTAAAAGCGCATCGACATCTGCAATAGAAGAAATCCCTCCGCCAACAGTAAACGGAATATTTACATGTTCAGCTACTTTTAGGACCATATCTAACATGGTTTTTCTTCCTTCTAAAGTTGCCGAAATATCTAAAAAAACTAACTCATCTGCTCCTTTTAAAGCATATTGTTTTGCTAATTCTACAGGATCTCCTGCGTCACGTAATCCTTTAAAATTTATTCCTTTTACTGTTCTACCATCTTTAATATCTAAACATGGAATAATTCTTTTTGTAAGCATATTGTTACTGTATTTCTAAATCGGATAATTTGATATTTCCTTCGTATAATGCTTTGCCAATAATTACACCTTCGCAACCTATTTTTTCTAATACATTAATATCCTCTAAAGATGTTACTCCTCCAGAAGCTATTAGTTTAATAGCGCTATCTGAACTAGATAAAATATTTTTATATAATTCTATCGAAGGGCCTTCTAACATACCATCTTTAGCAATATCTGTACAAATTACATATTGTATACTTTTTTTCTGATATTCTTTTATAAAAGGAATTACTTCTAAATTGCTTTCTTCGGTCCAGCCACTAATCGCTATTTTTTCGTTTCGACAATCTGCCCCTAAAATAATTTTTTGAGCACCATATTTCGTTATCCAACCATTAAAAGTATCTGTATCTTGTACTGCTATACTTCCACCTGTTATTTGTCTTGCTCCAGAATTGAAAGCAATATGTAAATCTTGATCCGCTTTTAAACCACCACCAAAATCAATTTTAAGGTTAGTTTTTGATGCAATTTGCTCTAACACCTTATAGTTTACAATATGCTTCGCTTTTGCACCATCTAAATCGACTAAATGCAAATATTGAATTCCTGCTGCTTCAAATTGTTTGGCTACTTCTAACGGGTTTTCATTGTATATTTTCTTGGTATTATAATCCCCTTTGGTAAGACGGACACATTTTCCTTCAATGATATCTATTGCTGGTATTATTCTCATATTCATTTTCCACGAAAGTGGAAATCTATTTTTAGTTAAACTTTTATTTGTAATGTAGCCTTTCGACTGCCCTCAAGTTGATATTTATCTTTCTTTATAGATTCAAGAAATTCTTTAAAATTTCTTCTCCTGCTATGCTACTTTTTTCTGGATGAAATTGCACACCATAAAAATTATCTTTTTGTAATGCAGATGCATAAGCAAGACCATAGTTTGTTGTTGCAATAGCTTCATTGCAGTTTTCTGCATAATAACTATGAACAAGATACATGAACTCTTGGTTTTTAATTCCTTTAAATAAATCCGATTTTAAATCGGAAATCGTATTCCATCCCATTTGTGGTACTTTGACTGTGTTTTCAAAGCGTTTTACCTGTACATCAAAAATACCTAAACCTGTGGTATTACCTTCTTCTGTAGCTTTACAAAGTAATTGCATACCTAAACAAATCCCTAAAACAGGTTGTGTTAATGTAGGTATTAAAGCATCTAAAGTACTTTCTTTAAGCATTTGCATAGCACTACTTGCTTCACCTACTCCAGGAAAAATAACCTTGTCTGCGGCTTTTATTTCTTCGGGATTATTAGATAGAATAGCATCATAGCCTAAACGCTTAAAAGCAAATTGTATGCTTTTGATGTTTCCTGCTCCATAATCTATAATTACAATTTTCATTTTTTTGGCTTTTACTTTTTAAAGCATTCCTTTAGTGCTTGGTAAAATCATTTTTTCCACATCGCGTTTTACGGCTACTTTTATTGCTTTTGCAAAAGCTTTAAAAATGGCTTCAATTTTATGATGCTCATTGGTACCTTCTGCTTTAATATTTAAGTTGCATTTTGCGCCATCTGTAAAAGACTTGAAGAAATGCATAAACATTTCGGTTGGCATTTTACCAATCATTTCCCGTTTAAAATCTGCTTCCCAAACCAACCAGTTTCTTCCACCAAAATCAATTGCTACTTGTGCTAAGCAGTCATCCATTGGTAAACAAAAACCATAACGTTCTATACCTAATTTATTACCTAAAGTAGTTGCAAAAAGTTCCCCTAAAGCAATTGCTGTATCTTCAATAGTATGGTGCTCATCTACTTCTAAATCCCCTTTTACTGTAATATTTAAATCTAATTGTCCGTGACGCGAAATTTGGTCTAACATGTGATCGAAAAAAGCAATTCCTGTGTCAATATTGCTTTTTCCAGTACCATCTAAATTAAGATCGATTTGTATTTTAGTTTCGTTGGTATTTCTAGTAATGCTTCCTGTTCTAGCATCCGTTTTTAATAAAGCATAAATAGCTTCCCAATCATTACTTTCTAGAGCTATAAAAGCATCTAAAGATTCTCTTTTTACAGTAATTTCATCGGTTCCCAAGTTAGTTTCATCATTAATGAAAATTCCTTTAGCCCCTAAGTTTTTAGCAAGTTCAATATCTGTTAAGCGATCACCAATAACAAAAGAATTCGCTAAATCATAATCTTCAGAAAAATACTTTGTAAGCAATCCTGTATTAGGTTTACGTGTTGGTGCATTATCTTTTGCAAAGGTTCTATCTATAAATTGCTCATTAAAAACAATACCTTCTGCTGCAAAAGTTTTAAGAATAAACTCATGAACTGGCCAGAACGTATCTTCTGGATACACTTCTGTACCTAAACCATCTTGGTTGGTAATCATCACGATTTCAAAATCTAATTCTTTAGCAATTTTACTTAAATATTGAAATACTTTTGGGTAGAATTCTAGTTTTTCAAAACTATCAATTTGTTCATCTGCAGGCTCTTTTATAATTGTCCCGTCACGATCTATAAATAATACTCTCTTTTTCATTATAAACTTTTTAATGCTTGAATTAGTGTTTGGTTTTCTTGCGCTGTACCAACAGTAATACGCAAACAATCTTCGCATAATACTTGATTGCTTCTATTTCTAATTACAATGTTTTTATCTATTAATTGCTGGTATCTTTGGTTAGCATCATCTACTTTAAGTAATAAAAAATTAGCATCTGATGGATATATTTTTGAAATATATGAAACGTCTTTAAGCGCAGAAATTAAAAGACTTCGTTGTTCTTTTATATTGTTAATTTCTGAGGTAACCGCTTCCATATTTTGCAAACGACTTAATGCTTTTTGTTGCGTTAATGCATTAACATTATAAGGTGGTTTTATTTTGTTAAGAATGGCTATTATTTCCGCGGAAGCGTAACAAACACCTAAACGAATTCCTGCCATACCATAAGCTTTAGACAAGGTTTGTGTAATAATTAAATTAGGAAACTCTGCAAGTCTTTGCATCCAACTAATGTTTTCAGAAAAGTCAATATATGCTTCATCAATAACTACCAATCCAGGGAAATTATTTAATAATGTTTCCACTTCTGAAGTGTTGAAACTATTTCCTGTTGGATTATTTGGTGAACATAAAAACAAGATTTTACTCTTGGTGTTAGCTGTTTCTAAAACCTGATTTACTGCGGGTTGAAACTCCTTAGTTAATGCTATTTTATTGTTTTGTATCGCATTAATATTGGCTAAAACACTATACATTCCGTAGGTTGGCGGTAATGTTATAACGTTATCTTGATTAGGCTCACAGAAGGCTCTAAAAATTAAATCTAACACTTCATCGCTTCCGTTACCTAAGAGAATATTAGCAACCGATATGTTATTTATTTTAGATAATTCCTGTTTCACAAGGTTTTGCTGTGGATCTGGATATCGATTTACGTTTGTACTAAAAGGATTTTCATTCGCATCTAGAAAAACCATTTCTTGACTAGAAGCTGTATACTCATCCCTTGCAGAAGAGTATGGTTCTAGAGACTTAATCGTTTCTCTAGTAATGTTATTTATGTTGAAATTTTGTTTCATGTTTTCTTTATATGGAGACCTCTTTACTTTTCTCGAGGTAACAAAAACTCTTATTTTAAATCTTTTAAACGAATAGATACTGCGTTTTTATGTGCATCTAATCCTTCGGCTTCAGCCATTAATTCAATCGTATTACCAATATTTAATAATCCTCTTTTTGTAATTTTTTGAAAAGTAATACTTTTTAAAAAGCTATCTAAATTCACTCCAGAATATGCTTTACTAAAACCATTTGTAGGCAAAGTATGGTTGGTTCCTGAAGCATAATCCCCTGCACTTTCTGGTGTGTAATTACCAATAAAAACAGAACCAGCGTTTGTTATATTATCTACAAAAAAACTGTTATTTTTTGTCGCAATTATAAGGTGTTCTGCTGCATATTCATTTACAAAATCTAAAGCATCCTCTGCTTCTTCTAGTAAAATAGCTTTAGCGTTTTGTAATGCCTGAGTTGCTATTTCTTTTCTTGGTAATTCCTGAAGTTGTTTTTCAATTTCATTAGTAACATCTGTAATCATTGATTTAGTATCTGACACTAAAATAACCTGACTATCAGTACCATGCTCAGCCTGACTTAACAAATCGGAAGCCACATAAGCAGCATTTGCAGATGCATCTGCCATAACTAACAGTTCACTTGGTCCAGCAGGCATATCGATTGCTGTTCCGTATTTTGTAGCCAATTGTTTTGCTACCGTTACGAATTGATTTCCTGGTCCGAAAATTTTATACACTTTAGGAATACTTTCTGTACCAAAAGTGAATCCTGCAATAGCCTGAATACCTCCTACTTTAAAGATTTTAGTTACACCACAAAGTTGTGCTGTATATAAAATTTCGTTTGCTATTTTACCTTCTTTATTTGGAGGTGTACATAGAACAATTTCTTTACAACCTGCAATTTGTGCAGGAACAGCAAGCATTAAAACAGTAGAAAATAAAGGTGCAGTACCTCCTGGTATATATAAACCTATTTTTTGAATGGCACGTTTTTCTTGCCAACAGCTTACTCCTTCTGTAGTTTCTACTTCAACTTTATTGGTTTTTTGTGCAGTATGAAACTTTTTAATATTTGCTTTTGCTTTATTAATTGCTTCCTTTAAATGTTTTGGTACTTTATTAGATGCTTCTTCTATTTCTGTAGTAGAAACCAAAATATTTTCTATGGCTACACCATCAAATTTATTTGTATACTTAGCAATTGCTGTATCTCCATTTTTAGAGATATCGTTAAATATTTCGGTTACTGTAGCCTCAATATCACTTACCTTTTGTGTTGGCCTTTCTTGAATGTCTTGCCAATCTTTTTTATTTGGGTTTTCTATTATTTTCATTGTTTCAACTTAAAAAAATAGTATTAATTAAGATACTTATATTACCATGTTTTCTATTGGGCAAACTAAAATACCTTGTGCGCCTTTAGCTTTTAATTCGTCAATAATTTCCCAGAAATCATTCTTATTAATTACAGAATGAATAGAACTCCACCCAGATTCTGCCAAAGGAAGAATGGTAGGACTTTTCATTCCTGGAAGAATATTTTTAATTTCTTCAACTTTATCATTTGGTGCATTTAATAGCACGTATTTATTTTCTCTTCCTTTTAAAACAGCTTGCAATCGAAATTGAATTTTATTTAAAATGCTTTTATTTTCGTCTGAAATTAAAGGAGAAACTGCAAGAACTGCTTCCGATTTAAGAAGTACTTCAACCTCTTTCAATCCGTTTTTAAACAAAGTGCTTCCGCTAGAAACAATATCTACAATAGCATCTGCTAAGCCTATATTAGGAGCAATTTCAACAGAACCATTAATTATGTGTAATTGTGCATCTACATTATTTTTCTTTAAAAATTGATTTACCGTATTTGGATACGATGTCGCTATGCGTTTGCCTTCTAGATCTTGAATAGATGTGTAAGAAGCAGATTTAGGTATAGCAATAGATACTTTGCATTTAGAAAACCCTAATTTTTCTACTACAGGAATGTCTTCTCCTTTTTCAATTAGTACGTTTTCACCAATAATAGCAGCATCTACAATACCATCTTTTAAGTATTGAGGAATATCTCCATTTCTTAAATAAAACACTTCTAAAGGAAAGTTTCTAGCAGAAGCCTTAAGTTGATCTTTTCCATTATCAATAGAAACGCCAATATCTTTTAAAAGTTTAAGGGAATCTTCGTTAAGTCTACCTGATTTTTGAATTGCAATTCTTAATTTACTCATACTGTTTGCCCACAAAAGTGGATGTTTTTTTAATTAGTTATCTAATTTTGTTGGAGTAAATCGATTGGAAATAAAAAAAACCGTTTGATCTACTCAAACGGTTTTTAAAATATGTTGGTTTTATTCAATACATTTTTAGCTCGCTTGATTGCCAGTAGTAAAATGATGATGATGTAATTGAATAAAATTCATGTTCTTTTTTTGTCTGTACAAATATTTGTAAAATATAATTACAAATCCAAACCTTTTGTGATATTTTTATTGATTACCAAGTATAATAGGCATTCCTGAGTCTCCAGAACCAATAACGATCACTTTGCTATTAGGAGATTCTGATAACTTAACTGTAGCTTCAATACCTTTATCTTGAAGAATTTTGTCGGTTAACGATGCACTTAAAATACGATTAGATTCAGCTTTACCTTTAGCGTCAATAATTACTTTTTGAGCCTCTTTTTCTGCTGTAACTAATCTAAATTCATATTCTAAAGATTCTTGTTCTTGTTTTAATTTACGTTCAATAGCTTCTTTAATAGTAATTGGTAATTTCACATCTTCTACTAAAACTCTTTTAACTGTTAAAAATTGACCATCTAGTAAAGTAGTTACTTCTTCTAAGATTTCTTGTTCAATAACATCTCTTTTACTGGAATATAATTGTTCTGGTGTATAACGCCCAACAACACTTCTTGCTGCAGCATTTACAGCAGGATCAAGTAATTCTCTTTCGTAATCTGCCCCTTTTGTTTTTATTAGTTTCCCAAGGTTTGAAAATTCTGGTTCATACCATATTGTTCCGTTTACTTTTACTTCTAATCCGTTAACGGAAAGCACATTCATTTCATCGGAAACAGATTGTTGACGCACTCTGTGTACTAACATATCATTCCACGGTGCAACAATATGAAACCCTTCTCCATAAGTACGTTCGGTGTTAATACCATCTCCAAAACGTTCAAATAAAACACCTCCTTCTCCAGGACCAATAGTTACGGCTGATTTAGATATTAAAATAATTAGTAATACGAGCCCTATAATAAAAGGCATTGCAATTTTAGGTAATTTATCCATGTTTGTTTTTTATATTAATCCGTTATATTTTCTTAAAAACCACTCTAAAGCTAAACTTAAAATTAGTAAAACTAGTAGGTATTTAAAATCGATTAAAGGTACAACATTTTTACTGCTTTTCTGTATTGTAGCAAAGCGTTCATCATTTAATAAATCTGTAATCAACGTATTGGTATTTGCAATAAAGTAACTATTTGCCTTTGTATTTTTAGCTACTTGTTGAAGCTTTACGACATTAGCATTTAAAAATTGTTGTTCAATATTATATTCTAAAATTTGAAAAGTACCTGATTTCGATATGTTTTCGTTAGTTGCTTTTACAGTAAAGCTATAATCTCCAGCAGGTAAATTACTTAAATCTACTTGATAATTATTTCCTTTTAAAATTAAAGGAAAGGTATTAGTTGTTTGTGATGTTTTATTTTTTATAAAAATATTTAGTGCTTCTTTTGCATCAAATTCATAGTTTTTATTGAAAAATTGTGCCTTTACAATAACATTTGAGTTTCCTTGATAAAAAGACTCGAAATCTACATTTAATCTGTTTTTTCTTTTATTAGAAGCTAAATACTGAATAATCTTACCCATAAAATTATCAAAACGATTAAAGGTATTATTGTTTAAATAGCTTTGTGCTCGCCATTTCCAGATATTTTCGCCAAAAAGAACAGCTTCTCTCCTACTATTTGTCTCAAAAGTTGCAAGCAAAGGTTCTTGGGTTTCTAGACTTCCTACTTTTTTATTTAACATAGTCTCCATTGGAATAGAAAAAGTAGCATTACCAAAAGAAGATTGTAAAGGAGGAAAAGATTGAAAATCTAAATCGTCAATAATAAATGTATTATAATTGGTGTTTAAATCTGGTTGGTATTCTTCGGTTTGTTTTACAACATCCTGTTTAAAATCACTTTGAATTGCGTTTATAAAAGTATAGTCGGTTTTTGTTCCTAAAACTAAAAACGTATTCGCACTGTTTTGTTTTAAACTTTCAAAAACTAATTTAAAGTTATTATTTGGCTGATACAGTATAACTAATTGATAATCATTTTTTTGCGATAAATAATCATTTGGAGACACTATAGACACCTCTCGTTGCTCGTTACTTTCTATGCTCTTTTTAAAAGTTCCTAAATCTGGATGCATAATATCGCTAATAATAGCAACATTTGTTTTCTGATCGATCACTTCTACTGCAAAATTCTTATAATTATTAATGGTGTTTTTTTCGTTTTCTATTGGAAGAATTTGCGCTTTATACAATTGTACTCCTACTCGATTAGCAGGCAAAGTAAAGTTTAAAATTTTTGAATTTGATGTTTTATTGAAGCTTAGGTTTTGCGAATACACTGTAGATTTACCAGATGTAACTACAAATTTTGAATCTATATTATTATGGCCATTGAAAGAAATAATAACCTCTACTGGGAATTTATTTTTTAAAAAAGCATACTTGTTTACATTAAGTTGCTGGATTTTTAAATCGGTATATGTAATTGTATCTCCAAGGATAACAGGTAAAATTGGTTGTTTTACTTTTTCAGCTGAAAAAACATAGTCGTTTCCATAGGTTTGATTTCCATCTGTTATTAAAAGTATTGGAGAAGTTGTGTTTTTATAGATTTGCGAAAATTCTTTAAAAGCCTTATCTATATTCGTTTGTTTTTCTACAAAACCTAAAGAGTCTAATGGTTCTATATGGTTTCCGAAGGAGAAAAAATCCAGATTAAACTTTTCGCTTAATGCTGTATTACTTTTAATAGATGCAACGAGTTGCTGCACATTATCTTCCTTATTTAAATGCACAACAGATGCAGAATTATCAATTGCGACTACTAAATTAGGTTTTTCGGTATAGTAGTTTACTTTTTCAAACTTAGGATTGATTAGTAATAATAAAAGTAAAAAAACAGAAATAAACCGCAAAAATGCATAAAGCATATTGTTTTTACTTGTTTTTTTCGCTTTTACCTTATACTGAAAAAGCGCTAGTAATAGCGCTATAATTCCAGATAGTATAATGTATAAAATTGTTTCTGTTTGCATAAAAGATTCTTCGACAAGCTCAGAATGACATTTTCTAATTTATTAGGTTAGCATTCCTCCATCTACGTTTATGGTTTGTCCTGTAACGTAAGCAGACATATCGCTTGCTAGAAAAACACAAACATTAGCGATATCTTCTGGTGTACCACCACGTTTTAAAGGGATTGCATCTCGCCAACCTTTAACAGTGTCTTCATCTAATTTTGCTGTCATTTCGGTTTCAATAAAACCTGGAGCAATCACATTGCTTCTAATGTTTCTAGAACCAAGTTCTAAAGCTACAGATTTTGAAAAACCAATAATTCCTGCTTTTGAAGCGGCATAATTGGTTTGTCCAGCATTTCCTTTAACACCAACCACAGAACTCATATTAATAATAGAGCCTTTACGTTGTTTAAGCATGGTACGCTGTACAGCTTTAGTCATATTAAATACCGATTTTAGGTTTACTTCTATAACCTTATCAAAATCTTCTTCACTAATACGCATTAAAAGATTGTCTTTAGTAATTCCTGCATTATTAATAAGAACATCTATACTTCCAAATTCTTTAACTACTTCTTCAGCAAGTTTTTGAGATTCTTCAAAATTTGCAGCATTACTTTTATATCCTTTAGCTTTAATGCCAAAAGTGTTTAATTCTTTTTCTAATGCATTAGCTGCTTCTACAGAAGAGCTATACGTAAATGCCACATTTGCACCTTGTTGTGCAAAAACTTGAGCAATTCCTTTTCCTATTCCTCTACTCGCTCCTGTTATTATGGCTGTTTTTCCTTCTAATAATTTCATATTTAGTAACTACTTTTAATTAGCTTCCTTATTTTCAAAGGAATGATAATTTTAATATTTAAACTTTAATGTGCTTTTCAAAGTATATTTTTATATTCAAATATAATAAATACAAACTGTATCAAATAAAAAAACCTCACAAAATAATGTGAGGTTTTTAACATGTATATGTATGCTTCTTAGCCTAAAACTTCAGCAACTTTTTTTCCTATTTCTGCTGGTGAATCTACCACGTGAATACCACAAGCTCTCATAATTTTCTTTTTAGCTTGTGCAGTATCATCACTACCACCTACAATTGCTCCAGCGTGTCCCATTGTACGTCCTGCAGGTGCTGTTTCTCCAGCAATAAAACCTACAACTGGTTTTTTACTTCCACTAGCTTTATACCAGTTAGCAGCGTCTGCTTCTAATTGTCCACCAATTTCACCAATCATTACAACAGCTTCTGTTTCAGGATCGTTAATTAACAATTCAACAGCTTCTTTAGTTGTAGTTCCAATAATAGGATCTCCACCAATACCAATTGCAGTTGTTATACCTAAACCTTGTTTTACTACTTGGTCTGCAGCTTCATAAGTCAAAGTTCCTGACTTAGACACAATACCCACTTTACCTTTTTTGAAAACAAATCCTGGCATAATTCCAACTTTTGCTTCACCCGGAGTAATAACTCCCGGACAGTTAGGTCCTATTAATCTACAATCTCTATCATTAATATAAGCAGCTGCTTTAATCATATCTGCAACTGGAATACCTTCTGTAATAGTAATAATTACTTTAATCCCTGCATCTGCAGCTTCCATAATAGCATCAGCAGCAAAAGCTGGTGGTACAAAAATAATGGTTGTGTCTGCGCCTACTTTTTCTACAGCTTCAGAAACCGTATTAAAAACTGGTCTATCTAAATGTGTTTGACCACCTTTTCCTGGAGTAACACCACCAACAACATTTGTTCCGTATTCAATCATTTGACCAGCGTGAAAAGTACCTTCACTACCAGTAAATCCTTGAACTATTATTTTTGAATCTTTATTTACTAAAACGCTCATTTATATTTAGATTAAAATTGTTTAATATATATTTAAGAATATCTTTACTACGATTTAGAATTCTTACTGCAAAAGTAAGTTTTTGAAAAGAAAATATAAAGTGATTTGTATTTTTATTTCTTAAAAAGAATTTATGCTTTCTGAACTACTATCTGCTAGTTGACTCATTTGAAAACCTTTAATTATTTTGTCTCCTTTTACTTCCCAGATAGTGGAGAAATGAGCCAAAGGCATTTCCTCATTAGGATTTTCAATAGTTGTAACATGCGAAGTATAGCGTATAGCTACAAAGTTCCCATCCTGTAACAGATGACTAGTTTCAAAACGCAACGTGTTATACATTTTTCTAACCTCTTCAAAAACTACTTTTAAAGCGTTAAAATCTAAAACATTAAACCCTTTACTACTATGCCAACTTAAAGTGCAATCTTTATGAAAACAAAGATTTACAGCTTCTGAATTATTTGCTAAATCGGAACTATAAAATTTTTGAACAACTTCTTTAGGTGACATTTATTTGTTTTTTAATTGTTTTACAATTTCAGGAATTTTCTTGATATAAGCTAATTCTTTTAATTTAACTCTAGATTCTTCGATTGGAGTACCAAAATAAGATTTTCCGCCTTCAATAGATTTTGTAACTCCAGTTTGACCAAGCACAACAGCCTTGTCTCCAATTGTAATACCACTTGTTGTACCAACTTGCCCCCAAATGGTCACTTCGTCACCAATAATACAGCAACCAGCAATACCAGTTTGCGATGCTATTAAGCATTTTTCTCCAATAATAGTGTCGTGTCCAACTTGAATTTGATTGTCAAGTTTTGAACCTTCACCAATGGTAGTATCTCCTGTCACTCCTTTATCTATTGTACAAAGCGCACCGATGTCTACATGATCTTTAATTACAACTCTTCCTCCAGATATTAAAGGATCAAAGCCTTCTGGTCTTTTTTTATAATAAAAGGCAGAAGCGCCTAAAATAGTTCCTGCATGTATAGTAACATTATTACCAATTACAGTATCATCGTAAATACTTACGTTGGAATGAATGATACAATTTTCACCAACAACTACATTATTACCTATAAAACAATTTGGTTGAATAATAGTGTTTTTTCCAATTTTTGCTGAAGGAGAAATAGCTACATTACTAGACTGAAAAGGTTTAAAGTGTTTTGTAATTTTATTAAAGTCTCTAAAAGGATCATCACTAATTAGTAATGCTTTTCCTTCTGGACATGCAACTTCTTTATTAATTAAAACAATTGTTGCTGCAGATTCTAATGCTTTATCGTAGTATTTAGGATGATCTACAAAAACAACATCGCCAGCTTCAACCACATGAATTTCATTAATCCCAAGAACGGGGAAATCTGCATTACCAATATATTTACAGGTAATTAAATCTGCAATGTTTTTAAGTGTTTGTGGCTTTGGAAATTTCATATATACAGTTTACAGCTTTCAGTCTCAGTTTTCAGTATTGTTAACTGAGACTGAGACTGTAAACTGAATTTTATTCTTTTACACGTTCTTTATACGTTCCTTTTTCTGTTTCCACTTTTATCTTATCTCCTTCATTAATAAATAATGGCACATTAACAGTTGCTCCTGTTTCAACAGTTGCTGGCTTTGTTGCATTAGTAGCTGTATTTCCTTTAACTCCTGGCTCTGTTGCTGTTATTTCTAATATTACACTTGCAGGTAAATCTACAGACAATGGCATATTGTCTTCTGCATTAATTTGTATAGTAACGACCTCTCCTTCTTTCATTAAACCAGGATTGTCTAGCGCAGACTCTAAAAGTCTTATTTGAGAATAATCTGCTTCATTCATAAAATGATAAAATTCACCATCGTTATACAAATATTGAAATTTATGCGTTTCTACACGAACATCATCTAATTTATGTCCTGCCGAAAACGTATTATCTAATACTTTTCCACTAGTTACACTTTTCATTTTTGTTCTAACAAAAGCTGGGCCTTTACCAGGTTTTACGTGTAGAAATTCAATAATTTTATAAATATCATTATTATATTTAATACAAAGTCCGTTTCTAATATCTGAAGTTGTTGCCATAGTATTTCCCACGAAAGTGGGTATCTTTTTAATTAATAAATTTTAATTTGATTTGAAGTATCCTTTCATAATACCACGATGTGAATTCTTAATAAATTGAAGAATTTCATCACGTTCATGTGTTGCTTCCATTTCTGCTTCAATTAAGTCGGAAGCCTGTGTGTTATTATAATTTTTTTGATATAACATTCTGTATATATCTTGTATTTCTCTAATTTTTTCGGTGGCAAAGCCTCTTCTTCTTAACCCTACAGAATTAATTCCTACATAGGATAAAGGTTCCCGACCAGCTTTCACAAAAGGAGGAACATCTTTTCTTACTAAAGAACCTCCAGTTACAAAAGCATGATTTCCAATAGAACAAAATTGATGTACCGCTGTCATTCCTGCTAATACTACATAATCACCAACTGTTATATGTCCTGCTAATGTACTATTATTAGAAAAAATGCAATTATTACCAACCACACAATCATGAGCTATATGACAGTAAGCCATTATTAGACAATTGTCTCCAATTACCGTTTTCATTTTATCTGTAGTACCACGATTAATAGTTACACATTCTCTAATGGTAACGTTATCACCAATTACTGTTAATGTATCTTCGTCTTTGTATTTTAAGTCTTGCGGTACACCAGAAATTACTGCACCAGGAAAAATATTACAATTTTTACCTATTCGAGCTCCTTCCATGATAGTTACATTACTACCGATCCAAGTTCCTTCACCAATTATCACATTATTGTGTATGGTTGTAAAGGGATCAATTACTACATTTTTAGCAATTTTTGCTCCTGGATGTACATACGCTAAAGGTTGATTCATTTTATAAATATTTATATTACAAAGCGACAAAATTGGTCGCTTTTCACTTTCAAACTTCAATAATTATTTTGAAATCTGCTAGATTTGTATCGTTATTTTATTTTAGAAATTTGCGCCATTAATTCTGCTTCTGCACATAATTTTCCATTAGCGTACGCATAGCCTTGCATATGACAAATACCTCTACGAATTGGAGTAATCAAATCACATTTAAAGATTAATGTATCCCCAGGAACTACTTTTTGTTTAAACTTAACTTTATCAATTTTCATAAAGAAAGTTAAATAGTTTTCTGGGTCTGGAACTGTACTCAACACAAGTATCCCACCTGTTTGCGCCATAGCTTCCACTATTAAAACACCAGGCATAACTGGTGCTCCTGGAAAGTGACCTTTAAAAAACTCTTCGTTCATGGTCACATTTTTCATACCAAGTACATGAGAATCACTAAGCTCAAACACTTTGTCTATCAACAAAAACGGTTGTCTATGTGGTAACATATCCATTATTTGGTTGACATCCATTAAAGGTTGTTGATTTAGGTCTACCGCAGGAACATAATTACGCTTTTCGTTTTTTATAATTTTAGCCAGTTTTTTGGCAAATTGTGTATTTACATAGTGCCCAGGTTTATTCGCTATAATTTTACCTCTTATTCTGGTTCCAACTAATGCTAAATCACCTATAACATCTAACAATTTGTGTCTAGCCGCTTCATTTGGATGATGGAGCGTTAAATTATCTAAAATCCCATTAGATTTCACTGCAATTGCCTCTTTATTAAAAGCAACCTTAAGTTTTTCCATAGTTTCGGAAGATAATTCTTTATCTACATAAACTATTGCATTATTTAAGTCGCCACCTTTAATTAATCCGTTTTCCAAAAGCATTTCTATTTCATGTAGAAAACTAAAAGTTCTGGAATCTGAGATTTGTTCTTTAAAATCTGAAATATGATTTAAAGTAGCATTTTGAGTACCTAAAACTTTGGTGCCAAAATCTACCATAGTAGTAATTTGATATTCTTTAGAAGGCATTACTAGAATTTCACTACCAGTTTCTTCGTCTACATAAGAAATAATATCTGTAACTACATATTCTTGCCTAATTGCATTTTGTTCTACAATTTCTGCTTTTTCTAGAGCCTCAATAAAGAATTTCGAAGAACCATCCATAATTGGTGGTTCGGAAGCGTCTAACTCGATAAGAACGTTGTCTATATCTAAACCTACTAAAGCAGCAAGTACATGCTCACAGGTTTGAATAGTAACACCGTTTTTTTCCATGCAAGTACCACGTTGTGTATTTGTAACATAGTTTGCATCTGCCTCTATTATTGGCTCTCCTTCTAAATCGATACGTTTAAAACCAAATCCGAAATTCTCTGAAGCCGGTTTAAATGTTAGTTTCACATCCTTTCCAGTATGTAAACCTACACCACTTAAAGACATTTCATTTTTTATTGTCTTTTGCTTAATACTAGTATTAACTATTGCCATCTACTTTTTTTTCGATTTCACTTATATTTTTTACAATCTTTGGAAGGTTTTTGAAATATACATATGATTTATTCCAATCTCCATAATTAAAAGAAGGAGAACCTTGAAGCGTCTCATTATCTTTTACGTTTTTACCAATTCCAGATTGTGCTTGTACTCTTACACCATTTCCTATGGTTAAATGTCCTGCAATACCAACTTGACCTCCAATCATACAATTCTCGCCAATTTTAGTTGACCCAGCAATTCCTGTTTGTGCAGCAATTACAGTGTTTTTACCAATTTCTACATTGTGCGCTATTTGTATTTGGTTATCTAGTTTTACACCTCTTTTAATTAAGGTAGAACCTAAAGTCGCTCTATCTATTGTTGTTCCTGCTCCAACATCTACAAAATCTTCAAGAATAACGTTTCCAGTTTGTGGTACTTTAGTAAATTCTCCTTTTTCGTTTGGTGCAAAACCAAAACCATCTGCTCCAATAATTGCACCAGAATTAATAACACAATTTTTACCTATAATACAATCGGAATACAATTTCGCTCCTGCATAAATTATAGAATCATTATCTATTGTAACATTATCTCCTATATATACATTTGGATATATTTTTACATTTTCACCAATAGTTACATTTTCACCAATGTATGAAAAAGCTCCAATATACACCGTTTCTGGATACTTCACAGATTCAGAAATATAAGATGGTTTTTCTACACCTACTTTATTGTTCTTTGCTAAATTGTAATATTCTAACAATTTAGAGAATGCTTTATAGGCATCTGCTACTTTTATTAAAGTAGTATCGATGCTATTTTCAGGCTCGAAAGTT
Organism: Oceanihabitans sp. 2_MG-2023; assembly: GCF_030547245.1. Lineage (GTDB taxonomy): Bacteria > Bacteroidota > Bacteroidia > Flavobacteriales > Flavobacteriaceae > Oceanihabitans. The sequence goes on from NZ_JAUOQT010000003.1 coordinate 183,052, forward strand.
TTATTTACTATGGTTATTGATGCTCTAGTTGAATATATATATGGTGTGTATTTAGGATTAGAAAGAAACGTTAATGATCCTTCTGTTCCTTCTTCGATTTTTGAAAGTTTAGATACTTCAACATCTGGGTTACCAACAATGTCTCCTTCTAAAATTCCTGCAATTTGTTCTGCTGTGAATTTCACACTTTTTTGTTTAGTTTTTTGTAATTCTAGCAAAAATAAGAAAAATGTGCTAAAGTTTTTGTTTTGGATAACATATATAATATTTAGTCACTGGTTTTGAAAGTGCTTTTAGGTTTAATTGATCGGAAGCTTTCACGATATCTTCTATCTTTCCGTTTTTATGTAATATATTAATTTTTTGTTTTTTTTGTTGATATGCTTGATTTGAAATCTCTCCTGTAAACACAAAATAAGAAGCTTCTTCTTCCGAAATTTGAAATTTCTCTATAAGCGTCTGCTTGTGTAAGTTTAAATTTTCTGTTTTAATTTTTTTCTTTTTCAGCTTCACCTTCAGCAAATCTCTATTTATTATCATTTCACATAGATTTTTCAACACAAAATCCTCATGAAACTGCCAAGCTTTCATTGCAGAAATAATATCATAATCATCTAGCATTGCAAAAGTGTTTAATGTTTCCGCATTAAAATCATTTAAAGAAATTTCATTTTTTAAAAAATACTGTAAAGGTTTGCTCGCATCTAATTTTACTCCTTTAAAAGTCAGTTCTTTTGCTCTTTTTAAAACTCTAATCAATAACTGTTCTGCAGCTAAACTCGTTTTATGTAAATACACTTGCCAATACATTAAGCGTCTAGCTACTAAAAATTTTTCGACACTATAAATCCCTTTATCTTCTACTACAAGCGCATCGTTTACCACATTAAGCATGGTTATTAAACGTTCACTATTTATATTGCCTTCTGCTACTCCTGTATAAAAACTATCGCGTTTTAAATAATCTGCTCTATCCATATCTATTTGACTAGATATTAACTGGCACATAAACTTTCTATGGTATTCGCCTTTAAAAATTTTAATGGCTAAAGTTAAACTTCCGTTAAACTCTGCATTTAAAGTTTCCATAAAAAGCAACGAAATTTCTTCATGGGATACATTATTAACGATACTATGTTCCATTGCATGAGAAAATGGTCCGTGACCAATATCATGTAATAAAATAGCGACTAACAATGCGTTTTTTTCGTCTTCAGATATTTCAACACCCTTAAAACAAAGCACTTGTATTGCTTTTTGCATTAAATGCATGCAACCTATAGCATGATGAAAACGTGTGTGATGCGCTCCTGGATATACCAAGTAAGACATGCCCATTTGGGTAATTCTACGTAGCCTCTGAAAATATTTATGTTCAATTAAATCGAATATTAGCGAATTAGGTATAGTAATAAATCCGTAAATTGGGTCGTTTAATATTTTAAGTTTGTTTTTAGTATGCAAGCTTTACTTTTTTACAATTATATAAACAAATATACATGAACAATATAAATATTCTTTGGGTTGACGACGAAATCGATTTACTTAAACCTCATATTATCTTTCTGGAACAAAAAAACTACAAGGTAACTACTTGTAAAAGTGGTACAGAAGCACTAGAAATTTTAGATGACACCAATTTTGATATTGTTTTTTTAGACGAAAACATGCCAGGACTTACCGGACTAGAAACTTTAAATGAAATTAAAGAAAGAAGAGATACACTTCCTGTGGTGATGATAACCAAAAGTGAAGAAGAATATATAATGGAAGAAGCTATAGGTAATAAAATAGCAGATTACCTTATTAAGCCTGTAAACCCCAACCAAATATTATTAAGTTTAAAGAAAAATTTAGATCACTCTAGATTAGTCTCTGAAAAAACGACTTCAAATTACCAACAAGAGTTTAGAAAAATTGCTATGGATTTATCTATGGTGAACTCTTTCGAAGAATGGGCAGCACTATACCAAAAGCTAATTTATTGGGAGTTACAATTAGAAGATATTGAAGATATTGGTATGTTTGAAATTTTAGAATCCCAAAAAAACGAAGCAAACACTCAATTTGGTAAATTTATTGATAAAAATTATCCTACTTGGTTTGATGCTCATACAGATGCACCAATCATGTCTCATACTTTATTTAAAGAAAAGATAGCTCCAGAAATAAGCAAAGAACAACCTACCCTATTGGTCGTTATAGATAATTTGCGGTATGACCAATGGAAAGCTTTTGAACCTATAATAAACAACTATTATAAAAAAGAAAAAGAACTTCCTTTTTACAGTATTTTGCCAACAGCAACACAATACGCTAGAAATGCTATTTTTTCTGGTCTAATGCCTAGTGATATGGAGAAATTACATCCAAATTACTGGAAAAACGATACAGATGAAGGTGGTAAAAATTTACATGAAGCTGATTTTCTAAGAGAACAATTAAAACGCTTAGGTTTATCGAACTTAAAACATGAGTATTATAAAATTACTAATTTAAAAAATGGAAAAAAGCTTGTCGATAATTTTAAAGGACTAAAAGACAACGATCTAACTGTTGTTGTTTACAACTTTGTAGATATGCTTTCGCACTCTAAAACAGAAATGGATGTTGTAAAAGAACTCGCTTCTAATGATAAAGCTTACAGGTCTTTAACTCAAAGTTGGTTTAAAAATTCTCCCTTACTAGAAATGATACAACAAGCGCAACAGATGGGCTTTAAATTAATATTAACAACAGATCATGGTACTATTAATGTAAAAAACCCTTCTAAAGTTGTTGGAGATAGAGATACAAGCTTAAACTTAAGATATAAAACAGGAAGAAGTTTAACTTATGAAGACAAAGACGTATTAGTAGCAAAAGATCCCAAGAGCATTCATTTACCCTCTCTATCCATGAGTAGCTCTTTCATATTTGCAAAGAATGATTTGTTTTTTGCTTACCCAAATAATTACAATCATTACGTAAGTTATTTTAGAAATACATATCAACATGGAGGTGTTTCATTAGAAGAAATGATCATTCCGTTTGTAGTATTAAACCCCAAATAACGATAGACGTAATACGTTTTAAATCGATGAAATACATAAAAATTAGTTTTTAATGAAATATTTGCTTAATATTGCATGTTTAATTTAAGATAGGTTTGGAGTTAAACTACACAATTAACGATCTTGATAAAGTTGTTAAAACACTATTAAAAAATAGTGATAGTAAAATTATTTTATTTCATGGTAGCATGGGAGTTGGTAAGACAACACTCATAAAGGCCTTAGTTAAAGCTATAGGAAGTACAGATGAGGTACAAAGTCCAACCTACTCTTTAGTTAATGAATATCGATATAATAATGCAAGTATTTTTCATTTTGATTTATACCGAGTTAATACAATTGATGAACTATACAATTTTGGCTTTGAAGAATACGTACAACAAAACCAATGGGTTTTAATAGAATGGCCAGAATTAGCTGTAGAATTTATGCCTGAAAATACTACAAATGTATTTTTAGAACTAAATGAAAATGAAAGTAGAAAGATTATAATAAAGTAACCTAAATCTATATAAAATAATGATTGAGTAAGTAAATTCTTACGTGTTTTTTATGATTCTTACTTGTTTTATGGATAATCCGTAAGCAAAAAAGTGAATTTTGTTAATTTTAACATAATTTTAACATTTAGCGCAAAATTGAGAGTCAGTGTTTATATAATTTTAATGTATTAATTAATTTAATCCCTTATAATTATGAAAACTAAAAAGTATTTAATTGCAATTGCAATTTTCGGAGGAGTATTGTTTACAGCTCAAGCAACAAATCTTATTGACATTGATGGACAAACCACAACAGAAGTTAAAGGAAAGAAAATCAAAATTCCAACACACGGTTAAAAATAATGTGATAATTAAGGGTAGTCTATTAGCTGTTTTAATAGCTATAACTCCTTATTTATTTTACTTATATGAAAGTGTTCCAGATACTCGTATTTGGAACACTTTCTTTTTCACTTATGAAAGCAAAATTTATGAAAGCGCTCAAGTAGTAATGTGGATAGTAACAGGTAAATTAATACCTATATTACTACTATTAATTTGGTTTTTCACCTGTCGTCATTGGTGGTACCATGCTATTTTAGTTCCAATTATCATGTTCATTTATCAAATAATTGGCTTTGTAAATACAGATTCAGATATTTTTGATGAGTTTCAACTATTTCATTTGGTTCCTGTTATGGCAATAATAATCCCGTCCATCTATTTAATAAGAGCAAAAATGTTTGATAAACTAAATTCAGCTAGTAAAACTTTAGAAGACTTAGAAGCCGAATTTACCGTTAGACCAAAAACCATTTGGGGAAAAGTGAAGCAGTATTTTTAACATTCCTTTTTTTAGATAAAACCTACACCAAAAAAGCAATTATTTTAATACAAAAACATCGTAAATTTACATTACGGTTTTTCCGTAATTATAATTTATTTGTATATTTATAGAATATTTTCTTCGTAAACCGAATACAAATAAATTACATGAGCAAAACAATCCACAGAATAATGCTAGTTATCAAACACTTAGGCATTAGCGCTAGACAATTTGATATTTCTATAGGTACTGCAAATGGCTATATATTACGCATGCAAAAGAACAATGCATCTGTTGGAAGTGATGTTATAGAGCGAATTGTACAATTATATCCACAAATAAATTTAGTTTGGCTAATTACTGGTCAAGGAGAAATGTTACTAGAAGATCCTAAAAAGAAATCCAGTAAAACAAACCTTGAAATTGAGCAATATATAAATGAAAGGTTAAGTGAAAAATGGAGTGAAGAGAAAAGATTATTATTAGAAAGTATTTTGGAAGAAATGAATAATCTAAATAATAATTAGTTTTCTTTTATAGGAGCTAACCAAAAATCATCTCTCAACTTAATCAGTCTTATCAAATATTCTTTTTTCTTCAATTGTTGTTTTTCTTTTCTTAATTCTGTCAATTTTAATTTAATTTGAATATAGTCCTTTTTTTTAAATTTTGACAAATCATTCATCAAACAGTCCATTTCTTCATCTAATTTTTGATTAATACTTTTTGAAAAAGAAAAATAATTAAGCTTTTTTGATATGAAAATTAATAAAAAGATAAAAAGGAGACTAATCAATAAGATTAAAGAATCGTTAGGTGTTGTATAATAAGTATCATACAAAACAATTGATATATTTCTAATTTCAAAATAGATTAAAAATAGGATTGCAAAACGCCACCAATATTTGCAAGTTATAAACCATACTGAAAACAAGATTAATGAAAGTGAATATTTAAATATATGCCAAAATAAAATATCAACAAACTCATAGTATCCTGCTCTTATTACATGCCCAAATATATTAATAGTTTGATTGTTAGGAAAAAAAAGATATGTATAAAACAAAAAAGGTATTAAACTAATAATACAAATAAAAACTATATCATATTTGAAACTTTTGCTGTTCATTCTTAATTTAAATTAAATACACTATTTCTCAATTTAAACAATAAAATTGTATATTCCTCCTTCGTATAATTGCGTTTGTTTTTTTTTAACTCAAATAAAAAAGATTCAATTTTTTTAATCTCACTATTCTTAACAAACTCTTCATCATTAAATAGTAATTCAATCTCTTGACTTATTTGCCATTTAATTCTCATTAATTGTAAATAATAATTAACCCTAAAAATAAGAAACATAGTTATAATTATTATTGGGATAATAATTAACAGACTTTCAATAATCTCGGATTGATCATCAATTTTTTTTACAGTTGAAGAATTGAATATTAAATTATATAACTTGTAAAACTCAATGATTAATGGAATTAGTATAGCATTTCTCCACCAATTTTTACAAGTAAAAAACCAAATAAATAAACTAAATACAACAAATGATTCATAAAACAATAACCAAAAGAATACTTGTATATCAGCGAAACCCTGAGATTCAATATTAAACCATTTTGTTTCCCATACTTCTGCCTCTGGAAATAATATCCACATATTAGTTAAAAAAGGCAAAACCAAAATTAACAAAGCAACAACTACATCTTTTGTTTTTAATGCCTTTATATTTGCAATAATGTTTTTCATATCTAGTATAATAATACAAAAAACAGAGCATATTTTCTACAGAAATCTTTTAATTTTTAATTTTTATATAAATTAAATTTATTCGTAATTTGACTAACCAACTTAATTGGTACATATATGTCTAAACCTTTATCGCCTTTTACTAAGCAACAATTACTTCCGCAAGAAGAAACATTAGAGATTTTTAAACAAAAAGGGAATCTTTTTATAGGTATACCTAAAGAAACTGCTTTTCAAGAAAAAAGAGTTTGTTTAACTCCAGATGCCGTTTCGGCACTTGTTAGCAATGGGCATCGGGTTTTAATGGAAACTGGCGCTGGAGAAGGAGCCAAATTTAGTGATAAAAATTATAGCGAAGCTGGAGCAAAAATCACAAACGACACCGCTAAAGTATATGGATGTCCTATTGTTTTAAAAGTAGAGCCTCCTACTCTAGAACAAATAAACCTATTAAATCCGCAAAGCATTTTAATCTCTGCTTTACAATTAAAAACACAAAACAAGAAATATTTTGAAACCTTAGCAAACAAACGGATTACAGCACTTGCATTCGAGTTTATTAGAGACCAAGATGGCTCTTACCCAGCTGTGCGTTCTTTAAGCGAAATAGCAGGAACTTCTGCAGTACTTATTGCATCTGAGCTATTAAGTAATGTAAATGAAGGTAACGGATTAATGTTTGGTAATATTAGTGGTGTGCCTCCTATTGAAGTTGTTATTATTGGAGCTGGTACTGTTGGCGAATTTGCAGCTAGAAGTGCTATTGGACTTGGTGCAAATGTAAAAGTATTCGACAATTCTATTACTAAATTACGAAGAATGCAAACCAATTTAGGAATGACGATTTACACCTCTACATTGCAGCCTAAAAATTTAGCAAAAGCACTAAAAAGATGTGATGTTGCTATTGGTGCGGTTAGAGGAAAAAATAGAGCTCCAATTATTGTCACAGAAAACATGGTTGGCAATATGAAATCTGGTGCAGTAATTATTGATGTTAGCATAGATATGGGAGGTTGTATTGAAACTAGCGAAGTTACCACACATAAACACCCAACCTTTATTAAACATGGTGTCATTCATTATTGTGTTCCAAATATACCTGCTCGATTTGCTAGAACCGCTTCTATTTCAATTAGCAATATGTTTACTCCATATCTTTTAAAAATAGCAGAAGATGGTGGTTTAGAAAATTCTTTAAGATTTGATAAAGGTTTAAAAAATGGGTTGTACTTTTACCACGGAATTTTAACGAACAAATCGGTTGGAGAATGGTTCGACTTAAAACACAGTGATATTAACTTACTTATCTTTTAAATTTTGAAATTAATACAACGTATTGGTTATTACCTTGGAGGATTCTCTATTGGTTTAGTTATTCTTGCTTTTTTTTTTAACGGAAAAAAAACTTCATGTGCTTATGGTCCTGAAGCAAGAGTTATTAAAAACATAAACACAAAAACATTAGTCTATAGCGAAGCAATTGTTGCTCTTATTGCCAAAAACAAAGCAGATAGCACAACAATTAAAAATGCGCTTTTAAAAGGAGATGTAGATTTTAGCTTGAGTAATACAAGACAAGAACCTTGTGGTATTTATGCTATAGAAAGCTATATTAACGATAAAGAAGTAATGCTTACTGTAGAAAACTGTGATAGCATTGCAACCTTACAAAATATTAAATGGTAAAAAAAAGCTTCCTAATTAATATAGGAAGCTTTTTTTTAATTACCGAAATTGATAATTAATTTCTTATAATTTTCTTCGTTTGCTTCTTTCCGTTAATATTTACAGATAATACATAAACTCCTTTTGGATAAGTAGATAAGTCTATTGTTATTGTATTTTTATTATTAATTACGTTATTAACTAAAGATCTACCTAATATATCATGTAACTGAATTGCAGAAATAGAATTGTTTTGGCCTGAAACTTTAACAGTTACAACATTATCTGTAGGATTTGGAAAAACGGATAACAGATTAGCTTCTACCTCTTGATCTTCTGTACTTAATTGTGTTTGTGGATATTCTAAAACCCAAGCTGGAGGATTAGGATCTGTCATAATGCTATTGTCGTCCCAATTACTTGCAAAAAGTATTTTTGTTCCATCTCTATTTGGCACAGCCATGGTAGAGTGCCCATTACCAGGAGACACATCGTTATTATGTTTTGTATAGCGTTCAATAATTCCGGAGTCATCTAGTTTAATCGCAAATATTTCTCTAGACGCCACATCATGACTTGTACAACATTGCTCACTAACATAAGCCCAACCTGGTCTATCCGTATTTCTACAACTAATATGACCTCCCCAAATTCCTCCCGGATATTGAAATAAAGGAGTAACACCTTGCCCATCCAATCTTGCCGAATAAACATAAGAATCATTGTTCCATCCATTAGGTCCTTCATAAGCAACCATAACATCATTACCTGCTGCATCAATTCCTAAATCACCATGAGCAGTTATGTCGTATAAATGTCTTTCGTTTTCAAAATTCAAATCATACGATTTTAAACCTGCAGTAGGCCCAGAACCATCTGTTCTCCATGAAACAACCGCAAAGTTTCCAGATTGTGAAACCGAAAACCAATCTAAATCACCACTAGATCCAATATTTTTTGTTCCTACAACTTGATTAGATTCTATATTATAAACGATTAAAGTTCTATCACTTCCATTTTGACCAATTAATCCAACGTATTTATCATCGTTAGATTGATTTCCCTCTCCATAACCAAAGTCTAAACTCGAGTACTCACTAAATGTTTTTAGTGTTACTCTTGTATTATTAAGTACATTAAATTTTACAAATTGATTACCAGGTGTTCCATACATATAATTAGGCTCTGTATTTGCCCATCTTCCATAAGAAGGAATATCTCTCCAAAATAAAAAATCAAAAGTTTCTCCATCCAAAATAGCAGCTGGATAACCAGCCAACTTAATTAAAGAACCGTCAGAGTTCCATGTTTGATCTTTTGCATAATTGTGTCGAATTCTTATCGAACTTGTTCCAAAAACATTTTTATCACTTATTCTTGTTATTGTACTTCCAGATAAATCTTCTGTAAAAGATTCTAAATACGCAGGAAGTTCTCCTGTAGGAGCTTGATATGATTGATAATTTACTGTTGAAAGTATAACTTGATTTGGGTAGTTTTGGGCTTTTACATGTACACTATAGGCTAAAAACGCAACCAATAGTGCTTTTGTTAAATTTCTATTGAGCAGAAATTTAGTAATTAAAATTTTCTTCATTTCAGGGATTTTGCTATTAATCTTTGACTAAACTATAATTTCAATTTCATTTCTAGGTTAAAGAGTCATTTTTTTCGATGAAATACACATAAAATGTAAGTTTATGCTTACTTATTTTATTATTTGTAAGTGTTTATCTCTCATAAATAACAAATAATCAAAACATTAGACTCCTTTAAAAGATAAAATCAAAACCTATATACGCAAGATAATATAGATTGGATTTTTCAAAAAGGAAAAAAATTAAAAAAAAATAAAAAAACTTAAATAACTGACTATCTGTGTGTAAGAAAAATAACAATACAGTTTATATAGAAAAGAGGTATTTCATCTAATAAGTTTAAAGTATTAGCACTACAATCTAAAAAAGCACTATTTTTATTGAGCTATTAATCATGATTATGTATTTCCCTCAGTACCTAATCCTACAATCAAGAATTTCTTGAAAAGAAAAAAACTTGCTTTTATAATACCTAGCCTTAAAGCTGGAGGTGCGGAGCGTGTAGTTTCTACACTTGCAAATCAATTCATTAAAGAATTTGATATCGTTATTGTGGTTTTATACAAGTGCAAACCTTTTTATCCATTAAACACAAACATTAAAGTTGTTTTCTGTAAAGAAACTTACAATAGCGCACCTACTTTTTTTCAATCGATAACGAATCACTTCCATTTAATAAGTACTTGTAAAAAAATAATTTCAAAGGAGAATTCAGATATCCTTATTGGTTTCACCACAATTGCAAATATATATAGCGTTTTAGTTGCTAAAAGACTTAGAATTCCTTCTATAATTAGTGAGCGTATTCATCCAAAATTTGGAAGCATTAGCAATTTTTGGGTAAAAACAAGAAAGCTAATATACCCTAAAACCGATACTTTAATAATACAAACCGAAGACATAAAAAGCTATTTCACTTCATTTATAAAAGAAAGTAAAATAAAAATTATCAATAATCCTTTAGCTGAAGAATTGGTAGCAAAAAGGGACCTTGAGGCAAAAAAAACGAATCAAATTATTTGTATTGGCAGATTAGAAAACCAGAAAAACCAAGAACTGCTAATCCGTGCGTTTGGTGCTATAGAAAGAAAAGATTGGAGACTTTTATTAATTGGTGAAGGAAGTAAAAAGGAATATTATAAAAACCTTGTAAACACTTTAAAACTTAATGACAGTATCGATTTTATTGGTAACATAAAAGATGTATCTTATTATTACAATAATGCAAAAATATTTGTGCTTCCTTCTAACTACGAAGGTTTCCCAAATGCATTAATAGAAGCGATGTTTTTTGGTTTACCTTGTATAGCAACCAATTGTCCTTCTGGACCTTCAGAAATAATTAATGATGGTGAAAATGGTTTTTTAATTCCTATTAACGATCAATTATATTTAGAAAAGAAACTTTCGCTACTAATAAATAACACCGATTTACAAACTCAATTTAAACAAAAAGCAATAAAAAGCACCACCATATTTAAAGCCGATTTTATAGCAAACCAATGGAAAACATTAATTTATAAAATCTTACAATAAATGCAATTAATTAATTTATTACCAACATATACAAAGCAAGAGTCTCAAAACTTTAGCTATACATTTACGGTTTTTACTCCTGTTTACAACAGAGCAGATACTTTAGAGCGTGTTTTTAAATCATTAAATGCACAAACTTTTAAGGATTTCGAATTGGTGATGATTAATGATGGGTCTAAAGACAACTCACATGAAGTTGCTCTAGAATTAATAAAAACCGCTACGTTTCCGGTAAACTATATAAACAATACAAATAACAAACATAAAATGGCTTGTTTTATGCAAGCAATTCAAGTCGCTAAAGGTACCTTTATTTTACCTTTTGATTCGGATGACGAATGCACAGCAGATGCTTTACAAGTTTTTAAAGACGAATACGATGCTATTCCAAAAGAAAAAAAAGAAAATATTAGTGGAGTAACTTGTTTATGTAACGACCAATTTGGAAACCTAGTTGGAGAACCTTTTAAAGAATCGCCATACTATAGTAACACCTTCAAACAGCAGATGTTACAACCAAATGCATCCGAAAAATGGGGTTTTACAAAAACAGAAATATTAAAAAATATTCAAGTTAATGATCGTATTTTTTCTCGTGGGTATATTCCAGAAGGAGTCATTTGGGAACTAATTGCCAAACAAGGATTTGAAACAAAATATATTAACACCACCTTACGAACTTATTATTTAGATACAGAAAACGCCATCTCTATTCAAAATCATAAAAAAGATGCTTTTGGAATGGCTATTTATTCTTTATCTATTCTTAATTGGTATTACAAAGATTATATATTTAAAAAGCCAACACTTTTTATTAAACGTATCTATACTTTATTAAGAGCATCGCAATATTTAGAATTCAATTTAAAAGATTATCAACAAGCAATTAAAAGTAAACTACTACGATTTTGTTTTACTATAGGTTGGCCTTTAAAAAAATTATTTTAAACTATTGAAATTAATCAACTACATAGAAACGCTTAAAAAAGCAATAAAAAACCCAACAGTTATTAATGTTGTTACGGTTGCTATTATTGCCATTTTTGTAAAAGGCTTAGGTTTTTACAAAGAGATTATTGTTGCTGGATCTTTTGGCTTATCGGAGCTTTTAGATACCTTCTTTATAGCTGCATTACTACCTGGTTTTATAAATGAAGTATTTTTAAATGCCTTTAAATCGGTATTTATTCCTAATTATATTGCCGAAAAAAAATCTACAAATCGCATTGGTGCATTTCAATCCTCAAGTTTCATTGTAACCTTAAGTATTGCATTAATATTTATTGGTATTTCTTATTTATTTACAGACGTATTTTTAGAAACATTTTTTGAAGGACACACAACAGATTACTACCGTTTAATTAAAATACAGTTATACTACTTATTACCATGCATCCTGTTTTGGGGTTTTGCATCCTTATTAAGTGGCTTACTAAATGTATACGACGAATTTAGGTATGCATCTATATATCCGGTTTTCACCTCTATTGCAATGATAATTTGCTTACTATTTTTTAAAGAACAGCTACAAGAAAAAGTACTCGCAATAGGAATGCTTATTGGTAGTATTTCGCAATTCGTCTTTTTATTAATAGTTGCCATTAATAAAGGCATACTAAAAATAGATACTCCAGATTTTTCTGGTTTACATACACAAACCATGTTTAAACAAGTTCCTGCAAAGGTATCTTCTGGGTTTTTAACAGGTCTTATTTCGGTTACAGATCAGTTTTTTGCTGCGCAACTTATTATAGGATCTATTGCCGCATTAAATTATGGTTTACGTATTCCTGCTTTTTTTACAGCTATTATAGTAATGGCTTTAGGCAATGTGCTTCTACCCTATTTTTCTAAATTATCTTTAACCAATAAAGAAGAAGCATTTAAAACCTTATACTATATTTTGAAAAGACTATTTATTGGATTAATTCTAGTTAGTATTGTACTTATCTTTTTATCCGATTTTATAGTTGCCTTATGCTTTGAAAGAAATGAATTTTCTTCAGAAGACACCAAAGTAGTAGCAAATATTCAACGTATGTTTTTAATTGGTTTACCTTTTACCATCTGCGGAAACATTATCGTTCGATTTTTAACGAGTATAAATAAAAATGCTTTTATGGCATATATTTCTTTTGCAACGGTTATCTTAAATATAATTTTAGATGTTGTTTTAATGAAATTTTATGGTGTATTTGGTATCGCTTTATGTACCGCATTACTACAAATGTTTAGAAGTTTAGTATATTTAAAATATACCACAAACCAACAAAAAGTTTTAGCTACATGAAAGAAATACTAAAACATACCATTCTTGCATTAACCATATTAAATCTACCAACTTTTGGTTTAATATCTTTTAACCCTGCTTTAGGTTCTTTAGCAGCAGCGTTATCTTTAGTTTCCTTAGCACTATACTATTTCTTTATTAAAAAAAGTAAACCTTTGTTAGCATTACTTTTAATAGGAATACTCTACTATTCTATTTCTGGATTCAGTTTTTCTGGAGAATTAGAGACCTTTATAAAAGATATTTTTAGATATTTTTTATTTATTCTATCTGTTACAGAAGTTGCAAAAAACACAACAAATGCAGAAGCTTGTTTTTACTTAGTTATTGGTGCTTTGAGTGTTGTGTTAAACGCGTTGGTTTTTTCAGATGAATACGGTAGATATGCTGGTTTCTACATAAACCCCAATCGCGCAGGATTGGTTTGTATTTTAGGCTTTGCATTTACTTATAGATTAGCAAATAAAAAATATAAAATACTCGCGCAATTAATATGCACTCTGGCGGGAATTGCAACACTTTCCCGTTATTTTCTATTACTTCTATTACTTGTAAATATAACATCTCTATTTGCAAACAAAAAGAACATTATCGGCTTAATGGTTGGTGCCATTGGTATTGTTATAATAATTAATACGCCAGCTTTTAACCTAAATAAAGATCGATTTGATGCACTTAATAGCTTTTTTAGTGAAGGAGAAGTAAAAACTACTACTATTACTAGAGAATCAAGACAAGAAACTTGGGCACTTTATACAGATGCTATTGTTAACAATGCTATAATTGGTAATGGTTACGGGTCTATGCAAGGGCATCAAGGAGACACTTTGGGTATTAAAGTTGGTGTTCATAACACCTATTTAATGGTTTTAGGAGAAGCAGGAATACTTCCTTTTTTACTATTGGTGATTTTTTATACTAGTATGATTTTTAAAAGTCTGAGATACTTTACTACACATCCCGAATACCTCTATATGTCATTAATAATGGCATCCTATTTAATGGTTTCGCATAACTATTTTTATAACTATATCATTCTATTTTTTACTATATGGCTATATACTCGATTTAGTATGGAAAAAGAAAAAAATGAAAACTTAATAACAGAATAATTATGTGTGGTATATACGGATCTACAATAAAATACACACCTTCACAAGTTAAAGAAAAACTTGCAAGCGCCGCATTTAGAGGTCCAGATGCGACACATTTCACATTTAACGGTAAGGACAAAAACATCATTTTTGGTCACAATAGATTATCGATCATCGATTTAGACCCTAGATCCAATCAACCATTAACATATAAACACATTCATATTGTTTTTAATGGAGAAATTTATAATTTTTTAGAAATAAAAAAACAACTCCAAACTCAGGGCTATATTTTTAATACAACTAGCGATACAGAAGTACTTTGTGCAGCCTATTTAGAATATGGCGAAGCTTTTATAAACAAGCTAAATGGTATGTTTGCCTTTGTTATTTACGACGAAAAACAGCAACGTTTATTTGGTGCTAGAGACCGAATGGGGCAAAAACCATTTTACTATTATTTGGGTGAAAATGGTTTTGAATTTGCTAGTCAGATTTCCTCCATTCAACTACATAACAGCAATTTATCTATTTCCAGCAAAGCAATCTCTAGTTATTTAACCTGGGGAAACATTCCTGATCCAAACTCTATTTTTAACGAAGTGCATAAATTAGAAGCTGGCTACTCCTTTATCTTAGACTTAACAAATAATAGTTTCAAAAAATCACAATATTGGGATATTTCTAAAAACAATAATTCATTATTTACAGGTTCTTACGAAGATGCAAAACAGGAACTTTCCTATTTAGTTAAAGACGCTTCCACTATTCGATTATTTGCAGATGTTCCTGTTGGCGTTTTTCTTTCTGGCGGAATTGACTCTTCGGCAATTGCAGCATTAGCTTCAAAAAGCACAAACAGTAAAATAAAAACTTTTTCTGTAAAGTTTAATGAAAAAGGCTTCGACGAAAGTAAATATGCACAACAAGTAGCAGATCATTTAAATACAGAGCACCATGTAATTAATTGTAATTATTCGGAAGGATTAGATTTAATAGAAAACTTTTGTCAATTTTACGATGAACCTTTTGCAGATGCTTCTGCAATTCCTTCCATGTTATTAGCAAAACACACTAGAAAACATGTAACTGTGGCGCTTTCAGGAGATGGTGGCGACGAGAGTTTTATTGGATACACGCGTTACAAATGGATGAAGCAAGTACAAGCACTTTATGCTATCCCTTCTGGTTTAAGAAAATTCTCATCCAACCTTATTGGAAGTCTTCCGTATTACAAATTAAAAATGATTGCGCAAGGTTTACAATATGATTCCCTTAACGATTTATACTTAGGGATTAGTAGTGGAATTGATAATTCTTGGCTACAAAACACCAATAATTACACCAATGTTTCCGAAGTAAAATACTTGAAAGAAACCGATAAAAATTTATTAGAACGAATTTCAGATTTCGACCTAAAAACCTACTTAAATTGGGATATAAACACGAAAGTAGATAGAGCAACAATGGCATATTCTCTAGAAGCAAGAGCTCCGCTTTTAGACTATAGAATTGTAGAATTTGCTCGTTCATTGCCTACAGATTTTAAATATCAGAAAAACAATCAAAAACGCATTTTAAAAGATGTTCTTTATGAGCATGTGCCAAAAGAAATATTTAATAGACCAAAAGCAGGTTTTACTATGCCTTTTTCTAATTGGTTTAAAAACGATCTTAAAGATTTTGTGTTAGATACTTTAACCGAAGACACCTTAAAACAAATACCAAACATAAACGTAAAAGAAGTACAATTACGCATTAAACAACACATGGATGGTACTTGGAATAGATATCCACTAATTTGGAAATTATTAGTACTTAAACAATGGTTAGATAAAAACGGCAACACTTTTACTATAAAATAATGAGTAAACAAAAGATTAAAATAACATTTGTAATTCCTTCGCTAGCTGCTGGTGGAGCAGAACGCATATTATCTTTTGTTGCTAAAAACATAGACAAAAACAAGTTTCAACCTACTCTATTAGTTGTTGGTTTTGAGAAAGATACTGTATATGATGTTAGTAATCTTGAGGTTGCTTACCTAAACAAAACTAGGGTTTTAAAAGCTGTATTTGCTATAGTCAAGCATTTTAGAAGCCAAAAACCTCAAATTGTTGTAAGTTCTATTTTTCACCTAAATACGATAATTGCTTATTTATCTATTGGTTTTCCTAAAATAAAGTTTGCAGCAAGAGAAGCTAATGTTTTAAGTGTTTTAGCAGAGCATGATAGAGGTAATAGATTAAGTTTTTCAAAAAAAATTATTGTTAAAGCTTACAAACTCGTGGATTGTTTAATATGTCAATCTAAAGACATGCAAAATGACATGATGGCTAATTATGGGGTTGCACAAAACAAAACGGCATTAATAAACAACCCTATTACCTTTAATGCAGCACCAAAAACAGAAACAAGAAACAGCAATAAACCGTTACAAATTATTACTGTTGGCAGACTAAGTAAAGAAAAAGGACACGCTAGAATTATTGAAGTGCTTTCGAAATTAAAATTTCCCTTTCATTATTTTATGATTGGAGATGGAAATGAAAAAGAATATATTGTAGACTTAATTCGTACCAAAGGAATTGAAAATCAAGTAACCCAAATAGATTACATCAAAGATGTAGAAGGATATTTGAGAATGAGTGACGTATTTTTACTAGGCTCTTATTCCGAAGGATTTCCAAATGCATTAATTGAAAGCTGCGTAGTTGGTACACCAATTATTGCTTTTAATGCGCCAGGAGGAATTAATGAAATTATTGCTCCAGGCAAAAACGGATTTATTATAAATACAGTAGATGAATGTGTTAAGGAATTAACCAAACTTAACAACAACTATTCATTTTCCCCTAAAACTGTAAACCAAATAGTTGTAAACAACTTTAATAGCAAAAAAATTATTAATCAATACGAAGAACTCTTTATTAAACTAACCACAACCTATGCTATTTAACTCTATTGAATATCTAATATTTCTACCTACAGTTTTTATACTGTATTGGCTGCTAAATAAAGATCTAAAAAAGCAAAATATTTTATTATTAGTTGCTAGTTATTTCTTTTATGCTTATTGGGATTGGACGTTCCTTTCCTTAATTATTTATAGTTCTTTTATAGACTATTATATAGGTATTAAAATCTACGAATCAAATTCCGTGAAAGCTAAAAAAAACTGGCTTCGACTAAGTTTAGTTTCTAACTTAGGACTTTTGGCTGCTTTTAAATATTTCAACTTTTTTACAGAAAGTTTTGCCGAAATGATGCTACTTTTTGGTTGGCAAGTAGATCATGTTACTTTAAATATAATACTTCCTGTAGGTATTAGTTTTTACACGTTTCAAACCTTGAGTTATACCATAGACGTTTATAGAGATAAACTAAAACCAACAAAAGACATTGTTGCATTTTTTACATTTGTTAGTTTGTTTCCGCAATTAGTTGCAGGACCTATAGAAAGAGCTTCTAACCTACTACCACAAATTGAAAATGTACGTAAGTTTAAGCAAAAATGGTTTCATGATGGTATCTTTCAAATTGCCGTAGGTTTATTCCGAAAAGTAGTAATTGCAGATAATTTAGGGGTTTATGTAGACTCTATTTACGCCAGTCCAGACATTCATAACTCGAGTACTTTACTTATTGCTACCATATTTTATTCGTATCAAATATATTTTGATTTTGCAGGATATTCAGATATTGCAATTGGTAGTGCTAAATTATTAGGTTTTAAATTTAACCAAAACTTTAATCTACCTTATTTTTCTAATTCTATTGCAGATATATGGCAACGTTGGCACATATCTTTATCCTCATGGCTCCGCGATTATTTATACTATTCTTTAGGAGGAAGTCGTGGCACCGCATTTATGACCTTTAGAAACCTAATGCTTACCATGATTCTAGGAGGTCTTTGGCATGGAAATACATGGAACTTTGCAATTTGGGGAGCAATTCATGGCTTACTACTAGTTACCGAAAAAATACTTTTCACGGCTTTTAAAATAAAAAATACAGGATGGATTGGTTATATATACCCTTTCTGCTTAGTACTTGTTTCTTGGGTTTTCTTTAGGGCTAAAGATTTTGAAGCTGCAGGATTAATCGTGAAAAAATTAATTTTCTTCGATTTTAAAATACCATTTATAGGAGATACAAATGCTATTGTTACTGGCTTATCTATGTTATTAATTGGTATGTCTTTAGACCTTTACCTGTTTCGATCTAAACAAGATTTAGAAACTTTAGGTCGTAAACTAAGCCCAATAAAACTTGGTGCTGCAGTTTCTGTTATCATACTTCTTATTAGTTTATTCTACTCGACATCTAATAACTTTATTTATTTTCAATTTTAAGTATTATGGATAAGAAACAAATTATAAAATCAGTAAAGCTTATTGCTTTCATTATTGTATTATCTTTTATTATAGATAAAGCAGCATACTTCACTATTACTAAAATTAGCGATACGGTTTTTTCTGGTCAAGCAATTGGAAAATTAAACCATTATTTATCGATAAAAGACACAACAAAACTTATTGTTTTTGGGAGCTCTAGAGCAAATCACCATATTGATGTTAAAAAACTAAAACAGTCTAGTTATAATATGGGTGTGGATGGTAAATTTATAGCATACAGTGCTACATTAATTAAAATGCTACCCAAAGATGTTAAGCAAACAGTTATACTTCATGTAGACCCTAATGTCGCATATAGAGAGTATTATAATAGAGAAGAAACGAAAACGTTAATGGTAAAATACCATACCAACGATATTATAAAAAAAGAGCTTCAAAGATCCGATTTAGTGAACCCCTTACAAGAATTTTATTGGTGTGTAGATTATAATGGGTTGGTTTTAGGTATTCTTAAAAATGCAATTTTTCCTAAATATGACTTAGAAACCTATTATGGGTACGACCCTATGGAAGTACACAGTACTCAAAAAGAAATATTTCAAAATATATTAGCTAGAAACGATAGTATTAAATGTAAAACGGACTTAAAACTCAATCCGTTATTTAATAGTTATCTAAAAGAAATTGACTCTTTTTGCAAACGTAACAACAAGAAGCTTATCACTATAACTACTCCTATTTATATCGATAAATGTAAGAACGATAATATTGCGTTGACAAAAGTTTTAAAAGACTTAAACATTGAGTATCATGATTACAGTGATTTTTTTAAAGATAACAACCATGTAGATTACTGGGCAGATATTGCACACATGTCTAATGTAGCTTCTGAAATTTTCTCGAAAGCTTTAAGCGAAGATTTATATATTCATGATTAAGAAAAAAAATATAGCTTTATTTGTTGCTTCTATTGGTTTTGGCGGAACAGAACGTGTGGTTGCAAGGTTAGCGAGTGAACTTGTAAAACATTACAATGTAACTCTGGTGCTTATATACGAAAATATAGACTTACCTATACATAAGGATGTAAATATTATTTGCATGACCACAAAAAAGGAACATTATGATAATTCTTCCTTTTTTAAATTAGGCAGTTTTTTATTAAGTGCTTACAAGTATCCAAAAATCATCAAACAAAATGGTATCGATATTAGCATCTCTTTTCTAATAAAACAAAACATTATTAATGGATATACTAAAATGGTAAATCCAAAATTAGAAACGATAATTAGTGAGCGGTGTTTCCCTTCAAAAACCTATGGCAGCTTTGGGAAACAATTAGTGAAACATTTTTACAATAAAAACGGTTCCCTTTTCTCTAATTCCATACATATTAATCAGGATTTACAAAACAACTTTGAGTTAAAAATTCCTGCACAAGTGGTTTACAACCCAATTTATACACGTGAAGAAAAACCTGCTTTTCTAGATTATTCAAATTCTAAAACACCTTTTCAAATTGTAGCAGTAGGAAGGTTAAACCCTGTAAAAAACCAAGAGAGTTTAATAAAAAGTATTGCACTAATTAACGAATTAGTTTCCTTAAATATTTACGGAATTGGCGCCTTGGAAGAAGAATTAAAAACACTTTCAACATCATTAAACCTTAATAAAACAATAACTTTTAAAGGAAATAGCAATACTATAGACCAAGAAATAGTAAAACACCATTGTTTAGTATTAACATCGCTTTCTGAAGGTTTTCCTAATGTGATTCTAGAAGCTATGTCACTTGGTGTTCCTGTTATTGCAACCAATTGCATGTCTGGGCCTTTAGAGTTATTAAATGACAATGAAGAGGTACAAATTAAGCAAGGAGATTTTTATAAAGCTAAATACGGATTACTAGTAAATGTAAACGATAACAAAGGTTTAGCAAAAGCAATTACCTATTATAAAAACAATAATTCGGTAAGAGAAAACTACAGTGCTTTAAGCTTTAACAAAGCAAAACAATACGATATTTCTGTAATAGGAAAGCAACTAAAAACACTAATAGACTCGCGTGTATGTGTGGAATAAATGGCATAATAAGTAAAGACAATAATCGCGAAGCGATAAGCAATTCATTAAAAAAAATGAATCAGCTCATCTTTCATCGCGGACCAGATGAAGATGGTTTTTGCATAGAAAACCATAAACAAATCACTGTTGCAATGGCAATGCGAAGACTTTCTATTATTGACTTAAGCACAGGAAAACAACCCATTTATAATGACGATAAGAGCATCGTAATTGTATTTAATGGCGAAATTTATAATTACCAAACTTTAAAAGCACAGCTAGAAAACAAAGGTGTTATTTTTAAAACAAAGTCTGATACTGAGGTCATTTTAAGACTATACGAAACAAAAGGGGAACGTAGCTTTGCCGAACTAGATGGCATGTTTGCTTTTAGTATTTATGATAAAAAACGAAACAAGGTTTTTATTACACGAGATTTTTTTGGAGAAAAACCCTTATATTACTATCAAGACAAACAAAATTTCTTTTGGGCTTCCGAATTAAAATCTATCGTTAGCAATCTAGTTACAAAACCTCAAATTTCTAAAGAAGGATTAAACTTATATTTTCGTTTAACCTATACTCCTGCACCGTTTACCATATATGATAAAATTTTTAAACTAGAAGCTAATCATTACATCGATTATGATTTAAACGAAAAGCAGTTCACTATTCATAAAATAAACGCGGTTAAAAAAGAAAAGCAAGATATCGCTTTCGCGGAAGCTAAAAAGCAATTAAAAAACCGAATGCTTCAAAGTATAGAAAGCCGTTCTATTAGTGATGTTCCAATAGGCACTTTTCTTTCTGGAGGAGTAGATTCTTCCATTGTAAGTTTAGGGTTATCTCAAATGAACAATCAAAAAATAGACACTTTTTCTATAGGATTTGATAAAGCTTCATTTGACGAAACAGACAAATCAAAACTAGTAGCCAAGCGGATTAACAGCAATCATCATGAGTTTATAATTTCTGAAAAAGATATTGCAAAAAACATTCATGAAATTCTTTTAAATTTCGATGAACCTTTTGCAGATTCCTCTGCGCTACCAACCTACTTGGTGGCGAATAAAACAAGAGGCTTTGTAAAGGTAGCCTTAACGGGTGATGGTGGCGATGAAGTTTTTGGTGGTTATAATAAATACTATATTGGCAAACTAAACAGCAAGTACACAAGTATAGTTCCAGAATTTTTACATAATGCTTCCAAAAGTGTTTTAAACAAACTATTAAACACCAAAGACGATAATCGAGGAAAGCGATTTAAGCTTAAAAAAGCAGTTAATGCAATACATTATAATAACGAACATTATTGGAATATCATTTCTTTAGGTTTTTCGAACGACACGGAAAAACTTTTAAAACCGGATAGCATTCAGTTAAACACTTTTAATTACTATAAAGAGAAATCTGGTATTAAAAAACCAAAAACCGTTCATGAGTATCGCGAAATAGATAGACACATGAGTCTAGAAGGAGATATGCTAGTTAAGGTTGACAGAACAAGCATGCAAAATTCGTTAGAATGTAGAGCTCCTTTTTTAAACAAAACCCTTTGGGAATTTGCAAACAGTTTACCAGAAGACTATTTATTAAAAGGATATAGCAAAAAGCATATTTTAAAAGAAGCTTTTAAAGAAGAGTTTCCAGAAAATTTTTTAGAAAAATCTAAAAAAGGATTTGTGGTTCCTGTTGGAGATTGGCTACGTTCTGGTTTAAAACTAGAATTAGAAAGCTATATTGAGACTTCGTTTTTAGAAAAACAAAACCTTTTTAACATAGACTATATTAAGCAATTGGTAAAAAACCACTTAACAGGTAAAGAAGATAACAGCTATAAGGTTTGGACGTATTATACCTTTCAGAAATGGTATGTTAATTTGTATGTTTAAGAAACCTCTGTTTTATGTAATTGCAATAACTTTCCAAAATCTGCATCATAATGTTCTGGAGTAAAAGCACCACAACCAGACTCGGCATGAAAGGTTAATTCGCCAAAATAAATGGTATCGTTTACGTGATAAAAATCTACTCGTAGATAACAAAAGTCTTTTGCAAAAACTTCACCTAAAGTGACCATTTTATCATATAGTTTCGGTTTTTTCACTTCACTACCTGCTTTATAAACCCATTGTAAATCCATTAAATTCCAATTTATATCATACAAATTTCGTTTATGGTTTTTCTCTCTATCAATATCTACTTGTGTAAAAACAAGTTTTCCATTAAAATAATGCATTTTATAATCAAAAGGAATGCCGCCACTTTTATCCATTAACAATTCCTCAACAACTACTCTACGCTCAATATTTTTGTATTGCCACTCTTTATACCTATAGTAATAATTAATATTTAAAAACTTAGACAGTGTGTTTTGTACATTAATCCAATTATGTTGCGTTTTATCTCTAACAATAATACCTCCAGAACTATCATGATTCGTTTTAATAATAAATGGATAATCTGGTAAGTTTTCTGGTACAATTTCTCTAACGTTTTTTGTTTCTAACACTAAAGGAATCAGGTACTCCTCACCTATTTTATCTTTTACATATTCTCGAACCTTATATTTATCGGCACAAATGGTATGCACAGAAGTTCTATCGTTTAATTTTAACCATTGTAGTTTTTCGTTAAAAGTCTTTGGATTCTCTAAATCTGGCACATAGCCTAAATTCTTTATAAACTCACTTTTTATAACAGTTTCATCTGAAACTAAAGCATAACGAAAATATTCATACACGTTTTTAAATGGCTGAATAACAGCAAAACCCAATCGGGTATTATGATAGATATTAGATATAAATTGCTTCATTTTAAGCTTTTGTTTTTATCTTAGTTAAATCTAATAAGTTTCCTAATTCTAGATCATATTTTTCAGGATGAATGGTTTCTAAACCACTACCATGATGAAAAGTAACTTCACCAAAGTACACAGTATCTTCAAAATCATACACATCTATTCTAGCATAGCAAAAGGGCTTCGATAATTTTTCAGCAACACTTATCATTTCGTTTAAATTCTTTGGTTTTTCTAAATCTCTTCCGTTATCCCAAAGTATTTTTCCTTTATTCCATAAAGACCAAGTAAAAGGCAATAGTTTCCAATCGGTATTGTATAAGTTACGTTTATGATTGGTATATCGATCAATATCCACTTGAATCACTTCAACTTTACCATGAAAACAATGAATTTTATAATCAAAAGGAATTTCGTCTGCATCATTAACCAATAATTTTTCTGCAATAACACAAGGCTTTATATTTTTGTATTGCCATTCTTTCCCAGAATAATAATAGTTTTTACTAAGGAGCTTTTTAAAATGTTTTTGTGTTTTTTTCCAATTAACAACTGCTTTATCACGAACAATAATTCCACCAGAACTATCATGATTTGCTTTCATAATAAAAGGATATACTGGAAAATTAGAAGCAATTACATCTTTTGGATGATAACTTTGAAACACTAACGGAATTAAATATTGTGATCCAACAGCCTCCTCTACATACTTCCTAACTTTAAATTTATCTGCACAAGTAGTGTGTAAAGCTGTTCTATCATGTAGCTTTAGCCAATTAATTTTTTCATTTAAGGTTTTCGGATTGTTTAAATCTAACGATCTACCAAAGCGTTTTTTAAAATTTTGTTTTAAAAAAGTAGCATCGTCAAGATAATGCGATCTGTAGTAATGATGTATTTGTTCTACAGAATCGATTACAGTTTTTCCAATCCAAGTATTATGGTATAAATACTTAGCAATCTTTAACATAAATAGCGTTTTGTCCATTCTAAAGTAGCACAAATTTTAGTAAACAAAAAACTTATCTTATTTTAGTTGTAAATTTAATTCATGAATAAAAAAATCTGTCTTGTTGGTGGCGAAGATGTACATAAACGCATAGCCTTATCTAACTATCTTAAAGAAGCCGGTTTTCAGGTTACCATTCTTGGAACAAGTACTCGTGAATTCCCCGATTACATCACTTATGTTCCTTATAATTTGGTTAGAAGCTTCTCTCCTTCAGCAGACAGAAAAACATTAAAATGGTACAGGAAGTTTTTTGCAGAAAACGCATTTGATGTTATTCATACGTTCGATACCAAGCCTGCCTTTTTATTGCCAATTGCTTTAAAAAAAACAAAAACACCAATAACAAGAACAGTTACAGGACTAGGAACGATATTTATGTCTAACAGCTTGTTTAGCTTTGCTTTAAGAAGGGTTTACTATACTCTTCATCGAAGTATAAAACACCGAGTTTTTAAAACTGTTTTTCAAAACTACGACGATAAAGATCTATATAAGTCACATCAACTTATTACAGAAAAAAACTATGAGCTTGTGTTTAGTAGCGGAATTGAATTAAAAAACATCAACAAAAAAGCAAAACGAAACAACACACCTTTCACCTTTATTTGTGTTGCAAGATTGGTTTACGAAAAGGGAATTATTAACCTATTAGAAGCTGCAAAAATTTGCAAAAGCAAAGGGTTCGAATTCAAAATACTACTCGTTGGCCCTTTAGAAGAAAATAGCAAACGCTTAAACCAAGAAATACTAGACCAATACAAAGATATTATTGATATTCTTGGAAGCAGAAATGATGTTTTTGAGCTACTTTTATCTTCAGATGCTTTTGTATTACCAACCTTTAGAGAAGGTTTTGCAAGAGTTTTACTCGAAGCTGCAGCAGTTGGGCTACCAATGGTTGCTACTAATGTTACTGGAGTTAGAGAATTTGCGAGACATGAAAAAGAAGCCTTATTAGTAGAAGTAAAAAACTCTATAGCTCTAGCAGATGCAATGATTAGATTAGCTACAGATAAGGATTTAGCCAGTCAATTAGCCGAAAATGCATTAAAACACGTTGAAAAGTTTAGTTTAGAAAACATTTCTAAACAATATATTAATATCTTTAACCAAGCTATTAATCATAAAATATAACGAAGATGAAAATTCCATTTTCACCTCCTTACATTAACAATAATGTAATTAAAGAAATCAAAGAAGCCTTAGATTCTGGATGGATTACTACTGGTCCAAAAGTTAAAAAACTAGAGGAACTTGTTTGCCATTACACAAAAGCACCTAATGCACTTGGTGTAAACTCTGCTACTTCCGGTTTAATGCTAGCCTTAAAATGGTTTGGTATTGGTGAAGGTGACGAAGTAATTATTCCTGCATACACCTATGCAGCAACGGCTTTAGCTGTAATACATGTTGGAGCAACACCAATAATGGTAGACATAGAAGACGATTTTAATATTTCGTTAAAAGGAATTAAAGATGCAATAACAGAAGACACTAAGGCTATTATTCCTGTAGACATTGCTGGTTGGCCTTGCGATTATGATGCTATAAATAAATTAGTTGACAACACTAGAGATTTATTTCACCCATCCCATGAAAATCAAGAAAAACTAGGAAGAATAGTAGTTATCGCAGATGCAGCTCATGCTATTGGTGCAGAATATAAAAACAAATGTATTGGAGCAACTACAGATATCACAGTATTTTCCTTTCATGCAGTTAAAAATGTGACTACCGCAGAAGGCGGAGCCATTTGCTTAAACCTTCCAGAGCCATTCAATAATCAAGAAGAATACCTTTTTTTACGCTGTTTTTCATTAAACGGACAAACAAAAGATGCTTTTACAAAGTCGAAAGCTGGTGGTTGGAGATATGATATTATTTACCCTGGCTTAAAAATGAATCTTCCAGACTTACTAGCCGCTGTTGGCGTAGCACAACTACCAGAATACTTTGAAAGTGTTCTAGATAGACGAAAAGAAATATTTACATGGTATCAAGAATATTTTTCATCTAAAACCTGGGCTATCTTACCTCCTTTTCAAAATGAAGAAAAAACATCTTCCTGTCATTTATATGCTTTACGAATTAAAAATGCTTCCGAAACACAACGTGATATAATTATAGATAAAATTTCTAAAGAAGGCGTTTCGGTTAATGTACACTTTCAACCCTTACCATTATTAAGTTTATTTAAATCTTATGGCTACAAAATAGAAGATTACCCAAATGCTTTTAACAATTATAAAGCAGAAATATCTTTACCTATTTATCCGCAATTAACAGGTAAAGAATTACAATATATAGTAAGCACAATTACAAATGCTGTAGAATCTACATTATGACAAAACGATTGTTTGATATATGCTTTTCCTTATTAGGATTAATAATATTATTTCCTGTTTTATTGGTAATTGCTATACTAATTAAACTAGAATCTAAAGGTTCTATTTTTTTTAGACAAATACGTGTTGGGAAAAACAATCAGGATTTTAAAATTTTTAAATTCAGAACCATGTTTGTTGGATCGGACAAAAAAGGCTTATTAACATTAGGAGACAACGATACTAGAGTTACAAAAATTGGCTACTTTTTACGAAAATATAAGTTAGATGAAATACCACAACTTATAAACGTATTACAAGGCACAATGAGTTTTGTTGGTCCAAGACCTGAAGTACGCAAATACGTTAACCTGTACTCTAAAGAAGATTTACAAATACTTCAAGTAAAACCAGGAATTACAGACTATGCCTCTATTGCTTTTAGAGATGAAGCAGAACTTTTAAAAGACACAGTAGATCCTGAAAAACTTTATATAGAAGAAATTATGCCTCAAAAAATTGCTTTAAACAAGAAATATATTGTTAACCCTTCTGTGTTTACAGACATTAAGATTATTCTTAAAACATTTTTAAGTATTATAAAATGAAACTCGATCAAGGACATTTAGTAATCTCATTAGACTTCGAATTATTTTGGGGCGTTTTTGATGTTCGTTCTTTAGAAAGTTATAAATCACATCTTGAAAAAGTTACAGAGATTGTACCAAGATTATTAAAGCTAAGTGACAAATACAACATTAAACTAACCTTTGCTTCTGTTGGCTTCCTTCTTGCAAAGAATAAAGAAGAAATCATTCGGTTTAGCCCAAAAATAAAACCTAGTTACAGTAATTCTAATTTTAGCCCTTATCGTTTATTGAATGAAATTGGCAACAACCAACATGAAGATCCTTATCATTACGCAACTTCATTAGTTGATATAATTAAAAAAAATAAAAACCACGAGATTGGTTCACACACCTTTTGCCATTACTACTGCAACGAAATAGGACAAACTGCAAAAGAGTTTGAAGCAGACCTGTTAGCCAGCATAAACATAGCTAAACAACAAGACATTACTATAAAAAGCATTGTATTTCCTAGAAATCAAATAAACGAAACATATCTAAAAATATGTGCAAATCATGGTATTTTAAATTATCGAGGAATTGAAAAACACTGGATGTACAACACAAAAGACACGAAGCAGCTAGGCAAAACAAAAAATAGAATTTATAGATTATTAGATACTTACTTTAATATTTCTGGACATAATACACATGAATTAGAAATACATTATGGTTTAGTAAATATAGCTTCTAGTAGATTTTTAAGACCGTACAGTAATTTTTTAAGCTTTTTAGAACCTATGAAAATCCAAAGGATTAAAAGAGGAATGACATATGCTGCAAAAAAAAAACAAGTATATCATTTGTGGTGGCATCCACATAATTTTGGAGATAATACAGATAAAAATTTTAAAGCTTTAGAAACACTTTTCATACACTATAGCATGTTAAAATCTACGTACAATTTTAATTGTAAAACCATGGCGCATTTATCTAAGATAACAAAAAATTAATCAAACAACACCATATAACTAGATTTCTCTCCTACAACATAATAACTATCTTTACTTGAATCTTTAATTTCATACACACACAATCCTGAAATCGCTTCTGGATTCTTGTATAATTCATCAAAAATTATTGGTTTCAAAAAAGCATAGGTTTTATTTTCTATATCTATTAACTGCATTGCATTAACGTCTGCATGCGCTTCTAATTTTTCAATAACATATTTTCTTCTAGCAACAGTTTCTGTCTTTTTACCTTTTAATACAAACTTAAGCTTTACGTATTTTTCGTTAACATTTTTATCTCTCAAATATTGCTTAAAAGCATACTTGGTTTTTATAAATTTTGCTATTGCAGACGCTATAATACTAGTAGAATCGTATAAAACATGATTTTCATAAGTATACGCATTGTTAGTCCAACGGTTTTTATACTCATACTCTCCTTTCGAAAAATCATAAATAGTATATCCATTTTCAAAACACCAATGAAACAACTTAATAATTGTAGTATGACCAAGATTAAACCTATAATAATCCGTATCAAAAGATGTTATTGCATAAAACATCGTAGTATCAGACAGAAAACTTAAAGAAACACCTATTGGTTTATCTTTATTACTAATCGTAATTAGTAATGCGCGTTTTTCCTGAAGCATATGAAATATTAAATCATAATAATACTCCCAAGTTTCTAAAATATCATTATCCTTTTGTAATGTATTAAAACGTTTCGTTAATAAAGCTTTAAAACCATTCATAATTACTGAATACGTTTCAGTGTCTATGGACTCGTTATAAATAGAATAGGTAATATCGAAGCATGCTTCTAGCCTTTCTTGGTTTCTCCTAAACTTATATCTTGTATTCGATTTAAATTGACTTTTTGCAAAAGCATCATAACTTTCAAAAGCATTTAATTCTGCTAAAAAACCTTTGTATTGCGGTATCTTAAAACATTTTAAAGAAGAAGGGCGCTGGGTTTTCAAATCAAAATACGTTGGCACATCATGTATTAAAAAAGCTTTTCCCTTAAAGTCTTTTTCTTCTACATCTACAGAATAAGACATCCCATTAGTAATGTTTTTTCCAACATTATAATACAACGGAAACACACTGTTTTTCACAAAACCAACATTTGCGATAGACTTAAAAATCAAACCTTGTTTAGAGGCGTTAAAATGCTTTGACCAAACAGCAGTAAAGGTCCTGGAAACGAATGGATTATTTTTCATAAAATGATTAATAGCAAGCACTAAATTATTATTTAAAAAGAATATATCCTAACACAACACTTTATTAAAAACAAAAAAAACAACAACTCTAATCTTATAATTTTGTATATTTATCACCATCTATAACTAGAAGCTATAGAGTCTCTCCTAATAACACATTGATCTAGCAAAAAAGACGAAATAAATAAACTGTTGTTTTATATATTAATAAAGCATAAAAGCGTGTATAAATTTAGATAAAACTTAATACCTTTAGTATTTAAATCAAAGAACGTTTAAATGAGTTCTTTGTCGTATTTTTTTGATTAATACTTTAAAAACAACAATATTTATATGGCTATTAATGAATCTAATCTGAATTCTAGAATCTGGTTATCTCCACCTCATATGAGTGGACACGAACAAGAATTCATAAAAGAAGCATTTAAATTAAATTGGATCGCACCAGTAGGACCTAACGTAAACGGTTTTGAAAAAGACATAGAAACATATCTTGATCAAGAAAGTTACGCAACGGTTCTAAGTTCTGGCACTGCAGCAATTCATCTTGCATTAACATTGTTAAATGTTAAACAAGGTGATGAGGTGATATGCCAAACAAAAACGTTTGTAGCATCTGTAAACCCAGTTGTTTACCTAGGAGCAACACCAATTTTAGTCGATAGTGAAGAACAAACATGGAACATGTGTCCTGTTTTATTAGAAAAAACAATAAAAGACAGAATAAATAAAGGGAAAAAACCCAAAGCTATTATAGCTATTAATTTATACGGAATGCCATACAATGTAAAACAAATACATGCAATATCTAATCAATACAATATCCCAGTTGTAGAAGATAGTGCGGAAGCATTTGGCAGTCAAGTTAACGGTCAAAAATGCGGCACCTTTGGAGATTTCTCTATTCTTTCATTCAACGGAAACAAAATAATAACCACTTCTGGCGGTGGTGCTTTAATCAGTAAATCCGAAACTTTAAAGAAAAAAGCCCTCTTTTTAGCTACACAAGCAAAAGAAGAAGGACTAGAATATGAACACAAAACGATTGGCTACAATTACAGAATGACAAATATTATTGCTGGTGTTGGAAGAGGACAAATAAAAGTACTAGACAAATACGTAGCACTAAGACAAAGAAACTACAACCACTATTGTAAGCAATTACAAAATATAGATGCAATTACATTTTTACAAGAACCAGAAGGTTTTTCCTCAAACAGATGGCTAAGTTGCATGCTATTAGACACAAAACAAACAAGAGACGATTTAATAAAACTATTAAAAAACAACAATATTGAATCCCGACCTTCATGGAAACCAATGCACCTACAACCTTTATATAAAGACGCCCCTGCCTATTTAAACGGAGTATCAAATAATTTATACGAAAAAGGCCTTTGTTTACCAAGTGGATCAAGTCTTACCGAAGCAGAATTAAATAGAATAACAAAATTAATTATATCCTATTTTGATTAATTATAATGACATATTAAGAAAACTAACAGAGCGCTACGCATCAAAATGGCTTGTACTCCTGTTTGACTCTTGCATTGTACTTTTTACTTTTTTTATAGCATATATAATTAGATATAATTTTGTAATAGATTTTAATTTTTACACCTTTTTAAAACAACTCCCTTTCGTATTCACAGCAACAGTAATAAGCTTTCTAACGGTGAGCTCTCACAAAGGTGTGGTTCGATTTACAGGAGTTAAAGACGTAGTGAATGTTGTTATTGGTTTAAACATACTAGCAACCATATTAATAATCACTACATATATAAGTAGAAAATACAATTTTGATAGTGTTTTTGATATTCCAGGCTCTATCATATACATACATTTATTACTTAACATATTCTTTATTATTGGCGCAAAATTCTTTATCAAACACATATATAAAAGCTTATTTCATGATTTTGACAGCCTAAAAACGGTTCTTATTTATGGCGCTGGAAATTCTGGAATGATCACATATGATGCCATAACAAATGATGCAAAAAGCAACATTAAAGTTTTTGGTTTCTTAGATGATAAAGAAGGGAAAATTGGAAAAAAAATAAACATGCTAAATGTTTATAACCCCAAAAAAATCAACAAAGAGTTTGTAGAAAAAAACAAAATTGACGAAGTAATTATATCTATTCAAAGCATTGATTCCAATAGGCTATTAGAAATTTCCGGTTCTTTATTTGCTTTAAACTTGAAAGTGAAAATTGTTCCAGATGTACAACATTGGATTGATGGCGACTTAAGTATTGGTCAAATTAAAGACATAAAAATTGAAGACCTCTTAGGGAGAGAACCTATAAGAATAGATAACCCACTACTAATAGACGAATACAACAACAAAGTGCTACTTGTAACAGGAGCTGCAGGATCTATTGGTAGCGAACTAGTTAGAAAACTAAGCTATTATCAATTCAAAAAACTGGTGATTATAGATAATTCGGAATCTGCTTTATACGATTTACAACAAGAACTTAAAAGAAATAAGATAACAAACATCGAAACCATTATTGCTGATGTAAGAAACAAACAGCGTTTAGATCAAATTTTTAACACCTTCAAACCTGAAATTATTTTTCATGCAGCAGCATACAAGCACGTACCTTTAATGGAAAAAAATCCGTTTGAAGCGGTTAGCGTAAATATATTTGGCACCTATAACACCGCCGAATTAGCAATGAAACATGGCGCCGAAAAATTCATACTAATATCAACAGATAAAGCTGTAAACCCTACAAATGTAATGGGAGCCACAAAACGAATTGCCGAAATATGTATATTCTGCCAAAAAAATATAGTAAAAGGAAAAACAAAGTTCATTATTACTAGGTTTGGTAATGTATTAGGATCTAATGGCTCAGTAATTCCTTTATTTAAAAAACAAATTGAAACTGGTGGCCCATTAACAGTTACTCATAAAGATATTATACGATATTTTATGACTATTCCTGAAGCAAGTCAGCTAGTATTAGAAGCCGCAGCCATGGGATTAGGTGAAGAAATATTTGTTTTCGACATGGGAAAACCCGTTAAAATAATTGATTTAGCAAAAAATATGATTGCACTTTCTGGATTAAATTACCCAGAAGATATCGATATAAAAATAATAGGATTAAGACCTGGAGAGAAAATTTTTGAAGAACTATTAATAGATGGCGAAAACACCAAACCAACCTACAACGAAAAAATAATGATTGCTCGATGCAAAGATGTTAACGAAAGTCAATTAGAAAAAATCAGAAAATTACTAAAACTAGATTCTACTTCTTCAAATATCGAAATAGTTTCTTTAATTAAAGACATAGTACCAGAATACAACCCTAACAATACCAAATACGAAGTTTTAAACATAAAATAAACTTATATAAAAAAAAAAAAGCTATTAATCATGAAATCTATCTTTAATCAACCAAAAACTAGTATTATCACCTCCTTACTCTTTGTTTTTCTGTTTGCATCTTGCGCAACCACACAAGAGATAACATACTTTCAAGACGAAACGCTTGCAGACTACCAACCAATAGATTTTGATACAGATATTGTTTACAAAACCAACGACAAAATCTCTATCATTGTATCATCTATAGACCCTGAAGCTGCAAGACCATTTAACCTTCCTACAATTTCAGAAGGACAATCTGCTATTGTAACACAGGGTAGCACTAAAATGCAAACCTACTTAGTAGATAAATTTGGAAATATAGAATTCCCAGTGCTAGGGCAACTAAAAATAGGAGGCCTAAGTAGAACCGAAGCTACAGAATTACTCAAAACAAGATTAAAAGAATACCTAAAAGACCCAATTGTAAATATTAGACTAATAAACTTTACAGTAACTATTTTAGGAGAAGTACGTAACCCAGGAACTTTTGTTTTAGAAGATGAAAAAATATCTTTATCTGAAGCCTTAGGATATGCAGGAGACTTAACTATTCATGGAAGAAGAGATAATGTTTTACTTATTAGAGACAATAATGGCAAAAAACAGTACGCACAATTTGACTTAACATCCATTGCTGTATTAAATAACCAAAGCTACTATTTAGCACAAGACGATGTTATCTATATTTCGCCAAATAAAGCTAGAGTTCGCTCTTCCACTTATAATCAAAATACAGCAGTTGTTATTTCAGCACTCGCTGTTCTTGTATCATTAACTGCCATTATTGTAAATTAAAAAGCCCGTAATGAATAATAACGCTGCAAATCAAAAAGAACATTTTAGAGATTTAGTAGATCCATATTTAAGTAAATGGAAACTAGTAATCCTATGCGTAATTGCTGCAATAGCTTTAGCACATTTATATTTAAGATATGCTACCTACCAATACAAAGCAAGCGCTACAATACAAATTAAAGACGAAAGACAGAGCACAAAATTACCAGAGTTATCTTCTTTACAAAATTATGGTTTATTTAAAAAAGACCTTAATAATGTTTTAGATGAAGCTGAAATTATTGGCTCAAGAGAATTAATAGAGCAAGTAGTTAAAGACTTAAAATTCAACATTCAATATTATGTCGAAGGAAGAATACAAAATCACGAAGTATACGCCAATCCTCCTTTAAACTTAAATTTTAGCGCAACAGATTCTATTCTTTTTCTAGCAGATACTATCATGAATGTAAAAATTCATTCTAAGACTCAATTTCTACTTAAAGGGGTAACCGAAGGTGAAAAAGTCTGGAAATCTAAAGATCAAAACATAGAAGACCAAGGAACATTACACAGTTTTGGTCAACCTATAAAAACAGGCTTTGGAGACATTATTATTACCCCAAATCTAGGACAATACGCTGCAAAAATAGGGTCTAATATTACCATTCAAATTTCTCCAGTCACAAAAATAACAGGTGACTACAAAGGCAACCTACGTATTGAAACAAAAGAATATTCTAGCATAATCAAACTATCTATAACAGACAACAATAGAGACAAAGCTTCTTTGTTTTTAAGTAAGCTAATAGAGGTATATAATAAAGACGTAGTAAAAGACAAACAACAAGTAGTGGAAATCACTTCCGACTTTATTAATAGCAGACTTGAAATTGTTTCAAGAGAATTAGGTCAAGTAGATTTAACAGCAGAAACCATTCAAAAAAGAAACAGACTAACAGATTTAGCAACACAATCTAACATATTCCTACAATCGGAAAGAGATAATGAAACACAGATCATTAATACAAGTAATCAAATTCAGCTAATAGATTACATGAAAGATTTTGTGGATGAAAATAGTGGTTCTTCCGATTTACTACCTGCGAATATTGGTATTGCCGAAAATTCTATTGGAGAAATCACAAGACGACATAACGATTTAGTAATTGAGAGAAACAGATTACTAAAACACTCTAGCGAAAAAAACCCCACTGTTGTAAACTTAACGAACCAAATTAATGAGTTAAAAGGCAATTTAAATCAAAATTTAAACAACATTAAATCCTCTAACGAAATTACGCTAAGTGCTTTAAGCGAAAAAGCAAATAAAATTAGCGGTAAAATTTATACAACTCCAACAAAAGAAAGACAGTTTAGAGACACACAAAGACAACAAAACATTAAAGAATCTCTTTACTTGTATTTACTGCAAAAACGAGAAGAGGCAGCTATTTCTCATGGTATCTCCTCTCCTAACGCAAAAGTTGTAGACAATGGATTTGCTGGAAAAAAACCAATTTCACCAATAAAACCAATCGTTTATTTATCTGCACTTATTTTAGGAGCAAGCTTACCAATTGGCTTAATTTATTTATTTCAATTATTAGACTCTAAAGTTCACACTATAAAAGATATTAAAAAGAATATTGATGTACCTTACTTAGGAGATATTCCAAAATCAAACAATCGAAAAAAACTAATAGAAAAGGTCGATTACTCTGCAAAAGCAGAAGCTTTTAGAATGGTAAGAACAAATATTGATTTCATGCTTCAAGACATCACAGACAGAGCTAAAATCATTTTTGTTACCTCTACAACTAGTCAAGAAGGAAAATCGCACACCTCTATAAACCTAGCCTCTTCCCTTTCTTTTTCTGAAAAGAAAGTCCTTTTAATAGAAACAGACATTAGAGTACCTAAAGCAACAAATTATTTAAAAATTAAAAATGAAACTGGCATAACCAACTACATAGGCAACAAAAAACTTACCGCTAAAGCTGTTACCACAAAGTTAGAAGACAACCCTTTTCTAGATGTAATTCCATCGGGAGTTATCCCTCCAAATCCTTCAGAGTTATTAATGAATGATCGCGTTGGAGATCTTTTTGAAGCTGTTAAAAACGAATACGATTATATAATTGTAGATACTGCTGCTGTTGGTTTAGTTACAGATACTTTACTAATTAGCAAATACGCAGACATGTTTGTTTACGTAGTACGAGCTAACTATATTGACAAAAGACAACTTCACATTGCACAAACAATGTATACCGAAAAACGCTTGCCTAACATGGCTATTTTATTAAATGCTGTAGATCATAAAAAATCTGGAAGTTACACCTACGGTTATGGCAAAAATCCCATAAAGAAAAAATGGTGGAAGTTTAGAAAAAACTAATGAAAGCAATAAAAAATCCCGAAACGTTTCGGGATTTTTTATTTTATATTAGAAATATTCTTTAATTAACGCACACGAACTAACACTTTCTTCGCTTTTTTTCCTGTTTCAATAAAGTAAGCTCTCTGCCTGTCTGTCCTGCAACAGAAGTATTTTCTTCTGCCCTACGAATAAGATAAGGCATCACATCTTTTACAGGCCCAAAAGGAATATACTTTGCTACATTATACCCATAATGCGCAAGGTTATAACTAATATGATCACTCATACCGTAAAGCTGCCCAAACCAAACTCTAGAATCATTATTTGCTATATTTTTTTCTTTCATTAAATCCATAACCAAATAACTACTAGATTCATTATGCGTGCCAACAAAAACTGACATTACATCTAAACGATCCAACATATAAGCTACAGCTGCATTAAAATTCTCATCCGTTGCTTGCTTACTAATACAAATTGGAGAAGTGTAGCCTTTCTTTTCTGCTCTTTCATTTTCTTTTTCCATATAGGCACCACGAACCAATTTATAACCAAGAAAGTAATTATTGGTTTTTGCTAAAGCAGTTTCTCTTTTCAAAAAAGCCATCCTATCGTGCCTATACATCTGTAAAGTATTATAAACAATAGGCTTTTCAGTATTATAAAGCTGCATCATTTGCGTAACCAAATCATCTGCTGCATCTTGCATCCAGCTTTCTTCACCATCAATTAAAACAACAACATCTTTTTCTTTTGCTGCCTTGCAAACAGTATCAAATCTTAGCACGACCCTATCCCATTCTTCTTGCTCTTGTTCTGTTAGTTCCTTCCCTTCTCCCAACTTTTGATATAAATAAAACCTACCAAAACCTGTAGGCTTAAACACTACAATTGGCATGCTTTCTTTTTCATCAGCAAAATTTATAATCTTTAATATTTTTTGCATTGCTGCATCAAATTCTGCTTCATTTTCTTTTCCTTCTACCGAATAATCTAAAACAGAACTCACTCCTTTTGTGTACATGTTTTCTATCACAGACAAACAATCATCTTCATTTACACCACCACAAAAATGGTCAAAAACCGTAGAGCGAATCAATCCTTCAATAGGCAAATTAGCTTTTAAAGCAAAGTTGGTAGCCGCTGTACCAATACGAACCAAAGGCTCATTAGAAATCATTTTAAATAAAAAATAAGCACGCTCTAATTGCGAGTCATTTTTTAATGCGAAAGCAATTTCTGTATTTTCAAAAATTTTATCTGAATGCATATTATTAAAATTAATAGAACAAATATAATTGAAGTCTATCATATTTGATTAATTTCTCCTTATTTTTACATCAAAATAATTTTATTATTAATGACACCAATTACCACTCAGGATTACAATATCTATTTTAATGAAAACGCTTACAGCTCTTTAAATGAACATTTAAAAGCTTCAAATTATTCAAAGATTTTCTTTTTAGTAGACGAAAACACGAACGCAGATTGTATTCCTTTTGTTTTAGCAAATATAGAGGCAGAAATCACATATGACATTTTAGAAATAGAATCTGGTGAAGAAAACAAAAACCTAGACATATGTTTAGGCCTTTGGGAAGCATTATCTGAGTATGGTGCAGACCGAAAAAGCTTAATGATTAATGTTGGTGGTGGTGTGATTACTGATTTAGGCGGCTTTGTTGCTTCTACCTTTAAAAGAGGTATTAGTTTTATTAACATACCAACCTCGTTACTTGCAATGGTTGATGCTTCCATTGGCGGAAAAACTGGAATTGATTTAGGATCTTTAAAAAACCAAATAGGCGTTATTAACACTGCCGAAATGGTATTAATAGATTCTGCTTTTTTAGCAACATTACCAGAAAACCAAATGCGCTCCGGTTTAGCCGAAATGCTTAAGCACGGCTTAATATCTAGTGAAAAATACTGGAACGAATTTTTAAATTTATCGGAACAAACAACCAAAGATTTAGACAGACTGATTTACGAGTCTATAATTATTAAAAAAGATATTGTTGAACAAGATCCTCATGAGGAAAATGTGAGAAAAACTTTAAATTACGGACATACTTTAGGGCATGCAATAGAATCATACTTTTTAAGTAATGCAGACAAAACAGCACTACTACATGGCGAAGCGATTGCTGTTGGAATGATATTAGCTAGCTATATTTCTACAAAACTCAAAGGACTAAGCGATACAACTAACCAAGAGATAAAAACCGTAATCACAAACGTTTTTGGCAAAGTGATTTTTAAAGAACAAGACTATACTCCTATTATCGAACTACTTATTTACGATAAAAAGAACGAACACGGAAATATAAATTTTGTACTTCTAGAAGAAATTGGTAAACCTAAAATTAATTGTAAAGTTTCTAACGAGCTAATACTAGAAGCATTTAATTTTTACGCTTCTTAACCTTTTAAATTAAAATTTTTGTAACTTTAATTCGCTTATAAAAGAAAAAACTACGGTTTTATTAACTTAAACACTATAGTTATGCGAAGATTAATTGTAGACTACAAAAAGTTAACTCCAGAACTTTTGGAGTTATTAACACAAAAATTCCCTGATGGCTACGGGGATAATGACATTATTATTTTCGACAATCACAAAAACGAAACGATTGAAGCTGTTGAGGTTAAAACGAAAGACTCCATATACCTAGTAAAAGTGAGTAGTAAACTGCATTACACTATGAATAATTTCGACATTAACGAAGACTTACTTTTAGACGATGCTGGTCATATTGTAATAGAGGAAGAAGAATAATTACAAATACCGCTCTGCAATTATACCGCAATGATGCTTTTCATGTCCAATATTAATAAAGCCAATTGCTCTAACAGACATGCTACCACCACTTGCCATTCCTTTTAATAAAAGCATTTCATTTGTAAAACTTTGAAATAAATTTATTGTAGATTTTCTAACATTAACATACTCTTCAATAAGTGACTCTTTAGTTCTTCGATTTGCTTCACTAGAAGGTGTATATGCATTTTCATCAAAACCGGGTAATTCTGTCGTATCCCTTCTTGAAAAACGCAATGCACGATAAGCAAAAACACGTTCGGTATCTATAATATGTTGTATCACCTCTTTTATAGTCCATTTACCTTCCGCATAAGCATATTCCATTTTATCTTCTGGTAATGCATTAAAAAAGGCAAGGGTTTCCGTAAAACTTTCATTAAAGCCATCTAACAAACTTAAACTAGTTGCTTTACTAATATAAGTTTCATAATAAGTATTATACTCATTAACATTTAAATCTTTTACTTTCATCTTTTAAAATAAAAAAAGCCCTTAAAAAGGGCTTCATTAATATTGAATGTACATTCTATAATTCACTAAAAATAGAGTGCATTAATCGTTTTTTATCATTTATACTTTCTTCTAAAGAAATCATAGATTCTGTTCTGTAAATACCATCAATATCATCTAATTTAAAAATAATATCTTTTGCATGTTCCGTATTTTTAGCTCTTATTTTACAGAAAATATTAAACTTCCCTGTTGTTATATGTGCTACGGTTACATTCGGTATTTCATTGATACGCTCTAACACAAATTTAGTTTGTGAAGTATTTTGTAAAAACACACCAACATAAGCAATAAAAGAATAGCCAAGTTTTTTATAATCTAAAGTTAATGAAGAACCTTTAATGATTCCAGCATCTTCCATTTTTTTAACTCTCACATGAACAGTTCCTGCAGAAATCAATAATTTTTTTGCTATATCTGTAAAAGGAACTCTCGTATTTTGGATCAACATATCCAAAATTTGATGATCTATTTCGTCTAACTTAAACTTTGCCATTTTATTGTATTATTAAATTAAATTCAAAAATAATACATTTTTATTGATTTTTATGCACTAAATATTAAGATTCTGCTAATTTTAGTGAAATAGACTCGCCATTAAGCATCACTAAATCGTTTTCGTAACCCTCAAATATAGGCTCCTTTTTCATTGTCTTTAACACACCACCTCTAGCATCGTATTCTTTATGAGAAAAATACACATTTAATTTAGTAAATTTTTCAATTCTCGGTAAAAATGCTACTCGATTATTAATTAATTTCTCTTGATACTGTATTACTACATCTAGCAATTCACCTTCATCTTCGATCCTAGCATTTCTAATTATAATATCATAAAAGCACTTTTGGTTTTCTGGAATAGCCAAATAACCTACATAAGAATCTCCTAAAACAGCCGTATTAGCAATATAACTCAAAGAAACCAATAAGGATTGAAAAATATATTCCCTAACTATTTCTCGCTTATAATCTCTCTGATAATGACCAGCTTCAAAGAGAATAGTAGGAACATTATACGTTTGAAATGTATCCCCTACACAGTTAATATTAAAAGCATCATCATAAATACCTACTCGATTTGGAATTTGAAGCTGTAAATTATCGTTCATAACAGCAATAACCTCCATCGCTCTCTTTCTATTACTCGTAATAGTACAATTTTCGTCTTGCGCTGGAGCTAAAAAAGATACCGTTGCACTATTATTAGTATTTCCCGCTGAAAAAATAGTACGCTGTCCATGCAAATTATAGCAAAAATCTGGTTTAAAAACATCAAAACAGTTTTTAAGAACCATACTTTCTGGTTGTGTTAAGTTTTGTGCATCTCTATTTAAATCTACTTGATTGGCATTTATACGTGTATACGCTTTTGCTCCATCTGGACTTAAAATAGGAATAATTTGTATTGTACATGCATTTAAAATAGTATTAGAAACTTCGTTTTTATCTATTAAGAGGTTTAATAAATCGAAAATTGCTTTGGTTGTGGTACTTTCATTTCCGTGCATTTGAGACCACATTAATATTTTTTTTGGTCCAGAACCAATAGTTATAGTATAAATATTTTCCTGAAGAACAGATTTTCCAACCACTAAAACTTCACATTTTAAAGCTAGTTTTTCAAGCAAAGGGGTAATGTTTTCGGAGTGAATATATCTATTAAAAAGAGATACTTCTTTGTGTTTTTTAAATAACAATTTTAGGGTTTCTAATCGCATAAACTTTTTGTATTGATTACAAAGGTAAACAATTGATAATTTACAAATGTAAACAAAGAAATACCATCCAATTGGTTACATTGTTAAACAAATATATACCATGCTACAAAGTTGAACAGAGTTTGAAGATAAAAATTTTAACAAATCGCAAAACAAAAGTTTAATTATTTATTTTTCAGTGATTTAAGATTAATTATATAAAGCTTTAAGTCAATACCTAAAAGATATAACAAGTAAATATGTTTATAGTACAATAATAATGTTTACATTTGTAACGTTACAAATATAAAAATACTTGTTTACAATGATAAACACACAAGCGTTTACAAAAAGATTACAAAAAGTGATAGATTTTTACGGGGAAAGCGCCTCTTCTTTTGCAGAAAAAGTTGGTGTACAACGCTCCACTATTTCGCATATTCTTTCAGGTAGAAATAAGCCAAGTTTAGATTTTGTAATGAAGGTTCTTTCCTCCTTTCCTGAAGTAGAATTATATTGGTTAATGAATGGAAAAGGAGTTTTTCCAAATGAAAATAAAAACGAAGCGAAAATTCAAGAAATTGAAAAAGTAGAAAAAAAACCAACTGCTTCTAATAATGAAAATATAGAAATTTCAAATTCGTCTCCTCCATCTTCTTCTTCGAATTCGAATTTAAATTTACCTCTACATTCTTCCGAAGGAAAAAAAATTGAACGCATTGTTATTTTTTACACCGATGGTAGTTTTCAAAATTTTAACAATTCGTAAAAGCGTCCACAAAAAAATTAAATACACGATTCTCAGGAAAAACAAAAAAATGAAGATTTAAACTTCTTTTTACAAAAAGTAACTTATCAAAATATAAAAGATTAGTAATTTTGTATAAAACCTTTTTGATGAGATATTTTCTGTTTGCCTTCATTATTTTAACTTTTTCTAATTGTTACCAAGTAGAAAGAAATTGTACAGATTTTAAAACTGGTGTTTTTTATAGCGAAGTAACTATTGATAACAAAGTGTACACTTCTAATTTTACAAGAACAAAAGATTTACAAGTTGAGGTTTATGATGGGAAAACAGATTCTACTCAAGTTCGTTGGATTAACGATTGTGAAATGATTTTTAAAACCATTAATCCAAAAAATATGGCTGCACATAAAGATGTGCATTTAAAAATTCTTACAACAACAAAGAATTCATATACATTTGAGTACTCTTATGTTGGCGAAAAAACAAAACAAAAAGGAGAAGCTTTTAAAAAATAATTTTTTAAAACAATTTGATACAATAAGGGATTACATGTTGTATTAATCAACACCGAAATAATTATGTTAGAATTCTTATTTACCAGTGACGCGATTTTTGCATTACTTACCTTAACTTTTTTAGAAATTATTTTGGGTATAGATAACATTGTATTTATTTCAATCGCTGCAAACAAGTTACCAGAACACCAACGCAACAAGGCTACTAATATAGGATTATTGCTTGCCATGGTACAACGTATTATTTTATTATTCTTTGTTTCGTTTTTAGTTGGCTTAAGTAAACCCTTTTTTCATTTTGAAAGTTCTTGGTTACAAATTGCGGTTAGCTGGCAAAGTATTATACTATTTGTAGGAGGTTTATTTTTAATTTATAAAAGCACTTCTGAAATTAGAGAAAAAGTAGAAACTCCTAATCATGATGAAGACGAAGTGAAAAACAAAAAAATCACTTCCCTATCGCAAGCCATAACGCAAATTGTAATTATTGATTTTATTTTTTCTATAGATTCTATTTTAACTGCAGTTGGTATGACTAACGGTTTACATGAAAACCACTATTATACGTTAATTTTAATGATAATAGCTGTTGTTATTTCTATTGGCATTATGATTGGTTTTGCTAACCCAATACGCAAGTTCATAGATGCACATCCAAGTATGCAAATTTTAGGCTTGTCGTTTTTAATACTTATTGGTTTTATGCTAATTACTGAAGCAGCACACCTTTCGCACACAAATTTATTTGGAAAAACAGTTGGCGCAATACCAAAAGGATATCTTTATTTTGCAA
Source organism: Oceanihabitans sp. 2_MG-2023 (assembly GCF_030547245.1). Lineage (GTDB taxonomy): Bacteria > Bacteroidota > Bacteroidia > Flavobacteriales > Flavobacteriaceae > Oceanihabitans. The sequence continues at coordinate 226,370 of NZ_JAUOQT010000003.1, forward strand.
TTGCCTTTTCTTTAATGGTAGAGTTTATTAATTATAAGATTACCAGGAAGAAGTAAAACTCTTGACTTTGCTGGTGCTAAATTAATAAATGCTTTAAAAACAATATTTTTCTAATCTAATATAGTTTGCTTTTTTTATTTACTTTTAATGTTATAAAATTTTCTGCTATGAAAAAATATTTCTATTTATTCTTATTATCACTACTATTTACTTGTGCTAACGATGATGAAACGATAGTTCAAACTAGCACAACTAATTTTCCTGTTATTACAGATCAACAAGATGAATTATTAATTCCGAATACATCCTATCGTATTAATGGATCTGGTTTTAACCAAAACACTTCGTATTCCTATAGTGTGTATTTTAATACTGTGGAAGCTGAAATTATCGAAGTTACTGAAGAATACATAGAAGTACTTGTTCCTGAAGATGCTATTTCTGGTGATCTTATTTTATTTATAGATTCCGAAGAGCACCATCGCTCCAGTATATTAGTATTTACAGAACATTTTTATGTGTTAGCCTCTATTTCAGATGGATTCTACACCATATTAGAAATCAACATTTTAGATGGTAGTGTAATTCAAGAAATAACCCCTTCTATACTTGGACCAACTTTTTATTACCTTTTTAATTTTGATTATTCCAATACAGATCAAACCTTCTTTTTTAAAACATATTGGGAAGAACATACTGGGATGGGCGGAGATATTTACTATTATCATTCCTATAATAGCCATAATAAAGTAACAGGGAGTCAATTTAGAGACAATAACCCCGAATATCCTAATGCTCAATATTTTACAGCTTCTAATGGTGATTTTTACGTACATAGAACTGGATCTGGAGTGGATAATCAAATCTATCATAGCAACGTTTCAGATGGAAGTACAGCAGAAGTAATTCCTAATCCAAATAATTTTTCAGAACTTGTTATGATTTACAATCCGGATGCTAACGAAATGTTAGGACATGGCACAAGTAGTGGGCAATTTACTAGGTTTTCAAGGTTTAATATAGATACTGGAGAAGTCTTTAATACATATTCTGATGTATTAAGACCTAAAGATTTTGATTATCATAACGGGAGATTATTCATCTTAAATCCATCTACACTTTATGAAACTAGCCCTTTCGATTACAATGCTATCTATTCTAGTGTAGATATGGAAACAAATTACGACAATAGCGTGAGAATGCTTTTTAGTGATTCTACAAATGAAATTTTTATTATAAATTTTGATGATTCCACTTTTCATATAAAAAGAATTAACATGAGCACCATGCAAATAGTATCTGAATACGAAGTCCCAACGACGTATTATTATGCTTATTTTACCTTTGGAACTAATTAAAATAAAGTAATCTGACCGTCTTCTCCCTCAGTGAAATCTTTATCCTCCTTAGGTTTTATAGCTTTTTTATTAGAATCTTCTGATCTTGGATTTTCCGTTGATTTTTCTTTTTTAGGTTTTTCATCTGTCTTTTTTTGTGTAACCAATTCTTCGGAAACATTTTCCTCCTCTACAACTTCAATTTCTTCTGTAGGCTTTTCTTCTGGCGCTTCATAAGGCAAAGGATCTAGTAAACTTACTTGGTTTACTTTATCTTTTGTAAGTTGGTTTCCTAAAGCAGAAATTCCTTTTATAGCAATAAACTCTTCTAAATTAACTTCTAAATTATCTTTTCTGTCTTTTCCTCTTTCTTTAGTAAACTCCACCTCAGCCATTGGTTTCCAATCGGTAGAAACAATTTCTAATTGCGATTTTGGGTGTTCAGAAATAAAGGTTTCTTCCTTACCTTCTGTTTCAATTAAAAATCGTTTCACATAGTAAAGTTCTTTTCCGCCATCAAAATAAATGGCTGATATTGGTTTTTTTGGAATCCATTTTTCTAACACAATCATGTCATCATCAAAGTGTGTCGTTATTTCTGGAAGAATTGTTTTAACTGTTCCAGATTGTGTAATAATTAAAAGCCTGTCTTCGCCTCTAAATTCACCAATTAACTCACCTCGTGCATCTACGTTTAACCTTTGTACAGTATCATCAAACCAGATTTTACGTGGTTTTAATGTAGAAACGCCTTTTTCTTTAAGCTCCACTCTTTTAATGGCGTGTTTGCTCACCACATTACCCTTAGACGCTCTTCCTTTTATAAGTACATCGCTAAAGTCTAAATCCCATTTTAGCTTTTTAATACTTCCAACTTGTCGCAGTAAAATAGACACTACTTCTGCTTCTCCATTTGGGTTCGCAGAAAAATACCAAAGAACGGATCCTTTATTTCCATTTGTTAAATCGTATTCTCTGTCTCTAGTCATACTAGTTACAGCAAATCGTTTTACATAAGAAGGACCTCCTTTTCCATCGCGATAAATTAAGTTGTAAATGGTACGTTTGTCTTTCTTTTTAAAGATAGCTACATGTATAATATCTTTACCTATAAAGGTTTTACTGTCTACTTTGGTTACCATCATTTTACCCGTTTTGGTAAAAACAATAATATCATCAATATCACTACAATCGCAAACATATTCGTCTCTACGTAATGATGTGCCAATAAAACCTTCTTCTCTATTAACGTATAGTTTTGTGTTACGAATAATTACTTTTGTTGCATCTACGTCATCAAAAACGCGAATTTCTGTTTTACGTTCGCGACCTTCTCCATATTCCTTTTTCAACCTTGTAAAATAAGCAATAGCATAATCTATAAGGTTTGCAAGATGATGTTTAACTTCTGCTATTTGATCTTCTAAAGCATCAATTTTTTGTTGTGCTTTATCGATATCGAATTTTGAAATACGTTTGATTCGAATTTCGGTTAAACGTGTAATATCTTCTTCGGTAACAGCACGTTTTAAATGTTTTATATGTGGCTGTAATCCTTTATCAATAGCTTGAATTACACCTTCCCAAGTTTCTTCTTCTTCAATATCACGATAGATTCTTTTTTCGATAAAAATACGTTCTAAGGAAGCAAAGTGCCATTGTTCCTGGAATTCACCAAGTTTAATTTCTAATTCTTGTTTTAATAATTGTACAGTATTATCTGTAGAACGACGAAGCATTTCAGAAACACCAACAAAATAAGGTTTGTTATCTTCAATTACACAACCTAAAGGAGAAATAGAAGTTTCGCAATTGGTAAATGCATACAAGGCATCAATGGTTTTGTCTGGTGAAATACCGGAAGGCAAATGCACTAAGATTTCTACATTAGCAGCAGTATTGTCTTCAATTTTTTTGATTTTTATTTTCCCTTTGTCGTTTGCTTTTAAAATAGAATCTATTAATGATGAAGTATTTGTAGCAAAAGGTATTTCGGTAATTACTAAGGTGTTCTTATCATATTGCGAAATTTTTGCTCGAACACGAACTTTCCCTCCTCTTAAACCATCATTATAATTTGTAAAATCTGCAATTCCTGCAGTAGGGAAATCTGGTAAAATGGTAAAACGTTTTCCTTGTAAGTGTTTTACAGAAGCATCGATAAGCTCAATAAAATTATGTGGTAATATTTTAGTAGATAAACCAACTGCAATACCTTCTCCTCCTTGTGCTAAAAGCAACGGAAACATTACTGGAAGGTTTACGGGTTCTTTTCTTCTACCATCGTATGAGGCTTGCCATTCTGTTATTTTTGGGTTAAAAACTACGTCTAGTCCGAATTTAGAAATACGCGCTTCTATATAACGAGAAGCTGCAGCTCTATCCCCTGTTAAAATATTTCCCCAGTTTCCCTGTGTATCTATTAGTAAATCTTTTTGCCCTATTTGCACCATTGCATCAGCAATACTTGCATCTCCATGCGGATGATATTGCATCGTATGTCCTACAATGTTTGCTACTTTATTGTAACGCCCATCGTCTAGGTCTTTCATGGAATGCATGATTCTACGTTGTACAGGTTTAAAACCGTCTTCTATTGCAGGAACAGCTCGTTCTAAAATAACATAAGATGCATAATCTAAAAACCATTCTTTATACATACCAGTAACTCTGGTAATGGTTTCTTGTGGTTCTAGGTTTTCGTTTTGTTCGTTTACCAAATCATCATTTTCTTCTATCATTAACTAGCTAATTTTTTATTAATCTTAATCATTTTAGTTAAAGATTGTTTAATGTATTTTCGTTTTTTCCTAGAAACTAAAGTAACATTAAACCTTTCTTTTATAGATGCCCCACTTCTATCTTTTATTAGTAATACCAAACTAGTATATACGATATAATTATTAATCTTAAAACCCTTTAAGTCCGTTTTATCAAATTCTACAGTATGCTCTCTATAATTAAATCTATCGGGAAGTAATAAACCTTTATTCGTTACAACTACTTTCATACCATCGCTATCGTATTCAAAAAATTTAGATACAGAATGTATAATAAAAAACAAAATTCCAAAACTTAATGCTATAATAAAAAATAGTACTAGTGGGTTATTACTAATTGCATTAAATGTTCTAAACATTATTGCAAAAATAATAGCTAAAAATACAAGTATGAAATATACAGAAACTATGAATTTTCTTGCTTTATTATTGTTTGTTCTCATTTATATTATTTTCCTTAAGATATAATTTATTTATTTTTCTTCTTCTATTATATCTAACTCCACTTTTAAATTATTAATAATAAACTCTTGTCTTGTAGGCGTGTTTTTTCCCATGTAAAAATTTAGTAATTCTTCAATAGACATATCTTTATCTAACATTACAGGGTCTAAACGAATATCTTCACCAATAAAATGCACAAACTCATCTGGAGATATTTCACCAAGACCTTTAAATCGAGTGATTTCTGGTTTTGGTTTTAATTTGTCTATTGCACTTCGCCTTTCGTCTTCGGAGTAACAATAAATTGTTTCCTTTTTATTACGTACTCTAAACAAAGGTGTTTGTAGAATATACAAATGCCCTTCTTTTATTATTTCTGGGAAAAACTGCAGAAAAAAGGTTATTAATAATAAACGAATATGCATACCATCAACATCGGCATCTGTTGCAATTACAATATTATTATATCGCAAATCTTCTATGCTTTCTTCAATATTTAAAGCTGCTTGAAGCAAGTTGAATTCTTCGTTTTCATAAACTATTTTTTTACTTAATCCATAGCAGTTTAAAGGTTTTCCTTTTAAACTAAATACAGCTTGTGTATTAACATCACGGGATTTTGTTATACTACCAGATGCAGAATCTCCCTCTGTGATAAACAAGGTTGTCTCAAGGTTTCTTTCGTTTTTAGTATCTCCAAAATGCACACGACAATCGCGTAGTTTTTTATTATGAAGATTGGCTTTTTTTGCTCTATCTTTTGCTAGTTTTCGAATTCCAGAAAGCTCTTTACGTTCACGTTCTGCTTGTAATATTTTACGTTGAATACTTTCCGCTACATCGGTGTTTTTATGCAGAAAGTTGTCTAGATATTTTTTTAGAAAATCGTTAATATAGGTTCTTACCGTTGGTAATTCTCCTCCCATATCTGTAGAGCCTAATTTGGTTTTTGTCTGACTTTCAAAAACTGGTTCCATTACTTTTATAGCAATAGCACAAACTACAGATTTACGTATATCTGAAGCTTCATAGTTTTTACCAAAATACTCTCTTATGGTTCGTACCAATGCTTCTCTAAATGCAGCTAGATGCGTTCCTCCTTGTGTGGTATTTTGTCCGTTTACAAAAGAATGATATTGTTCACTATATTGTGTTTTACTGTGTGTTAGTGCTATTTCAATATCGTCTCCTCGTAAATGAATAATTGGGTATGTACGGTCGGTTTCATTTATGTTTTCGGATAATAAATCTTTTAAACCATTTTCGCTGTAGAATTTTTCGCCATTAAAAACAATTGTTAATCCTGGATTTAAATACACATAATACTTAAGCATTTTTTCTACATACTCGCTTCTATACTTATAGTTTTTGAAGATAATTTCGTCTGGTACGAAAGACACTTTGGTTCCCTTTCGTCTGGAAGTATCCTCTAATAATTCTTGATTGGTAAGGTTACCTTGCGCAAATTCTGCGGAAGCGCTTTTACTATCTCGAGTAGATTCTACTCTAAAAAATGAAGATAAGGCGTTTACTGCTTTGGTACCAACACCATTTAAACCTACCGATTTTTTGAAGGCTTTCGAGTCATACTTTCCTCCTGTATTCATTTTAGATACTACATCTACCACTTTACCTAAAGGTATACCACGACCATAATCGCGAACAATTACTTTACTTCCTTGAATAGAAATCTCAATGGTTTTTCCTGCTCCCATAACATACTCATCGATAGAGTTGTCTAATACTTCTTTTAAAAGAATATAGATACCATCGTCTGGTGAAGAGCCATCACCAAGTTTCCCAATATACATTCCTGGACGCATACGTATATGTTCTTTCCAGTCTAATGAGCGTATATTATCTTCGGTATAATTGGTTTCTTGAGACATAATTGAGTAAAAAAGTATGATAAGTTGCTAATATAGTATTTCGCATTAAAAAATGAAATACCCAAGGCACAAAGTAATTAACAATAAAATAGTAATGTTGTTGAGAACATTAATTTAATAGATCGTTGAGTTATAACGTGTTATTTCTTCTTGCTTTTTGAAACCAATAATACTCCTAAAATAACGACTACTGTTCCTAATATTTGTAAATATGTAAGTTTTTCATTTAAAAAAATAACTGCAAGAATAATTGTTGAAATAGGTCCTATCGCAGCAACTACTGCAAAGTTAGAAGAGTTTATTAATTGTATAGATTTTGAAACTAAAAAAGAGGGTATTACTGTAGCAAAAAAAGCGACACAAAAACCTAAAGCATAAACTTGCCATGGATAATTTAAAATTTCCTTATTTAATGTTATTCCAAAATGAATAAAAACACAAATACAAGATACTATCATGGCATATGCTGTAAAACGTATTACTCCAAACTTAGGTATTAACCAACCACTACCAACTAAATAGGATGCATAAGTTAGAGCGCTTAAAAAGACAAATAAACCTCCTAAATAGACATTTTTACCATGCAAACTAACTTCGCTTCCAAAAGTTATTATAATACCAATATAAGTAATAAAAATTGCTAGTTTTTGTTTCTTTGAAATTGGTTTTTTTAAGAAAAACTTATTAAATAATAAGACGATTGTTGGATATACAAATAAAATGATTCGCTCTAAACTAGCTTTAATATATGTTAGTCCTATAAAATCGAAATAACTAGCTAAATAATACCCTACAACACCAAAAAATATAAGCCATAAGTAATCTTTTTGTAGATTGGGTATGTCTGTTTTTTTACTGCTATAAAAATAGGCTATAGCGATATAAAATGGAAAAGAAAATAACATCCTTAAAAATAATGCACTAATAGCATCTATCTTATATTGATACATTAGTTTTACCATGACTGCTTTAGAAGAAAACATAACAATACCTAAAACACCTATTAAAATACCATATGTAAGTTTTTTTCTATCTTTCATAAGATAAAAGTAAATACTTAAATTTTAGACAAAGATATTTATGAGGCTTCTTTACGATAGTCAAACGATTAATATTCTTGTTTTCTATATCTTAAGAACTTATTTCTAAGGAGTAACAGCTTTAGAGTATGTGATTTTAAAACACCATAAAACGCATATAAAATTTTACAAAACAAAAAACGAGATGAAAATTCATCTCGTTTTTTGTTGTATTCTCTACTCTATTTTCTTTAACCTTTTACACGTTAAATAAGAAGTGCATTACATCGCCATCTTTAACTATATAATTTTTACCTTCTACTCGCATCTTACCAGCTTCTTTTACTTTAGCTTCACTACCAAAAGCAACATAATCATCGTAAGCTATTACCTCTGCTCTAATAAAACCTTTTTCAAAATCGGTATGTATAACTCCTGCTGCTTGTGGTCCAGTTGCCCCTACATTAACTGTCCAAGCTCTAACTTCTTTTACTCCTGCTGTAAAGTAGGTTTGCTGATTTAATAACTTATAAGCCGAACGAATTAATTTTGCTGCTCCAGGTTCTTCTAATCCAATATCTTGAAGAAACATTTGTCTTTCTTCATAATCATCCAATTCATTTATATCTGCTTCTGTACCAACTGCAAGCACTAATACTTCTGCATTTTCATCTTTTACAGCCTCTCTAACCTTCTCTACATAATCATTTCCAGAAACTGCCGCTCCTTCGTCTACGTTGCAAACATACATTACTGGTTTGTCTGTAATTAATTGACTAGGCTTAACAAACTCTAGATAATCTTCTTCACTAAACTCTAAAGCTCTAACCGAAATTCCTGCTTCTAAGTTTTCTTTTATCTTTAATAAAATAGCTTCTTCTTTTTGGGCTTCTTTATTCCCGGTTTTAGCGGCTCTTTTTACTTTTTCTAATTTTTTATCTACAGTTTCTAAATCTTTTAACTGTAATTCCATATCTATAGTTTCCTTATCTCTAATAGGATCTACATTACCATCAACATGCACAATGTTATCATTATCAAAACAACGTAAAACATGTAAAATAGCGTCGGTTTCTCTAATATTTGCAAGAAATTGATTCCCTAAACCTTCTCCTTTACTTGCTCCTTTAACCAAACCTGCAATATCTACAATCTCTACAGTTGCTGGTAAAACACGTTCAGGCTTTACCAATTCCTCTAACTTTTCTAATCTTGGATCCGGTACATTTACTACTCCAATATTTGGTTCAATAGTACAAAACGGAAAGTTTGCACTTTGCGCTTTAGCATTAGATAAACAATTAAATAAAGTTGACTTTCCTACGTTTGGTAATCCTACAATTCCTGCTTTCATATGTGTTTTTCCGCAAATGCGAAAATCTTTAAATTAAACTTCTTTTTCCTACTAAAGGCATGTACCTTTAAGGAAACTATTTTTTATTAGCGATTGCAAATATAGTTAATTATATACTTTTTTAAACATAAAAAAACCGAGCAATTGCTCGGTTTTTTTATGTTTAAAATATATTAAATATTTAATCTTCTGGATGCATAAATTTTTGCTTTCCTAAAAGTACTTCTTCAGTTTCTACATGATCATCATCTGGTACACAACAATCTACTGGACATACAGCAGCACATTGTGGTTCTTCATGAAAACCTTTACACTCTGTACATTTATCTGGTACAATATAGTATATTTCGTCACTTATAGGTTCTTGTGCTTCATCTGCATCTACCGATTTTCCATTTGGTAAAACCAATTTACCATCTAAACTTGTTCCGTCTTTGTATCTCCAATCGTCAGCACCTTCATAAATTGCTGTATTTGGGCATTCTGGTTCACAAGCACCACAATTAATACATTCGTCTGTTATTATTATTGCCATAGCGTAATATTTCTATTAAATTTTATAGTGTTAAAAAAAGATTCCAATTGTACAAAATTGAAATTTTTATTGAATCCATTTTATTCCTTTTAAAAAAATAGAATTAAAAAAAATTCGTTCATTTCATTTTTCTAACTTTGCGCAAAAATAACGCCAAAAGTATTCATAACCAAATACAAGATGAATTTAGACCAAAGAATTACCGCTTTTGCAAAATTAGGAGCCTTTTTAAGCCAATTTACTTCTGAAAACTTTCAGAAAAAAGAAAATATTGCGCATAATGAATTATTCTACGAAGGATTCAAACATCAAATAAAACTAGCACAAGAACATAATGGCTGGTTTACTAAAAAGAACCTCATTTTTACTTTTAATAATTGGTCTAGATCTTTAACAACCCAAAACATAAAAAGCTGGTTAGAAGTCTATGATCTTAAAGCAGGAAACACACAAAAAGTAGCGATAATCATGGCAGGAAACATCCCGCTTGTTGGTTTTCATGATTTTTTATCTGTTTTAATTTCGGGACATGAAGTTTTAGTTAAGCAGTCTAGTAATGACAAACACCTTCTACCCTTTTTAGCAAAATACATAGAACATGTAGAACCAGGTTTTAAAGGAAAAATAACTTTTACAGAAGAGAAGCTTCAAGATTTTGATGCAGTAATAGCTACAGGAAGTGATAATACTGCACGTTATTTTGAATATTATTTTAAAGGAAAACCTTCAATCATTAGAAAAAATAGAAATTCTGTTGCCATTTTATCAGGAAACGAAACAGAAGAAGAACTTAAAGCCCTATCGGAAGATATTTTTAGATACTATGGTTTAGGATGTAGAAATGTATCTAAGCTTTTTGTACCAAGAGCCTATAATTTTGATAGTTTTTTTAAAGCAATGTATCACTGGAGTCCAATAATAAACGAAAGTAAATACGCCAATAACTACGACTATAATAAAGCAGTATATTTAATGAGCGAATTTGAAATGCTAGAAAACGGTTTTTTAATGATTAAAGAAGATCTAAGTTTTGCATCACCAATAGCTACTGTTTTTTATGAATATTATAATAGTCCAGAAGCGCTTAAAACATATATTGATGCTAACACAGACAACATTCAATGTATTGTATCTAATGGTTTTAACGAAAACGAAATAGTATTTGGTAAAACCCAGCAACCAGAACTTTTTGATTATGCAGATGGTGAAGACACAATTGCATTTTTATTAAAAATTTAGTGAATAATTATCATTTTAATAACATAATTCCCTTCAAAAATTAGCACCTTTGTAACTGTTTAAAAATAAAAATTTCCGGTTTTCGGAAATGAAAAATAAATTTTTCAATGAAAAAACATAATTTTAGTGCAGGACCTAGTATTCTTCCACAAGAAGTATTATTAAAAGCTTCAGAAGCTATAATGGATTTTAACAATGATGGATTATCCTTATTAGAAATATCACACAGAAGTAAATCTTTTGTAGATGTTATGGAGAAAGCAAGATCATTAGCTTTAGAGCTTCTTGGTTTAGAAGGTAAAGGTTATAAAGCTTTATTTTTACAAGGTGGAGCTAGCACGCAGTTTTTAATGGTTGCACTTAACCTTTTAGAAAAAAGAGCTGCATATTTAAATACTGGAACCTGGAGTGATAAAGCTGTAAAAGAAGCTAAGATATATGATGATATTCTAGAAGTAGCATCTTCTAAAGATGCTGGTTATAATTATATTCCTAAAGGATTTGATATTCCTAGTGATCATGATTACTTACATATCACATCTAATAATACCATTTTTGGTACACAAATGAAAACAATTCCTAACTCTCCTATTCCTCTTGTTTGTGATATGAGTAGTGATATTTTTTCAAGAACTTTAGATTATTCAAAGTTTGATTTAATTTATGCTGGAGCGCAAAAGAATATGGGACCAGCTGGAACAACTTTAGTGATTGTTAAAGAAGATGTTTTAGGAAATGTATCTCGAAAAATACCATCGATGATGGATTATAAAGTGCATATTAGCAAAAGCAGTATGTTTAATACACCTCCTGTATTTGCTGTTTACACATCTATGTTAACCTTAGAATGGTTAAAAAACCTTGGCGGAATTAAAGCTATAGAAGAAGTAAACGAAATGAAAGCTCGTGTAATGTATTCGGAAATAGATCTAAATCCATTATTTAAAGGATATGCAAACAAAGAAGATCGTTCTAACATGAATGCAACCTTTACACTTGCTAACGAAGACTTAAAAGAAACCTTCGAAACCATGCTTAAAGAAGCAGGTATTAGTGGTTTAAATGGTCACAGAAGTATTGGCGGTTATAGAGCATCTATGTACAATGCATTACCTTTAGATAGTGTAAAGGCATTAGTAGAAGTAATGAGCGAACTAGAAACAAAAGCATAAAATAAATTTTAATTTAAAGTGGAAATGGTAATCGTGTAAAAACGTTTTGTTTTCCACTTTCATATAATATATAAAACATGAAAGTATTAGCAAATGACGGAATTTCTCAAAGCGGAGTAAAAGCTTTAGAAGAAGCAGGTTTTGAAGTTTCAACTACTACAGTAGCACAAGAACAACTAATAAACTACATTAATACAAATGATATTAGCACATTACTAGTTAGAAGTGCAACAACAGTACGTCAAGATTTAATTGATGCTTGCCCAAGCTTAAAAATTATTGGTCGTGGTGGTGTTGGTATGGACAACATCGATGTAGAATATGCACGTAGCAAAGGTTTAAACGTAATTAATACTCCAGCTGCATCTTCACAATCTGTTGCCGAATTAGTTTTTGCACACTTATATGGTGGTGTTCGTTTTTTACATGACTCGAATAGAAATATGCCACTAGATGGAGATTCTAAATTTAAAGCATTAAAGAAAAATTATGCTAAAGGAATCGAATTAAGAGGAAAAACTATTGGTATTATTGGCTTTGGGCGTATTGGACGTGAAGTAGCAAAAATAGCTTTAGGTGTAGGTATGAAAGTAATAGCTGCAGATATGTTTATTGAAAATGCTGAGATTGCTCTTGATTTCTTTGATGGACAGTCATTAAAATTTAATATCGCAACACAACCTTTAGAAGCGGTTTTAAAAGAAGCAGATTTTATTTCTTTACACGTACCAGCACAAAAAGACTATGTTATTGGTAAAGCACAATTTGAATTAATGAAAGATGGTGTTGGTATTGTTAATGCAGCAAGAGGTGGTGTTATTGATGAAGTTGCTCTAATTGAAGCTTTAGAGTCAGGAAAAGTTGCCTTTGCAGGTTTAGATACTTTTGAAAACGAACCAACTCCAGCTATTCCAGTTTTAATGAACGGAAGAGTTTCTCTTACTCCTCATATTGGTGCAGCAACAAATGAAGCACAAGATAGAATTGGTACTGAATTAGCAGAACAAATTAAAAACATACTTTTAAACGCATAAAAGAAACACTTTATCGTTGATTTTATGTGAATTAAAAAAACAAAGCCTTAACAAAAACGTTAAGGCTTTTTTTGTGTAAATTAGTGGTATACCTTTTGGTATATAAATTTTATTATTAATTTAAATACAAAATAAAAATGTCAGGAATTTTAGACTTATTAAACAGTGACCTTGGAAAAACTATCATTAGTGGTGTATCAGGTTCAACTGGAACAGATCAAAACAAAACTAGCAGCGTATTAACTATGGCTTTACCAGTTTTAATGAAAGCTATGGAGCGTAACGCTTCTACTCCTCAAGGTGCCGAAGGTTTAATGGGAGCCTTAAGTGGTAAACATAATGGAAGCATACTAGATAACCTTGGTGGTTTATTTGGAGGTGGTGTTGATGATGAAGTTACTAATGATGGTGATAAGATTTTAGGTCATGTTCTTGGTGATAAAAAACAAGGAGTTGAAAAAATTCTTGGTGAAAAATCTGGTTTAGATGCTGGTTCTGTTGCCAACATCTTAAAGGTTGCAGCCCCAATTTTAATGGGAGTTATAGGAAAGCAAGCAAGTCAAAACAATGTTAGCTCTTCAGGAGATTTAAGTGGATTATTAGGTGGATTACTAGGTGGTAGCGGAGCACAAGAAGAACAAAGTTTCCTTGAAAAAATATTAGATGCTGATGGAGATGGTAGCGTAATTGATGACGTTGCAGGAATGGTTCTTGGTAATGCCAACAAATCTGGTGGACTTGGTGGTTTATTAGGTGGTCTTTTTGGAGGGAAATAATTATTCCTCATTTAATTTAACTTAAATGCCAAACGAAAGTTTGGCATTTTTTGTATTTTTATATAAATAACTCCATATGAAATCTTTAATCTATATACTATTTATTTGCACTTTATTAGTTGCTTGTAATACAACTAAAAATAAACCTGTTGTACAAGAAACAAAACATGCAATAGAAAACGATACGGTTAGTATAATAAACAAAGAATTAGAATATGAGGTAATAATTATTGAACCTGGTTTTAATACTTGGCTAGTTAGTAGAGCTAAACCAGAAGGTTATTACACACAAAGTTATTTAGAGAATAAAAACATTCTATTTGTAAATGAATGGAATACACGTGTTCTTAACCCAAGTAAGTATGATCCCAATCTATATGAAATGAGAATAAATTACGAATATGGTGTCGATTATGGCTATGAGGTTAATTATAAAATATACAACTACTTTATATTCTTTCAATTACAATATAATCAACAATTAACAGGTTTTATTCCTAGAAATTAAACTCTGTTATGTATTTTTGCATGGAAATAAAATGCATGGAAAAATTTAAACAACGCTGGGAAATTCAAAAAAATTGGCAATTGCTTTTTCCTTTACTAGGTATACTAATAATTTTGTACTCTGCTTTTAAAATTTCTAATAGATTAGCTGCAAATTTTCATACTAGCATTAAAATAGTTCTAACTATAGTTTTAGCTTATGCATTAATGCATTTCTTTTTATATCTATTTAAAAAAGTAAAAAATAAGTGGCAAGTAACCTATAGGTGGGAAATGATTACCATTTTTATTGTTTTTGCAATAACGGGTTCTTCTTCCTTATTTGTTGGAAGACCATTAATGAAGTGGATAGGAATTACTAAAGAAAACCTAAACATATTTGTTTATTGGATTCTTTATATTATTATTGGGCTAATTTTCTATCAAATACTATTAGTAACATTTGGTTGGCTATTTGGACAACATAAATTCTTTTGGGAATTTGAAAAGAAAATGCTAAAACGATTTGGCTTAGGTAGATTTTTATAATACATGAAACCCTTTCAAGAACATAGCGTCTTTAAATTACTATCTATAATCTTGATAGTAACTTTACTTACACCAAGTTTGGTGAAAGTAGGACATGTTTTTGAAAACCATAAACACGATGTTTGTACAGATAATTTAAGTCAAACACACCTTCATGCTCTAGACCTAGATTGCGAATTTTACAAGTTTAAGTTAAATACAAAATATTATACCGTTTTAAATAATTTTAGATTAAGTGTTGAAGAAAACTTCTCTAAAATTAACAATACATTTTATTACTTTCTTAATAATCATCAGCAATTATCTTTTTCTCTTCGTGGACCGCCTTCTTTAGTTTAATAAAAGTAATTATTTAAACTAAATTTATTTACAATGAAATATTATGTAATGATTTTGTGTTGTTTTTTATTCAACATAACACAAAGTCAAAACTGTAATTCTTCTTTATATGGAGAAATACATGATTTTCATGATGGTACAGCAATATCAAATGCTACCATATTTATTGAAAATCTAAACAAATATACAACCACAGATATTGATGGAAAATTTTCTGTAGCTAACCTTTGCGATGGTCAAATTACTATTGTTGTCTCACATCTAGCATGTGAAACCAAGAGATTAGAAATACAGGTTAAAGGGGAAACTTTTAAAACCATTAATTTAGAGCATCATATAGAAGAGCTTCATGAAGTAGAAGTTAAAGGAAGTGCAAACTCCAAATTAACCAAAACCTCTCAAGAAACACTCTTAAAAACAGAAACTATTGAGCGCTATAGTTCTCTTAATCTTGGAGATGCTTTAAAACAAGTTAGTGGTATATCTTCTATTAACACAGGTAGTACTATAGTAAAACCTGTAATCAATGGATTACATAGTAGTAGAATTATTGTAATGACAAATGGTGTTAGGTTACAAGATCAAGATTGGGGTATTGAACACGCTCCAAATATCGACTTAAATACAGCTGGAAGCATTACTGTTTTAAAAGGAGCTAATGCCTTAGCTTATGGAGGAGATGCAATTGGTGGTGTAATTGTAATTGAGCCATCTAAAATTAGATTAAATGATTCGCTTTACGGAAAAACAATTATTAGTGGTCATACCAATGGCAGAGGCTATAGTTTTAATACTTCATTAACCAAAACCTATCAAAAAGGATGGTATCTAGGTGCACAAGCTTCTATGAAACGTTTTGGTGATTTTGAAGCTCCTGACTATAGTTTAACCAACACTGGCTTAAATGCTAAAGGATTTTCTATTAATGGAGGTTATAAAACATTTGAACAAGGTTTTAATGTAAATTACAGCTATTTAGATAATGAAATTGCAATTTTAAGAGCATCTCACATTGGAAACATTGAAGACCTTGTCAATGCCATTAATAGTCCACAACCCTTAGTAATCAATGATTTTAGTTATGATATAGAGGCTCCAAAACAAGAAGTGACACATCAAATTTTAAAAACCTCTTTTTATAAACGTTTTAAAAATTTTGGGAGATTAGAAATACAGTATGACTTTCAAAACAACCAACGCTATGAGTACGACGTAAGACGGGATAGTGATGACAATGATAAGCCTGCTGTAGATTTAACCTTAAAAACACACACTTTAAAAACAAGTCTAAAATTAGATGCTAAAAGTAATTTCACCTATAATTTAGGTGTTAATGCTGGTTATCAAAATAATTTTGCCGACCCAAGTACAGATGTTAGACGTTTAATTCCGGATTATGATAAGTATGACTTAGGTGCTTTTATTATTACGAATTACAGAATAAATAATGACGTGCATTTGGATTTTGGGATTCGATATGATTTTAACCAAATTGATGCAAAGAAATACTATCTAACTAGTCGTTGGGAAGAACGTGGTTATGATGTCGATTTTAATGATATTGTTATAGAAGATTTAGGAACACAATTATTAACAAATCCTAAATTTGAATACCATAATATCTCTGCTTCTGCTGGAGTTTCTTATAAAGTAAACGATAAAAATAGTTTCATTTTAAATTATGGTTTATCCAATAGAGCGCCAAATCCTTCCGAATTATTTAGCGATGGATTACACCATTCGGCAGCAAGAATTGAATTAGGAGACTTACGTATTCAAAAAGAGACTTCTAATAGAATTTCTGGGACGTACCATTATGAAAACAAAGGACTTTCATTAAATTTTGAAGCATTTTATAATCATATAAACAACTATATTTTTATAAAGCCAACTGGAGTTGAATACACTAATCGTGGTGCTTTTCCTGTATGGAGCTATAATCAAACCAATGCTGCTTTATATGGATTAGACTTAACTGCAAACTATAATTTTAACACGCAGTGGTTTTATAAAAACAAATCGTCTTATATAAAAGGAAACGATTTAAGTCAAAACGAAGACTTAATTGACATTCCATCTATAAAGACAGTCAATATTATTGGGTATTCTAATGAAAAATGGTTGCATTTTAATACCGAATTACAAAGCGAGTTGGTGTTGAGACAAAAGGATTATCCAAATAATAATTTTGAAGTTTATATTCCAACAACTGAAGAAATGGTAGAATTAGATATTAGTTCTACTCCACCAACCTATCACTTATTACATTTACAAAGTAATATTACACTAGATCTATCTAAAAAAACAGATGTAAACATAGGTCTTAATATTACCAATATTTTTAATACTAATTATAGAGAAAACCTGAATAGATTACGATATTTTGCTGATGATCTAGGAAGAAATATCATGTTACAATTAAAATTAAATTATTAACAAGTTAAAAAACACAAAATGAAAACATTAAAAAACACATTATTTATATTATTAGCCACTGTAGTATTTTCGGCATGTTCAAGCGATGATGACAATCCTGATCCAGTAAACGAAGAAGAAGTGATTACTACTTTAACTGCAACTTTAACACCTGTTGGTGGCGGTACAACGATTACTTTAAAATCACAAGATTTAGATGGTGATGGTCCAGATGCTCCTGTTATTACGGTTTCTTCTCCTATAGCTGTGAACACTACTTACAATGGAAGTTTAGAATTATTAAATGAAACAGAATCTCCTGCAGAATCTATTAATGAGGAAATTGAAGAAGAAGATGACGAACACCAGTTTTTTTATCAAGCATCTAATAGCATAGCTACTTTTGCTTATCTTGATTTTGATGGTGATGGTAATCCTGTTGGGTTAGAATTTACGGTAACTACGGCTGCAACAGCAGGTTCTGGAAATATTACTATTACATTACGTCATGAACCTAGTAAAGATGCTTCTGGTGTAAGTGATGGAGATATTACGAATGCTAGTGGAGAAACTGATATTCAAGCAGTATTTCCTGTTACTTTACAATAGGTTTTATTTCTTTAAAGTAAAAAATCCTTTCCATTTATTTGGAAAGGATTTTTTGTTTTTATGGTAATTGTTTTCTAATATTCGCTATTCTGCATCGACTTCTATAATGGTATCTTCTGGTTTTGTTTTTTTTATCACATTGGTATAAAACCACATAATAGTAAATGTTGGTATAAAATCTAACCCAGGAATCGCTTCTTCTATAAAAGTAATTATCCCAGCGTATTTTCCTATTTCTCCTTTATATAGCTTTGTCATTATATAACCAGAAAGTGGAGCCCAAACGATATCGATAAAAGGTATTAAACCAATAGCATCTAAAATGATACTAAAAGCTAAAAGTTTGTATTTATTTTTAAATTGTAAATTCATAGTAATTATAGTAAACAAAAAAAGTGCCAAGATTATTTGACACTTTATTAGTATATATTATTACCTAAATGTTACAGTGTAAGCGTTTAAGAAAGACTTGAACTAATCAATTTTAAAAATTCGTTTCTAGTTTCTATTTTTTCAAATTGTCCTCTAAATCCAGATGTTGTAGTTACAGAATTCTGCTTTTGTACACCACGCATCATCATGCACATGTGAGACGCTTCAATAACAACTGCAACCCCCTCGGGTTTTAAAGTATCATTAATACAATCTAATATTTGATGTGTTAATCGTTCTTGTACTTGTAATCGCCTAGCAAAAACATCCACAATTCTTGGTAACTTACTTAATCCAACAATTTGCCCATTAGGTATATAAGCTATATGTGCTTTTCCGAAAAATGGCAGTAAATGGTGTTCGCATAAAGAGTATAATTCTATATCTTTAACAATTACCATATCCTTATAATCTTCTTTAAACATAGCACTTTTAAGAATATCTTCTGGCTCTTGATTATAACCTTGTGTTAAAAACTGCATTGCTT
Source organism: Oceanihabitans sp. 2_MG-2023 (assembly GCF_030547245.1). GTDB lineage: Bacteria > Bacteroidota > Bacteroidia > Flavobacteriales > Flavobacteriaceae > Oceanihabitans. The sequence goes on from NZ_JAUOQT010000003.1 coordinate 245,266, forward strand.
TTGCTGCACGTTCTGGAGTTTTAAGTAATCCATCACGTTTCGTGTCTTCCCCTAAATCTTCAATAATGTTTTTATATTGGTTTTTAATCCCTTCGGTGACTTCAATATTATACTCTTCAAATTGTTTGTATGGCATTTTTTATAAATTATATATGTAAAAATAAGTAAAAAAAAATAGTCGTAAATAAACATTCATAATTACGTTTATATCTATATTTAAGACGTTTGTCCAGTTATTTTCAGTATAACAATATAGTTATGTATTTTAGTTTTTTTTAGATATACTGTAACATTTATTTTTTTTAATGGTCTTTAGAATATCAATTAAAAAACGAAACACTAAACCAAATGAGACATTTATCTATCTTCTTACTTGCAATGATTACTGCTATTACTTTGCAAGCACAAGAAAAAAAGTCCCTTAACATTAAAAGAACAGATCAAGCACCAAAAATTGATGCCATTTTAGATGATACTGCATGGCAAGATGCTGAGGTTGCAAGTGATTTTATTCAATTTAGACCAGATGCTGGAGCTTTAGAAAAAGAATATCAAAAAACCGAAGTAAGGGTGACTTATAATGATAATGCTATCTTTTTCGCTGCATATTTGCATGATAAACCTGAAGAAATTATTAAACAATTTTCGCAACGGGATAATTTTGGTATTTCCGATTTTTTCGGAATTGTATTGAACCCAAATAATGATGCTCAAAACGATGTCGAATTTTTTGTTTTCCCTACAGGACATCAAGCAGATGCAATTGCAAACCCTTCCATAGGAGAAGATTTTGGTTGGAATGCCGTTTGGGAGAGTGCAACTAAAATTGTGGAAGATGGTTGGATTGTTGAAGTAAAGATTCCCTATTCTACCCTTCGATTTTCGAATCAGAAAGTGCAAACTTGGGGTTTACAATTTCATAGAAGATTTAGAACAAATGGTTCTCAATATGCATGGAACCCAATAAATGTAACTAAAGGTAATATTGGTTTATATCATGGTGAAATTAATGGTATAGAAAATATAGAACCTCCTACTCGATTAAGTTTTTATCCTTTTGCCTCTGCAACTTACAATAGTCTTCAAAGTCCCGATTATGGTTTAGGTATGGATCTTAAATATGGAATAAGTGAAAACTTTACTTTAGATGCAACACTAATTCCAGATTTTAGCCAAGCTGGTTTTGATGATGTACAACTTAATTTAGGCCCTTTTGAGCAACAATTTTCGGAGCAAAGACAGTTTTTTACCGAAGGTGTAGATTTGTTTTCTAAAGGAAACTTATTTTATTCTAGAAGAATTGGTAGTGCTCCAATTGGAGAGGTTACTTTAAACGACAACGAAGAAATAATAGAGGAGCCAGAAAGAGTAAATATGCTTAATGCTATTAAGGTTTCTGGTAGAACTAAAAACGGCTTAGGTATTGGTGTTTTTAATGCTATTACAGAAAAAACAAAAGCACAAATAAAAGATAATGTAACCAACGCTACTCGGGAAGAAGTAATTGAACCTTTAGCCAATTATAATATACTAGTTGTAGACCAACAGTTTAATAAAAACTCTTCTGTAAGCTTAATAAATACAAATGTTACAAGAAATGGGCATGCAAGAGATGCAAATGTTACAGGATTACTTTTAGATCTTGTAAATAAGAATAATACCTATGGTTTTATAGCACAAGCTAAAAGAAGTGATTTAAATCTTCCAGATGAAAATAATCAAGTTGGATATAGTACAAATCTTGGTTTTGGAAAAAATAGTGGGAAATATAGATTTTATTTTGAGCATGAAGCTGTTGATAAAAAATATGATATTAACGACATGGGTATTTTATTTAGAAACAATTACAGTAATTTTTATGCAAACGGAAGCTACAGAATATTTGAACCTACAAAAACACTAAATGATTTTCAATTATACGTTAATGCGAATGTGAGTTACTTATTTAAACCACATACGTATACCGGTAAAAATTTTAATGTAAACTTTAACTCCACTATAAAAAAGAATTTAATGGGCTTTGGTGCCTATGTAGCAATTCAACCAGGAAAACAGTATGATTATTTTGGCCCAAGAGCAGAGAATCGCTACTTTATTTCTGAAGATTGGTTAAACATGAATGGATGGATTTCTTCAAATTACAACAAGACTTTTGCTTTAGATGCAAATCTTGGCTACGAAACACTTTTTGAAAGTGGTAGAGATTATACAAGCTACTTCTTTAGTTTATCACCTCGTTTAAAACTTGGAGATAGATTTATTATGCAATATTCTTTTGATTACGATATCGAGTTAAAAGAACGCGGTTATGTAGAAACTCTAGATAATGACGCTATAATTTATGGTCAACGTGATCAAGAAACAATAATTAACAGCATATCTGGAAGCTATAATTTTAATTCTTTTCATGCCTTAAACCTAACGTTTAGAAACTATTGGAGTACCGTTACTTACGAGGACGATTTATATGCGCTACAAGAAAATGGAAGACTAAATCAAGACGATGGTTACACAAAAGAAGATGTTGATAATCCAGATGTTAATTTTGATACTTGGAATTTAGATTTGTCCTACTCATGGCAATTTGCTCCTGGAAGTCAATTAACTGCATTGTACAGAAATAATTTGCTTAACTTTTCTAATGCTTCTGAAGAGGATTACTTTACGAGTTTAGACAATTTATTTAAAGAAGACATTAACCACACATTTTCTATTAGAATGGTATATTATATAGATTATAATAATGTGAAAAACATCTTTAAATCGAAACCTAAAAACATTTAAAGTTGCTGGATTAAGCATAAAGTAGTACTTTCATAGCTTGATAAAGAGATCATGATTCAAGCCAAAAATATTCATAAATATTACGAAGATTTACACGTTTTAAAAGGTGTAAATCTTCATATTAAAAAAGGAGAAATTGTATCAATCGTTGGTGCTTCCGGAGCAGGAAAAACTACACTTTTACAAATTCTTGGTACATTAGATAAAGCTTCAAAAAAAGAAGATACAAGCTTTAAGATTAAGGGAACAGATATTCCTTCATTAAACGATAAAGCATTAGCAAAATTTAGAAATGAAAACATTGGTTTTATTTTTCAATTTCATCAACTTTTACCAGAATTTACTGCATTAGAAAACGTTTGTATTCCTGCTTATATAAAAGGAACAAAACCTGCAGAAGCTGAAAAAAGAGCTAAAGAACTGTTAGATTTTCTTGGTTTAAGTCACAGATACAAACACAAACCAAATGCCCTTTCTGGTGGCGAACAACAACGTGTTGCTGTAGCAAGAGCTTTGGTGAATAATCCAGATTTAATTTTTGCCGATGAACCTTCTGGAAATTTAGATAGTACTTCGGCAGAAAACTTACACAATCTCTTTTTTAAATTACGTGATCAATTTGGGCAAACCTTTGTTATTGTTACACATAACGAAGAACTTGCAAATATGGCAGACCGAAAACTAACCATGGTAGATGGAAAAATAGTAGATAGTTTGTAATAGTGATTTAACACTACTTCAAAACATTATATTATAATTGCACTTGTTGGAGTATCTTTTTTATTTTACATTTATGAGCTAATAAAACCTATGTTTTTAATTCTTCTTTCTTGGCTCTATATTCTTGCAATAAGCAGCATTATTGGAATTAGCATAAATCGTTTTTTACAACTTCAAAAAAAAGATAGTATAATCACTATTTTTTTCGGCTTTTTTGGCATTACACTAATGGCTAGTATTTGGGCAATTCCGTTTGCTATTAACAGTTATTTCCATGCTTTATTACTAAGTATTACTATCCTTTTAGGATATAAAATCAGAAAAAAAGTTATCCCATTCTGGCTAGAATTAAAAACAAGCCTACTTAACTTAAACACTTTTTTTAAAATCTTTATAGGTGTTATTAGTATTCTCATTTTAGCGCAAAGTGCTTCTCCTCCATTTATTATTGATAACGAATCCTATTACATACAAACCATAAAATGGCTTAACGAATATGGTTTTGCAAACGGCCTAGTAAACCTACATGTGTTTTTAGGCCAAACTTCTGGTTGGCACATTTTACAAAGTGCTTTTAACTTTAGCTTTATTTACAACAGATTTAACGACTTAAGTGCTTTAGCACTACTACTTGCTAACGTATATGCTATTGGATTATTAAACAATTATTTCACTAAAAAAGAAGACTCAAAACTAAACCTAATATTTGGGTTGTTTCCGCTATGGAATGTGTTCTTTTTCCAATTTATATCTGTTCCTTCTCCAGATATTGCCATTTATATATTAAGCTTTATTCTTTTACATCAATTTATTTTGTGCTATGCTAGTTATACAAAACAAGCATTTCTTGCCGTTGTAATGCTCTCTTTTTTTATGATATTTATTAAGCTTACAGCTTTACCTTTCTGTATTTTCGCTTTGGTTTTATATAAACGATATTATGTATTTACAAGAAGTACATCTTCAATTATTATATTGTTTGGAAGTCTAACCTTATTCCTTTTTGCTATTAAAAATATAATAGTAACTGGAAACTTATTATTCCCAATACAAGGAATAGAAAGTTTGAAAACTTCGTGGAGTTTACCCGAAAATATAGAAACTTATTTTGCTAATTACACAAAGCCTTATGCGTTTCATTTAGCTGCAGATACTTTTGAAAATGCTTCGTATTTAACTCGCTTAAAAAGTTGGTTACTTGCTCCAAGCCTTCATGGTTTTTTCAATAAACTAATCCTACTTTGTTTGGCTATTTGCCCTTATACAATCTATAAATCAAAAAACAAAAAAGCATTTTATACTATATATTTTGTTGCCATTTTAACAATGCTATTCTTGTTTTTAACTTCTCCTCAATATCGCTTTTTCTTTCCGTTTATATTATGTTTTAGTTTACTGTTAGTTTCAAAAATAATACTACATAAAAAAAGCATGGAAGTAGTTTTAGTAGTTTGCACAATACTTACTACTATACCATTGTTTTTTAAAGTAAATAATCAGCAAATAACAAATAATAAGCAGCTTGCAGTGTCAAGTACTTTTTCTTTAAAATACATTATAACTCCGTATAAAAACAGCAAGTATTCTGAAGATTATATAACCATACAACTAAAAGAAACTAATATAAACACACCAACAAATGTTGACTTTTTTTGGGGAACTGGAGATATTCCGTTACCAGCCTTAAACCAAGAACAATTAGATTTTTTTAAAACCTATTTCCATAGGATTCCGCAACAAAGGACAAAAAATTTAAAAGATGGTTTTATTAGCAAAAAAACCAAATAAAGGATTTAAATATTATTTAATTCGTTTCGCTTCTGTAGTAAAAGACAAACCTTGTTTTCCCATTGTTGAAGTCATAATACCTTCAAATAAAGGTTCTGGAGTATTTTTAGGTATCTTCCATTCAAAAATAAAGTTAGAACCAGTTCCGCCAGCAATATCAATTTCATCTATAATAATTTCTGCGGTTTCTAATGGAGCCAAATAAATTGGTGAATCAAAATATTTTCTAACAGATGTTCCATGTGTATCAAAATACTCGGCTTTTAATATATAAATAGTATCTAAATCGCTAATATTTCGCATACTCACCATAACTGTTAAATTATGAGTCTTATGTTCGGATAAACTATAAATTTGCGAATAAGTGCTTAGGTAAGATTTACCATATTGCAAGGAATCTTTAGTGCTAATTTTCGTCATTCTTTTAGACCAGTTCTCGACATTAATAGAACTAACTTCTTTTTGCTCATCACAACTTATCAGGATGAAACTTACTAAAATAAATACGATACCCTTTTTCATTATTACTATTTTGAATTGAATTTTAGAATAAAATGAAAGTTAAATTATTTTCATAGAATTACAAAGAAGAGTAGTCTATATTTATTTGTTATTTTATTTTTTAAGTTGACGCAACCAAAAGCTAAAATTTACATCTAGTAATAAACAAACCTTTATGATTAAGAAAACCATTCAATCTTTTGTCTTTTTTGCACTTTTTCAAGTCTTTATTTTTTCGTGTTGTACAGAAGATTATAATATGTATTATGAATCTTTATATTTTGTTGCAGAAGACCAACTCGATGGAGATACCACAACAGTAAAGTCTGAAGATTTGTTCTTAAATTTTGAAACGCTGTTTGATTATGTAGTTGCATCTAACTACAAAGAATTAAAAAAATTCACAAATGCAGCTTATGCTACTACATGTGATGAAAATTACACTTTAAAAGAACACGTTTCCCAAATTATAATTACTTCAAATGAAGATGTTTTTGGCATTCCTGCAGGAAATTCTTTAAATAGCAAATTATCGTTTTTAAACCCAGTAACACTAGAAAACGAACCTGTAGAAAATATTATTTCTGTTTTAAATCAAACCGAAGGCTATTATTACAACAGGAAAGATTTTGTATTCAATGAAACTATTCCTGAAGGAACTATACTTGCATTTACCATTACGATTATTATTGAAGAAAACGGCAGAATACTAGAAGCTACAACAGATATGGTTACTATAGAATAACTATATTTGTGCTGTGAAAAAACTAAACCAAAAAGAACTCAAAGAATTTCTTGATACTAAGGTAGCGGAATATAATAACCCTAAGTTTATTGAGAGCGATCCAATTCAAATTCCACACGAATTTTCTAAAAAAGAAGATATTGAAATCGCTGGTTTTTTAACTGCTACAATTGCTTGGGGAAATAGAAAAAGCATCATTAATAATGCAAAGAGAATGATGCAAATGCTAGATCATACTCCTCATGATTTTATTTTAAACCATCAAGAAAGTGACCTAGAAAAATTAGAATCTTTTGTACACAGAACTTTTAATGGCTTAGACTTTATAACTTTTGTAAAAGCTTTACAATACATTTATTTAGAACATGAAGGCTTAGAAACAGTATTTGCTAATCATATAGAAATGGGTTCGATGCAAAAATCGATTCATTACTTTAAAAAAACCTTTTTTGAAATTGAACATCTACAAAGAACTCAAAAACATGTAAGCGATCCGCTAAAAAACTCAGCAGCAAAACGCATCAATATGTTTTTAAGATGGATGATTAGAAACGATAATGCAGGAGTAGATTTTGGCATTTGGCAAAGCCTCTCTCCTAGTCTGTTATCTTGTCCTTTAGATGTTCATTCTGGAAATGTAGCACGAAAACTAAGATTACTTAAACGCAAACAAAATGATGCAAAAGCTTTATTAGAGCTAGATACCGCATTACGGAAACTAGACGCTAAAGATCCTGTAAAATACGATTTTGCGTTATTTGGACTTGGTGTTTTTGAAGGTTTTTAATTACTTTCTATGCTTTTTAAACTTTTTATATAATGCAACATTTAATGCATCTTGACTTTCATAAATTTTACCACTAAAACCAATACATTCTCCTTCTTTTAAAAAAAACTTCTCTTCATTTGTTAATCGATAACTACCATTAGGATAAACAATAGTTCCATTGTTTAACTTGAAAATTTTTTCTAATAAATCAATTTTACCGTTTTGGTTTTTAAAAACTTTTCCGTCTATCGAAATGCAAAAATTAGCATCTTCAATTTCTGTTTTATCTTGAGCAAAAAAACTTCCAGTTGTAAAAAATGCAAGTAGAAATAATAAATAAATATTTTTCATTTTAAATAAAGATTAATTAATAGCGTATTTAAATATAGTATTTTTTCAATTCATTTAAGATATTTTACTAATCTATTCTTAAAATAAGAATATAATTTTAGTAAAAAGAAAAAAAATAGATACATTTACATTACTAGGTTTAAATAAATCATAAAACTCCCTGTTTATTTTTTTAAAACCATTAATAAAATGATTGAACCCAAACTACCAAACAATGAAAAAGAACGCATTAAATGTGTTACAGAGTCTGGGCTACTAGACACTTTACCAGAGAGTGACTTTGATAATATTACAGAGTTAGTAGCTGCAATATGTAATGTTCCAATTTCTTTAATTACGTTATTAGACGCAGATAGAAATTTTTTAAAATCACATCATGGTTTAGATATTTCAGAATCGCCTAGATCCATTTCTTTTTGTGGCCATGCTATTTTACATGAAGAAGATATTTTTATTGTAGAAGATTCAAGAAAAGACAAGCGCTTTCAAGGCAATCCCTTACTAGAAGGCTTTAAAGCTATTTTTTATGCTGGCGTGCCTTTAAGAAATCCGGAAGGGTTGGCACTAGGAACTTTATGCGTATATGACCACGAACCAAGAGAATTAACAAAAAGTCAGATTAATGCATTGATTTCTTTAGGGAAACAGGTAATGAATTTATTTGATTTAAAAAAGAAGAATGATTTACTAGAGGGCCTTCAAAAGGAACTTGCAAATAGAAATAAACATTTAAGAAGTTTTGCAAGTCATGTTTCCCATGATTTAAAATCTCCTCTAGCAAATATTAGTTCTCTAACCGAGTTATTAAAAGATGAAAATAAAGATAAATTATCTGAAGAATCGTTACAATACATTGATTATATTGATGAATCTGCCGAAACATTAAGAGACTATATAGATGGTATTTTAATGCACTATAAAGCAGATGAGCTTGTAAACAAAGAGTTTGAAGATGTCGCTGTACCTAAGCTTTTTGAGAAAATTAAAACCATTTTAATGCTTAAGGATACTAACTTTCAATATTCTAAAGATGGATTTATACATAATCAAAATGTCGCTGCTATAACGCAAGTATTACTTAACTTAGTAGATAACGCCTTTAAATATAATAATAAACCAAACCCATTAATTTCACTAGATTTTTCTAATACGGATAAAGAGTATGTTTTTAAAGTAACAGATAATGGAAAAGGAATTAAGCCTGAAAAACAAAAAGATATTTTTAATCTTTTTAGCACTACCGGAATTAAAGATATACGTGGAAAAAAAGGTACAGGAATTGGTTTGTATACAGTAAAGACTTTAGTAGAAAAACTTGGAGGTACGATAAAACTAGATTCGGAACCAGAAAAAGGAAGTACATTTACTTTTACAATTGCAAAATAAAAAAACGCCTGATATTATTTATCAGGCGTTTTTTTTAATCTTTATTACTTACTTTTTATCCTTTTAACCAAGCTTTACGTAAAGCATTTTGTGCTTCGGTAGCATCTGCTTTTGGTTTTAATTTTTTTCCTATTGTAAAAGATTCTGTAAGTGCAGTATTTATTACTACTTCTTTACCATCTCTTTCTAGAACAACATTAATTTCTTTTCCAGGTTGCCACATGTACATACCTCCAATAATTTGTTGTGCAGAAGCCATTGTTAAAGCAACACCATCTACAGATTTCACAATATCGCCAGCTTTCACACCATTGTCATTCCAAAAGCTATTGTTCGCAACTGCTGGAGAAAAAGCAATAGTTTGTGTTTCTCTGTTTGGAGCAAAAATAAATTCACCATCATTTTGAATATAGTTTGTTTTCACTTTACTTTTTTCAAATGCTAATCCTGCTTTTTCAAAAAACATATTATAATCAATAGGAGTTGTCCCTTCAACATGTGTCTTTAAAAATGTTCCAATAGATGGATATGTCATTGCTGTTATTTCGTCAATAATGGTATCATCGTTAAAAGGTTTGTTTTTTCCGTACTTAGCAGAAAGTTCTTTCATTAAAGTAAGCATACTTCTATTACCATTACTTTCCTCACGCATTAAAATATCAATACACATTCCTATTAAAGCACCTTTCATATACACGTTATAATATTGTGGTGCATAAGGTTCTTCCAATACGTTTTCACTCATTTTGGTGAAACTCATGGTATCGTTCATATTCGCTGCAGTTTTTATCTTACCCAACATTGTTGTGTAAAATTCATCTTCTGTCATTAACCCTTCATATACTTGAAAGTGCTGTGCAAAATATTCTGTCACACCTTCATACATCCATAAATGTTTAGAAAATGTAGGTTGATCGTAATCAAAATAATGTACATCGTCACTATGCACACTTAAAGGTGTTACAATATGAAAAAACTCATGTGCAACCACATCCGTCATGCTTTTTGCTAAACCATCAGCAGGAGAAGATTCTGGCATTACTACAACAGTAGAAGTATGGTGTTCTAAAGCTCCAAATCCTTTTGGAGAATCTTCTTTACCTTCACTTAAATACAAGAAAATATCATAACGAGGTGTACTATTTACATCGCCTAAATATTCTTTTTGAGCTTGCATCATTTTATACATCGTCTCTTTTAATGAAGCTGCCGTATGTACTTTATTTGGTGAGTATACACTTAATACCACTTTAATATCTCCTACTTGAAACTCTTCAACATCTAGATTACCATAAAACATTGGGTTATCTGTAATATCAAAATAACGAGGTGCAAAGTAGCTAGTTGTTGTAGAAGCTCCATCTTTGCTAGTTGTTGCACCTACTTCTTGAATTGCAGAAGAACGTTTAAAACTAACTGGTGCAGTTACATCTAACTTGTATTGTGCATTTTTTAAAGAATCGAAATAACCAATAAAACCATGTAAATTTAATACATAATTTGTAGGTTCAATATTTGTTCCTGCTGGTGAAAATGGATTGTCTCCTCCTATTCCTCCAGAGCTTTCTGTATCGAAAGTATCATTTACATTATAGCTAATTTTGTCTAAAGTAGTTGCATTTGTTATAGTCCAAGAATTATCATCTAATTTAGTTGTAGGTATTTCATTTCCTTTATAGTCAAAAGCTTTAAAATCGTCTACATATTTTCCGAAATCACTTACAGAATATGTTCCTTGCACTACTCTAGGTAATCTATAAGTTACTGTTTCTACCGTAAAGCGTCCTGGATTAATTGTTACAGGAACCTTATCGTTAGTAACTTTAGTTAAATCTAATGCCGTTTCAATTGCTGTACTTGTTGCTAAAGCGTCTGATGTCGTTTTAGAAGTTCCACAAGCTACTAACAATGTACTTAAGCCAAAAATGGCAAATACTCTTTTCATAATTAATAATTTATTTTACTCTCTTTTTAAGAGAAATTGGTTTTAGTTAATCTATTGACGCCCAAAAGTACAATGTGTTACAATTTAAATCCTTAACTTTTTGTTAAAATGAAGATTTCCTATATTCGCCATATGCAAGAACCTCTTATTAGTATAATTACTCCTTTTAAAAATACCGAAGCTTTTTTAACTGCTTGCTTAGACTCTATTCTTAATCAAAGTTATACCAATTGGGAACTTATTATAGTCGATGATAACTCGACGGATTTTAGCTATCAACTTGTAGAACATTACGCTAAAAAAGATACTAGAATTAAGCTATTAAAAAATAATGGTGAAGGTATTATAGACGCGTTACAACTTGCGTTTAAAAATAGTTATGGAACGTATATTACCAGAATGGATAGTGATGATATTATGCATCCAAATAAGTTAAAAATTATGTTGTATAGTTTACTAGAAAAAGGAAAAAAACATGTTGCAATTGGATTAGTAAAGTATTTTAGTGAAACTGGTATTAGTAATGGTTATGCGCGTTATGAAACTTGGATAAATGATTTAACTCGTAAAGGAACCAATTATTCTGAAATATATAAAGAATGCGTAATTCCTTCTCCATGTTGGATGTTACATCGTGAAGATTTTATTGCAGCTGAAGCTTTTAATCCTAATCGTTATCCTGAAGATTATGATTTAACGTTTAGATTTTATAAGCAAAATTATAAATGTATTCCTTGTAATCAAGTACTTCATCAATGGCGAGATTATAGTACTAGAACCTCTAGAACGCATGAGCATTATGCACAAAACTATTTTTTAGATATAAAACTCCATTATTTTTTAGAACTAGATTATAATACTAAAAGACCTATAACCATTTGGGGAGCAGGAACAAAAGGAAAAAACATAGCAAAGGCTTTAATCGAAAAAAAAATCCCTTTTTATTGGATTTGCGATAATGAGAAAAAAATTGGAAAACACATTTACAATCAAGAGCTTCATAATTTCGATTACTTAAAACAAATTGAAAATCCGCAATGTATTGTAACCGTTGCAAACGCTGAAGCACAGAAAGAAATAACAAGCTATTTTAATACACATAAAATGAAGCCTATGACAGATTATTTTTTCTTTTGTTAAAACAAAAACAAATTACTCTCAAATTCACAATCATTTTTTATCTTTGACCAATCTAAAATAGTATGCAGTTTAAACACCCAGAAATTCTTTACGCATTATTTGCACTGCTTATTCCTATTATTGTTCATTTATTTCAGCTTCGTAAGTTTCAAACTGAGAAATTTACTAACGTTGCTTTTTTAAAAAAAGTAAACCTACAAACACGCAAAAGTGCCATTATAAAAAAATGGCTAACCTTATTAACTAGATTACTTATACTAGCTGCTGCAATCTTCGCTTTTGCGCAACCATATACTTCAAAAACAAACAGCTTAAATACTAAAAGCGAAACGGTTATTTATTTAGACAACAGTTTTAGTTTACAAGCAAAAGGAGCACAAGGTGAATTATTTAAAAGAGCGATTCAAGATCTCATTACTGAAGTTCCTGAAGACGAAAACATATCTATTATAACCAATAATCAAACTTTTAAAAACACAACACTTAAAGCTATTAAAAACGATTTATTGCAATTAGATTATGCACCAAATCAATTAAGCTACGAAGCTGTTCTATTAAAAAGTAACACCTTATTTACTAAGGAAACTAATCGCAATAAGAATTTGATTTTTATTTCCGATTTTCAAGAAAAAGGAAACAATTTTAATCCAAAGATAGATTCGCTAATACAAATTCATGCAGTTGCTTTAAAGCCTGTAAACACAAATAATGTTTCAATAGATAGTGTTTACATATCCAACACTACAGCAACAAATGTAGATATAAGTGTTCGATTAAAAAATACAGGAATCGCTTTAGAAAATATTCCAGTTTCCTTATCGAATGATGGCAAACTCATTGCAAAAACAGCTGTTGCACTACAAGGCGAAGCGACAACTAGTTTTACTATTCCTATAAATGAAAGTATTCATGGAGAAATTACCATTGAAGACACACAACTGCAATTTGATAATAGTTTCTATTTTAATATCAATAAAGCTTCAAAAATCAATGTGCTTAGTATAGATAATTTTAACGAATCTTATTTAAAACGAATCTTTACAGAAAATGAATTTAACTATTCTAGCTCGAAACTCAATCAGTTAAACTATAGTGTTTTTGACCAACAAAACCTTATCATTATAAACGAATTAAAAGAAATACCAAACGCATTATCTACTGCGCTTACTGCTTTTACAGAGAACGGAGGGTTTCTTATTATTATTCCTAATCAAGAAATAGCGCTTTCCTCCTATAACAATTTACTATTGCAATCTGGTTTAGCATTTAATACTAAAAATACTTCTAAGAAAAAGATAACAAGTATTAATTATTCGCATCCTTTATATACTAATGTTTTCGATAAACAAGTTGCTAATTTTCAATACCCTAAAGTAAATAGTTATTATACGTTTCAAACCGAAAACGCTTCCAAAATACTACAATTTGAAGATGCCAAATCCTTCTTAACAAATAGTAAAAACCTATTTGTATTTGCTGCTGCTTTAAATAGTAAAAACTCGAACTTTGTAAATTCCCCTTTAATCGTTCCTACTTTTTATAATATAGCAAAACGTAGTTTACAAATCCCGAATTTATATTACACCATAGGAAAAGAAAATAGTTATGATGTTGCTGTAACACTACAACAAGATGATATTTTATCATTAGTAAAAGAGGACGTTAATATGATTCCGCAACAGCAATATTTTAACAATAAAGTATCTATTATTACAAACGAAACACCAAACGAAGCAGGAATTTATACTGTAAAAAACAAAGTAGAACGTTTAAAAAACGTAAGTTATAATTTAGATAGAACGGAAAGTAATTTGGTATATCAAGACATTAGTAGCCTTAAAAATATAACCACAAGTAAATCGATAACCCAATTATTTAATACCTTAAAAAGTGACTCAAAAATTAACGAGCTATGGAAATGGTTTGTTATTTTTGCCTTACTATTTTTGATTATTGAAATGGGCATCTTAAAATATTTTAAATGAACGTACTCATAAAATCGGCAACCATTATTGACTCTAAAAGCGAGTTTCATAATACTGTTCAAGATATTTTAATAGAAAAAGGAGTAATTAGTAAAATTGGTGAAAACATCAATAATACTAATGATTACAAAGAAATCATTCTAGAAAACCTACACATTTCACAAGGATGGTTCGATAGTAGTGTGTGTTTTGGTGAACCTGGTTTTGAAGATAGAGAGACTATAAATAATGGTTTGCAAACTGCAGCGCTTTCTGGCTTTACAACTGTTGCCTTGAATGCAAATACGCAACCTGTTTTAGATTCGAGTTCTAATATTGCTTTTGTAAATAATAAAGCACAAAATCATGCCGTACAATTATTACCAATAGGAGCTTTAACAAAAGACAGTAAAGGAGAGCATCTTGCAGAAATGTTCGATATGAAAAATGCTGGAGCCTGTGCATTTCAAGATTATAAAAAACCGATTGCAAATGCCAATATGCTAAAAATTGCATTACAATACGCTAGTAATTTTGGTGGCTTGGTGTACTCTTATCCGCAAGACAATGCTATTAGCAGAAATGGTGTCGTAAATGAAAACATTACAAGTACAACCTTAGGTTTAAAAGGAAACCCTAATCTAGCCGAAGCATTACAAGTAGCTAGAGATTTATTTTTATTAGAATATACCGAAGGTAAATTGCATATTCCAACTATTTCTACTGCAGAAGCTGTAGACCTTATTCGAGAAGCAAAAAAGAAAAAACTAAATGTAACTTGCAGTGTTGCTATACACAACCTGTTTTTTACTGACGAGGTTTTAACAAATTTTGATACGAACTTTAAAGTACAACCTCCTTTACGAATACAAAAAGATGTAGATGCTTTAATAGAAGGTGTAAAAGACGGAACCATAGATATGGTTACAAGTGACCATAACCCATTAAATATTGAACTAAAAAACATTGAGTTCGATTATGCGGACTTTGGAACCATTGGTTTAGAAAGTGCTTTTGGTGCATTAAACACCTTATTTACAACAAAGAAAGCCGTTAGCCTTTTAACCAAAGGAAAAGATCGATTTGGAATAGAAAATAAAACGATTACCGAAGGAAATAAGATGCATGCAACTTTGTTTAATCCGAATACCAAATATATTTTTGGAAAAACGAACATACATTCCAAATCTAAAAATAGTATATTTTTAAACACAAATCTTAAAGGAAGCGTTTATGGTATTATTGCAAACAATAAAATGATTCTTAAGTAAAATGACAGAACAAACAATAGAAGAAGGTAAAAAACTAGCAATTATAGCGTACATAACCATATTTGGTCCTATTATAGCTTATTTTTTAAATAACGAAAAGAAAAACGATTTTTCATCATTTCATATTAGACAAGGATTAGGATTATGGATCTTATTTTTAATGCTAGGAAGAGTCATTTCTTCTTTTGATAGCTGGTTAATAAGTTCTAGTTTCTATTTATGTTTTGCTGTTCTATTTATTTATGGCATTTCGTCAGCAATTTCTGGTAAAATGCAACAAGTACCTTTAGTTGGTGCTTTTTTTCAGAAATTATTCGCAAATATTGGTACATCTGATTCTAATTCATAATGACTACACAAAATCTTTCCCTTTATCATATAATTCGTCAATCCTCTTTAAAAGAAAATGCTCCTTTACTAATTCTTTTTCATGGTTATGGAAGTGATGAAAACGACCTGTTTTCTTTTGCTTCAGAACTACCAGAAGAATTGTTTATTATTTCTGTAAGAGCGCCTCAGGCCATGCAACCTTATGGTAATGCTTGGTACACCATTAATTTTGATGCTACAGGAGCTAAATGGAGTGATGACGAAGAAGCTAAAGCATCTAGAGATCTTATTGCTAAATTTATTGATGAAGCAACTGCTACTTATCCTGTAAATAAAGATAATGTTTCTCTTTTAGGATTTAGTCAAGGTACAATTTTAAGCTATGCAGTAGCATTAACGTATCCCGAAAAAGTAAAAAATATAATTGCTTTAAGTGGTTATGTAAATCCTGCAATTTTACCCGAAAATGTTGCAATTAAAGATTATTCTAATCTTAATTTTTATTGTTCACATGGTAGTGTAGATCAGGTTATACCTGTAGATTGGGCTAGAAAAGCACCAATATTTTTAAAGTCTTTAAATATAAAGCATGAATATAGTGAGTTTCCTGTAGGACATGGTGTTGCTCCACAAAATTTTTATGCTTTAAAAGCATGGTTAGTAACTAAAATATAATAGTAAATAGATTTATTTAATAAAAAAGACCACTAGTTTTAGTGGTCTTTTTATGAATATATCATTCGCTACTTAATTTGTGGGATATAAAAACGAGTCTACAATCTCAAAAGTGAGTTCTCTATTTTCACCTATAGTATATTTTAAAAATAATTCTCCCCAATATTCGCCATCATTAAAATTACAAATTACCCATTTGTGATTTAATACACGAACAGCATTGATAATCATTTTTCCTCCTGGAGACATTGCTGCATAAGGAATTAAAGGGTTTGGTTCTGTTTTTAAATTCAATTCATAAAGAGATTCTTCTATTAACGCTATTAACTGGTCACTTTCATAACCTCGTTTTTCAATATAATTTAATGCTTCCTCCGAATAGCCTAAGCTAAATTCAGAATATTGAAAAGCCTTATCTCCTAATACAGTAATCGAATCTTTATATTTTTCAATTTTCTTTACATAACCATCTAGTTGTACTTTATCTGCTTCAAAAACATTTTTAGAATTTACATATTGAAACACCACAAGTAATGCTGTAAAAATAAACAAGTACATAAAAATCTTATTCTTCATAATAATCTTAATTATAGGTTAATGGTTAATCCATCATAAGCCAGGTAAACGTTTTCTGGAAGTTTTTGTTGTACTTCATCATGAAAACCTAACCAATGACTTATATGTGTTAAATAGGCTTTTTTTGGATTTACTTTTACAATAAAAGCTAATGCTTCTTCTAAATTGAAATGCGATATATGTTCTTTCTCGCGTAAAGCATTAACCACTAAAACATCTACATTTTTTAATTTTTCAATTTCTTCATCTGCAACCGTTTTCATATCCGTTAAATATGCAAAATCTTTAAATCGGAACCCGAAAACTTGCAAATTATTATGCATACCATTTATAGGTATTACTTTTAAATCTTCAAGAAAAAAAGAATTATTTGTAATCCTGTTTACCTGTACACTTGGCGCACCAGGATATTTGTTTTCGGTTTCAAAAATATAATCAAATCTTCTACGAAGAGATTGTAGCACTCTTTGGTGTGCATAAATAGGAATATCCCCTTGTTTAAAAAAGAAAGGTCTTATATCATCTAAGCCAGCAGTATGATCTGCATGTTCGTGGGTAAACAAAATGGCATCTAATTTGGTGGCATTTTGACGAAGCATTTGTGCTCTAAAATCTGGCCCACAATCTATTACATAAACGTTTTTGTTATGCGTAATCATTATAGAAACACGCAGTCTTTTATCTTTTTCATTTTCACTTAAACACACAGGATGTGTGCTTCCAATAACTGGAATACCTTGAGAAGTTCCTGTGCCAAGAAAAGTTACTTTCAATTGTAATAGATTTTAAA
Source organism: Oceanihabitans sp. 2_MG-2023 (assembly GCF_030547245.1). Classification (GTDB taxonomy): domain Bacteria; phylum Bacteroidota; class Bacteroidia; order Flavobacteriales; family Flavobacteriaceae; genus Oceanihabitans. The sequence goes on from NZ_JAUOQT010000003.1 coordinate 263,001, forward strand.
AACAAAAATAAGTTTATTTTTTTGTTTGGTATACTAATTTAATACCTTTGTTATAATAGCAAGTAAACCAAATTTAAAATGGAAATAACCATTAAAGGTGATAAAGAGTTTGATGAAATTCCTTCATTAAAAACAAAAGCACTTCGAATAAACTTAAACGAAAATATATACGGAACCTTTGCAGAAATTGGCGCAGGACAAGAAACTGTACGTCAGTTTTTTAGAGCTGGTGGCGCTTCTGGAACTATTGCTAAGGCCATGTCGGCTTATGACAAAGCATTTAGTGATGCCATATATGGTATTGAAGATGATAAGCGTTACGTTACTGAAGCACGTTTACGTAAGATGTTAAACCATGAAGTTCGATTGATGGAAGAGCGTTTAACACGTGATGATAATCCGCATAAACTGTTTTTCTCTTATGCGAATACAGTTGCTACTATTGATTTTGCTAAAAAATACAAAGGTCATGGTTGGGTTGGTATTAAATACCAAATAGAACCAGATCAAGAGTATAATGAAATTATTCTTCATGTTCGTTTTAAAGAAAACGATGCTAGATTGCAACAAGAAACTTTAGGTATTTTAGGTACAAACCTTATTTATGGTGCATTCTATAAATTTAATGAACCAAAAAAATTATTAAAATATTTATACGACCATTTAGATAAAGACCAATTAGAAATTGATACTATTAATTTCTCTGGGCCTGTTTTTGAAGATGTTGATAATAGATTAATGAGTTTGCAACTGGTTAAAAATGGTATGACAGATGCTGTCATGTTTGCTCCAGATGGAAATAATGTATTACCAGCAAGAGTATTATACAAAAAAAATATATTAGCACTTCGCGGTAGTTTTAGACCGGTTACTAAGGTGAATATGGATATGTTCCATAAATCTTATGACATGTTTATTAAAGAAAATAAAGTAGATGAAGCAAAAACACAGGTGGTTTTTGAAATTACTTTATCGAACCTTCGTGCAGAAGGTGAAATTGACGAACAAGATTTTATGGATAGAGCCAAACTGCTTTGTTCTCTTGGTCAAACCGTTTTAATTTCAAACTTTCAAGAATATTATAAACTGGTAGAGTACTTCTCACAATACTCGAAAGCGAGAATGGGACTTGCTATGGGAGTTAACAACTTAGTAGATATTTTTGATGAAAAATATTACCGCCATTTAAGTGGAGGTATTTTAGAAGCATTTGGAAAATTATTCTTTAAAGATTTACGTGTGTACTTATATCCTATGGAAAATGGAGATGGCACTTTAACTACAAGTGAAGATTTAAAAGTACATCCTAGAATGAAAGAATTATATAAATTCTTTAAATACAATGGAAAAGTAGTAGATATTGCAGATTACGATCCTAAAATACTTTCTGTATTCTCAAGAACAGTATTAAAAATGATTGCAGATGGAGAATCTGGTTGGGAAGGAATGCTTCCTGAAGGTGTATCTAAAATTATAAAAGAGAAAAGTTTATTTAGTTGCGAAACCGAAGAAATTTATAGCGAAGAGCAATAAATTATAACTATATCAAATAAAAAGCGACCATTATTAATGGTCGCTTTTTTTATGATTGCAATTAATCTAAAATCTGCGCTGCGTGATCTTTCGTTTTTACTTTATCAATAACTCTTTCTACTACTCCATTTTCATCTAATAAAAAAGTTTTTCTATGAATACCGTCATAGGTTTTTCCCATAAACTTTTTTTCTCCCCATACACCAAAAGCATTAATCACTACTTTTTCTTCATCTGCTAATAAAGGAAAAGGGAATTCGTATTTATTTCTAAAATTAGTTTGTCTTTTTTCCGAGTCAGCACTTACACCTAGTAATTCATAACCTTGTTCTTGTAATACTTTGTAATTATCACGTAGATTACAAGCCTCTACTGTGCATCCAGGAGTGCTCGCTTTTGGATAAAAGAAAACAATCAATTTCTTTCCTTTATAATCACTTAAAGATATTGCTTCTCCATCTTGATTATTAACGGTAAAATTTGGAACCGTATCTCCTACTTGTAATGTCTTCATATTTCTTATTTTTGTTACCAAAGATACAATAATGACCAAAAAAGAAAAAGTAGATTTTGTTATAACAACGTTAAACAAGCTATATCCAGAAATTCCAATTCCTTTAGACCATAAAGATCCATATACTTTATTAATTGCTGTTTTGCTTTCTGCACAATGTACAGATGTTAGAGTAAATCAAATTACACCTTTGTTATTTGCTGAAGCAGATAATCCTTATGATATGGTGAAATTATCTGTAGAAGAAATCAAGGAAATTATTAGACCTTGTGGCTTGTCTCCTATGAAAAGTAAAGGTATTTACGGATTATCTAAAATGTTAATTGAAAAGCATAACGGAATAGTCCCACAAAGTTTTGAAGCTTTAGAAGCATTTCCAGCTGTTGGACATAAAACAGCAAGTGTAGTGATGAGTCAAGCTTTTGGAGTACCAGCTTTTCCTGTAGATACTCACATACATCGTTTAATGTATCGATGGAATTTAACCAATGGAAAAAACGTTAATCAAACCGAAAAAGATGCGAAACGTATTTTCCCTAAAGAGCTTTGGAATGATTTACACTTACAAATTATTTGGTATGGTAGAGAATATTCTCCAGCGCGTGGTTGGGATTTAGAAAAAGATATTATTACTAAAACGATAGGAAGAGCTTCCGTTTTAAAGGAGTATTATGCTAAAAACTAATACCTACTACTGTTGTAAGAATACAGTATATAGATTCCTGCAGTAACTGGAATAAAAAATCCTGAATTAATTCAGGATTTTTTATTTAGTTAAGAACTGTTTCAAAATTCATATTATTAAATTTTAAGACATTTAATGCCTTAGAATAATTAAGAAGAAAATCTACTGTTTCCTGCTTAGGGTTCCTTTTAATTTTTTCCCTTTTGGGGTTTTGAGAGTAAAGTTTTGCCATTTAAAATGTTTTAGTTATACTCTGAAAACGAAACAAACTTTATATTATTGTTAGTTTGTTAAAATAATATTATGCTTATCAATAATTTTACGCATATTAATTAATGCATAACGCATTCTTCCCAAAGCAGTGTTTATGCTTACACCTGTTTTTTCAGAAATTTCTTTAAAACTTAAATCATTATACATACGCATTACCAAAACTTCTTTTTGGTCTTCAGGAAGCTCATCCATAACACGTCTAACATCCCGTTCTACTTGTTCTTTAATTAGTGTTTTTTCTGCATCTAAAGCACTATCACTTAATACCGAAAAAATACTAAACTCACCGCTATTACTGAACTTTGGCATTCTGTTACTTTTTCTAAAATGATCAATAACTAAATTATGAGAAATACGCATAACCCAAGGTAAAAACTTACCCTCTTCATTATAAGAACCTCGTTTTAAAGTTCGTATCACCTTAATAAAAGTATCCTGAAAAATATCTTCAGCAATATCTTTATCATATACTTTAGAGTATATAAAACTGTAAATTCGTTGTTTGTGTCTAGTAATTAAAATTCCTAGCGCGCCTTCATCTCCTTTAATGTAGTTACTAACAAGAGTAGCGTCGGTTATAAGTTCTTTTTGCATAATGATTACTTTTTTGCACAGAAGGAAACCTTCTAATACTTGGGGTTAAAATTTAAAAAGTAATGTTATGCTATAAGCTAGTATTTTGTTATTTATGTTAGTATGAGTCAAATATAACAAGAATCATTCCTAAAAAACAAAAAATAAATACTTTTTTTAACATTTTATTACACAATAATCTATTTTTTAAGCTGAACTAGTTATAGTATCTTTGCAGAATTATTCCTTTAAAAGCTTATGAACACTAATATTTCTAAAGTAAATCCAAAAAAAAATATCATCATTAAAGGTGCAAAATTGCATAACCTAAAAAATATTGATGTCGTAATCCCTAGAAATAAATTAGTAGTTATTACAGGTTTATCTGGTTCTGGAAAATCTAGTTTAGCTTTTGATACTTTGTATGCAGAAGGACAAAGACGTTATGTAGAAAGCTTATCTAGTTATGCTAGGCAGTTTTTAGGACGTTTAAACAAACCAAAAGTAGATTATATAAAAGGTATTGCTCCTGCTATTGCTATTGAGCAAAAAGTGAATTCTACAAATCCACGCTCTACAGTAGGTACAACAACAGAAATTTACGATTATCTGAAACTTTTATTTGCTAGAATAGGAAAAACATACTCGCCAAAATCTGGAAAAGAAGTAAAAAAAGATACCGTTGCAGATGTAATTAAATATGTAAAATCTTTCGCTGAAGGCGAAAAACTCTTGCTCCTCGCTCCCATTTTTCTTGAAGAAGGAAGAAAATTACAAGACAAATTGAAAGTTTTAAATCAGCAAGGTTATGCAAGAATTAAAGTGAAGGATAAGATTATTAGACTAGATGAAACTCAAGAAATAAAAGAAGATGTAAAAGATATTTTCTTGGTAGTAGATAGAATTATTACTAAAGACGACGAAGATTTTTATAACCGACTAGCAGATGCCGCGCAAACTGCTTTTTTTGAAGGAAAAGGAGAATGTTTTTTAGAAACTTTAAGTGATAATAAACAACAACAATTTAGCAATAAATTTGAACTGGATGGTATTACGTTTTTAGAACCTAACGTGCATTTGTTTAGCTTTAACAACCCATATGGTGCTTGTCCAAAATGTGAAGGTTATGGTGATGTTATTGGTATCGATGATGATTTAGTAATCCCTAACACAGCACTTTCTGTCTATGAAAATGCTATTTTCCCTTGGAGAGGAGAAACTATGAGTTGGTATAAAGACCAATTAGTCAATAATTCACATCATTTTAATTTCCCTATTCATAAACCTTATTTTGAATTAACTCCAGAACATAAACAGCTTATCTGGACAGGAAACGAACATTTTGAAGGTCTTAACGATTTCTTTGCTGAATTAGAAAGCAAAGCATACAAAATACAAAACCGAGTAATGCTATCGCGTTACAGAGGAAAAACAAAATGCAAAATTTGTAACGGAAAACGTTTACGAAAAGAAGCTGATTTTATTAAAATTGGTAGTGCAACAATTACAGATTTAGTAGAAATGCCTTTAAATAAATTGGCTGTTTTCTTTAAGCAATTAGAGCTCAATGATTATGATGAAACTATAGCAAAAAGGCTTTTAAAAGAAATAAACAACAGGCTTTCTTTTTTATCTAATGTAGGCTTAGATTATTTAACTTTAAATAGAAAATCTAACTCGTTATCTGGGGGAGAAAGTCAACGCATCAACCTTGCAACCTCTTTAGGTAGTAGCCTGGTTGGTTCTATGTATATTTTAGACGAGCCCAGTATTGGTCTACATCCAAAAGATACAGAACGTTTAATAGTAGTTTTAAAAGCACTTCGCGATTTAGGAAACACTGTAATTGTTGTAGAGCATGATGAAGATATCATGAAAGAAGCAGACGAAATTATTGATATTGGTCCAGAAGCTGGAACTTTTGGAGGTAATGTTGTAGCTACAGGAACATTTGCAGATATATTAAATTCAGATTCTTTAACTGCACAATATTTAAATGAAGCGCTAAAAATTGAAGTACCTCAAAAAAGAAGAACCTCAAAATATGCTGTGGAAGTTATAGGAGCAAGAGAAAACAACCTTAAAAATGTAGACGTAACTTTTCCTTTAAATATGTTAACGGTAGTTACAGGAGTTTCAGGAAGCGGTAAAAGTACGCTTGTAAAAAAGATTCTTTTCCCAGCAATACAAAAACACTTAACTGGCTTTGGAGATAAACCTGGACAGTTTTCTGAATTAAAAGGAAACTACACCAATGTTAAACATATTGAGTTTATAGACCAAAACCCAATTGGTCGTTCTTCACGTTCTAATCCGGTAACCTACGTAAAAGCTTATGATGATATTCGTGCTTTGTACGCAAATCAGAAATTAAGTAAAATACGAAACTATGCTGCCAAGCATTTTAGTTTTAATGTAGACGGAGGACGCTGTGAAACCTGTAAAGGGGAAGGTGAAGTTACTATTGAAATGCAATTCATGGCAGATGTGCATTTAGAATGTGAAACCTGTAAAGGAAAGCGTTTTAAAAAGGAAGTTTTAGAAGTTACTTTTGGAAATAAAAGTATCGATGATATTTTAAATCTTACTATAGACGATGCCATAGCTTTTTTTACAGCGCATGAGCAGAAAAAAATTCAAACCAAATTACAACCATTACAAGATGTAGGCTTAGGCTATGTTACTTTAGGTCAGAGCTCTTCTACCCTTTCGGGAGGAGAAGCACAACGTATTAAGCTTGCAACGTTTTTAGGAAAAGGTTCCCGACAAGAAAATGCTTTATTCATTTTTGATGAACCTACTACTGGATTACACTTTCATGATATTCAAAAATTATTAAAATCCTTTTATGCTTTAATTGAAAAAGGACATTCCATTATTGTTGTAGAGCATAATTTAGAATTAATTAAATGCGCAGATCACATTATAGATTTAGGTCCGGAAGGTGGTGAAAATGGTGGCAAACTTGTAGCAGCAGGAACTCCAGAAGAGATTGTAAAAGTTAAAGCATCGGTTACAGGGAAATATTTAAAAGAGAAACTTTAAAATAGCATTACTGCAAACACAAGTACTATACATCCAGCAATTAATGCTACAGGAAAAAATAATAGAGTTATAAGACTTGTTTTTAAATAACTTTTAAACCAACCTTGTTTGTAAAAACGTTTTATTGCTAAAAAAAGGTAAATAAAAGTAGATAGTACAATTAGCCAATCTATCCAATTTGGAATTTCAATTATATAATTCACTCCTACAATAAGGCTAAAAACAGTGAACAAGAAAGAAAAGTAATAAAAACTAAATACCAAATGATGTGAATAGCGACCAGTTTTTCTAAAAAACAACTTGAGTATTAATGCAAAAATTGGTAATATAAAAAACATGGCAATAGACATCGTATCAAAAAAAGATTGAAAAATCCCTCCAACTTTTCGTTGTTTATAAAACTTTACTCCTTGCCTATAAAGACGTTTCGTTAAATTTCCATCGTCTTTTTTTAGTCCTAATTCTTTATAAATAATTACATCTGGAGTATCTTTTGCTATTAAAGAGTCTAACTTTTTTGTAAAATCAAAAGAAAAATCTACAGCTCTAAAATTTTCACTTGAAACTATAGAATCTATTTGTTTCTCAGAAAATCCTGTATAAATTTTATTTTCTTCTAAAACTTTTTTAACCTCTATTCTATCTATAGAATCTTGTTTCATTCTATCTGCTAACATAATGGAATTAATAGAGTCGATTTTAAAATCTCCTGTATTAGTATCTATATCTTGAACTTGATTTAAAACCTTTCCAATTCCCTTATCAAATTCAGAAGACATCCTATTAATTCTAAAAGAATTTAAAAAGAAAAAAACAATGGCTACAAATAAATACATTTGAGCAGGATGTAAATACAATAAACGTTTACCTGCTATAAATTTTTCAGCTAAAAAACCAGGTTTAAATAGTAATGGGAAAAAGCTTTTAAAAAAACGAGCATCAAAAGAAAAATAATTGCTTATCGTGTTATAAAATAAAAGACCTAAAGTTAAATCGTCTTTATCTTTTTGTCCACAGTGCGGACAAAATTCATAAGCTTCATCAAAAGGTTTTTCGCAATTCTTACAATCTTTTATTTGAACAGACATGGTTTTTGGTAAGTTTTCATAAAAATATAAAAAAGTAAACAATAAAACACACGTGTTAAAATACTAACAATCAAGCTTATACGTTTTTGGCACGACAATTGAAACTAACAAAACAAATAGCGTAAGCCGAAAAGCTAAATGAGTAGGCATAATCTAATACCTATATACTATGAAAAAATTAGTACTATTATTTACAGGAATGTTAATGACATTAACAACTGTAACCGCAGCAGAAAAAATTACTGCAACACAAAAACAAGGTGAAGATTTAAATATTTCACGCTACAGTTTTATACAACCAATTCAGTTTGTAGAGCGTGGTGTGGAGTTCTTAATCTTTCCTGATGGAAGTTTCGATTTTAATACAAATCTTGACTACACACAAGGTGACACATATTATAGAGCGCCTAACCCTAGGACTACAACTACACGTACAAGAAGTGTAAATACCACTTTTGGAGCTCCTGGAACTAGAGTAACGTATAGTAACTCTAGCATTAGACCTACAGGTGGAGTAATTATAACCCATGACAGAGATGGTAAAGTACGTAGAATTGGAAATGTATTTGTTAACTACAACAGAGAAGGTCAAGTAAAACGTTTAGGTTCTGTTTATATCAATTATAACAGACAAGGTTTATTAACACAAGTTGGTGGTTTACAAATACGTTATGACAGAAACAATAATATAATTGCAATTACTGGTCATGTTAATTATAGTAACCAAGGTTATAATGTTTTTAATTCTGGTTACGCTTCCAATAATGATTGGGATAATAACCATAACGATTATAACAATGATGATTTTTACTACTACAAAAAAGATGGTAAAACCGTTAAGCAAGAAAAGCTTAAAACAATAAAGAGATAATATTCTCAATTAAATAAAATATAACCTCACGAGACAGTCACCCTAAGCGACTTCGTGAGGTTTTATTATTTTAAACACCTATCAACACTTGTTAACAATTAATTCTTCCAAAAACGAAATTTCATTTTTACAACTATAGAATATCATTTACATTTGAAAGTAATCCAAAACTTCTACCAAAATGCGCATAGAATACGATATCAAACTCGGTTTTAAAGATGTCATGATAAGACCAAAACGCTCAACTTTAAAAAGTAGATCGCAAGTATCTTTGCAACAAGAATTTAAATTCTTAAATAGTAAAACAATTTGGAAAGGCATACCAATTATGGCTGCAAATATGGATACTGTTGGTACTTTCGAAATGGCTTTAGCTTTAAGTAAAAAAGAATTATTTACAGCGATACACAAACACTACTCTATTGAAGATTGGAAAATATTTTCTAAAAACGCACCAAAAGGAATTGAAGAATACATTGCAATTAGTACTGGAACAGGAAAAAATGATGCTGAAAAATTAGCTGCAATATTTAAAATAAACCCAAACTACAAATTTATTTGCATTGATGTTGCCAATGGTTATTCTGAACATTTTGTAGGTTTTGTAAAACATACTAGAGCACAATATCCTGATAAGGTGATTATTGCTGGAAATGTAGTAACTGGCGAAATGGTAGAAGAACTTCTACTCTCTGGGGCAGACATTATTAAAGTTGGTATTGGACCAGGAAGTGTTTGTACTACACGTGTAAAAACAGGTGTTGGCTATCCGCAACTCTCTGCAATTATAGAATGTGCTGATGCTGCGCATGGCTTAGGAGGACACATAATTAGTGATGGTGGATGTACCATTCCTGGTGATGTTGCAAAAGCCTTTGGTGCTGCTGCTGATTTTGTTATGCTTGGCGGTATGTTAGCAGGACATGAAGAATCTGGTGGCGAATTAATAGAACAAAACGGAAAACAATACAAACAGTTTTATGGTATGAGCTCAAAAACTGCAATGAAAAAACATGTTGGTGGCGTTGCCGAATATAGAGCTAGCGAAGGAAAAACGGTTTCTGTACCTTTTAAAGGAAAAGTAGAAAAGACCCTATTAGATATTCTTGGTGGCATACGAAGTACATGTACATATGTTGGTGCTTCTCGTTTAAAAGAACTTACCAAAAGAACTACTTTTATTCGTGTTGCAGAACAAGAAAACCAAGTTTATACTAAAGAATAAACCAATACACCAAATAAATAAACGTACCTTTGCAACTTATAAAAATGACATATATAATTTGTCATTCAACAATTACTATATGTCATTTAAATCTTTAGGCTTATCAGAAGCCTTATTGAAAGCTATCCAAAAAAAAGGATATACAACTCCAAGTCCAATTCAACAAAAAGCAATACCTCCAGTATTATTAGGAGTCGACGTTTTGGCTTCTGCACAAACAGGAACAGGAAAAACTGCAGGTTTTACTTTACCATTATTGCATTTACTTTCAGAGAATCCGAAACAAAAATACAGACCAATTCGTGCTTTAATACTAACACCTACAAGAGAACTAGCTGCACAAGTATATGCAAATGTTAGAGAATACAGTGAATTTACAAATATTAGATCTGCTGTTATTTTTGGAGGTGTAAATCAAAAACCACAAGTAGCAACCATACGTCAAGGTATAGATGTTTTAGTAGCTACTCCTGGACGGTTATTAGATTTAGAAAGTCAAGGATTATTATCCTTAAAACGTGTAGAAATTTTTGTTTTAGACGAAGCAGATAGAATGCTGGACATGGGATTTTTAAGAGATATTGAACGTGTCATGAAATTAATGCCAGCTAAAAGACAAAATTTAATGTTTTCGGCAACCTTTAGCAAAGACATTAAAAAACTGGCTAATAGTATACTTAATAATCCTGCACAAGTAGAAGCAACTCCCGAAAATTCAACGGTTGATGCTATCAATCAAAAAGTATATCGTGTTGCCAAATCAAAAAAAGCAGCTTTATTATTAAAGCTAATTATTGATGGGCAATGGGATCAAGTATTAGTATTTACACGAACCAAACATGGTGCAAACAACTTGACAAAAAAATTATTAGGAGCTAGTATTTCTGCTGCTGCAATTCATGGAAATAAAAGTCAAGGAGCAAGAACAAAAGCTTTAAAAGGTTTTAAAAACGGAACTATAAGTGTTTTAGTAGCAACAGATATTGCAGCACGAGGATTAGATATACCTTTATTACCTCATGTTGTAAATTATGAAATACCAAACATTTCTGAAGATTATGTACACCGAATTGGTAGAACAGGTCGTGCAGGAGCAAAAGGAGAAGCGCTTTCGTTAGTTTGCACAGAAGAACTTGGGTATTTACGCGATATTGAAAAATTAGTTGGTATGAAAATACCATCAGAAACATTAGAAGGTTTTGAACCAGATCCAAATGAACCCACAGCTCCTAAAAAGCAAGGTCAAGGAAGAAATAGAAATGCTCGTTCTGGTAATTCTAATTCAAGAGGAAGAAACAATTCGAATAAAAAAGAAGGAAATAAATCTAATACTAGTAATAGAAACCGAAACTCTAGACGAAGTAGAAATTAATATACAATGACAAAAGCTTTAAAAGATAAAATAATTAAGGTTTGTAATTTAAAAATTCAGCAAAAAGGAGACAATGTAGGTTTGTCTTTTTATGCTTTTTTTGCCAATAAAAATGATAATCCAGAATTACTAATGGAAGCTGCTACTTGGTGGATTATGACGCATAAGTTAGATCATTTTGAAAAAGCCGTAAAAATATTAGCCCTTGTAAATAAATAAAATGAATGAAATTCCTGCATTCACAGGAATGACTGTTATGAGCACACAACCCAACAATCCTTTACATGGTGTAAAACTAGAACAAATTATTAATGATTTAGTTGCACATTATGGTTGGGAATATTTAGGATACACAATAAATATTCGCTGTTTTACACATGATCCTTCTGTTAAATCCAGTTTAAAATTTTTAAGAAGAACACCTTGGGCTAGAACTAAAGTGGAGAACTTGTATTTAAACATGCTTTCTAAAAGAAAAAAATAGAAACTCACACGCTTATAAAAGTTTAACAGAGAGTTAATTTTTAATAATACCTCTATTTTTCAGCACTTGCAAACACGTCGTTTTTAGCTAGTCGCAGTTTCTTAACTTCCATTTTTTTAAGCATCCAATCTGGATAATTAGAAGGGTCTTCTGCTTCAAAAATTCGCAATTCTTGTGTAGCATCTTCTTTTAATAAATCATCTTGCTGACAACCTAAAATAGTTGCTGCTGTTTGCACACCAGAATAACCAGCACCTGTAACACCATGAGCAGCAATGGAAGCTCCACACATATATAAATTTTCAATTTCGGTTTTAGGTTTATACGAAAAGGGACCAATATGTCGTAAGCTTTTTTCGGTTCCGTACACACTTCCTTCTGTAGAGTTGATATAATATTCGTTAGTCATTGGTGTACCCAAGTCTTTATGAACAATTTTATTTGAAATTCCTGGAATTACTTTTTCTAAAGTGACTAAAAACTTTTGAATAATTTGCTCCTTAAAGACAAGATATTCTTGAGAACGTTCTTCTGTTTCATTTTTAAATGCTTCAAAAGCATCATAATGAATATAGGTAATTGCTTCTAAAGTGTGGTATCGACCATCAAAACTAATTGGATCTTTTAAGGAGGTACAACTAATAAACATTCCAGAGAATTCTTCGCCATCTAAAATGTCTTTCTTTTGCATGTCTTTAAAAGAATCATCCATGTTTTGGTTTGGAATTCGCCAAATATTTCCGGAGTCTAAACCTGCTTTTTTCACATCCATATCTACTGTTAAAAACAGCATTAATGAAGTACAAGAATATGTTGTTTTGTTGAGTTTCTTTAGTAATTTAGTACTTAGATTATCTTTTCCAATAAGATTTAAATAAGTAATTCCTGGATCGGCATTCGAGATTATACGATTAGCATAAATCTTTTCTCCCGAAGCTAATTCTACTCCAATAGCCTTTTTATTTTTTGAGCCTTCTTTTAATAAAATACGTTTAACCGAAGCACTTGTTTTTACTTTTCCTTCATAGGATTTTATTTTATTCGTCATCGCTTTCACTAAAGCTCCACCTCCACCCATTGGGTAAAACCCACCTTCTGCATAATGACACATAATGGCTGCATGCATGATAAAACTTGCTTTTCCAGGAGGCAAGCCATGATTACCAAATTGTATATTTAGTATATTTTGAAGTAATGGATCTTTAACGTGCCAATTAATTACACGTTTTAAAGTAAATGGAGAATATTTACCCATATGTTTGGTTCGGAACGGAATAGTTAATTGTTGCCACAACCCTTTAACTTTAGGTATAAGTTGTAATTGTCTACCAACATTTCGAATCAGTTTTAAGTACTTTATAATCCCTTTTTTTTCGTGTGGAAAACGAGTAATAAGATCTTGTTGAAATTCTTCCCAATTTGCAGAATAATTAAAGCGCTCTTCGCCAATCCAACAATGATCAAACCCTTTAGGATTCATTCTATAAAACCCAATGTCATTTGCAATACCTAAACCAGAATATAATTGGTTTGAAGATTCTCCTGGGCTCATTAGACCAACGTAATGTACACCTGGAGTAAAACGGTAACCATTTAAGTAAAAACTGTGACACCAACCGCCAGGAACATCATGCTGTTCTAAAACTAAGACCTTTTGTCCTGCTCTAGCTAAACAAATTGCAGAGGTTAATCCTCCAACTCCGGAACCAATAATTATTGTGTCGTAACTATTTTGAGTAATATTTTCTTGCAAAGCACTTTTTTTTTATGCTTTACAAGATAAATTTAATTTTTAGAATTCTTATAACTTAATTCCTTTTATTAATAATTCTGCTGTTTTAGGATTCGTTGCAAGAGGAACGTCGTGCACATCACATAGACGCATTAACATAAGTACGTCTGGTTCGTGTGGATGTTTTTCTAAAGGGTCTCTAAAAAACAAAACCATATGGCATTTACCTTCTGCCACTCTAGCTGCAATTTGCGCATCACCACCAAGTGGTCCAGAAAGTAATCTGGTAACTTCAAATCCAGCTTTTTTAACTTTTTTTCCAGTGGTACCAGTAGAAATTAAGGAAATTTGCTTTTGCAGTAAAACATCTCTATGTTCGTTTAAAAACTGAACCATTTCTGCTTTTTTTCCATCATGTGCAATAATTGCAATTTCCATTAGCTTAAATTATTTGCGTGAAATTTTAATAAACCTTCAATTGGTCTTCTTTCGAAATTGCCAACAGTAAAACCTAATTCTGCTGCAACTTCTTTTATTTCTTCTTGCGAGAAAAATGCTATAGAACCTGCAAAATGTACTGGAACCGTTTTTAATTCTTCTTTAAATTGAAAAATCATGTTTTTGGCAAAAACACGAATTCCTGATTTAATTAATTCTTTAATATAAGAAGATTCTTTATTTAAAAACATAAACTCTGCAAATGCAGCTAAGTATGCATTTGGGTTTGGTTGTTTATATAAATTGTATTTAATATAATCGGATTCTACATTATACTTACCAGCAAAAGCTACTTTTAAATCTTCTGGCATATGATTAAAATAATAATCACGAATTAATTGCTTACCAAAATAATTACCTGAAGCATCATCCATAAGTGTATAACCTAAAGAATTTACACGCTGATGTAATAGTTGTCCATCAAAAAAACTACAATTAGATCCTGTACCTAGAATACAAACTACAGCAGCTTCGTCTTTAGTATTTAGTGTTGCTCTTACTGCCGCCATAGTATCTTCTTGTACTTCTACAATAGCATTTTTAAAAATAGATTCTAAAACACCCTTTAAGAGCATTTTTGGTTTTTCGGTTCCACAACCTGCTCCATAAAAGAATATATGCGTTACTTCTTTCTTACTTTGCATAAGAACTTCGCTACTTTTTATGGTTTTTTTTAGTTTTTTTTCTGGAAGAATTGCTGGATTTAATCCTTTAGTTCTTACTTTTTCAAAACATTGGTTTCCTTTGTTGTCTACTGCAATCCAATCGCATTTTGTAGAGCCACTATCTACTATTAAAATCATAAGCTAAAAGTAAAAAAAAAGCTGCTCATAATGTATGAGCAGCTTTTTTAAATTATATTAATTAAAGTGAATTAACTTTTAAAGCTAAATCTACTAATTTATTAGAATATCCAAACTCATTATCATACCAAGAAACTAATTTGAAAAATTTTGAATTTAATTCAATTGCTGAATCTGCATCAAAAACACTAGTTCTTGTTTCACTTACAAAATCTTGAGAAACTACAGCTTCTTCGGTATAACCTAAAACACCTTCCATTTCTCCATTTGCAGCTTTTTTAAATGCCGCTTTAACTTCTTCTAAAGAAGTGTCTTTTTTTGTTTTTACAGTTAAATCAACTACAGATACATCTACAGTTGGTACTCTAAAAGCCATTCCTGTTAATTTCCCATCTAATTCTGGAATTACTTTACCTACTGCTTTTGCAGCTCCTGTTGTAGAAGGTATGATGTTGTTTAGTGCAGAACGACCTAAACGATAGTTTTTTCTTGAAGGTGCATCTACTGTAAATTGTGTAGAAGTAGCAGCGTGAATAGTTGTCATTAATGCTTCTTCAATTCCAAAGTTATCTTCTAATACTTTAGCTATTGGAGCTAAACAGTTAGTAGTACAGGATGCATTAGAAACAATATTATCATTTGCTGTTAACTTGCTATCATTTACTCCCATTACAAACATTGGAGCATCTTTACTTGGTGCTGAAATAACTACTTTTTTAGCTCCTCCATCTATATGATATTGTGCGGTTTCTAAAGTTGTGAAAATTCCAGTACATTCTGCAACTACATCTGTTCCAACTTCGTCCCATTTTAAGTTTTTCGGATCTCTTTCTGCTGTTACACGAATGGTTTTTCCATCTACAATTAAGTTACCATCTTTTACTTCGATAGTACCATCAAATCTTCCATGAACAGAATCATATTTTAATAAATAAGCTAAATGTTCTACATCTAGCAAATCGTTTATTGCTACAACATCTACGTTGTCTCTTTTTACAGTTGCACGGAAAACAATTCTTCCAATTCTACCAAATCCGTTAATTCCTAATTTTAATGTTGACATAATTTATTTACTGATTATGTGGTCTTTAATTAGACACACGTTTAATTTTATTTTTTTAATTTATATTGACATGATGTCTGAAACTCTAAGGAGTTCCATATTAATTTTTGATTTACCTTTTACTGCTTGATCAAATGGTGTTATATCTATTACATCATTTTTTAGTCCCACCATATAATTACTTTGACCATCTAAAAGACATTCTACCGCTTTTACTCCCATTCTACTAGCTAGAACTCTATCGAAACAAGAAGGTGCTCCTCCACGTTGTAAGTGCCCAAGAACGGATACTCTTACTTCGTATTCCGTCATATTTTCTTCGACGTAATCTTTTAGTTCGAAAACGCTTTTTCCAATTTTATCACCTTCGGCAACAACGACAATACTTGAAGATTTTCCAGATTGTTTACTTCTTCTTAAAGATTCTAAAAGTCTATCTAATCCTAAATCTTCTTCTGGGATTAGAATTTCTTCCGCTCCAGCGCCAATACCAACATTTAATGCTATATGACCAACATCTCTACCCATTACTTCTACAAAGAATAAACGGTTATGCGAGCTAGCTGTATCTCTAATTTTATCGATTACTTCTACAACTGTATTTAATGCAGTATCGTAACCTAGTGTGTGTGTTGTACCAAAAATATCGTTATCAATAGTTCCTGGAATTCCCATTACTGGAAAGTTGAATTCTTGATTAAAAATCATTGCTCCAGTAAAACTTCCATCACCTCCAACTACGACAAAGGCATCAATACCTGCCTTTATTAGTTGTTCATGTGCTTTTACTCTTCCTTCTTTAGTTCTAAACTCTTTAGATCGTGCCGATTTTAATATGGTTCCTCCTTTATTAATAATTCCTTTTACACTTCGAGCATTCATTTTAATAAAATCGCCTTCGATCATACCTTCATACCCTCTATAAATACCATAACATTCTATATTATGATATGCACATGCTCTTACTACAGAACGTATTGCAGCATTCATTCCTGGAGAATCACCTCCAGAAGTCATTACACCAATTTTTTTTATGGTTTTTGCCATTATTTTCATCTATTATTTAGTAAATCTAATAAAGAAATTTAACAAAAAAGGAAGCTTTTGTCATAATTTAACACAATGTTGAAACTATAACGTTTTAGTTGATAAATTATATGTGAAGTATTTAGTTTTAAGAATAAAAAACTATCAAAAAAGTTAATTTACAGTGTCTTTTTTCTTTTTGAAACCAACATAATCTGGTAGAGCATTAGACTCTTTTTGTTTTGCCTCTTCTTCCTCTTTTTCTTTAGCTATTTTCTTTTTGCCTTTAAAGATAATTTGAATAAGTTCTGAAAAAGTATCAAAATCTACATTATACGCAATACCTAGTCCTTGAGTATACCCAATTTCTTCTCCAAAATTTCGAATACTATTTTCTCTATTAAAAACATTTGCTGTAAAAGTTCCCTCTTCATTTAGTAGAAAATCTATTTGTACATCTCCTGCAACTGCTGTTTGGCTAATCCCACCAATTGGGACACCTACTTTACCATTAATACGAATACGATCGCTAATATTGGTTTGCAGTGTTACTCCTAGTCTATCGTCGGATTGATAATCTGGAGTATTTTCACCAAGTTCTACATTTAAACCTACTTGTAGTTTATTATCGCCATCGGAAAGTAAACCGTTAATTATTCCATTTATTCTTTCTTCTATGGTACCATTTACATTAAGCTCGCTTAAACTACTAGAAAAGGATCCTGTTGCTAATAGATAAAGTGCTTGGTTACTTCTATCGTCTTTAGATTCTAATCTGTAATTTAATTCGGAAATTATTATAGAACTTAAATTTGGAAATTGAAAATTATAATCGATATCTAGTTGTTCTAGTTCTCCTGTTAGTTCTATACCTAAGTTTACAGGAATACGTCTATTTATTGGTGAATCTAATAAAGGAGAAGGATTTGCTTGGGTTTTATAAATTGCTTCGATATCTATTGTAGCCTTTAGTGGATCTCCATTCCAACCTAGAGTACCACCGGGAACTACAGTGAAATCTTTTTGGATAACTCCTCCGTAACGAAATTTATATATTCCTTCAAAAACGGAAAAATCGCCATACATATTAAATTTCCCATTGGTATTAATTTCGGCAAGTAAACCACCTTCACCTCTACCTCTTATAGTACTTCCGCTCTCTTTGTCCATTACAATTTCAATTTCTGCATCTTGTGTTACATCTAAATCGAAATCTAATTCTAGACCAGAAATATCTTCGTTTATTATATCACGTCCTTCTAGTTTTGCTTGTTTTTCTTCTGGGCTTAAAAAATGAATATGAGAATTATCTCCAAAAGATTCGGAATCATTTAAAGGGATTACAAAGACAGTCCCTTTTTTAGTTTCTCCTATAACATTTATTCGTAATTGGCTTGCTGGACCAGAGATACTTGCACTACCTCCTACAAAACCAGTTCCGTAATATAATCTGTCTTCATCTTCTGTAGTATTTAAAACTAAAAGTCTATCGGTTTCTAGATTTAATCGCATTCCCCAATCGCCAAAATTGTTATGGTTTAATCTTCCATCCAATACTGCTTTTGTATTGTAAACCGTATCTGTAATATCGATACTATTAAATATAAAACTTTGGTTTCTTAGAGTAACCGAAGATTTATCTGCGAAACTATAATCTACATTTAATTCTGAAATCCCTAAACCACCTTTATTTAACTCTAATTCACCATCAATACTTGGTTTATTTAAGTTCCCTGTTACTTTAACTTTACCGGTAGCCAATCCTCTAATATCTTTTAAAACACCCTCTAAGAAAGGATTTAAAGGCTGTAAATTAAACTGATTAAAAAGTAATGCTACATCTATACTAGGTGCTTTTGAAGATACATCGATATCTCCTATAGCGCTAAAAGATTTTTTTTCGTCGTCTTTTATACTTGCGTTTATAGTATAGTTAGTTAGTGATTGGTTTCCTTTAATATTTGCTGCAAAAGAGCCTATAATGAGTTCGTTTACTTCTAAGTCATCTATGGTTATACTAGATTCGGGAAGATATTTTCCGTTTTGTTGTATAATATCTAGGTTCCCATTTACTATACCTTTTAAGCTTAAAGATTCAATGTCTGGAGTAATTTTATCTAAAAACACATTCTTAAAATTCAGCTGTAAATCTTTCGTATTATTCCCTTTCATTATTCCCGAAAGTTGAATTTTTTCATCATTATGATTTAGTACAAATTGATCTATATTAAAGTTTTCAAAATTAGTGTCGAAAGTTACTTTATTAAAATTATTTTTTTCTTCATTAATGTACCATTTATTTCCTTTAAAAGTTACATCCGATTTTTTAAAACCAACTATAGACTGGTTTGCTTCATTTTTAGTATGATAAAAACTTAAATTATATAAATCGTTATTTGTTTTTCCTCCTTTAAATTCGGAACGCATAAATAGCGTATCATTAATAGTTACATTAATTAGGTTGAATTTAGAAATATTATAGACATCTGTATGCAAACTATCTACTTCTACGTAGGTGTTAAATAATGGGTTTTTATTATCTACTTGTAACTCAATAGCATTTGCAAAATAATCTAACCATTCTATTTTGGGAGACTTAAATGTTAAAGTAAATTCTTTTTCGTCGCTTTCTACCCTTCCTTTTACAAAAGTGTTTTTACCAAGTTGTAATTCTGGTACAAAAACCTCTATAATCTTATTGTAAATTTTAAAATTGAAGTCTATATATTGATTGGTTGAAACTTCGTAAGGACTATATTTGGTATATAAACTCCCAATAGCATTAATAAATAGCTCGTCGATATTATCGATAAGAAAAACGCCACTCATTTGGCCTTCAATAATATCTGGCGAATTAACATTTATATATCTTACTTTTTCTTTGAAGGAAGAATTTACAGCAAAATCATCGAAGAAGTACTCATCGTTTTCATTTTGATAATAGGTCTTATTAAATTGTATGCTTCCAACAGCATTATCTAAAGTAGTTCCTTGCATTTTCATATCGACGATACCTTTAAACACAGACATGCTGTCTTTTTTAATAAAGTTTAGCGCTTTAAGGTTTGCATAATCTACATTAGCCACAAAATCGAACTTGTTTATTTCTTCAGAAAAATCTGCCAGTCCATTAAATTTAAGTTTAAAATTTTTGTCTTGCGAATCTACCTTTCCATTGAATACTTTATCTTTTAAGTTACCTGAAATATTAATATTTTGATATACATAATCATTATAACTTATAGAATATACATCACCTTTTACTTTAGTATTAAGGTTTTCTTGAGTGAAACCTTTTCCATCCACGTCAAGATTTAAAGAAGCTTTTTTTAAGTTTGGATCATTTAAAAAAGTCCCAATATCAAATTCATCAAAAATGATATTTCCTTTATATGTTGCATTATCTATATCGTCAATTTTTTTCATTTCTAGGTTAGAAATAACATAACCCAAATCTGTATCAATTTTAAGATCTGCTTGTATTGTAGACGTTGTAATAAACGATGTTCCATTGATGCTAAAGTTACCAAGCTTATCAAAAACAGAGGGAATTGCTTCTCCTAAAACATTTGGCAATAATGCTTTTAAATCTTTATAATTAGAAGATAGGTTGGCAAATTTTCCTTTCATAGAAAAATTATTTTCCTCAATATTAAATAAGTTTTTAAAGTCAATATCTCCATATATTCTAGTTCTTGAACTCGTATTTAACTTTAAATTATCTACATGTAAATCATTTAGTGTTCCAGAAATATTTGCATTAAAATTTGCTCGTTGTCCAATACCAAACTCATTATAGAACACATTTAACTCATCTAAAGCGACACTAGCATCTGTAAAATTAGCTTCAACATTTACCTTGTTAGTAAAATCTGAAAAATGTTCTCTGTTATATAAAAATTTTAAATCTCCTTCTAACGACGAACTTGTTGTTTTAAGTTTTAGATTATCCAGCGTAATATCTTCTAGCGTATATGCAAAATTTGAAGAAAGATTCTTCATTATTAAACCACGACTATCTTTAAATGCTAATGTGTTTATTCTAGTACTTACATTTGGTCCATTAATTAAAAAGTTAGTTGCATTTATATTGATAGCTGTAAATTCTAAAATTTTTGGTGTTTCTTTATTTTCATCAATAAGCCTGAATATTCCATCATAAATAGAAATATCGCTAGAAGACATTAAAAAGGTATTTACACTTTCTCTTGGATTATCTTCATCAAAACGAGCAACAAAAATGTCTAAATTTGTTTCTTCTTCTCCTTTATACTTTATAATATTAAAAATTAACCCTTCCAAATCAATATCCCCAAAAGCAAGTTTACTATTAGCAAGATTTTTAAAATTTAAAATGGAAGTATTCAGCTCGACTGCACTAATAAGCGTGTCTTTTTTATAATCTCTTATCAGGATTTCTTTAAGTTCGACATCGCCATTAAACTGAAGTCCAACTCTATTAATATTAATATTTGTACCATATTCTGTATTTAACCAATTGGTAGCGTATTTACCAAGCCTTGTTTGAACAGCAGGAATAGAAAGCACCAACACCAATATGATGAAAAGAAGTAGCAATACAGCTACAATTTTTGATGCTATTTTTAAAAATTTTTTGATACGTTTTAAAGTTATAACTTTGAAGTCAAAATTAACAATTATTGTGCCTAATATTTACTAATGTCCTCACAAAATATTTACATACTAGCAATTGAGTCATCTTGTGATGACACTGCTGCCTCTATCTTACTAAACGGCAAGGTTTTAAGTAATGTTGTTGCTAACCAAAAAATACACGAAGAATATGGTGGTGTTGTTCCAGAGCTTGCTTCGAGAGCACATCAACAAAATATTGTTCCTGTTGTACATCAAGCTATTGAAAAAGCAGGAATAACGAAAGAAATGCTTAACGCCATTGCTTTTACAAGAGGTCCAGGATTAATGGGGTCTTTATTAGTTGGTACTTCTTTTGCTAAATCGTTGGCTTTTGGTTTAAATATTCCGCTTATTGAAGTAAACCACATGCAAGCACATATTTTAGCACATTTTATAGACGAAGAAGGATTTAACAAACCTCCATTTCCGTTTCTTGCTATGACTATTTCTGGAGGACATACACAAATTGTAAAAGTTTCCAATTACTTTGAAATGGAAGTTA
Organism: Oceanihabitans sp. 2_MG-2023; assembly: GCF_030547245.1. Lineage (GTDB taxonomy): Bacteria > Bacteroidota > Bacteroidia > Flavobacteriales > Flavobacteriaceae > Oceanihabitans. Next base: position 284,944 of record NZ_JAUOQT010000003.1, read on the forward strand.
TTGGAGAGACCATAGACGATGCTGTTGGTGAAGCTTTTGATAAGAGCGGAAAAATTCTAGGCCTTGGCTATCCTGCTGGTCCCGAAATAGATAGACGCGCACGACTTGGTAACCCAAAAGCATTTGCCTTTACAAAACCTAAAGTAAATGGTTTAAATTTTAGTTTTTCTGGACTAAAAACGGCTATTCTATATTTTATACAAAAACAAGTAAAAGAGAATCCTAATTTTATTGAAGAGAATCTAAATGATATTTGTGCTTCTATTCAATATACTATTATTGGTATTTTAATAGATAAATTAAAACTGGCAAGCAAACAAACAGGTATTTCACACATTGCTATTGGTGGAGGTGTTTCCGCTAATTCTGGAATACGAGAAGCGTTAAAAAATGGGGAACAAAAATTTGGTTGGACCACTTATGTTCCAAAATTTGAATTCACTACAGATAATGCTGCCATGATTGCTATTGTTGGTTATTTTAAATATTTAGAAGGAAACTTCACTACACAAGGCATTACAGCATCGTCTAGATTGAAAATATAGTTATATTACTTAAGAAATATATTTTATATAATAAGTTATGGCATATAACGAACAATTAGCTAACCGAATTAGAGAACAACTTCAATTTTATTCGGAAGTATTCACAGAAAAGAAAATGTTTGGTGGACTTACATTTCTATATAAAGGAAAAATGACTATTGGCGTTATGAAAGAAAATTTGATGGTTCGAATTATTTCTAATAAAATCGAAAACGAATTGACCAAACAGTTTGTAAGACCTATGGATTTCACAAAAAAACCAATGAAAGAATTTGTATATGTTTCTTTGGAAGGGGTAAGCACCGAAATACAACTTTTACATTTTATAGAATTAGGTTTAGAACACGCAAAAAGCAAACTATAGCTTCTATTGTTGAAATTTCTGTTAATAACCTTATAGAAAATAACACATCTAATCTATAATTTTTGTTTTTTTGCTACTTAAGATTAATTCCCAAACACAAATGAAAAAACTTTTATTACTATCCTTACTATTTACCATTAGTATTTATGCACAAGATGCACAAGTCAAAGATTTTGATTCTATACTCAATATCGAAGATGCTAAAACCTACATTAAAGCAGCGAAGTCAAAAAAAAATAAAATCATTACGTTTAATGAAGCTAAACATCAAACAGGTTTAGCTTTAGAACTTTATAAAAGCGGTAAAGCAACAGTAAAAAGTGATACCGATAAAATAAAATATAAGGTCATTGAAAAATCTACAACTACCAATTATAGAGTCAGTTATATTTTCTTTGATGGGTTAAAAATGACAGTCTCACAAATTAATTCTACCAGAGATAAAATACGTACTAAATACAAAGAAGGAACTCCTTTTAGTCAATTAGCAAAACAATATTCTATGGATGACAATGCAAACCATGGAGGAGATTTAGGCTGGTTTGAAAAAGGTGTGACGCATCCAACTTTTGAAGCAGAGATATCGAATAGTATTTATAAAATTGGTGATGTTTTCACCATTGATATTGTACAAAACCAATGGTACTATGTGATTTTAAAAACACATGATCCAAAAGAAATTCAAGAAATTAAAGTATTAAAAGTTGTAGATCCTTTAAAATAATGCAGTTATTCTATAATCCAGACATTACAGAAAATACCACAGAATTTACTTTTAACAAAGAAGAAAGTAGACATATTATTAAAGTGTTGCGTAAATCTGTAGGTGAAAAATTGCAAATTACAAATGGAAAAGGTTGGTTCTTTAATGCAAAAATTACTATAGCAGATATTAAAAATTGTGTAGTACAAATTATAGATAAAAAACTACAAGCAAAAAAAGACTACACGCTTCATTTAGCAGTTGCACCAACAAAAATGAATGATCGTTACGAGTGGTTTTTAGAAAAAGCTACCGAAATCGGTATCGACAGCATCACTCCAATTATTTGTGAACATAGCGAGCGTAAAATTATTAAGCCTGAACGTTTTGAAAAAATTATTCAGTCTGCAACCAAACAATCCTTAAACTGTTATCTTCCAAAACTGAATCCAGCAATTCCTTTTAAAGAATTTTTACAACAAGATTTTTCTGGAAACTTATTTATTGCACATTGCGAGGAAACCGCTAAAAAATCACTTAAAAACGAACTACAACCAAAACAAAATATTACTATTTTAATTGGTCCTGAAGGCGATTTTTCTGTTAAAGAAATAGAAATTGCAATACAAAATAAATTTATTCCTGTAACTTTGGGAGAAACCAGATTACGTACAGAAACAGCAGCTATTGTCGCTTGCCATTCTGTAGCCTTTATAAATGAAGAATAATAACAAAAATTACAACTTATTTCTTTCCCCTCTGGAAAGGTACTTGAAAGGCGGAAAGGGCGTTTTTACTTTTGCCTTTTGCCTTTTTACTTTATACTCATTTTCTCAAGAAGTAGCAGTTTTAAAATACAAAGGTGGTGGAGATTGGTATAGTAATCCTACTGCATTACCAAATTTAATTACCTTTTGTAACAACAATATCAACACAAAAATTACAGCAAAACCAGAAACTGTAGAAACTGGTAGTACAGATATTTTTCAATACCCTTTTTTACACATGACAGGTCATGGAAATGTGTTTTTTAGTGCTGCGGAAGCAGAAAACCTTTATAACTACCTAACTTCTGGCGGTTTTTTACATATAGATGATAATTATGGTATGCAACCATACATCGTTAAAGAATTAAAAAAAGTATTTCCAAACCAAGAATTGGTAGAACTTCCTGCAAATCATGAGATTTTTAATATTGCGTATAGTTTTCCAAAAGGCTTACCAAAAATTCATGAACACGAAGGTAAAAGACCACAAGCGTTTGGTGTATTTCACGAAAACAGATTAGTATTACTTTTTACTTTTGAAAGCGATTTAGGGGATGGCTGGGAAGATCCTGCCGTACATAACGATCCTAGAGATGTTAGAGAAAAAGCTTTACAAATGGGAGCAAATATTATTAAATATGCTTTTAGCAATTAGACAATTTGAAAAGAAACTCTTTTACCAAATAAAAGTAAGTTATTATATAAAAAGGAGTCTAAAGTATTTTATATCTTATTGAATTTAATGTATTGAAATCTTTCAAATTAATACTTCCTATCATTGTATTCTCGCAATTTTGCTGTACCTCTCTTTGGTTTGCAGGAAATAGCGTGATACATGATTTAATATTAAACTTCAACTTACCAGCAAATGCTTTAGGGCATTTAACTTCTGCTGTACAATTCGGTTTTATTATTGGTACACTTCTATTTGCAATTTTAACTATTGCTGATCGGTTTTCACCTTCAAAAGTTTTTTTTATTAGTGCTATTTTAGGTTCGCTTTTTAACTTTGCTGTAATCTATGAAGCAAACAACCTAACTAGTTTGCTTTTTCTTCGATTTTTTACTGGCTTTTTTCTTGCCGGAATTTATCCTGTCGGAATGAAAATAGCCTCCGATTATTATGATAAAGGACTGGGTAAATCTCTTGGTTTTTTAGTTGGCGCATTAGTATTAGGAACTGCATTTCCGCATTTATTAAAAGAAATCACAGGCACTTTTCCTTGGAAATCTGTACTAATTGCAACTTCATCTTTAGCATTATTAGGAGGCTTATTAATGGGATTCCTGGTCCCAAATGGTCCTTATTGCAAACCAAATCTGCAAACAGATTTATCCGTTTGTTTTTCTGTATTTAAAAACAAAAAATTTCGATCTGTAGCTTTTGGTTATTTTGGACATATGTGGGAATTATATGCCTTTTGGACATTTGTTCCCATCCTATTAAAAAAATATAGTACAATACATACAGTAGATTATAATATCCATGTACTATCCTTTATAGTGATTGGAATTGGAGGATTAGCTTGTATAATTGCCGGGTACATTGCGCAAAGAAAAGGAACTCAAAAAATTGCTTTTATAGCTTTATTATTATCTTGTATATGCTGTTTAATTTCACCCTTACTTTTTACTATAGAAAATGAATATTTTTTTATTGGCTTCTTACTTTTTTGGGGAATGGTTGTTATTGCAGATTCCCCTTTATTATCTACACTTGTAGCGCAAAACGCCGAGCCTAAAATTAAAGGAGCTGCACTCACCATTGTAAATTGTATTGGTTTTGCAATTACTATTATTAGCATTCAAATTATTACAAAAATGCTAGAAATAACAGACTCGAATATTATTTTTATCATATTAGCTATTGGTCCTATTTTTGGTTTGCTCCTACTGAAAAAGAAAAATACATTTAAAATATAATATATTTGTCAAAATTATTTTTTGACACCAAGTACATGCAACTAAATCATTACAATACAAACTTTAAAAAACGAACTTTCCCAATTACTATTATTTGCGAAAACGTAACCAATGCACCAAATATTGGTAGCTTGTTTAGAACTGCTGATGCTTTTGGTATTGAAAAAATTGTGTTTTGTGGTGCACATATTCCGTTAGGAAGAAAAATGACAAAAACATCTCGTGCTACAGAAAAAGTAATTCCTTTTGAAGTGAAAGAAAATGCTTCAGAAGTTGTTTTACAATATAAAAAACAAGGATTTCATATTGTAGCTCTAGAAATAACTAGCAATAGTAAGCCAATTCATTCCTACTCCTTTTCCAAAGAAAAACCAATAGCTATAGTTATTGGAGATGAAAATTTTGGTGTGTCTCAAGATATTTTAAACCAATGCGACGCTTTACTTCATATAGATATGTTTGGACAAAATAGCAGTATGAATGTGGTACAAGCAACCACAATTGCCTTATATGAAATGACGAAGCAAATTATATAACTGTTTTTATATATTTACAGTATGACTTCAAACCAAATATCAAATGGCATTTTAAAAGCACTAGCAATCATTCTTGGTGTCTTTTTAATTCTTTATTTTCTATATCAAATTCAGTCTGTAATTGTTTACATAGCAATTGCAGCAGTAATTTCATTAATAGGAAGACCTATTATTTTATTTTTAAGAAGAAAACTAAAATTTAAAAATACGATTGCAGTTATAGTAACTATGGTATTTCTACTAGGTTTACTTTTTGGTTTGGTACTTTTATTTATTCCTTTAATTATAGAACAAGGTCATAATTTAGCGCTTTTAGATATTAATCAATTGCAAGATAATGTGGAAGGTTTATATCGAGAAGCAATTGCATATTTTCAAATAAATAATATTAATGTAGAGCAGTCTATTAAAGACTCAAACCTACTTTCTAAAATTGATTATTCCCTAATTCCAAACTTCTTAAACTCTTTAGTTAGTGGTCTTGGTAGTTTTAGTATTGGTTTATTTTCGGTGTTATTTATCTCTTTCTTCTTTTTAAAAGACAGCAAACTTTTTGAAAACGGAATCCTTACTTTTATTCCAGATGGAAACGAATCTCGTTGGAAAAACTCTTCCGTAAAGATTAAAGATTTACTATCTAGATATTTTATTGGATTGATTTTTCAAATATTAATTCTCTTTATTATTTACACTATTGGGTTGATGATTATTGGAATAGAAAACGCCATTGTTATTGCTTTTATGTGTGCATTGCTAAATTTAATTCCCTACGTTGGACCATTAATTGGTGCTTTTTTAATGCTAACATTAACGATGACGAGTAATCTTGGCGAAAGCTTTCAAGATGTAGTTTTACCTAAAACTTTCTGGGTTTTTATTGTCTTTTTAATTGGTCAATTAATAGATAATTTTGGTAGTCAGCCCATTATATTTTCAAAAAGTGTAAAATCGCATCCTCTAGAAATATTTTTAATTATTTTAATTGCTGGAATACTATTTGGCATTATAGGACTTATAGTTGCAGTACCAGCATACACGGCTATTAAAGTGATTTTAAAAGAGTTTTTATCGGAAAACAAAATAGTTAGAAAACTTACTAAAGGTTTATAGTTTTATTTTGAACAGCCATCTTTTACATAGAGAAATTCAAGAGTTTATAAACACCAATTTAGATACTAATATTACTTCTTTATTATTTAAGGGTATTACTTTTCCATCTATAGAGACAAAAGAAATGATAGAGCAAATAGAAGCTAAAAAGCGCTGTAAAACGAAGCTTCCTAGTTGGTTTTCTACTAAAGAAATATATTATCCTAACAAACTAAATATTGAGCAAACTTCTTCTGAAACTACAGCAAAGCACAAAGCAAGTTTACTAAAAGGAAATACAATAATAGATATTACAGGAGGTTTTGGTGTAGATTGCTACTATTTTTCGAAGCATTTTAAACAAGTATTCCATTGTGAAATTAATGAGCAACTATCGCAAATAGTAGCTCATAATTATAAACAATTACAGGTTGGTAATATTAAAACAATTGCTCAAGATGGTTTATCCTCTTTAAAAAATATGGAAGCTACTTTCGATTGGATTTATATCGATCCATCAAGAAGGCATGACAGTAAAGGTAAGGTCTTCTTTTTAAAAGATTGCTTACCAAATGTACCTGAGCATTTAAATTTGCTATTTAATAAAGCGAGTAATGTATTAATTAAAACTTCTCCTCTATTAGATATTAGTATTGGTTTAAAGGAATTAGAATACGTTAAAACGATCCATATTATTGCAGTAAATAATGAAGTAAAAGAATTGCTTTGGGTTTTAGAAAAAGATTACAAAGGCAATGTTAGTATAGAAACTTGTAATATTAAGAAAAAAAGTAAGCAAATATTTACGTTTTCTTTAAATGAAGAAGTTTCAGCAAACAGCAACTACTGTTTACCATTAGATTATTTATACGAACCTAATGCTGCAATAATGAAATCTGGAGCTTTTCATACTATTGCAAAAAAACTAGATGTTTTAAAATTACATCCAAATTCACATTTATACACAACCGAAACTTTAATAGATTTCCCTGGAAGGGTTTTCAACATTGAAAAAGTAATGCCTTACAACAAAAAAATATTAAAAAAAGAAGGGATTGCGAAAGCAAATATTGCGACTCGAAATTTCCCAGAAAGTGTAGAACAAATCAGAAAAAAACACAAAATTAAAGATGGTGGAGATGTGTATCTCTTTTTCACTACAGATTTAGATAATAATAAAATAGTTATTCAAACAAAAAAGGTTGCGTAAATACGCAACCTTTATATATATATTTTCCTTGTAATTTATTCTCCCATTGCTTTCATTAAAGCAGCAGACATACGTTTATACGTTCCGTTTACCAGTCTTTCTCTAATTGCATCAAAAGCATCTAGCGTTTCTGTAACATCTTGTAAAGTATGTGTTGCAGTAGGAATCATACGTAATAAAATTAATCCTTTTGGTATTACTGGATACACAACAATAGAACAGAAAATGCCATAGTTTTCTCTTAAATCTCTAACCAATGCCATTGCTTCCGGAATACTTCCATTTAAGTACACTGGAGTAACACAACTTTGTGTCGTACCAATATCGAAACCACGTTCTTTAAGACCAGATTGTAAAGCATTAACAATAGTCCATAAATTTTGCTTTAGTTCTGGCATTGTACGTAACATATCTAAACGTTTTAAAGCACCAACTACCAATTGCATTTGCAACGATTTTGCAAACATTTGAGAACGTAAGTTATATTTTAAATAATCGATTATCTCTTTATCTGCAGCAATAAATGCTCCAGTACTTGCCATAGACTTTGCAAAAGTTGCAAAATAGACATCTATATCATCTTGTACACCTTGCTCTTCTCCTGCTCCAGCTCCTGTTTTACCAAGCGTACCAAATCCATGAGCATCATCTACAAATAAACGGAAATTAAATTTTTCTTTTAGAGCAACAATTTCTTTTAATCGCCCTTGCTCACCACGCATTCCAAAAACACCTTCCGAAATAACAAGAATTCCTCCTCCTGTTTGTTCTGCCATTTTAGTGGCTCTTTCCAGGTTTTTTTCTAAACTTTCTACATCGTTGTGTTTGTATGTAAAACGTTTTCCCATATGTAAACGAACACCATCAATAATACATGCATGTGCATCAACATCGTAAACAATAATATCATCTTTAGATACTAAGGCGTCTATAGTAGAAACCATACCTTGGTATCCAAAATTTAATAAGTACGCTGCTTCTTTATTTACAAACTCAGCAAGTTCATTTTGTAATTGTTCGTGTAACTCTGTGTGTCCAGACATCATTCGTGCTCCCATAGGATACGCCGAACCATAGTCGGCAGCTGCTTGCGCATCTACTTTACGAACTTCTGGATGATTTGCTAAACCTAGATAATCATTAATACTCCAAGTAATTACATCTTTTCCTTGAAATTTCATTCGGTTAGAAATAACTCCTTCTAGTTTTGGAAAAACAAAATACCCTTCTGCTTGTGCTGCCCATTTTCCTAATGGCCCTTTATCTTTGTAAATTTTTTCAAATAAATCTTTCATCTGCTATCAATCTTAGTTTAGTTGTACAAAATTAAATATTTCTACTCACTAAACACAATATTTTTATGTACTATTTAACAACAAAAAGATAGAAAGCGTCTGTGTAGAGACTTTCTATCTTTAATTATGTTATATTTTATTTAACGTATTGAATACTTTCGGCAGCGACTTTGTTTTTACTATCAAAGAAGCCTTGATCTGTCATCCATTTATCGCTATAAATTTTACTCATATAACGGGAACCATGATCTGGAAATAATACAACTACTTTCGAATTTTCATGAAACTCACCTGCTTCATCTAATTGCTTTACAGCTTGCATTGCTGCTCCAGAAGTATAGCCTACAAATAAGCCTTCTGTTTTTGCAATTTGTCTTGCTGTATGTGCGCTTTCTTCATCTGTAACTTTTACAAAAGAATCTATTACATCAAAATCTGTTGCTGTAGGAATTAAATTTTTCCCTAATCCTTCAATTCTATAAGGGTAAATTTCTTTTTCATCAAACTCTCTAGTTTCATGGTATTTTTTAATTACCGATCCAAAAGCATCTACTCCTATTACTTTAACATTAGGGTTTTGTTCTTTTAAATATTTTGCTGTACCAGAAATTGTTCCTCCGGTACCACTACAAGCAACTAAGTGAGTGATTTCTCCTTCTGTTTGCTTCCAGATTTCTGGTCCAGTAGAATTATAGTGGGCATCGATATTTAGTTCATTAAAATACTGGTTAATGTATACCGAACCTTTTATTTCGTTATGTAGACGTTTTGCAACTTCATAATAAGACCTAGGGTCGTCTGCACTAACATTTGCTGGACAAACATAAACCTTTGCTCCCATTGTTTTTAGCATATCGATCTTATCTGCTGAAGATTTTGAACTAACAGCCAAAATACAATCGTATCCTTTAATAATACTAACCATAGCTATACTAAATCCTGTGTTACCAGAAGTAGTTTCTATAATAGTATCTCCAGGCTTTAGAATGCCTTTCTTTTCAGCTTGTTCAATAATATATAATGCAACTCTGTCTTTAGATGAGTGTCCTGGATTAAAAGCTTCTACTTTTGCGTAAAATTCACCTTTAAAAGGAGCTGTTATAGTATTTAGTTTAATTAATGGTGTATTACCTACTAAATCTAAAACGTTATCAAATACTTGATTTTTTTGTGCCATAAATACGTTTTATTCTGCTACAAGAAGTAACATAAACTTGGCAAAAATACGTAAAAATTTTTATTATTCATTAATTCCTTCTAAATCTAATAAAAATGCGTACTCTAAAGCCACTTCTTTTAAGCTTTCAAAACGTCCAGATGCACCACCATGACCAGAATCCATGTCAGTATGTAACAATAATTTTTTATTGTCCGTTTTTAACGCTCTAAGTTTTGCTACCCATTTTGCAGGTTCCCAATATTGTACCTGCGAGTCATGCAAACCAGTTGTAACTAACATATTTGGATATTCTTGTGCTTTAACATTATCATAAGGTGAATAGGAAAGCATATACTCATAATATTCTTTATCGTTAGGATTTCCCCATTCGTCATACTCTCCTGTAGTTAACGGAATTGTATCGTCTAACATAGTAGTTACAACATCTACAAAAGGTACTGCCGCTAGAATACCATGATATAGTTCTGGATTTAAATTTGCAATTACTCCCATTAATAAACCACCTGCAGATCCTCCATTTGCATATAAATGTTTATTAGAAGTGTATTTTTCTTCAATTAAAAATTTAGAACAGTCTATAAAATCATAAAAGGTATTCTTCTTTTGTTTTAATTTTCCTGTTTCATACCAATCTCTTCCTAAATATTCACCTCCTCGAATATGTGAGATAGCGAAAATAAAACCTCTATCTAATAAACTTAATCTAATCGTAGAAAAATATGGATCTATTGTAGAACCATACGAACCATAGGCATATTGTAACAATGGATTTGTACCATCTAATTGCAGTCCTTTTTTATAAACAATAGAAATTGGAATTTTTACCCCATCTCTAGCTGTTGCCCAAATTCGTTTAGAAGTATAATTTTCTTTATTAAATGTACCGCCTAAAACTTCCTGTTCTTTTTTTACTTCTTTCGTTTTTGTTTTAAAGTTATAGTCTATAACAGAACTTGGTGTGGTAAGCGCATTATAACTATAGCGTAATACATCACTATCAAAATCTGGATTATTACCCGTATTTGCAGTATATGTTTCGTTATCAAAAGGCAAATAATAATCTTCGTTACCATTCCAACTAATTATTCTAATTTTATTTAGGCCATTCTCTCTTTCACTTACGACTAAATAATCTTTAAAAATTTCGATATCTTCTAATAACACATCTTTTCTATGTGGAATTACATCTTGCCAATTTTCTTTTTCTGTATGATTTTCAGATGTTTTCTGAAGCTTAAAATTAGTTGCTTTATCTTTATTAGAAATTATAAAAAAACGGTCTTTATAATGTGCTATAGCATAATCTAATTCTCTTTCTCTTTTTTGAAAAATTTTAAACTCGTCATCTGGATTGTCTGCATTTAAAATTTGATACTCGGCAGTTAAAGTACTCGAAGAACCTATAATTAGGTACTTTTTAGATTTTGTTTTGTAGACAAAAGTATTGAAGGTTTCGTCTTTTTCGTGAAATACTTCTATGTCTTCTTGAACTTTAGTATGTAATTTATGTTTAAAAACTTTGAAAGAACGCAAGGTTACTTCATCTTTTCTCGTGTAAAACAACGTTTTATTATCGTTAGCCCAAGTAATACCTCCTGTTGTATTTTTTATTTCTTCGGAATAAATTTCACCAGTAATTAAATTTTTAATTTTTATAGTATATTGCCTTCTACTTACTATATCTGTTGAAAAAGCAGCCATAGTATTATCCGGACTAATAGAAACACCTCCTAATTTAAAGTAGTTAAAATCTTTTGCCATTTCATTACAATCAAACAGCAATTCTTCTGTAGCTTCTAAGGTTTTTTTTCTTCGTGTATAAATAGGATAATCTTTACCTTTTTCATATTTAGTAATGTACCAATATCCGTTTAATTTATAAGGTACAGATGAATCATCCTCTTTAATTCTAGCTTTCATTTCTTTAAAAAGATCTGCTTGAAAAGGTTCTGTATGCGCTAAAACTTCTTTAGTATGTTTATTTTCAGCATTTAAATAGTCGATTACTTCTTGGTCTTCTTTATTATTAAGCCAAAAATAATTGTCTATTCGTTCGTGTTTATGCGCTACAAGTTTTTCTTGAATTTGCTTCGCTTTTGGAGGAGTATGTGCTTTTTTCAAATGAAATAATTAATTCTAAAATTATATTCTTCAAAAATAGAAAAATTAAATAGTTTTGTATGAAATTATAAATTATAAAATTATGTTTGGAGACCTTGCAGGAATGATGGGTAAATTAAAAGAAACTCAGAAAAAAGTAGAAGAAACTAAAAAACGTTTAGATACCGTTTTAGTAGATGAACAAAGCAATGATGCCTTATTAAAGGTTACTATAACTGCTAATAGAGTGATAAAATCGATATCCATTGAGGATACTTTATTAGAAGATAAAGAACAGTTAGAAGATTATTTAATTCTTACTTTAAATAAAGCAATAGAAAAAGCAACACGTGTAAATGAGGCAGAAATTGCTGCCGTTGCTAAAGATGGCATGCCGAACATTCCAGGAATGGATATGTTTAAATAGCGTAAGTTTTATGCAAAAAAAAAAAAAAGGAAGCTAAATTAGCTTCCTTTTTTATTATTATGATACAGTAATTATTGTTGGTTAATTACTCTAAATTGAGTTCTTCTGTTTGCTAAGTGCTCTCTTTCAGTACAAGAAACACCATCAGCACATCTATTTACTAATCTAGTTTCACCATATCCATTAGATACAATTCTTGAAGAATTGATTCCTTTAGAGATTAAGTAGTTAGTCACAGCTTGTGCTCTTCTTTCAGATAAAGATCTGTTAGATGAAGCAGAACCTCTAGAATCTGTGTGAGATGCAATCTCTACAGATACACCATCAGCTAAAGTAGGTAATAATTTAGCGTCAATCTCTCTTTTAGCAGATTCCGTTAAAGTTGCAGAACCTAAGTTCCAGTTTATGTTAAGGTCGTTGTACTCTAATAAAGTACATTCAACTTCTTTCCAAGTAGTTAAACCACCTTTTGTTTGTAAAACTTCTTTAGATACCGTTTTAGTAACAGCAGGAACTGTACTTTCAACTATTTTAGAATCTTCAGCTAAAACTGTTTTCTTTAATGTAGCAGTTTGTTGAGGAATATCGATAGCTCTTGTAGTTGGAGGTGTTACCATTACAGTACGCTTCATCGTTTTAGTTACAGCAGGAATAGAAACAACTTTTGTAGTTTCTGGAATGATTACTGTTCTTGTAACTGTTTTAGTTTCTTGAGGAATATCAATTACTCTAGTTGTTGGAGGTGTTACCATTACAACTCTTTTCATTGTTCTTGTTTGTTGAGGAATCTCAATAACTCTTGTTGTTGGAGGAGTTACCATTACTGTTTTCTTCACGTTAGTTGTTACAGCAGGAATATCAATTACTCTAGTTGTAGCTGGTCTAACAACAGTTTTAACAGTATAAGTAGCCATACCACAATCATCGTTAGAAGAAGATGTATCACAATCTGGTGTTCTTACAAAAGAAGCATCAGCAGATAAATCTGTAGTGTTTATTGTAATGTTTTGAGCAGGAACTGCTTTATAACACCAGTATCTACAATCATTAGGATCAGCAGATTGACATTCAGCAGCTGGAGTATCACTCATTTGCCATTTAGCAGTAGCTGGTTTCGTTTCAATAACTTGGTAGTTAGGAGAAAAACTAGCTGGAACTACTCTTAACGAAGTACCATATTCTCTCTTTTTGTATGTTCTTGTTTCCGTACCATATTCAGCAGGAACAACTTCTAAACGTTGAGCAGCTTCTTGGCTTACAACAGTAAAGTCTTGAGTTTCATATACTGCAGGTACAATTTCTAATTTTTGACTAGCTGGTTGTGTTACTACTTCAAAAGTTTGCGTTTCGTAAACAGCAGGAACAACTTCTAAACGTTGAGAAGCTTCTTTTGTTACAACAGTTTCTGTTTGCGTTTCTGTTCTTGAAGGTATTTTCTCTAAACGTTGAGATGCTTCTTGTACAGTTACTTCAAAAGTTTGTGTCTCATATACTGCAGGTACAACTTCTAAACGTTGGCTTGCATTAGCAACAACTACTTCTTCATTAACTGTAGTATAAGTTGCTGGTACAGTACTTAACTTTTTGTATGCTGGTGACACTTGAATAGTTACATCTTGATTTACCCAAACGTCTGGTGTTACACATCGAACGTAGCATTTCCCTGGCTCGGGATTAGTTGGTAAATCTTGTGCAAATGCAGAAATGCAAACAACAAAAGATAAGATTGTTAGTAAGGTTTTTTTCATTTTTAAGTAATTTAAATGGTTAAATATTAATATAGTTCTAGTTTTAGATACTTTAAATTAAGTAACAACTACTAATTTCGTACAAAATTAAAACTTATCAAACTTTTAATTACTTAAAAGATTAAGAAGTCTTTAACATTTCGATAAAGTACCTATATATCCGACGAAACATACAATAAACTTGTAAGTTGCTGGTTTTGAGCAAAACACACTAAAAATCGCTTAACAAGTCTAAAACATAGGCATGCATAGTACTGGAATAGTCTAAATGAGTAACTAATCGGAGTTTATTTTCTCCCATACCTACAAGTTTTACTCCTTTGCTATCTAATTTTGAAATGAAAGCACTAGAATTAATATCTTCTTGTACTTCAAAGATTACGATATTCGTTTCTACAGGTTCTACTTTCTTAACATAACTAGATTTATTTAAAAGATAAGCCAGTTCTTTGGCCTTATAATGATCTACTTCTAATCTTAAGATATTATTACTTAAAGCATACATTCCTGCTGCAGCAAAATAGCCAACTTGTCGCATTCCTCCTCCAAAAATTTTACGTATTCGCATTGCTCCTTCCATTATAGCATCATCTCCAACTAAGACTGAGCCAATTGGGCAACCTAAACCTTTACTTAAACAAACAGAGATAGTATCAAATATTTCCCCATATTGTTCTGTTGTTTCTTTTTTTGCAACTAAAGCATTCCAAATTCTAGCCCCATCTAAATGAAAACCAAGAGTATTTGCATCACAAATCTTTCTAATTTTTTGCAATTCATTAAAATCCCAACAAGCTCCTCCTCCTTTGTTTGCTGTATTTTCTATTGCAACCAGACTAGTTAATGGACTATGGTAAAAATCTGGAGGATTAATATTATTTATTACATCTTGTGCAGTAAACATTCCTCTATTACCATCAATTAGCTTACAAGAGACACCACTATTAAAACTTGCTCCTCCTCCTTCGTAATTATATATGTGTGCATATTTATCGCAAATCACTTGTTCTCCAGGATTTGTATGTAATTTTATTGCTGCTTGATTTGCCATGCTTCCTGAAGGAAAAAATAATGCTTTGCGTTTACCAAACATTTCTGCTATGCGTTCTTCTAAAGCGTTAACTGTTGGGTCTTCTTTATACACATCATCACCAACAGATGCTTTCATCATGGCACTCAACATTTCTGTAGTAGGCTTGGTTACTGTATCACTCCTTAAATCTATTATCATTTGATTTATATTTAAAACTACCGTAAAATTAAATGAAAATATATTTTCTCACACAGTATTAAATTTTATTTTTGTTAAAAATATACTTCATATGATTACTACAGATCAAATTAAAGATCTTAATACCCGTCTTACTGCGCTAAGACAATATCTTTGACTTAGATGCTAAGTTAATTGAAATACAAAACGAAGAAGAACAAACTTTTGACCCTAATTTTTGGAACGACTCTAAAGCTGCTGAATTAATAATGAAATCCATTCGAGAAAAGAAGAAATGGGTTTTAGATTATGATACAGCCAAAACATTAGTTGAAGATTTAGAAGTAATTTATGAATTCTTTAAAGAAGATGAAGCTACTCTTGAAAATGTAGAAACTAGATTTGATAAAGCGACAACTGCGATTGAAGATTTAGAATTTAAAAACATGCTTTCTGAAGAAGGAGACAGTTTAAGTGCTGTACTTCAAATTACTGCTGGTGCTGGAGGAACAGAAAGTTGCGATTGGGCAAGTATGCTTATGCGTATGTATTTAATGTTTGCTGAAAAAAGTGGCTTTAAAGTAAAAGAGCTTAACTACCAAGAAGGAGATGTTGCAGGAATTAAAACTGTTAGCCTAGAAATCGAAGGAGACTTTGCTTTTGGTTGGCTTAAAGGGGAAAATGGTGTGCACAGATTAGTACGTATTTCTCCTTTCGATAGTAATGCAAAACGTCATACTAGTTTCGCTTCTGTATATGTATACCCTTTAGTAGATGATACTATTGAAATTGAAATTAACCCTGCAGACATAGAAATTGTTACAGCAAGATCTAGTGGTGCTGGTGGACAAAATGTAAATAAAGTAGAAACCAAAGTACAATTAACACACAAACCTACAGGCATTCAAATATCCTGTTCTGAAACACGTTCACAACATGATAACCGTGCAAGAGCGCTTCAAATGCTGAAATCGCAATTATACGAAATGGAACTACAAAAGCAATTAGCACAACGCGAAGATATTGAAGCCAGTAAAATGAAGATTGAATGGGGAAGCCAAATACGTAATTATGTAATGCACCCATATAAATTAGTAAAAGATGTTCGTTCTGGTCATGAAACTGGTAATGTAGATGCAGTTATGGATGGAGATATTGGTCGCTTTTTAAAAGCATACCTTATGATGATGGGGCAGCAATCTACAGAAACAAATAATTTATAAAATAAAACACTGAATGATAACGATATACCACAATAATAGATGCAGTAAATCTCGTAGTGGACTAGAAATATTAAAGAATTCTGGCAAAGAATTTAAAATAATTAATTATCTTGAAACCTTTCCGGATAAAGAAGAAATAATACGCATTATTAAACTACTAAATATCGAACCTATAGATTTAGTTAGAAAAAATGAAGTTATTTGGAAAGAAAATTACAAAAACAAAATATTAACAGGCTCGCAAGTCATAGATGCAATGGTTAAACACCCAAAACTAATAGAAAGACCTATTGTTATAAAAGGGAACAAAGCAGTTATTGGCAGACCTCCAGAATTAATACTAGATTTAATAACATAATACCTACATTATAACCCCAAAAAACAAAATCCCCAAATCCCTACCTACATTATGATTTTAATTTATCACAACCCAGAATCAATAGACTCTATTGAATGTCTCAATATTTTAAAAAAAATTAAAAAGAGACATAAAGTTATTAGACACATAGACCATCCTTTAACAGAAAGAAAACTTAAAAGAATTGTAAAACTTTTAAATATTAAACCCATTCATTTAATTAGAACTGAAGCTACTATATGGAAAGATCATTACCAAAAAGTAGTTTCCAATATGGATGATTTTGATGATATTGAATACATTAAAATGATGACCGAATTTCCTAGTCTAATAAAAATACCCATCGTTATTAACGGAGATAAAGCTGCAATTTGTAGACCTCCAGAAAAAATATTAAGTATCCTAGCTAGCTAATTTAAAAAGCTTCAAAATGATTACATTTTGAAGCTTTTTTTTATTTAACATACTTTTAACCAAACCCCTTTAAACCAAACTATATTTTTGCGGTCATAAGCTAAAAACTAATCATGACTAAACAACTTTTTGCATTTATTTGCATTTTATTTTTCTCCTTAAACACTTTTGCTCAAAAAGAAGTAAGAATTACTGGAAGTATTCTTGAGCAAGAAACGCTTCAGCCTTTAGAATATGCAACTGTTGCTTTTTTTAGCAAAAAAGAAAACAGAATGATAACTGGAGGTATTACAGACGAAAAAGGTAACTTCAATATTCCGGTTACTGCTGGTCTTTACGATGTATCTATTGAGTTCATTGGTTTTGGAACTAAAACAATTGCAAATCAAAAACTTTTAAAAGACACTAATTTAGGAGAACTGTTTCTTAGTGAAGATACAGAATCTTTAGGTGAAGTTTTAGTTATTGCAGAACGTACTACTGTTGAAATTAAATTAGATAAAAAAATATACAACGTTGGTAAAGACCTTACTGTTCGTGGTGGTACTGTTAGTGATGTACTAGACAATGTACCTTCCGTTTCTGTAGATGTAGAAGGAAATGTTTCGCTTCGTGGTCAAGAAAATGTGCGTATTTTAATTAACGGAAAACCTTCTGGTTTAGTAGGTTTAAACTCTACAGATGCACTACGTCAATTACCAGCAGAATCTATAGAAAAAGTAGAAGTTATCACTTCTCCTTCAGCTAGATATGATTCCGAAGGAACTGCAGGAATATTAAACATTATTTTAAGACGAAGTAAGTTACAAGGTTTAAATGGTGCTATAACTGCTAATGCTGGCTACAATCCTTCCGCTGGAATATCTGGAAATATAAACTATAGAACCGGAAACGTTAATATATTTAATACTTCTGGATATAGTTATAGAGAAAGTCCAGGTAATTCTTTCACAAACACTACCTATAAAGAATTTGGAAATAGTATTAATGAAACCAAAGACTATGATCGTAAAAGAAAAGGTTTTAATACCAATTTAGGTATTGAATGGTATATTAATGATTCTGCTTCTTTAACTACTTCTGTTTTTTATAGAGACAGTAATAACGAAAGTAATACTACTAATAGTTTATTACAATATGATATTAATAATGTGCTAACTAGTTCAAGTTCTCGTTTTGATCCAGAATTAGAAGATGATAAAACCATACAATATGCGGCTAATTTCACAAAAAACTTTGAAACTAGCGGGCACAAACTTACCTTCGATTTTCAATACGAAGACAGTACAGAAGACGAAAGCTCTCTAGTTGAAGTTAACGATGTATTAAACGAAAAAGTAGGAACTCTTGAAGATCAAGAACGTATCTTATTACAAGGTGATTATGTATTACCTATTGGTGAAAATGCACAATTTGAATTAGGGTATCGTGGTAATTTTAATACTATTTCTACAGATTATGTAGTTGAATTTTTAGATAATACAAATACTTTTTATGTAGACAATGATTTATCTAACATCTTAAACTATAAAGAATATGTAAATGCTGTCTATTCGCAATACGGAAGCAAACATGGTAAGTTTTCTTATTTATTGGGATTACGTTTAGAAAATACTAGAATTACTATCGATCAACCTTCTAGTGGAGATTTTACTAAAAAGGATTATACTGGTTTATTTCCAACGGTAAACTTAAATTACGAATTATCGGATGCAGAAAGCCTAACAATTGGTTACAGTAGACGTTTACGTAGACCGCGTTCTAGATATATAAACCCTTTTCCTTCACGCTCTAGTGTATCTAGCGTTTTTCAAGGAAATCCAGATTTAGACCCTAGTTATTCTGGTACTTTTGATCTTGGATATATAAACCGTTTTGGAAAAGTAACACTTAATACATCTGCTTACTACCAGCATGCTACAGATGTTTTTAATTTTGTGAGCTTTGATACTGGTGAAACCGTAGATGTAGATGGGGAAGAAGTTTCTGTAATACAACGTACTCCAATAAATTTAGCTAGTGAAGACAGATACGGTTTTGAATTTACAGTTATGTACAGACCATCTCGTAAATTTAATACAAGTGCGAACTTTAATGTCTTTAAATCTAAAAGTGAAGGTGTCGATCCTAATGGAGCAGATTTAGGAAATGAAAATACAAGTTGGTTTGCTAGATTAAATACAAAATATACATTACCAGCAGATATAGAATGGCAAACGAGTATGAACTATTCAGGACCTACTGCAGATGCGCAAAACAAAAGAAAAGGTGCCTTTTCAACAAATATGGCATTTAGTAAAGACTTGTTTAATGAAAAAGCATCTATAGCCTTCAGTGTTAGTGATTTATTTAACTCTAGAAAACGTATAATGGATACAGAAACAGATACTTTCTATAGCACTAGTGAATTTCAATGGAGAGAACGTAGTTTCAACTTATCTTTCACGTACAGGTTTAATCAACAAAAGAAAAGAGATCGTGGACAAAGAGGAAATGGTGGTGAAGAGGAATTTGAAGGGTAAATTTAAATTCTAGTTATATAAAGTAATTTTTAAAAAGCTCCTCTCCTATTTTTTATGAAGGAGCTTTTTTAGTTTTTAATAAATTAAAAAAAAACTACAAATAGATCACAAAAAAAAGGGAGACGCTATGCGTTTCCCTTTTTTTTATATTTAATATAAAGCTTATGCGTTACGCTCTGCTTTTTTCTCTTCTCTTTTTTCTTTTAAAAACTCCATTAAAGATCCACCAATCCAGTAAGGAATAACAAAAGTTAATAAAAATATCATTAGCCAAAAACCTATTGTTAAAATGGTTAAGAAAGCTAAAAATCCTAAATATTGGTCAAATTCAAACATAATTGTTGGTGTCTTATTTAATATAATACTGCAAATATAAACCAAAGTGTTTTTTTATGCAATATAAAATGTAGAATTATTAACAGAGTTATCAAAAGAGTTCATTAGCTATAAAAAAACGAATGAAATAGGGTAATGTTTTAATCGTCCGAAATTAAATATTACAATCTCCTTCAAAAAAATACGCAATTAACCAGTCTACAAGCAATTTATAATTATCAACAATATGCTAATAAATTATCAAAAAAAAACATCTGTATTTATGCCATAAATATGTAAATTTGTATTGTTAAAATCAGCATTAAAATTATGGAATATAGAATAGAAAAAGATACAATGGGTAATGTTAACGTTCCTGCAGATAAACTTTGGGGAGCACAAACAGAACGCTCACGTAACAACTTTAAAATTGGTGCTGCTGCATCTATGCCTTTAGAAATTGTTTATGGGTTTGCTTACTTAAAAAAAGCTGCAGCATTTACTAATTGTGAGTTAGGTGCCTTAGACATTGAAAAAAGAGATCTTATTGCTAAAGTATGTGATGAAATTTTAACTGGAATGCATGATGATCAGTTTCCGTTAGTTATATGGCAAACAGGTTCTGGTACGCAAAGTAACATGAACGTAAACGAAGTTATAGCCAATAGAGCACATCAAATTGCTGGAAAAGTTATTGGTGAAGGTGAAAAAACCATTCAACCAAATGACGATGTAAATAAATCACAATCCTCTAATGATACTTTCCCTACAGGAATGCATATTGCTGCTTATAAGAAAATAGTAGAAAACACTATTCCTGGTGTAACACAATTAAGGGATACTCTAAAAAAGAAATCAGAAGATTTTAAAGAAGTTGTAAAAATAGGTAGAACCCATTTAATGGATGCCACTCCGCTTACATTAGGACAAGAATTTTCTGGTTATGTATCGCAATTAGATCATGGTCTAAAAGCTTTAAATAATACTTTAGCACATTTAAGTGAACTTGCTCTTGGAGGTACAGCAGTTGGTACTGGATTAAACACCCCAAAAGGTTACGCAAAACGTGTTAGCGAATTTATTGCTGAATTTACTGGTCTTCCTTTTATCACTGCACCCAATAAATTTGAAGCTCTTGCTGCACATGATGCTTTGGTAGAAACACATGGTGCTTTAAAACAATTAGCTGTTTCTTTAAATAAAATTGCTAACGATATTCGTATGATGGCTTCTGGTCCACGTTCTGGTATTGGTGAAATTATTATACCTGCTAACGAACCAGGAAGTTCTATTATGCCTGGGAAAGTAAACCCTACACAATGTGAGGCTTTAACTATGGTTTGTGCACAAGTAATGGGTAATGATGTTGCTGTTACTGTTGGTGGTACACAAGGTCATTATGAACTAAATGTATTTAAACCTATGATGGCTGCAAACGTATTACAATCTGCACAATTAATAGGTGATGCATGTAGAAGTTTTGAAGAAAATTGTGCTGCTGGTATCGAACCAAACCACGCTGTTATTAAAGAGTTACTTAACAATTCACTAATGTTAGTTACTGCATTAAACACCAAAATCGGATATTATAAAGCTGCCGAAATCGCAAATACAGCTCATAAAAACGGAACTACTCTTAAAACCGAAGCTATTAACCTTGGCTATGTTACTGCCGAAGATTATGATGCTTGGGTAAAACCTGAAAACATGGTTGGTAGTTTGAAATAACGACAAAACGCTTAGTATTTCCGATAAAAAGCATAATCTCGAAATATTTTAATATATTTGTAAACAAATAGTTACAAAAAAAATAAAACCTCAAATACATGAAAAGAAAACTACTTACTGGTTTATCCTTACTTTTAATAAGTTCAATGGCATTGGCTCAAACAACTTTTGAACCGAAAGCTACAATAAATGCTTCTACAGGAGCAAATCCTTACACCATTGATTCTGGCTTACTAGATAACGACGCTTATGTAGATATTGTTATTGGTACTGATGGAGGAAATACTGTAGAATGGTATAAAAACAATGGAGATGGAACTTTTGCTGCTAGTGTTACTTTAGTAGCTACTGGAACTGAAGCCTTATTATATGTTGAAGGTGTGCATATTGCAGATGTTAATGGAGATGGTAATAATGATATTTTAGCAACTAGTTATGGTAATAGTAATTTAGTATGGTTCGCCAATAATGGAGATGGTACTTTTGCAGATGCTGTAACTATTGGAACTTCTCTTATTTCCGGTGCTGGTACAGTTACTACTGGTTATATTGATGCAGATTCAACATTAGATGTAGCTGTTGTTGCATATGGGTCTGGAGATGTATTTTGGTTTGCAAACAATGGCTCGGGAGTATTTACAGGACCTTACACTATTGCCTCTGTACCTACAAGCGGACCTGGGGATATTGAATTAACAGATTATGATAATGATGGAGATTTAGATGCAGTCATTGCATTTTCGGATGCTGGTACTATTGAAGTTTACGACAATAATTTACTACCTAGTGGAGCTGGTGTTGTATCCTTTACAAAATATGACAATACAGTAAGCTCAGGAAATGGATATTTATTTGACATCGATGTTAAAGATGTAAATGATGATGGAATTTTAGACATAATAAAAGCCGATAGCGAGCCTGTTGGCGGCATGGCAGGTGTTGCTTATTACACAAAAGACACAAGCGGTACAGCAACAACTTTCACTGAAACTACTATTACTACAACTACGATACATACTTCTAAAACTGCTGTTAATGATTTTGACAATGACACATATAATGATTTAATAGTCACTAATGGATACACTTCAGGTTTAGATGTTCTTTGGTTTGAAAGTAATACTACTGGTGGTTTTGAAACAGAATTTTCTCTTGATGATTCGCATCAATCCATTTTTGATATTACCGTTAATGATTTTGATAATGATGGCGATTTAGATTTTGCAACCGTAAGTTATTACCAAAGTGATTTAAACTGGTTTGAAAACAAATTAATTACGCTTGATGTAGAAGATAATACTTTACAAGAAATTACAATGTATCCTAATCCAACGAAAAACAATTTATATTTTAAAGGAAACATTAATGGAGATTTAAATGTATCTGTTTACAATGTTTTAGGAAAACGTGTTATTCATAGTGCTGTAAAAACAGGGCAAGCTTTAGATGTTTCTAAACTAAATAATGGGGTTTACATTATTAAATTTAATGACTATAACACAACATACAAGTTTGTAAAACAATAAACTTTTTACTCTTTATAAAATTTAAAGCGTTGGCAAATTGTCAACGCTTTTTTATTTTGCTAAATTTATACTTTAATACAAAGCTATGTCATTACTAATTACCAATATAAAAGAACTAATACAAGTAAGAGATACTAACCTACTAAAGGTTTCTGGAAGCGATATGAAAATACTTCCATCTATTAAAAATGCATATATCTATTTAGAACATGATACTATTGTAGCCTATGGTAGTATGCAGGACTTAACTTCTATTGAAGCAGATCAAATAATAGATGCTACAGGAAAAATCGTTTTACCAACTTGGTGCGACTCGCATACACACATTGTATACGCAGGAAATAGAGAACAAGAATTTGTAGATAGAATTAATGGTCTTAGCTATGAGGACATAGCAAATCGTGGTGGTGGAATTTTAAATTCCGCAGAAAAACTTCAAAACACAAGCGAAGAAGACTTATATCAACAATCTATACAACGAGTACACCAAGTCATGAAACTTGGCACTGGAGCTTTAGAAATTAAATCTGGCTATGGCTTAACTGTCGAAGCCGAATTAAAAATGCTTCGCGTAATTAAACGCATTAAAAAAGAATTTCCAATAAAAATAAAAGCCACTTTTTTAGGTGCACACGCACTTCCTAAAGCATATAAAGAAGATAAAAAAGGCTATCTAGATTTAATTATTAATGAAATGCTTCCTAAAATTGAAAAAGAAGAACTTGCACATTACATAGATGTTTTTTGCGAAAAAGGCTACTTTAGTTTAGAAGATACAGATCGATTACTATCCGCAGGAAAAAAACATGGGCTTATTCCCAAAATTCATGTAAATCAATTTAATGCATTTGGTGGTATTGCACTTGGTGTTAAACACAATGCGCTTTCTGTAGATCATCTCGAAGAATTAAAAACAGAAGATATAAAAGCATTAAAAGACAGCAGCACTATTCCTGTAGCACTTCCCTCCTGTTCCTACTTTTTAAGCATACCTTACACTCCTGCAAGAAAAATTATAGATGCTGGATTGCCTTTAGCTTTAGCTACAGATTACAACCCTGGTTCTACACCAAGTGGAAACATGAATTTTGTAGTAAGCACTGCTTGTATAAAAATGAAAATGACTCCAGAAGAAGCCATAAATGCAACAACTATAAATGGTGCATATGCCATGGGAATTTCTAACCAGTATGGAAGTATAACTAGAGGTAAAAAAGCGAACCTTATTATCACGAAACAAATACCTAGTTATAATTTTTTACCTTATGCTTTTGGAGAAAACCATATAGACTCAGTAATTATAAATGGAACCGTCTTATAATTTTAAATTAAATACTTTAAAACCTGTATCTAAATCCTGTATTGCATTAGGACTAACAGATTTTAATTCGGTTTGTAAGTTTGTAAAGCAATTACCTTACGGAAGAAACACAGACAGAAGCAACTACGAATCTATTTTACAAGAAAACAAAGGAACATGCGCTACAAAACACGCATTTTTAAAGGAAATTGCTATTGAAAATGAAGCAACACATATTCAGTTTTGTTTATGTATTTACAAAATGAATGAAGCCAATACTAAAGGTGTTGATGAAGTGTTATCAAAACTCCATTTAGAGTATATTCCTGAAGCTCACACGTATTTAAAAATGAATAATGAAATCTTCGATTTTACTAGAACTAAAGTAAGTACAACATCTTTTAAAGAAGCTATTTTATTTGAAGAAAAAATCCTTCCGAAGCAAATAGGAAATTATAAGTTAGAGTTTCATAAAAACTATATAAAAAAATGGATTATTTCGAACCATATATCATATTCTTTTGAAGAAATTTGGAGCTTTAGAGAAGCCTGCATCCAAAAACTAAGTAACTAAAAAAAGCCTGAAACTAATAGCTTCAGACTTTAAAAAATGGATTAATTTTTTAGGTACTACTTTAAAGTAAACTCATTACTTGAAATTAATTCTTTGTTATTAAAAACATTCACTACGTATCGCCCTTTTTCAAAATCTGCATCACCTCTAGCATTAACAAATTCGCAAACATCTAAAGAATTATTTTCATAATTAAACTTACTAATAACACTATAATTTAAGCTTTGTTCTTCAAATTGTACTTGTGCATTTTCTCCTAAAATATTATTGTTTGGGTCTATTAATTGCACATAGAATTCTTGATCACCGGCTTGTACCAATCTATTTTTAGCAACAGTATAACAAACTCTAATCTTATCTACACGTCTAGCCCTTTCTGTAGGAATTAGTTTTCCAGAACTTCGCTCTATAACACCATATCCTTTTAAACCAACTGTATTTAAAACTGCAGCAGTCTCTACAACTTCAGCTAAAGCGGTATTTTGTACCAATAAAGAATCTGTAAACATAGTACGCTCTTCTAATCTAACCTTAGTACTATCTAAAGAAGTTGCTAGCAATTGGTTTTCCACTTTTAATCTATCGTTTTCAACCAAAAGCACATCCATCTCTTTTTGCAGTGATAAATACTTTTGTTTGTATTTCCATAAACTACCAACATTTGCTTCAGACACTTTTAATGAGTCCATAAGTCCTTGAATTCGCTCTTTAGCATCAATTAATTTTTCATTAGCAATATCATTTTCACCAATAGCAATATCATATTGTTTTGCCATATTGCTTAAATCATTCATTACTAATTGCTTTTCTTTAGTAAGCTGTAATTCATTTTCTTTTTTCTCTTGGTATAAAGTAGAAGTGTAAAATCCAGTTCCTAAAAATAAAGCTAAAGCAATACCTAAAGCTACTTTTAATCCTATGTTATTCTTCTTTTCTGTCATAATTACTTGTTTTTAAGGTTAAAATTTAGAGCGTAATTTTTGTTTCAAATTTTTTGATTATTTAATATTATAATTCTTGTTTCGTTTAAAAATAATGTACTTTTATTTAATTTAAAAAACAGATTTTAATTATGGACAAATTGGTTTTATTTGATAATACAAAACTAAAAAGCGTACTTAACAAAAGACCCAAAGAATCTAAATTTGGCGAACACATTAAAGTATTAACCTCTGTTTCCAATATATACGAGCAACTTATAAATTTAGATGTTAGCTATGTTTTAATTGGCTTACCTGAAGATGTAGGAGTTTTCGCAAATTACGGAAAACCAGGCACTTCCACTACATTTGATGCCGTAATTAAAATTTTGTTAAATATACAAAGTAACACATATACACATGCCAATAAAGTGCTTGTTTTAGGACATTTAGATTTTGATTTCGAATTAAAAAAACTTAAAAAATTAGATCAAAATAAGAAGAAAGATATTGCCAAAGCAAGAAAAATGGTTGAGACAATAGATCAACAAGTGGCTAACTTAGTGCATACTATTGTTAAATCTGGTAAAAAACCAATTATTATTGGCGGTGGTCATAACAACGCTTATGGTAATATTAAAGGGAGCTCGCTAGCACTAAACACAGCTATAAATGTAGTCAATTTAGATGCGCATACCGATTTTAGAGAAGAAGAAGGAAGACATAGTGGCAATGGGTTTCGTTACGCTTTCGCGGAAGGTTTTTTGCATAATTACTTTATTTTTGGTTTACATGAAAATTATAACGCACAAAGTATTATAAACACTATTAAAAGTGAAAAACGAATAGGTTTTAATACCTATGAAGCTATATCTGTAAGGAAAGAACTGAAATTTAAAACAGAAATAGAACGTGCTTTAAAACATGTGTCTGCAAAGCCTTTTGGTATTGAAATAGATTGTGATGCTATAGCAAACACATCGAGTAGCGCAAAAACTCCTAGTGGATTTTCGGTAAACAAAACTAGAAATTTTGTAAATTATTTTGCTAAACACAAAAATGCAACGTACTTACACATATGCGAAGCTATTGCTACACCAGAAAACGAAGCACAAATTGGTAAATTAATAAGCTATTTAATAACAGATTTTATTCGAGCTAACACAAAAAAATAATGTCAAAACTTGTATTAGAATTCTTTCGGTTAGGACTTACCTTTTTAATTTTTTTATTTATAATAACATTATTATTTATGGAAATAAACCAAGTACAGTCTTCTTGGTTCGCGAAAATTTCCCAAACATTTTCCTTACCTGTTTTTATATTAAGCTTTATTATTCCTGTTTGGATGATTATAGACTTAGTACGCAAAAAGGTTATAGATAAATCTATTTTTAACCTTACATTCTTTATATCTACTATATCTATTTTACTCTTGTTTTTCGCCATAGTTTTTATAAAATAATAGTATAAATATGCACAGTAACTCTAAGATATAGCAATAAAAAAAGAAAAATGAACAAACCGGAAGCATTAGAGATTATAGATTTTAAAAATAAGTATGCTACAGATTTTTATACATTAAATATAGAATGGCTTGAAAATCATTTTGAAATAGAACCTTACGACAAAGAGGTTTTAAGCAAACCAAAAAACTATATTATTAATAAAGGCGGATTTATTTTTTTTGCAAAACTAAACAACCAAATTATTGGTACTGTTGCTTTAATGCCAATACAAGACAAAGGTACTTTCGAGTTAACAAAAATGGCTGTTTCCCCTAAATTTAGAGGACTAAAAATAGGACAAAAACTCATGCAATATTGTCTAGACTTTGCAAAGAAACAAGAATTCAACAGACTACTACTCTACTCTAGTCGGAAATTAGAAAACGCTATTTACATATATAGAAAATATGGCTTTATTGAAATTCCTGTAGAAGATAATTGCGTGTATCAACGTTGTGATATTAAAATGGAATATCCATTATAATTGCGTTTTTTTTAATTTATTCCTCAAATTTTAAAAGTTCGGTTTGAAAAGCATTTAAGCTTTTTCCAGTTTCAAAAGGATAATTCAATGCTAGTAAAGCTCGTTCTAAAGCACTTAATACCGCTATAAGATCATTTGGAGATACCGACCCCATATGACCTACTCTAAAATAGGAAGTTTTAATTTCTGAAAGTAAGCCTCCAGCAATAATGACATTGCTTCTTGCAATTTTAGAACGCAATGCAACACCATCTATTTCTTTAGGATAATAAACCGCTGTTAAACTGTTAGCGGCGATTTCGGTAGATCTTGGCAAGATTTCTAAATGTAAAGACGCTAATCCTTTTCTAAAAGCGTTAGCTAAAACTTGATGTCTTTCTATTCGCTTTTGCACTCCTTCTTTACAAATAATTTTTAAGCTCGTTTCTAAAGCTACAATTAAATTAACTGCTGGTGTGCCAAAATACGAAGGTTTGCGTGCTTCATAAGCTTTCATTATTGGCAACCAATTTTTCCAATTTGCATAGTAATTACAAACAGGTGTCTTTCTGTTTTCCCACACTTGTATTGCTTTTTCCGAAGCCATTAATAAAGCAAGTCCAGGAGGCACTCCAACTGCTTTTTGAGATGCTGTTAAAACAATATCTAATTCCCATTCGTCTTGATGAATCGTTTCAGCCGCAACAGAGCAAACACCATCTAAAATACTTAATACATGATACTTTTTAGCTAACTTCGCTATCGGTTCTGGATCTACTAATACTCCTGTAGAAGTATCGACATGTGTAATTGTTAAAGCTTTATAAGTTTTCGTTTTTAGTTCTTTTTCTATAACTTCAAGAGGCACAACTTCACCAACTGGTGCTTCTAAAATAGTAGTATTTGCGCCATAATGGGTTAAAATATCTTGAAAACGTTTACCAAAATACCCCGTTGAAATCACTAATACATTATCGTCTTTTTCTATAAGATTGGCTATAGCCATATCCATCGCTAATGTTCCTGTTCCAGCAACAATAAAAGGTTGTCCTTTTGGTGATTTCCATACTTCTCGCATGTGTTCTAGACTATTACCAAAAACCTCAATAAAATCTGGAGCAACATGACTTGTTGTTGCCATTGCCATTGCCTGCATCACATCTGGTTCAAATTCTATTGGACCAGGAATCATCAATAATTTTCTACCTTTCATTTGTAATCTTTTTATATAAAATAAAGGCAACATTTTAAAATGTTGCCTTTATTAATAATTATTTATCTAAAACAAGTTCTCTTTTTTGTTCTTCTTTAACTTCAAATTGATTAGAAGTATTATTTTCCCCTCCAGCTTTTAAAGCTTTATCTCCAGCAAAAAATGTTTTGTGATCATCACCAAGGTCCGATCCTGCCATTCTTTGGTGCTTTACACAAGAAACTCCTTTTCTAATTTCTTGACGTTGTACTCCTTTCACATAAGCTAACATACCCTCTTCTCCAAAATAACCTTCGGTTAAATCGTTCATATGTAATGCGGTTGTATGGTAAGTAGGTAGTGTAATTAAGTGGTGAAAAATTCCAGCTTCTCTAGATCCATCTATTTGGAAAGTTTTAATTTTTTGATCTGCTCTAAAGCATAATTCCGAACCATCATATTGCGCATTCATTAAATTATTTCTATCATAAGCTGTCATGTTTTCTCCTTCGGCAAGCATTTCTTCAAATACTTGTTTACGGAAATTTAATGTCCAATTAAAAGATGGAGAATTGTTGTACACTAATTTAGCATTAGGTACAATTTCTTTTACTCTGTTTACCATATGTGCGATTTGTTTAACGTTTGGAGTTGGTGTTTCAATCCAAAGTAAATCTGCTCCATTTTGAAGACTAGTAACACAATCTAAAACCACACGATCTATATTAGTACCATCTTTAAACTTATACAATCCATTTGGAAGTCTTACTGGACGAACCAGTTTACCTTCTCTTTTTAATAATACATCATCTTCTTTAGCTTCATGTATAGCAATTTCTTCAGCTTCTACAAATGCTAAATATTTAGAAGCTAAATCACCAGGTTCTTGACTTACTGGCAATTTTTGAGTTAAACCAGCTCCTTCTGAATCTGTTCTTGCCACAATAATACCATCCTCGATACCTAATTCAAGAAAAGCATATCGAATAGCATTTAATTTAGCAATAAAATCTTCATGCGGAACGGTTACTTTTCCATCTTGATGGCCACATTGTTTTGCATCAGACACTTGATTTTCAATTTGTATGGCGCAAGCACCTGCTTCAACCATCTTTTTTGTTAGTAGATACGTAGCTTCTTCATTTCCAAAACCAGCATCAATATCTGCTATTATAGGTACGATATGTGTTTCAAAATTATCAATTTGATCCTGAACGTCTTCACCATTTTCTAATCTTTTAAACAAATCGTTTAATTCGATAGCATCTGCTTGACGTAAAAAATCATAAATTTCTGCAATAAGACTAGGAACTGCTGTTTTTTCATGCATAGATTGATCAGGTAATGGTCCGAATTCAGAACGTAATGCAGCAACCATCCACCCCGAGAGGTATAAATATCTTTTGCTAGTGGTTTTATGATGTTTTTTAACCGCAATCATTTTTTGTTGCGCTACAAAACCGTGCCAGCAACCTAAGGATTGCGTATAATTTGAAGGATCTGCATCATATGCAGCCATATCTTCTCGCATAATAGCTGCGGTATATTTAGCTATATCTAAACCAGTTTTAAAACGATTTTGAGTCACCATTCTAGCAGCACTTTCTGGTCGTATTGCATTCCAAGTATTACCATACTTAGCTTTTAGGTTTCGTACTGTTTCTAAAGCAGAACTATAGTTGCTTTGTGCTAAATTTTTCATAATTTTGTTTTTAATTATTAAGGTTATTCTATAATTTGATAATTACGTCTCGCAAACTATTGCAGTAGTTGCGAGACATTTTTTTTTTAAATGTATTGGTATGCTGGAAGCGTTAAAAACTCTTCAAATTCTTCTTGTGTTACTAATTTTTCAAATAGCTGAATTGCAATTTCAAACTTGGTGTCTTCAATTTTATCACGACCAATTTCTGTAATAATTTTTTCAACTTCATTGTCAAAAATAGCATCAAATAAGTCTCTAGTAAATGGCCTACCATCTTCTAATTTCACTTCATTTTTTAGCCATTGCCATATTTGTGTTCTAGATATTTCGGCTGTTGCTGCATCTTCCATTAAATTATAAAGGGCAACAGCTCCATGACCTCTTAACCAAGCTTCGGTATACAAGATCCCAACGTTAATATTTTTTCTTATTCCTGTTTCTGAAACAGTTCCTTTTGGCATTGCAACTAAATCTTGTTCGGTAATATGTACATCTTCGCGTAATACATGTAATTGATTAGCTGTTGGCATGTGTTTATTAAACTCCATCATAGCAACTGCTACTAAATCTGGATGCGCTACCCAAGTACCATCATGGCCGTTTTTAACTTCACGTTCTTTGTCTTTGCGCACTTTTTCTAAAGCATTTATATTGGCTTGGTCATTATTTTTAATAGGAATTTGTGCTGCCATTCCTCCAATAGCAAGAATTCCTCTTTTATGGCAACGTTGTATAACAAGCTTTGAATATGCATCCATAAAAGGAGTTGTCATTGTCACTTGATCCCGATTAGGAACCACAAAATTGGAATGATTTCTAAACTTTTTGATATATGAAAAAATGTAATCCCAACGTCCACAATTTAAGCCAACAATATGTTCTTTAAGCTCGTAAATGATTTCATCCAACTGAAAACTTGCCGTAATAGTTTCGACTAAAACGGTTGCTTTAAAAGTTCCCTGTGGTACTTCTAAATAATCTTGAGCAAAAACAAAAACATCATTCCACCAACGCGCTTCTAAATAATGTTCTAATTTTGGAAGATAAAAATATGGAGCAGAACCATTTTCTATTCTAGTTTTTGTGTTATGAAAAACATATAAACCAAAATCTACCAAGCTACCAGAAGCCTCTTCTCCATTAATAAGTATATGCCTTTCATTTAAATGCAACCCTCTTGGCCTTACTAATAAAACCGCTGTTTTACTATTTAACTGATACGATTTTTCCTTTCTAGAATCATATAAAGAAATCGTTTTTTTATTCGCATCTATTAGGTTTTGTTGCCCTTCAATAGTATTAGACCAAGTTGGTGCATTACTATCTTCTAAATCTGCCATAAACGTTTTTGCACCAGAGTTTAAAGCATTAATAATCATTTTTCTATTTACAGGACCAGTAATTTCTACTCTTCGATCTTGCATATCCAAAGGAATTCTAGCAGCAGTCCACTCTGCTTCTCTAATGTTTTTAGTCTCTCTAGGGAATTCTGGAAATTTACCACTATCGAAAACTTTTTGCTCTTGTTCTCGTCTAGTTAACAACTCTAATCGTTTCGCATTAAATTTTTCGTGTAAAGCAGTAATAAACGCTAAGGCATCATCTGTTAATACTTCTGGATAATAGTTTTTTACGTTTTCGGCAAATTCTATTTTTGTTTGTTTTAAAAGTGTGTTTTCCATGTTGTTATGATTTTACTCTACAATATTAAAACAAACTTTTTTAAAAAACAAGCGAACGTTCGCTAAATTTATTATTTCCTCTTTTTTTAAGTTGTTCGCAATATTTTGTATCTTTGATTTAATAATTATGGAAGAAGAATATATAAAGCTCATATTTGGCTTGAAACTCAAGCAAATACGTACAGACAAGAATTTATCGTTATTTGGTTTATCTAAGCTTTCGGGGTTATCTAAATCGTATTTAAATGAAATTGAAAAAGGAAAAAAATATCCGAAACCAGATAAAATTGTAACACTTGCAGAAAAATTAGACATTCCTTATGATCAAATGGTGTCTTTAAAATTAGACAAAAATCTAGCTCCTATTGGAGAGATTTTGCAGTCTAAAATTTTAAAAGAAATTCCGTTAGAAGTATTCGGTATAAAAGAAAGTACTTTAATAGAAATTGTTGCCAATGCACCTGCAAAAGTAAATGCTTTTATTAGTACTATAATTGAAATTGCACAACATTACAACTTTAGCAAAGAAAGTTTTTACCTGGCTTCCCTTCGTTCTTTTCAAGAAGCAAATAACAATTATTTTGACGATTTAGAACAAAGCGTTCTTGCTTTTGCAAAAGCTTATCAAATAGACTTAGACAAACCAATAACCTCAAAAGAGCTCGAAGATATTTTAGTAGAAGAGTTTAATTATACTATTCATAATAAAGAACTAGACAAACACAAAAGCTTAGATAATTTACGTTCTGTTTTTGTACCAAAAAATAAAACACTACTCTTAGCTAGTGAGATAGATGATGCACAACGTACTTTTATTTATGCAAAAGAATTGGCTTATAACTATTTAGAATTAGAAGATAGATTATATACTTTTTCTTGGATTAAATTTGAAAGTTTTGATCAGGTTTTAAATAATTTTTATGCTTCCTATTTTGCTGGAGCATTAATATTACCTAAAGCCTTAATCACCAAAAAACTAAAAGAGGTTTTTGATAAAAAGACTTTTGATACTTCGCTTTTTCTAAAAACAATGGATTGTTTTAATGCTTCCCCAGAATCCTTTTACCAACGTTTAACGAATATTCTTCCAAAAGAATTTAATATTCAGAATTTATTCTTTTTACGATTTACGCACAAATCTGGTAGTGAGAGGTTTCATCTTAAAAAAGAGCTACATTTATCACATCAACATTCACCTCGTGCCAACGAAACCAACGAACATTATTGCAGACGTTGGGTTTCCTTACAAGTTTTAAAAGATAGTAGTAATACTAATGAAAATCATGTGTTTGATATGCAAATATCGAACTACCCAAGTGATAACATGAAATATTTAGTATTATCTTCTGCAACCAAAGATCCTTTTAAAGAAAAGCATTATAGAAGTATTAGTATTGGTTTATTAATTAACAAGCAATTACAACGAAAACTTGGATTTATTGAAGACCAAAAATTAGTTACTCAAGATGTTGGTGTTACTTGCGAAAGTTGTGCTATTCAAAATTGTAATGAAAGAAAAGCGTCTTCCCTTTTATTAGAAAGACGAGATAAAAACAATAAAATTGAAAGTGTTGTTGCTGCTTTAAATAAGAAGTTTAGTTGATTAAAGTTACCATTTTTTTATTGGTTATTTCCTTCTAATGCTTTCCATTTTTCAAAGGAAACGATTCCGTTTTCTGGTTTAGGTTTTCCATCTAAAACACCAATAAACTCTAATACATTTCCGTCTGGGTCGTCAAAATATATTGCTATTGCTGGCATCCATGCAAAAACCATTGGTCTTTCGGTTCCATCATTCAAAAAATTTCGAGGTTTAATATTTCGATTTTTTAAAAATGTAACCGATTCATTTAAAATCCAATCTGGCTCGCAGGTAAATGCAAAGTGTCTGCTTTGTATTTCTTTCTTTGGCTTTTCCCATAGTCCCAACATAGATTGTTTAGGCGCTCCTATCCAAAAAAAAGTGACGCTTCTTTCTGCCTCATAATGACATTGTTCTAATTCCATTTTATTAGAATAAAAATCTATAGAACGCTCCAAATTTTCTACAAATAAATGAGTTTCATAAAGTCCTTTAATCATATCTTTTACTTTTATTCCTTTAATGTACAATAAAACTTTTCTTTTGAAGCTCGAAAGATGGTACTATGTTGTTCGTTTGGCGCATCGAAATACTTCTTTATTAACCTACTACTGGGTCTTTTTTATTTTCATTTAATTCCTTATTAGGTATATAAATCTACTACATATGAACCTGCAAACCAAAGTTTCGATAATTATACAATTTTTTTTATGAAAGTTCTTTCAAAGCATCAATAATAGCATCCGGTTCTGCACGTGTTCTATAATCTACATCTACAAAACTCCATTTTACCATTCCATCGATGTCTAACACAAAAGTTGCTGGAATTGGTAATATGTTTCTATTTCCATTATTTATTGTTTCTAAATCTAAATTACGATCTACTCGCATATGCTCCATTAAAAATTCTGGCACTTCCCAAGCAACACCATATTGCGAAGCAACTTTTGCATCTTGATCTGACAATACCATAAAATCCATTTCACTAATCTCATTTTTGGTTAGCGAACCGTCTGGTACCTGAGGACTAATTGCAACTAATGAAGCTCCAAGCGCATGAATATCGTTTAATCGCGATTGTAAAGCTCTAAGTTGCAAATTGCAATACGGACACCAATCTCCTCGATAAAAGGTGACAACAACAGGACCTTCTTTTAGTATCGTATGAAGTGATATTGATTTTCCTACAGGATTAGGAAGTATGAAATCTGGTGCTTTTTCTCCCACTTTAATAGCATTTTTACCTTCTTGAAAGGTTTTTGCTTTTTCGATAATAGTATCGACACCTTTCATGAATTCAGGCTTCGCATTTCGACCAGCTGCAATTTTTGCGTCGGTTTGTTCTTTTAGGGTTTTCATTATAGTTATTTTAATTACATGTCGTTATATATCTATTTTATTTACATAATAAGTACGAAATAAATAGTACTCTAAGTATGTCCTTTAAAATATTAGAATAATTATAGACAAGGTTTATATATGTGATGTGTTGTTTATTTATTGTAGAATCCTCTTTTTCAAAACTTAAACCGAATAGAAAATCCTACCAAGTTTTCGTGTAAATTATAATATTCCGTGTTTGACAATCATTTTTTCAATTTGAAGCCTGTGTCTTAAAATATGAACAATCGCATGTTCGGTAATAGCTTCTAAATCGTAAGTTGTCCAAGATGTTTTGATTATTGTATTCATTAGTTCCTTATAAGTTAGTTGCCATTTATCTTCAAAAGTTTCAACAGTATATTCAAACATTTCATCAAGTTTAAGGATTCCATGCTCTGTTTTTACAATTTCAATTTTTGGAACTACATAACTATTTCCAAATCTTTTTCTAATATGATTGGCATAACCATATCCAGAATTAATTATATGTAGCACTATATTTCTTATGGATTGAAATTCTATATCCGTTTTTTCATTATATATCTTTTCAAATTTATTATCAGGAATCTGTAAAAGCAAATTCTTTAATTCGTTCAGAGCTTTTTCATATTCATCTGTTAAAGCTCCAATCGCACCTTTTCTATATAATTTTTCCATTTTACTTGAATTACTAACAATGCATTTGAATATGCTTTGTTTTTTAGTTAAGCGACTAATTTAGCAAATTGGAAACGAATCAAAGGATATTACGAAAGGGCTTTATCAAATTGGAGAAAACTAGCAATTGATTTTATACGGTGTTTGCAACTGGCTTTATTACCGATTGTTTATTTCTTCAAAATATAGTTCAATAAAGGAGCATCGTCGTTTATTATATCAAATAGCTGTAATTTAATTTCTTTATCTGGAATTATGCCTTTATCAAATTCCAATTTAGGAACATTGACAGATTCCCTTTCTGTACCTATTTGCAAACCAAGCTTTGTATTTTTTAATGCTGATGTTCCTCTGCCTGGATGCGTGCTGTAAGTGCCTCCCGTTTCTTCTCCTACTATGGTTGCTAACTTATTATGTTTTACAACTGCTAACATTTGGGCTGTTGCAGATGCACAACGACCATCTGTAAGCATATAAATATTTGCATTACTAATATTATCTTTTGTTTTTGGTTTTATTGCTATTGTTCTATTTCGTCTTTTATTCAAATCATTATTTTCATAAAAGTTAATTTCTTTATCAACTATATATGATAGAATATGGTTAGTGCATTCTGAGTTTCCACCTCTATTTCCTCTTAAATCAAAAGCCACTTTACTTATGTTTTCATCTTTTATCTGTTTCATATAAGTATCTATCTTCTCTTTAAAAAAACCTATATTTTCTCTACCTCTTGGGAAATAGTTAAAATTCTTAATCTTTATTATAGCAGTTTTACTTTTGTTATTAATCTCTATGCTTAATCTTGGCTTATTATTTATTTCTACTTTATAATTTGGTGCTGGTTCATCAATAAGAAACGATGTTGTAATTATTTTTTCAGAATTGTAAGGTTTAAATTTTATTTTGTATTCAGAATCAAAACCAAAATAACTGTGATAGTAATATAAAAAATTAACATTCAAATCCCCTCTGTAAAAGCTTTGATTATACGCGTCAGCAGAAATTG
This sequence comes from Oceanihabitans sp. 2_MG-2023, assembly GCF_030547245.1. Taxonomy (GTDB): domain Bacteria; phylum Bacteroidota; class Bacteroidia; order Flavobacteriales; family Flavobacteriaceae; genus Oceanihabitans. The sequence goes on from NZ_JAUOQT010000003.1 coordinate 322,102, forward strand.
TAGATTTTAACGTTTTAAAGATTTCACTTGATGGAATTCCGTTAATTTCCAATATTTCAGAACCTGTATTCATTTCAATATTTTCTACACAATTGTTTACTGCATACATTTTTTCGTTATCAAACCATACAATTAATGGTAACCAATATTTTTGAGGTGTTCTAAAAAAGCGAGTATCTACTATACGTGTATGTAAACAGCCCAAACTTGCAACTATTGGCGATGTTATTTGATAGAATTCGGTAACAGACATAGAATCTTTTAATTTATCTCGTTGACTATTTACAAGCTTTTCATAAGAATCTTTACCAATAAATTCAAACTGTGATGGATGTTCTTTTAATGTTTCCAATAATTGATTCAAATCTTCAACTAACTTATCTTTTCCAATCTGGGTGTTGAAGTTTTTAAGAATTGAGTCCTCAACTTTTTTATTTGGTTTTGTATGGTGTAATTCTGTTTTTAAATGCTGTACAGGATTATCTTTATTATAAATGTATCTTACGCTTATAACTCCATTCCTAATCTGTATTTTGTTATCAATGTCATAATTACTTCGTTCAATCAAATTACCAATGCTATCAAACTTATATTTTGAATAAGCATCATTACTTCTTTTACTGATTTTATAGTTTCCATCTAAACCAACTGTCCCATATTTTAAGCAATTTCCATTTTTGTCATAAGTCGCAAAACCGCCAGCTGTTCCAAGAAATGAACCTACTACAGGTTCATTTTCTGCATTAATAAACTTAAAATTAATGAAGTTTTTATTTTTGTCATAAGTAGCTTTATCTGTGGCAATACCAGTTTCATCATTTATTAATTTCAACTTATTATCTACATTATTCATTGAAAGTAATAATCCTTTATCATTGAATTTGTATAGCACGTTATAAAACTTATAATATGGTCGCATAGTTACAGGTACTCCTTTTTCATCTTTTCTTGTTTCTAATACAGAATTATTATTAATGTGTTTCCAAGTGTATTCAAAAATATTCCAACTATTATTTATAGGCTTATCATTTTTGTCGTAAAACTTTAAACCAACTCTTTTTCCTTTTTTATTATAGGAATACACTTCCTTAAATACACCCATTCCATTCGTTGTTGGTTTATTATTCACATCAAAAAATAAACGTGTTTCTGTATTTTCTGTGTATCTTATTTGAGTTTTTGGTGCTAATGCTCTTTTACCATCAAGAATACCACTTCTATTTAATTCGATGAGACTTTGATTGTATTTGTATTCAACTAGCGTTAAACTATTTAGTGAATCATAGTGTAATTTATAATGATTAACATTTTGGACTTCTCTTTCTGTTAGTGGTATTCTTCCTTCTGTTTTAGAAAATGGGGTTTCACGAAAAACGAGATGTTTAAAATATTTTGTTGTTTGAGCTTCAGTATGTAAGCTACACGATAAAAAAACTATAATTAAAAGGAAATACTTCATAGAATGGAATATTAAGTGAACTACAAATATAACTAAATATTTAGTTTAAACTAAATATTTAGTTATATTGATAATTATTCAATATTATCATCTGCGAATGCTTTGTTTAAGAAAGTATTTTTTTTGTTGCCTTGTCTTAATTTTAAGTTCGGAAGTTTATTTAGCTTGTTGCCAACGGTCTAGTATAAGAATAGTAGCGGATTTGCACACACTAAATTTCGGTTAAACACAGACCTTTTTTTATATTTACTTACTTTCGTTTTAGCGATTAAACCGCTATTATTTTTATACATTGTTGTAGCCAGTGCTTTTACTCAACGGGCTTTATTAATTTTTTATCAATGTAGTTCAAGTGAAACTCAATATCAGATGTTGCTTTTTCAAATGTTTCGTCTGAGTTTTCAAATGAAGCAAATAGTAAAGTTTGAGCATTTTTATATGAAGCTAATTCTTTTAAAAATTTTGTAAAATCATTAATTGACATATCTTGTTGTTTGGGTTCGTCAAACATTAATAAATTTGGATGATTTCCATTTTTAGCAACTGAAGTTTTATATAAACTACAGGTATAAGCCCAAATACTTCTAACAAAATCGCTAGCAGAAGAATCAAATCTAATATTATAATAAAGTTCATCATTTGGCTTTTTTGCTAAAGGCAAGTAATTCTCATCAGAAATTGCAATATCGTTAATTGTTTTACTGCTATAATTAAATACACTTAAAAGTGATTTGAAATTATCAGATAATGATTTTAATTTAGAAATATCATTAGGAGAAAAGGTGTCTTTTTTAAGTTTCTCCTGCTCTTCTAATATTCGTTTCCATTTATTAGAAAGAGACGATAATTCGTCTTTTAGTTCTGCAAAATCCTCTAAATATCTCGAATAAAACTCAATTCTTTTCTTTAAATTTAATCGGTATTCTATGTCCACTATTGAAGGAAGTCTATCGTCAGAAGTTAGTTCTTTTTTTAGTTCTCTTATTTGACTTCTAAGATTGTTCTGTGAGATTCTTTTTTTATTTAAATTACTTTCTTTATTAACAATTTTAGATTCTAAACTTTCAATATTTACTTCTAGCATTTTAATTTGAGCAGATAAGAAGTTTATATTATCTTCTAAACGCATTGGAACTTGTTTCACAGATAAAGGAAGTAAAGAATCATTTATTTCTTGGCTACAAGTTGGACAATTATTTTGCGAAACTTTTAAGTCGATTTCAGCTCCCATTTTTTGAACTTTAAGAGCTCCCTTATTCTTTCTTAAATCTTCAGTTAAGTTTTCTAATTGATAATTAAAATTACTTAATTTTTGCTTGTCAAATGTTAATTCACTTGATAGCATTTCTATGTCAAAACTTAGTTGATTTAATTGTTCTTCATTTTTTACAATTAAATTTTCGTCTCTATTTATTTTATCTTTAACTGTAACTGTTTCACTTAGATTTAAAGTGTCAAATTCTTCAATGATAATATCTAAATAGTTTGAAATAGAATAGTCATTTGTGTCTTTTGAAAGTAGAATATCAATTTCATTGATATTATTAATAATCATTGGAGAGTCAGATAAACCAACAAGTTTACCGCCTCCTTTCTCTGTAAACCTTTCAAAGCTCCTTTTTAAATTTGACCAGTCATTTTCAAGGATTCTCTTTGAAATGCCTAATTCTTGTTTTTTCATTTTATTGCCGTAGACATCCATATCTAGTATGAACTCTACAACCCTAGCTTCTTTATTATTTAACCCATAAATAGGCATTGTTGCAAAAAAATCTGACCACCCTGATTTTTGCTCAATTATAAAACTTGAAGCTACTTGTTGAATATATATTTTACGTAAATCTCCTTTGTTAGTTAAAACTTTTGGGAGATGCCAATTTAAAAATTCTTCAAGATATAAATGAAAACCATAATTCTCATCAGACGCACCTCCATTGTCGTGAATAAACATTGGACGACTTTCTAAAGTTGGATTAACGAATAGACTACCGAAATAAACATCTATTAATTGCGATTTTCTATTGGGACTTTGCACAAACCTTCTTAAAGTAATTATATCTCCGTTTGAATTTTCAATTTCTAGTAAAACGAAAGATTGAAGCACACTGTGAAATGTGCTTTTGGGATATTCTACTTGGTCTTTTAAAACAGATTGCATTGTTTTTTCAAACCTACCACCAATTAATTCTTCAAAACCAAGTGCATATACGATAGCTTGGAATAAGCTACTTTTTCCACTAGTATTATTTCCTCGAATAATATTTAAGCCTTTTTTAAAAGTATGGAAAGTTCCAAAAAGACCGTTATTCGTATTTACATTTATTTTTATGTTGTTTATTTTAAGCATTTTGGTTTTTCCATTTTTTATAAATTGAATCAATTCGATTATCTGTGATTTTTCGTTTGCCTAGAAATTTTAAGAAATCAATTTCTTCGTTTAAATATTCTGGGTCTTCGATTATCTTTTGATAAAAAACCTCTCCCTTTTCCTCTAATTGATATTTCCCATCAGATATTGAGCAAATTCCTTCGTGGACGGAATAGTTTAGAGCTCTATTAAGACTTGGTTCAATACCCCAAGTTTTTGAACTTTCAGTATAATTGCTAAGCACAAATTTTTTAAGGGAGTTTCTATTTTCATCACTTTTTAAAGCCCAGTTTATCAAATGAAGTTTTAAAAGGCTAGATTTAGAACTTTGGCAACATATTTTTAATATTAATACAATTAATCCAATGGTATACGAAGGTCTATATTCTGGAGGAATAGAAATAGGTTTCTTGGAAAATGTAATTCTTTCAGCGTATAATTCCATTTATTCAAAATTTATTGGGCATCTAAATATCCAGTCAGCTAATGCCCAATTTGTTAGTTTAGAAATCATTTGAGGAGCTAAATTTTTAAATGAATTTTGTAATTCACTTTTTAATAAAATTCTAAACTCTTCATATAATACACTAGGTTCTTTAGTGTTAGTGATGCATCTTTCTTCAATCTCTGATTCAATTACACTAGTAATATTTAAAAAATTCTCATAGTCTAAGGGATAATCTTCTTTCCATTTGATTAATATGTTGTTGCCTTCCAAATAATTTTGAACGTTTATATCAACTAATTTATCTAGATTTGAATCAAAGTTTGTAGCACTGCTACTTAATCTATGAGTGTTTTTATTTTGCGAATTTTCTATTAAAGATATTTTAGAGTCTTTCCATTTTAATTTGTCAACAGATTCTATTTGAGTTTCAGGAATGACATCAATTTTGATTTTTGAATTTTCAATAGCAGTATTTAAAAATGGGTGTAAAAAACTAATATCCTCAAATATTACTTCAAAATCATTATTATCAATTATTGATAAATTCCAGCTTTTTACTTCTTCCTTTTTTTGTGAGCAATGCTGAACAATATCATTTTTTGCATAAATAGGAGTAACAAAATACCATTTTTTGATTTTGGTCGTTCCTAGAATATTTTTCAATTGAGTTTCGTATGTTTTGAGCTTTTTTAAATCTTTGGTTATTTTATCTCTATGATTTTCATAAAGGTCATTAGTAGAATAATGTTCATTTGGACAATAACATTGAAAAACCTTTCCTGTTCTTGTGAAGCCTTCAATCCCAAAATCGCCAGGAGTTGCCTTTATTTCTTGATAAGACTCTTCTCTAAAATTATTCTTGAAACATAACTGAGAAACACTTTCCCATTTGTTACCATCAAAAGTTCCGAATTCTGTTTTTATCATTTATTCTGGTTGTTTTTTCGCATTGGCTACAACTCCTTTTATAAGAAACCCTATATTATTTAGTTTCCTCTTTAACCACTTCCTTTAAAGCCTTAATAGAATCTATTTGGCGTTGTAGTTTTTCAATTTGCAATGCTTCTTTATCTACAGCAGGAATTGATTTTATAGAATCTAATATTTTTTGTGCAGTTTCTATTGTTTTTGTTTCTTCTTCAAAATAATAACCAATTCCTTCACTTGCTCTCCATGCTTCGTTTAATTGATCATACACTGTTTTTTCCCATTGACTTGGGTGTTTAGCATCAATCCAAACTACATCTCTGTATTCGCTATCTATTAAGGCTAAATCTGGAGTTGCAGAACCATCAAACTGAGCACTTTCTTCTCGTACAGCAGAAACTGTTCCTAAAAAAAACATTCTTTTTCTACCTGCAATATCTTTAATATAGGGTCTAAACTCTACTGGTTTATTAACAGACCAATCGTATTCTTTTCTAGATTCTATAACTTTTAATGGCATTGCGGAAACACCAGCATATCCTTGTTTTTTTTCTGCATGATTATAATAATAAAGAGCGTCTGTACCATCAGATGGGATAAAAACACTAAAGGTTAAGCTAGTACGCTCGTCTCCTACAGGCTCTAATCCAAACCAATGGTACAAGCCACTGTAAGCACTTACTTTAGTATCTGAAAAATCAAAATCGGTTACAAAAGGCTGCTGATTTTGGTCGTTTGGTAAGTTTGGAATTTTAACAGCAGTTTTCATATTCCATGGCAATGGATCGCTAAATCCGCCTAAAAATTTTAAAGATTCTGCTTGTAAACGAGAAACTTTTTCAGACAATGTATTTTGTTTTGTTAAATATGGATGGCTCTGCATTTCTTCTGGAGAAATATAAGTTCCTTTTCCAATGGTAATACGTTCTATATAATCGTTAAAATCGTGTTCGCCACTATCTACAACCATAACACCTCCAAAAGTAGGATATGGAAATAAGAAACCTTTCCATTTAATTAGGCTTACTACTTCTACCCATTGTCCGGAATCGTTTTTCATATAAAACGTATCGCTTGGTTCAAAATTAAAAAGCATCCAAGGATTAAAACGCTGTACTACTGCGTTGTATGTATTACGACTAAATTTTAAAGATTCGCCAATAGAAAATGTTACTGGAATCCTGTTTTCGCTAGAAAAACGAGGAAAAGGTGTTGTGCTAGATACAGCAAAAACTTCTTCTGTATTATCACTCATACCTTGCCAAACGTACTTTTCGGTTGGCTGTATTGCCATTGTCCATTTATTTAAACCGTCTACTCTAACTAGATGTGGAAGCGAAACATCTTTGGTTTCTCCAACACTTTCATTAGCCATAGAATAAATATTTCGCAGTGGTTGTATACGTTCGTTTTGCGTTAAAGGAAGTTCATTTATTTGAATTTTATTTAGATTATTATACACATTATATGTTTTCATATAATCATACATCTTAAAATGCCAACCTACAAGATATAGTAATCCGAAAAAAAGCATCATCATTACCAAAACGCCAATTCTGCTTCCACCGGATGCAGTATTTCTAAATTTTCGCAAACCTAGAAATAGCACAATTGCACTTAATAGAATTACAAAAATGTACTTTCTTACAAATAATAAAGCTGGTTGATAATCGTCACGTAAAATAAACAATGCGATTATTAGCACAAGTAAACCTATAATTACAATTGTTTTTTGCTTTGCTCCTTTTTTCCAGTAGTTTTTAATCATTGAAAATTTATTTTTTCATTCCCATGAAAATGGGAATCTATTTTTTTTATATTTGATTTTATATTTAAAAGATTCTAGTCTTCGCAGAAACCTACTACATCAACCCTTTGTCTTTCAATCTTTCTCTTGCACTTTTCGTTTCTGCTTTCGCATCTTCTTTTACTTCTTTTACTTCAGATTCTGTTGTATCAAAAGTTCTTTCTCCTTTTTCTTTTAAATCCTCAATAAAATCTTTTCCTTTTTCTATGGTTTCCTGAAAAACATCTTCTATAGAGTCGCTTTTTTCATCGATTACCTCTCCCGATTTGAAAATAAAATTAGCTATATATGTGCCAATTAGCGTACCAACAATACTTGAGAAAAATATAGAAATACCGTAGTAATTGCTAAATATTTTAAATGGAGTTAAAAATTGAAACAATACAGCAATTAATAAAAATGCTCCAGCTACATAAACTAGTCTTGGCAAAAAAGCTTGTTGGTATACAAAGCCTTTTTTATTGGAAGCTTTCATTTGCAAAGCTTTGTTGTTTAGCATCTTATTAATAAAACGATACAAAGCATTTCCATTAGACTCTCTCCAGTAAATAAATATTCCGAAAAGTATTGCTGCTATAAATATGATAACTTCTAAACCCATTTTTTTGTTTTATATGACTGACTACTAAATTAGTCTAATTTCTTTAAATATTGTTACTAATAGTTTCTATTACCCAATCTTTCATTGAGTCACTGTAAGTTTGATATGCTTTATAAAATGCTTCTTTATCATACCAATACAAAAACAATACATCTTTAGGCGAAACATTAATTAGTAGTTTCCAGATTAAATCTTGGTGTTTTGCATTAAGAGAGGAATGTGGCTGATGTAATGCATCATAAAACTTTTGATTAACTAAATCATGAATTTTAAAAGTGTTGCTTCGTTCTATTTTTTCTAAATAAATTTCTACCCCATTTACTCTTTTTAAAGCTGTAGCATCTATAGTATTTAAATATCGTCTAAATAAAACATTATCGTCTAAAACATCTTTAATAGGATGCTTTGTTTCTTTTAATTCTTGATAGAGCATCATTTTTTTAACACGTTGGTATTGTGCTTTCTGAATAACTTTTTCTAAATCACATTCTACAATTACATGATCTCGCAGTTTATCCATGAGTTCTGGTTGCTCGATATGAAAAATAATGACTTCATGAATGGTGTCTTTTATTGCTTCTTTATACGTTTTAAGGTCTTCGAAAACAACAATTTCACTGATAAAATCTCGCAATACATAAACACCTCCAAGTGCTCTGGTATAAAAAGAACTTGTTTTAAAATCTATAGGAGGTAATTCTAAATCTCTATGCCTTAAATCGCCATAGGTTTTTGCGGAGTCAAGAAGTTGTTGCTGTAAATCTTCGTCTATAAAATTATTCCCTTCTTTAAATTTTTCAATAAGTTGAAATTGTTCTTTTTGTACATGATACAATTCGTTTATTAAATGAAAATTAATAGAAACCGTATCGTATTTAAGGACATCTAAGGGTTCGTAAAAAGCATCTATATTTTGATCGAAATCTAAACATATTGCGCAATCTCTTGTAATGTCATTAATTTTAGATTCGTAAGTATTAAAAACAAACTTCATCATTTCCCGATCGAACGTATGATACGGAATGTAAACTGGGTTCCCTTTTTGCAGAGGAGAAATAATAATTCCGTGCGGGTTTGCATCTCCATGATTAAGGTAATGCATGTTCTTTTTTTCTTCAGCAATTTCAGGACTCCAACCAATGCCGTCTATAGAAAAACTGGTAAGTGCTGTTGCATCAAAGCCTAATTTCACTAGGCATTTATTATAACGTTCTACCAATTTACCACTTATTGGTATGAGCTCACTTTGGTATAAATTAGCGTTTTTTAATTTTTGCATCTTGTTTCCGCGAAAGCGGTAATCTTATTCTTAATACTATTTTTCGTTTCTAAATAATCACTCACTCCTGGTTACTATTTTCTCCTTCGTCGAAAATCACTCGAAGTGACAATATATTTAATCAATCCATTGATGTATCTGGGCGTATTGCAATAACATAATTGTTTTTGCATCTATAATTTCCTGATTATTCATCATTTGTATTGCTTCATGAAAAGGGATTTCTAAAACTTCAATTTCCTCGTTTTCAATCGCTAATCCTCCACCTTCATTAATTTTCATTGCATCTGAATATTCTGCAACAAATAAGTACATTTTTTCGGTTACTGCTCCTGGAGAAGTGTAAGCTTCTAAAACCTTAGTTGCTTTTGGTATTTTATAACCAACCTCCTCTTCTACTTCTCTAATAATACATACTTCAGGGGCTTCTTGCTTATCTATTGCTCCTGCACAAACCTCTATAGACATGCCTTCATTTTTATTATTCGCATAAGCAGGCATTCTAAATTGTTTGGTTAAAATTACAGTACGTTTCTCTATGTTATATAATAAAATACAGGCGCCATCTCCTCTATCGTAACTCTCACGAGAGATGCGTTTCCAGCTTCCATCTTTAAATTGATAATCGTAATCGATTTGGTTTAAAGTAGCCCATTCATTAGATAATACCCTGTTTGTTATGTTTTTAAGTTTATTCATAATTTAAATATCTACTAAAAATGCTTCTCTTATTATTTCCTTATTCAACAATCACTTGCTTCTTGATACTATTTTCGCTTTCTCTAAAATCACTCGAAGTGACATGAGTTTTTAGGAAAAGATTTATTTTCCAAACTGCTCTCTAGCTTCTAAATCGATATTCATTTGATTCACTCTTGCATCTACTTTTCGTTTAAAATCGGTATCTGCAATGGTTGCCACATTATCTAAATATCGTACTACTTCTTGTCTTCTTATTTCGGAAAAGTCTAAACCTTTCATATTGGCTCGCATTAATTCTTGCAACATATTAAACTTGGTATCGTAATCTTTTTTGAAATAAATTTCAGGATTGTCAAACCAATCTTCCTCTAAATCAAAATCGGTTAAACGAAGGGAAACTGCACTTTGAATATTACGAACATCACGCGAGGAAAAGAATGGAAAGATCTTTTGAATCTCCATGTATAAATTTGCATAAAACAGGTGATGACTTGTCTTAAAATGTTTTTCTACTTTACTGTAAGCATCCAAAACACGTTCTTCTGTTGGTTTATTAGAAACATTTAATATTTCTCCCATACTTTTTGCTAATCCTTGATCTTGTAAGTAGCTATAATTTTCTGGACCTTGCATATTTACAAAGTCTGGCATCGTTGTATCTAGTTTACGCCACCAAAGATGATCTTGATCTAAAAAGTCATGTTCCGTTCGTGCTCCATCAATTTTAAAACGTCCTTGTACACGAGAAATAACGGCTTTATCTAACATTTCTGGAAGATTGGTAAACAAGCCTACAGAACTATTACCATAATTCACCGCGTAAGCACCTTCAGTATATCGTAAAAACACACCAATAACTTCTTTTACTCCTGCAGAAACACCTTGCGCAGTACGTTCTTGCAAATTATTTTCGGCATCATCAATTGGTGCAAATATTAATTTTGTGGGATCTTGTAAAGGTTTCATCCATTCTACCATTTTTTCGGCAGAACCACCTTGAAAAGTACTAATTAAAGTATCTGGCATTGGGTGAAATAAAAATGGAATATCTAAATTATCGCAATGTTCTTTTAAACGTGTTGCAATTGCAGCAATTAACATACTTTTTCCAGTTCCTGGAATTCCATACCCCATAAAAACTGGCATAAAACCTCCAAGTTCTTGAAACGGATTTTTCTTTGCTTCAAAATCGTAACTGAGCATGCGTTCAGTTAAACGTCTTGCAAAGTGTTTTGCATCTCTGTTACCAACAATTTGTTCGAATTGAATTTTATTAAACTCGATACTTTTTGCTGTACCAGAAAACACATTATCCCAACCAGAAATCGCAAACTCGCTTTTTTCCAATTTATAAGTTCTATCTACTATAGTTTCTGTGTATTCTAAACTGCTTTTACGAAGTTGAATTTCGTCGATTAGTGCTTCAAAATAAACCACTGTAAAATCGATAACATCTTTATCTGATTTCACAATATCTGGATGCGCTAAATACTTGTCATAATAAAACAACTGACATGCTATTCCTTTTAAAGGAGAAAGTAAAGATACTTCTGGAATACCCGCAAATTTTTGTTTCATAACCGATAAATCGTCAGAGGCATGCGGTTTTAAATCGTGTAATATTTTATAAGCAGTAGCAAAAAGCATATATGCGGTTGCAGTATGCCTTTTACTTTCGTATTCTCGTTTTCCGTTAGTATCTAAAGCCGATTTATTTTCGTTTAAAGTAGATAAACCGGATGCATCGTAATAACTATCTTTTATCCAAATTCCTAAAGTAATTCCTTCTTGAACCGCATAGAGTGTATGATTTAAGTGAATTGGTATTGCTACAGATTCGGGTAACAAACGTTTTTTTAAAGCTAAAATAGTTTTAGAAACTGAAGTCACATCAACATGACTACCATTATTTGCTCTAGACAAATACAGTAAAATGGATTCGTCTTTGGCATCATTATCTTTATTTTTTGCACGTTGGCTTTGTTCCCATTGTACCGATTTTATATAGCTAGTAGCTTCATCACGAAGCATATCTAGTTCGTTTTGTTTAATAGGGAAAGTTGTGTTGTGTTCCATTTGTTTTTAGTCTTCAGTATGCAATATTGAGTCCTCCGTATTTACTCTAACGGACATCCTTTGCTATTTTTTATTTAATCCTCAGTCTGCAGTGTGCAGTCAGGTTTAGTTTCTATTTAAATTTTTCATCCTCTAATTAATGGGTTTACCAATTTCTTCGCTTCTAATTAGCAATTCTTTTTGGTATGCTAATAATGTTTTAAATGACATTGCTTCTTTTTTACGTTCTGTAACTGCAAACTACCTACTGAATACTACTTACTTCAATTGGTGCTTTTGCTAGTTTATTCATAATTTCTGGTGTTTTATTGTATAGTAATTGTATGATTCTGTGTGGTGCAAACACGTAACGTTGTCTAAAAACAGTATCCCATTTTTGAAAGGTTTGCTTGCTAAAGAAACTCCCTTCTTTAAATTCGCTTTGCGATTTTAATTCGTCTATTTTAAATGAAATTGCATACGAGTTTAACGGAATCGTTTTTCTTGCAATACCTTCTAGAATTGCATGTGTTACTTGGTTCTCATCTTTTGCAAATATATTGTGTATAGGACCTAAATCTACTCTTTTTATGTGTTTAGGAAATACTTTAGGCAAACGTTTATCGATACCATAAGCCATGGTATCTAAATTCATTTCTCTATCTGCAACCGTTTTAAGCGTTTTGTATATTTCGTCTCTTTCTTTTTGCGGATTACTACCATCGTAATCAAAATACATATAACAAATAAATGGTCTATTGTGTGACACATCGTAAAAACTCCAACTTACCAAGTGTTCTGCTGGTGCATTTTCTGGTGCTTCTATAATTTTACCTTGTACAAAACGATTAAATATATATTCTTTTTTTGCGGATGCATAATACACTATTGAAGAAGCTTGAAATAATTTTCGTTTTGCTATTGGTTCTTTTTTGTGAAGTAAGGTGTTTAAAAACTCTTCTTTTAAAGTTTCTATATTGGTTAGTTTACCTAAATACTCTTCACGAAGCTCTAAATCATTAAACAAATAACGAAACTCTAAATAGTTTGGAAAACCAGAATCTGTTAAATCGACTTTCATGTTTTCTTCATCGTCGTACCTATATTTTACACGCATGGCTTCTACAGAATATAACAACAAATCGCTGTATTGCTTAAATAAGAGAATTTCTTGTTCGTTTAATAGTTGCTTTTGTTGTACTGCAACAATAAGTTCTTTAAGTGCAAAGTCTACCATTTTGTGATAGAAAACATATTGCTCTTTGGAGTCAAGTATTGCGGAGTCTAGAGGTGTTACTATCATTGTTTGGCTATTAGCGTATAGCTTTTTTTGTTTGTTTAAGGTTGCGCAAGTGCGTTAAGGATTGAACGGTTTGTTTGAGCTCCTCGCAGAGAGCGAGTAGTGAAAGCCTGACCTAATTTTGCCATGAAAAGCAAAATTAGGTAACGCTATTCTTATCTTCACGATACTATTTATTCTTTTTTAATAAATCACTAGAAGTAACCTATTAAGACAGCATATCGTCGTCGTTAGTTTCTGGTTTTGGAGCATCTGCTGGTTCATCACCTCCACCATTTGAAGGTGCATTAGGATCTGCAGCATAATAATCTTCAAAAATTTCTTTCATATCGATTCCGTAGCGTTCTGCAAAATTCTTTTGAATGGATTTATCTTTCTCACGAATTTCATTTAAAGCCTCTGCATAACTACCGTAAACGCCTTGCATTACTTTTTCGTGTACCGGAATATTATCCATCATTTCTTGACGTGCTTTAGCAGAAGCAGTATGCATAGATGCTAATGTTTCACCAATATGCTCATCTGTTTTTACTCCTAAATGTTCTAAAATTGCAGCAAATTCTTGGTCTGTTCTCGCCTTTAAAGCCACTACATAACCATCGTAGTATTTAAGACGTTCGTCGGTATCACTTTTTAATTTTGCACGATGCGTTTGTAAATTACTACGTAAAGAAGTTAATACTTTAATAGTTAAATTATGTTTGTGTACAAAACTATCTTTAGAAGCTGCAAGTGTTGTGTAAGCGTTTTTAAGCCCTTCTAACTCTTCTACTTTTTGCTCTAAAGTGGTTACCTTAGATAGTGCATCGGAGTATTCTGTAGATTGTTTATCTGCTACTTCTTCTAGTGCTTGACGTGCTTGTTTTAATAAAGCGTATTGTTCTTCGAGTTTATCTTCTACTTCTTTCTTTTTTTGTAATGCCTTTGTATGGTTGTTAGAAGCTTCTACAATAGCAGTTTTAAGGCTTTCTTCTACTTCTTTAATTTCTACTTCTCGGTCTTTTAAGCGTTTTACAGCTGCTTGACTTTTAAAAGAAAGTTCGTTTAACAAGGTTTGCACATCTGCACTTTCTATACGTTGCTGAAATAATGCTTTTGCTTTATTATCGGCAGCATCACGAGTTTTTTGTGCTTCTTGTAGTTCTAGTTCTGCTTTTTTTATTTTGCTTTTTCTTCCCCAAAGGTTGTTCCAAAACGTATCTGGTTTTGCGTTAGCATCTTCCAGTTCAACTTTTGCACGCTCTAAACGCTTAATAGCATCGTCAATAATTTTTTGTTCTTCGCCATTTAATGCCGAAAAACCTTCGAACATAATACCAACTTCGTCTTGATAATCGGTTAAGTCTTTAATGGCGTCTAATAATGTAGTTCTATCTTTTTCTGCCATATCTACAACATTATCTAATGTTGCATTTAAGATTTTTTGGCGGCTTTCTGGATCGTCTTCTTGTGCCAATTTTGACTTCATTTGGTCAATGGCTTTCCCCCAGTTTACATCTACCTTTTCTGTTTTCTCGTTGGCGTTTGTTTCTAATAAATCAAAATCATCAGACATATTGTATTGCGTGTTTTAAGTTGAACTATATTTGGTTAAGCAATTTCGATAAAAAATATCAGTATCGAAAATGAAATCACTTAAAATATAAGTAGCGAATCATAATATTTTGTTACATTTTTAATTAATTGCTTTTTGATGATTATCTTTAAACTGTAAAAAATTAATACGCATGAAAAACACAATATCCATTTTAATAATTACACTTCTATTTTTTTCTAGCTGTAAAAATAAAAGCAAAGAAAATAATGAGTTAACTACTAATACTGAAATAAAAACGGAAAAAAAAGATATCAAAAAAAGAGAATTAGAAATTACTCCTATAGAACATGCCACTATGGTTTTAACGTATGAAAACACTGTAATTTATACAGACCCTGTTGGTGGTGCCGAAGCTTTTAAAGAACAAAAAAAACCAACCATTGTATTAATTACAGATATTCATGGAGACCATTTAAATGCAGAAACATTAGAAGCTCTAGATTTAAGTAAAGCTACAGTTGTAATGCCAAAAGCTGTTGCGGATAAGTTACCCGAATTAAATTTTTTAGAAAGTGTTATTTTAGATAATGGAAAAACAACAACAGTTAATGGTATTTCTATTGAAGCAATACCTATGTATAATTTACGAGAGGAAGCATTAAAATTTCATAGTAAAGGTAGAGGGAATGGTTATGTAATTACCCTTGGAGAAGAACGTATTTACATTTCTGGTGACACCGAAGATATTCCTGAAATGCGTGCATTAAAAAATATTGATAAAGCTTTTGTTTGTATGAATTTGCCTTATACAATGCCTGTTGAAAGTGCTGCGAGTGCTGTTTTAGATTTTACACCAAAACAAGTTTACCCTTATCACTTTAGAGGAACAGAAGGGTTAAGTGATGTTGCATTGTTTAAAACGATGGTTAACAACAGTAATAAGAATATTGAAGTCGTTCAATTAAATTGGTATTAATATTTTAACAATGAACACTTTAGTTAAAATCTTTTTTATATATTTGAAGAAGATTTTTCCCAAAATCATAATCTAACCCCATGATAATCACCCTTTTTACTATACATTTTCTTGCTTTAATAAGGCAAATGAGTGTGATTACTATTTTAGGAATTTGTGTTGTATTCTTTTCTGTTTTATTAATTCTTGTTTTAAGAAAATCTTACAAACTGAAAGCTGAGAATGAAAAGTTAATGAAAGCTACGGATAATTTGTTAGAAGATGATAATAAAGAATATACGGATTTTACTGAAGGACATATGTATAGCAATACTGCTAAAAAAGAATAAATGCTAACAACTATTTGTACCATTATTTTTGTTGTAACAGTTTTGGTTTTAGGAATCTTCTTAAAAAAAACACTCTATATTCATGAGCATGATGCTTCTATTGAAAAAGAGCTAAAACTGTTTGATGAAAATTTAAAAAAAATAAATGATTTGGATGTAAGTAGTAATTACAAACTAGGATCGAATCATATTTATTCCAAATAAAACATAAAAAAGCCTGCAAATGCAGGCTTTTTTTATGTTTTCAAGAAAATATTTATTATCGTACTAACTTTTTATATTTAATACGTTTTGGCATTAAATCTCCACCAAGACGTTTCTTTTTATTTTCTTCATAATCAGAAAAACTACCTTCAAAGAAATATACTTGAGACTCGCCTTCGAAAGCAAGGATATGCGTACAAATTCTATCTAAAAACCATCTATCGTGACTAATTACTACTGCACAACCAGCGAAGTTCTCTAAACCTTCTTCTAAGGCTCTCAATGTATTTACATCTAAATCATTAGTAGGCTCATCTAAGAGTAATACGTTACCTTCTTCTTTTAATGTCATAGCAAGGTGCAAACGATTACGTTCTCCACCAGAAAGTAATTTTACTTTTTTATTTTGTTCGCCTCCAGAGAAATTGAATCTGCTTAAATAGGCTCTAGAATTCACTTCTTTTCCTCCCATCATTACCAATTCTTGCTCATCACTAAAGTTTTGCCAAATTGTTTTTTCTGGATCAATATTAGAGTGTTTTTGGTCTACGTAGGCAATCTTTGCCGTTTCTCCAACTTTAAACTCTCCTTTATCGGAAGTTTCCTCACCCATTATCATTCGGAAAATAGTTGTTTTACCAGCACCATTAGGACCAATAACACCAACAATTCCTGCTTGTGGCAAATTGAAATTTAAATCTTCATATAGTAATTTATCGTCATAGCCTTTACTTACACCTACAGCTTCGATAACATTGGTACCTAAACGCGGTCCATTTGGAATATATATCTCCAGTTTTTCGTCAAGTTGTTTTTGGTCTTGACTCATTAATTTATCATAATTTTTAAGACGTGCTTTTTGTTTGGTTTGACGCCCTTTTGCTCCTTGACGTACCCAGTCTAACTCACGCTCTAAAGTTTTTTGACGTTTAGAAGCGGTCTTACTTTCTTGGGCCATACGTTTCGATTTTTGGTCTAACCAAGAAGAATAGTTTCCTTTCCATGGAATACCTTCTCCTCTATCTAACTCTAAAATCCAACCAGCAACATTATCTAAAAAGTATCTATCGTGCGTTACTGCAATTACAGTTCCTTTGTATTGTGCCAAATGATGCTCTAACCAGTGTACAGATTCTGCATCTAAATGATTGGTAGGCTCATCTAATAATAATACATCTGGTTCTTGTAAAAGTAAACGACATAAAGCTACACGACGACGCTCACCACCAGAGAGTACACTTATCTTTTTGTCTCCATCTGGCGTACGTAAAGCATCCATTGCGATTTCTAATTTGGTATCTAACTCCCAAGCATTAGCTGCATCAATTTGATCTTGAAGCACTGCTTGACGGTTCATTAACTTTTCCATTTTGTCTGCATCGCTATACACTTCTTCTAATCCAAATTGGTCGTTAATACTATTGTATTCATCAAGAATTGCAACGGTTTCAGCCGCACCTTCTCGCACAATTTCCATAACCGTTTTATCTTCATCTAGCTGTGGTTCTTGTTCTAAATAACCTACAGAATACCCTGGAGAAAAAACAACATCTCCTTGATAATTTTTATCTACTCCAGCAATAATTTTAAGTAAAGTAGATTTACCAGAACCATTAAGACCTAGTATTCCTATTTTTGCTCCATAAAAGAAGCTTAAATAAATATTTTTTAAAACTGGTGTTTGTGCACTTTGGAATGTCTTGGTTAAACCAGACATAGAAAAAATCACTTTTTTATCGTCACTCATTGTTATTATTTAATTATTTTAAAGATACTAAACTCTTCTTTTTAAATTTTAATTTATTCTTTATAGAGTTTTTATACTCTACCTTTTAATGCATTAAAAACCCATGCTATGCAAAAAAAACCAATCCCAACAGTTGCAAAACCCCAACCTGCTACATCATCATAACGATAAGCTCCCATAAGGATTAAAATAACTCCCATTGCCATCATTAAGAAAGTCGCCCAACCTAATACTGTGTTTTTGTTCATTGCCATTTTCTATTTCTATTTTAGTTAGTAAATACAAATATCGCTATTTTGTATAAAAAAAACATCCTAATTGGATGCTTAATTTATATTCTTGGAACTTCAATAAAGAGTATTTCGGAATCCTCTTTAGGTTTTATTTCAAAACGTTCTGTTTCTGAGACTCCAATTGCATCTCTTGCAAGCAAATTTTCTGTGTTTATTTCAATTTCTCCGTGAATATTCATAACATACACCATATGCGCTTTACTCTTTAAGTGGTATGCAAAGTTTTCATCTTTATTAAGTGTTATTCGTGAAATTATAGCATCTTGATGAATTTTTAGACTTCCCTCGAAATCATCATCTATGGAAGATACTAAAACTTGAAGTTTATTTTTTCTTTCATTTTCATCAAAATATTTTTGATCATATCTAGGTGTAACATTTTGTTTATTTGGCATAATCCAGATTTGAAACAAACTTAAATCCTCCTCAACAGAACCATTAATTTCAGAATGTTTTACACCAGTACCTGCTGACATTACTTGTACTTCTCCTGGCAAAACCTCTTGCCATTCTTGATGCATTATATTATCTCTATGTTTAAGGACTCCTTTTAAAGGAATGGTAATAATTTCCATATTATCATGTGGATGCGTACCAAAACCCATTTTTGGAGCAATAACATCATCATTTAAAACACGTAAAGCACCAAAATGTATTTTAGTTTCGTCATAAAAACCAGCAAAACTAAAAGAATGATTTGCTTGCAACCATCCATGATTTGCAAAACCTCTACTTGCTGCCTTATGTAGCACTGCTTTCATTTTAACCTCTTTTTTTTTATCTAATTTTATCTAATAAATCACTTAATTGTATTGCTTCTTCTTCAGATAAGTTTTTAAGTAAATCTTTTCGATTTGCTCTAGAAATATCTTCTAATAAATGCAACCCTTTAGGAGTGATCTTAATATGAACAACTCGTCTATCGCTAGGGCAAGGAATACGTTCGATTAGTTCTTTAGCTGAAAGTTTATCCATTAAACGCGTTGCATTTGGAGACCTTTCGACCATTCGTTCTTTAATGGTTTGTACTTTTAAAGCTTCGCCAGCACCTTTTAATATTCGTAAAATATTGTATTGTTGAGATGATATTTTAAAAGGTTTAAAAAAAGAATTCTGATAACTATTAATCCAATTTGCTGTAAACATAATGTTAAGCATTGCTTTCACTTTATAGCTTGGAAATTTAGAATTAATGTCTTTAGAAATATCTCCCATTATTATACGTTTTCTTTAAACAAGACAACTTTATTTAATAATTCTTCCTGTAAGGTTGGGTTTATAAGCTTACCATCTGAAAAGTTATCATTAAATGAAGGCAATGAAAAATCGGCAATTATATTTCCGCCCATATATGGAAAACGTCCTTTAGCAATTTCTAATACCGTTGCTCCTCCTCTAGCACCTGGAGATGTTGCCATAAGTAACATAGGCTTATCACTCCATAATTTTCCATCAATTCTAGACATCCAATCCAAAATATTTTTAAATACTGTTGCATATGCTCCATTATGTTCTGCAAGAGAAAGTACTACTCCATCTGAAGATTTAATCTTCTCTAATAACACTTTAGCGTTATCTGGCACACCATTTTCTGTTTCATAATCAATTCCGTAGATTGGCAATTCAAAATCATTAAGATCGAGTACTTCTACTTCGCAATTCTCAACTAAATTTGCAGTATATACTGCAAGTTTTTTATTAATTGATTGTTTACTATTACTTCCTGCAAATGCGATAATTTTTTTCATCTCTTTCTATGTATTGGTTTATTTAAGGCACATTTTATTTACTATTAATCCTTTTTAGATAGATCGTTTTTTAAACATGCTTGCTTTAAATTAGTTTTGTATTTTTTTGTTAAAAATATAAGACACAACTAGTAATACCATAGCTACTAAAGCCGTCATTTGTCCGCCATCACTTATCATATAATGTGCAAAAAATGCAAGGATAAATGCAAAGAAGAAACCTGCATAAGCCCATTCTTTTATGGTTTTAAAATTTGGATTCCAAAGCGCAAAAACTCCTAAAAGTTTAGCAACTGCATATGGATAAATAATATAGGTTGGATACCCAAAATTGGTAAACATTAATGCAACATCTTCATGTTTAAAAAAATACATGCTGACTGAAAACAACATGATTAATGTTAATAATCCTGTAGCTACGTAAAAAATAATTTTATCTCTTTTCATAATTTATACTTGTTTTGATGGTGTAAATCTATAAAAAAATATTTTATTTACCTAGGAATATATTTCCATGTAATGTTATTTAACAAAACATTCACTTTTAAACCATCAAGTTGTTTTGTAAATTCGTAGCAAACAAAACTTATTTATGGACATCAACTTCAATAAAAACGAAGATCACAATAAACTTTTAGTTTCCGATTTAACTAAAAGATTAGCAAAAGTTAAACTTGGTGGTGGGCAAAAACGTATAGATAAGCATCATGCGAAAGGAAAAATGACTGCTAGAGAACGTGTAGATTACCTACTAGATCCAAAAGCAAAAGCTATAGAAATTGGTGCATTTGCAGGAGAAGGAATGTATGAAGAACATGGTGGTTGTCCTTCTGGAGGTGTTGTTGTAAAAATAGGATATGTTAAAGGAAAACAGTGTATTGTTGTTGCTAATGATGCTACAGTTAAAGCTGGTGCTTGGTTTCCTATTACTGGAAAAAAGAATTTACGCGCTCAAGAAATTGCCATAGAAAACAAATTACCTATCATTTATTTAGTAGATTCTGCTGGTGTGTATTTACCTATGCAGGATGAGATTTTTCCAGATAAAGAACACTTTGGTCGAATTTTTAGAAATAATGCAGTGATGAGTAGTATGGGAATTACTCAAATTTCTGCTGTTATGGGAAGCTGTGTTGCAGGTGGTGCTTATTTACCAATAATGAGTGATGAAGCTTTAATTGTAGACAAAACAGGAAGTATCTTTCTTGCTGGAAGCTATTTAGTAAAAGCTGCAATTGGTGAAAGTATAGATAATGAAACCCTTGGTGGTGCAACTACACATTGTGAAATTTCTGGTGTTACCGATTATAAAGCAAAAGATGATAAAGATGCTTTAGATACTATTAAACGTTTGATAGATAAGATTGGTGATTATGATAAAGCCGGTTTTAACCGAGCAAAAGCTTTAAAACCTAAAGAAAAACAAGAAGACATTTACGGAATTCTTCCTAAAAGTAGAGCAGACCAATATGACATGTTTGAAATTATAAAGCGATTAGTTGATGATAGTGAATATGACGAATACAAAGCTGGTTATGGCAAAACAATAATTACTGCATATGCCAGAATTGATGGTTGGGCTGTTGGAATTGTTGCCAATCAAAGAAAATTAGTTAAAACCAAAAAAGGCGAAATGCAATTTGGTGGTGTAATTTATAATGATAGCGCAGATAAAGCAACTCGTTTTATTGCAAATTGCAATCAGAAAAAAATCCCATTAGTGTTTTTACAAGATGTTACTGGCTTTATGGTTGGTAGTAAAAGTGAACATGGTGGCATAATAAAAGATGGTGCAAAAATGGTAAACGCAGTTAGTAATAGTGTAGTACCAAAATTCACTATTGTAATTGGAAACTCTTATGGTGCTGGAAATTATGCTATGTGTGGAAAAGCATACGACCCAAGACTAATTGCTGCTTGGCCAAGTGCAGAACTTGCTGTAATGAGTGGAAACTCTGCAGCAAAAGTATTATTACAAATTGAAAAAGCATCTCTATTAAAGAAAGGAGAAGAAATTACACCAGAAAAAGAAGCAGAACTTTTTAATAAAATAAAAGATAGATACGACAATCAAGTCTCTCCATATTATGCAGCGTCACGAATTTGGACAGATGCTGTAATCAATCCGTTAGATACTAGAACATGGATTAGTATGGGAATTGAAGCTGCAAACCACGCCCCTATTGAGAAAAAATTTAATCTGGGTGTTTTACAGGTTTAAAATTAGCATTAATAAAACAAAAGGCATTTGAAAATTTCAAATGCCTTTTGTTTTTACAAACTTTGGTATGTATTAACCAGTCGTATAAATTCGGAACGATAACCAAGCTTATCTTCTCCCCTTCCTGCTTCAGCAAGATCTATAACATCTTTTATATTAGAATTATTATGGTATTGAGAATAACGCATTTGCATTCCAAATAAAGCTACAGCGGATGCAAATTGCATGTCTTGAGAAGCTTCAACAGCGATGTCTTTTTGAATATGTATCATCTCTATACTTTTTTTACTTTCCGGTTTTTTGTATCTAAATTTAACCGTTAATAATTCGTCTTGAAAATTATCAGAAATCTCTTTTTTGGTATACTTTAAATCAGGAACACCCTTTAAGTATTTGCTTTTTGCTCCTACAGGAATCACTTCGTATAAAGCAGTAACGGTATGTCCGCTTCCTAATTCCCCAGCATCTTTTGCATCATCAATAAAATCTTCATCTTCTAATAGTCTATTTTCATAACCAATTAATCTATATGCTTGCACTTTATTAGGATTGAACTCTACTTGAATTTTCACATCTTTCGCAATAGTATAGAGTGTTCCTCCAAATTCTTTTCCAAACACTTTATTAGCTTCTTGCATGGTATCAATAAATGCATGATTTCCGTTTCCTTTATCTGCTAAAGTTTCTAATTTAGAGTCTTTGTAGTTACCATAACCAAAGCCAAGAACAGATAAAAACACACCAGATTTACGTTTTTCTTCAATTAAGATTTGCATGTCTTTATCACTGGATGCGCCAACATTAAAATCGCCATCTGTTGCTAAAATCACTCTATTATTTCCTTTTTCTTTAAGGTTTTTTTCTGCTAATGCATATGCTAATTCAATACCTTCTCCTCCAGCTGTAGAACCTCCAGATTTCAATTTATCTAAAGCAGTTAATATTTTATTTTTATCTTTTCCTGAGGTTGGTTCTAAAGCAATTCCTGTTGCTCCTGCATATACAACTATTGAAACTTTATCTTGCTCACGCAATTGATTCACTAATAATTTAAAAGCCGACTTTAATAATGGTAATTTATTCTGCGAACCCATTGAACCAGAAACATCTATTAAAAACGTGAGGTTACTTGGTGGTAATTCTGCATTATCATATGTCTTAGCTTGTAAACCAATTTTCACTAATTTGGTTTCGCTATTCCAAGGAGTAACTGTTAATTCTGTGTCTATAGAGAACGGATGTTCTCCAGTTGGCTGTGTGTAATTATAATCGAAATAATTCACCATTTCTTCAATTTTAACAGCATCAGCAGGAATATGTTGACCGCTATTTATCATTCTTCTCACATTGCTATAAGATGCTTTATCAACGTCTATAGAAAAAGTTGAAAGTGGTGATGACGTGGTAGTTTCAAAATTATTTTCAATTATTTCCTCATAAACTTCTTGCGTATTATTGGCTATATCTTTTGGTGTATTTTCCAATTCTTTAATTGCTCTTTTAATAGCTTTTGACAGTTTATATTTCCCTGTTTTTGTTTGTACAACAATAACGCCATTCGAACCACGAATACCATACAAAGCTGCTGCATTTGGACCTTTTAATACAGAAATAGATTTTATTTTTTCTTTATTAATTGCTTGAGTATTCAAAATAGAACCATCAATTGGTACACCATCAATTACAAAAAGCGGCTTACTTTCTCTAGTAATTGTAGCGTTTCCTCTTAATATTATTCTAGAGGAACTACCAACGGCATCATTAAACTTTTTCTTTACATGCAAAGGTTTTGAATTGGATAGTCTTTTTACTTTTCGTTTGCCTCTATGCTTCACAGAAACACCACTTACTTTTCCAGATAATGCTGAATTAACAGATGTTGACGTAACTTTAGAAACAGAATAACCTAAAGATTTCGATTCTTTCTTTAATCCTAAAGCGGTCACAACAACTTCGTCAAGTGTATTATCTGGTTTTAACGAAACATTAATTGTATCTGCTTTTCTAACCGTTTTTTCTTCGTTTGAAAAACCTACATAACGAAACAGTAATACGTCTCCTATATGCGCTTTAATAGTGTATTTTCCATCAAAATCGCTAGAAGTTCCAACGGTAGTGCCTTTTATTATTACAGTAGCTCCCGGTAATGGCAAACCATTTACTTCGCTTATTATTCCTGTAATTAATTTTTCTTGTGCATGTAATTGTATTGTTACAAACAACACAAAAACAAATTGTAATACATGTTTCATACATTTTTGGTTTTAAAGTTTAGGTAAAACTATACCTAAGTGCTAGTGTTTAAAACCAGAAATGCGTGAACTGTACGTTTGGGTGAGTAAACCCTTTATTCTAAAGTTTTTAGTGTTTCATGACGAAGAATCTTACCATTATCGCTTTCCATAAATTTTTCTACGGAATAGATTTTCTTAGGAATTTCAAATTTATCTAATCCAGCAAAAACCGATGTATCTACAGTATTGTCTTTACCTTCTACTATTAAAATGATACATTCACCTAAAGTTTCATCCTTTTGTTTACTTATAAAAAAACGATTCTCTATTTTAGATTGTAGCTTTGCTTCTATTTGCTCAGGAAACAGCTTTACTCCTCCAGAATTAATAACGTTATCATATCTACCAAGCCATTCAAAAGTATTTTCTGTATGTAATTTTACAACATCATTTGTTACTATTTTATGATCTAAAAGCGATGGAGCCTCTATTATTAAGCAATTTCTTTCATCTTGAGTAATAATAATATTTGGAAGTGTTTTAAAAACCCCAGCACCCTTCTCTTCGGCTTTACTAAGATTATTTATTTTTTTAACTGCTATATGGGTTATGGTTTCTGTCATACCATAAGTTTCAAAAACGTTTGATTTAGAACTTTGAATTGCTTTTTTTAAACTAGCAGAAACAGCAACTCCACCAACAATTATGTTTTTTATATTATCGCAATATCCTTTGGTTTTTTGAAGCTGTAAAGGAATCATAGCACAAAAATCATAATGCTTATCATAATCAAAAATTGGCTGACTTGTTGGAGCAACTAAATCTAGTTCTAAACCTAAAATCATAGCTCTAATTAGCATCATTTTACCAGCAATATACTCGGTTGGCAAACAATGTAAAGCAACATCTCCTGGTTGTAATTTAAAGAAATCTCCAGTTGCAATAGCAGAGTGTACCATTGCTTGCTTATTTAGTTTTATAGACTTAGGCTTTCCAGTAGAACCGGAAGTATCTACAATAAGATAGTCTTTATTATCTAACCAATCTATTAAAAAATTACCTAGACTTTTTTCATATGCTAAACCTTCTTTAATCAAGCTATAACCTACATCTTTAAGGTCTTCAAAGGTATAGTTATTATTATTCAGTTTAAAACGATTATGTACTTTGGTAAATTCTGGTGTCATTATTCTAATATTTTATAATCTTCTTTTGGTGGCGTAATTACTTTTCCGAAAAGTTTCTCATTCCAATTAGTCCATTTATATTTTTTAGCAAGAATAAAAAGGATAATAGGAAAAACAATAAAAACTGGCATAAATACATCTATAAATCCTGCCGAAGTTGGCTCAGAAATATCTTTAAATAGAGAATCTGTTTGAAAAGCTGTCCAATCTGCAGTTACCAATAAAGCAGTAAATAAATTATTAGCTGCATGAAAACCTAAAGCAAGTTCTATACCATCATCCATAAGCGTCATAACACCTAAAAAGAATCCTGTACCAATATAATATACCATAATTACATAACCTAGTTGCTCTACTTCTGGATTTGCTAAATGCATCAAACCAAAAACAACAGAAGTAAATAGTAATGGAAACCATCTTGTTTTAGTAATAACACCTAATCCTTGCATTAAATAACCTCTAAAAAGGTATTCTTCCATACTAGTTTGTAATGGTATAAACAAGATTGCAATTACCGCAAGTGTTAAAAAAGGCATCAATTCGAAATTCCATACATAGCTTTCTGGCTCCATATAATAATCTAAAAACACAAAGGCAGAAGAAACCGTACCCCAAAGTATAAAAACAAACCAAAACCTATTCCAGTCTATTTTTTTTCTTGCTGTTGTTAATTCTGTAATCGACTGTTTATGAACAACTTTAGAGTTAAAAAACACTCCAATTAAACCAATAGCAAAACTTAATAGCATTAAAAACAAAAATAGGTTACTACCTAAAATTTCGGCCATCCCTGGAATATCTTCAGGGAAATCTCCATTTTTTATTCCTTCAAAACCCAAGGAATAAAAAATACCACCAATTAAAGGAAAAGATCCTAATAATTGCCATACGATACAAATAATGATGAATCCTACTAAATACCTCCACCACTCGTGTAATGATTTAAATGCTTGTTCTATATACATGTTTATAAATTAAATTTCCAATTCTTATTTTGTTGGTATTGCAATGTACCATTTTTTACCTGTAAAGGGCTTTCAAAGTTATTAGTAAACAAAGCTCCAGTTCCCAGCCCTTGTGGTAATGTACTTTTTAAAGTGTAGGTATATTGCGCAATAGCATTTAAACCAACATTACTTTCTAATGCACTTGTAATCCACCAACCAATATTATATTTTTCTGCTAAATCTATCCAATTTTGACTTCCTTTAAATCCGCCAACCAAACTTGGCTTTAAAATAATATATTGTGGCTGTATTGTTTGTAGTAATTCTTCTTTTTTCGTTACATTAAAAACACCAATTAATTCTTCGTCTAAAGCTATTGGTAAAGGGGTTTGATTACAAAGTTTTGCCATTTCTAAAATTTGACCTTGTTTTATTGGTTGTTCTATAGAATGCAAATCTAAATCGGAAAGTATTTTTAATTTTTCTAATGCTTCGGATGGTGAAAAAGCGCCATTTGCATCTACTCGTAATTCAATATCATTTTGCGAATATTCTTTTCGAATAGATTGTAATAACTGAAGCTCTGTTTGAAAATCTATTGCTCCAATCTTCATTTTTATACAACTAAAACCAGCTTCAATTTTATCTTTTATTTGTTGTTTCATAAAAGCTTCGGTTCCCATCCAAATTAATCCGTTAATAGGAATACTATCTTTTTCTTGTGTAAATTCGGAAGGAAAAAGAATAAAAGGGTTTTCATTTTGTAAAGAAATAAAGGCCTGTTCTAATCCAAATTGGATACTTGGAAACGCAATTAATTCTGCAAATAAAATATCTAAACCCAAATGGATATTGGTACAAGTCCATTGTAATTTCTCTTCATAGTCTGGCACATCATCAATACTTAAGCCTCTAAAAACTCCACATTCACCAATACCTTTCTTACCTTTATGTTCTAAAATTAAAAACCAAGTCTCTTTGGTTTTTAAAATCCCACGAGAAGTCCCACTTGCTTGCTTAAAATTTAAAATATGTTTTTTGTAGGCTGCTATCATAATTCGCTCCAAAAATAGACAATAATTTTTGTATTTTGCATACCAAACCACTGCTAGTGATAATAATTTTTTAACAAAAAAATGACAGAGTTTCCCGATATTATTCTTTATGCTATTCCGTTTTTTATAGTTTCTATGCTATTAGAGCTTTATATCACCATAAAAGAAAACATCCAGACTTATGAAACCAAAGATGCTGTTTCGTCTATTGCTATGGGTTTAGGGAATGTTTTTTTAGGCTATTTTAGTAAGGCTTTGGTTTTGATTAGCTTTTTTTATGTGTATGAAAATTTCAGATTATTTACCATCCCTATAGTTTGGTGGAGTTTTATACTTATTTTCTTTGCTGACGATTTTGCGTATTATTGGTTTCATAGGATTTCGCATGAATGCAGAATATTTTGGGCTTCGCATGTGGTGCATCATTCGTCACAACATTATAATTTAAGTACTGCATTAAGACAAACGTGGTCTGGAGGGTTTTACACCTTTATTTTCTGGTTGTGGTTACCAATTTTAGGGTTTCATCCAGGAATGATTATACTACAAATGTCTATTAGTTTATTATACCAATTCTGGATACATACCGAAGCTATTCATAAAATGCCTTCATGGTTTGAAGCTGTTATGAACACACCTTCGCATCACAGAGTACATCATGGAAGTAACCCTTTATATTTAGATAGAAATCATGCTGGCATTCTAATTATTTGGGATAAGCTTTTTGGCACTTTTCAAGCCGAACTAAAAGAAGAAAAGGTTGTTTATGGTTTGGTATCTAATATAAACACCTATAATCCTGTTAAAATTGCTTTTATAGAGTGGATTAACTTATTTAAAGATGCCTTTTCCGGAAAAAAATCATTAAAAAATAGGTTTTTATATTTAATAAAACCTCCGGGTTGGAAACATGATGGTACCGGAAAATTGAGTGGGGATTTAAGAGCTGAATGGATAAAAAAGAGTTTTCAATCACAATCGCAGTTTTCAGAAAAATAAAAAGAGACTAAAAATACTTATATTCACAAGTACAAGATGACATTTAATAATAAAGTAGTATGGATTACTGGCGCTTCCAGCGGAATTGGTAAAAGCTTAGCAATTACACTTTCGCAAGAAAATTGCAAATTGATTCTTTCTTCTAGAAGAAAAGAAGCACTTGAAAAGGTGAAAGCGCTATGTAATAATCCTAAAAACATTACTGTTTTACCTTTAGATTTAGCGGAAACAAATTCTCTTAAAAAAATAACTGAAATGGCTATTTCCAGCTTCGGAAAGATTGATATTCTTATTAATAATGGAGGCATTAGTCAGCGTTCTCCAATAATTGAAACTACTATAGAAGTAGACCGAAAATTAATGGAAGTAGATTATTTAGGCACTGTTGCTTTAAGCAAAGCACTTTTACCACATTTTGTTGCTAATAATTATGGCCATTACGTGGTTGTTTCTAGTTTAATGGGAAAGTTTAGTTCTCCTTTTCGATCTGCTTACTGTGGTGCAAAACATGCTTTACATGGTTTTTTTGATGCTTTACGTTTAGAACATGAAGCAGACAATGTAAAAGTCACTATGATTTGCCCTGGATTTGTTAATACTAATGTCGCTAGAAATGCTTTAACAGCAGATGGAAGCAAACAAGGAGATCAAGATGAAATGACCGAAAAAGGGCTTCCTGTAGCTGTATTTACAAAAAAAATGCTTCAAGCAATCCGTAAAGAAAAGTTTGAAGCATATATTGGTAAAAAGGAAAGATTTGGTATTTATTTAAAACGAATTTCCCCTAAATTATTACATAAACTAGTTTTAAGAAGTAAAGTACGATAGTTAGTTTATTTTAACAATTTCCACTTCCCCTATAGAAAGCCCTTTTTCTAAAGTTGCACCTCCTTTATAGGTAATCGTTGGTTCTCCATAAGAAACTATTTTTAGTTTATCGGAAACATTACATTGGTAACTACCATCGCCATACGCAGTAATTTTAGCAAGTTTACTATTCACTTGTAAAAGATCTACAACAGATTCTCCGTAACCAATAACTTTCTGATTTTCAATGCTTCCGTTTTCTATTTTTAAATGACTTTCACCATAAATGGATACTTTCATTTCTTTTAAAGTAACATCTTTCATAATCACTTGCGATTCACCATAAATATTAAAAGTTATTTTATCTGAAATAATAGCATCCTCAAAATTAAAACGTTCTTCTCCTCTTAAAGAAAATGTTTTTACTTTTTTATAATATACAATCGCTTTTGCAACGGTTCCTTTATAAGCAGCAACGGTTCTATTTTTTGTACTTGTTTCTTTATCTTTTTCGGTTACTGTTTTTGCATCATCAAGATATAACTGAAGTGTTTTCCCTTTAACTTCTACATTTATTTCGTCTAAAGGTTCGGTTAACATTTCTATAACCACTTTTTCAACATCTGCGGTTTTAAAGACTACTTCAATATGTGGACTAACAATAACTTTATCGAAAGTCTTTACTGTAAAAGTTTTAGATTGTGCTTGTATTACAGAAGTTTGAAAGAAAAAAATTGCTGTAAAAACAAGAAATAAATTCGATTTGTAATTTAAAAAAGTATGCATTGGTTTTGTTTTAAAGGTTAAACACAAACTAAAGACCAGTTTTTTTTTAAACTGTTACAGTTTTAAATAAATTACTTGTATTCTATAATTAAATAAACCGAAGTACTATCTCCAACATTTAAAACTTCATGCTGTGTCACTTTATCTTTACTCCAACTAGTTCCTGTTTTTACATGCACCGTTTTAGTACCACTTGTGTCTTTAATTTTAAAAGTCCCTCCTTTTAAAGTATAACCAAAATGTGGTTGGTGTTCGTGTTTTTCATGGCCAACACCTGGAGCAAATGTGCATTTTAAAACACGTACATGTTTGTCTTCATGTATCATTTCACAAACACTTTCTCCTTGCCAACCTGCTTGCAAAGGATCTGGGAGTGTGGTTTTTTGTTTGCAGGAGAATATTAAGAAAATGATTATAAAATAAAAAAAGTGTCTCATATTGTATTGTTTATATTTTAGAAAACACTTCGACAGGCTAATTGTGACATCAAAGTATAAATTATCTTCTTTTAAATTAATTCATAATTCTAACCAATAACTCTTTTAGTAAATCACCTTGAGACACCGAGTTACTGCCAACACCTTTACTTTTTACATCAAACTCACGTAGAGTAGCAATTACCACACTAACTTGTCGCATTGGGTAATTTCTAGCTGCTGTTATATATTCGTTTACAAAATAAGGGTTTACTTTTAATGCAGATGCAACATTTCTTGGGTTTTTATCTGTTAAACCATGTAAATGCAATAGTTGGGAGAAGAAATTAAAAAGCAGTGAAACCGTTACAACCATTGGGTTATCCTTTGGGTTATCGGCAAAATAGTGTGCAATTTTATGTGCTTTTAAAACATTACGTTCCCCAACAGCTTTTCGTAATTCGAAGTTATTATAGTCTTTACTAATACCTATATTTTCTTCAATATGCTCTGGAGAAATTTGTGTGCCTTCTGGTAATACAATCTTAAGTTTATCTAACTCATTACTAATTTTACTCAAATCGGTTCCTAGAAATTCTACTAACATTTGTGATGCCTTTGGAGAAATAGTATAATTTTTTCCAGAAAGTACTCTTCGGATCCAATCTGCTACTTGATTTTCGTATAGTTTTTTACTTTCAAAAACAACTCCTACTTTTTTAATTGCCTTGTACAGTGCCTTACGCTTATCAATTTTTTTATACTTATAATTAAGTACCAAAACGGTTGTAGGTTGCGGATTTGCTGCATAAGCAGCAAGTTGTTCTATAGTTCTAGATAAATCTTGTGCTTCTTTAACAATTACCACTTGACGTTCTGCCATCATTGGGTAACGTTTTGCATTACTTACAATATCATCAATCGTTACATCACGACCATAAAGAACCATTTGGTTAAAACCCTTCTCTTCTTCGGCTAAAACATTCGCTTCAATATAATCGGAAACACTATCTATATAATAGGCTTCTTCTCCCATTAAAAAATAAATAGGTTTTAGATTTCCTTTCTTTATGTCTATTATTAGTTGTTTAACTTCGTCCAAAATATTTGTTCTTAACAATCGATGTATACGCTATTTTCTACTTTTATCGAAGTATCTATAAATCTGCGATAATATTTTCTAAGAAAACCACTCGATGTGACATTATAATTATAAATTTGTGTAGTGCAAAAACTAAATTTCCCTACATATTCGTTTCGTTTCAAAAATAGCGAAAATAAAACGCTAATATATGATGAAATACGCAAAAAATTTGTGGTATTACAACCCGAAGAATGGGTTAGGCAACATTGTGTTCGATATTTAATAGAAGAAAAAGGGTTTCCAAAATCTTTAATCAACGTAGAGAAAGAATTAAAAGTAAACAACTTACGCAAGCGTTATGATATTGTTATTTTTAATCCCGATGGAAGTATACATCTAATTGTAGAATGTAAATCGGCAAAAATAAAAATAGATCAAACTACTTTCGATCAAATTGCGCGTTATAATTTAGCTTTAAATGCTACTTATTTAATGGTTACTAACGGAATTAATCATTATTATTGCGAAATGGATTTTGATGCAGAACGATATCAGTTTTTAAAAGAAATTCCAGATTACTGCTTACAATAAACAGTCGCTCTTAGAACATTAACTCAGATAAATAAAAAACAAGAATTAAAGATGTTAGGATTAGTATTATTATATTGGATTGGAAAATATTTCTACAAATTAGCAGAAGAGTTTAATAAAAACAAATGGGGTTTTGCAATTTTAGGTATTGTTGTTTATTATGCAGGAATAATAATATTTAGCCTTATAATTGGTGTTTCTGTCGAGCTTATTTCTCCTGGATTTCTCGATACTTTTAATGAAACCCTTCTTAGCTTCTTAATGTTACCTTTCGGGATATTAAGTTGTTATTTACTCTATAAGTATTTAGAAAAAATCTGGAAAAAGAATATCCCAAACACAAATCATTTAATAGATCAAATAGGGGAATAGAAGCATTTTAAGATCTTTCTATAAATAGATAAATTAAAAATATTTTTATTTGAAAATCGCAGTAGTTATATTAAACTGGAATGGTAAAGCGCTTTTAGAAAAGTTCTTACCTTCTGTTGTTGCACATTCTAAAGAAGCAACAATTTATGTTGCAGATAATGCATCTACAGACGATTCTGTGCATTTTATAAAGACTACTTATCCAGAAATTAAAATCATACAAAACACTCAAAATGGCGGCTATGCAAAAGGCTACAACCAAGCTTTACAACATGTTGAAGAAGACATATATTGCCTATTAAATAGTGATATTGAGGTTACAAAAAACTGGCTACCTCCTATTCTTGAAGAATTAAAAACCAACCAAGAAACCTCCATCATACAACCCAAGATTTTAGATTATAAAAACAAAACGCATTTCGAATATGCTGGAGCTGCAGGAGGTTTTATTGATAAATATGGCTATCCGTATTGTAGAGGAAGAATTTTTAATACTATTGAAAAAGACACAAACCAATACCCAAATGCATCTATTTTCTGGGCTTCTGGTGCATGTTTTTTTATTAAAAAAGACGTTTTTAGAACCTTAAAAGGTTTTGATGAAAGTTTTTTTGCTCACATGGAAGAAATAGACTTATGCTGGCGAGCATTTAATTTAAATTACAAAACGAAATATATTACAACAACCACTGTGTATCATGTTGGAGGTGCTACTTTACAAAGTGGTAATCCTAAAAAAACCTACTTAAATTTTAGAAATAGTCTATTCACTATCACTAAAAATGCTTCTGGCTCTTTGTTTACCTTAATCTTTACAAGGTTAGTATTAGATGGTTTAGCAGGAATACTATTTTTATTACAATTTAAATTTTCACATATCCTTGCAATATTCAAAGCACATTTTAGTTTTTATATATCTTTACCAAGGTTATTAAAACAACGAAAAACACTCCCGAAAAAAAAAGGGTATTACACTAAAAAATCTATTGTTTTTTCCTATTTCTTAAAAGGTTACAAGACGTTTTAATTGTTTATAAAAATGTTAAAGTTTTTGTTAATGATTGAATTTTGTATCAATCTTTTGTATAATTTTGGTGCGTTAAATTAACATTATTTAATCCATTCATTTATTATGAAAAAAATTGTATTACTAAGTGCAACAGCACTTTTGCTTTTAAGTTCATGCGTATCTAAAAAAGAATTCGCAGCTATGGAAGCCAAACAAAAAACAACACAAGATTTACTAAATACAGCAACCGTTAAATTAAATAGTTGCTTAGAAGACAAATCTGCAGTAAGTGCACGAGTAGCAGCGCTACAAGAGCAACTTGCAAACTTAAAAGACACCAATAAAGATTTAATACAAACGACACAAGGTATGACTGTATTAACTACAAAAGGTGCCGAGAATCTTGAAAAATCTTTAGAAAGCTTAAAAGAAAAGGACCTTAAAATTTCTAGATTACAAGATGCTTTAACTAAAAAAGATAGTGTAACACTAGCTTTAGTTACGAGTTTAAAGAAAGAAGTAGGTTTAAATGACGAAGACATTGAAATTAACGTAGAAAAAAGCGTTGTATTTATCTCTTTATCAGATAAGTTATTATTTAAAACTGGTAGCTACGATATTTCGGATAGAGCAAATGAAATCTTAGGAAAAGTTGCTACAGTAATTAACAGCAAACCAAACTTTGAAGCAATGGTAGAAGGTCACACAGACAATGTACCATATAACAGAGGTGGTGTTTTAGTAGACAACTGGGATTTAAGTGTAAAACGTAGTACTGCTATTGTTAGAGCTTTACAAAGTTTAGGTGTAAATCCAGCACAATTAATTGCGGCAGGACGTGGAGATCACTTACCTTTAGTTCCTAATGATACTGCAGAAAATAAAGCAATAAACCGTAGAACAAAAATTTATATTCTTCCAAAAATCGATCAATTCTATGAAATGATTGAAACAGAAATGAAATCGCTTTCTGAAGAAAATTAAATTTTATAAAAGAATATTTTAAAAGCGCAACTATAACGGTTGTGCTTTTTTTATGGCGTTACCTAAAGGTCAGGCTTTTCGTTATATCTTTTTTATCGTACCTCAAAAAAAGGATGCCACTGCAATCCTTAACGCAAATTAAACAAGCATCATTATTCATAACACCAAACAGCAAGCTCGTTACCAGAAGGATCAAAAAACTGAAATCGTTTTCCGCCAGGAAAAGAAAAAGTATCTACACTAATTTTTCCGTTAGCTGCAATTACATGTTGCTTTATAGCATCTAAATCGTCATGATATAAAACCACTAGAACTCCATTTATAATTTCTGCATCTATTTTTTCAAAACCACCAGCTACTCCACTATTTTCAAAAGCAATATATGTTGGTCCATAATCCGTAAATTCCCAACCAAATACTTTATTGTAAAACACTTTCGTTTTTTCTAAATCTATGGCTTTAAACTCAATATAGTTTATGTGTTTGTTGGTTGGTTTCATCATTTGTTCTTATTGTATTAAAATCACTGCGCTTCTCGATACTATTTGCTCCTCCGTCTCCAATCACCAGAAGTGACATCTTTAAGTTAATAAATTTTGGTTTAAAAAATATCTAAACTTCCTTTTCCTTCTCTTATAATTATAGGGTCACCTTCCGAGAAATCGATAACTGTAGAAGCCTCATTATCCCCATAACCACCATCTATTACTAAATCGACTAAATTCCCCCATTTTTCTAAAATTAATTCTGGATCTGTAGTATACTCTATAATAGTATCTTCATCTCGAATAGAAGTAGAAATTATTGGATTGCCTAGTTCTTTAACAATCTCTAAGGCAATATTATTATTTGGCACACGAATACCAACTGTTTTCTTCTTTTTAAAAGCAACAGGCAAACTTTTAGCTCCTGGAAGAATAAAGGTATAAGGTCCTGGAAGTGCTCGTTTTAAAATTTTAAAGGTAGAAGTGTCAATCTGCTTTACATAATCGCTTAAATTACTTAAATCGTGACATATAAAAGAGAAATTCGCCTTTTCTAGCTTCACTCCTTTTATTCTTGCAATACGTTCTAAAGCCTTTGTATTCGTAATGTCGCAACCTAAACCATATACCGTATCTGTAGGGTAAATGATTAATCCTCCTTTTTTTAAAACACTAACCACTTTCCTAATCATCTTATTATTAGGGTTCTCCTCGTATATTTTTATAAATTCTGCCATAATAACTATCTTTAAAAAACGTTTACAAAGTAATTAAATATTTTATCATGAAAACCATCTCTAAAACTTTATTAGTTATTTCTCTATTGTTTTTTACTGTTTCATGTATAGATACAGACGAAACGCTAGATGCTAACAACGAATCATTAGACTATTATGAAGAATTAAATATTTCTTATGGTACAGATAGTGAGCAAGTTTTTGATTTATATCTTCCTGCAAACCGAACCGAATACACTAAGGTTATGCTATTAATTCATGGTGGTGGTTGGATTGCTGGAGACAAAGCTGATATGAATAATTTTAAAGATTATATGTTGCAAAACTTACCTGAGGTTGCTATTGTAAACATGAATTATAGATTGGCAAACAACTCATTAGAGGCATACCCAATGCAAATAAACGATATAACTACAGTTGTAAATTATTTAAAAAATAAACAAAACGAGTATGTTATTTCTAACGATTTAGGTTTTATTGGTGTAAGTGCAGGAGCTCATTTAGCAATGCTTTGGAGTTATGCTTTTGATGCAGATAACCAAACCAAAATGGTTTGTAGCGTTGTAGGCCCTACTAATTTTACGGATCCAGCGTATTTAAACAATACTGATCCTGATTTACAAGTATTATTAGATGTGTTTGACGAAGGAGATAATATTGAGTTTTTAGAAGAAGTAAGTCCGTATCACCAATTAACTGCTACATCACCTCCTACTATTTTATTCTATGGTGGAGAAGACCCTTTAATACCAACAACACAAGGCACTGCTATGCGAGATATACTGGAAGATTTAGGCGTTATTCATGATTTTACACTCTATGAAAATGAAGGACATGGTTGGACAGGTTTAAACCTATTAGACACTACCTTGAAACTACATACATTTATAGAAACACATCTATTAGAGGAATAGCACCGGCAATCCACAAACATCTAATGTTAATATAAAAACTACCCTATAATTTGAAGCTTAGCAAAACGAAGCAATAATTTTTTAACACCACCGGTTTCAAATTTAATTTCGGCTTTCACATCACCACCAACACCTTCTATTTTCACGACTTCACCTTTTCCAAAACGCGTGTGTTTTACTATATTTCCAACAACCAAATCGCCATTAAACAAATTGGTATTTGCTGAAGGTTCTGTGTTACTTTTAGCAACAGGTTTCAGATTTTTAGGTGTAGATATTTTAAAATTCTCTGGTGCTGCTTTCTTTGCACCTTTTTTCTTAAAAGTAAGTTCTTTCGGTTTTTTAAATCTAATTTTATTAGGTTCTACATCTCCAAAAATATCTGCCGAAAGCATTGGGTTTATTCTACGTTCTTCAATTGGAGTTGTGTTTTCAACAAATTCGTCTTCTATTTCTTCAATAAATCTGCTAGGTTCGGAATCTACTAATTTCCCCCAGCGATAACGCGATAACGCGTAGGTTAAATACGCTTGTTTTTCTGCTCTAGTAAGTGCTACGTAAAAAAGACGTCTCTCTTCCTCTAATTCACTACGTGTATTCATACTCATAGCGCTTGGAAATAAATCTTCTTCTAAACCAACAATAAATACATTATTAAACTCTAATCCTTTTGCTAAGTGAATAGTCATTAATGCCACGTGATCCGCATCCCCTTTATCAGCATCTAAATCTGTAGCAAGAGCTACATCTTCAAGAAATTCTGCTAAAGAATCTCCAGCATCTGCAAGTTCTATTTGTCCTTCTACAAAATCTTTAATACCATTTAAAAGTTCTTGTACGTTATCTAATCGCACAATTCCTTCTGGTGTTCCGTCTTTATTAAATTCTCTAATTAAACCACTAGATTTGGTAACGTGTTCGGCTAAATCAAATGCATTTGCAGTTTGATTCATTACTTGGTAACTTTCAATTAAAGTTACAAAATCGCGCAATTTATTTTTGGTTCCGTTATTTATATTTACATCTACCTTATCTAGGTTTTGCAAAACTTCAAAAATTGTTTTCCCATATCCATTTGCTGCTACTACAAGCCTATCGATAGTGGTTTGCCCAATTCCTCTTGCTGGGTAATTAATTACACGTTTTAAAGCTTCTTCGTCTGCTGGGTTAAGAATTAAACGTAAATATGCGGTTACATCTTTAATTTCTTTACGTTGGTAAAAAGATAAACCACCATAAATTCTATACGGAATATCTCTTTTACGTAAAGCATCTTCAATAGAACGCGATTGCGCGTTGGTACGATATAAAACTGCAAAATCACTATTATACAGTTGCTTATTCATTTTTTCATCCCAAATGGTTCCTGCTACATAGCGTCCTTCGTCTCCATCGGTTAAAGAACGATGTATTTTTACTTTTTCACCTTCGTCATTTGCTGTCCAAACAACTTTATCTAGTTTTGTTTTATTATGTTCGATAACCGAATTTGCAGCACCTACAATATTTTTCGTAGATCGATAATTTTGTTCTAATCGGTACATTTGCACATCTTCATAATCTTTCTGGAAATTCAAGATATTATTAATGTTTGCGCCACGAAAAGCATAAATACTTTGCGCATCATCACCAACCACACATATGTTTTGAAAACGATCTGCAAGTGCTCGAACGATTAAATATTGTGAATGGTTTGTATCCTGATACTCATCTACTAGAATATAACGAAATTTATCTTGATATTGGGCTAAAACATTAGGGAAACGGGTTAGTAATTCGTTGGTTCTTAATAGCAAATCATCAAAATCCATACAACCTGCTTTAAAGCAACGATCTACATATTCTTTATAAATCTCCCCCATTCTTGGTCGCCTTGCCATGGCGTCTGCTTCCATTAATTCTGGATTTTTAAAATATGCTTTTACTGTAATTAAATTGTTTTTATAGGAAGAAATTCTACTATATACTTGTTTGGTTTTATAGATGTCTTTTTCTAAGCCCATTTCTTTAATAATAGAACCTAAAAGACGTTGCGAATCTTGGGTGTCATAAATGGTGAAATTACTTGGAAAGCCTAAATGATGTCCTTCAAAACGGAGAATTTTAGCAAATACGGAGTGAAAGGTTCCCATCCATAAATTTTTAGCCTCAGGACCAACAATGGAAGAAATACGTTCTTTCATTTCTTTAGCGGCCTTATTGGTAAAGGTTAATGCTAATATATTAAACGAGTCTACACCTTGACTCATTAGATATGCAATTCTATAGGTAAGCACTCTAGTTTTACCAGAACCTGCTCCAGCAATTACTATCATTGGACCATCTTTTTGAATGGTTGGTGCTAATTGTGCTTCGTTTAACTGACTTAAATACTTCTCCAAATCTCTTTCATTTAATAAAACGTGAAAATAACCAATCCTTGTGTTTTAACGCCTCCTAATTATTAATAATTATAAACAATTTCAGGATGTTCTCTATATTTTATTTTTTGAATATCTTTACGGCTCTAATAAATAATAAATTTTTAGAAATATGTTAGAATTCTTAGGTCAAATATCTTGGTGGATGTGGGTTTTATTCGTTTTAATAATTATTGCTATTCGTGATGTTTTTCAAACAAAACATACCATTAGCCACAATTTCCCAATAGTAGGACATTTAAGGTATTGGCTAGAAAGCATTGGACCCGAAATGCGACAATACTTTGTAGCAAACAACAGAGAAGAGCTACCTTTTAATAGAATTGAACGTGGTTGGATATATGCTTCGGCAAAAAAAGAAAATAACTACGAAGGATTTGGAACCGATAGAGATATTTATGCGCACCAGCATCTTTTTATAAATAATGCGATGATGCCCTATCAAATAAAAAAGGACCATCCAAATAGTATAGATAAGTCGTTTCTTCCTTGCGCAAAAGTAATGGGGGAATTTAATAAACGTAAACGGCCATATAGACCAGCCTCGGTAATAAATGTTTCAGCTATGAGTTTTGGTTCGCTTTCTGCAAAAGCTATAGAATCATTAAATAAAGGCGTTAAAATTGCTGGTGCTTATCATAATACTGGAGAAGGTGGATTATCTCCATACCACAGTCATGGTGGAGATGTTGTTTTTCATTTTGGAACTGGATATTTTGGAGTACGTGCAGCAGATGGCGGTTTTTCTATGGAAAAAATGATAAAACTTGTAGAAGACAACCCTTTCATTCGTGCCATTGAGGTAAAATTATCACAAGGAGCTAAACCTGGAAAAGGTGGTGTTTTACCAGGAGCAAAAATCACTCCGCAAATAGCAGAAATTCGAGGTGTTGAAGTTGGTAAAGATGTACTTTCTCCTCCAAATCATAAAGCATTTAGTAACGTTCCAGAAATGGTGGATTTCATTGAATTAATTGCTGAAAAAACAGGTTTACCAGTTGGCATAAAAGCAGCTATTGGAAAACTAGAACAATGGGAAGAACTTGCAGATATAATGAAAGCGACAGGAAAAGGTCCAGATTTTATTACTGTTGATGGTGGTGAAGGTGGTACTGGAGCTGCTCCTCCAAGTTTTGCGGATCATGTTTCCTTACCTTGGGTTTATGGTTTTGGCGATTTATATAAATTATTTAAAAATAAAGGTTTAAGTGAACGTATTGTTTTTATAGGAAGTGGCAAATTAGGTTTTCCTGCTAAAGCTGCCATGGCTTTTGCTATGGGAGCAGATTGTATAAATGTTGCTCGTGAAGCCATGATGAGCATTGGTTGCATACAAGCGCAAATTTGCCATACCAATAGATGTCCTGCTGGAATTGCTACTCAAAAAAAATGGACACAAAACGGAATAGATGTTCCTTTAAAATCAGAACGTTTAGCACAATATTTTAAAACCTTTAGAAAAGAATTTATAGAAATAACGCATGCTGCTGGTTACGAACATCCTTGCGAGTTTAAAATGAATGATATTGAAGTAAATGTGGATGACCACAATTTATCTAAAGAATTAAGTGGAACCTATGGCTACGAAAAAACGGTCGTGCCTTTTCATGGTATGCAAAGTTTAAAAGATTGTTTGCATTTAGGAGGAAACAAGGAATAGCGAAACACTTAAAATCTTTAATTAACAAAAGATAAATTAACCGTCGTTTTTTTAATGAATTCGCAATTTAATCCCTAATTAAACAAATAGAAGAAAAACATTAAAACTCTTTCTTATAAAAAGTTTACAACTAATTCTTTTTTATTAATTTTGATTTTAATTCACTAAAAATCAACAAATATGAAGAGAAAAATACTTTTAATTTTATCCTTATCCTTTACAATACTATCCTTTTCACAAAATGATATTTTATTAGTAACGGATAATGATTTTAGCATTAATGATAATTCTACCTTTTACAATTCTATATTAACCACATCTTACACAAGTGTAACTTTACATGATTCTAATACCAATGGAATACCTACTAGTGCAGTAATTGACACTTATGATTTGGTCATTTGGTATACTGGTGATGATAGCTCAAACCTAAATTTTTGGTCTAATGGTAATACAGGAAATACAGTGCTTAGAAGCTATTTAAATAATGGTGGGAAATTATGGATTGTTGGTAGTGACTTATTATTCGGAACGTATCTTGGTGCTCCTGCTACTTTTACTCCTGGTGAGTTTATGTATGATTATGCTTGGTTAGCTTCTTATGACACACAAACTTATGTAGATGATGGCGGTTTAGGAGTTCCTCAAATCGAAAGAAACACTAATGTAAGTACAGATTACCCTAGTCCACTTACTTGGATTTATACCACCTTATATTATATCGATGGAGTAACACCAAGACCAGAAGGCATTAGCGTTTACGAATTTGGTCCAGCCTCTTATCCTAATGCAGGAGAAACAACTATGACGTTTTATGAAGGCAATACTTTTAGTGTTATGTCTACCCTGTTTAACCCTACAAATATTGATGCATCTGTAACAAATGGGATAACACCAAATAATGATTTAGACTTTTTTATTCAGGCAACTCTAGACCATATATTTACTAGTTCTTTATCTGTTAATGAAGAAGACAATAAGCATATTGCATTTAATACGTATCCCAACCCAAGTACAGACTATTTCCATATTACTTTTAACACAGACTCATTATTAAATAAAGAATTTAAAATATATTCTATTTTAGGAAAGCTTGTTTTAAAAGGGAAACTTTCAGATTTCAACACAAAGGTTTCTACTAAAAACTTACCTAGCGGAACTTACTTTTTAAAAGTAGAAGACTTAAGCAAGAAAATTATTAAGTACTAATTTAGTATAACACAAAAAAAAAGCGCTTTAAGATTTTTAAAGCGCTTTTTTTTTGTCATATTATAGATACAAAATGCTTAACTAAACAAACTTAAAAAAGCTTTTTTATTGGTTTTAGATATTGGTACACGGTAGTTATTATCTAATACTATATAGCCTTCATTTTCAAAGTGACGCACTTTCTCAAGGTTTATAATATGGGATTTATGGCATTTAAAAAAATTGGTGTTCAGTAATTTTTCAAACTTACCTAAATTATAGGAACTTATTATTGTAGTGTTATGTATTAAGTGGATTTTAGTATACCCTTCATAGCCTTCTAGATGCAAAACCTCATCTTGTGGTATAAAAGAAATTCCTTTTTGTGTAGGTACAATAATCTTGTTGTTTTTAGAAATACTTTCTTCTAATAAGCTTACAATTTTTAAATTACTTTCACTTTCGTTTTTTAATTTAATAATCTCAAATGCTTTATTTACAGCTGTTACTAAATCCTCATTATCTATCGGTTTTAAAACATAATCTACTGCATTTTTTTTAAAAGCTTTAAGAGCATATGCGTTATAAGCAGTTACAAAAATTACTTGAAAATTAATTTCATTTAGTTTAGAAAGTAATTCAAAGCCATTCATTCTAGGCATTTCAATATCTAAAAATAGAATATTAGGTTCTTGTTGCTGAATTGCTTGTATAGCATCTTCTGGCTTTTGAAATGCACCAGAAATTTGAATTTTAGGAAACAAATTTTCAAGCTTTCGTTGCAATCCTTTTAGGTTTGAAATTTCATCATCTACCAAAATGGCGGTAATACTATTCATTCTTATTTTTTCTTAATTAAAAATACAGATTTATTTCCTTTATCTTTTTTGTGTGGATATACTTCTTCTTCTGTATGACTTATTTCCCACTTTCCTGAATGGTTTAAAAAATGTAATCTATCTTTTAAAACAATAGAAGATTTAACACTTTTATTTTTTCGCTTTTTTGTATTTATAAAACCTACTCCATCATCTATAATTTCTACTTTAAATGATTGTGCGTCGATATAAATAAAATTTAATATTACTATTCCATTTTCCATTTTATTAAAAACACCATGATTTACAGCATTTTCTACTATTGGTTGCAATAGCATGGTTGGTATTTTTGTAGTTTCGGTAACTAAATTAACATCTACATGAATAGTAAAGTTCAGCTTATCTTTAAAACGAAGTTTTTCAATTTCTAAATAGTTATTAAGCAAAGTGATTTCTGTTTCTAATGAGATTTCATTTTCTTTTGATAGTTCAAAAAATTGACGAATAAGCTTTGAGAATTTCACCAAATACGTTTCTGAAGACTCAAAATCATTTTCCCCAATATAATACTGTATTGCAGAAAGAGAATTGAATACAAAATGCGGATTCATTTGAGATCGTAATGCTTTAAGTTGTAATTCGGACAAGCGTTTATCTTCAAATATTTTTTGATTTTTTTTAAATTGAGAACGTCTCACAAAAAACCTAGATATAAAAGCGACTAAAAAAATGCCTAATAACCCTATTAAAATTTTAAACCAAAATGTTTGCCACCATAATGGTTTTATAGTAAAGCTTAGTTGTTTTTTTATGGTCTTTGCAGTAATATATAATGTGTATTCTCCTGGTTGTATGTTATTAAAACTAAAATTATTAGTTGTTGTTGTTACCCAATCTTTATTAATAGGTTCTAATTTGTAATTATAAGTGAAGTCGGCTTCTTTATCTGAAAAATCAATATTAGATATTTTAACATTTAGACTATTATTGCTTTTGTATTTAAATACTGAATTGCTTGCGGAAATATCTTGATTGTTATAACTCGCTTTATCAATATACACATCTACTACTTGCGAAATATTTTCTTGGTGTTTTGGTACAATTGCAATACCATTATTAGTACCTACTATTAGGCTTTCATTATTTACATAAATGGTGTTAATATGGTTTGTTGGTAAACCATCACTAGTGGTATATGTTTTACTTAAATTATAGCTACCATTATCTGCTTCAAATTTTAACACACCAGAGTTCGTTGCTAACCATAATGCATTATCTTCAATAAAAGCTTCTTCAACAATTAAAAATGCTGTTTGTTGCAAAGGTTTTATAGATTGCATATCTGTTATATATGAACCAAAACCGTCTGTATTAATTAATAAATGCGTATCATCAATTACATTTAAGCTTAATATTGATTTTTTTAAGGCTTTGTTTTTAAAAGTAACGGGCACTAACGTGTCCTTTTTTATTTCTTTTAAACCATTGGTAGTAGCAACTAAAAGTTGGTTGTTAAAACGAATAATATCATTACATCCTTTTTGGGTATACTTGTTTTCAATTTTTAAAGGATCAGGATTTAGCCT
Source organism: Oceanihabitans sp. 2_MG-2023 (assembly GCF_030547245.1). GTDB lineage: Bacteria > Bacteroidota > Bacteroidia > Flavobacteriales > Flavobacteriaceae > Oceanihabitans. The sequence goes on from NZ_JAUOQT010000003.1 coordinate 366,382, forward strand.
ATGTATTCCAAACGAAAAATTCCCATATAACTTCCCTTTAAAATAGACTAATTTACGTGCAACCTCATTTGAAGCAACCTTTTCATTTAATACCCCTGAAAGATTTATTGTTTCTATTTTTTTATTTACCTCTTTTTGTAAAGCGTGCTTGAATGCATAAAAACTGGTATTTAAAGGCTTAACTTCGCTAGCTCCAAAAATATAATCGTTACTTTCAATAATCTGTTGAAATGATTTTTCTTTTGCATTGTAAGTATAGAACCCTTTTTTATATACACCAACAATCAAATTATTATCTATAATATTAAAGCTTTGTACTTTTTCGTTTAGCAATCTATATTTAACTTCTCTTTTTACATAAGGTAATTTATAAACCCCATTATTAAAAGTAGCTAACCAAACCGTATTTGATTTATCGACAAACCCAAAGTGAGACTGTAAATTTTGAGGAAAATATAACGGATTAGATATTTTAAAATCTTTATCTAGTTTAGCCACATAACCATCTACTGAAATTTGAAACGAATTATTAATACTATTGATTTTTGAATATGTAGTTATGCTATTACCATTACTTTCTTTTATATTATATTGTTTAAACTCTAGTGTATTTAAATTAAGTATGGAATACGAAGCATTACTAGACCAATAAAATAAACTATCATTAATCTGACCTCTTATTCCTATTTTTCCATAAATATTATCCGCTAGAATACTATCTGATTTTACGAAGTCTTCTTTATAAATATTTAGTATTTCTCGATTTCGATTAAAAGACATAAACCGAAAGTCTTTATGCCTAATTTTAACCCAATCTGTTGTACCTTCTATATACTCATTTGACTCTCCATACCATGTACCATCTTTTAAAGTAAATGTTTTTCTAGGTCCAGTAGGATATATGGAATCTCCAACTCGAGAGGTGTATAAAGGATTGATAATCTCATCTTTATTGTTATTAGGAAAAGAGATAACCGTATCATTTTCTATATAACCCAATTTAGTAGATTTAGACATGTACCAAATTTTTCCATCTGGTGTTGGGTAAGCTTCCCAAACATCATTATTAGGCAAACCATTTTTAGTTGTAAAGGTTTTAAAGGTTTCCCCATTATACTTTACCATGCCCTTATCTGTTAAAAACCATATAAACCCTTTAGCATCTTGCGTAATGGTATACACATGATTACTAGGTAAACCATCTTTTGTAGAATAGTTGGTGTATTGTTGCGAAAATGAAATAGTAAATGAGAAAAATAGAAATATTAAGAAAAATTTCTGTTTTGCTATTCTTTCTGACTTAATAAATAAAATAGAAAACTCTGAAAAAAAACGCCATATCAAAAGAGATAAAATTGTGATATGGCTTTTTTTAAGTTTCAATAATCTATTTTTTGATGTATTACAAAAGTAATGGATTTAAATTCTAAATAAGTTATGTTATAAAACAATTACATTTCTATATTTAAAAGTATCGTTATTACTTCTTGTTTGCATTATAAAATCGAAATGCATCCGAAAACTTGAACGTTTGTGTAGCTTTAAATTTTTTATTTAAAATAACTTTCACTTGGCTTAAGGAGTCGTTTAAAAAAACTATTTCCTTAAACGCTACAGGATTATTACTGTAGTTTTTTAAATAGTATTCTACTATTTCCATTCTCTCTTCTTCACTTAACAGTTTAACTACTTCTTTTTTAGTTTCAATTTCTGTTTCGTTTACCAATGCTTCTGTTTTGTTTTCATCTTTACAATTAAAAACAAGTAAGCCAATACAAAGGACTAGATACATAAGTTGTTTTTTCATATTAATCAAATATTACACCTAATGTACCTTCGTAATGCCCTGTAAATGTTTCACCTACAGCATTCACATAAAAATAATCAACATCAATAGTACTTAAAGATGGGTTTGATGAATCTATATTAATTGCATTAATGGTTAATGTAGGAGTAGAACTAAGTGATCCTTGCATATTTGTTGAATCGTCTATTGTAGGATTTCCATACTCCAATCCATTAATAAAATAAGGCGTAGATAAAGATTGAACAGATCCAATATAATCTTCTACGATTACAGTATCTGGTGTGGGATTTAATGTTGTATGGAAAGTATCTCCATTATACGTATTTCCTGCTGTTGGAGCAGAATTTCCTAGACTTGAATTATTATCAGGCCTTAAGCTAAAAAAAACAAAATTACTAAGACTAAATGAAAACACATACTCATTTGCGTCTACTGGTGCGCCTGCACTAACATCTCCATCTGCCATACGTGCATCGAGGAAGAAAAAATTATAATGATCGGGTATTCCATCACCATTATCATCATCTTCATCTATTTCAAAATAAGCATTTGGTGTTTCGTAAAATGTTCCGTTATGTGTAAACCCATCTGTAGGATTAGCTGGATCTGTTTGCGCATCGTCATTATTATCGCAACTAAAAATTGAAATTGCAAGTAGTAGTAATAGTGTTTTTATTGTTTTCATAGTAAATATTTATTTGGTGCTTTAAAAAATAATTTCTAGACCTGATACTAAAATAGATATTTCATAAATAGTTAAGTCTGTTCAGGTATTTAAGATTAATCATTATTATCAAAGTTTTATACACCTTGATATTCTCAATAATTAATTTAGTTTTATTAATGGTATAAATCAATCAATACACAATACTCTGCTTCTAAACCAGACGCAGTAATATCATATCTAAACTCTTCATTTACTGCATTTCCAGCTCTTTGACAAGTAACATTTACATTATAAATAGTACCATTAACACTTAATTGACCACCTCCTGTTCCAGGTGTTACAACTTGTGTTACAAACCAAAAATTTGCAGGATCAATAGTTTTAAATATTTCTACTTCTGGTCCATTAGAAGATGTGTAATAGAAATCTGTGGTTAAATCAGATTCAGGAATTAATGTTTGTGTACTATCTGAGATGTCTAAAAAAGTAAATCCTGCAAAATTACAATCATCTTGATTATCAGCGTCTCCATCATCATTATCGCAGTTAAACAATACTAATGTTAAAAATAGCAGGCAAAGTGTTTTGATCGTTGTTTTCATAATTTTTAATTTGTTTTAAATTTGTTATTCATTTCCCTTATATCAAAACAAGACAGAAATTGTTACCCCTTAATGGATTCTTTTTTTATTATTTAAAAAAAAGTTCATCTATTGTTTTATTGCTTAATAATTTTTTTAGAGGAAACACCTTCCTTCGTTCGTACTTGTAAAAAGTATAAACCATTAGATAGATTAGAAGTGTTTAAAGTATTCTCTCCTTTTTGAAGCTGTCCATTTTTAATAACTTGACCATTTACGGTTATTAAGCTATAACTAGTATCTTCTTGTATGGATACGGTTAGACTATTATTTACAGGATTAGGAAAAGCATTAAAACTACTTTTAAATACTTCAGAAACACTTAAACTACAATTTGGATTAGATACAACTATTCGATAAGGAAGCACACTGTAGTTCGCATTGTTACTTTCTATTTTAACATAAAAAAAGGTGTTCAATGAGGAATAAAAGTATCTTGTTAAAGGACTGGAACTGGTTATAAAAAATGCTGAGCCAGATTGTATTTGATTATTATCGAAAAAAGTTACTTTATACGTTAAGCCTACTGGAATATTATCTATTATAATTTCTGTGTTAATATTTGATTCTAGAGGAAATGTAAAGAAATCCACATCTCCTGGCCCTCCAATATTAGGATTATAAGTATTACAAAATGGAATATTTACAGCTGTTGCAAAATCTTCATTAGGTTCATAACCATCATAACTTGTTGTAGCGCAATCTTCATTAAAACCAGTTTGCACATCTACATTGGTCCAGTTTGTTGTACTCCAAGCAGCATCATCAACCTCAATACACGTTAAATTTGGGTTATTTCCTGCTTCAAAATGAATAATACTAGTATTATTGCCATTTTTAATATTTAAAGAGGTTAACAGGTTGTCTCCCGACCTAAAGTCAATTAAACTAGAAAAACCAGAAGCATTAAAACTTGTTAATTGATTATCATTAATCAACAATTCTGTCAATAGATTTGAATTATTAATAGTTAAACTAGAAATCTGATTTTGACTACATCCTAAATAGGTTAAGTTTGGGTTTTGTGTAACATCTAAAGTAGTTAGTGAATTATTACTACAAAGTAAAGTTGTTAAATTTATATTGGTAGACACATCTAAAGTAGCAATAGAATTGGTATGGCAATACAAAAACTCTAATGCTACAAAATCTTCTATTCCTGTCATATCAACAATACCTTGATCTTCTAGATCTAAAGTGGTTAATGCATCTATATTTGCTGTTGGCACATAATCATCTAAAGGTCCAGAATCATGACCTAATTCTATTAATCGTGTTTCAAAACCATTATCAGGCACGTAGGTTAAAGGAGGAGACACTACAGTTGTAGTATACGTATTAGTCACTACAGCAGGATTAAAATCAAAATAAATATCTGCAGTAGCATCAAAACTATCACCAACAACGACTGTGTTTTTAGGTTTTATTTTATAAAAAATCCAACCATGACTTCCTGGTTCGTTAGTTGTTGCATCGTCTAAGTTTATATTATTAAAAGTATACGTTAGCTCATTTCCATTAACAACAGACGTTGTATAAGCGTGCGAAGCTGAAATTGGCTGAAACGTTGCCCAATCTAAATCTGCATCTAAATCTGTTTTAACCGAAATATTTACAGCAGCTGCTGTTCCTGTATTTTGAAAACGAATTCTATAGGTTAAGTCATCTCCTATTTGAGTTGGAATGATTTCATCTCCTTCCATACACAACACATCGTTAGGATCGTAAGCATTTACAACCACTTGATTTAAGTTTATAGTATTATTAGATGGATCTACATCTGCAATTGGTGTTATATTTCCAGTAAAACTTAAAACGTCTCCTCCGCTTACTGTAGGAGGAGCTAATACGTTAAATGAAAATGTAATATTCCTAAACTCTAAAGAGGTAAGATTTGTATAGTTCCAAGTAATAGAATTACTAGTCACACTTGCAGGTACTACTGATGCCGAATTAGCAACATACGTTAGTTTAGAACTGTCAAAATTTAAAACAATAGTCTCTGCTCCTGTTGTAATATTTCCATTATTTCCATAAATTATGTCATAAGAAGCAACAAATCCTGGTCTAGCTAAATTTTGACTAACCAATTGAGCTTCTACTTCAACTCCCGAAATATTACTTGTAAAACAAAAATCGTTATTTAAATATGACGTAGATGAAGAGTTTATAGTTAAATTAATACCATTTGGTGTGGCAACTATATTTCCGTTATTAACAGGTTCTATTAAAAAATTACCTGTAGTATTTGGTAGTATAAAATTATAAACCCCATTAATGGTAGAAGTATATGCTGTTGCATTATCACTTAAATCTGTAATTTTAATTGGAAAATTATTCAACATATTGGCATTAGAGCAACCAGTTGCATTAACACTACCGCTTACAGTAATAGGGTTATGAACTCCTAATTCTACACCATCTAGAAAAAACTGACTAGAAGGTATTGTTATGCGTAATTGGTAATTTCCAGCAGCCAAATTAGCAAATACTAACGTACTATGTTTAGGACTTGGCCAACCGGTACAAGTACCAGTAACCGTATTTATAGATGTAGCACTTATAACTGCACTATTAGAATCTACTAACTCAAATATAGCAGCAGTTCCTGTATAGATAACTGCATATTCTAATTCCAACTCGTAATCCCCAGATAACCCAACACTAAAAACGGAAGACGTTACAGTGGTTGCAGGATTACCTAAATTATCTACAAACATAGATTGGCATCCACCATTAAACCAAGATTTGGTTGCGGTTGACGAAGCAACAGACCAAAAACCAATATCTAGAGCATCACTAAAACCTCCATTAGGAATTAGAACGTTTTGCGATTGTGTTACACTGGTAATAAAAATTGTAAGTAATAGTAGTAATTTCTTCATAATTGTTAAATTTTAAATTTTAAAAAAAGCTTGGTTTTATTCGCTTTCTATCTCTATATCCAAAAACGATTCAAAATGTTACCCTTTATCTAAAAAAAAAAATCGCCAGCAAAAAAGGCTGTTATTTTACTGACGACTAGGGATATTTAATTAATAGCAACTGCAAAATAGATTGTAATACAAAGACTACATTACTTGATTCCATGAAAAGAGGTTTTGATTTAATGAAAAGAGCTTTTCATGCAACCAACAGATAATTTTATAATAAAATTCGTTATTGCTTCACTATCTTTTTGGTGGTTACACCTTCTACTGTTTCTACTTGTAAAAAGTATAAACCATTAGATAAATTGGAAGTGTTTAAGGTATTCTCTCCTTTTTGAAGTAGTCCTTGTTTAATAACTTGACCATTTACGGTTATTAAGCTATAGCTAGCATCTTCTTGTATGGATACGGTTAGACTATTATTTACAGGATTTGGGAACACGTTAAAACCAACTTGTTCAAACGCTGTATTTGAAAGCGTAGCACATTCTGTTTGGTTATTGACATACGTTGATGTTGCGTCTTTATTCGTCCAGTTTACTGTACTCCAAGCGGCATCATCAACCTCAATACACGTTAAATTTGGATTGTCTGTGCTATCAAAATATATGAAATTTATATTATTTCCGTTTTTTGCATTTAAAGATGTTAATAGGTTATTATCGCATCGTAATGAAACTAAAACCGCATTGTTAGAAACATCTAAATTAGTTAATTGATTATTATTACAAAAAAGCGCCTCTAATATGGGACTTTGCGTAACATTTAGAATAGATAAATTATTAAAGCTACAATCTATAGCAGTTAAAGAAGGTTTTGAACCTAGTGAAAGTGTATTTAAATTATTATCATATACATTTAACACTTCTAACATACTATTACTTGATAAATCCATGCTAATTATTTGATTACTTCTAGCAATAACATGTGTTAAAGAAGGATTGCTAGTAAAATCTATGGTTGTTATATTATTATTGTCAAAATATAAAAATTCTAAGTTACTGTTCATAGAAAAATCTACACTTGCCACCTGATTATTATAAAATCTCAAATCCTCTAAAGCAAGAAAATCTTCAATTCCTGTTAGATCTGAAATGCTCAAACTATTTACATCTAGACTCGTTACCAAATTAATATTAGCAGTAGTAACATAATCATCATTGGTAACACCATTACCCATACTATTTGTTGCGCCAATTGCTACAACATTACCACTAGCATCGTGGGTTTCTAGGTAGTTTTCAAAATTATCATCTGGTACGTAGGTTAAACCTAATGTCGCACAGTTTTCGCTAAAACTAGTTTGCGTATCTACATCTGTCCAATTAGTAGTAGAATATGCAGTATCATCCACCTCAATGCACAATAGGTTTTGGTTTTGGGTAGCAACAAAATCACCTACATTGTAATTATTGCCATTTTTAACATTTAAATTAATTAACCCGTTATCGCTACAGTCTAATTCTACTAAGCCAGAGTGCAATGATAAATCTAAGCTTTGTATCCCATTTTCACTACAATTTAGAATTGCTAATAATGTATTAGAGCTTAAATCTAAATTAACCAGAAAGTTTACGCTAATGTCTAATTCAACTAAAGCAAGGTTTTGACTTAAATCTACATTAGCAAGTGTATTATCTCCACAATTTAAATTTTCTAAAGAAGTAAAATCTTCAATTCCTATTAAGTCTGCAATATTTTGATTGTTTACATCTAGACTCGTTACCAAATTAATATTAGCAGTAGTAACATAATCATCATTGGCAATACCATTACCCATACTATTTGTTGCGCCAATTGCTACAACATTACCACTAGCATCGTGGGTTTCTAGGTAGTTTTCAAAATTATCATCTGGCACGTAGGTTTCTGCATAATGGCAGTTTTCGCTAAAACTTGCCCAAGAATCTACATTTGTCCAGTTTGTTGTACTCCAAGTTGCATCATCTACTTCTATACAGGTTAAGTTTGGGTTATTGAGTGAAGAAAATACAGTAAAATTAGTATTGTTTCCGTTTTTCACATTTAGAACAGTTAATAGATTATTTTCACAATAAAGAAAAGTTAAATTTGTGTTTAAACTCACGTCCAAACTTGTCAATTGATTACCAATTACATTAAGTACATTTAAAGCTAGATTTTGTGTCACGTCTAAACTTGTTATTGGATTATATAAAGTAAATAGATGCGTTAAGTTTCCATTATGTGTAAGGTCTAAACTTGTTAGTTGATTATTACGAAGATTGAGAATAGTAAGGGATGAATTATGAGAGACATCTAATTGGGTTAATTGATTGGCAGAGCATATCAAATCAGTTAAAGCAGTATTTGCAGATACATCTAATTGGGTTAATCGATTATTATCGCAACGTAAATTTGTTAAGGTAGTATTGGTAGAAATATCTAAACTCGTTAATTGATTATCATGACACCATAAAGATTGTAAAGCAGTGTTTGCAGTAGCATCTAATTGGGTTAATTGATTGCCAGAGCATAACAAATTAGTTAAAGCAGTATTTGCAGATACATCTAATTGGGTTAATTGATTGTTATAACACGTTAACCGAGTTAAAGCAGTATTTGCAGATACATCTAATTGGGTTAATTGATTGTTATAACACGTTAACCGAGTTAAAGCTGCAAAGTCTTCAATACCTGTTAAATCTGCAATATTTAGCGAGTTTACATCTAAAGATGTTGTTGTATTAATATTAGCAGTAGTTACATAATCATCATTTGCAACACCATTACCCATACTATTTGTTGCACCAACTGCTACAACATTACCACTAGCATCGTGTGTCTCTAGGTAGTTTTCAAAATTATCGTCTGGCACGTAGGTTTGTTGTGCATATCCAAAAAAGGCACAGCTTAAAAAAAGAAATAAAAGTAATTTTGTTTTCATAATTGTTTAATTAGAATTTGTTGATGTACAGGATAAAAAAAATCGCCAGCAAAAAAGGCTGTTATTTTACTGACGATTAGGGATATTTAATTAATAGCAACTGCAAAATAGATTGTAATACAAAGACTACATTACTTGATTCCACGAAAAGAGGTTTTGATTTAATGAAAAGAGCTTTTCATGCAACCAACAGATAATTTTATAATAAAATTCGTTATTGCTTCACTATCTTTTTGGTGGTTACACCTTCTACTGTTTCTACTTGTAAAAAGTATAAACCATTAGATAAATTGGAAGTGTTTAAGGTATTCTCTCCTTTTTGAAGTAGTCCTTGTTTTACCACTTGACCATTTACAGAAACCATATTATAGGTTCCTTCTATTTCGATGGAAACTGTAATTTTAGTTTTTGTAGGATTCGGAAAAACAGTAAATAAACTTTCGCTAGCATCAATTTCATGTATAGAAAGCGTAGCTTCTATCTGCGTTGTTGCTGTATTTGTTATAATTGGTAAGTTATAATCAAAATAAATATCTGCTTTGTTAGAAATAATATCTCCTATAACAAAGGTGCTTTTAGGCTTTATTCTGTAAAAAACCCAACCATGACTTCCTGGCTCATCCGTTGTACTATCTGCTAGGTTAATGTTGTTAAAAACAAAATTGATTTCATTTCCATTACTAATAATTGTATTATAATTATGGCTTGCTGCTATTGGCTGAAACGTACTCCAATCTAAAAACGCATCTAAAGTATTTTCTACAGTAATATTAATAGCAGATGCGGTTCCTGTATTTTGAAACCTAATAATTACACCCAAATAATCATCAGCTTGAGTTTCAGAAATTAAAGGACCTTCTAGAATTGTTACATCATTAGGATCATATGACCCGATAGTAATTTGATTAAAGGTATAAGTATTATTTGTTGGTGTATCATCTCCAGCTATTGGAGTAATCGAAGCTGTATATTCTAAAATATCACCATTATTTACTGTTGGAGGTGTAAAAATATTAAAAGTAACATCTATTGTTCTTGTTTCAAAAGGCGCAAGATTTATGAAATTCCAACTTAAAGAACTTATTGTTGTTACATCTGGAGTTGAAGTTGCATTTAAATAAGTAACGCTTGAATTATCGTAATTTAAATCCACAACACCGCTTAATATTGTGCTACCTGTATTTGTATATTGCAGTCTATAACTAGATGAAAAACCTGGTCTTGCCTCTGAAGTTGGTATTAGAAAAATACTTAAATCATTCCCTACTATTGCAGAAGTAGCACAAAAATCTTGATTTGAAACTGTCGATGGAACGCCACTAACAAAAGTATTAACATGGTTAATTGGCAAAGATGTTAACCCTTGTGTACAAACCTCTGTAGTAACATTTCCATTACCATTAAAAGCAAAGGCATAATCTCCATTAGAATTGGTAGATGCATAATATGTATTACTGGTACCTGTAGTTTTAATTAGAATATTATCTAATGGTACAGAACCTGATGCACAATTGTTATTTCCGTTATCATAATTTACTGTTCCAGTAATTATACTTGGATCTTGATTTTTAACAAGTTCAATTTTCTTGAATTTAAAAACATCAGCATCATATTCATCAGACCATGGATGTTGAAATGTTTGATCTAAGCTACCTATAACTTCTATATAATAAGACCCCGAATTACTCACATTAAACGTACTAGAGTTGCAATTTTGATCATATAATTCATAATTAGTTTCATACATCAAATCACCATCATCACATGCTGACAAATCAAAATCTTTAATAATATTGTTATTTATATCCTTTAATATTATTGAACTAACTAGTGACCTATCAGAGTAAGAAACCCCCTGACCCATTGGGCCTAATGCAATAAAGTAATGCGCATAGATTAAATCCAGATTATATATTTCGTTAGTTAATAATGAAAAATTTGATGATTTTAGAGTGAAAATCTGGTTTGTAACCCCAGAATTAATAATTCTTAGGTATTCATCAGGCGCAGAACCAATAGTTGCTAGACTTAAATTATTTCCAGTTACAGTCCAATTAAAAATACCCTGAGAAAAATCTCCATTGGGAATTATTACCGTTTGTGCTTGCACTGCATTAAAAATAAATACAGCAAATAATAGTAGTATTTTTTTCATAATAAAAAGGTTATTTTTTAAATTGTATTGTATTAACATTAAAAAAATCGCCAGAAAAAAAGCTGTTATTTTACTGACGATTAATTAATAACTGAATAATAGCAACTGCAAAATAGATTGTAATACAAAGACTACATAAATAGATTCAAGCAATAGTTGTTTTCAATTGACGAAAAGACCGTTTCATTCAACCAACAGATAATTTGCGCTATTATAAAAAACAGCTTATGTTTGTAATTGTATTTTAAAAATTATGGAACAACAACTTATAAACCTTTTAATGTATATTATTCCTGCTTTGGTTACAGGAGCAATAGCTTTTCTATTTTTTAGAGAACATATAGAAAATGAAAAAAACCGAAGAACTTTTTTAATGCATAAAGAATTGCAAAAAGAATCTTTCCCTTTACGTTTGCAAGCATACGAACGATTATCCTTGTTTCTAGAACGTATCGTTCCTGCTAAATTACTTTTAAGGGTACAACCAACATCCTCCAACAAAGAAAACTACGAATCTTTGCTAATTGCATCTATAGAACAAGAGTTTGAACATAATTTAGCACAACAAATATATGTTACCGACGAGTGCTGGAATGTGATTAACGCATCCAAAAATGCAACGATTCAATTAATAAGAAAAGCAGCAACTTTAGAAAAAACAGATTCTGCAAATAAACTTCGTGAAGTAATTTTAACCGAAATAATGGAAGGACATCCTCCTAGCCATGCCGGTTTATCTTATATTAGAGATGAAGTAAGTAAAATGTTTAGTTAATATTTTACTGCAACAGTACTAGATTCTTTTCCATGCTTTTCTTCAGCATATAAAAAACCATCTAACCACCAAGCAGTCATCAGTTTTTTACTAAAAATCAAAGAGTTTTCGGTTAGTTTAGTTGGTGTATAGTATAAGTTTAACTTTACTTGTTTATGCTTTGCAGCCAATTTACCAATAGCAATATCACTTTTTTCTACTTGATCTAATAAATGTCCGAATAGATTTAACATCAATGAAAACGGATTCTTACCAAGTACCTTGTTGTACTCCATATTTTCACTTTCTAAAACAATAGCATCTATTTCTGTTGCGCCTCGTTTTACAGCTTCGCGAATAGGAATTACACAACCAAAAGCACCATCTGCGTACTCAAAACCATTCACTTTAGCCAAAGACATAAATGGAATATAATTACAGGAAATCCAAATCCAATTACAAAATGCATCGTAATCAAAGTCTTTAATCGACTTATACTCTACTCTATTTTTAGATAAATTAGACACAGTAACAACCACATCTTTACCACTCGCTTTAATAGCATTAAACTCCTGCACTGTGAAATTTTTCTGGATATGTCTTTTTAAACTTTTACTCTCTCCAAAAGTTCTTTTCCTTTTTATAAACTGCCAAATAGAATTAATATAGTTTATAGAAACATACTCTCTACCATCTTTTTTATGCTGTACAAAAGGGTTTACACTAAAAATATTATGCTGACTTACATTAGTAAACATATCATACAGTTTACCAATATCATTTACTGCTAAATGTGGAACCAACAGACTACCAGTAGAGGTGCCTAAAAACATATCATACTCTCTTTGTTCGTGCTCTATTAAAAACTGTGCTACTCCTCCTGCAAAAGCGCCTTTACTTCCACCACCAGATATTACTAATGCTCGCATTAATTTATTTTTAGTTAGTTATTTTCTAGTTTAGTTTTATTCTTTTTAGCAAAAGTTTTAGCAAATTTCACCATGCGCCAATTATGATGTTTCTCTGCTTCTTTATAATTGCTAATAATATCTTCATTCATAACTTCTAAAGAATTTAAAAAGGTAAACGCTTGCATCCTAATTTCATAATTAAAAGCTGGAGATGTATATCTGATTAGCTCTTTTAAATGAATTTCCTTTTCATCAAATCCGTATTCGGGAGTTACCAAAGACAAAGCCAACCAAAGCAAGCGTACATTTTTATTAGGCAAACCAATAATTTCTTTGGTTTTATCTAAATAAATATTTCTGTCTTCTGGAAAATTCACCCAAAGATTATATAAAGCTGCCTCTATAGTAACATAAGATTTATCTTCTAGAAGGGATTCGTATTCTTGTTTTAATTCGGAAGGAATTGTAGTCAAACTTTGGGCTATCGCTTGCCTTACTTTTATACTATTTTTAAATACTTCGGAAGTAATTTTATTAGGAACTTGAAAAATAATTTTGCTTTTCGCTTCATCTGAAATACCCGAAGTTAAGTAATAATCACATTTCGCATTTGAAGCTTCACAATCTACCATTAAATATTCGGTAATAAAATCGGATTGCCTTTGTAATGAAGCTTCCACTTCTTCGTAATAAAACGTTTTATCTTTTAACCATTTAGCCACAAAAAGTTCTAAATCAAAATTACTCGACTTTTCAACTTCTTTAATAAAATTAGAAGTCTCTACATTTTTATACGCATATTTTTCTAAATAAGTTCTAACTGCTTCTTTAAAAGCGATATCTCCAACCTTTTCTCGTAGCATGTGCAAAACCAGAGCACCTTTCTTATAAAAAGTAGTACTACTTGATTTTGGGTTAAGTAGCGCGGTGTTTCCTCCAGTTTGCTCTTGTGTTGCTAATTCCTGTGCATATTCGAATAATCTCCAATAATAATAGTCATCACCAAAGACTTGTTTTTCCACGAGTAACGCATAATACGTTGCAAAACCTTCTTGTAACCAATGGTGCGTTCCAGAGGTTTCGGTCACCAAATCACCAAACCATTGATGCGCCAATTCGTGTGCATTTACGTTTACATAATTTTTATCGATAAAAGCTGTTTCGTCTATCATAAAAGCATCCGAAAAAATAGTACAGCTCGTGTTTTCCATACCTGCATACAAAAAATCATGAACAGGAACTTGTTTGTAATTTTGCCAAGGATATGCAACTCCAATTTCATCTTCTAGAAAATCGAACATCTCTTTTGTATATCTATACGTTGGTTCTACTTTTAAAGAATCTTCAGAATAGTAGTACATTTCTAAAGGAATTCCGCTTTTGGAAATTTCTACATGTTTATCATATTTACCAACTACCAAAGCTGCTAAATAGCTTGCCATTGGTTTTTGCATGTCGTATTTCCAGAGCACATAATCGGAACTCGGGTTTTTAAGTATTAATTTCCCATTAGAAACCACTTCATAGTCTTTTGGAGCAGCAAATGTGAGATCAAACTCCATTTTATCATTCATATCATCTATACTTGGCAACCAATTGCTAGTATATTTTCCTTGTCCTTGTGTCCAAATTTGATTTCGTGCTTCATTATCCCAGCCTACAAAATACATGGCTTTTTTAGGTGAAGCAAAAAACAAGAATTGTAATTTATTATCTTCCGAAGGCTTGAATTTATTATAAATAACAAGTTTCTTGCCTTCATTTTTATACTTTACTTTTTTTCCATTTAAAGCTACGTTTTTAAACTTCATATGAACAGCATCTAAATAAATTGAATCTGTTTTTTTTAGGATATCGAAAGTAATTTCATAAGAATCGTAAAGTGTGCTATCAATTTTTATCTGATTAAAAAAAACAACAGCATCTAGCGTTTTAAAATCCACCACTTCTGTTTGTTGTGCCTGAATAACAAAACAAAATAAAGTAGAAATAAAAAATAAGATATGTTTCATAAAACTTTTATTAGCAACCATTAAGCCAAAATACACATAAGTTTTGCAATTTTAAAATTACTAGAAAATTAAAATCGAATATACAACAAGGCTTTTGGAGATTCCTTTTTTCAAAGGAATTGTTTAAATTCGCTTTTATGAGCATAAACTTGCAAACTCCTATTGATTACTTAAAAGGCGTTGGACCAAATCGCGCAGATTTGCTTCGCAAGGAATTGAGCATCCATACCTATCAAGATCTTCTTAATCTATTTCCTAATCGATATATAGACAGAACGCAATATTACAAGATAAACCAACTACAGCGTAATAATGCAGATGTGCAAATAATTGGTAAAATTACTAAGTTCGAAGAAATTGCTCAAAAACGTGGCAAACGATTAGTAGCTACCTTTCAAGACGAAACAGGAACGATGCAATTGGTTTGGTTTAGAGGGCAAAAATGGATTAGAGAAAGCCTAAAACTAAACACAACTTATGTGATTTTTGGAAAAACCAACTGGTTTAATGGCAAATTCAACATGCCACATCCAGACATAGAGCTACAAAAAGAGCATGAAAAAAACTTGCGCTCTGCCATGCAAGCCATATATCCTTCAACCGAAAAACTGTCGAACAAAGGAATTACAAATCGCGTGATGACCAAAATCATGCAACAATTATTTTTAGAAAGTAAAGGAAGATTTGTTGAAACATTACCAGAAAAATTACGCGCTGAATTAAAATTAATTTCAAAACCTGAAGCTATTTTTAATGTGCATTTCCCAAAGACACCAGAGCTACTTTCTAAGGCACAATTTAGACTAAAATTTGAAGAATTATTTTACATACAATTACAGTTAATTTTAAAAAATTTAATTCATAAATCGAAGATAAAAGGTTTTCCTTTTGAAACCGTTGGGAATTATTTTAATTCCTTTTTTAAAGACCATTTACCTTTTGAATTAACCAATGCACAAAAGCGTGTTTTAAAAGAAATACGTCATGATTTAGGAAGCAATGCACAAATGAATCGTCTTTTACAAGGAGATGTTGGCTCCGGAAAGACAATAGTAGCACTAATGTCAATGTTAATAGCACTTGACAATGGTTTTCAAGCATGCTTAATGGCTCCGACTGCAATTTTGTCAGTACAGCACTACAACGGATTAGTAGAGATGTGTAATGATTTGAATATCAGCGTAAAACTATTAACAGGCTCAAGCAATACTTCAGAAAGAAAAATTATTCATGAAGAACTAGAAAATGGCCAATTACAGATTCTAATTGGTACACATGCACTACTTGAAGATAAGGTGAAATTTAAAAATTTAGGGCTAGCAATCATAGATGAACAACACCGATTTGGAGTAGCACAAAGAAGTAAGTTATGGAAAAAAAACACCTCTCCTCCACACATTTTAGTCATGACTGCAACACCTATTCCACGCACCTTAGCAATGTCTGTTTATGGCGACTTAGACATCTCCATAATTGATGAATTACCCGCAGGAAGAAAAGCTATAAAAACAGTCCATAGATATGACGCAAATAGACTAAAAGTATTTCGTTTTATTCGTGATGAAATTGCAAAAGGAAGACAAGTCTATATTGTATATCCATTAATTCAAGAAAGTGAAAAAATGGACTATAAAGATTTAATGGATGGCTATGCAAGTATTGAGAGAGACTTTCCAAAACCAGAATATCAAATCTCTATTGTACATGGTAAAATGAAACCTGCAGATAAAGACTACGAAATGCAACGTTTTATTAAAGGAGAAACGCAAATCATGGTTGCCACAACTGTAATTGAGGTTGGCGTTAATGTACCTAATGCGTCTGTAATGATTATTGAAAGCGCAGAACGCTTTGGTTTGGCTCAATTACACCAATTACGTGGCCGTGTTGGACGTGGATCCGAACAGAGTTATTGTATACTCATGACTAGCCATAAACTTTCTGAAAACAGCAAAACAAGAATACAAACCATGACCAGAACTAGTGATGGTTTCGAAATTGCTGAAGTAGATTTACGTTTACGTGGCCCTGGAGATATCATGGGAACCCAACAAAGTGGTATTTTAAACCTTAAGATTGCAGATATTATCAAAGATAATGACATTTTACAACTAGCGCGCTTTCATGCTAAACAAGTGCTAAGTAAAGATCCTTCATTAGGAGCTGTTGAAAACAAAAACATATTAAACACTTATAGAGAAATGAGTAAGTATAGAAATATATGGAATTATATATCTTAAATTACATACAACCAAATCTATTTTAACCCATTAACATTAATAAATAAAACCCAAAACATAGTAACATTAATACTGCTAGTATTAATTATTTTTCAATCTAATTTCAAAACTAAAATACATAGCTAGCTTTTTTTATTCTAGCAACAACATGTTTACAAAACCTTCAAATTCCTTTTTAAAAGCTGTAAATTTCTCACCAGTAGCAGGACCATTAAATCCGGTATGAATTTTTCTAACTTTTCCTTTTTTATCTATAAAAATGGTGGTTGGATAACTTAGAACATGATTCAACATTGGTAGTTTTTCTTGCGCTTTAGCTTTACTAGAAGTTCCGGTTTGCGCTAATAAAATAGGATATTCTATAGCTATTCGCTCTTGTAATCTTTGTATATTTTTAAACCCAGCCGCTTCCGTTTTCACATATTCGAAGGCTAAAGCAACAATTTCTAATCCTTTATCTTTATTATTTTTGTAATACGTTGAAAAATATTTGCTTTCGTCTAAACAATTAGGACACCAAGTCCCCATGATTTGCACTAATACCACTTTATTTTTAAAGCGTTCATTTTCTAAAGAAATCATATTCCCTTTCGCGTCTGGAAAAGAAAAGGCAATTTTATTATAACCTTCCTTTAGAAAAGTTAAACCGTTAGCGTCTGGTAATTCATAAGTTTCATTTTTTATTGCTTCAAATGGTTCTTCCCAATGTTTTCCAGAATAAAAAGTTCCAATCATAGTAGAATCTGTAACTTTAGCAGTAAACAAAAAAGCATGTGCTCCATCAAAAGTAGATAGTTTCATCATATTTCCATCTACAACACCCTCTAAATATCTATAATCTCCAGTTGTAGTTAAAAAAGTACCTGTAACTTTATTTCCTTTTTGTGAGAATACCCCTTTTGCTATGTATTTTTCAGCTTCATCCTCTGGACTAAAAATAGCTTCCCAATTTCCTGTTACCATACTTGCTGGTTCATTTAATACATTAAATCTAGTTTCTTGCTTTTCTGCTGTAAAAGGCACCACTCTATTTAAGTTTGGCTTAATAAAACTTCCTGTTAGTTTATCGCCCTGGAGTTTTGCTGCCAAATAGCCTTCAAAAACTGGTGCTTTAATAAAAACAGAATCCTGCTTATAGGTGATTTCATCTACTTCAATAATTTCTTCAGCATTAAATATCTGTAAATGAGAAGCATCAATTACTTTAAAATTAAAGGGTAAATGCACCGAATCCTTTATTTGTAATTCTGCTCGATACACGCCTTGTTTCAGGTGGTTTTCAATAGTTTCTTTCGATTTGTTATTGCAAGAGAAAAAAGATATAAGTAAGACTAATAATACTAAATTACGCATGTTTGTTATTGCTTTTTTAACAAAAATAAGATAAATAAAAAAGGTGCTGATAAACAACACCTAATATTATGAATTAATAACTTAAACTACTTCTGATACGTTTTTTTAATCTCCGCTATTTTAAGTTCGTGACTTATTAGTTTTTCTTCCATTTCGGCGAGATTATTTTTTTTAGCTTTTGCTTCGATTTCTGTCATTTCTCCATTAGCTTCTGCTTTTTTAATTCTTTCTCTAAGTATTTTAATGCGTTGTTTTGACTTTTCAACAAATAACACTCTAGATTCTAAGTCCATTTTCTTGTTATCTGCATCTATAACAAGGTTAGAATCATCTTGAATATTATTCTCTTTTTTAAGAATCTTAATTTTTTCAATAATTTGCTCTTGTTGTTCGGGGTTTGCTACTTCGTATTTATCCTCTAATAAAGCTATTTGTTGTTTTGCAAAAACAGAAGATTCACTAGCGCGTTTTTCTTTATAAGCTATTTCTTTTTCACTTAACACCTTTTTATCTTGGGCAAAACTTGCAGAAACACTTAACATAAACACAAAGCCAAATACTAAAATTGTTTTAAAGTTTTTCATTTTTATTTTTTTCTAATTGGTTTAAATCCTTTTCTACTTTTTTTATTTCAAGCTCAAGCGCATCTGCTTCTTTATCTAGGCTATTCAGTACTTCATTAGTGATATCCTCTTCTACAACATCATCCTTTTTCGTTTCTCTACATGAAGTAAAAACTACCATTATTATAATTAAGAACAACTTGAAAAATCTCTTCATTTACAAACACTAGATAAATTGAAAATCTAATTTACAAAATTTATAACAATGCTTGAATGCTAACTGCATTATTTTATCTTTGCAGTTCAATTTAAAGAAGCCAAATGAAAATATCATACAACTGGATAAAGCAGTTTATAAAAACCGACTGGACAGCAGCACAAACCGAAGAACTACTTACAGATTTAGGTTTAGAAGTAGAAGGTATTGCTGCTTACGAATCTGTTAAAGGAGGATTAAAAGGTGTTGTTGTAGGAGAAGTACTAACTTGTGTACAACACCCAAATGCAGACAGATTAAAGGTTACTACTGTTAATATTGGCACAAAGACCCCTGTACAAATTGTTTGTGGCGCACCTAATGTTGCAGCTGGACAAAAAGTTCCTGTTGCTACTATTGGCACTACTTTATATTCGGAAGAAGGAGAAGCATGGACTATTAAAAAAGGAAAAATTCGAGGAGAAGAAAGCCACGGAATGATTTGTGCGGAAGATGAACTTGGTTTAGGGAAATCGCACGATGGCATCATGGTTTTAGCAGAAGATACTGTTGTTGGCACAGCTGCTTCCGAATTATTTAATATTGAAAACGATCAGGTTTTTGAAATTGGCTTAACTCCAAACAGAGCAGATGCAATGAGCCATTACGGAACTGCAAGAGATCTTAAAGCTGGTTTTTTACAAAAAGACATAAATGTAGAGTTAATTACACCTTCTGTAAGTGCTTTTCATGTGGATAACAGAACACTTAAAATAGATGTAGACGTACAAAATAAAGAATTAGCACCAAGATATTGTGGTGTTACTATTTCTGGCTTAAAAGTTGCCGAATCTCCCGATTGGTTAAAACATAGGTTAAAATCTATTGGTTTAACTCCTAAAAATAATGTGGTAGATGTTACCAATTATGTATTACACGAACTAGGGCAACCACTTCACGCTTTTGATGCTGCAAAAATTATTGGAAATAAAATTGAAGTAAAAACGGTTGCTGCTGGCACTAAATTTACAACACTAGACGAAGTAGAAAGAGAATTACATGCAGATGATTTAATGATTTGTGATGCCGAAAAACCCATGTGTATCGCTGGTGTTTTTGGCGGAATCTCTTCTGGAGTTACAGAACACACTACAAGTATCTTTTTAGAAAGCGCTTATTTTAATCCTGTAAGCATTCGTAAAACAGCTAAACGCCACGCTTTAAACACCGATGCTTCCTTTAGATTTGAAAGAGGTATTGATCCAAATATTACAGAATACGCATTAAAACGTGCAGCTTTATTGATTTTAGAGCTTGCAGGAGGTGAAATTACTAGTGATGTAATTGATGCATATCCTAATAAAATTAAAGATTTTGAAGTTCGATTAAGTTTTGAAAATGCAGAAAAATTAATTGGACAAGAAATACCTAAAGAAACAATAAAACGTATATTAAGCTCTTTAGAAATTAAAATAAATAATGTTACAGAAACAGGTTTAGGTTTAACGGTTCCTGCATACAGAAATGATGTACAACGTGAAGCAGATATTATTGAAGAAATTTTACGCGTTTATGGTTATAACAACATAGAATTTACGAATAAATTAAATGCTTCTATTTCTAACTCTTCAAGGTTTGAAGATCATAAACTACAAAATGTTGTTGGTAATCAATTAGCTTCATTAGGTTTTTATGAAATGCTAGCAAATTCGTTAACTACTCCTGAGTATATTAAATTAGATGACCAACTAAAAGAAGAACACAACATAGTAATGTTAAACCCATTAAGTAATGACTTGTCTGTAATGCGACAATCTCTTTTATTTTCTGGATTAGAAGCACTTTCTTACAATATAAATAGAAAACGTAGTACCATTAAGTTTTTTGAATTTGGAAAAACATACCATAACTATAATGAAACTAGAGAAGAGCACAAACATCTTACACTTTTAGTTACCGGAAATAGAACTGCTGAAGCTTGGAATGGCTTAAACAAACCTAATGACTTCTTTTATTTTAAAGGAACTATTACGAGCATACTAGAACGTTTAGGTATTTCCAGATTTAAGGAAACACCAACCAAAGATGCTATTTTTAGCGAAGGATTAACTTTAGGTCTAGGAAAAAACAAGTTAGTAAGTTTTGGGTTGGTTAAAAAGAATGTTTTAAAGCATTTTGGGATTAATCAAGAAGTTTTATTTGCTGATTTTAACTGGGACAATATCCTAGAGGTTGCAAAACACAACAAAATTAAATTTAAAGAAATCCCTAAATACCCAGAAGTACGCAGAGATTTTGCTTTATTATTAGATGATGCTGTTTCTTTTGAATCTATACATACCATTGCAAAACAAACCGAAAAGCAACTTTTAAAAGAAGTGAATCTATTTGATGTTTATGAAGGTAAGAATTTACCAAAAGGCAAGAAAAGTTATGCTGTTAGTTTTACCATACAAGACGAAAACAAAACACTTACAGACAAACAGATTGATAAAATAATGAATAAGCTACAAGCTAATTTTGAAAAACAGCTTGGTGCAGAATTAAGATAAAAATCATAAAAAAATGGAAAATAAAACACCACAAAAAAGCATCTTTAGCTTAATATCTGGACTAATATTTTTTGGTCTTGGTAGCTTCATTACATATAAATACTTTTTTACAGAGGAAGTAATTACAACCTTAAGACTAGTACTTTCCTTTGTTATGATTGGCTTTGGAGTATACAGGTTATACAATTATTTTACTACTAAATAATAGAACTATTAATAATTGTAATGAATGTTTTAATAACAAAAAAGCCTTTTCGTACACGAAAAGGCTTTTGTTTTTAAAAGAATTGTAATGGTTAGTCTATTACTTTAACGTTTATTGCGTTTAACCCTTTTTTACCTTCTGTAAGCTCAAATTCTACAACATCACCTTCTCTAATCTCATCGATTAAACCAGAAATGTGTACAAAATGTTCTTTGTTTGTGTCGTCTTCAACAATAAATCCAAATCCTTTTGAATCATTGAAAAATTTTACTGTACCTCTACCCATTGTAATATATTATTGATTAATTTATAATGACAAATATAGTTTTTAATATGTTATATATCTATTTCCTAGCAATTTTAGTGTCATTTTTTTCGTTAAACAGAATATAACAGGAGGTATTATTAGGATAAAACATTGTGGACTCCCAAAAATTTACTTCTAAATATGCTATTTTTTTTGTAACTTTAAAGGAATGCTAAATCGAATAACTATGGAAGAATCTAATTATGTCAAGCTTTATACAGGTAATTTTATTATTACACAATTAATAGTAGATAAACTTAACACTGCTGGTATTAATGCGATAGTAAAGGACGAATCGGAATCTGGTAGATTAGGTGGTTTTGGTACATTTAATCAAGGTACACAAGAATTATATGTAAATAAAGACGAATTAGCTACTGCTTTACCAATAGTAGAAAGTATTTCTGCAGAGCTTCAAACTTAATTTATATAACTGAATACATTTGCAGATGTCTGCGGTTCGTTTTTCAAGCAAAAAAAATCCTAAAGTAAAAACTTTAGGATTTTTTTTATTTAATTAAGCCTTTTTTTTATTGATACATCTTATCACGTAATTCTTTTATTTTAGAATCTTGCATATACTCATCAAAAGTAGTGTATCTATCTATAACACCATTTGGAGTAAGCTCCACTACTCTATTTGCAACGGTTTGTGCAAACTCATGATCATGTGTAGAAAACAAAACAGTTCCTTTAAAGTTTTTAAGCGAGTTGTTAAAAGCGGTAATACTCTCTAGGTCTAAATGATTTGTTGGCTCATCTAATTGTAAAACATTTGCTCTAACCATCATCATTCTAGATAACATACAACGCACTTTTTCTCCTCCAGAAAGCACATTCGATTTTTTAAGAGCTTCTTCACCACTAAAAATCATTTTACCTAAGAAACCTCTAATAAAAACCTCTTCTCGTTCCTCTTCTGTAGTTGCCCACTGACGTAACCAATCTACCAAAGTTAAATCGTTTTTAAAGAATTCACTATTGTCTAAAGGTAAATAAGATTGTGTAGTTGTAACTCCCCAAGCAAATTTCCCTGCATCTGCTTGTTCCTTACTATTTATAATTTGATAGAAAGCAGTTGTTGCTCTAGAATCTCTAGAAAACACAACTATTTTATCTCCTTTATTTAAATTTAAATCGATGTTTTTAAAAAGTGTTTCTCCTTCAATAGAAGCCGCTAAACCTTCAATATTTAAAATTTGATCTCCTGCTTCTCTATCCCTTTCAAAAATAATCGCTGGATATCGACGACTAGAACGTTTAATATCTTCAATATTTAACTTATCAATCATTTTTTTTCTACTAGTCGCTTGCTTAGACTTTGCAACGTTTGCAGAGAAACGACGAATAAATTCTTCTAGTTCTTTCTTTTTCTCCTCTGCTTTTTTGTTTTGTTGTGCATGTTGTCTTGCTGCTAATTGTGAAGATTCATACCAAAAAGTATAATTACCAGAGAAGTGATTAATTTTCCCAAAATCAATATCTGAAATATGCGTACAAACCGAATCTAAAAAGTGTCTATCATGCGACACTACAATGACACAACTATCATAATTTGCTAGAAAGTTTTCTAACCATGTGATGGTTTCATAATCTAAATCATTGGTTGGCTCATCCATAATTAAAACATCTGGACTTCCAAATAATGCTTGCGCTAATAGAACACGTACTTTTTGTTTCCCATCTAGGTCTTTCATTAAGGTATAATGTGCATCTTCTTTTATACCTAAATTAGAAAGCATTGCGGCTGCATCACTTTCGGCATTCCAACCGTTCATTTCTTCAAATTTAACTTGAAGCTCTCCTATTTTCTCCGCATTCTCATCAGTATAGTCTGCATAAAGTGCATCGATTTCTGTTTTAATTTCATATAAGGGTTTGTTTCCTTTTAAAACAGTATCTAAAACAGTATCGTCATCATGTTTATTATGGTCTTGTTCTAAAACAGACATACGTTTACCTGCTTCTAGGTGTACACTTCCAGAAGTTGGTTCTTGCTTTCCTGCTATTATTTTTAAAAAGGTAGACTTTCCTGCTCCATTGGCACCAATTATACCATAGCAATTTCCGTTATTGAAAGTAGTATTTACTTCATCAAAAAGAATTCGTTTTCCAAATTGTACAGAAAGATTAGAAACTGATAACATATGTATTTTTATTTTTTTGACACCTATGCTTAAGCTTTGGTGAATGAATTTGCAAAAGTAAAAAATTCAAACCATAAGAAGAAACTTCTTATGCTAAAATAATGAGTGCTAAAAGGGAGATTTTTAAGGATTGATTTAACTTTTAACAGTGAATTAACAAGAGGTATAAGTTGCTTACTATACTTTTGTTATAAAGAATTAACTTTGCTTTAAACCTAACTATGAGATTACTTTTTTCAATACTATTAATAACGCTTACCTTTTATTCGTGCAAAAAAGAAGTTGCTAGAGATGAAGGAAAAACTGCTTATATTGGTGGAGAAATAATAAACCCTATTAATAAACAAGTAATCATTAGTAAATCGAACACCATAATTGATACTATTTTATTAGATAGCAAAAACAGATTTTTATATCAAGTAAACGATTTAGAGAGTGGCTTATTTACTTTTAAACTACAAACGCAACATGGTGAAGAATTTCAATTAGCGCTATTAGAACCTAATGATAGTATTATGATTAGGTTAAATACTATAGATTTTGATGAGTCTTTAGTATTTACTGGAAATGGAGCAAAAAAGAATAATTATTTAATTAATATGTTTCTTGAGAATGAAGAAATAAACAAAAACATATTAAACTATTATCAACTAAGCCCCATTGCTTTTGAAAGCAAAATAGATTCAATAAAGAAGCTTAGAAGTACAAAACTAAATTTATTTCTTAAAAAGAATATCGCATCAGGTTTGTTTCATCAAATTGCAAAAGGTAATATAGATTACAACTATTATTTAAACAAAGAAATTTACCCTTTTGCTTATTATGGGGATAATGAAATAAAAAATTTACAGTCGCTACCTAAAAACTTTTATAACTATAGAAAAAATATAGATTATAACAGCAATGCATTAAAAGACTACTTTACCTATAAGACTTTTTTAAGGTATCATTTTAAAAACTTAGCGCTATCGGAACATTTAAAAATCTCTAAAGACAGTATTCTAAAAAGAAATTCATATTGTTATAATTTAGACAAACTAAAACTAATTGATAGTTTGATTACAGACCAAGACATTAAAAATCCACTATTAAGTATTTCATCTATCAATTATATAAATAAGACAAAAAACTTAAAAGAATTGGATAGTTTTTTAAACTATTATTACGAAAAAAGCACCGACGAAAAAGACAAAAACTATATAAAAAAGCTAGTACAATCCTTAAAACAATTAAAGGTTGGGAATAAAATACCAAATTTAACCTTAGTTAATTATAAAGGACAAGAAGTTAATTTGCACAAACTTGTTAGAAAACCTACTGCTTTATATTTTTGGTCTACAGATTACAAATCGCATTTGCAAGAAAGTCACACCAAAGTAAAAGACTTAATGCAAAAATATCCAGAAGTTAACTTTATTTCTATAAATATAGATAGGCCAAACGCAAAATCTATAAGTAAAGTTTTAACCCAATACGGCCTAAGTTTAAAAAACGAATATCAGTTTAAGGACCCTAAAGCAGCAAAAGAAGCATTAGCGATTAATCCAATAATAAAAGTAATGTTATTGGATAAAAAAGGAAAAATAGTAGATCCACATACGAACTTATTTTCAGTGCAATTTGAAGAAGAAGTATTAGGTTTATTAAATCAATAAAACATTATCTTTTAAGAGTAAAATGCGCTGTAAACTCTTTTTTAATATTACTTAATGGCTCTATATATTCTAAGGTAAACCAATAATCTGAAGTTGGCATTTCTTCTCCTTTAAAAGTTCCATCCCAACCAAGACTTGAAGGGCTTAATTGTTTTACTAACTTACCGTATCTATCAAAAATAAAAATCTTTGCAGCAGATTGATTTTCAATGCCTAGAATATTCCATGTATCATTAAACCCATCATTATTTGGTGTAAATACTTTTGGATAGTTAATAATTGCTACTTCGTATGGCAATTGTTCGCAATTATATACATCCCTAACTTTAACGATATGATTTCCTCCTAAAACATTACTAAATACTGAAGAGCTTTGCCAATAACCTTCGTATAAACTAAACTCATACATACCATTTCCTGTAACGGTTACTTCTAAAATGCTGTTTTTAGAAAAAGCATCTGTAAGTACTTCTACAGAAATAGTTTCTGGTGGATAAGAAGAAATAACTTCTGTAGTATCTACATAAGTACAATTAGAAATAATATGGGTAACATGCACTGTATAAAAACCAACAACAGTTGCATTATATGTAGATTGCGTTTCTCCAACAATACTATTAGTAGCTATTACATCTTGACCTTCATACCATTGAAAAAGGTATTCTGTTTCACTTAGATTGGTACTTATTGGTGACGTTTGTAAAGCAGTATTTTCTTCTACTGGAGCTAATACACTATCATTTGCTGCAAGACAAATAAGGTATTGTTCGTCTAATCCAATATCAAATAATGGATGCACAATTAGAGTTACAGGTATCACCTGAAAACATGTATTCGCTAGTGGTTGTACACGTGCAAATATAATTTGTGACCCTGCAGAGCTATTATTAAAACTAGTTGGTGTAGCAATTTGCAATGCATTACCAAGAATAGCATCTACTTCATTTTCATAATAAGCAAAGGAATAGTTAGCTGCTGGCAAACCATTTAAAATATCGGATTCAGCTAGTGTTACATCGAAGGTATTAAAACCATCAGTATCTGTATCACAAACATGTAATGGTAATGGATTAGATACAGTTAACGAATTAAAAACATTAATATTAAAATCTGCAATGCTGTAGCAATAATTGTAAGTCTTATCTTCTACTCTTACATATATCGTTTCTAATTGATATGCATTTTGGTTGGTATAATCGCTTGTTATTGCACCATTGTCATTCTCTGCATCTAATAGAGATGTATGGTAAGTAACATCGTAATTTGTTGTAGACTGAGCACCTAACACTACATTATTAAAAACCTGAAAATCAAAAACGTGAAACCCATCATTATTATCATCACAAATAAATTGGTCTTCCACAATATTTGCAATCGGACTTTGGGTAAACTCTATAATAATTTCATCTTCAGTTGTACAATTTGTTCCATAGGTTACTTCTACTTTATAAATACCATCTGTATTCACATCTAAGGTTTGGTTATTTTCTCCAATAATTTCAACTCCGTTTCTAAACCAGGTATGTGCAGCATCTGTAACTGGAACTTGTGTATCTAAAGTATACAAAGAACTACCACAAGCAGGATTTCCTGAAGCAAAAGTTACATCATCCCCAATATCTAAACCAATATTAAAACTTCCTGCTTCTAAAAAGATAGCAGAATCGTAAGCAGAATCTCCTTGATCGGCAACTACTATTTTTATTTCGTAAACCTGATTCGGTATAACAGTAGCATTTGCTGTTAATACTTTTGTTCGTCCTCCATAATTAGTTCCTACTAAATTATAACCTGCAAAATAATCTATATTTGCTCTGCATGCTCCTGCATTGTTAATATTAGTAACACTAACTGGTGTTCCATCTGGTAAAACTGCTAAATTTGTATAGTCAGTTGTACCGACTTCTCTTAATAAAAATGCAAAACTGTCTGAAAAACTGCATTCTGTACCTCCATCATATTCTTCAGAAGCCATTAAAAATCTAAAATTAAAATCACTAGATGTAGCGGTAAAATTAAACTTAACAAAAGTAGCATCACGTGTATTATTTTGAGTTAGTGCGATTTCTAAATCTAAGTCTCCTGGTAAACCATTACCAAAATCGGGATAAGGATTGTTATTACTTCTTGTATTTCCTGCTGCATAAGCTCTTCCTGTGGTTAGAACAATACCACTCTCAAATGGAAAATTACTATCTGTAGGGGTATTAAAATAGCCATAACTTTTTGTATGTCTATCTAAAGGCATTCCAAACACCTGTTCCGAAAAATCACTAATAACTGCGCAATCACTATCTATTAAGACATCCTCAACTAATTGTTGCAAATCATAAATTGATTCTACAGCATCTACATCATTTATTTCTATAATTTGTGCATAATTAACAAATGTAAAAAACATAAAAACAGAAACTACAAATTTATTTATTTTACTCATTTTTAATGGTTTCATAAAAAGAAGGCTATAGTAACTCTATAATTTATAATGATTTAGCAGCATTTTTTCGTAAACTTTATCTGGTAATATACGCTTTAAAACGATAGAAAACTTTTGCATGAACTCACCAACTTTGTAATGCGTTTTTGGTGTATTTGTATTTATTACTTTATAAACAGCTTTCGCCATAAGAAAAGGATCTTTTCCTTCATCTACATGGGTATCCATTAATTTAAGAGTATTTCCATAAGGTATTTTGTAAGGCGAATTTTCTTGAACAGGAGCATGAAAACGTCCTGATGCAATATTAGTAGCAAAATCGCCAGGAGCAATATTCGTCATTTGTATATTAAAGTCTTTTATTTCCATTCTAAAAGCTTCTGTAATAATTTCTAAAGCCCCTTTACTTGCAGAGTAAATTCCTCTATAAGGAAGCCCCATATAGCCAGCAATAGAGGTAATATTAATAATAAGACCTGATTTTTGTTTTCGCATTTGTGGCAAAACAGCCTTTATAACATTTATTGGTCCAAAAAAATTGGTTTCAAAATTGGCTTTAATTTCTGCTTCTGGTATTTCTTCAATAGGTCCAGTAATACCAACTCCTGCATTATTTATAAGTACATCTAAGCGACCTTCAGTTTCTATTACAGTACGAATAGCAGTTGCAATTGTTTGGGCTTTTGTAACATCTAAAGCTATAATTTTAAAAGCACTTGTTGTATAATTTTTAGGGTTTCTACTCGTACCATAAACGGTATATCCTTTTTCTGTTAAAAACTCTCCAACAGATTTACCAATCCCTGAAGAACCTCCAGTAATTAAAACAACTTTAGACATATTTATATTTTTATAAGGATCAAAAATACAATATTAATGGAGAGATTCCCACTATATAGAGAATACTATAAATTAAAAAATCTTGATTCGCCTAAGCTTTCAAGATTTGAGTTTATGGTACAAAAAAAGGCAAGCTACCTACATCACACTGCTACAACCATTTACCTTTGCTTCGTTCCCGACCTGGAGGATTCAACAGGAGCTAGTTGTGTAGGACTTGCCGAGTGCAAAGATACAACCTTTTAATTTTTTCACAATGTTTTTTTTAACCGAATTTTAATAAATATCTTGCATGAAACTTTTAACACATCATGAGAACATTCAAATTACTCACAATCATATTTTTAGCGTCATTTATTATATCTTGTGGAAGCAATACTACGCAGAAAAAAAATGATTTTTCTATCATTACTAATGCAAAAAACAATGCTTTAAGACTTGGAGAAGCCTTAAATCTGTCCATAAAAAATCCAAAAAACCATAAAATAGAATCTGTAAGTTACACCTTAAACGAAAAACCTATTACAGAAAAAACGACACTTACAAACACCAAACTTGGTGAGCAAACTCTAGAAGCTACTATTACATTTGATGGAGAAACACAAACTATTTCCCAAAAGCTAACCGTTTTAAATAATGCATCTCCAAAAGTTTATACTTATAAAATTATTAATGTGTATCCTCATGATATTACATCGTACACACAAGGATTAGAATTTTTTAATGGCGAATTATATGAAAGCACAGGACAACATGGAGAATCTAAACTTAGAAAAACAAACTATAAGACTGGTGAGGTATTAAAAGATGTAAATTTAGATCAAGCTTATTTTGGAGAAGGCTTAACTATATTAAAAAATAAAGTATATCAACTAACTTGGCAAAGCGGAACTGGTTTTGTGTACGATGTAAATACTTTTGAAAAAACTGGAAGTTTTAAATATAACAATAGCAAAGAAGGTTGGGGAATTTGTAATGACACAAAAACACTTTATAAAAGTGATGGTACCGAAAAAATATGGACCATAAATCCAGAAACACTTACAGAAGCTGGATACATTCAAGCTTACCATAACCAAGGAAAAGTAGTAGGTCTTAATGAATTAGAATGGGTAAACGGAAAAATCTACGCGAATCGCTATCAAAAAAATGGTGTAGCAATTATTAATCCTTTAAATGGTGCTATTGAAGGTGTTATCGATTTTTCGCCATTAAAAAAGAAAGTCACTCAACACAAAGGCTTGGATGTTTTAAATGGAATTGCTTACAACCCAGAAACAAAAACGCTTTTTATTACAGGAAAACGTTGGGATAAACTATTTGAAGTGGAAATAATTAAAGAATAGTTTGCAAACTTTTGAAACTACAATTATTGTAACAAAACAGGATTTAGACAATCTCAATCATGTTAATAATATTCGTTATGTGCAATGGGTAAACGATATAGCTAAACAAAACTGGGAACAAATAGCTCCTACACCTATTAAAAAAGAATATTTCTGGATACTACTTTCACATCATATAGAATATAAACAACCTGCTTTTTTAAACGACGTTTTATTAATAAAAACCTATGTTACGAAGTCTGAAGGAGTAAAATCTACTAGAATTGTAGAAATTTTTAATAAAGATACTTTTAAACTATTAGCTAAATCGGAAACCAATTGGTGTTTTATTAGTAAAAAAACGCAAAAACCAACACGCATAACTACAGCCATAAGTTGTCTATTTTCTTAATATAAGAATCAACAAATAAAACTACCTGAGCATTAGACAATTAACTATTATTGCATAACATCTAGAAAAATGGTTTTATAGCTGATTTAATTTCTAGAAACTATTCACTTCATTACATTTAAATAATTAAACTTTCCAAAAGAGAGTCTTAGATTAATAGCAAATTTTTACGGATTATAATATTAAATTTAATATGCTATTAAATGGACTTAATGAAGACCTTTCAATTTACAGTTACAGTTACACAAGAAGATTTAGACGAGCTTAACCACGTTAATAACATTCGCTATATACAATGGATTCAAGATATAGCAAAAGCACATTGGCAACAAATTGCTCCAGATGCTATTTACAACTCCTATTTTTGGGTGGTTCGCAGACATGTAGTAGATTATAAATCCTCTGCACTCTTAAACGACAGAGTAAACATTACTACCAAATTTATGGACTCGCAAGGTGCTACCGCAAAAAGCATTATAGAAATGCATAATGACAGTACACAAAAACTACTATTACGCGCAGAAACCACTTGGTGTTTAATGGGAAAAGAAACAAAGCGCCCTACTCGAGTGACCAAAGAAATTGATGAAATTTTAAAATAAATACTAAAACATAGTTTCAAAAGTTATATTTTTAGCAATTCAAGTGCATTTAATATTTTTTTGCCTTATAATTCGTTTATTACATATGAAAAAGACGCTATACTTTCTAATCTGTTTTACCTTTCTTTTACTTTGGAGTTCTTGCCGAAAAGACTTTAACTTCTCTTCTAGTAATGGCAATCTTGGTTTTTCTAAAGACACCGTTTATTTAGATACTGTATTTACAAATATTGGATCTAGCACTTACAATTTAAAAGTATACAACAGAAGTAGTGAAGATATTAGCATCTCTTCTGTTAAATTAGCTTTAGGAGAAAGCTCTGAGTATAGATTAAATGTAGATGGTATTGCTGGAAAATCTTTTGAAAATGTAGAAATTCTTGCAAAAGATAGTATGTATATTTTTGTAGAAACTACCATAGATATAAACGATTTACCAAACTTAGAAAATGAATTTCTATACACAGATAAAATAGAATTTGATGCTGGAAGCAACCAACAAACCGTAGATTTGGTAACCCTTGTTCAAGATGCAGTATTTATTTATCCCGATAAAGACAACACTACTGGTGTTATTGAAACCTTAACTTTAGACATTGGAGGACAGGAAGTTGAAACCGAAATTCAAGGCCGATATTTAGAAACTGATGAATTAACTTTTACGAATCAAAAACCATATGTAATTTATGGTTATGCAGCTGTACCAAACAACGAAACTCTAAATATTGAAGCTGGAGCAAGAGTACATTTTCATGCAAATTCTGGACTTTTAGTATCCGAAGGCGCTTCCTTACAAGTAAATGGTGAATTAAGTACAGATCAAGAAATATTAGAAAATCAAGTGATTTTTGAAAGTGACAGGTTAGAGCCTGCTTTTGCTAATGTTCCTGGACAATGGGGAACTATCTGGTTGTTAGACGGAAGTAGAAACAACATCATAAATTATGCAACTATTCTAAATGCTGCTGTTGGTGTTTTAAGTGAAGGAAACCCAGACAGCATTATAGATAATCTTACTATAACGAACTCGCAAATATATAACTCTAGTAACTTTGGTGTTTTAGGAAGAAACACCTCTATTTCTGCCGAAAACTTAGTGATAAATAATGCAGGTCAAACTAGCTTTGCTGCCACTTTAGGAGGAAGATATAACCTTACGCATTGTACTATTGCTAATTATTGGTCTAGTAGTTTTAGACAATTCCCTGCTTTATTAATAAATAATTTTCAAGAAACCGAAGATGCCACCTTTGTAGCCAATTTAACGGAAGCTAATTTTAACAACTGTATTATCTACGGAAATGATAATCCGGAGTTTATAATCGATGAAATTGAAGATGCTGCATTAGTTTTTAACTTTAAATTTACAAACTGCTTGGTTCGATTTAGCGATACCAATAATACGTTTTCTGGTGCTAATTATGATTTTGATGATACTACTAAATATGAAAACATCATTTTTAACCAGGAACCAGACTTTAGAGATTCTAGTGCTAATGATTTAATAATTGGAGATGACTCTGCTGCAAACAATCAAGGAAATACAACTTTTGCTTCACAAGTCCCTTTAGATATCTTAGGAGTAAACAGAACTGCTTCACCAGATTTAGGTGCTTATCAGCATATTACTTTTGAGTAAATAAACAATTTTATCTTTAACATAAAAAAAGCCTACTAAACAGTAGGCTTTTTTATTCCGCGAAAGCGAAAATATGTAAATAGTATTAATCTACAAAAAGCGGTAAATCATGCATCATAGCATTTACTTTACCTGCAATAACTTGTAATTTATCTTCATCCTGATAATTGGATATTACTTCATCAATTAAAGCAACAATACCTTCCATATCTTCTTCTTTTAATCCTCTTGTAGTAATCGCTGGTGTACCAATACGAATTCCAGAAGTTACAAATGGTGATTTATCATCAAAAGGAACCATATTTTTATTTACCGTAATATCTGCTTTTACCAAAGCGTTTTCTGCATCTTTACCTGTAATATTTTTATTACGTAAATCGATAAGCATCATATGGTTATCTGTTCCTCCAGAAATAATATTATAATCTCGTTTTACTAAAGCCTCTGCCATTGCTGCTGCGTTTTTCTTTACTTGTAGCATGTAATGTAAATACGCATCTGTAAGAGCTTCTCCAAAAGCAATTGCTTTTGCAGCAATAATATGCTCTAATGGTCCACCTTGATTTCCAGGAAAAACAGCCGAATTTAAAAGTGAAGACATTTTTTTTAAGTTTCCGTTCTTCAATTTTAAACCAAAAGGGTTATCAAAATCTTCTCCCATCATAATCATCCCTCCTCTTGGGCCACGTAATGTTTTATGCGTTGTAGTGGTTACAATATGGCAATGTGGTAAAGGATCACTTAAAATTCCTTTTGCAATTAATCCTGCTGGATGCGAAATATCTGCTACTAAAATTGCTCCTACAGCATCTGCTATAGCACGAAAACGCTTAAAGTCCATATCACGAGAATACGCCGAAGCACCAGCAATAATTAATTTTGGTTTTTCGCGTTGAGCAACTTCAGCAACATGATCATAATCAATTAAACCTGTTTCTTTTTTAACACCGTAAAAAACTGGATTATATAATTTTCCCGAAAAATTTACAGAAGACCCATGTGTTAAATGCCCTCCATGAGACAAATCGAAACCTAGAATAGTATCTCCCGGATTTAAACAAGCGAAAAATACAGCTGTGTTTGCTTGACTACCAGAATGTGGTTGTACGTTTACATAAGCTGCACCAAATAACGTTTTAGCTCTATCTATTGCTAGTTGTTCTACTTCATCTACAACTTCACAACCTCCATAATATCTTTTCCCAGGATATCCCTCTGCATATTTATTAGTTAATACAGAACCAGCAGCTTCCATTACCTGGTTGCTTACAAAGTTTTCTGATGCTATTAATTCTATACCTTCTAGCTGTCTTTCTTTTTCAGCTTGAATAAGTTCAAAAATTTGTTCGTCGCGTTGCATATAATTCAATTTTAATTTCCTTTGAAGTTGGAAACTTTAGTTATAGTTAAATATTTATCAAAAATAACAATTAGATTATTTAAATACATCAAAAAACATATATTTACTTCAAGATTATACTATTTTTTAAAATAGTATAATAGGAACCTACTTTTGTTATATAAAATTAGCTTTAATTTAAAAAGTTATGTAGGTTTGAATAGATTTAATAATTTATAATTAAAATACGATATGCCAATTTCAGCTAATAATCCAGATAGAATTTCCTGGCTGCATGTAGATAAAAATTCAGATTTTCCAATTCAAAACATTCCTTTTGGTGTTTTTCTTACAAGAGATGACATTATTACTATAGGAACCAGAATTGGTGACACTGCTATAGATTTAGGAGCATTACATCAATTAGGTTACTTTGATGAAATCCCATTAACTGATGATATTTTTCTTCAAGATACTTTAAATGATTTTATTGCCGACGGAAGAAAAACATGGAGAGCTGTACGTAATAGAATTGCACAAATTTTTGATGCAGAAAACGATGCACTTAAAAATAATGTTAAACATAAAGAGATTGTATTGTTTCGTTTAGACGAAATTGAAATGCAACTGCCAGTTCAAATTGGTGATTATACCGATTTTTATTCTAGTATAGAACATGCAACAAATGTTGGTACCATGTTTAGAGATCCTGATAATGCTTTATTACCAAACTGGTTACATATACCTGTTGGATATCATGGCAGAAGTTCTTCTATTATTCCTTCTGGAATTCCTGTGCATAGGCCACAAGGGCAAACCTTACCTGCTGGAGCTACAGAGCCAGTTTTTGGCCCAAGTAAATTAGTTGATTTTGAATTAGAAATGGCCTTTATTACTACCGATGCTAATGATTTAGGAGAACCAATTCCTATTGATGAAGCTGAAGAATATATTTTTGGTCTGGTTTTATTTAATGATTGGTCTGCAAGAGATATACAAAAATGGGAATATGTACCGTTAGGACCATTTTTAGCAAAAAGCTTTGCTTCTAGTATTTCACCTTGGATTGTTACTCTAGATGCTTTAGAACCATATCGAGTAGAAAGTCCGAAACCTCTAAAAAAACAATTATCTTACTTACAATATAAAGGAAAAAAGAGTTTTGATATTAATTTAGAAGTAGCCATACAACCACAAAAAGCAAAAGAAACTGTGGTAAGTAAATCGAACTTTAAATATATGTATTGGAACATGGCCCAACAACTTGCGCATCATACCGTAAATGGTTGCCCAATTAACTCTGGAGATATGATGGGAAGTGGGACAATTTCTGGTCCAACTCCAGATAGTTATGGCTCTATGCTAGAGATTACTTGGAGAGGAGAAAAACCAATTAAAATGCATGATGGTTCTGAACGCAAATTTATAAATGATAACGATACAGTAATTATGCGTGGATATTGTGATAAAGATGGAACGAGAATTGGTTTTGGGGAAGTAAGCAATAAATTACTTCCTGTATTTAATCCGAAGAAAGTAAAATAACCCAAGTATACAAAATAAAAAAAGCGACCTGTTGGTCGCTTTTTTTATTTATTGTAGTGCTATAAATTATTTAGACCACTCTGCAATAGACTCTGTATTCATTTTAACGTAATCTGCATTCCCTGCTTCTTCTGCTAATTTTAAAGAAGCTTTAGCTGCTTTAATTGCTCCTTTTTTATCGCCAGATTTTGCATAAATTAAAGCTTGTCTTCTTAATTGCCAGAATTTAGCATCTCCATTAGACATTTCAATAGCTTTATCAATCCAAACTTTAGCTTTGTTTATATCTTTACCTTCTTGTAAGTAATAATCTGCAGCAGCATAGTAATCTCCTGCTGCTGGACCAGCCATTACTTTTTCAATATTTTTAGATACAGCTACATCTGTTGGCACTGTAAAAGGTATTCCTACGTATGTTTTTTCCCAAATAAACTCTAAAGTAGCTCCACTATTAGATAAGTTATTAAGGTCTATTGTAAAAGTTTCTACGTTAAAAGGAATCTCATGTACCTCTGCAGTAACTCTTGCTGCAACTTTAGATTCATCTAATGTTGCTGGAGCACCTCCACCAGCATATTCTGTATAAAAAATAATTTCCCATTTCGTTGCTTGTGGAATAGTAAATATTGCATAGGTACCTGCTTTAAGTTCTTTACCTCCTATAGTAATAGGATTATTAAATGTTATTTTAGTTCTTAAGTTTGCTCCTGTTCTCCATACTTTTCCGTAAGGAACAAGATCTCCAAAAACAGTTCTTCCTTTTACTCCAGGTCGAGAGTATTCTAAAGTGAAATCTGTTAACCCAACCTTCTGTTCGACCTTGCTAAAAGGACTTGGCTGTGGTGTTTCAATTTGAGCATTTACAGTAAATGAATACGTAAACACTAAAGCGATTAATAAAAGTTTTTTCATTGCATTTAAGTTTTAATAGTTGATAAATTAATTAGCATAAAATTACACATTAACTAAATCTTATCTGTTAACAAAAGCTTAAATAAATGGTTGCTATACCACATAAAATAATATTCTAACAATAAATTTAATCTAAATAAAACGCTGTAAAAGCTTATGAACAAAACAAAAAACAGCATTTCATTTCTTGCTATATAAGCTTTACTTATAACAGTATAATTATTTTGTCTAATTTTAACACAAAAAAGTTAGACAATTTTGTATATTTACATATAATTTAAAATTATGGCTAAAAAGAAAACAATAAAAGACTCAGATATTATTTCAATGTATATGGACTATGTGTTACAGAATAATGAAGAACCAAACTCTATTTATCAATTTGCAAAAGCAAATAGTTTTACAGAAGGAGAGTTCTATTTACACTACCCATCCTTTAATGCAGTAGAAGCATCTATTTATAATGCATTCTTTCAAAATACTATAAAGACTTTAAATAAAAGTAAAGATTACCAATCCTTTAATGCAAGAAATAAACTTTTAAGTTTCTATTATACTTTTTTTGAAAACTTAACAGCAAATAGAAGTTATGTTATGTATTCCCTACACAAAAATAAAAACACGCTTAAGGGATTAAAAACACTTTCAAAACTAAAGCGTAGTTTTTCGCACTTCATAGAATCAATAGATATTGAGACTATAGATATACCGCAAAAGCAAGTACAGCAAATTCAAAAGAAAATAGTAAAAGAATCTGCTTGGTTGCAATTACTATTTACAATGAAATTTTGGATGGAAGACACCTCTATTTCCTTTGAAAAAACGGACGTATTTATTGAAAAATCTGTAAATACAAGTTTTGATGTTAAAAACATAACACCTGTAAAAAGTGTTATGGATTTTGGTAAATTTTTATTTAAAGAAAAAATGCATAACAACTAATGAAAACAATAGATAAAATACCCATTACAAAAATACAACGTGCATCTAAATTAGTGTCTACAGGAGCTAAAGTTGGTGTAAACTATGTGAAATATTATGGCGATAAATTGGTAAACTCAAAAGCAGAAGCCAAAGAACGTCTTAATAAAAACAATGCAGAAGATATTTATGATAGTTTAAAACAACTTAAAGGGAGTGCTTTAAAAGTAGCACAAATGCTAAGCATGGAAAAAAGCTTATTGCCGCAAGCGTATGTTGAAAAATTTTCACTTTCGCAATTTTCTGTACCACCTTTATCTCCAGCACTTGTTATTAAAACATTTAAAAAATATTTTGGCAAATCGCCAAATGAATTATTTGATACTTTCAACGCAACTTCTGTAAATGCTGCTAGCATTGGCCAAGTCCATATAGCAGAAAAAAACGGGAAAAAGCTTGCTGTGAAAATCCAATATCCAGGAGTTGCCGAAAGTATTTCATCCGATTTAGCTATGGTAAAACCTATAGCTATGAGTATGTTTAATATTAAAGGAAAAGACTCAGACAAGTATTTTAGAGAAGTAGAAACAAAACTCATAGAGGAAACCAATTACATTCTTGAAATTAAACAAAGTAAA
Organism: Oceanihabitans sp. 2_MG-2023; assembly: GCF_030547245.1. GTDB lineage: Bacteria > Bacteroidota > Bacteroidia > Flavobacteriales > Flavobacteriaceae > Oceanihabitans. The sequence continues at coordinate 404,992 of NZ_JAUOQT010000003.1, forward strand.
GAAGTTGCAAAAGCATGTGCACACATACCAAATCTACTGTTTCCAGAATATTATGAAGAGCTGTCATCACAAAGGATTATTACTATGGATTATATGGATGGGATACATCTATCCGAATTTACAGCAATAAATAAAGATAACGATGTAGCAAATCAAGTAGGACAAGCACTTTGGGATTTTTACATGTATCAGATTCATATTTTAAGAAAAGTACATGCAGATCCACATCCTGGAAACTTTTTGGTTTCAGAAGAAGGAAAACTAATTGCTTTAGATTTTGGTTGTATGAAAAGTATTCCCGATTCCTTTTATACGCCATATTTTGAATTAGCAAAGAAAGAAAACATTGAAAATGAAGCTTTATTTCTTTCTAAACTCTACGAACTTGAGATTTTAAAAGAAGAAGATTCAAAAGATGAAGTCTCCTTTTTCACAGAAATGTTTCATAAAATGTTAAGCTTATTTGCTAAGCCTTTACAAGACGAAACTTTCGATTTTTCGGATGCTTATTTCTTTGAAGAAATTGCTGCACTTGGCGAACATTATTCCAAAAACACCGAATTAAGAAAAATGAATGGAAACAGAGGTTCGAAACATTTCATATATATTAATAGAACTTTTTTCGGTTTATATAATTTAATGTTCGATCTAAAGGCTAAAAACATAAAGATTAATAATTTTCATACCCTATAAAATTAATGCATATTCTCGTAACAGGCGCTACTGGATACATTGGCAAAAGACTAATTCCTTTATTGGTAAATGAAGGGCATCATGTTATTTGTGCTGTTAGAGATAAATTACGTGCAGATAAAAGTTACTTAAAAGAAGAACAAATTGATATTATTGAAGTTGATTTTTTAAAACCTGAAACTCTAAAAAATATCCCTAAACACATAGATGCGGCATATTATTTGATACACTCTATGTCGAATACTTCTAGTGATTTTGAGAAATTAGAACAAGAATGTGCTGCAAATTTTAAAACAGCTATAAACAAAACTGAAGCGCAACAAGTTATTTATTTAAGCGGTATTACAAACGACGAAAATTTATCGAAACATCTTAAGTCTCGAAAAAATGTAGAAAACACCTTACAGTCAAACAAATATGCATTAACTGTTTTTAAAGCAGGTATAATAGTTGGCTCAGGAAGTTCATCATTTGAAATCATTAGAGATTTAGTAGAAAAATTACCTTTTATGATTGCTCCAAAATGGTTGCATACAAAAACACAACCATTAGCAGTTCGAGATGTACTTTCATTTTTATTAAAAAGTTTAGGAAACAAAAAAACATATAACAAATCCTTTGACATTTTTGGACCAGAAGTATTAACCTATAAGCAAATGTTGCTGCAGTTTGCTGAGGTAAGAAAGCTAAATAGACACATTTTTACCGTACCTGTAATGACTCCAAAACTGTCTTCTTATTGGCTATACTTTGTAACATCTACATCGTATAAACTAGCATCGAATCTTGTAGATAGTATGGGTGTTGAAATAATAGGAAAGCCAAGTGAAATTAATAGCATTTTAGACGTGCAACCACTAAATTACAAGGAAGCAGTTGCTTTAGCTTTTGAAAAAATTGAACAAAACAGTATCATTTCTAGTTGGAAAGACTCTATAGTAAGTAGTGGAAGATTAAAAAATAATTTTCATAAATATATTAATGTTCCAAAATATGGTTGCTTTCAAGACTATAAAGAACGTGAGGTAAAAAATAATGAAGAAACAATAAATAAAATATGGTCTATTGGCGGAAAAAAAGGTTGGTATTATGGTAATTTGCTCTGGAAAACAAGGGGATATCTAGATAAACTTTTTGGAGGTATTGGTTTAAGAAGAGGTAGAACAAGTCCTACAGATCTAGACGCTGGAGATGCCCTAGACTTTTGGCGTGTTATTTATGCCGATAAAGAAAAGCAAAAACTCTTACTCTTTGCCGAAATGAAACTTCCCGGTGAGGCATGGTTAGAGTTTAAGATTGAAGATAACCTATTAAAACAAACTGCAACTTTTAGACCTCGAGGAATTCTTGGGAGATTATACTGGTACAGTGTTTTACCTTTTCATGGTTTTATTTTTAACGGCATGATAAAAAAACTAACCGCTTCATGAAATTAACTACAGAAAATATAGACAGAGTTATAGAAATGGCCTGGGAAGACAGAACCACTTTTGAAGCTATAAAGTTTCAATTTCAATTAAATGAACAAGAAGTTATTTCGTTAATGCGAAAAGAAATGAAACCTAGTAGTTTTAAAATGTGGCGAAAACGTGTACAAGGAAGAAAAACAAAACATGAAAAACTTCGCTCTTTTGAAAAAGGTAGATTTAAATGTAGCAGACAAAAACAAATAACACACAACACAATTTCTAAACGATAACGTTGCTTTGCTTTAAAAATAGTTTTAAAGACAGCACATAAAAAAGATTTTTAAATGAAAACACAAACTTTAAACAACAAATCAGAAAATCTGTTAAAAGATTTTAGCACGGAAGCTATTGGAGACGAACATTTATTCACCGGCTTACAGACGCCTATGAAAGCAGATGCCTTTAAATTAAGCGATGCAGAAAAAAAAGAACGTATTGCCATTTTATTTGAAGAAATAATGGACGTCATGGGATTAGATCTTACAGACGATTCTTTAAAAGGAACTCCCGATCGTGTTGCTAAAATGTATATTGATGAGATATTTTCTGGACTAAACCCTCAAAACAAACCTAAAATAGCATTGTTTGATAATAAATATCAATACCATCAAATGCTAGTAGAAAAGAATATTACCTTCTACTCCAATTGTGAGCATCACTTTGTTCCAATTATTGGGAAAGCACATGTAGCTTATATTTCTTCAGGAAAAGTGATTGGATTATCGAAACTTAATAGAATTGTACAATACTTTGCAAAAAGACCACAAGTACAAGAGCGTTTAACCAATCAAATCGCCGAAGAATTAAAAGCGATTTTAAATACAGAAGATATAGCTGTTATAATTGACGCTAAACATTTATGCGTTTCTTCCAGAGGAATTAAAGACGATACATCCTCTACAGTTACAACCTATTATGGCGGAGAATTTAATACTCCAAATAAAATCGTCGAATTACAAAACTATTTAAAACAATAAGAAATGGATATTATTAACAAAGCATTAGCGTTTGAAAAACAAAAATTAAACGCACTAACAACAAGCGATAGAGTATTAATTGTTAGAGAAGCCAAAACACTTATTTTAGGTTTAAACGAAATTTATAAAGAAAAAAAAGACGAGAAAATCATGGATATGATGAAACGTCTTACAGAAATTAAACGTAAAGTGGAAAAAAGATTAAAAGGAAGACCTTTAACTGCTTAGTCATGAAAACATATATTATAATTGGTGGTAGCAAAGGAATTGGAAACGCAATACTAGAAACTTTAGCTGTAGATAATAAAGTTATCAATATAAGCAGGTCTACTCCTAACCTAGATCATGAAAATTTATCACATTTCAACTGTGATGTATTAACAGAAGAACTCCCAGAAGTTGAAACTGCAGATGGCTTAATATATTGTCCGGGAAGTATCAATCTTAAACCAATTAATAGATTAAAAATCGATGATTTTAAAGCAGATTTTGAAATAAATGTAATTGGAGCAGTAAAAGCAATTCAAAAGTATTTACCCATTTTAAAAAATGGTATAAAACCATCTATCGTACTATTTAGTACTGTAGCTTCAAAATTAGGAATGCCGTATCATGCAAGCATTGCAACAGCAAAATCTGGTGTAGAAGGTTTAGTAAAATCGCTTGGTGCAGAGTTAGCTCCTGCCATTAGAATTAATGCTATTGCGCCAACTGTAACAGACACCGAATTGGCTTCAAAACTCTTACGAAACGAAAAGATGAAAGAAAACATTACAGAGCGTCACCCATTAAAAAAATATCTAAAACCTAAAGAGGTTGCCGAAATGGCTGCATTTTTACTTTCAGAAAAAGCTTCTGCTATGTCTGGACAAATATTTCAAATGGATTGTGGAATTGTTTCTTTTAAATTATAATCATGAAATTTATATATCTAATATCTTTAAACAAGAGATATTAATAATATGGAAGCTACAAGTAACCGATAAAAACAATAAAATAGATACATGAAATATCTAATAATTACTTTCATAATGTTCAACTTTTTTAATAAAATAAAAGCTCAAAATACACCTTCTACATCTATTTACAATATAGAAATAAACAGCTTAGAAGGAAACGCTATTGATTTATCAGAATATAAAGATAAAATGCTACTTATAGTTAATGTAGCATCAGAATGTGGATTTACAAAACAGTATTCAGATCTTCAAAAATTATATGATGAATATCAGGACACTTTAATGATTATTGGTGTTCCATGCAATCAATTTGGCAATCAAGAATCGGGAACTGCTAGTGAAATTCAGTCTTTTTGTAAGAAAAATTTTGGCGTTACCTTTTTAATGACCGAAAAAATAGACGTCAAAGGAAGTAGCCAACACCCACTTTATAAGTGGCTAACCCAAAAAGAATTAAATGGTAAATCTAACTCTTCTGTAAAATGGAATTTTCAAAAATACTTAATCAACAAAAAAGGGCAATTAGTAGATTCTTATTTTTCTACAACCAATCCTACAAGTAATAAAATTGTAAAACATTTAAACCCGTAATATTATGTTTGGATTATTTAAAAAGAAATCAGAAAAGGAAAAGCTTCAAGAAAAGTACAATAAATTAATGAAAGAATGGCATCAACTTTCAAGTGTTAATAGAGCAGAGAGCGATAAAAAATACGAAGAAGCTAATGCGGTAATAGAACAAATAGAATTATTAAAAAAAGTATAATATGCCATTTTTTAAACGATTAATTGTTTTCTTAATTTTAAACTTTGGAGCACTAGCTTTAGGTCGTTGGCTCATGAATAATGGACCGAAAAGCGAATGGTATACGAGTTTAAACCAAGCACCTTGGACTCCTCCTGGTTGGGTTTTTGGTGTTGCTTGGACAGTAATAATGATTTGTTTTTCTATATATATGGCAAAATTATATTTAAAAACACCAACCCAAAAAGTGATAATGCTTTTTGGCATACAATTTACTCTAAATGTATTATGGAATTTCGTGTTTTTCAATCAGCAACAAATAGCCTTAGGTTTTATCGTAATTCTATTATTAACTATTTTAGTTTGTACTTTCTTTTTTAAGTTTAGAAACATCAAAACAAGGTATCTTTTATTGCCGTACATAATTTGGCTTTTTATAGCTACTTCTCTTAACGCCTATATCCTTATCAATAATTAATGAAAATATATACACTACATAAAAAACAAAAACTTCCAATCTCAGTAGATACTGCTTGGGAGTTTCTTTCCAATCCAAAAAACCTAAAAGTAATCACTCCAGATTATATGAGTTTTAATATTCTTTCTGGAGCAGATAGACCTATGTTTGCTGGGCAAATTATTCAATACATTGTTACTCCTGTTTTAGGAATTAAAACAAAATGGGTTACAGAAATCACACACAAAGTAGATAATCATTATTTTGTAGACGAGCAACGTTTTGGTCCATATGCACTTTGGCACCATAAACACTTTATTAAAGAAATTGAAGGTGGTGTTGAAATGGAAGATATTATAGATTACAAAGTACCTTTTGGAATCCTTGGGCAAATCGTTCATCCTTTTCTAGTAAAACCTAAGCTTAAAGAGATTTTTGAATACAGAAAAGAAAAATTAGAAACCCTTTTTGGAACCTATAAATAATGAAAAAATCTATTAATATATTTTGGCTTCGAAGAGATTTAAGAATAGAAGATAATGCTGGTTTATTTCATGCATTAAAAGCAGGAAAACCGGTATTACTACTTTTTATTTTCGATAAAGAAATACTAGAAAACTTACCAAAACAAGATGCACGTGTTACTTTTATAAATAACACTTTACAAAATATCAATAAAGAATTACAAAGCAAACACAATAGTAGTATTGCTATGTATCATGGCAAACCTTTAGAAATTTATAAAACATTAGAAAAAAAATATTCTATAGATACCGTCTTTACAAATAGAGATTACGAACCCTATGCTAAAGATAGAGACTCAGAAATAAATACTTTTTTAGAAACTAAAAACATAGCCTTTAAAACCTTTAAAGACCACGTTATTTTTGAAAAAGAAGAAATAGTTAAAAAAGATGGTAAACCATATTTAGTGTACACACCTTATATGAAGGTATGGAAAGCTACATTCACTAAAAAAGAGGTAGCATCTTACGATTCTAAAAGTTTACTAAATTATGCATTAAAGAACGCTAATCTTCCAAATTTAAGTTTAAAGGATATTGGGTTTGCAAAATCAACTCAAGAAATAAAACCTTATAACGTTAATGCATCTTTAATACAGAATTACGAAGCAACTAGAAATTTCCCTGCACAAGACAGCACTTCTAGACTTGGACCACATTTACGTTTTGGGACAGTAAGTATAAGAAATATGGTACGTAAAGCAATTTCAGAAGCTAATGAAATATTCTGGCAAGAGTTAATTTGGAGAGAGTTTTTTATTCAAATTCTATGGCATTTTCCACAAACAATAACTTACAGTTTTAAACCACAATATGATCGTATTATTTGGCGAAATAACGAAGAAGAATTTAAACGTTGGTGCGAAGGAAAAACAGGGTACCCATTGGTAGATGCTGGTATGCGGCAATTAAACAAAACAGGTTTTATGCATAATAGAGTTCGTATGTTGGTTGGTAGTTTTTTATGCAAACACCTATTGATTGATTGGCGCTTAGGAGAAGCCTATTTTGCCGAAAAATTACACGATTATGAAATGGCTAGCAATATTGGCAATTGGCAATGGGTTGCAGGTTCTGGTGTAGATGCAGCTCCTTACTTTAGAATTTTTAATCCAACCACACAAATTCAAAAATTTGATAAAAATCTCGAATATATAAAAAAATGGGTTCCAGATTTTCAAGAACTTACCTATCCGAAACCAATTGTCGATCATAGAGAAGCTAGAGAACGTTGTTTAACCACATATAAAACAGCCTTAAACGTACCGTAACTAAATATTAACACCTACTTATTATTAGTTTCCGTATCTTTAAGAAAACAATTAAAACTAAAGATATGAATACTAAAGAGGTTGCCAATAAATGGTGGAACATGTGCAAAGAAGGAAAAAACTTAGATTGCGTAAATGAACTGTATGCCGAAAATGTGGTAAGTAGAGAAATGCCCGGAATGCCAGGAGAAATATTAGAAGGAAAACAGAATATTTGGAACAAAAGCAAAGATTGGCTAGAAAGTGTTGAAGACTTTCACGCTAGCGAAATTAGTGAACCTGTTGTTGCTGGTAACTTTTTTACTGCAAAAATGAGTTTCGATTGCACTTTTAAAGAAAGAGGAAGACAAAAAATGGAAGAGGTTTGTGTGTACGAAGTAAAAGACGGAAAAATTGCCAGTGAGCAATATTTTTATAATATGGAATAAATAAACCAATGTGATTTAAAACAAAAAAGCTTCGAAATTACTTTCGAAGCTTTTTTGTTTTAATAAATATAATTATTGTTTTAGTTTCCTTCAACACGTTCAATCTTTGCGCCAATAGCACGAAGACGTTCATCAATATTTTCATACCCTCTATCAATTTGCTCAATATTATGAATAATAGAGGTTCCTTTTGCAGATAAAGCTGCAATTAACAAAGAAACTCCTGCTCTAATATCTGGAGAAGTCATGGTTGTTGCTTTTAAAGTAGAATTAAAATCATGACCAATAACGGTTGCTCGATGTGGATCACAAAGAATAATTTTTGCTCCCATATCTATCAATTTATCGACAAAAAACAAACGAGATTCAAACATTTTTTGATGTACTAAAGCAGATCCTCTTGCTTGAGTAAGTACGGTTAAAACAATACTCAATAAATCTGGAGTAAATCCTGGCCAAGGCGCATCAGCAATAGTTAAAATAGAACCATCTATATAATTCTGTATTTCATAACCATCTTTATGTGCTGGAATGTAAATATCATCTCCTTGTCTTTCAATAGTAATCCCTATTTTTCTAAAAACATCTGGAATTTGTCCTAAATCATCCCAACTCACATTGGTAATAGTAAGTTCACTTTTAGTCATAGCAGCTAGACCAATCCAACTACCTATTTCAATCATATCTGGAAGCATTCTATGTTCTGTTCCTCCCAATGTTTCAACACCTTCAATGGTCAACATATTAGAACCAACACCAGAAATTTTTGCTCCCATTCTATTCAACATTTTACAAAGCTGTTGCAAATAAGGTTCACAAGCTGCGTTATAAATGGTGGTTGTTCCTTCTGCTAAAACAGCAGCCATAACTATATTTGCGGTTCCAGTAACAGAAGCTTCATCTAGCAACATATAAGTTCCTTTTAGCTTGTCTGCTTCTACACCATAAAAGTGATCTTCGCGATTGTATCTAAATTTTGCGCCAAGATTAATAAAACCTTCAAAGTGTGTATCTAGTCTACGTCTCCCAATTTTATCTCCTCCTGGTTTCGGGATATATCCTTTTCCAAAACGCGCTAATAATGGTCCAACAATCATGATAGAACCTCTTAATCCGCGACCATCTATTTTAAATTGTTCCGACTCTAAATAATTTAGGTTTACTTCATCTGCTTGAAAAGTATAAGAACCTTTTCCTATTTTAGCAACCTTTACTCCTAGTTTTCCTAGTAATTCTATCAGTTTATTGACATCTACAATATCTGGAATATTATTTATAGTTACCAATTCTGGCGTTAATAAAACAGCACATAAAATTTGTAAGGCTTCGTTTTTTGCTCCTTGAGGTTGTATTTTACCTTTTAATTGGTGACCTCCTTCAATTTTAAATGTTCCCATGAAATACTAGTAGCGTTTTCTATTTCGATTTTGGTTGTTATTCTTTTTATAATGCGTTTTCTTAGTATTAGAATTGGTGTATTTCTTTTTACTTCGCATTAAACTGGTAGCGTCTGATAAATCTTCATCAGAACCTTTTAAATTAATTTTACCATCCGACAATTCGAATAAATGATTAAAGATCACATCATCTTCTACGGTATCTTTATTCCAATTTAAAAAACACTTTTTCATGTGATTTGCAATAGTATATACTAATGCTTCTTTCATTTCTCCTTCTTCCCAAGTATTAGCAACATCAATCATCGTTTTTATGTTATTACCATAAAACCTGTATTTTGGAAAATTTTGTGGATATTTTAATGTTTCTGGTCTTGCGTATAATTCTTCTCGAGACGGTTTAGGGTATGGAGAATCTACATCCAATTCAAAATCTGCCATAATAAAAAGCTGATCCCAAAGTTTATGTTGAAAATCTGGTACGTCTCTTAAATGCGGCTGCATGTTTCCCATTACCGCAATAATCGCTTTTGCTAATTTATTACGTTCTTCTTTGGTTTCTCGAGTTTTAGCATGATTAATCATTTTCTGCATATGTCTTCCATACTCAGGAATAATTAAATGCTCACGCTCTGTGTTGTATTCTAAAATATCTATCAAAATTTAAGTGTAGAGTTATATTAATTGCACGTAGTTATTATGCTTGTGCAAAGTACAAAAAATATTTAAAGGCTAATAACTCCTTCTACATTTTCTGCAACTTCTTTATATTTTGCAATTACAGCTTCTGGATCTTGCATTAACACATGTATAGAAACACTGGTGTATTTTCCATTTTTTGACTCAATTGTATTAATAACAGCCCCAATATTGTTAAATAAAGCTTCAATTTCTGCAATTTTATGTAAATCAGATTTTACTATAAATTTATATAAATACTTAGATGGCCAAGTTGCTGTGTCGTACAGTTGGGCCTTTAATTTGGTATAAAACTCTTCTGGATTTTGTTTTTCGCTCATGTTTAAATAGTAAGTTGCAAAGATACAGTTTCCTTTACATTTTTTATTTATAATTTAAATTCCGATTTTTACACCCAAAACCTTGCCAAATTTGAATACTAAAAAAATTGTTATTACTGGAGGACCAGGAACAGGAAAAACTTCTATAATTAATGAACTTACTAAACGTGGTTATCATTGTATGGAAGAAATATCGAGACAGATTACCTTAAAAGCTCGCGAAGATGGTATAGAACAGCTCTTTCTAACAGAACCACTTCTATTTAGCGAACTGCTTTTAAAAGGAAGAAAACAACAATTTGTGGATGCAGATGCATTAACTAATGATTTTGTTTTTTTAGATAGAGGTATTCCTGACGTTTTGGCTTATATGGATTTTATAGGAGACGATTATCCTAAAGAGTTTGAAGATGCCTGTAAAGAAAACCTATACGATCATGTTTTTATTTTAGCGCCTTGGCAAGAAATATTTAGTAGCGATAGCGAACGTTACGAAAATTTTGAGCAAGCTATAGAAATACACAAACACTTATTAAACACCTACAAAACATATAATTACAGTTTACTAGATGTGCCTTTTGGTGCTATTGAAAGTAGAACAGACTTTATTTTAAATGTGGTTAAAGCATTATAATGCAAAATGCTATAAACATATTAGAACGCTACTGGAACTTTACTAGTTTCCGGCCTTTTCAAGAAGACATTATTAATGCGGTAATAGCAGGAGAAGATGTTATGGCACTTATGCCTACTGGAGGAGGAAAATCTTTATGTTTTCAAATTCCCGCTCTTGCTAAAGACGGTATATGTATTGTAATTTCTCCTTTGGTTGCTTTAATGAAAAATCAAGTACAAGCTTTAACAGACAAAGGGATTAAAGCTATTGCGCTTACTAGCGGAATACATTATAAAGAATTAGATGCACTTTTAGACAATTGCATTTATGGTAATTATAAGTTTCTTTATCTTTCGCCAGAACGTTTACAACAAGAATTGGTTCAAGATAGAATACGACAAATGCATGTAAATCTAATTGCTGTAGACGAAGCACATTGTATCTCGCAATGGGGAAATGATTTTAGACCTTCTTATAAAAATATCGAATTACTTAGGCAACTTAAACCAAACGCGAATTGTATTGCACTTACAGCTTCTGCAACACCCAATGTAGTTGAAGATATTGTAAAAGAACTCGATTTTATTAATCCCAAAATATTTAAACAATCTTTTGCAAGAACCAATCTAGCTTATATGGTTTTTCATGAAAATGATAAATTTTACAAAATGGAAAGCATTTTAAAAAAACAAAATGCACCTTCTATAATTTATGTGAGAAATAGAAAAGCAACTCTAGATATTTCTAGTCTTTTAACTAAACAAAATATTAGTGCTACTTATTATCATGGTGGACTTAGTAATGCCGAAAAAGACACAAATCTAAATAATTGGTTAAACAATAAAAAACAAGTAATGGTTGCTACTAATGCTTTTGGGATGGGAATTGACAAACCAGATGTAAAAACAGTTATTCATCTTAACCTTCCAGAGAGTATAGAAAGCTATTTTCAAGAAGCCGGTCGTGCTGGAAGAAATGGAAAAAAAGCATTTGCTGTTATTTTAAAAAACAATAGCGATGAAGCATTAGTTAAAAAGCAATTTTTAGACGCATTGCCTACAGTAGATTTTGTAAAACAAGTATACCGAAAATTATGTAGCTACTTTCAAATATCATATGGTGAAGGTGTAGACACAACGCATCAATTTAATTTTAACCATTTTTGCAAAACGTATAAATTCAATACTATTTTAAGTTATAATGCGCTTCAATTTTTAGACAGAAGTAGTGTTATTAGTTTATCCAAACAATTCAACAGGCAAACGCTTGTACAATTTACTATTAGTAATACTAGTTTATTTTCCTATTTAAAAAATAATAACCACTTAAGTGTCGTTGTAAAATCGATACTAAGAACCTATGGTGGAATTTTTGACCAAGAAATAAAATTAAACACAACATTAATTGCAGATAAAGCTTCGGTTAAAGAAAATATTGTTATTAAAGTATTGAAGCAACTCGAAAAAGATGAAATAATTACATTAAGCGATTCTAAAACAGATGCAGAAATCACATTCATAGAGCCTCGAGAAGACGATAAAACAATTAATGTGATTGCTTCTATACTAAAGCAACAAAATGCCTTAAAACAACAACAAGTAGCTTCTATTTTAAATTATGTTAAAAACGAAGACATATGCAAAAGTATACAACTACTCTCCTATTTTGGTGAAAAAGACATACAGTCTTGCGGAATTTGCTCAGTTTGTATTACCAAAAATAATACTGGAGTTAAAGATATAAAACTATTAAAAAACGCTATTATTAGCTTGCTCGAAAATGGCGATTTATCCTCTAGAGCAATATTAAAAGAATTACCCTTTTCTGAAAAAGCTATCAATGAAATGATCCAATTACTTTTAGAACATCATATTATCACCATTACAAAAACAAACACCTACAAATTAGCACATATATAATGAGAGATTTAAGAATAATATTTATGGGAACGCCAGACTTTGCAGTTGCCACTTTACAAACTTTAGTAGAAAACAAATATAACATTGTTGGTGTTATTACAGCTCCAGACAAACCAGCTGGTCGTGGGAGAAAACTTAACGAATCTGCTGTAAAGCAATTTGCAAAATCTCAAGATTTACATATTATGCAACCAACCAATTTAAAAGCAGAATCTTTTACCGAAGAATTAGCGAGTTTACATGCAAACTTACAAATTGTTGTTGCATTTAGAATGTTACCAAAAGTGGTTTGGCAAATGCCAGAATATGGTACTTTTAACCTACACGCTTCCTTATTACCAAATTATCGTGGTGCTGCTCCAATTAATTGGGCCATTATAAATGGGGAAACAAAAACAGGAATATCTACTTTCTTTATAGATGAAAAAATTGATACTGGTGCTATGATTTTACAAGAAGAAATTAGTATTGACGAAAACGAAAATGCAGGAAGTCTTCATGATAAATTAATGTCCTTAGGAAGCGATTTAGTTATAAAAACAGTATCTCTAATTGCTAAAGGAGATGTAGAAACGACTCCACAACTAGAACATGCCGAAATAAAAACAGCTTACAAACTAAACAAAGACAATTGCAAGATTGATTTTAATGCTTCTTTAGATAATATATACAATAAAATAAGAGGATTAAGTCCATATCCTGCAGCGTGGTGTATTTTAGAAAATAATGAAGAAAGATTAGATATTAAAATTTATGCTGCCGAAAAAGAACTAGAAACACATGATTTAGAAATAGGAAAAGTAATAACAACTAAGAAAGAGATAAAGGTTTCTGTTCAAGAAGGTTACTTAATTATTAAAGAAATTAAGCTTCCAGGTAAACGAAAAATGGAAGCAAAATCACTTTTAAACGGTTATAAATTGGATACAAACGCAAAAATGCTGTAAAGCCTTATGCTTATTGACTTGTTAAAAAATAGCTAAAATCTGCTAGCTTTATTAACAAAAGGTATAAGTTATTAACAAAATAGCGTATTTCCCTTGCTATTACTTGCGTGATTTGAATTTCCGTATAATTTTGTAGAGGATATAACAATAATGTTTAACCAACAATTTATTAATAATTAAAAATAAAATTATGAACAAAACAGATTTAATCGACGCAATGGCAGAACACGCAGGAATTACTAAAGCAGCTTCTAAGAAAGCTTTAGAATGTGCGTTAATAGAAATTGAAGGTGCTTTACAAAAAGGAAATAGAGTTTCTTTAGTAGGATTTGGTTCTTGGTCAGTTTCAAAAAGAGCTGCAAGAGACGGAAGAAACCCTCAAACAGGAGCTACAATAAAAATTAAAGCTAAAAACGTTGTTAAGTTTAAAGCAGGTTCAGATTTATCTAGCGCTGTAAACTAATTCTTTTTTAGAATATTATAAAAGCCTTCTTACTTAAGAAGGCTTTTTTTTTATCTTAAGCCTAATAAATATTGGTTTATTAATAAAATTTTACTAGATTTAATTAGCCAAAATAAATCTTTATGATTTCAACCAAACCAAAAAAAGGCAATTTACTCATAGCAGAGCCTTCTATTATTGGAGACATGTCCTTTAATAGATCCATTGTATTGCTAGCAGATCACAATAAAGAGGGTTCTATTGGTTTTATTTTAAACAAGCCTCTAGAATATACTATACATGATCTTATTCCAGAAATTGAAGCCGAGTTTAAAGTATATAATGGTGGTCCTGTAGAACAGGATAATTTATATTTTATTCATAAAGTACCAGAATTAATACCGAATAGTATTGAGATTTCTTTGGGTATTTTTTGGGGAGGTGACTTTAATAAAGTTGCAGAACTTATTGCAGAGAAAAAATTAAATGAAAAACATATTCGTTTCTTTTTAGGATATTCTGGTTGGGAAGCAAACCAGCTCAAAGAAGAATTAAAATCTAATTCTTGGGTAGTAACAGAAAATATATATAAAAAAGAAATTATAGAAAAAAACTGTGAAGCTTTCTGGAAAGAAAAAATGGTAGAACTTGGTGGTGAATATAGTATTTGGTCTAATGCACCAGAAAACCCTAGCCTTAATTAGATAATCTTATTTTTACATTTAGTTTTTTCACTAAATCTTGAGCTAGTATATTCTTAAATTCTTTTTTTCTGTATTTTGTTATAGACTGTATTCCAGTAATTACGTTGGTAATAAATAATTCATCTGCTTTTTGCAATTCAAAAGGAGAAATAGAAACTTCTTCTAAAGTTAACTCAGGCATTAATGCTATTATATCCATTATTTGTTTACGCATAACCCCTTTTAAGCAACCATCTGCCAATGGAGGTGTTTTAATAGTTCTCCCTTTTACTAAAAACAGGTTTCCATTTAATGCTTCAATAACATTCTTGTTGGTGTTTAATAATAAACAATTATCTAAAGTGTTTTCTTTTGCATAAATACTCCCTACTACATGCAGTGCTTTATTATTTGTTTTTAAGGTAGATAATAAACTAGGTGACACATAATAATCTTTAAATAAATCCACCTCATATTTTTCCTGATTTATAAGATAAAAATCATTTTCAACTGCTGCAGTGCTAATAACATAATCCACCTCGTTATGTTTTGGCAAATATAAGCCCCCAACAACTCGATTTACCATAAACTTAATTCTTGCAGATGCAGTAGCTAAATGATTTGCTTTTAAAGTTTCTAAAATTTGTTCTTCTAAAAACTCCATAGTAAAATGCATAGGAATTTCCATACGCATAATACGCATTGAAGCCATTAACCTAAAATAATGATCTTCAAAGAACATTAGTTTACCATGTGAATATTTTATGGTTTCAAACAATGCATCTCCATAATTAAAGCCTCTATTATTAAACGAAATAATAACTGTTTCGTTAGTAATATTTCCATTAAAATTTATCATAAAAAAAGTCCCGAAAATAAATTCGGGACAAATATAAGTTTAATAATTGTATTCTTTTTAAGCAGAACCTAATACTTGTTTTAAATCTGAGATTTGATTTTCCCATAACATTTTAGATTCTTCAACTTCGTCTTCATCAGCAAAATCTGTAATCATTATAGAAACATCTTTAGTAATTTCGTCTACCTGAATTCTAATTTCAAAATAAGTAGAACTATCTTCATCATCTAACCATTTAAATTTTATACGTTCTCCACTCTTTTTACTTAACAGTTTTGCTTCTTCTTCAGAACCATCCCAAATAAATTTAAAAAATTCGCCGCGTGAATTTACGTTTTCTGCATACCATTCGGATAAACCGGAAGGTGTAGAAATATATTGATATAATAATTGTGGTGATGCGTGTATAGGGAATTCTAATTCGTATTTAACTTTATCGTCCATATAAAAAATAATATTTTGTTCAATATATACATTTAATTATAAAGTTCTAAAATTTATTTTTAAAATATTTCATTTTGTTTGTTTGCGTGCTTGATATTTGTTTTTATATTTGCAAACTCAAATTATGGCGAGGTAGCTCAGTTGGTTAGAGCGTTGGATTCATAACCCAGAGGTCACGAGTTCAAATCTCGTTCTCGCTACTATAAAAGCTCTTATTAACTTAAGAGCTTTTTTTATACCTAATAATTAAAAAAAATGCATTTTATCGGTTTTTTTTGCTTTTCATGGATGGTTTATTGAAAATTTAATTATATTAGCCAAAAGATAAAATTACCTCTCAATTTTGTATTTACATTTAATTACAATTTTGAATTACATAAAGCCCAAATTATGAAACAATTTAACTTAATTATTACAATTATATATAGTATCTTTTTTTATCCTTCTTCAAATGTTTACGCGCAAAACCCTGGACAGTCAGAATTTGATGAAAGTGGAAACAACTATATAGAATATATACATGGTAACCTACCCATAATCATTTCTGCTCCTCATGGAGGCACCATTACTTCTGGTCCTTTACCAAATAGAAGTTGTGGTATCAACGAACCTGACGATAATACCGCAATTTTAATAAGAGCTATACAAGATGAAATTTTTGCGCAAACTGGAGGTTATGCACATGTTATTATTAATAATTTAAATAGACGAAAACTAGACCCTAATCGCGAAGTAAATGAGGCTACTTGTAGTAGTAACACTAATGCGAGCGATACGAATAATGCTTTATTTTATTGGAATGCATGGCATCAATTTATTGATGATGCAAGTAATAGTGTTGAAACAAATTGGGGAAAAGGTTTATATATTGATTTACATGGGCAAAGCCATACTACTCCTAGAATTGAGATTGGCTACAGAATATCACGTGCTAATTTAACAAACAGTACTCCTAACCATTTAAATTCAGTTACAGGGTCTACAATAACAAACTTAGTAGCAGATAATGTTAATAATTACACACAAGAAGAATTAGTTAGAGGAGCAAATAGTTTAGGAGCTTTATTTCATAACGCTCCAGGAACGTATTATGCAGGTCAAAACTACCCTGGTTGTGGAAGAAATGGTACTAACGGCTATAGAGCGACTCCAAGCAATTTTAATGGAGGTAGTGGTAGTTGTTATGATTATGCTCCTAACAATAGCAATTATTTTAGCGGTTTTTATTACAATAATGAACGTCATGGATCTGGACCAGCTACCAGTGATGGAACAGGTGGTGGTGGTACAGTTGATGGTATCATGACAGAAGTAAATAGAAGGGTAAGAGATGTAGGTAGTACACTAGAACCTTTTGCAATAGATTACGCAAATGTGGTATTAAATTATATAGACATTCATTATAATGACTTTACAGTATTTAATTACGGTAATACAACATATGATGTAACAGATGCTGATCCTACTCCTATTATTAATGGTGTTTCTGGAGGACAATTTACAAGTACAGCAGGTTTAGCAATAAACATTAATACTGGAGAAATAGATGCTTCAAATTCTATTGCTGGCATATATTCGATTACGTATGCTTATGGCCCAACATCTACTGCTTTTCCAAATGGATATTATAGTACAAGTAGAAATGTTGAAATTACAGATAGCACTTTAAATATTGACGATATAGAAAGGGAACATTTAATATTTGTATACCCAAACCCAACCAATGATTTCATTCGTTTTAAATCTTCAAAAAATATATCTAATGTAATTGTTTTTAATGCTATAGGACAGACCATTGAAAAATATACTCTTAATAAAAACTCAGGCAGAATAGATTTTTCTAATTACCCTACAGGATTATATATAGTACAATTTATGGATGATAGTATGATAAAAATATTAACCAAACAAATACTAAAAAGGTAACTCCTACTTTAGTATTTTTTTAAACATAAGCGTTTACCTTTTTTAAATTTTAGTCCCAAACTAAAACTTAACCTCATGAAAAAAACAACCTTATTACGTTCTAGACGTGCACTATTATTTGCTGCCTTTTTAGTACTAAATATATCTTTTGCACAAGTAAATGTTGCGCCAGGAAATACACCTGAAAACTTGCAACTATGGATGAAAGGAAATACGGGTACTAGTGCAACAGCAAATGGGCAACAAGTAGAAAATTGGATAGATAATTCGTCAAATACTTTTACTGCAACAAAAGGAGGTTCTAATGCTCCTATTTATGTGCATGAAGCAATAAATTTTAATCCTGCATTAAGATTTGATAGAGAAAACAAAAGGTATTACAAAATCCCTACAGCTTCCGTTTCTGGCACAGGTTTAGATATTACTCCTTCTCCTGCTTCGCCAACAGTTTCAAAAAGATCTGATATGACTATTTTTGCTGCTTTTTTAACAGATGGAAGTGGAGCTGGAACCATGTTATCAAGAGCTAGCAACGATTCTAGAAGTTACCAACTATGGTTAGGAGATAGAGATCGAGTGGTACATTACACATTAGGAAGAACCGAAGGAACTAGCCAATCAGATCCAAATAGTGGTATTAATTATGGTATTACGCATGCTAGAAATGACCCAAAAATTTCATCGGTTACCATAGATATTAATACCGACTTAAGTAATGATCCAAATACAAACAAAATACTTCGATATGTAAATGGATATTTAGACCCTTTAACCACACACACAGATGGAGATGCAGGATTTGGTACTGGAGAAACCACTAATATGGATGTGCTTATTGGCGCTAGAAGAAACAGTAATAATAATGACTCTGAAAATGAATTAACAGGAGATCTCGCAGAAATAATTGTATATAACCGAGCATTAAACGCTACAGAAAGACAAAAAGTAGAAACCTATTTAGCAATTAAATATGGTATTACTTTAGGGTATAATGATGAATATTATAGATATGAAAATACTCCAAATCAAATAACAAACTTTGGCTATTCTGGCACAAGTAACAATTACCTCCTATCTAATAGCTCTATCGCATGGTCAGGAAATGAGAATGCAGGATTTGGTTATAATGTTTTTGGAATAGCAAGAGATGATGATTCTGCATTATTGCAATTAAAATCTAAAAGTGTTCATGTAGAAGAAATCACAAAAAACACCTCCATAATAACAGTAGAAGATGAATCTGGTAGTATTTCAAACGACAAAGATTATTTATTAATAGGGAATAATGGTGCAACAGTACAATTACAAGCTTCATCTGTACCAGAAAGAGTTACTAGTACAATAAACAGAATTTGGAAAGCCCGAGAAAGTAATAACGATGTTGGAACAGTAAAATTAGATTTCGATTTAAGTCAATTTAATATTTCTGAAGCTGCAAATTTAGAGTTAATTGTGTCCAATAACAGTAACTTAACCAATTATAAAAATTATTCAGGAAGCTATAACAACACATCTAAAACAGTTACATTTACTGGTGTAAATTTAAAAGATGCAGAATATTTTACATTAGCAAAACTTCAAGAAATACAAGCTTCGCAACATTTATCCTTTAATGGTACATCACAATTTATAGATTTAGAAAACAACTTAGATTTGGGAAATACTTTTACTATTTCTACTTGGGTTAACAGACAAACAAGCGCTACTTCTATGTCTATTCTATCAAAAAGAGATGCTAGATTTAGTAATGGAGGTTATGATTTACATATAACGGCAAATGGCAAAATAAATATGTCTTGGAAAAACACCCTAACTACTAACATAACATCTAACACTACTATTCCTGTTGGCAAATGGCATCATGTTGCTATAATTTATTCAGGGAACTTATTAAAAATCTATATTGATGGCATAAAAGATAAGACTTCTTCAACCATTGCAAACCCAATAAACAATACCTATGAAGCTGTTATTGGTGCTTCAAATAAGAAGAATCCTATACAATATTATAAAGGGAGTTTAGATGAATTACGTGTCTGGAATATCGCATTATCAGAAAATCAACTACGTTATATCATGAATCAAGAAATTAGAAGTAATGGAGCAATGGTTTCTGGTGTAATTATACCTAGTACAATTTCTAAAAATGAAGTTGAAACACTTTCATGGGCAAACCTCAAAGCCTATTATCCGTTTTCGTATGTTCGCGGAAATTGTGTATTCAATAAATCATCTAATACAACACAAAACGGTAGGCTTTACAATACTCTAACCACTGCAATAAACGCCCAAACTACCCCGCTTCCATATCGCTCTAGCGGAAATGGAAACTGGAATACTGAAAATACTTGGTTAAACGGAAACACTCAAAATATTCCCGGAACAACTTCTATAGTAGACAACACTAAAACTGTCGACTGGAATATTATAGTAACAAATCATAATATTCCTATGGATAATGCGAACTTACCTAATGAAAACAGAGTTTTACTTGGCTTATTGGTAAATTCAAATAAACTAACACTTAATGGTGATAATTTAACTAAAACAGGAAACGGTCTTACCATTTCACATTATTTGAATTTAGATGGAGAAATTGATTTACAAGGAGAGTCTCAACTAATTCAAACAAACGGTAGTGATTTAGACATTAATAGTGCAGGGTTTATTGAAAAAGACCAACAAGGTACTCAAGATTATTTTACATATAATTATTGGTCATCTCCAGTTGGCGTTAGAAATTCAACATCAAACAATAATAGCTACACTTTAAACGATAATATTTTTAAAGATGGTTCAGACCCTAATACTCCAGTAAACATGAATTTTGTTTCTGGTTATAATGGAAATAACGGAAATCCTATAAGTATTGCAAATTATTGGATATGGAAGTTTAGTAACAGAACCTCACAAGATTATGCCTCTTGGCAGCACATTCGTAATACCGGAACATTATTTTCGGGAGAAGGCTTTACCATGAAAGGAGTTACAAATACAAATAATAATGTAAGCTTAGAACAAAACTATGTATTCGAAGGAAAACCAAACAACGGAGAAATTACACTCCCAATAAATGCTGGTAATGATTATCTAGTTGGTAACCCTTATGCTTCTGCAATAGATGCAGAAAAATTCATTTTAGACAATGGACCTTCTATTGCTGGAAACGGAAATACCACAGGTACTCTTTATTTCTGGGAACATTGGGGAGGAGGATCACATAACCTCGCAGATTACCAAGGAGGTTATGCGACATACAATCTTGCTGGCGGCACTCCTTGTGCTTCTTTAGGAACTAATGATCCAGATCTAGCAACTGGAGGTACTCTTACCAAAATACCAGGTCAATATATTCCTGTGGCACAAGGTTTCTTTGTAACTGGTGAAGCAAATGGTACTTTAAAATTTAATAACGGACAACGTGTTTTTCAAAAAGAAAACACTAGTACTTCTGTATTTGTACGAACTGATCAAGCAAACTCCTCTCCTACTGCTAATGCAGATAATGGAGATGATAGAGTTAAAATTAGACTCGGTTTCAACTCTGTAAACACACTACATAGGCAACTACTTCTTACGCAAGACGAAAGAGCAACTAGCAACTATGACTGGGGATTTGATGCTAAAAACATCAATCTACAAATAGACGATATGTACTGGATAATAGAAGGTGAAAAATGCACAATTCAAGGTATAGATCAAATAACC
Source organism: Oceanihabitans sp. 2_MG-2023 (assembly GCF_030547245.1). Classification (GTDB taxonomy): domain Bacteria; phylum Bacteroidota; class Bacteroidia; order Flavobacteriales; family Flavobacteriaceae; genus Oceanihabitans. Next base: position 426,475 of record NZ_JAUOQT010000003.1, read on the forward strand.
GAAACCACTATAATACCAATTGGTATACATCTTAGAGACGCAGGATTAAACACCATAACTATTGATGCGTTAGTAAATTTTCCTGAAGATTTACAAATATATCTACACGATAAAACCCTTGGTATTTATCACAATTTAAAAGCTAGCAACTATGAAATAGAATTGCCTGCTGGTCTTCATTTAGAACGTTTTGAAATTACATTCACCAATCCATCTTTAAGTATTAATGATGTTGAAATGCAAAACCTAGAAGTATACTTTTCAAATAACACTAAAAATATTATAATTTATAACCCAAAAAATCTACAGATTGAAAATACTTCAATGATAAACTTACTTGGACAAAAAATATATAGTTTTAAAAACACTAATAATAAGAATTATATAGAATACAAAACACAAAAACTTAGTACTGGAACTTATATTATTAACTTAGAAACGGAAATTGGTCAAATATCTAAAAAAGTTATAGTTAAATAATTATCCCCAAAATTTAGTGCTAATAACAGCTAAAATTAATAAAAAAAACCTGTGCAAAAATGTGCAGGTTTTATTATTAAAAATAAAAAATATGCTTTTTATCGGATTTTATTGCGTTTTATAGATGATTTATTAAAAAATTATATATATTAGCGCCATCTTAATTAATAAATCAATTTATCAAACCCCATATCTGATGAAAAAAATTACTTTAGTTTTAGTATTAATACTAACAACAATCGTTTCCGTAAAGGCACAAGTTTCTGAAAAACAAAAAGCAGAGAAATATCTTTCTACGCAAGGTGAATTAACTTTTACTTTTGAAGTAAATGATCCTAAAAAGATAGAAATGTATTCTAGGGATTTTTCTATAATCAATTATAATGCGCAAACTAAAACACTTATTGCTTGGGCAAATGAAAAACAGTTTAGAGCTTTTGAAGCAAAAAATATTCCTTTCACTATTCCTACAGAAGAAAATGAAGTAGAGGAAAGTTTAATATATGATGTTAGACCTTTAGCACAAAGAACAGCTAGTCGTGCAACATTAAACTTTCCTGTAAACTCCTATCCAACTTATGCAGAATACGCTACCCAAATGCAAGATTTTGAAGATGATTATCCTTCTTTAGTACAAAAGTTAAGTATTGGAGCAACTGGTCAAGGAGACAAAGAATTATTATTTGTAAAAATTTCGGATAATGTTACTACAGATGAACAAGAGCCAAAACTTATGCTTACCTCATCTATGCATGGAGACGAAATTGCTGGTTACCCAATGATGCTTTCTCTAATCAATTACATTTTAACTGTTTATAGTAATCCTGCGCATGCAGATCACGCAAGAATTAAAAACTTAGTAGAGAATGCTGAAATTTGGATTAATCCAAGTGCTAATCCAGACGGAACATACCATAATAGTGCTAGTAACACTTCTGTGGTTAATGCTAGAAGAGGAAATGGAAATAATATAGATTTAAATAGAAACTATCCAGATAATGTAGCTGGAGCTCATGATGATGGAGAAGCATACCAAACAGAAACTTTAGCTTTTATGGCTTTGGCAGATGCAAATCACTTTGTGATATCTGCAAACTTTCATGGAGGGACAGAATTAGTTAACTACCCTTTTGATAATGCATACTCAGCGCAATATATACATGCAGACAACGATTGGTTTGAACATATTGGTGTAGAATACGCTACACATTGTCAAACAGATGCAAACTCTGGTACAACTGCTACACCTGCATATAACAATAAATCTTCCTATATGACTGACGACGATGACTGGGATGAGAGCGCTGGTAACCAAGCATGGCATAATGATTACGCACAAAGTCCAGGTGTAACACATGGTGCAGAATGGTATAGAGTATATGGAGGTAGACAGGATTACATGAATTACTACCAACAGTGTAAAGAAGTTACAATAGAATTATCTGATGTTAAAATATTAGCAGAAAGTAGTTTAGATGACTATTGGTACTATAATAGAGATGCTTTATTAGATTTCTTAACACAAGGTACTTATGGGTTTAGAGGTGTAGTTTTAGATGCAAATACGAATAACCCAATAGATGCAACAATTACTATTGTTGGTCATGATACATATAATTCACATACAGTTACCGATATTTCTCATGGAGATTATTATAGACCTATTAAAGCCGGTACTTATGATATTTTAATAGAATCACCTTGCTACCAATCGGTTACTGTAACAAATCAAACTATTGGTGATGGTCAAACTATTTCGCTAGCAGATGTTTTATTAGTACCAAGTAATGCTGTACCAACTGGAATAATAGCATCTAGTGTAGGCGCTACAACCGCAACTATAGAATGGACAGATGATGCAGACAGTTATAACTTACAATATAAAGAAACAAGTGGAGCAACTTGGACAACAGTTTCAGGTCTTACTACAAATACTTATGAAATTACAGGATTAACAGTTGGAGTAGAATACGAAGTACAAATAGCTTCTATTTGTGGCACAAACCCACCTTCAGCTTATTCTTCTTCGATTACTTTTACAACACAAATATTATATTGTGATGCAAATGGAAATGATGACAGTTATGAATACATCAAACAAGTACAAATTGGATCATGGTCTAATACTTCTGGAGATGGTACAGATGGTACGGGTTATTCTGACTTTACTCAAAATACTCCTACCGATTTAGAAGTAGACACACAATACACTATCACTATTACACCAGAATGGACTGGAACTAATTATAATGAAGGTTATGCTGCTTGGATTGATTACAATAGAGATGGTGATTTTACTACAGACGAACGTATTTTTCAAAATGCAGCAACTCAAGACCCTAGTGTTTCTGGTCAATTCACAGTTCCTGATGGTTTAACTGCTGGTACTACTAGAATGCGAATTCTAATGGATGATGCTACTACTCCTAATAATCCATGCGACTCCTTTAATTATGGAGAAGTGGAAGATTACACCGTAAATATTGTTATAGGAACTTTAAGTGCAACTGAAAATATTTTAGAAAACCTTGCTATTTATCCAAACCCTTTTAACAATAGCATAAACATTAAATTACCAAGTAGCTTAGCGAATAACGATATCAATATAGACTTATATGATATTAGCGGAAGACTAATTACTAGCTTAAAAAACAAACAAGCTAGTAATAGCATAATAAACATATCTAATTTAGAGCAACTATCTAACGGAGCATATTTTGTTAGAATTAAAGATATTACTTCTAGTTTAACAGTAATCCGCAAAATTATCAAATAAAAACATCGATTAAATACAAATATTAAAGCCAAAACGTAAATGTTTTGGCTTTTTGCATCTAATTAAAAATCAATGATTTACAAATTTAACATGCATTTCATCGAATATATTTGCATTTTATAGGTGTTTATTGTACGTTTACACCCATAAATTAGTCCCAATCTAAATTACCTATAAATGAGAACTTTTATTAACCACATTAAAAGATATGCTATATGTATTAGCATTTTACTTTTAACGAGTTTTACATATTCGCAAACTACAATTGCATCCTATGATTTTGATTCTGGCTTACAAGGCTGGACAGATGGTGGTTCTGATGCTGGAATATCTTCATGGAATTGTAGTGGTACTAATAGTATATATAGTAAAGACAATACCACTGGTAGCAACCTTATGACCTCGCCGGTACTAGATCTATCTTCGTATACTTCTGTTGATTTTTCTTTTTGTGGACTAAACTCTCGAGTAGACAATGGTGAAGGATTTAATTTACTGTATTTTGATGGTACTAATTGGCTAACACTATACACATATATAAGAGGTACCGATTTTACTCAAACTGGATTTGGAAATAGCTATAACTTAAATTTTGTACTAGATAGCGCATCATATACACTGCCCGCAAATGCGCAATTTAGATTTTCATCTACCGCCAATGATAATAATGAATATAACTTATTTGATGATGTTTTAATAGAAGGCTATGCTCCTTCGGGACCAGAAATAAGTATTACTGGTAATGGTCAAAATATAAATGATGGTGATGCTACCCCAAATGTTACAGATGATACTAACTTTGGAAATATAAACCTAGGTTTTCCTGCTTCGCATACATTTACAATTAATAATCCTGGAAGCTTACCTTTAACTATTGGTACATTAACATTTTCTGGGGCAAATCCTGGTGATTTTACAATTACTTCACCTCCAGCTTCTTCGATAGCTGCATCTGGAAGCACTACTTTTACTGTCGAATTTGATCCTGCTGCGGTTGGAGTACGAACTGCGATACTTACAATTGTAAATAACGATGCAAACGAAAATCCTTTCAATTTTACCCTTCAAGGTACAGGAGAAATCCCATCATATTGTACTTCTAATGGAAACGGTTCAGATGGTTACGATACAGGGACAAGATTAGTTGTTTTTAATACCATCAACAATGCAACTCCTGATGAGGATAATGACTATTCCGATTTTACAGCAATTAACACTACAGTTAATCAAGGAAACACCTATAATTTAACGGTTAATGCCAATACAGATGGAAATTACACAACACAAACGTATGTTTGGATAGATTGGAATCAAGATTTAGATTTTGATGATGCTGGAGAAGAATACAACCTAGGAACCGCAAACAATACTAATAATGGAGCTACTTCATTATCTCCATTAGCCATAACTGTACCAATTGGTGCAACCATAGGAAACACTAGAATGCGAGTTTCTACAAGATACAACAATGCGCCTTCAAATTGTGATACTGGATTTGATGGTGAAGTAGAAGATTATACTATTATTGTTGCATCTGGAACTCCGCAACCAGAAATCAATGTTGTTGGTAATGGTCAAAATATTAATGACGGAGACACAACACCTGCTGCAGCCGACGATACCGATTTTGGAACTGTTAATGTAGTATTTGGTACACAAACCAATACATTTACCATTCAAAATTCAGGATCTGTTGCTCTAAATTTAACTGGTGCATCTCCATATGTTTCTATTTCCGGATTACATCCTGGAGATTTTACACTAAATGCTAATCCTACTACTCCAATTTCTGCTGGTGGAAGTACTACATTTGAAATCACTTTTAATCCTAGCGCAGCTGGACTAAGATCTGCAATAATTACTATAGCAAACGATGATAGCGATGAAGACCCATATACTTTTACAATTCAAGGTAATGGTTTCTCAATAGCGCCTGAAATAAACCTACAAGGTAATGCAACTACTATTCTTGATGGAGATACAACTCCTTCTCCATTAGATGCTACCGATTTTGGAAGTGCTAGTGTTTCTGGAGGAACGCAAGTAAATACGTTCACTATCCAAAATAGTGGATCCCTTAATTTAAATTTAACTGGTGGGGCACCTTACGTTGTTATTGGTGGAGCAAATGCAGCAGATTTTACAGTTACTGCTACTCCTAATGCCTCTATTGCAGCTGGAGGAAGTACCACTTTTGAAATTACTTTCGATCCTAGCGCACTTGGAACGAGAACCGCTACAGTTACTATTGAAAATGATGATAGTGATGAAGATCCATATACGTTTACAATTCAAGGAGCTGGAGCAACTGCTCCTGGTGGAGTAAATTCCGATTTAGCACTGTGGCTTAAAAGTACAGATGGCTTAGGATATACAGATGGACAACCAGTAGCCCTTTGGGTAGATCAAGGTAATGGTGCAGATGCTTCTGTAAATACGGCTGGACAAGAACCAACCTACTACGATAATACTTCAAGAAACATAAACTTTAACCCTGTTGTAGAGTTTGATAATACTTTTTCTACATTTTCTTTAGATAGTGATTATTCCTATGATAACACTTCTACGCAATTTTTAGAAGGTGCTTCTGGTATGTATACACAAGAGATATTCCTTGTAATCATTCCAGACGATACGCCAATAAATAGAAACTTTGGTTTTATGGATGTTTTTTGTGGGGATGCAGATTTTTCAACGAATGCAACAGATGCCACAGGTATTGGTTTTGGTGACTTTACCGGTCGTGTAAGCAATGAATCTATTTGCTTTGCAATAGACACATATACTACTAGTATTCCTGGAGATGGTTATGCGGTAAACGATGGACCAAGCACATCGTATTCTAATGTTGGAATTATTAATGCAAGAAATAATAGCGCAGTAACACAACAAGAATTATACTATAATGCAAATAATATTGAAAGTAACCAAAATGATATTCCTTCATTTGTTAATGTAAATAATTCAAGATATTGGTTAGGTCGTAGTGAAGGATGGGAAGCAACTACAAATGCGAGAATAGCAGAGGTTATTACGTATTCTAACAGAAAAATTGATACAGATTTAACCGTTGAAAGAAATAGAATTCAATCGTATTTAGCTATAAAATACGGAATCACTTTAGGTGTTAATGGTACTACACAAGATTATGTAGATAGTAACGGATCTTTAATTTGGGATCAATCTGAAAATGTTGGTTTTAATTATGACATCGCGGGAATTGGTCGTGATAATGATTCCGACTTAAACCAAAAACAATCCCGAAGTGTAAATAATGCAACCGATGGTTTAGGTAGAACACAGGGTATTCTTACTATGGGATTAACCGATATTTATGACACAAATAATTTAAACCAAACCAATAACTCAACAGACTTAAACGATAAAGAATTTTTAGTTTGGGGTAACAATGGTGCCGATTTAAATTTAGCAGCTTCTACTATTTCTGTAGATATGAGTGCTGGTATTGGCACATTAACTACAAACGTAACTTTTACTGGTATGCAACGTATATGGAAAGTTGTAGAAAATGGTGGTGATATTCCTTCCGTAAAAATATCTATACCGCAAGCTGCAGTGAGAAACATAACGCCTCCTGGTAATTATTATATGTTTATTTCAGATAGTCCTGTTTTTGACCCAACAGCAAGTTACAGATTAATGACTGCTAATGGTGCAAACTTAGAAACAGACTATGATTTTGATGGTACAAAATATATCACTTTTGGATATGCACCTCAAGTTATAGTAGAACGTTCTATCTATTTTGATGGTGCTGTGGATTATATTGACATGGAAGACAAACTAAACCTAAATGCTTCAGCATTTACTATTTCCGCATGGATTAATAGAGATTCTAGAAATGTATCTATACTTTCTAAAAGAGATGCAGCTTATACGGAAGGTTACGATTTTAAAATTCTAAACAATAGAAGATTAGAAATGTCTTGGGGAGCCTCTGGAGCGAACAGTATTAGTTCTTCGATTGCAATCCCAGAAAACGAATGGCATCAAGTTGCAGTTAGTTATGATGGTACAACTGCTAAAATGTACATTGATGGTGTTTTAGATAACACAGAAAGTTTACCAGCTCCTACTACTACCAATCAATACTTTTATATTGGTGCTGCAGGAAAAAACACTCCAACAGCCCATTTTAGAGGGAATATTGATGAAGTACGTATCTGGGATACTGCGTTAACACAAACCCAATTACAATATATTATGAATCAAGAAATAGTTGATAATAGTGCATTTGTAGATGGGAAAATAATGCCAACAACAGTTACAAAAAATGATATTATTTCCATTCCTTGGTCTCAATTAGCAGGGTATTACCCAATGTCTATTTACACATATACCAATACCGAAGACGAATCTGGTAAAGGCAATCAAGGATACTTAAGAAACTTAAATACCGTTGATCACCAAACTGCTCCACTTCCATATAGATCTAATGCTAATGGAGATTGGAATACAAATGCTACTTGGTTAAACGGAAATGTACAAACCATTCCTGGAACTGCTTCTATTGTTGACAATACAATAACTGTGGATTGGAATATTGTAGTTACAAACCATAATGTTACTATGGATAATGCTAGCCTACCTAGCGGTAATAACGAAAACAGATCGATACTAGGTCTATTTGTTAATTCTAATGAACTTACTGTTGCTGGAGATAATACCACAGAAACTGGTAACGCTCTTACTATATCTCATTACTTAAATTTAGATGGTAAAATTGATTTAGAAGGAGAATCGCAACTTATTCAAACAGAAGACAGTGATTTAAATGTAACAAGTGCTGGTACTATAGAAAAAGACCAACAAGGTACCCAAGATTATTATACATACAACTATTGGTCTTCTCCAGTAGGTGTAAGTAATACTACTTCTAATAACAATAGCTATACCCTTAGTAATAATATTTTTAAAGATGGATCTAACCCATTAGCTCCTGTAAACATGAACTTCATTTCAGGCTATAATGGTGCTAATGGTACCCCAATTTCTATTGCAGATTATTGGATTTGGAAATACGCAAACCTAGCAGATGATTACTACAACTGGCAACATGTAAGAAGTACAGGTACTATATTTGCTGGTGAAGGTTTCACAATGAAAGGTGTCGATGATACAAGTGATAATCTGTCCTTAAAACAAAATTACGTGGTAGAAGGAAAACCAAATAATGGCGTAATAACACTACCTATTAATAACAATAACGATTATTTAGTTGGAAATCCTTATGCTTCTGCTATAGATGCGGATCGTTTTATTTTAGACAATACAAATACAACAGGAGCTATATACTACTGGGAGCATTTTGGTGGTGGCACACACAATACCATAGAATATGAAGGAGGTTACGCAGTATATAATCTTTCTGGTGGTGTACAAGCTATTCAATATGACTATGTTACTGGTGGAGTAGATCTTTCTGGAGGAACCGGTACTAAAACACCTGGTAGATATATACCAGTAGCACAAGGTTTCTTTGTTATAGGAAGTAATAACGGCACGATTAATTTTAATAATAACCAAAGAACCTTTACAAAAGAAGGTGTTACTTCTACTTTTATAAGAAGTAGTAATAATAATGAAGAAACCGATAATCGATTAAAACTTAGATTAGGCTTTGAATCTTCTAACACTTATAAAAGACAATTATTAATTACAAGAGATGACCAAGCTACAAATGCAATAGATTTTGGTTATGATGCCGAAAATAAAGATGAACAAAATACAGATATGTTCTGGATGATTAATAATGAAAAGTTTGTTATTCAAGGTACCAATGTTATCGATGAAGCTACAGTGCTTCCAATAGGAATAAAAACAAGTGAAAGTGGTATCAATACTTTTAATATTGATGCACTAATACATTTCCCTGAAGAATTACAAGTATATATTCATGATAAAACATTAAACACTTATCACAACTTAAAAAATAGTGATTTCCAAATAGATTTACCTGCAGGAGAATACTTAGAACGTTTTGAAATCACTTTTAACAACCAATCCTTAAGTATTGCAGAAGTTAATCATGAAAATATAGAAACATATTTTGTAAATGATACAGAAACAATGGTAATAAACAACCCTAAAAGCCTTCAAATCGAGCAAGCAAAAATTATTAATATGCTCGGACAAGAAGTATACCGTTACGATGAAATTACAAATAAAAATTATATAGAACTTAAAACAAAAAATCTTAGTGTTGGTAGTTATATTATAAGCTTAAAAACCGAAATCGGTGAAATTTCTAAAAAAGTTTTAGTTAATTAAATAGACCCCAAATCTACCATAAGGTTAACTAAACTTTGTAAAACCCAAAACATATTGTTTTGGGTTTTTTATGTTTAATAGTATAATATTTCAACCTATCTATATACTATATAACTCACTAAAATTTAATATTACAAACCAATATAATCTAAATTCAACTAGATGCTTCTAAACTATTTATCTCTAAAAAACATGTAGTTAATCCAGAAAATTCGCACATTTTTTCGGTATATCGTTTATTTAAGTTAGTTATAGCTATTATTTTTTTCAAGCTTCAATTGCCCATAAATTTGAATCAGAATTAATACTCAATCCCTCATGAGTTTCAAAATCCTACTTATGAAGACCTTTTCAATTAAAGCAACTATTTTTGCATTTTCATTTCTTCTATTAGCCAATACACTATACGCTCAAAATAACTCGGATAGAGATAATAGAATGAAAATTCGCTTAGGATTTACTTCTTCTAGTAATTTACATAGACAGATATTAGTAACCGTAGACAGTAATGCAACTGCAGGAATTGATTATGGTTACGATGCCGAAAATTTTGAAAATCATATAGATGATATGTATTGGATGATTGACGATCGAAAATTTTTAATTCAAGGCATTAATTCTATCGATGCTTCCACTACACTTGCTTTAGGTTTACACACAGGAATAAATGGAACGAATGTTATTTCTATTGAAAGTATGATTAATGTACCTGAAGATTTAGAAATTGGTGTTTTAGACACAGAAACAAATACCTATTACAACATTAAAGAAACTACAAATTTTTCTGTTGATTTACCTGCAGGTGAATACTTAAACCGTTTTAAGTTGAAATTTGAAAATATTGAAGATGCTAATAATACTACTTCAAATGAAGAAGAAGAAGAAGAAGAAGAAATAGTTGAACAGATAATAAATAATGAAAATAATTTTGATGCTGATTTAATTAAAGAAGATGTTGCTATGGAACTTAGCTATATAAACAGAGTTAAAAGTATATCCATAAAAAACATTGGAAAACAAAACATCAAACATGTCTATGTATACAGTATTAACGGAAAGCTAATAACAATTTTCGACAATATTAGAGCTGTAGACCAAATACTATTAGAAGCATCTCATTTAAATGCTGGAAATTATATTTTATTGCTTACCTCTGATACAGGTAGAATGTCTAAAAAAATAACAGTAAAATAATTAATTTGGTTTTTATTTTTAGTTAAACCTGAACAGAAATGTTCAGGATTTTTTTTTATTTAAGGCTAGCAATCAATCCGGTTAAAGAAAGTTTTAACTGCTCTCCGGTAACCATATTCTTTAATGTATACGTATTAGCATTCATTTCATCTGTACCAACTAAAACTACAAAAGGAATACCACGCTTATTAGCATGATTCATTTGTTTTTTCATGTGTTTTCCGTTAGTTATTTTGTCAGGATATAACTCTGCATTAAGACCATGGTTTCTTAGTTCCTTAATGGCTTTTAAGCAAAATAAAGCTTCCGCATCACCAAAATTTATAAACAGTACATCAATTGTTTTACTAACTGTTTCAGGAAATAAATGCAATTCTTCTAAAACCAAATAAATTCTATCTAGACCAAAGCTTATCCCTACACCACTAACGTCTTTCATTCCAAAAATCCCAGTAAGATCGTCATAGCGTCCGCCACCACCTATAGAACCCATTTTCACGTTTTTTGGTGCAGAAACTTCAAAAATTGCTCCTGTATAATAATTTAAACCACGAGCAAGAGTAACATCCAATTGTAAAATAGCGGTTTCTAGCTGTAAAGCTTTAATTCCTTCATTAATAAATTCTAACTCTTCAATACCTTTTTTTCCTTCTTCGGAAGTATTAAGAATTCCTTTTAAACTTTCTATCTGACTTTCAAAATCGCCAGTAAGACTAAACAAAGGTTGCAATGTATCTATACCACTTTGCGCAATACCTTTACTTCGCATTTCTTCTTTTACCTTCTCCTCTCCTATTTTATCTAGCTTATCTAATGCAACCGTAAAATCGATTAATTTATCACTTGCACCAATAACTTCAGCAATACCAGAAAGTATTTTTCTATTATTAATTTTAATAGTAACACCATCTAATTTTAAAGCTGAAAATACGGCATCATATAATTGTATAAATTCAATTTCTTGAAACAACGAAGTAGAACCAACTACATCTGCATCACATTGGTAAAACTCTCTAAACCTTCCTTTTTGAGGTCTATCGGCTCTCCAAACAGGCTGTATTTGGTAGCGTTTAAACGGAAACTCTATTTCGTTTTGGTGTTGCACAACGTATCTTGCAAAAGGAACCGTGAGGTCGTAACGAAGGGCTTTTTCAGAGATTCTAGAAGTCATTTTTGTAGCATCCTTACTAGTATAAAGCGTATCCTCCACCTTAGATAAATAATCGCCACTATTTAAAATCTTAAAAATAAGTCGATCGCCTTCTTCACCATACTTCCCCATTAAGGTATCACTATTTTCAAAACTTGGAGTTTCAATAGGTTGAAATCCAAAACGTTGGAAATTGGTTTGTATTACATTAAAAATATAGTTGCGTTTTGCTACTTGTTCTGGATTAAAGTCTCTTGTGCCTTTAGGAATGCTTGGTTTTTGTGCCATGTTTACTTCCCACGAAAGTGAGAATCTTATTTTAAAGTATGTAATTCTTTTCTCTTAAAAAAACTACATACTTGGTTAATTCATTTCTACTAGCACAAAAATATCATAAATTTTAAAGAGAGTGATATTTATTTCAGATTTATAGTAACTTTATGGTGATTTAATAGTCTTATAAAAAAACAACCACCACAAACCATGTTTGGATTAGTTAGAGAAAATATAAATATTGCTTTCGATTCTATTAAAAGTCAATTACTACGTACCATTTTAACTGTTTTAATTATCGCCATTGGTATTACTGCACTTGTTGGTATTTTAAGTGCCGTTTCTGCGCTTGAGAATACAATTTCTAGCGATTTTTCTTCCATGGGTTCCAATACCTTTAATTTACAACGTTATGAGTTTACCACGCAACGTAGAGCTCGTGGCGAGGAACGAAAAATTAACCCTATAATTAGCTACAGAAATGTAAAAGAATTTGAAGATAATTATGAATTTCCTGGTACAAAAACTTCGGTTTCTTTTACTGGTACTCGTAGTGCTGAGGTAAAATATGAAAACAAAAAAACCGATCCAGAAGTTACAATTATTGGTGCTAACGAGAATTTTATACAAAACTCTGGTTTAAAATTAGATGCAGGAAGAGAACTCAACTTTTTCGATGTGCAAAATAATAGTAACCTTTGTATTATTGGTAGTGATTTAAATAAAGCTTTATTTGAAAACCTAAACCCAATTGGTAAAACCATTAGTGTTAGAGGTGTAAAATTTACTGTTATTGGCACCTTAGAATCTAAAGGTGCTACTTTTGGAAATAATCAAGATTTACGGGTGATTATACCTGTACAAAATGCACGTTCTATTTTTACTTTACCGAATATTAATTATGATATTAGTATCATGGTCAATAATAAAGAAATGTTAGAAGGCGCACAAGACCAAGCAATACTTACTTTTAGAAATATTCGTGGCTTAAACCCTGTAGAAGAAAACAACTTTGGTATAGAACGTAGTGACGATTTAATTAATAGAATTGGTTCTATAACTGTGTATTTAGAATATGCAGCCTGGATAATTAGTATCATTACCATTTTAGGATCCTCTATAGCACTTATGAATATTCTTTTTGTTTCGGTAACCGAAAGGACTCGAGAAATTGGTGTACGTAAAGCATTAGGCGCAAAAAAGAAAACGATTGCTTTTCAGTTTTTTATGGAAGCCTTAATTATTGGTCAATTAGGTGGTATTATAGGAATTATTTTTGGTGTATTAATAGGCTTATTAGTTGCTAATCTTGCCGATTTTCAATTTACAACACCTTGGTTTGCTATGTTTAGTGCCTTTGCCATTGCCTTCTTGGTAGCAGTGGTTTCTGGTTTAATGCCAGCAATTAAAGCCGCAAAACTAGACCCTATTGAATCTTTGCGTTATGAGTAAAATTTTGTGAATTAAATAATTGAACTATGCTTACCAATATTAATCCGAAATTGCCAATGCGTAACAAAAATGCTACAAAAGCATTTTACATTAATCAATTGGGATTTAAAGTTTTTGGCAGCCCAGATTATGAGGATTATTTAATGCTAGAAAAAGACAAGATCCAAATACACTTCTTTATATTTAAAGAACTAGATATAAAACAAAATTACGGACAAGTTTATATTAGAACAGATAATATTGAGGATTTTTACCTTTCTTTATTAAATACCAATACGCCCATTCACCCAAACGGCATATTACAAAAAAAACCTTGGGGACAAAAGGAATTTTCAATACTCGATCCAGATAATAACCTGCTAACCTTTGGAGAAAGTATTTAGAAACAATAGTAACTTAATTAATCAATTTATTAAAAAACTGGTATAATTCTCCTTTTGTAATGACTCCTCCTTGTTGAATAAGTGTAAACTTATCCATATTCTTATCTTCTGTATATTCTTTTTTTGCTTGTAAAAACTCTACATCTTCATCCATTAAGTTTTCACGTAACCAATTAAAACCTTCTTTAGTCGTTAAATCTAAAGCATTTTTAAGCTGTACTGCAATGACATGCATATTCGCTTCATTTAAAGAAAATAAATGCATTTGCTGTGGCGAAATATGCTCAACATATTTGGCTGTACTTAAAACACCTTCCCAAACCAAATCGCTAAAAACATCTAATTCTTGAACTGCTACTTCCGGTTTGTTTGTTTTAATGTCTTCCCACTCCTCTCCTGTAATAGATTGTGTAGCTAGAAAATTTATAAATTCTTGATGTAATTCTTCAAATTGTTCTTTAGTAAGTCTAGAGTATTTCATAAAAAATTCTTTTTTCATTCCCCAAAAAAGAGGAATCTTTTTTAATGTTTTATTCTGTAATATTTAATGCTTTTGCAACTGCAAAAGGTCTATCTGTCGCAAAGACATCTATTCCTTTTTCTTGCCATACTTTATAGGGTTCATCTCCTTTAGATGCTGCTTGCTTATCTAAATTCCCTAAAGTACCCAAAATAGTTTTAATGCCATAGGATTGTACTTTTTTATAAAAGGCATTTGGAGATAATCGAGTACCTGTAAATGCGAGCATATTTTCGGTAGGTATATTAGTATGCAATAACCAATCTAATTCTTTGTCATTTCTAGCCGAAACAGAAAGTAATAAGTCTGGAGCCAATTTGTGTGCTTTTTCTGCTTGTTCTATACTATACGTAATAATCAAGCAAACATCTTCTGCTTTTTCTGCTCTAATTGCATCTATTACTGTTTCTATTGCTACGCTACGTTTTATATCTATAGTTAGTACTACATTATTAATTTTTGCCCATTTTAAAACAGTATTAAATAATGGAATTTTAAAAGTAGTTACATTTCCAAAATCGTCTTCCAAATAAAAATTTTCTAATTCGGAATAAGTATAGTCGATTAACTTTCCGGTTCCTGTAGACGTTCTATCTAGTGTATTATCGTGTAACAATACTAATTGATTATCTTTTGTTTTTGCTACATCAATCTCAAAAATAGCAGTCGGAATACTTTGGTATACATGCGCTATAGTTTCTATGGCGTTTTCTGGATAGAACTCTATACTTTTTCCGCCACGATGTACACTTATTATTGGGCTTGCATTTGGCTTATATTTAAAGGCTTCAATTAATGCAGACTTTTTAATTGTTTCTTTTTGAGTTTTAACTTGTGTTTTAGTATTTGAAACCTCTTTTTTACAAGAAGTTATAAATACTAAAAACAGTATAAAAGAGAAATGCTTTATCATTATTTTTAACAGCTAAAACAGAATAAACTTCTGTAAAAGCAATACTTTTAGAATTAAAAAAACCGTTTAGATTAGCTCCAAACGGTTTATTATTATGTAATTTAAAATATTAAGCTTGAGCAATTACTTCAAAAGGTAAATCAATAGTTACCTCTCTGTGTAAACGTATAGTTGCGTCATACTTACCTAAACGCTTCACTGTAGTAACAGTAATGAATTTTTTATCAATTTCTTGACCTTCTTTTGCTAATGCTTCTGCTACATTAATATTGTTAATAGATCCAAATAATTTGTCTCCAGTACCAACTTTAGCAGCTATTTTAATTTCTAATGCTTTAAGTGCATCTGCAACTTGGTTAGCATCATCAATAATTTTCTTTTCTTTATAAGCTCTTTGCTTAATGTTTTCAGCTAAAACTTTCTTTGCAGAAGCAGTAGCGATAACCGCGTGACCTGTAGGAATTAAAAAGTTTCTACCATAACCGTTCTTAACCGTTACAACATCGTCTTTAAATCCTAAATTTTCAACGTCTTGTTTTAATATAAGTTCCATGTTATGATAATTTTATTTTAATAAATCTGCCACATAAGGCATTAATGCTAAGTGACGTGCTCTTTTTACAGCAACAGACACTTTTCTTTGATATTTTAATGAAGTTCCTGTTAAACGTCTTGGTAAAATTTTACCTTGTTCGTTTACAAAACCTAATAACCAGTCTGGATTTTTGTAATCTACATACTTGATTCCAGATTTTTGGAAACGACAGTACTTTTTATTCTTGTTCGTTTCTATATTAAGAGGAGTTAAATATCTAATTTCTCCGTCTTTTTTTCCTTTAGATTGTTGTTCTATAGTACTTGCCATGATTATGCTTTTTGTTTTAGTTTAGCTCTTCTTCTTTCTGCCCACGAAATCGCGTGCTTATCTAAAGATACAGTTAAGTAACGCATAAAACGCTCATCACGTCTAAACTCTACTTCTAAAGGGTTAATAACTTCACCATCTACTTGGTACTCGAATAAGTGGTAAAATCCACTTTTTTTGTTTTGAATTGGGTACGCTAATTTCTTTAAGCCCCAATCTTCTTTGGATACCATCTTTGCTCCTTTAGAAACAAGAAAATCTTCGTATTTCTTTACTGTCTCCTTTATCTGAGTATCAGATAAAACGGGATTTAAGATGAAAACAGTTTCATAATGATTCATAAAAATCTAATTTATTTGTTAAAATTGGGTGCAAAAGTAAACCTTTTATTTAAATAGTACAACTAATTATAAAACAAATTTATATTAAAAATGAAACGCTAAAAACGTTAATATTATGTTAAAACAATCATTTTGTCGATGTTTTTTGGTTTTTAACCGAATTATTCGTACTATTGTCGATATCTTAACCGAATAAATTATAAATGTTATGACTTTAAACTGTGTAGTAGTTGATGATTCAGCAATACAACGTCTGTCTATAGTAAAGTTAATAGAAAATCACTCTTCTCTTAATTTAATAGCAGAATATAGTAGCGCACTTGAAACTAAAAATGGTTTAAATACACACAAAGTAGATTTAATATTCTTAGACATAGAAATGCCTGTGCTTAACGGATTTGAATTATTGGATGTATTAAATAATAAACCACAGATTATTTTTGTGACTGGTAAAACAGAATATGCTTTTAAAGCATTTAACTATGATGCAACAGATTATTTGCAAAAACCAATTACAAAAGAGCGCTTTAGTACTGCTGTAGAAAAAGCCCTAGAACAGCATAAATTAAAATTAGATTTTAACGAAGCAGAAGGAGAACACATTTTTGTGAAAAGTAACCTTAAAAAACGTAAAGTTTATATTAAAGACATTAAATGGATTGAAGCTCTTGGGGATTATGTAAAACTAGTTACCGAAGAAACAAGCCTTGTGGTTCTTTCTACTATGAAAGCTTTTGAACATGAACTACCAGAAGGTAAGTTTTTAAGAATTCATAAATCGTATATTGTTAACCTAGACAAAGTAGATCGATTTAACAGTAAAAATGTAGAAGTAGGATCGTATGAAATTCCTTTAAGTAGAAACAAAAAAACCCAACTTGTAGAAGCTTTAAATAACAACTAACCAAGAATTACATATTGCAAATTAAGTCCGACGAAAGTTGGACTTTTTTTATTAGTAATTATCTACATTTAATATTACACGAACAGACCTAAAATCTTTAACAGCATTAAAACTATTGTCTATTTTTAATATTGCTTCTTTTGTTTTTGGTAAAGATTGTTTTTGCGGAATTTTAACAAGAATATTTTTATGAAATTGATTTCTAATTCTAGAAACAGGCGGAAATTCTGGACCTAAAACAAAATCACCAAATACTTGCCTTAAGGATTTTGCATACCAATCGGAAGCCATATTTACACGATTATAATCTTTATGTTTTAAAGTAACTTTTATCTGTCTATATATAGGAGGATATTTAAAATTATAACGCTCATCCATTTGCTCTTGATACATTGCTGCATAATCATTGGTAGAAACCTGCTGTAGTATTTTATGATACGGATTATAGGTTTGTATTAAAACCTTACCCCGTTCTTCTGTTCTTCCTGCTCTACCAGAAACTTGAAGCATCAATTGAAAGCTTCGTTCATGCGCTCTAAAATCTGGAAAATTTAGCATATTATCTGCATTCATAATTCCTACCAATTTCACATTTCTAAAATCAAGACCTTTCGTTAACATTTGTGTACCAACTAAAATATCCACTTCTTGTTGTTCAAAAGCAGTAATAATTTTTTCATAACCATATTTACCTCGCGTAGTATCTAAATCCATTCTTGCTACTTTATGCTTTGGAAACAGCTCCTTCACCTCTACTTCTATTTGTTCTGTACCAAAACCTTTACTATCTATATCTGGACTACCACAAGCCATACATTTTTGTAGCATTGCAGCATGATATCCACAATAATGACAACGTAGCTGATTTCTGTATTGATGATAGGTTAAACTCACATCACAATTAGGACATTGTGGTGCATTACCACAAGTATTACATTCTACAATTGGCGAATATCCTCTTCTATTTTGAAACAGTATAATTTGCTGACCTGCTTTTAATGTTTCCCCCATTTCTTCCAACATTCGATCGCTAAAATGGCCTTTCATTTTTTTACGTTTATGCTTGTCCTTAATGTCTACCAGCTCAATTTCTGGCATCAAAACATTATTAAAACGGGTTGTTAATGCTACAAAACCATACTTGTTTTGCTGTGCATTGAAGGAGCTTTCTAAACTAGGTGTTGCAGATCCTAAAAGTGTTTTAGCTTTAAAAATATTGCCTAAAACAATTGCAGCATCTCGTGCGTGGTATCTTGGTGCTGGATCAAATTGTTTAAAAGATTGCTCATGTTCTTCGTCAACAATTATTAATCCTAAGTTTTTAAAAGGTAAAAATATAGAAGACCTTGCTCCTAAAATGATTTGCGCTTTCGCGGAATTGTTAAGCAAATTATTATAAACCTCTACACGTTCGTGTATGGAATATTTAGAATGAAACACAGCTACTTGTTCTCCAAAATAACTCTGAAGCCTAGAAACTAATTGGGTGGTTAGCGCTATTTCAGGAAGCAAATACAATACTTGTTCTCCTTGAACTAAAGCTTCTTCGATAAGTTTGACATAGATTTCTGTCTTACCAGAAGAAGTCACTCCATGTAACAACGTAACATTATGGGTTTCAAAAGAAGTTTTTACTTCTTCTAAGGCTTTTATTTGGTGTTCATTTAGTTTTTTAGAAGCCTCTTTTTCTTCACCAGAATAATGAATTCTATCGGTTTGAATGTGATACTCTTCCAATATGCCTTTGTCTACTAGTGTCTTTATTATTGTGGAAGATGCTTGGCTAGCTTCACTTAACTCGGCTACTTTAATAGGTTTTTTCGTTTTTGCCGAAAGCATAAACAAAGTCATAATTACTTGTTTTTGTTTTGGTGCTCTATTTAATTCTTCTAATATATTTTGCAATGAAGTTTCCGAAGAAAAATTAGTATGCAACTTTACATATCGTACATATTTTGGCTTATATTTTTCGTAAATCTCTTCTTCTAAATGAATCGCCTCTTTTTCTAAAAGTCTTTTTATTACTGGAAGCACATTCTTTTTATCTAAAATAGAAATTAAGTCTTGGATTTTTAAAGAGGATTGATGGTGTAATGCTTCGTAAACTAGAAATTCATCATCTTTTAAATCTTCGTCTGCAATAACTTTACTTTCATTTTTACAAATAATCGTTTCACTTTCTAACAAAAACGCACTTGGTAAAGCTGCTCGCATTACATCTCCTAAAGTACACATGTAATATTTAGAAATCCATTGCCAAAAGGTTAATTGTTCTGGATTTACAATTGGTGTTTCGTCTAGAATTTGATGAATTTCTTTAGCATCATAAACCAAAGGCTTGTTATTATGTATACTTTGCACGAGTGCTGTGTACATTTTGGTTTTACCAAAAGGTACAGCGACACGCATTCCAACTTGTAGGAAAGAGGCTTCTGCTTCTGTAATGCTATAAGTAAATAACTTTTGTAGCGGAACTGGTAGAATGACGTCTATGAAATAATGCATAGACCAAAGATAATAGGTTTATATAAAAAAAACAGCTTTAAAAAAGAGGCTTTTTTAACTATTCTAATTTAAATAATTTTTTGAGTGATGAAGAATCGCTTTTGGATTTTGTTTGTTTTGCTTCTTGTCTTGTTTTTGTTCGCCTTTCTGTAATTATTTCTGTTGTTTTTGTTGTTGTGCTTTTTGGTTTTGGTCGTCTTCTTTCTGTTTTATTTTTTATTACTGGTTCTGTTTTATTTACTGGTTTTGGTATACTGGACATGCTACCTCCTGCTTTTTTATTGGCAAGTGCTCTTAATTCTGCTATTTGCGAATCCAAATCTCCCATATATATTTTATCATATAGCGCTACTGCTTTGGCGAATTGTTTTTGTTCTTCATAAACCAAAGCCAACAGCATCAATTCATGTCTTGTAGATTTAATGTTACTAGCATTTGGATTTACTTCTAAACTTTTATTTATATCTGCTTCGGCTTCTTTTAAATTTGCTAAATTAAAATGTAATTCTGCACGATGAAAGTATGCATAAGCATTGGGAGACATTGCTACCATTTGATTTTTAGCTTCGAGATCGCTTTCTTTAGCTTGTTCTCTAGCTATTAGTATTTTGCTAGTTCGATTTCTATCTAAATAATCAAAATATACTTTACAAGTATAAATTAGCTCGTATTGAAAAGCTAAGATTAAATCTTTTCTAGCAAGTTGGCCTAAGTAATATCTTTTGTTTAAATCGTCTTCAACAATAGCTGCATCTATTTGATTTGCATATTTAGGCAATGTTTCTTTATAACAGTTTTTATATGCATTTGGTGTGAGGTTTCGTTTTAAACTTTCCGTTTCTAAACATTGACAAATGTCTGCTCGAAAAGCACTTTTATAGGCTTGACCATAGGCGCTATAAACAGTTAAAAAAGCGAGCAAAACGATTATATTTGGTTTCATTTTTTTCTTTTTTACATCTTTTATTTTTCTTCTTCTGTACCAACAAAATAAGTTTTCACCATAGTTAAACAGTATCGTAATACTTTTTTTGACTTATTTAAATTTGCTGTTGCTCTCCCTTTTTTCATAAGATTTGCTCTTCCATTTGCCATATCATCAAAAACTTCTGGGAAAATATCCCAAAGGCTGTCGATATCTTTTTCTGCACGTTCCATTAACTCGTCTTCAATTTCTGCAGGAACCTCAACTCCAGCCTGTGTTAAACTGTCGTAAACAAACACTTTATGATATAGATTAAAAGTGTTATCTACAAATTGATCTACACTAATAATATTCGATTCTCTTTTTGGAGGACTTATTCGTTTCTCTTGCGAGAAGACATCCATTGGTAATAAAAAAACAGCTAGGATTATTAAAACCGTTTTATAGTTTGATTTTTGAAATATTTTCATGATACATTGTTTTGACAGTATGAATAACCTTATCGTTTTATAATCTTTTTAGTAATGATTTGACTTTGATTAGAAATTCTTAAAAGGTAAACCCCAATTTTTAATTGCGAAATATCGATTGTATTGTGTTTATTAAATAATATCTTTTTGTGTACTACTCTTCCGCTTAAATCTAAAATTTCGGCTTCACTATTTGCAGTGTCTGTAATAATATTTAAAATATCGTGTGCAGGAATTGGATATACAGAAAATGTTACCGTTGCATTGTTTTCGATATTCAGCGTATAGCATTCTGGATAAGTTCTTCTATCTCTTGATGCATGTATCCAACTTCCCAACAGGTAGTTGTCTCTTATAAGCTCTGTATAGTATCCTTGACTATTATTGGTATATAGTTCTCTTCTTTCTAAATCGTAAACTATAGTAGATGCATTCCAATTGGAAATTAAAGTTTCTATTAAAAAATCATTACTATCAAAAGTATAAACCTCTTGGTTATCATTTACCCAATCATTGTTTTCCCAATCTTCAAAAGTCTTTGTGTTTAATAAATTATTTACATCATACACAAAAGTAGTTCTGCCATCATTAATCCAAACTTGGTTAGTTTGATCCCATTCACTACCTAGTGTATTTATTAAAAGTGGAACGGCATTATAGGTAAACTCTTGTTTTGTAGCAGCTATCCATGCATTCATATTTAAGTCTCTATTCTCGATTACACTTTCAATAATTAAATTATTAGTATTGTATGTATTGGTTATTCTGCTATCTAATTGCCAAACATTGTCTATCCATAGATAATTAATAATTTCTATTAAGTTATTTCCTGAATAAGCCTGTGTAGATCGTCTATCATTTTCCCAAATTTCGGTATCTCCATTCCATAATTCATTTACCGTCTCCGATATTAGATTATTTGCATTATAACTTGTTGTTAACCTTGCACTATCGACAAAAGTAT
Organism: Oceanihabitans sp. 2_MG-2023; assembly: GCF_030547245.1. Lineage (GTDB taxonomy): Bacteria > Bacteroidota > Bacteroidia > Flavobacteriales > Flavobacteriaceae > Oceanihabitans. The sequence goes on from NZ_JAUOQT010000003.1 coordinate 448,881, forward strand.
TTGAACTAAAATCTAAAACTTGCAAAACAGCTATAACCGGAAGGCAATCCTGGTTAAAAGTATAATCTACTGTAGAAAAATGCATCCATTGGTTAGAAAGCCAAATATCGTTTTCCCAAGTTTCTGGAACAGGAGGTGCTGCAATTTGAGCAACACTTAAATTCACATTAAAAAAAATAACAAAAAGTAACTTTAGTTTCATAAAAAAGGGATTCGTTAATAGATATAAAATAACATCTCTTAAACGAGGATTACTAACAAGAACTTATAACTGTGCACTTTGACTTTATTTTCGTACAAATATTATGGTCTTTCCTAAAAATTGAACTAAATTTATCTTGCTATTATTTAATCTTAAAAAACTATGAAATCTAGTGTTTACTATATACTTATGGTATGCTCTTTTATTTGCTATGCACAACAGCAAAAAATAGACTCGCTAGAAATTGCATTTAATAGCATAGAACTAGCAAATCTTGAAAAACTTCAAATAGCAAATCAGCTTTCTAGTCTGCTTCAACAAACCAATCCCGAAAAGGGTTTAAAGTTTTCTAAGCAAGCAATCATTCTAGCAAAAAGCCTTCATTTAAATGAAAAAGAAGCAATTGCCTATAAAAACAAAGCGCTTAACTTGGTGGCTTTATCTAAAGATTCTTTAGCAATTGAAGCCTATAATAAAGTCATTGCCATTCAAACAGAACGAAAAGACTGGAATCAAGTCGCTCGTATTAATTATAATAAAGGATTAATCTATTTTGGACAATCGGATTATATCCAAGCAAATGCGCAAAATTTTAAAGCTTTAGACGTTTTTGAAAAAGAAAAAGACAGTTTCTTAATGGCAGTTGTATGGAATAGTATTGGCATAAATCAAATGTATCAATCGCTTTATCCTGAAGCTATAGACACTTATTTAAAAGCTTCTAAAATTCATGAACAAACGAATACCACTAATACAGATCGCTATGCTGGAATTCTTACCAATATTGGATTATTATACTATAGATTAGAAAAAAATGACGAAGCCTTAAAATATTACACTAAAAGTCTGGAAACCAACAAGAAATTAGATTCTAAAATTGGTACAGCAAACGCACTTACTAACATTGGCAATGTATATGATGATATGAAACAGCCTGAAAAAGCGATAACCTATTACAAAGAATCACTAGCAATAATGCATAGCATAAATAACAAATACGGCATTGCAAGTGCACTAACAAATACAGGAATTGCGTATATAAACTTAAAAGAATATAACAAAGCACTAACCTATTTAAAGGATACGAAAGAGTTATTTGAAGCATTAGATAATAGTAACAATTTAGCGATAGTTTATGAAAGTATTGGCACTGCATATTTTAAAAGCGCATTGCAAAACGAAAACAAAAAAGAATTCTATTTAAAAGCTAAAAATAATTTTGAAAACGCACTGGTATATTCAAAAAAAATCCCAAGTATAGAGCGACAAGCAAGTGCTTTAGAGAAGCTCGCTCAAGCAAATGCGTCACTTAAAAATTATAAAGCTGCATATACTAATCAAACCGAAGCTAAAAAACTAAAAGATAGTTTTATGTCTTCCGAAAAAAAAGAAGAAATAGCAAAGTTAGAAGCAAAATATGAATACGAAAAAAAAGAAGCAAACCTAACAGCAATTCACGATAAAAAACAAGCTATAAAAGAAGCAGAAGTATCGCGTTATAAATTTATAAAAAACACTTCTATTTTTGTTGGAAGCAGCTTGGCAATTGGTTTAATTGCTGGTTTTATACTTTATAAAAAAAAACAAGAAGCCAATGCTATTGTTAAAGAAACTGCATTTAATTTAAAAGTATCTAACACAGAATTAAAAGCCTTACGAGCGCAAATGAATCCGCATTTTATTTTTAATTCTTTAAATTCCATTAATGCATATATTGCTAAAAATGATATTGAAAATGCAACTAACTATTTAACTAAATTTTCCAAATTAATGCGGGAAACTTTAGAAAAATCGACACAAAAAGAAATTTCTTTAGTCGAAGATATTACTATATTAAAAACCTATTTGGATATTGAAAACAAACGTGCAAATAATGGTTTTATTTATAGCATAAATATAGATGAAGCCATTGATGCAGAAAACACCTTAATACCACCAATGATTTTACAACCTTTTGTAGAAAATAGTATTATTCATGGATTAAGGAAAAGTACAGAAAAAGGAGAAATCCATATTAACTACATTAAAGAAAAAGATATGCTTATTTGTACTGTCGAAGATAATGGCATAGGTAGAGCAGCATCTGCAATTACCAAAACTAATTTCGACAAACATTCCTTAGGTATGCGCATTACCAAAAGTAGAATTGAAATCATTAATAAAATAAAGAATACCAATGGAGATTTGCATATTATAGACAAACCAAATGGCACTAAAATTGAAGTAAAACTACCACTAACACTAGCCTTTTAAATGATTAAAACTCTTATAGTAGATGACGAACAACATTGTATTGACAGTCTTATCAGATTAGTAAAAAAATATGCAACAAACTTAAAAATTATAGCTACTTGTACAACAGTTGAAGATGCTTTAGAAAAAACAAAAACACTACAACCAGATTTGGTTTTTTTAGATATTGAGATTCATAACAAAACAGGTTTTGATTATTTAGAAGCCTTAGGGAACTATAATTTTAATGTCATTTTTACAACAGCATTTAATAATCATGCCTTAAAAGCTTTTAAATATAGTGTTGCAGATTACCTATTAAAACCTATGGATAAAGAGGATTTTATTGAAGCAATGCAAAGGTTTGAGAAAAGAATACAACCTTCAAACTCTGAGGATGAAATTAAAAATATACTTTATAACTTACAAAAAGAAGACAAACAAAAAACCTTACGAATACCTACTTCTAACGGATTTGAAATACTAGCAATTAAAGATATAATTCACTGCAAAGCAGATACTAGTTATACCTTTATTTATACAAAAACAGAGAAAATATTAGTCTCTAAACCCATAAAACATTTTGAAGAACTATTAACAGACGCTAACTTTTTTAGAATACATAATTCACATCTTATTAATATAGATCACGTTAAGAAATACACCAAAGGAAAAGGTGGTTATGTAACCATGTCTAACCAAGAAACCATAGATGTTTCGGTTAGAAGAAAGGAAGCTTTTTTGAAGCTTTTCAATTAGCTCTCTACTCTTAACCAATATTGAGTTGCATATAAAAAAGAAATATAGCCTCTTACTTGAAGTACATTAGGATTATCGGTATCTAAAGCAATTCTGCATTTATACTTCTTTCCTTGTTCTGGGTCGAAAATACTTCCGTTTTTATAATAGCTTCCGTCTTTAGTAAGATTTTTAATAAGTTCGAAACCTAAAACGGGTTGGTTATAATCTTCCCCTTCACACTTGGTACAAAGTGCATCTTTATCTAACGGGTTAATGATATCTATTATTTTTCCGAAGACTTTTCCGTCTCTTTCATAAATTTCGACAATCGATTTTGCTTCACCAGAAACCGCATCTATAGTTTTCCACTTTCCAAAGATATCTTGTGCGTTTCCAATAAAAGGAAAGAAAAAAAGCGCAATAAACACGACACATCTATGCATTGTTATTAATTTTTCGCAACCTATTTAATGAAGCATTTAACTCATAACCTAATAACAATATATTAGCATTTAACCACAAGTAAAACATTAAGATTAAAATAGCGCCAATAGAACCATACAGCTCATTATATTGTGCGAAATTGTTTATATAAATACCAAAAAGGTAGGACGTTAAAACAAACAATAAAGTGGTTAATATGGCGCCTACTGAAAAGAATTTAGAGTCTTTTCCTTCTCTTGTACCAAAGTAGTACAAGGTTGCAGTTGCTAAATAGGTCATTATTAAAAAGAAAAGGTACTTAGAAGCAACAATCCAGAATACATTAGAATCTACTTCTGTTAGTCCCTCTGCGTTTAGCTTATCAAAAAGAGGTTGTAACAAATATATTTCTACGTAACCAAAGATAATTACGGTTAAAATCACCATGATTGCTAAGATTAGAGCAACACCTAAAGCATACAAATATTGCTTAATCACATTACGTGTTAATTGTACGTGATACGAGTTTTCAAAACCAGAAAACAGTGCATTTACACCATTTGCCATTAAAAATATAGAAAGTAAAAACACCGAAGACAGCAAACCTCCACGGCCTGTATTTATGTTTTCGTAAATATTATCGTCAAAAAACTCGGAAGTATTTGGTGGTAAAAAAGAATTTAGAAAGGAAAGAAACTCTATTCTAAAATCGTCAATCGGTATATACGGTATCACGATAAGTACAAATAACAAAAAAGGAAAAATAGCCATAAAAAAACTAAATGCAATAGCACTTGCTCTTGTAGCAAGCGTTCCTCTTGCTATACCAATAACATAAAGTTCTAATAAATCGTAAATAGATAAGCCCTCAAAACCAGGAAGTTTTATTTGCTTTAGTAGCTTTACCAATATATTTACTACTGGTATTTTTTCTAATTTATCTTCTATTTTCTTGGTCATTAATTTAGACTAGCGCATTTAAGGAACTATTGAATTACTTACTTTAAACTGTGACTGTGACTGTGACTGTGACTGTGACTGAAAACTATTTTACTGCCTTTAAACTCAAATCCATATTATATACAGAATGTGTTAAAGCTCCAGAAGAAATATAATCTACACCACAAAGTGCGTATTCTCTAACGGTTTTTTCGTTAATTCCACCAGAGCTTTCTGTAAGGCATGTATCCCCAATTAATTTTACAGCTTTTTTGGTATCTTCGTAATTAAAGTTGTCAATTAAAATTCGGTATACACCATCACTTTTCAAAATTTCTTCAATTTCATTTAAATCTCTAGCTTCTACTATAATTTTTAAGTCTCTATTGGTTTCTTTTAAATAGTTTTTTGTTTTATTTATAGCTTTAGTAAGTCCGCCAGCAAAATCAATATGATTATCTTTTAACATAATCATATCATACAATGCAAATCTGTGGTTCTCTCCTCCTCCAATTTTAACAGCCCATTTTTCAAGAGCACGAATTCCAGGTGTTGTTTTTCTGGTATCTAAAATTTTAGTTCCAGTACCCTCTAATAAATCTACAAATTTTCTTGTTTTTGTAGCAATAGCACTCATACGTTGCATAGCATTAAGCACTAAACGTTCGGCTTTTAAAATCGATTGTGAAGCGCCTTCTACATAAAAAACAATATCTCCATACTTTACTTTACTACCGTCTTCTATAAGTGTTTCCACTTTCATGTCTTTATCTACGTAAGCAAAAACCTGCTTAGCGAACTCTATTCCTGCAATAACGCCTTCATCTTTTACTAAAAGCTTTGCTTTACCCTTTGCAGTTGCAGGAATGCAAGCAAGAGAACTATGGTCTCCATCACCAACGTCTTCTCTAATGGCATTAGCTATTATTAATTCTATCTCTGTATCCAATTGCGCTTTACTTATCATAAAAAATTTCTTTGTGCTAAAATAAGAAATTGATTTATGAATTACGATTAAAAAAAATTGAAATCATAAATCTGAAATTGTAATTTTGCAACATGCAAATTAAACTCCTTGCCATTGGCAAAACAGACAATAAGCAATTACAAAGCTTAATAGAGGATTATACCAAACGACTTGGTTTTTATATTAAGTTTCAATTAGAGATTATTCCAGATTTAAAAAAAGTTAAAAACTTAAGCGAAGATCAACAAAAACAAAAAGAAGGCGAGCTCATTTTAGGAAAACTAAACACTACAGATGTATTAATTTTACTAGATGAAAATGGGAAACAATTAGATTCTGTTGCTTTTTCAAATTATTTACAAAAACACATGAATTCTGGAATCAAGCAATTGGTTTTTGTTATTGGTGGACCTTACGGATTTAGTCCTGAGGTATACCAAAAAGCACAAGGAAAAATCTCCTTATCTAAAATGACATTTTCCCATCAAATGGTTCGATTATTTGTAATAGAACAATTATATAGAGGGTTCACTATTTTAAAGAATGAGCCTTATCATCATAGGTAAACCCTCTAGATATATTACATCGCTTAATGTGCTGTAAAAGTTTCTTTTCGTTTTTTAAGTTGCTTTTCTAAATCTTTAATGGTGTTTTTTACTGCATCTTCATAGTTTTCTTCGTCTGATGTTGCAAAAATACGCGGTCCAGGAGCACTTAATTCTATCTTACAAATTTTTCCGTTTTTCTTTGCATTTTGCTCTACTTCAAAATGCACCTCTGCTTTAATTATCCATTCGTATTTGTTAGCTAATTTTTCTAATTTTTCCGTTACATAAGCATTCATTGTCTCACTTGTAGACATATGCACATATTGAATATTTATTGTCATAATCTTGTAGTTTAATTATTAATAAATATAAATTTAATCAAGATTTCAGAATCTAAAAATGATTAATATCATACTTTAATTAGTCTTTATTATTCCTTTCTATTTATACTATGACAATGTTTCTTTTAATAAATGGTATGCCTATAAAAAATAAAGTAGTAGTATTATTTTTTAGCTTTTAACTTATAGCCAATAGCTAATTTTGCGTTAGTTAAATTGAAAAAATAATTATTATCCTTATCAAAATCAGTAGTATAAAAACCGTTTCCGTAGGTTAAACTAGCATAATAACGTTTATAACTATAACCCAAACCAATATGAAAATCTATTTTATATAACATTGGGTTAGATGGCCTATAACTATCCTCTTGAAGGGTAATCTTCTTGTTAATTAAAGCAACTCCTGGCATAAAATTAAAAGTAGCAGTAATATTTTCTGGAAGTTTAAAATACGAAACAAAACCCGCTAAAAGACCAAGTGCTCGACCATTATACCTTTTAATATTTGCCTCTTCATTAAAATATGCACGTGTTTCTTCGTTAAAAATAGTAGGATCCGCAGAAAAATAATCATACACTCCAAAAACACCAAGCCCTCCAGTTATGTAAATATCTTTATTTTTCTTTTGAGGCAAGCCTGCTTTTAATTGCGAGTAGGAAAAGGCAACATCATCTAAAGTATATAAATAATTAAGCCCAAAGGTTACAGAACGAATATCGCTTCTAAAAACTGTAGGTACATCAAAATCATTTTTAACATTAAAGCCTTTATAGGTTTGTATATATGCATTTACGTAATGCTGTTTTTCTAATATGGTTGTCACTTGTAAATCAAACCTTTTCGTTTCGGCTTTGTTTGGATTCTTAATATTGAAAGCCAAATCGATTATAAATTTTTCACTAGCAATACCAAAACCTAAACCGTATCGATTATTAGGTACAAATTTAGATTTGGAATCTTCATCTTTTATGGTGAATTTTTTGACTTTAAAATTAGAAAAAATACGAACCGAATAATTTTCTAAATTTCTATCTATTAACAATGAGTCTACCTCTTCTATAGTTTGCGCATTCATTGAAAATAAATGGAAACAAAAAATAAAGAGGAAAGAGAAACTAAATTTTAAATAATTTTTAAAAATATTTTGTTCTAACAAAGGAGGATTAATTGGATTCATATATTTTTACAAAAGCTAAAATACATTAATTACCATAAACTATGCAACTTGTTTTCGCCACCAATAATTTAAATAAATTAAAAGAAGTACAATCTTTAATTCCGCAACACATAAAACTTTTAAGTTTAAAAGATATTGGTTGTTTTGAAGACGTACCAGAAACACAAAATACTATTGAAGGTAACGCCATACAAAAAGCAGAGTACATTAAAGAACATTATGGCTACGATTGTTTTGCAGACGATACGGGATTAGAAGTTACAGTTTTACATAACGAACCAGGAGTTTTTTCGGCGCGTTATGCAGGAGCACAACGCGATGCTAACGATAACATGAACTTACTTTTAGCAAACCTAAAAGAAAAAGACAATAGACAAGCACAATTTAAAACGGTTGTTGCTTTGCATTTAAACGGAAAGTTAGAAACGTTTACAGGAATTTGTAAAGGAGAAATAACCACAGAAAAACATGGAGAAAAAGGTTTTGGATACGACCCTATTTTTAAAGCAGAAGGCTATACAAAAACCTTTGCCGAAATTTCTTTAGAGGAAAAAAATAAAATTGGCCATCGTGGAAAAGCGGTTAAACTACTTGTTACTTATTTAAAAGAAATAAATTAATCTTGTTTGCTTATTATACTAGCCAAATAACTAGCATCTTTGGAAACACCTCCCAAAGTTGCAGATCCGCGAGTAAACATCCAAGGTAAACCAATAAAAAACAGCCCGTCTATATTACTTACTCCTCTATAATTTTTCGGGTAGCTATTCTCGTCTAATTCTAATCCTTCAATCCACTTAAAATTAGGACGATAACCTGTAGCCCAAATAATATTTTTAATGCTAGAAACTTTAGAGTCTTCAAAAATAATTTCTTCTTGTAATGCATCTTTAGTTCTTCCTTTAGCAATGACATTTTCTCTAGAAAGTATTTCTTTTACGTCTGTACCAATAACAGGTTGTGAAGAAGCACTAATTTTCTTTCCAATCCAACTGTATTTATTATAACTTAAAAAGCCTACGAGTGTAAACCACCACCATAATGTTTTACCTAAAATTTGTTGTGGTAAAGATCTCACTGCTGTATCTCCAGAAAAATAAACCGTTCTAGAAGTGTTTTTAGAAATTTCATTTAAAATTTGATATCCCGAATCTCCTCCTCCTACAACCAATGCATCTCCTTCTTGTAATTGGTGTATTCCTTTATAATAATTACTATGCATTTGAAGGACACTTTTAGCGATTTTGGTATTACATGGTGGTGTATATGGAATATGAAATGGTCCTGTGGCAACAATAACATTTTTAGCCTGTAATTCGCCTTCTTTATAAGTTACAAAAAAACCTTTTTCTGTTTTACGTACCGAAGTAACTAAGGTATTAAGTTGCACTGGTATTTTAAAGGTTTCTACATAGTTTTTAAAATAATTACTCACTTCTACTTTAGTAGGATAATGCCCTTTGGCTGCATCAAACTTTAAACAAGGAAGATGATTGTACTCGGTAGGTGTAAATAATTTTAGAGAGTCCCAACGGTTTAACCAAGAAGCACCAATTTCATTTTCGCCATCTAAAACAAGAAAATTCTTATTTTGTAGTTGTAAATGATATGCCATAGACAATCCTGCTTGTGCGCCACCAATGATAATATAATCTAACATTTATTTTCTTTAGTAATTATGGCACTAAGGTAAAAACTTTTACAGGAAGACCTAAGACTGTACAGTATAAGATTGTAAAAATCACTCCTATTAATGATAAATAAGAAACGAAAGAAGATGTTGCGTTAACGATGGAGCAATTGTTGGAGCTCTTTTTTATTTTTTCATAAAAAAAGCGACTTGCGAGAGCGTGTTAAAACGCCCAAAAATTGAATATCGAAAATAATATCGTACCTTTGCACCTTGAAAACGCGAAATGCGTTAAAATGGACTCCTCAGAGAGAGGATGTGTTACTAGAAGTTTTAGGTTAAGTATGTTCAATGCACTTCTATTTGTAACACCAAAATAGATTGACATTGAAATACATAAAACAAGAATGAGCACATTCCAAGATTTAGGTCTTAACGAAGAACTATTACAAGGTATTACAGATTTAGGGTTTGAAACACCATCTGAAGTACAAGAAAAAGCAATCCCAATTTTATTAAACGAAGAGACAGATTTAGTTGCATTAGCACAAACTGGAACTGGTAAAACTGCAGCATTTGGTTTCCCTATGCTACAAAAAATTGATGTAAACAGTCGTACCACACAAGGGTTAATACTTTCTCCTACTCGTGAGCTTTGTTTGCAAATTGCAAATGAGATGAAAGCTTACGGTAAATACTGTAAAGGTTTAAATGTAGTTGCCATTTATGGTGGATCTAGCATTACAGACCAAGCAAGAGCTGTAAAAAGAGGTGCACAAGTTATTGTGGCTACTCCTGGTAGAATGAAAGATATGATTAACAGACGCTTGGTAGATATTTCTAAAATAGAATATTCTGTTTTAGATGAAGCCGATGAGATGTTAAACATGGGTTTTAAAGAAGATATTACCGATATTCTTTCTGGTACACCAGAAGATAAAAACACTTGGTTATTCTCTGCGACTATGCCAAAAGAAGTTGCAGCAATTGCTAGAAACTTTATGAATAGCCCACAAGAAATTACGGTTGGACATAAAAACGAAAGCACATCTAACGTATCGCACGAATATTATTTAGTAAATGCTCGTGATCGTTACCAAGCTTTAAAACGTTTAGCAGATGCAAATCCAGATATTTTTTCGGTAATTTTTTGTAGAACAAAAAGAGATACGCAAAAAGTTGCAGAAAACTTAATAGAAGATGGGTATAGTGCTGGAGCATTACATGGGGATTTATCTCAAAATCAACGTGATATTGTGATGAAGCAATTTAGATCTCGTCAAATACAAATGCTTGTAGCTACAGATGTTGCTGCTCGTGGTATTGATGTAGACGATATTACACACGTAATTAATTACCAATTAAGTGATGAGGTAGAAACCTATACGCACCGAAGCGGAAGAACTGGACGTGCTGGAAAAACGGGTGTTTCTATGGTAATTGTTTCTAAAAGTGAAATACGCAGATTAAAAAGTATCGAGCGTATTATTAATAAGAAATTTGAATTAAAGGAAATTCCGAACGGAATGGAAATTTGCGAAGTACAATTAATGTCTTTAGCAAATAAGATTCACAATACAGAAATCAATCATGAAATTGATAAGTATTTAGAAGATATTAATGGGTTATTTGAAGAAACAACAAAAGAAGAACTTATTAAAAAATTCTTCTCTGTAGAGTTTACTCGTTTCTTTAACTACTACCAAAAATCTAAAAACCTAAACGTTACAGCTTCTGCTAATGATCGTGAAGGTGGAAGAAGCAATAATAGTGGAAATGATTCTAGATACTTTATTAATGTTGGTGAAAAAGATGGTTTTGATTGGATGAAGTTAAAAGATTTCTTAAAAGAAATTTTAGAACTTGGTAGAGACGACGTATTTAAAGTAGATGTAAAAGAAAGTTTCTCTTTCTTCAATACCGAAAAAGTACACCAAGAAAAAATACTTGCCTTTTTTACAGATTATAAGCATGAAGGTCGCTTTGTAAATGTTGAAGTAAGCGAAAACCGTGGTGGAGGCGGAAGAAATCGCGGTGGCGGAAGACGTCGTGATGGAGGAAATGACAGAAGACGAGGTGGATCGGATAGACCAAGAGGTGAAAGACGTAGTTCTGGAAGAAGAAATGATTCTGGTGGAGATTCTAGAAGAAGCGATTCGAACCGAGGAGATAGACGTAGTTCTGAAACTTCTTCAAGAAGATCATCGGATAGAGATAAATCGGAATTTAAAACAACACACTCTAGACCAAGACGCTCAAGACGTTAAACCTTTTTGTTAATTTTAAGTCAAAGTTTAAAAGGTATTATGTATTTATAAATATGTTTGTACCTTTATAAAACGATAACCACAAATATGAAGAACGGCTTTACTTTATTTATTTTACTATTAACCTTTACTTTTAGTCAAGCACAAGACTTGCCAACTAAAGTGATAGGTGTAGTAATTAATGCTGCAGATGACACCACTCTAGAAAGTGTAAATATTGTAAATCTTACACAAGTCGTTGGAACAACTACAGATGAAAAAGGCGGCTTTGAACTAAAAGCGAAAGCGAATGATACATTGCATTTTTCTTATTTAGGTTTTAAATCTATAAAAGTTAGAGTAACAAATGACTGGTTAAAGTACGGAAGTGCTAATATTGCATTAACAGAACTAGCACTAGCATTAGAAGAAGTTGTTGTAACACAGTTCAAATTAACGGGGTATTTAGAAGTTGACATTAAAAATGTTCCAGTAAATAATAATTACCGATATGCTATTTCTGGTTTATCTAGTACTGGTTATGAAGCTGGAAACAATTCGCCAAGTGCTGTTACCAAAGTATTAGGTGCTATTTTTAATCCTGCAGACTTTTTATATAGAATGTTTGGAAGGCAACCTAATGAAATGCGTAAGTTGAAAAAGATGAAGCAGGACGACGAAATACGAAAACTTCTTGCTACTCGTTTTGACAGAGAAATGCTTATTGCATTATTACAAGTAGATCGTGTAGATTTAGATGAAATTATAAGTCAGTGTAACTACTCTAAAGAATTTATTAATACAGCTAACGATCTACAAGTATTAGATGCTATTAGTGAATGTTATGAAGAATACAAGGTTTTAAACAGAAATAGGTCTGGAAAATTTTAAATACTTAATATAGTACTATTTATAAAAGCGTAATCCAATTGGGTTACGCTTTTTTTTTATCTAAAATTACTTACTCTCATCATAATAACGAGCTATAATTTGGTCATAGCTTTTAATCGTTTTTTTAACCCAATCTAATCGTTTTGCATTTTGTTCCTCTTGGCTAAGTTGCCAAGCAATATCACTACGTCTTAGTTTTGCTGTTACCTCTTGTAAAACAATCGCAGCACTAACCGATATATTTAAACTTTCGGTAAAACCTACCATTGGTATTTTTAAATAGCAATCTGCTGTATCTAAAACCTCTTGACTTAACCCTTCCGTCTCTCTTCCAAAGAAAAAACAAGACTTTTTAGTAAAGTCAAAATCTTGCAATTCACAATCTTCTGTATGTGGTGTTGTGGCTACAATTTGATACCCTTGCGATTTTACAGCAGCAATACAATCTTTAATAGAATGAAACCTATTTAGGTCTACCCATTTCTGTGCTCCCATTGCTATTTCTCTATCGATACTTTTGGTATTTACCTCTTCTACAATATTAAGTTCTTGTATTCCAAAAACATCGCAACTACGCATAACCGCACTCGTATTGTGCAATTGGTATACATCTTCGGTAGCAACCGTAAAATGCTTGGTTCGCTGTTTTATTACTTTATTAAAACGTGTTCTTCGGTTTTCGGTTAAATAGGTTTCTAAGTATTCTAGGAGTTTTATATCTGTCATTTTTCTTACTAAAAGTCAAATTTAATTAAAAAAGAATGGATTACCACTTTCGTAGGAATGACAAAAAAAGTAATTTTATAAAATGAAGAACATGATAGTATTAACTGGAGCAGGAATAAGTGCCGAAAGCGGTATTAAAACCTTTAGAGATGCAGATGGTTTATGGGAAGGACATGATGTAATGGAAGTTGCTTCTCCTCAAGGATTTGCAAACAACCCAGCTTTGGTTTTAGACTTTTACAACCAACGAAGAAAACAACTTTTAGAAGTACAACCAAACCAAGCACATTATGATTTGGCTACTATAGAAAAAGATTACAACGTTACAATAATTACACAAAATGTAGACGATTTACACGAACGTGCTGGAAGTTCTAACGTTATACACTTGCATGGTGAATTATTAAAAGCTCGTAGTGTTAATAATGAAACCAACATTCAAGAATGGAAAAAAGATTTATTACTTGGTGATCTCGATACCAAAGGACATCAAATGCGACCACATATTGTTTGGTTTGGTGAAGCAGTACCAAAGTTTGAAAAAGCTGTAGAAATTTGCCAAACAGCAGATATTTTAATGATTATTGGTACTAGTATGCAAGTATATCCTGCTGCAAGTTTAATGCATTATGTACCAGAAAACACTGCTACTTACTTTGTTGACCCTAAACCTGCAGTGTCTAGTAATAAAAACCTAACGGTTATTGCTAAACCTGCAACTGTTGGTGTAAAGGAAGTAATACGTTTATTGAAGGATTAGATCTTTTCTAAAATTCTAAATAGCATTATTTACTTCAATCCAATACTTATCTGGATCTTGAAAATACACTTGTTGAATACCGTCTTTTCTTACATAATCTTTATTTACAGTACCCAGCCAATCACTATATGCTACATCTAGAGCTTTTAAATGCTGCACAAAAGAATTTAAATCTGTAATCGCTAATGCAAAATGAACTGCTTTATTGGTTTTCACTTCCAAGTTTGGCCTAGGAATTAAGTGCAATTGTTTTCCTGCACCAAAAGCAAGCCATCTCGTTTTAGAATTAGAAGCTGTATTTTCAATTTCTTTAAACTTAAAGACCTTCTGATAAAACGCAATAGATTCGTCTACATTTTTTACAGATAGTGCTATATGATTGAATGAAAAAGTAAACATGGTTTTATAGTTTAATATTTTATTCTACTCTTCTACTCTTCTACTCTTCTACTCGGTTTAAATCTAAATCATGAAAATCGAAACTAAAATCAATATTTGGAGAAATACCTTTGAGTTTCATATTTTTTGCTTTTCCGTTTTCATCTAAAGAAAATGTTACAAAAGCATCTGCATTCATATCTTGATATTCCCATTTAACGGCAAAGGTTTCTGCTTCATAAAATTGTAAAGGTCCATTTAGTTTTGGAGATCTATGAAATTGTAACCATAGTTGGTCTTTTTTCATAAAAACTTCACAAGTACCAAACCAATTATCTTTATAAACCCCAATATACTTTTGAGTATCTATAGGGTTACTTGCATTGTTTTTAACTGTTTCCCATACTTTATCTGTAACAGCATCTCCTTTTTTTTCTTTAGATTTTAAGTAATCAGAATATTTATCTATCCATTTAAAATCGTCTAATTTTAAATACTTATCTAAAATAGTTTGAGAAACAGAAGAAAATAATCCTGCTCCATCATCACTTGTATTGGTTAAAATAACAATTCCTAAATTCATATCTGGAATTAAAACCGTTTCCGATAGCATTCCTGGCAAACCTCCTGTATGCTCTACTTTCATGTTCCCTAATACATCGGAAACAAACCAACCTAAACCATAACCTGAAAAATGCGAATTATATCTCGGGTTTTTATTGACTCCCATAACCGTGTGTATTTTCCACATTTCGTCATGATTGGTAGCCGAAAAAAGTTCTTTATCTAGATTCTCCCCGTATTTTCCAGCATGTAATTGTAATAACATCCATTGGCATAAATCGTCTACATTAGAAAAGATACCTCCTGCTGCACCATTCATCATTTCTTCAAAGGTTGGAATTATTTTTATCTCTCCTGTTTCAGTAGTGTGTGAAGCAGATAAGTTAGAAGTATCTTTTATTTCTGCTAAAGAAGCATAGGTATTATCCATTCCTAAAGGCTCCAGAATACGTGTTTTAGTAAAAGCTTCCCAAGTCATACCACTTTTTCTAGCAATTAATTCGCCTGCAACAAGATATAGCAAGTTATCATAATCCCATTTGGTTCTAAAAGCTGAAGACGCTTTAAAATGTTGAAAACTGGCTAATAAATCTTGCATAGTAAAATCGGTTCCATCCGGAAAAAACATTAAATCTCCAATTCCTAAAGGTAAACCACTACGATGCGTTACTAAATCTAGAATACTAAAATTTTCTTCTACATAATTATTATACATCGTGAATTCTGGAATATGCGCTTTCACTTTATCTTCCCAATTTATTTTACCTTCTTCTACCAAAATGGCTAATCCAGCAGTTGTAAATGCTTTACTATTGGAAGCTATTGCGAATTGCGTATGCTTGTTTACTGGTTCTTTAGTATTTATAGATTTTACACCATAGCCTTTGCTATGAATTACCTTGCCATCTTTAACAACTGCAACTGCAGTTCCAGCGACATGAAACTTAGTCATGGCATAATGAACAATAGAATCGATTTGTTGCGAAGATACTTGAGCATGTGTACTATTAGTCACTAAGAATAAAGTGAAAAGCATGCTTATAATAATTATTTTTAATGGTTTCATATGTTTTATGATTAATAGCTTCTTTTAAATATACAATTATTTCTTATTTTTTTCGGCAATCCACTTACTCATAAATTTGGTGCTCTGCAACGTATGATGCATTAGCATTTGTCCTGTAAAGTTATTTTGCCTGTGCTTACTTAGTTGTGGTATTATTTTTTCAAGAAGTTTTACAAACTCTTTTTCAATTTCAACTTTATTAAATCGATTATTAAGTACTTGAAATCCGTTTTGTTGTTTTTCTTTCCAGAGTATTTCCTCTTTATAAATCGCAACCGCTTTCTCTGCAAACTCGAGCGGTGTATTAGTAATAAACCCGTTAGGTTCTAAATTACCATACATACCTTCTGCTCCAATAGTTGTTGTTACGCAAGGTGTTCCGTTTTGCATGGCTTCTACTAGTTTTCCTTTTAATCCTGCGCCAAATCGAATTGCTGCTAAACAGACTTTAGCGTCTTGCATGGCTTGGTTTGCGTCTTTAACGAAGCCTTTTATTAAAAAGCCTTGTTTTTTATTATGCAACTGATTTACTTTTTGACTTGCATAAGATCCATAAATATGCATTTCTGCTTTTGGTAATTGTTTACGTATTAAAGGCCAAAGGCTTTCTTTTAAATATAAAACGGCATTATAATTAGGTTCATGTATAAAATTCCCTATAGTTATAAAATGTTCTCGTTTTTGAAAAGTTGGTAATCTCTCGATAGCTTCCAAAGCAACACCATCTAACATAAATGGCAAATAATGCAATAAAGTTTCAGCTATTTTAAAACGGTTTTTTAAAATTTCTATCTCTGCTTCCGAAATAATTAAACTTAGATCGCATCTATAAATACTAGCAATTTCACGTTTTGTAGTATCGTTAAACAAATAGGAATCATCAAAAACTTGCTTCTCTTTAAAGGCTTGTTGTCTTCCTTTTCGTAAAAAGTGTAAATCTTCTGTATCGAGTATTCGAAGTGCCATTGGGCAATTTTCGGCAACTCGCCATCCAAATTGTTCTTCCATCATAAAGCGATCAAACAACACAACATTTGGATTTAGGTTTTCTATAAAAACATCAAAACTCGTATTATTTAATTCGATAGAAACTTGCTCAACTCCTATAGATGTTAAGTTAAAAGCATTGTCACTTTTAGCACAAGGACTAGCAAATGTAATTTGATATGCTTGATTTTGAAACACCTCAATGATTTGCATCATTCGACTTCCTGCTGCAGAGCTTTTTGGTTCTGGCCAGACAAAACCAATTATTAAGAGTTTTTTTACCACAAATACACAAATGTTTTTTTATACGTACTGTATATTATTTACTAACTACTCTGGTTTTGGAGTTAGACTATATTTTACGCGTACATTTTTTGCCCAATTAATAACAGACTCCATTTGTGCGTCGGTAAGTTTTGCTTCAGTATGTGTCCAGGTATAAGAAGGTAAAGGCATTTCCTTTTCTTCTACCATTTCTATAAGTTCTTCAAATTTATGATCTTTTCGTTTTACCGAATTTGCTTCCCAACCAGAAACATTAAAATGTTTTTTTCCATCATTAACATGACTTGCTAGCCAATAATTTACGGGAGTTATTTTGTTATACCAAGGGTATTTAGTTACATCACTATGGCAATCATAACAACTCGTTTTTAAAATAAGTTTTACATCTTCTGGTGGATTTGTATCTGCTTCAAAAGCGATAATAGAAGTAAGTTCTCCTTCGTTTCTTTCAGGTCCGAAAAATTGAGCAATCACAAATACAACAAGTAAAAGCAATAGTATCTTTTTTATCCTCTTCATTTTTATTAGTTTTATTTTTTAAAAATAAGAAAACCTTTTGACTACTGCGCAACTTTATCAAGAATTAAATTATGTAAATCACTCTCGTGAAAAACGCTTGTATTATGCTAATTTGGTAATTAAAAATCCTAGTTTAATCGAGAAGCTTTTAGAAATTCTTTTTATGGTAGACGATAAAATTTCGCCACGAGCAGCTTGGGTTTTTGAGTTTATGTGCAATGAGCATTTGGAAGAAGCGATTCCGTATCTAGATTATTTTACAAAAAATATGCATAAAGTGCATCAAGATTCAGCCGTTAGACCTGTTGCTAAAGTATGTGAGTATTTAGTAAAAGCATATTATTCTAAAAAGGAAAACAGGATTAAAACGGAATTACTTCCGAGACATCGAGAAAAAATTATAGAAGTCTGTTTTGATTATATGATTAATGACGAAAAGATTGCACCTAAAGCTTACTCTATGAATTCGCTGTATTTACTTGGTAAAGATTACGATTGGATTCACCCAGAACTTGTTTTAATTTTAGAGCGTGATTTCCAGATGCAAAGTTCTGGTTTTAAGGCGAGAGCCAAACATATTCTCAAGAAACTGAAATAGAAGCTGAAAATAGGGCTTAAAAAATCATTTCATGCACTTTCCTTAGATTGAAGAAGGGTAGATTTTATTTAATTACAACAAAACAAATTTAAAACCTTCAAAAATCATAATTCGAAATTCGTAATTCGCAATACAAAAACCTATATTTGAAACTTCTTAAAAAACAACACACACTATGTCTTTAAACACACTAAATGCCATTTCACCAATTGATGGACGATACAGAAATAAGGTGGATGAATTAGGTAAATATTTTTCGGAAGAAGCACTTATTAAATATCGTGTTTTAGTAGAAATTGAATACTTTATTGCACTTTGCGAAATTCCTTTACCACAACTAGAATCTGTAAACAAATCGATTTTTGAAGATTTAAGAGCTATTTACAGTGAATTTTCGACCGAAGATGCATTAGCAATTAAAGATATTGAAAAAGTTACCAATCATGATGTTAAAGCTGTTGAATATTTTATAAAAGAAAAATTTGACCAACTAGGTTTACAAGATTATAAAGAGTTTATTCACTTTGGGCTTACTTCTCAAGATATCAACAATACTGCAATTCCGTTAAGCATTAAAGATGCCATGAACGATGTATATGTTCCAGAATATTTTGTAATTCTTAACCGTTTAAAAGAGTTAGTAAAAGATTGGTCGCATGTTTCTATGCTAGCAAGAACACATGGTCAACCAGCTTCGCCTACAAGATTAGGAAAAGAAATAGAAGTATTTGTAGTTCGTTTAGAAGAACAATTTAATTTATTAAATGATATACCAAGTGCAGCTAAGTTTGGTGGAGCAACTGGAAACTTTAATGCACATAAAGTAGCATACCCAAATATAGATTGGAAAGCATTTGGAAGCACATTTGTTGCAGAAAAACTAGGTTTGCAACATTCTTTTCCAACCACACAAATTGAGCATTACGACCATATGGCTGCTTTATTTGATACTTTAAAAAGAATAAATACCATCCTTATAGATTTAGATAGAGATATTTGGACTTATGTTTCGATGGATTATTTTAAGCAAAAAATTAAAGCTGGAGAAGTTGGTAGTAGCGCCATGCCACATAAAGTAAATCCTATCGATTTTGAAAACTCGGAAGGAAACCTAGGAATAGCGAATGCTATTTTCGAGCATTTATCTGCAAAATTACCAATCTCAAGATTACAACGTGATTTAACAGATAGTACCGTTTTACGTAATGTTGGTGTACCTTTTGGACATACTTTAATTGCTTTTAAAAGTACTTTAAAAGGATTAAATAAATTGCTATTGAATGAAGCAAAATTTGCGGAAGATTTAGAAAACAATTGGGCTGTTGTAGCAGAGGCAATTCAAACTATTTTAAGAAGAGAAGCATATCCAAATCCATATGAAGCTTTAAAAGGTTTAACAAGAACTAACGAGAAAATAACAAAACAATCTATCGCAAATTTTATTGATACTTTAGAAGTATCTAAAGAAATTAAAGAAGAATTAAAAGTGATTTCGCCTAGTAATTATACAGGAATATAATCTCTTATATTACATATAAAAAAGGCTTACCAAATATTTGGTAAGCCTTTTTTTATTGAAAATTAACTAAAATTATTATTTAAAAAAATTCATAATTCCTTTTAGTTGCTCATCGTCTACTTTTCCTTTATTCATTGATTCTGCCAGTCGTACCAGTTTTGCAGGACTCATATCGTCGCCCAAAATACGTAAAACACCAAAGCCATATTCTTTAGAGCTTCCAAATACAATAAATTCATCTGCTAAATCATTATCTCCAATATATTTTACAGATAATTTAGAACCAAACATATTAAAATCTCCTAGTTCTATATATCTTTCATCTGCTAAAATAGAAGCAACTTTGGCCATTTCTACTTTATAAGTATTTTGATTGCTAGAGTCTAATTTAAATCCTAAAAAATTTAGTTTATCGATAGAGTTATATGCTTCTTTTTCATCTTCACTAAGGTCTGCATTTTCAAAATCTACAATACTAGTAGGTATATCTACAGTTGTAAAACTTGCTGATTCTTGATTATCTACAAAGTAAGTTTGTAAAGATTCTTTATTGTTACAACTTACTAACAAGGTTATTGTTAGTAAGCTGCACAAGATTGTTTTGATTGATGGTTTCATGTGTATATATTATTTATTTTTTATCTTCTAAATGTTCTCCTCCAGGAATATTCATTTTTTTGGTAAGTTTAGAAACTTGTTTTAAGTCTATATCTCCTGTTAAAGATACAATTACGGTTTCAAATTTACGTTGCGTACCATTTACAGAAACGTCAGATCCTTCCATGTGTTTACTAATTCCGTTTACAAAAATTAAAAGCTCTTTTACGTGATCTTCATCTTTTCCTTCTTTGATATAGAATTTAATAACAGTTCCATCATCTTTAACTTCCATTAATTCTTCTAAACTACTTGCTTTAGAGGTTACCCAAGAAGTTAAATCTGCAGAAATTGCACCTTTTTCGGTAATTATAGTTTTTAAACTAGTAATACTATTTACCATTTCAAGATATTCATTTGCTTCAGGATCATCGGAATCGATATCCATTTTTGCTAACATTTGAAACATTTTAGGTTTAATATTTACATAGGTTACATCTGCATTGTCGCTATATTTGGAAAATATATCTTGAGCCATAGATGTTAAAGGCATCATTAATAAAGCCATTGCGACTAAAATTACATTCTTTTTCATTTTACTTATTTTATTTATTTGTGTATTCATTTTTGTAGTATTTATTTGTTATTAATTGTAAAAATGTGTTCGCCTATTCTTCCTCTTTTAGATTTGTTTTAAAATAAGATAGATGGCTAGGTACATGTTTTCTATTTTTTAAAAATTAGACTAGTAGTATTATCTACTTCTGCTAAATAATTGATACTTGAAGCTCCTTTATTGAACTGCGTAGAGATCATTTCTAAAGATTTTTTCACTTCTAGGTATGCCATTTCAGGATCATCATAAGTACCTAAATCTTCTGCAGAAGTTAGAGGTGATTTAAAATAAAATCCTAACATAAGAACTGCTACTGCTGCAACCGAAATCCATTTATACAAATTGTTTTTGTTAGTTTTTAATGGAACGTCTTTTGTAAACTGCTCTTCTTGACTTACAGAAAAATAGGCAAACATTGGTTTATACATTTCTAAATGTGGCGCTACAGTCTCTTGTTTAAAATAGTTTTTTAACTGCTGCTCTTCTATTAGCGATGTTTCGCCATTGTCGTACTTTTCTAGTAATTCTTCTATATTATCTAACACCATAATTGTGTGTTTTTGTTAATTTTTCTCTTATTGTTTTTCTTGCTCTAGACAATGCAACTCGCACTGCTGTATTATTCATATCAAGCATCTTGCCAATTTCGTCAAAATCATACTGCTCAATATCCCTTAATTGCACTACCAGCTTTTGTTGTTCTGGTAAATCTTCCATTATTTTAGCAACCCAATCTACACTATCACTAAATTCTAATTGTTTTTGTAAAGATGTATTGTTGTCTTGGTAATTACTATGTACTAACTTTAAATTTTGTGCTTGTTTCGATTTTAACTTATCTAAACAAAAATTTTTCGTCATGGTCATAGAAAATGCTTCTACGTTTTTATACTCTTGCATTTTTGTTTTATTCTTCCACAATTTCAAAAGCACTTCTTGTGTTGCATCTTCTGCTTCTTCTCTAGACACTAGCAATCGTTTTGCTAAACGAAACACCTTATCTTTAAAAGGCATTACAATATGTAAAAACTCAGTTTGTGTCATTTTTTTGGTTTTGGTTAAAACTGCTTGGTAAGGGCTGTTTGTATTACGACGAACAACTTTACATTTTGTTACAATAAATTTTTATTTGCAGGTAAAATAAGTACTTTTAAAAAAAAAAGAAAACTTTATTGCTATGATACGTTTAAAAAAAATTATACTTCTATGCTTTGCTGCTACTTTATGTACAGCTTGTTTTGAAGATTTAGATGACAACCCTGTAACCGCTTCCGAAATTAAAGATTTTGTTTGGAAAGGAATGAATTACGCCTATTTATATAAAGAAAATAAACCGGACTTAGCTGATAATCGATTTTCTAGTGATGCCGATTATTCTAGCTATTTAAACTCTTTTGAAACTCCTGAGGCATTATTTGAAAATCTAATTTACGACAGACAAAACACCGATAGATTTAGTTGGATTACAGATGATTATATTGCCTTAGAAGAAAGTTTTGATGGCGTAAGAACAAGCAATGGTTTAGAATTTGACTTTTACTATGAACCAGGAAGTAACACCGAAGTTTTTGGAATAATTAAACTGGTTTTAAACAATAGTCCTGCGGAATCTCAAGGATTGCAACGCGGACAAATATTTAATGCTGTAGATGATGTAGCCTTAACCGAAAATAACCTAGGCACTTTATTAAACCAAGATAGTTATACCTTAAATTTAGCAACGTATAATGATAATAACACGCCAAATGATGATAGTGATGACAGTATTGAAGCGACCAACGAAACAGCAACTTTAACTAAAGTGGCTTTTACAGAAAATCCAGTATATAAAACGGAAATATTAGAAGTTAACAACCAAAACGTTGGTTATTTAATGTACAATGGTTTTACAGCCGATTTTAACAATCAATTAAACAATGCTTTTGCTACACTACTTAGTAATAATGTGCAACATCTGGTTTTAGATTTACGATATAATCCTGGTGGATCTGTAAATACTGCAACACTTTTAGGAAGTATGATTACTGGACAATTTAATGGAGAAACTTTTGCTAAGCTAATTTATAACACCGATTTACAAAGTAGTAATACCGAATATCGATTCACAAATTCTTTTGATGGCAATAGTATTAACAGTCTTAATTTACAAAAGGTATATATTCTTACTACTGGAGCATCTGCTTCTGCAAGCGAAATGGTTATTAATAGCTTAAAAGCGTATTCGCAATTAGAAGTGATACAAATTGGTTTACAAACTACAGGGAAATCGCAAGCATCCATTACGCTATATGATTCACCAGACTTTGGACGAAGTGGAGCAAGCCCTTTACATAACTATGCTTTACAACCTTTAGTAGCAAAAACTGTTAACAAATTAGATGTAAGTGTACCTAACGAAGGATTAATACCAACTATAGAAATAAACGAAGATCCAAGTAACTATGGTATTCTAGGAGATGCTAGTGAACCTTTACTAGCTGCAGCATTACTACATATTTTACAAAACGGAAGGTTTGCACAAACCAAAACAAATAATTTTAATAAGATTAAAAATAAAGTGGATTACAACCCTTTTGAAAACGGTATGTATTTAGATTAAAATATATGTAAACTAAAAAAAAGCCACTCTACGGAGTGGCTTTTTTTTTATATAATTAAGTAATATTAATTAAAATGAAAACTATTTGGTCCTACTCCTACTGTTATTGTATTTAATAAAGAACCGCTTAAAGAGTATTCATATACATTACTGTTAGAGTTAAAATCTCCTCCATCGGAAATATAGATTTTATTATCTTCTACATTAAACCCATACATAACACCATATGTAGATGTAGAATTATACGTTAATAAAGCGATATCAGAAATAGTAGTACTACTCATAGAAGCACTATAAACCGAAGCGTCTACCGTAAAGTAAAAAGTATCGTCTTCTATTACTAAGTTTTTAGCTGCAACTAATGAAGCTGGAAGATCTATTGTACTTTCAATAGCATTCGTAGCTGTATTGATTTTAAAAATTTTTCCATTAGATCCATAATCATAAGATAATAAGAATAAATCATCATCTTCTTCTATTATGGAATTTGGAGAGTTTCCTACCCCCAAATCAATACTAGTTAATACTTGTGTATTTGTATTTAAAATAGTTACCGCATTTCCACTTCCATAATATCCATTAGAAATATACACATAATCATCATCTGAAGTAATTTTTTCTGAATAATCACCAACAATTATAGTTGTCGTAGAATAATCATTAAGGTCGATAACAGTAAGAAAATCATCTGCTCCTGTGTTCCATTCTGCAGAGTTAGTGACATAAGCTTTTCCGTTTTCAACAGTACCAAATCTAGGTGCAGAAAAATTAGAATTAATAGTTGCTATGTATTCAAAAGTATAACGATCAACAACCGTTACTTGATTTGCAGATCCAGAAATAATAAATGCTCTAGTATCATCAAAAAAGATATCTTGTAAGTAAGAACCAATTTCATCTGCTGTTGGATTTACTAGTCTAAACACATCTTCTACAACAATACCATCATCACCTACAAAAGTAACAGATGCTGTTGCAGGATTACCATTTCCTTCATTCAACACAAAATAACCATTATCATATGCTCCTAAGCTTGAAGAACCGCTATCATCATTATCATCATTACTACATGAAGTTATTAATACACTTAAAAGAAGCGTAAAAGCTAAAAATTTGAATTGTTTTTTCATTGTTTAAAAATTATAGTTAAAGTAAAAATTATAGTTAATTCCAGGCATGTAGCGACTTGCTACACTCTGATAGTTTATATTATAAAGGTTTTTAATTTGTGCTCCTAAAGTAAATTGTTTCTCTTTTCCAAAGGCATAAGAAAGCCCAATATTAGAAACAAAATAAGCATCTAATATGTATTTAGGATCGTCGTCTTGTAAAGTAAGAACATCGCCCACATAAAGTGTTTGGTAATAAAAAGAAGCGCGATTACGTTGATAATTAAAAGTAGCTGTTGCCTTGTGTTTTGGCACATAAATTAACTGTAAATCTGTTTCTTTATTTTTTGAAACAGTATACGCATACGTTCCTCCTAAAGTAAACTGATGTTCTTTTAAATGATATTTTAAATCTAATGTAGATTCTAAACCATAGGTTTCTACATGGTCTGTATTTATAGGTTGCCAGTTACTTCCTGAAGGGAGCCAACGAATCATGTCTTTTATATCATTATAAAAACCTGTTGCAGAAAAAGAGACGTGTTTAAAATCTAATTGATTTCCTATTTCTATTTGCTTAGAAGTTTCTGGTTTTAAATTGGTATTACCACTTCCTTCCCAATACAAATCATTATAAGTAGGAATTCTAAAATTCTTAGAACCATTTACATTTACCGTATAATACTTCCCAAATTTATATTGCAATCCTAGGCTATACAGCAATGGGCTATCATAATTACTAGTAACTTCTTTTCTTAGTGTGGCTTCGTAAAAAAAGGATTTAATTTGTTGTTTGTATAATAAACTAAAACTAGAAATGGTTCGTTCGTTTTCACCTATATCAGAACCTTTACCTAAAGTATTTGTAATATCTACAACCCCTTGCAGCATGGCATCTTTAAATACACGATAACTTAAATCGTATTTACCTATAAGGGTTTTTGCTTCACCAAAAGAGAATGTTTCAAAATTACTATTCGCAAAATATTTATACTTTTCGGAAAGATATACTAGTTTTAAAGTAGATATAAATTTTCCATATATACCATTCCATTCTAGCATATTTCTAGAATTTAAATCTTGGTATTTTGTAGGTGTTTCTGAAGCGAATATAAACGAAAATTCACGTTCGCCATCGTATAGATAAGTATACAACTTCAGAATATTCTTCGCATTTATTTTATATCCAAAATTTGCAGATATACTCTGATTGTAAAACGCACCATTAAGATTGGTTTTATCACTATCTACATAATCGTAATCATTGTCTGAACTCGACCTGCTAAGTGCAACATCGACGCTAAATTTTTTAGAAGAAAATGCAGACTTAACACCAAAATCTAAAGTATTAAAACTCCCGTAATTGGTATAAACAAAATTGTTAAAGCCTTCATTAAAAGCGATATTATTATTTAAGTGAATAGAACCGCCAATAGCACCACTTCCATACAGCACACTCCCTCCACCACTTCTAATACTTACTGCATCAAAATTGCGAATATTAATAGTATTAAAATCAGTCTGTCCATTAAATTGCGAATTGATATTAACCCCATTCCACACTACTGCAGTTTGCTGTGCTGTGGTACCTCGAAATGATGGTGAGGAAACCATACCTAAGCCATTTTCTTTAAAATAAATAGCCGAATTATTATTTAACAACTGGGTTAAAGAAGGAGCGCTTCTATTTAATAATGTATCTTTTAATGTAGCAACTTTTTGTGTGTTAGAAAAAGTTTTTAGGTGCCTATCAGACTTTAAAACTACTTCATCTAAATGTTGCAGAGAGTCAAGCTTTGTTTGCGAAAAACAGTGAAAGCTATAAACAATACCAATTAAAAATAGAATACCTTTTTTCATAATCTTGAAATCTTTCTCCCGAAGATTTGTTGAATGCTGAAATTGGCAGGTCTCC
The DNA here is from genome assembly GCF_030547245.1 of Oceanihabitans sp. 2_MG-2023. Lineage (GTDB taxonomy): Bacteria > Bacteroidota > Bacteroidia > Flavobacteriales > Flavobacteriaceae > Oceanihabitans. Next base: position 475,457 of record NZ_JAUOQT010000003.1, read on the forward strand.
TGACTTACGTCTTCATGTTGGTCTTCCCAGAAATTATTTCCAGTGACTTGAAGTTTAACATGAAGCTTTATAGCTTACAGTTGCGGGAACAGTTCTAGATTTTAACTAGATTCCCTTTTAATCGACTTTGCATCATTGCGAAGTCAAACCAAAATTCTCGGCAAAAATAGATTCTTTTTTAAATGCAAACTAATTTAAACTCACTTTTTCTTATTCATTTTATAAATAAGATAAATAAAGCCAATTAAAAAATGTCCAATTATAATCCCCCCTACTATATATATTGTTACATTTGAACCATCTCTCATTACTAAAATTTTATATAAATTTACACGAATTTAATCAGTTTAAATGTCACTAATGTTACAAAACAAAAAAATCACTTTCCTTCTATTTTGTAGTATACTATTCTTTATTTCTTGCAAAAAGGAAGCAAAACTAATTCCGGAAAACAAACAAGATATTGCCTATTCCGATTTTAATTATGCACAAGGATTTTACATTACACATAACGAAAATTTTAAAATATTAACGATAAAAAACCCTTGGCCTAAAGCCGAAAAAGAATACAAATATGCATTAGTACCGAAACACCTAGCTGCTAAAGTCACTTTAAATAAAGATGCATTTGATGGTATAATTACAATTCCTATTGAAAAAATTGTAGTAACATCTACTACACATATTCCTGCTTTAGAATTGCTAGGTGTTGCACAAACACTGGCTGGTTTTCCTGGTAGTGATTATATTTCTTCTGAAGAAACAAGAGAAAACATTGACAATGGATTGGTTAGAGAATTAGGTAAAAATGAAGGTATCAATACCGAAGTTTTATTAGACGTTAACCCAGATGTTGTTGTTGGTTTTGGAATTGATGGAAACAACAAAACTTTCGAAACCATTAAAAAATCTGGAATCCCTGTAATTTACAATGGTGACTGGGTAGAAAAATCACCTTTAGCAAAAGCGGAATGGATAAAGTTTTTTGGTGTACTCTATAACAAACAAAAAGAAGCAGATTCTATTTTTAATACTATTGAAAAAGACTATTTAGAAGCCAAAACATTAGCTGCTAAAGTAAAAAAGCAACCAACCGTTTTATGTGGAGCTATGCACAAAGATGTTTGGTATTTACCAAATGGTACAAGTCCGGAAGCGCAAATTTTAAAAGATGCTAATGTAAATTATTTATGGAGCGAAACCACTGGAAGTGGAAGCTTAGCCCTTAACTTTGAAAGCGTTTATGAAAAAGCGAAACAAGCCGAATTATGGTTAAGCCCGTCATATTATTCCAGTTTAGAAGCTCTTGAAAAAGCGAGTAAACATTACACAAAATTTGATGCTTTCACCAATAAGAATATTTTTTCATTTGTTAATAATACAGGTAAAACTGGAGGTGTTACCTATTATGAATTAGGAACTGCTAGACCAGATTTAGTATTAAAAGATATTATAAAAATCTGTCATCCAGAAGTATTACAAGATTACAAACCTTACTTTTTTAAACCATTAGAATAATTGCCGGAAACAAAAACATATAAACTCCCTTTTTTACTATTAAGTATTCTCTTAATTATATGCTTTTTTGCAAATATTAGTTTGGGTTCTGTGTCTATACCGTTTAAAACTATTTTTGAAAGTTTAACAGGCACAACAGATAATTATATTATACAAGCTTATAGATTGCCCAAGGCGTTCACTGCTATTTTAGTTGGTTCTGGCTTAGGCATTTCAGGGCTATTAATGCAAACTTTATTTAGAAACCCGCTTGCTGGTCCTTTCGTACTAGGTATTACCTCAGGAGCCAGCTTAGGTGTTGCTTTAATTATTATGGGAGCTTCCGTTTTTGGAGGTGTTTTTGCAACTTTACTAATCTCCAAATGGAGTATCGTTATAGCTGCAAGTTTAGGTAGTTTTTTAGTTTTATTAATTGTTTTAATTGTATCTGCAAAAGTGCGAGATACTATGGCAATACTTATTATTGGACTCATGTTTGGAAGCATAACTGCCGCAATTGTAAGTGTACTCTCCTATTTTAGTTCTGCCGAACAATTACAACAATACATTTTTTGGGGATTTGGAAGTCTAGGTAATTTATCTTGGCAAGAACTTGGTGTTTTTTTCATTATTTATTCCTTTGGAATACTTATAAGCATCCTTTCTATAAAAGGATTAAACACATTATTACTTGGTGAAAATTACGCAAAAAGTCTAGGATTAAACATTAAACAAAGTCGTTTAATAATTATTATCGCAACTAGTTTATTGGCAGGAACCATAACAGCCTTTGCGGGACCAATTGCATTTATAGGTTTGGCTATTCCTCACTTAACACGACAAATCTTTAACACGGCTAATCATAAAATATTATTACCAGCAGTGTTTTTATTTGGAGCAATTATTATGCTTATTTGTGATAGTATTGCTCAAATACCCAATAGTGATTATACATTACCAATTAACGCAATTACTAGTTTAATTGGTGCTCCTGTTGTTATTTGGTTATTAGTAAGAAAAAGAAAGATGCTTTTTTAATGGAAAATAAAAACCAACATACCATTCTAAAAACCAAAAATCTAACCATTGGTTATACTTCAAAAAAAGAAGAAAACACAATTGCTACAAACATAAATATTGTCTTAAAAAAAGGAGAATTAATTGGTTTAGTTGGTGGAAACGGTATTGGTAAATCTACCTTATTAAGAACAATTTCTCAAGTACAACCCAAATTATCTGGGTCTATTTTTTTAAATGAAAAGCCTTTAGAAAACTATACCAATTTAGACTTAGCAAAAAGTATGAGTTTGGTTTTAACCGAAAGTATTTCTTCTAAAAACTTATCTGTTTTCGAGCTCATTGCTTTAGGTAGACAACCTTACACCAATTGGGTTGGTAATTTATCTAATACCGATATTACAATCGTTAACAACGCCATTTCACAAACAAATATTGAAGATTTAAAACATAAAAAATGTTTCGAACTTAGTGATGGGCAGCTTCAAAAAGTAATGATTGCTCGTGCTTTGGCTCAAGATACAGATTTGATAATTCTAGACGAGCCAACTACTCATTTAGATATGTACCACAAAGTATATATTTTAAAACTGCTTCAAAAATTGGTAAAAGAAACAGGTAAAACTATATTATTTTCTTCGCATGAAATAGATTTAGCTATACAGTTATGTGACACTATGATTGTAATGAATAAAACCGAAGTAACTTCAAATTCGCCTTGTCTTTTAATTCAGCAAGGAACATTTAGCACATTATTCCCAGAAGATTTGATTTCTTTCGATGCAACTACTGGTACTTTTAGAGTGAAAAAATAATTTTATTAAAACTATCAAATAAATTAACTATATTTATGCTGCTCATTTTCAGACACTTAAATCTATTTATTAAAATTTATCCTATTTATTTTAATGGTATTCTAAATTATAGAAACCATGAAAACGAAATTAAATCTATTCTTATTTTCACTGCTTACAGTGACTATAATGCCTTTATTCTTTTTAAATAAAGAAGAAGAAATCGACTACTCTAAAAAATACGGTATGGATGTTATTACATGCATCCCTGCAAAATTTTTATTGGAAGCGGTAGATACGACTAAACAAATTTCTCCGCTATTTGAAAATCTTGGAAATCATGCGTACAAAGTCAGCACAAAAAATGAATTAGCACAACAATTTTTCAACCAAGGCTTACGACTTACATATGCATTTAATCATGCGGAAGCACATCGTTCTTTTATGGAAGCTTCCAGATTAGACCCAAATTTAGCAATGGCATTCTGGGGTCAAGCCTATACTCTTGGTCCAAACATTAACGATCCTTTACCAGACGATGATCGTAAAAACAAATACAACGAAGCTATAAGCAAAGCGAAACAATTAGCTACAAACGCAACTAAAAAAGAGCAAGATATCATTGGAGCATTAACCCATCGATATTCTAAAGATTTGACTGCAGATACTCCAGAATTAAATGTAGCCTATATGCATGCAATGTCTAAACTTTTGGATACATATCCAGAAGATACCAATATCAACACCTTATTTGCAGCTTCAGTTATGAATACGGTACCTTGGAATTATTGGGACAAAGACGGTAATCCTTCACCAAATATTGATAAAGCAAAAGCAGCACTTGAAAAAGCGATGGTTTTAGACGCCAATAATCCTGGTGCGCATCATTATTATATTCATATGGTAGAACTACCAAAACCAGATTTAGCAATTCCAAGCGCAGAAAAACTAGCATTATTAATGCCTGCAGCTGGACATATTGTACATATGCCATCGCATATTTATATACGAGTTGGTAGATATAAAGATGCTGTAGAATCTAACCAAAAGGCCATTTTAGCAGATGAAGATTATATATCGCAATGTTTATCTCAAGGCATGTATCCTTTAGGGTATTATCCCCATAATATTCACTTTTTATGGTCGGCAGCAACATTATTAGGAAACAGTGAAATTGCTATAGATGCCGCTAAAAAAACAGCAGAAAAAGTTCCTACTGGCGAATTAAAAGAACTTCATTTTTTACAAAATTTTGCGGCTACACCACTCCTTGCTTATACGCGATTTGGAAAATGGAATGACATTTTAACTATTCCGAAACCAAATGATGAACTCAAACATTTAAAAATGATTTGGCATTATGCACGTGGGATAGCCTTTATTAGAAAAAACAATATTAAAGATGCGCAAGAAGAATTAGACGCAATTGCTAGTTTCCTTAAAGATCCAGAAATGGAAACCATAATTGCCACAGGTTTCGATAATGGTACCACAATTTCTAAATTGGCATTTCAAGTAGTTGCTGGCGAATTAGAAGCCTTAAAAGGAAACTATGACTCTGCCATTACCCATTTGGAAAGCGCTGTAAAAATGGAAGACAATTTAATATATAACGAACCATCGGCATGGTATATTCCTCCAAGACAGAATTTAGGTGCTGTTTTACTTCAAGCAAATAAATACAAGGAAGCAGAGTTGGTTTTTAAAGAAGATTTAAAAAATTTAAGACAAAATGGTTGGTCGTTAATGGGTTTATATCAATCCTTAAAAGCACAAGGAAAATTGGATGAAGCAAACAAAATAAAGCTAGAGTTTGATACTGCTTGGAAGGATGCTGATATTGAAATTTCTACATCTATTTTATAAATAACCGACTGTTAAATCATTTCTTATTCATTCGTTTTATTTCTGAATAAAAATTTATCTTTGGGTAAACTTCAATTTTAAATGAACGACAGTATTATTCTTATTATTTCTATAGTTATTGCTGCTGCATTTGGTGCATATTTAGGCATGCTATTCACTAAACTTAAAAGTAAAAGCGAAAGGAGTACATTAGAAGAACGCAATAATAACTTACAACAACAGTTAAACGATTTTAAACAGTTTCATAGTACCGAAAACGAAAAACAAAACACCACGTTTACTGCGCAGTTAAAGGAACTTAGAGAAACTATTTCTAAAATTGAAACGGAGCGTGAAAGCATCCGTCGTGAAAAAGATTTCTTAAATCAAGAATTAGCAAGAAAGAATACCGAGTTTGAAAACCTTCAGAAACTAAATTTAAAAAGAGATGAAGAACTAGAAGAACAACAAAAAATGCTTCGTACCGATTTTGAAAATCTTGCCAATAAAATATTAGATGCGAAATCGGAAAAATTCACTCTTCAGAATAAAGAAAACATCCAACAAATTTTAAATCCATTACAAGAAAAAATTCAAATTTTCGAAAAGAAAGTAGACGATACACAAAAAGAAAGCATTAGTATGCATTCTGCTTTAAAAGAACAATTATTAGGTTTAAAAGATTTAAACCAGCAAATGACAAAAGAAGCAACAAACCTTACTAGAGCTTTAAAAGGAGATAGTAAAATGCAAGGGAATTGGGGCGAATTGGTACTAGAACGTGTATTAGAAAAATCTGGACTAGAAAAAGACAGAGAATATTTTGTGCAACAAAACTTTACTAGAGAAGACGGTTCGCGTGTGCTTCCGGATATTGTTTTGCATTTACCAGATAACAAAAAGATGATTATTGATAGTAAAGTATCTTTAACCGATTATGAACGTTATGTAAATGCAGAAGACGAAGAACGAGAAACATTTTTAAAAGCACATATCCATTCAATTAGAAGACACGTAGATCAGCTTTCTGAAAAAAAATATGAAGATTTATACGATATTGAATCTCCAGATTTCGTGTTACTTTTTATACCTATAGAGCCTGCTTTTGCTGTAGCTATTAATGCCGATAATTCTCTATATAATAAAGCATTTGAAAAAAATATTGTAATTGTTACTCCAGCAACCCTTTTAGCTACATTACGAACTGTTGATAGTATGTGGAATAACGAAAAACAACAACAAAATGCCATTGAAATTGCTAGACAAGCTGGTGCTTTATACGATAAATTTCATGGTTTAGTTACCGATTTAACAGGTGTTGGCAAAAAAATTGATGCAGCAAAAACAGATTATTCGGCTGCAATGAATAAACTAGTAGAAGGAAAAGGAAACCTAGTTACTAGTGTCGAAAAAATTAAAAAATTAGGAGCAAAAGCTAAAAAAACACTACCAGAAACTATTATTAAAAGAGCTGCTGCAGACGATTAACTTGTAAACACTATGATAAAATTTTTAATAAAAGCATTTATTACCATTGCATTACTATTTGTAGCCTATTTCTGCTTCCTTTATTTTGTAACCTATAGCGAAGGCGTTAGAGCTGGAGAACTAGTAAAGTTTAGTAGTAAAGGTGTACTATTTAAAACTTGGGAAGGCGAAATTAGCCAAGGAGTTTCGGAATCGCAATTTTTTAAGTTTTCGGTGGAAGATAAAAACGAAAAAGTAATTCAAGATTTAAATAATTTACAAGGCAAGTTTGTAAAACTAAGCTATTTTGAACGTTACAAAACCTTCTTTTGGCTTGGAGATACCAAATATTTTATAACCAAAGTGGAAGAAGATACTTCACGAAATAATAGATACTAATATGAAACAAAAATTTAAAACAGTCGATTCTTCTCGTATTAGCATTTCATTACTAATGCAACCCTCGCACTCCAATTTTGGAGGAAAAATTCATGGTGGTTATATTTTAAGCTTAATGGATGAAATTGCTTTTGCATGTGGCTCTAAACACTCGGAAACCTATTGTGTTACTGCTTCTGTAAATACAGTAGATTTTTTAAGCCCTGTAGAAATTGGAGATTTAGTAACCATGAAAGCTTCTGTTAATTTTGTTGGAAGAACTTCTATGGTTATTGGTATTCGTGTAGAAGCAGAAAACATAAGAACTGGAGAAACCAAACATTGTAATTCTTCTTATTTTACAATGGTTGCAAAAGATGACAATGGTAAATCTGTTGTTGTTCCTGGGCTAATTTTAAATGACAAAACAGAAGTTGTACGCTTTTTAAAAGCTATAAACCGTAACGAAAACCACAAAGCAAGACAAGAAGAATTTAACCATGTAGATTTTTCTTTAGACAACTATTTAAGTGATCTAAAAGATCACCGTGTACGCATTGATTTACCAGACCACTTTTCTAAATAACCTTTTTTTTGCTATTGAAAAGAGTAAAACTACATTATTCCCAAATAAAAAAATATGTTTGATTATTCCATAAAAAAGGAATATATTTGATTATCACTCAATAAAGCGATAATTTTAATTATCACATAATAAGATGATAAATCATGTTATCTCTTAAAAGAGAACAAAAATCAAAACAAATGACAAGTATACTTACAGGGGATATTATCAAATCCCGCGGACAAAAAAATCCAGAGATTTGGCTTAGTCAATTAAAAGAGAGTCTATCGTATTTAGAACCAAACAATAAACACTGGGAAATTTATCGTGGAGACAGTTTTCAAATAGAAATTAAAGATGCTTTTAAAAGTTTTGAAGCTGCTATTTATATAAAAGCAGCAATTAAAATGATAAAAGGATTAGACGTTAGATTGGCTATTGGCATTGGCGAAAAAACATATCAAGGTAACGATGTAACAGAATCTAATGGCGAAGCCTTTATTTTTTCTGGGGAAACTTTTGAGACTTTAAAAAAGGAAAAACAAAATTTAAAAATTAAAACAAAATCGGAAATACTTAATAAGGAGTTGAATCTATATTTTAAACTAGCACTAATTAGTATGGATCATTGGACAGTCAATTCGGCAGAAATTGTTAAATTAACTTTAGAAAACCCGAAAGCATTACAAGAAGATTTAGGAAAAACAATTGGCATTAACCAAAACGCTATTAGCACTAGGCAAAAACGTGCCAATTTGGAAGAAATTTTAGCATTAAATGGCATGTTTAAGAAAAAAATAAACAGTTTAATATGATACTACTTATTAAACTTTTATTGGCTCACTTTATTGGTGATTTCTTTTTGCAACCAGAAAAATGGGTAAAAGATAAAGAAGTAAAAAAACTAAAATCTCCAAAATTATATTTGCACATATTGATACATGTGCTATTACTTTTTATACTTCTTTGGGATTTTACACTTTGGTCAATCGTACTAATTATTGGTATTTCGCACTTTATTATTGATGCAACTAAACTTAGCATTCAAAAGAAGAAAACAAAACGATTACTTTTCTTTATTGACCAAGTTCTACATATTATGGTAATATTAATTACCTATTTTGTTTATACCAATTCAAAAATAGATTTTAAAGTACTTCTTTTAGAAGAAAACCTTCTTTTAATAACCTGTTTGGCATTTTTAACGCAACCAGTTGCTATACTAATGAAAATCCTTTTTACAAAATGGGATATTTCAAAACTTACAAAAGGGAATGAATCTTTAAAAGATGCAGGAAAATATATTGGTATTTTAGAACGTATTTTAGTGTTCACCTTTATTGTAGCAGACCATTGGGAAGCTGTTGGTTTTTTAATCACAGCAAAATCTGTATTTAGATTTGGGGATCTTAAAGAGTCTAAACACCGAAAACTTACTGAGTATATATTAATTGGTACGTTAATTAGCTTTGGTATTGCTATATTAACTGGGCTCGTTTTTAAAATAGCCTTATAACAAAAAAGAGAAGCTGCTAAACAACTTCTCTTTTTTGTTATAAACTACAATATTATTATTTACTTAAGTACATTTTACGTCTAGAGTATAAATTATAGAATTCGTCTTCTTTTAAACTATCTATAAATAGAATACTCTCTCCAGTACTTTTCATTTCTGGTCCAAGCTTTTTATTTACATTATGAAACTTATTAAAGGAGAATACAGGTTGTTTAATAGCATAACCTTTAAGTTCTGGTTTAAAATCGAAATCTGTAACCTTCTTCTCTCCTAACATCACTTTGGTTGCAAAATTTACATAAGGTTCTCCATAAGCTTTAGATATAAAAGGAACAGTACGTGAAGCTCTAGGATTTGCTTCAATTATGTACACAATATCATCTTTAATAGCAAACTGAATATTAATTAAACCAACGGTATTTAATGCTAATGCTATCTTTTTAGTGTGGTCTTTAATTTGTTGCATAACAAATTCACCTAAATTAAAAGGTGGTAATGTAGCGTTACTATCACCAGAATGAATTCCACAAGGTTCTATATGTTCCATAATACCAATAATATAAACATTTTCTCCATCACAAATCGCATCTGCTTCAGCTTCTATTGCTCCATCTAAATAGTGATCAAGAAGCAATTGATTTCCTGGCATTCTTCGTAACAAATCTACAACATGCTTTTCAAGTTCTTGTTTGTTAATTACAATCTTCATGCCTTGTCCACCAAGAACATAAGACGGTCTTACCAATATTGGAAAATCTAGAACATCTGCAATTGCTGCTGCTTCATCTGCTGTGGTTGCAATATCAAATTGAGGAAAAGGAATATTGTTTTCTTTTAAAAGATTAGAAAAATGCCCTCTATCTTCTGCTAAATCTAAAGATTGGAAACTAGTTCCTAAAATTTTAATTCCGTATCTATCTAACTTTTCAGCTAACTTTAAAGCGGTTTGCCCACCAAGTTGTACAATAACACCTTCTGGTTTTTCGTGCTTAATGATGTCGTAGATATGTTCCCAAAATACAGGTTCAAAATATAGTTTATCTGCTGTATCAAAATCGGTAGAAACCGTTTCTGGATTACAGTTAATCATGATGGTTTCGTAACCACATTCCGCGGCAGCTAAAACACCATGTACACAACAATAATCGAACTCAATACCTTGACCAATTCTATTTGGACCAGAACCAAGAACTATAATTTTCTTTTTATTGGAAACGATACTTTCATTATCTGCAAAACGTTTTCCATCAGCAGTTTCTACATCATTCTCGAAAGTAGAATAATAATAAGGTGTCTTTGCTTTAAATTCTGCAGCACAAGTATCCACCAATTTATATACTCTATTTACACCTAATTCTTCACGTTTATTATACACTTGACTTTCTAAACAACCAAGCATGTGCGCAATTTGTCTGTCTCCATAGCCTTTTTGTTTAGCTTCTAGTAACAAATCTTTTTGAATAGTATCAATTTTAAAAGTAGAAATTTCTTTTTGAAGCATATGTAATTCTTCATATTGCTTTAAGAACCACATATCGATTTTAGTAATCTCATGAATTCTACTTAATGGAATTCCCATTTGAATGGCATCATAAATAACAAAAACACGATCCCAACTTGCATATTTCAACTTGCTAATTATTTGATCGTAATCTTTATATCCTTTTCCGTCTGCACCTAAACCATTACGTTTAATCTCTAGGGATTGTGTTGCTTTATGTAATGCTTCTTGAAAAGAACGACCAATTCCCATGACTTCACCAACAGACTTCATTTGCAGTCCTAGAGTTCTATCGCTTCCTTCGAATTTATCGAAGTTCCAACGTGGAATTTTTACAATCACATAGTCTAAAGTAGGCTCAAATAAAGCAGAAGTAGATTTTGTAATTTGATTTTGCAATTCGTCTAAATGATAACCAATAGCTAATTTAGCTGCAATTTTTGCTATAGGATAACCAGTTGCTTTACTCGCTAATGCGGAAGAACGCGAAACACGCGGATTAATTTCGATGGCTATTATGTCTTCGTTTTCATCTGGGCTTACAGCAAATTGCACATTACAACCACCAGCAAAATCACCAATACTACGCATCATATGAATTGCCATATCTCGCATTTTTTGGTACGTTTTATCGCTTAATGTCATTGCTGGAGCAACTGTTATAGAGTCTCCAGTATGAATACCAATAGGGTCCATGTTTTCTATAGAACAAATAATGACTACATTATCGTTAGCATCTCTTAAAAGTTCTAATTCATATTCTTTCCAACCTATTAACGCTTTATCAATCATTACCTCGTGAATTGGAGAAATTTCTAGTCCACGTGTTAATAACTCATCAAAATCTTCTTCTTTATGTACAAAGGAAGCACCAGCACCACCTAATGTAAAAGAAGCTCTAATAATTAAAGGGAAGCCAAACTCTTGTGCTATTTCTTTTCCTTTTAAATAGGAAGTTGCAGTAGCTTGAGGTGCCATTGGCACTCCTATTTTAAGCATTAGTTCTCTAAATTTCTCTCTATCCTCGGTAATATTAATGGCATCAATATCTACACCAATAATTTCTACACCAAAATCTTCCCAAATACCTTTTTCATCTGCTTCAATACATAAATTTAAAGCGGTCTGTCCTCCCATTGTAGGCAATACTGCATCAATTTGAGGGTGTTCTTTTAATATTTGAACTAAAGACTTCGTAGTTAAAGGCAACAAGTATACATGATCTGCCATAGATGGATCTGTCATGATAGTTGCAGGATTAGAATTAATTAAAACGGTTTCTATACCATCTTCTCTTAATGAGCGTAAGGCTTGCGTTCCTGAATAGTCAAACTCACAGGCTTGCCCAATAACAATTGGTCCAGAACCAATAATTAAAATAGATTTTAGTTGCGTGTTTTTTGGCATCGTATTAATTTATAGTGTGTTGCAAAAATAATATTTATTAGATATAAAAAAAGGCGTTACACCTAAGTAACGCCTTTATAATATTAACAATTGTTAATCATTATTTTTTATGTCTTGTTTCCGTTGATACAGACAATTTCTTTCTTCCTTTAGCTCTTCTACGTGCAAGTACTTTTCTTCCGTTAGCAGAAGCCATTCTTTCTCTAAAACCGTGTTTGTTTCTTCTTTTTCTTTTTGACGGTTGAAACGTTCTTTTTGGCATTGTCTTATCTTTTTAAATCTTCTTAATAATAAATTTTAGTCAGTATTGAGTTTCCTCAAATCTGCGCGCAAATATACAAAGCCTTTTTTATTTAACAAACCTAAATTTAAATATTTTTTTTGAATTTTATAAAGCAGTGTTTTACATAAAAATTTAGTTTCTTTGTAATCCAAAAATTTCAGTAAAAAATGTACAACAAAAATTTTAAATTAATTATTGCTGCAGCCATAGTAGGAGTAGCTATTTGGCAGTTTATAGAAGGCTATATTGGTAATGGTATTATGTTTATTTTATTATCCTTAATCTTTATATTCTTATACTTTAAAAACGAATTTATTTTATTAGCTTTTTTAAAATTACGTAAGCAAGATTTTGAAGGAGCCAATAAATGGTTAGATAAAATTAAAAACCCGGAAGCTGCTTTGGTTACAAAACAGCAAGGTTATTTTAATTATCTTAAAGGTATTATGGTTAGCCAAACCGATATGAATGAAGCAGAAAAACGTTTTAAAAAAGCGATTACTTTGGGTTTATCTATGGATCATGATTTAGCGATGGCAAAATTAAATTTAGCAGGAATTGCTTTTACAAAAAGAAGAAAGCAAGAAGCGCAAATGCTTTTAAAAGAAGCAGAAAAACTAGATAAGCGTGATATGCTTAAAGACCAGATTAAAATGATGAAAGATAATATGAAGCGTGCACAAGCACCAAATCAACATTATGGTCAAGGTGGTTCTATGCGATCTCAAAAGAGAAGAAGTAGATAGTTAGAAATACTTTTAAAATAATTTATAAAAAAAAGCCTTGAAAATTTCAAGGCTTTTTTTTTATGGTTGTGATTGATAATATCCTTCATGCGGAATATCAATTAAATATTTTTTTCTTGATGCATTATTTAATTTTGATTCCCGTAACCAAGGATTATGTATTTTAAGAATTTTATAGTTAATACCAAATCCTTTTGCAAAGTTTGCAAAATCTGTTACTACAGTATCTACCTCTACTTTATAGGTTGGTATATAACCATATAAATCTTTATCCCTAAAATTAAAACCATATTTATCTGGATGGCTTAATATTTCTTTTAAAGCTATAATTCTAAATACATAACGACCGGTTTCTTCCCCCAAAAGTAAATCATAATAACTAGAAACGTCTTGTGCTTTTAGTCTTCTTGCCATTCCTGCCATTCCTGCATTATATCCAGAAGCAGCAAGTGTCCAAGAGCCTAATTTTTCTTTAGACTTTTTTAAGTACTCACAAGCAACCTCGGTTGCTAATTCAATATTATAGCGTTCGTCTACATTATCATTAACCTCTAAGCCATACTCTCTTCCTGTGCCTTTCATAATTTGCCAAACACCACTTGCTCCTGCATGCGATCTTGCATTGGTTAGTCCACTCTCTATTACGGCAAGGTATTTAAAATCGTCTGGAATACCATGTTTTGCAAGTATAGGCTCTATAATAGGAAAATATTTTCGTGCACGTTTAAACATTAAAAAACCATTAGATTGCCAGTAGGTATTTACTAACAACTCTCTATCCATACGCTCTAGAATATCTGGATTATGTAAAGGCACTTGCTCACCGGCAAACTCTAAATAACTTGGCACTTGTAAGGCATAAACGTTATAATCGTTAATTATTTTCTTTTCAAAATTTTCATCTGTTGGTGCATCTTGTAAAGCAAAAACAAACATTGTACATAAACCTAACAGCCCAAAAAGAGCCAGTGTATTTTTAATCCATTTCATAGTCCTTAATTTTTTTATAAAGTTAAAAAATAAATAGCAAAATTTACGCCAGAAATTACTGTAATATTAATTGTGGCAAATTTTCATTAAACCACTTATATTTATTAATGATCATAATATGTGTTCCTCCTTTAATAGTTATACAGTCGCAAACATGCCTATGTGGAAAAACTTGATCTTTTTCTCCATGAATATGGATGGCTCCTGGTATTGGTTTATCTTGTTCCCAACAAACTACTTGCTCAATAGCCCAATCTAAATACTGCTTATTATTAACAGACATATATTTTTTATACAATTCAATACGTTTAGTAATACTTTTACCAAATGTATATTTTGTTAATGCATCTATATTACCTGCCAAACTAGTTGGCAACATTTTATATGCTTTAGTAAGCTTTGCTATTTTCATTCGATTTGGTAGTTCGTGCATAGTCTTAACAGAAGATACAACAATTAACTTACGTAAGTTAATATGCTTGCTCATTTCTTGAACTAAGATACCTCCAAAAGATACTCCTAATAAAACAATATTATCTTGTTTTATATGTAGCGTCATACGTTTTGCATACTCACTTATAGATTCGTTTTTGTAAGGGATCATCCATTCTAACCAATGTATTTGAAACTTATCTTTTGGTAATTTTATATTTTCAAAGATAGTAGGATTAGCAGCCATTCCCGGCATTAAATAAACATGTATAAGTTCTTGATCCATTAGTTTTTAAGTTCTTAATAACTTTAAATAACCGATTAATTTTCGTAAATTTACTGCACAAAACTATGAAAAAAGTTTTGACTCCTTAATTTTCCATTGAATTAAAAAAATTAATTATGATTGATGCAGCTGAATTAATTGACAATGCCTTTTTACGTCAATTTGAATTAAAAATTGAAGACCAATTAGCAATAATTGAATACTCGCTTCAAGAACGAAAAATATTTTTAACCAAACTTATTATTCCTGAAAACATATTTACTGAAGATTTTCAAAACGATTTTATTATACTTGCTTTAAATCATATAGAAGAAAGAAATTTAAGTGTTGTACCAACAAGTCCTGAAATAGCTAAGTTTATTCGAAAAAACAGAAAATACAAAAGTATGTTACCTGTAGGTTTAAGAATATAGTAGGAATAGAATTAATGTTAAAAAAGAGGCTACTAAAGTTTCCTTTTATTTTAAGCCATAATATTTTCGTAGGCAAACCTAACTATGCCATCTTCATCAATGTTAGTAAGTTTTACATCGTGAAGTGTATTTACTAATTCTGGATTCCAAGGAGCTTTTACTTTTACATAATTTTCGGTAAAACCATGTATATATCCTTCTTTGTTTTCACTTTCAAATAAAACAGTTCTAGAACTTCCTATTTGACTTTCGTAATATGCTCTTCTTTTCTTTACCGATAATCCTCGAAGCATCTTACTACGTTTAGCTCTTACATTTTTAGGGATTTCTCCTTGCATTGTTGCAGCAACTGTATTATCTCTTTCTGAATATGTAAAAACATGTAAATACGATATATCTAGTTCATTTAAAAAATTATATGTTTCTAGAAATATTTCATCTGTTTCTCCTGGAAAACCAACTATTACATCTACACCAATGCAAGCGTGAGGCATAACTTGCTTTATTTTACTAACACGATCTACATAGAGTTCTTTCATGTATCGTCTTCGCATTAACTTTAAAATAGCATTACTACCACTTTGCAAAGGAATATGAAAATGCGGTACAAAAATCCTGCTTTTAGAAACAAAATCTATGGTTTCATTTTTTAATAAATTTGGTTCGATAGATGATATTCGTAAACGTTCAATACCTGCTACCTGATCTAATGCTTGTACTAGTTCAAAAAAAGTATGTTCGTGTTTTTTATTTCCAAACTCCCCTTTTCCATAGTCGCCAATATTAACACCTGTAAGAACGATTTCTTTGATACCTTTCTCTGAAATTTCCTTTGCATTTTTTAATACGTTAGCAAGTTCATCACTTCTAGAAATACCTCTTGCTAAAGGGATTGTACAATAGGTACATTTATAGTCACAACCATCTTGTACTTTTAAAAAAGCTCGGGTTCGATCACCAATAGAATAGCTACCAACATAAAAATCTGCTTCTTCAATTTCGCAGGAATGCACTTCGCCAAAATCGTTTTTGGAAAGGTCGTTTATGTAATCTGTGATTTTAAATTTCTCGGTAGCACCAAGAACTAAATCTACACCATGAACATCTGCTAATTCTTGAGGTTTTAATTGTGCATAACAACCAACAGCAGCAACAAAAGCATCTGGATTTGCTTTTTGTGCTTGCTTTACAATGGTTTTAAACCTTTTGTCAGCATTTTCTGTAACAGAACATGTATTTATAACATAAATATCTGCTTCTTCCTTAAAATCTACACGTTCAAATCCTTCTTCTGTAAAGTTTCTAGCGATGGTAGATGTTTCTGAAAAATTAAGTTTACAACCTAAAGTATAAAATGCGACTTTTTTTTGTGCCATGAATTGAATAATAAAACAATGCAAAATTACATAAAAAGAGCGTTTTAACTAGTAAAACGCTCTTTTTTATAAGGAAAGAAAAATCAACTTTTAACTTCTAATTACTTTTTTAGTTATACTACCAAGATCTGTATCTACTTTTAACATATAAATACCAGATTCTAGATTAGTTAAATCTAAAGTAGTTGTTGCATTTGTTTTTATTACTTGTTTACCAATAACATTATATAATTCGATACTTTTAATAGCAACAGCATTAGAAACATTTAAATTTAGAATATTACTCGTTGGATTAGGATAAATAGAAATACTATTATCTAAAGAAAACTCTTCTACACTTAGAATGTTACCTATTACATTCATAACATATTGATTATCTGAAAAACCAATGGCTGTTGCAGGTGTAGGTGTTGTTATTCCACATGCAGTAGCTTTTAAATAACTATCATCATTTTCGCCTCCAGTATTGATCCCTGGAAAAAAAGTTTCGTTTATATTTGTTCCACTATCTCCTGCTAAAACTTCGAAAGCAATGGTAGCAGTTGTTGAAGGAATTGTTGCTGTTAATGCTACACTAATTAAACTTAAATCATCTGCAGAAGATGATATATGTGTTGCAGTACCAAGTAATGTTAAAGTAGCAGTATTCAAATCATCTGAAGTTGCAGCGTAAATATTACAAGTAATTAATTTACCATCATCTGCAGTTCCTTGACCATATTCTACAGAAGAAATTTCAAAATCTTCAGTAACACTAAAATCTGCTAGATTGTAAGCTCTAAAAAAAGAATTTTCTCTATATTCTCCTGTTCCTGTTGGCGGTTGACTCCAACAACCTACTCCTCCAGCTGTTACACTTATCGCGTCGTTAGATTGAGTTAATGTAATTTGACCATTTATAGACCAAACAAAGAAACCAATCATAAAAAAAAGAATGTAATTTTTTTTCATATTATAATATTTTGGATTAACATTGATTAAATATAACACTTTACTACTTTTAAATGAAATATTACTATCTAATTTTGCTACTTCTAGTTAGTTGCGGTTCTAAAAACAAAGAAAAGGGTAATGTATTTAGATATAATGAACATAAAAACATTGGTTCTTTAGATCCTGCTTTTGCAAAAGACAACGCAGATATTTGGGCAACTAATCAACTTTTTAATGGTTTGGTACAAATGGATGATGCATTAAACGTGGAGCCATGTATTGCTAAAAGCTGGACTGTTTCTAAAGATGCTCTCACCTACTCCTTTTTACTTAGAGATGATGTGTATTTTCATAAACATAAGCTTTTTGGAAAAGATTCTACTAGAAAAGTAATTGCTAGTGATTTTGAGTACAGCTTAAACCGATTGACAGATAAAAAAGTAGCTTCATCTGGAAGTTGGGTGTTAAATAAAGTGGCACATTTTAAAGCGATAAACGATTCTGTTTTTCAAATGCAGTTAAAACAACCTTTTCCTGCTTTTTTAGGATTACTTACCATGAAATATTGCTCTGTAGTACCTAAAGAAATCGTAGAACATTATGGAAGTGATTTTAGAGCAAATCCAATAGGAACTGGTCCATTTGTATTTAAACGATGGGAAGAAAATATAAAACTAGTTTATAGAAAGAATACTAATTATTTTGAAAAGGACACCAACGGAAATAACTTACCTTATTTAGAAGCTATAGCTATCACTTTTTTACCAGATAAACAAAGTGAGTTTTTACAATTCGCTCAAGGAAACATTGATTTTGTTTCTGGATTAGACGCTTCTTATAAAGATGAAATATTAACTGCTACTGGAAATCTTCGGGATATGTATATTAATGCTGTAAACATGATTCGTGGTCCCTACTTAAACACAGAATATCTTGGTTTTTATATGGAAAGTGATGCAAATGAAATACAATCGAAATTACTTAGACAAGCTGTAAATTATGGTTTTGACAGAGAAAAAATGATGACCTATTTAAGAAACGGTATTGGTATTCCTGCTAATGGAGGCTTTATACCAAAAGGGCTTCCTGGCTATAATGTAACCATAGGTTATAATTACCAACCCGAAAAAGCTAGAGATTTAGTAGTACAATACATTAATAAAACAGGAAATAAAAATCCAGAAATAACACTTACTACAACTAGTAATTATTTAAGTTTTTGTGAATATATACAAAGGGAATTAAAAAAAACAGGATTAAATATTATTGTCGATGTGGTTCCTGCTTCTGCTTTAAAAGAAGCAAAGGCTAATGGAAAAACAGATATGTTTAGAGCGAGTTGGGTTGCCGATTATCCAGATGCAGAAAATTATCTTTCTTTATTTTACAGTAAGAATTTTGCACCAAATGGACCTAACTATACTCATTTTAAAAAGGAACAATTTGATATTTGGTATACAGAAGCTTTTACAGAAACAAACACTATTAAAAGAGAAAATTTATATACAAAAATGGATTCTCTAATCATGCAAGAATCACCTGTTATTACTATGTTTTATGATGAAGTTATTCGTTTTACAAGAAAAAATGTATATGATTTAGGCATAAACCCTATTAACATGCTAGACTTAAAGCGTGTTAAGAAAATAGATTAACTATTAGATTTCTAAAATGTTATCTTCATATAGGTTCTTGTTTTTTTTTATTATTTTTTCGGAAACGATGCCTGTTACTATTAAATACTGTGAAATGCCATAGAGTAAAATAACTGTTACTTTTTCATAAAAAATTCCTTCAGAGTAAAATACATGTAAAACAGAAATGGAATCTGAAAAAACAGAAAACAATACTCCTAATCCAACTATTAGATAACTTTTTCTATCTACTTCTGATTTTCTTAGATAAGCAAATTGCAATACTAACATCGCTACAAATAGATAAAATAATACTGGAAAAAAATATCCTTCTAATTTATCATACACAATATTTAATATAATTAGAATATAAATAAAACAGAAACTCAATATAGGAAATAGCTTTATTAGTTTAAAGTCATTTTGATTTGAAAATTTAAATGCAAAAAACAGCTTTCCTAGTACAAAACTAAACATTCCTAAAGTAAATAAAACACTAATATTCTTGAATATAAAAAGGATATCTCCAACCAAAAAAAGAGATAAAGCGATAATCATAAATAAAAACTTATTTTTAGACTTCTCCTTATGATTAATGATATAATAGACTAGAAGAGATATCATTAAAAAAGGTTTTGTAATTAACCTAAATGAAATTGTATCTATATTTAATTTCAATATTATATCTAATAATAGAATAGAAAAATACAGTACTGAAAATATGCGTTTATTCTTAAAAATAAACATAATTATATATTGGGAGTTAAATTTTGAGGGAATTTAGTTTTAAGCAAATTAAGAAAAAAAATGCATGTTTTACAATGTAAAAAAAATAAAACTTAAATAAAAAAAATGTATTAGATGAAGCTATTCTCAAAATAATTATTCCTTGATAAAATAATACAAATCATCTCCACCTTTGCCTTTAGGTCTTGTAGAAGTAAAATAACCAGTTTTTAAATCATCCTTAATCATAAAACTATAATCATCGAACCTAGAATTTATTGGTCCATCAAGTAATTGCGCTTCACTATAAGTACCATCTTCTAGCATTTCGCTTTTATAAATATCCAATTGCCCTTTTCCTTTTGGTCTATTCGAAGAAAAATATAATGTATTATCTTTTGCTATAAATGGAAAAAGCTCTTTTTTTCTAGTGTTTACCTTAGGCCCTACATTTTCTGGTTTTCCAAAAACATTATTTTCATGTATGGCAACTCTAAAAATATCTGTCCCTCCTAAAGTCCCACGCATTGTAGAAACAAAATACATAAACTTACCATCTGGACTAATTGTAGGATGACCATAAGAAGAGTTTGGTTTACAAAAGCTTGGCACTTTAAAGTTTGTCCAACCAATACCTTCTATGTATTCTCCTATTTCGATTCTTAATCTGGAAGCTTTCTGAGATAAATTTGCTTTTCTTTCTTTATTATATACATTGGTAGTAATAACTATATATTTTTTATCTGAAGTATAAAAAGTCGAAGCAGACATATTAAAAGCTGCATCACTTAACTTATTAGGTAAAGGTAAAACATTAATAATATCACCATTATTACCAATTTCTCCTTGATATAAAGTTACTAACGGAGTATCATTAAGCATTTGTTGCTTTCCTCTTTTGTTTAATAAATTAGATGTGAAAACTATTTTATTACCCTCTAAATAAGATACTCCAAAATGAGTATTTTCATCATTAACGTTAAGATTAACAATTTTAATCGTATCCTTTTGCGCATACCCTTTAAAACAAATGCAAAAAAGCATTAAAAAACAAAACCAAAATATATTTTTCATAAATTATAAAAAAATCAAAAACTAATAATTACTTCGCCACTTTTGGGTATCGTTAAAAACATGTTCTAAAATTGCTTCATCCGTTTCGGTAAAATCAATGTTTCTTCTAGACATAACTACTTTAGCAACTTCAAAAGCTTTTTTAGTTAAATATGTTGTAAAACCACTATTTCCTCCCCAAGAAAAGCTTGGCACAAAATTTCTTGGAAAACCGCTTCCAAAGATATTAGCACAAACTCCAACAACTGTGCCAGTATTAAACATGGTATTTATACCACATTTACTGTGATCCCCCATCATCAATCCGCAAAACTGCAAACCAGTTTTAGCAAAACCTTCCGTTTCGAAACTCCATAATCGCACTTCTGCATAATTATTTTTCAAATTCGAATTATTGCTATCTGCTCCTAGATTACACCATTCGCCTAGTACCGAATTTCCTAAAAAACCATCATGTCCTTTATTAGAATAACCAAAAAGGACAGAGTTATTCACTTCACCACCTACTTTACTGTGTGGTCCAACTGTTGTTGGTCCATAGATTTTTGCTCCTAATTTAACGGTAGCATGATTGCATAGCGCAAAAGGACCACGAATAAGGCTTCCTTCCATAATCTCTGCATCTTCTCCAATATAAATTGGACCAGAACTAGCATTTAAAGTTGCAAATTCTAGTTTTGCGCCTTCTTCAATAAAAATATTTTCTGCAGCAATTATACTATTAGAACTAGGTATTGGCTGCGATTTTCTTCCGTTGGTTAAAAGCTCAAAATCTTCTTGAATTGCTTCTCCATTTTTAGAAAAAATATCCCAAGTATTTTCAATTTTTAAAACTTCTTGATCATACTCAATTGCTTCGTAAGTACTTAAATCTATATCTTCTTGTGCTTCTTTTGTAAAAAAAGCAATAACTTCTTCGCCATTAAAAATGGCTTGGTTTTCTTCTAAGTTTTTAATCAACTCAACCAACTCATAATCTGGAAGATAGGATGCATTTATCATTATATTTTTTTCCATTTCTACCATTGGGTATTTTTCAGATAAATAATCTTCAGTAATTGTAGTAGTGGTAGATCCTAAATGTTTTTCCCATTTTTCTCTAATGGTTAAAATACCTATGCGAATATCGGCAACTGGTCTAGTATAGGTAAATGGCAATAGTTGGTTTCGAGAAGGGCCATCAAAAAGAATATAATTCATGATAAAACGGAAAGTTAAATGTTAAATGATAAAAGTTCTTTACTCTTATTAAATCTATTTTTTGATTAATTCAAAAGTAATCTAAATATTAAAAACAAAAAAGCCTTTCAATATTTTGAAAGGCTTTAATTAAATATTTATAAGCTAAATTATTTTTTAAACTTAGCATATTTAGTTTTAAACTTATCAATACGACCAGCAGTATCTACTAATTTAGATTTACCAGTATAAAATGGATGAGATGTTCTAGAAATCTCCATTTTTATTAATGGATATTCAACACCATCAACTTCTAATGTTTCTGACGTATTTGCTGTAGATTTAGTTAAAAAAACATCTTCATTTGACATGTCTTTAAATGCTACTAATCTATAATTTTCTGGATGTATTCCTTTTTTCATCGCTAAATGCTTTATTATCTTAACTATTTTCGAGGTGCAAATTTAAGTAAATTTTACTAATGCACAATACTTTTTTTAAAAATTATTTAATTAAAATATTCCATTGTAAAAATAATGGCTGCAACAAAGATACTATTAATACTTTCTTTTGCTTAATTTTATTAAGATTTTCACTTTCGTGGGAATAAAATGTAACGTTTTGTTATATTTGTTTACTAACTTTCTATAAACTAAAAAATCAAAAAACATATTATGGAAACACAAAATGAATCAGTAGGGAGTTTTGCTAAAAATTACGGATTAGTACTAGGGTTAATTTTAATATTAATTGCAGTAATAATGTATGTAACAGGCTTGCAACTGGAAGGAGTACAATGGCCAATGTACATTTACTACGTTATTTTTCCTGCCATAATTATTTATGCAATTAGTCAATATAAAAAAAGTAACGCTAATATTTTAAGCTTAGGGCAAGCTATTAAAGTTGGTTTATTAATTGCTGTAATAAGCGCACTAATATTTGCTGTTTACGGACTAATTTTTAACTATTTAATAGATCCAGAATTTCAAGGTTTAGCAATGGAAGCAACAAGAGATAAACTTTTAGAAAATCCGAATTTAACGGAAGAACTAGTAGATCAACAAATGGTAATGATTGAAAAATTCTCCAACCCTTTATTAGGAAGTGCCTTTTGGATTGCTTTAAGTGCATTTTTTGGCTTAATTTATTCTCTAATTGGTGGGCTAGTAATGAAAAAAGAAGCATAATACATGAACATATCAGTAGTCATACCACTACTTAACGAACAAGAATCTTTAACAGAATTACATGATTGGATTGCAAAAGTTATGCAATCCAATCATTTTTCTTATGAAATCATTTTTATAGATGATGGTAGTACAGATGATTCTTGGAAAATTATTTCACAACTATCACAAAAAGATACTAATGTAAAAGGCATTAGATTCTTGAAAAATTTTGGGAAATCACAAGCATTACATGCTGGTTTTGAAAAAGCAGAAGGTAGCGTTGTTATTACAATGGATGCCGATTTACAGGACAATCCTAATGAAATACCAGAACTATATAACATGATAGTTAAAGATGGGTTCGATCTCGTTTCTGGATGGAAAAAGAAGCGTTATGATTCTGTAATTTCTAAAAATTTACCATCTAAACTATTTAATTGGGCTGCTAGAAAAACTTCAGGAGTTTCTCTTCATGATTTTAATTGTGGTTTAAAAGCATATCATAATAATGTAGTAAAAAACATTGATGTAAACGGTGAAATGCATCGCTATATCCCGGTACTTTCAAAAAATGCTGGTTTTACAAAAATTGGCGAAAAAATAGTGCAACATCAAGCTAGAAAATATGGCGAAACCAAATTTGGTATGGATCGATTTATTCATGGTTTTCTAGATTTAATTACTATTTGGTTTTTATCCAGATTTGGAAAAAGACCAATGCATCTCTTTGGTGCTTTAGGTTTTTTAATGTTTGCTATTGGATTTGCTTTTGCTATATATTTAGGCATAGACAAACTATATTTAAATCCTACAGGAAGACTAATCACCGAAAGACCTCAGTTTTACATTTCTTTGGTCACCATGATTATTGGCACACAATTTTTTGTAGCTGGCTTTTTAGGAGAAATTATTTTAAGAACAAAATCAGATAAAAAAAGATACTTAATTAAAGAGGAAATTAATTTAACGGCTATTTAATCTTTAACTTTTAGTATTTCCGTATTTTTACACAAACAATTACTTTATAATATGATACACATAGAACCAGAATTATTAAACAGAGTAAACAAATGGTTAACACCTGCATTTGATGCGGATACTCAAACATATATTAAAGACTTAATTGCTACCAATCCAAAAGAACTTAAAGAAGCTTTTTATAAAGATTTAGAATTTGGTACAGGAGGAATGCGTGGCATCATGGGGATTGGCACCAACAGAATTAACAAATTTACGCTAGGTAGAAATACACAAGGTATAAGTAACTACCTACACCAAGCATTTCCTGGAGAAAAACTTAAAGTTGCAATAGCCTTCGATTGTAGACACAACAGTAAAACACTTGCAAAAGTCGTAGCGGATGTTTTTTCGGCTAATAATATTGAAGTATTTTTATTTGAAGACTTACGTCCTACTCCAGAACTTTCCTTTGCATTAAAACACTTAAATTGTCATAGTGGTATTGTATTAACAGCATCTCATAACCCACCAGAATACAATGGTTATAAAGTATATTGGCAAGATGGAGGACAACTAGTTCCGCCACAAGACTCCGAAATAATTAAAGAAATTAATAATCTAGATTATGCGGAAATTAAATTTAAAGCAAACGAAGAGCTAATAAAATATATTGGTAAAGAAGTCGATGATGTATTTATTGATGCATCCATTAAAAATGGAAGCTTTGAAACTTCCGCGAAAGCGAAAGACGATTTAAACATTGTATTTACATCCTTACACGGTACTTCTATCACACTTTTTCCAGACACATTAGAAAGAGCAGGGTATAAAAACGTTCATGTTGTGGAAGAACAACGGGTACCAAATGGTGATTTCCCAACCGTTAAATCTCCAAATCCAGAAGAACCTGAAGCTTTAAAAATGGCTTTAGAATTAGCAGACAAAACAAATGCCGATATTGTAATTGGTACAGATCCAGACGCAGATAGACTTGGTGTTGCTGTTAGAGATTTAGACGGTAAAATGATTATTCTAAACGGAAATCAAACTATGGTTTTAATGACCGATTTCCTACTAAAACAATGGAAAGACAGTAACAAATTAAATGGTAAAGAGTTTATTGCTACAACCATCGTTTCTACACCAATGGTTGCTGCATTAGCAAAATCTTACAATACAGATTGTAAAATTGTTTTAACTGGCTTTAAGTGGATCGCTAAAATGATTAAAGACTTCCCAAACCAAGATTTTATTGGTGGTGGTGAAGAAAGCTTTGGCTATATGGTAGGTGATTTTGTTAGAGATAAAGATGCAAATACATCCTCTTTATTGGCTATAGAAATTGCAGCACAAGCAAAAGCTAATGGAAGCTCATTATACCAAGAATTAATTAAATTATATGTAAAACATGGTATGTATAAAGAACATTTAATCTCTTTAACTAAAAAAGGAATAGAAGGTGCGCAAGAAATTAAACAAATGATGATTGATGCGCGCGAAAATCCTTTAAAAGAAGTAAATGGATCTAAAGTTACTAAAATTGAAGATTACCAATTATCTACAACTAAAGATGTAATCTCTGGTAAAGAAACAACCATCGACGTTCCTAAATCTAATGTATTAATATATTATACAGAAGATGGAAGTAAAATAGCATTAAGACCAAGTGGAACTGAGCCTAAAATTAAATTCTATATTAGTGTAAACACTAGCCTAGACAATGTGTCAGCATTTGAGGCTACGGAACAAAAATTGAAAAATAAGATAGAAGCAATCATTAAAGATTTGCAACTTAATTAATGGATTATTTAAAAAAGATCTCTCAATTTATAATTCCGTATAAAAAATACGGTTACCTCAATATTTTCTTTAATGTACTCTACGCATTATTTAGCACCTTAGCAATGGTGTCTTTAATGCCAATGATAAATGTATTATTTGGGGAAACTAAAAAATTAAACACCAAACCTGTTTATCAAGGAATTACAGAAATTAAATCCTATGGAGAAGATTATTTAAATTATTTTGTAACAACAACGAACGAAAACGAAGGACCTCAACAAACTTTGTTATATATGATTATTTTAATCATAAGTTTGTTTTTACTCAAGAATATCTTCAATTATCTCGCCCTATTTTTTATAACATTTTTAAGAAATGGTGTTTTAAAAGATTTAAGAGATTCTATTTACAATAAAGTACTAACCTTACCTATTTCTTATTATTCTGAAAAGAAAAAAGGAGATATTATAGCTCGTATTTCTGGTGATGTTAATGAGGTAAAAAACTCCTTGTTAGCTGTTCTAGAACTAATAGTAAAAGAGCCATTAACCATTGTATTTGCAATTGTAACCATGTTTACCATTTCTATGAAACTCACCATTTTTGTGTTTGTTTTTATTCCTGTTGCTGGATTAATAATTTCTAGAATAGGAAAAAGCTTAAAGAAAAAATCTGGAAGAGTTCAACAAGAACAGGGTGTGTTTTTATCTACATTAGAAGAGACATTAAGTGGCTTAAAAGTAATAAAAGGTTTTAATGCCGAAGATCGCTTCAATACTAAATTTCAAGAATCTACGAATAGATTCTATAATTATTCAAATACCTTATTAAACCGACAAAATTTAGCTTCACCTGCAAGTGAATTTTTAGGTATCGCAACTATTGCTGCATTATTATGGTATGGAGGAAGCATGGTTTTAATAGACAAGAGCCTTTCCGGTGGAGCTTTTATTACCTACATGGCTCTAGCATACCAAATTTTAACACCTGCAAAAGCAATTAGCAAAGCTAGTTATAAAGTAAAAGCTGGTAATGCTGCAGCAGATCGTGTATTAGAAATCATTGAAACACCTTCCCTTCTTGAAGACAAACCAAAAGCCATTATTAAAACCGATTTCACAAAAGCTATAACTATTAATAATATTTCCTTTAAATATGAAGAAGATTTAGTGCTTAAAAACTTTACCGTTAACGTACCAAAAGGAAAGACGATTGCTCTTGTTGGACAATCTGGAAGTGGTAAATCGACCATTGCTAATCTTGTTACTCGTTTTTATGATGTAAACGAAGGAAACATATCTATAGATGGAGAAGACATTAGAAACCTTACCAAAAAATCTTTAAGAAGCTTAATTGGTTTAGTAACGCAAGATTCTATCTTATTTAATGAAACCGTAAAAAACAATATATTAATAGGAAACCCAAATGCTTCAGAGGATGAAGTTATTGAAGCTTTAAAAATTGCAAATGCATGGGAATTTGTTAAAAACCTACCTAAAGGCATAGAAACCAATATAGGTGATTCTGGCGGAAAACTCTCTGGCGGACAAAAACAACGTTTAAGTATAGCACGAGCAGTTTTAAAGAATCCGCCAATTATGATTCTAGATGAAGCAACTTCTGCTTTAGACACAGAAAGCGAACGTTTAGTGCAAGTGGCATTAGAAAACATGATGAAAAACAGAACCTCCATTGTAATAGCACATAGACTTTCTACCATTCAAAATGCGGATCAAATTTTAGTGATGCAAAAAGGAGAAATAGCAGAACAAGGAACACATAAAGAATTAATGAATAAAAACGGCGTTTATAATAAGCTTGTAGAAATGCAAAGCTTTGAGTAGAATTAAAATATTTAAATAAAAAAAGCTAGAATTTCTTCTAGCTTTTTTTTTGTTTATGTTAGACTTGGGGCGACTAACATTAAGTAGGTTTGATGGTGTAAATATATAGTAAATAAATATACAAACCAAAAAAAAATGCATTTCAACTTGTAAATCACGCGTTTTATCGATGATTTAAACTGTATCACATTGATTTTCAATAACATGTAAAAATAAAAAAAATCAAGTATTTTTCAGTTAATTAAAAAATTTGTGTCGATTTTAAACTTTTTGTAAATTAATAAGTCTAATAAATGATAACTAATCTAATGCTGTGCTAAACGAAACCGTTTTTTTACAACAATTAAAATCTAAAACCTCTAAAGAACAAGCTTTTAAAGAGTTGGTTTCGCAATACAAAGAGCGTTTATACTGGCATATTCGTCATATAGTAAAATCTCATGATGATACAGATGACGTACTACAAAATACGTTTATTAAAGTTTTTAAAAATATAGATAATTTTAAAGGAGACAGTAAAATTTACTCCTGGATGTATAGAATAGCGACTAATGAAGCTATAACACATATAAATAAAAACGCAAAAAGATTACAGATTACTAACGAAGAAACACAAACGCTAGCGATTAATAATTTACAGTCAGATGTTTATTTTGAAGGCAATGAAATACAATTAAAATTACAGCAAGCCATTGCAACACTTCCCGAAAAACAAAGACTAGTATTTAATATGAAATATTTTCAAGATTTAAAATACAGTGAAATGTCCGAAATTTTAGAAACCAGTGAAGGTGCCTTAAAAGCATCCTACCATATCGCTGTTAAAAAAATTGAAAACTATTTAACTAATAAATAAGTAACAATTAAACCTTTATAAAAAAAAAGAGTCTAAAAATTGTGATGAATAAAGATTTAAAAAGCATACAAGAATCCGGTTTTAAAGTTCCAAAAAATTATTTGGAAAACTTTGAAGCGTCTATATTAAGTCAAGCGAAGTTGAAAGAGAAAGTTACTAAATCTGGATTCACGATACCAAAAGGTTATTTAAAAAATGTAGAAGATACTATTTTAACAAAGGTTCATAAGGAAGAATCTGTAAAAGTAATCCCGTTATTTAGTAAAAGAAATATCATATATATATCTAGTATTGCAGCTGTAATTGCACTACTATTTAACCTTTCGAATATAAACACAAAAGCAACTTATGACTCTTTATCTCTTGAAACAGTAGAGAACTACATACTTAATGAAGATTATAGCACCGATGATTTAGCATCTTTATTTACCAACGTTGACCTTTTAGAAGAAGATTTTAATACTATTAG
This sequence comes from Oceanihabitans sp. 2_MG-2023, assembly GCF_030547245.1. Taxonomy (GTDB): domain Bacteria; phylum Bacteroidota; class Bacteroidia; order Flavobacteriales; family Flavobacteriaceae; genus Oceanihabitans. Next base: position 504,599 of record NZ_JAUOQT010000003.1, read on the forward strand.
TTTTTCTGACGAAGCAATGCAAGAATACCTAAATAACAACCTAGAAATAAACGACTTATATACAGAATAAAACAATAGCAATGAAAAAATCAATTATTACATTATTTATATTATTTCTTTCTGTTACTACTTTTTCACAAAACGACAGAAAAGAAAGAGAAGATAAAATAAAAGCTTTAAAAGTGGCTTATATTACAGAAAACTTAAATTTATCAACCACCGAAGCTGAGAAATTTTGGCCAGTGTATAATACGTACGAAGAGCAAATTCAAAATATAAGAAGTGAATATCACAGTAAGAAAAGAGATATTAATTTTGAAACTTTATCTGAAAATGAAGCACAGAAGTTATTAGATGAAATGGAAGCATTAAACTTAAAACGAAATAACATTAACGATAAATATAAGTTGGCATTAAGAAAAGTACTTTCTGCAAAAAAAACCTTACTATTAAAAAATACTGAAGATAACTTTAAACGAAAAATGTTTAATGAATACAAAAAAAGAAACGATTCAAAAAACTAGAACTTTTCTTTTTAATACATTTAAACAGCCAATTGCAACATACATTGGCTGTTTTTTTGTGTACATCTATTCTTTAAAACTTAATTTACTAATACGTCCTGCTCCTGCTGCATAGGCAATACTGTCATTTAAAAAACGGAGCGTATAAAAACCTTCATCACTTAAATGTTTCCAAGTATTTCCTGCATCGTTACTAATATCGATTCCTTTAAAACCAACTGCTACTAATACTCTAGCACTACTATTTGGCATGTACTGTACACAACTTCTGTACCCCGGACTTTTATTTGGAGCTACTAACTGCCATGTTTTTCCTCCATCTTGAGTTCTTATTTTATTAGCAGAGCTATCTGCTGCTTTGGTATAATCACCTCCAATAGCAAAACCGTTATCTTCATCATAAAAAGCAACAGAATAAATTCCTGTAGTTTCCAAACCTTGTATTATAGGCGTTTCAAAAACTTCCCAAGTCTTTCCTTTATCTGGTGAGAATAAAATTCTGCTTGCCTTTCCTCCTGTTGCAACCCAAGTTTTGTTTCCAACTATCGCTATGTTTGTATCACTTGCTGCAAAAGCTGCTTCTCCTACTTTAGCCTTTGGTAAATCGTTACAAGATATTTTACTCCAAGTATTGCCTCCATCACGTGTAATAATAATACTCATACAATCATCTGTAGGATCACCAATGGCAATACCTTCTTGGTCGTTCCAGAAATCTAAGGCATCATAAAATACTTTTGGGTGATTTTCTTGATAAACTAACTCTCCTTCATTATACAATCTTGCTGGACTTGCTATAGATAATGAGAATGTTTTATCCGCTTGAAAAGCAATAGATCTAAAGTTGTTTTTTATAGAATCCTCTAATTCTGAAAAATAATTAGCTTCTTCGAAATTATTCATATCCTCTAAAATACTTCTATAAATTTCTCCATTAGAAGTCGCTGCAACTACATTACCTTCATTAATATCGATAGCCCTAACATTTAAACTAGCATCTTGCAAAAGAGTTTCCATTTCTACCTTCGAAAAATTTTCAAGTATTGGTTTGGATACAGGTTCGTATTTATTTTTTATACCACAACCTCCAATTCCTATTACTAAAATAGTGAATACAATAAAACATATTGCTTTTTTCATAAATATCAATTTTCTATAAAAATAGAAAAGCTTTATGACATAATCATAAAGCCTTTCCTGCTATTAATCAAAATATAACATCTATTTTAGGATAAAGACGCTAAGCGGTACTTCTAATTTTTCATGATTTTTAAAATACTACTATTATTAATATGTATTAAATACATTCCTTTTGAAAAATTAGAAAAGTCTACTACTAGCGTATTCGCATTTACATACTTATTTTCTAGTAATAATTGACCTTGAATATTATATACTTCAATATTTTCAATAGTATAAGCACCATTAACTATCGTTACTATATTATTTGTAGGATTTGGGTAATACTTTAAATGATTACTAAAATCTACTTCATCTATAGATAAAGATTCATTATTAGCGTTGTAAGTTGGTAATTGAATAGCAAAATCACCTGTACCGTTTGGTATTCTTGCATACCCCATATCATCGGTTTGCTCACCAAAAGTAATATTCTCTATTATGGTACCATCTGTATACGATAAAATGGCACTTTCGCCTCCAGACGAAAACTTAATATCTGCATGTAAACCGTCTTGATCTAAATCTTTATCACACCAAACAATTAAATAACTATCTGGCGCTATTGTTAAACCAGTAGGAAATGCCCAAACCAATAAATCATTCGGATCATCTGATAAATACAAATTATCTAAACTTAAGGTTTCTGAGCTATTATTATATAACTCTAACCAATCCTCATATTCCCCATCTTGATCTGTAACGGTAGTTTCATTAGATGCCATAATCTCATTAATTACTAAATCTCCAGGGGTTAATGTAGGGTAACTGGTATCTACTGTTTCATTATTTGCTGCATACGTTGGTTCTTGAATAATAAATTCTCCTGTTCCGTTTGGTACTCTTGCATAGCCCATATCATCGGTTTGCGATCCAAATGTAATATTCTCTATTACAGTTCCATCTGCATAAGATAATATAGCACTTTCTCCACCAGATGAAAACTTTAAATCTGCATGTAAACCATCTTGATCATCATCTTTATCACACCAAACAATTAAGTAACTATCTGGTGCTATTGTTAAACCGGAAGGAAATTGCCACACTAACAAATCCTCTGGATCATCCGATAAATACAGATTGTCTAAGCTTAAGGTTTCCGAACTATTATTATACAATTCTAACCAATCATCATATTCGCCATCTTGATCTGTAACGGTTGCCACATTAGATGCCATAATTTCATTAATTACTAAATCTCCAGGTGTTAATGTTAAATAAGTTGCTTCAATAGAGTGAAACTCATATTCGGCTCTTGCTGGTGAAAAAGCTCCAATATTATTATTTTCAGCATATATATAATATTGCATGTAATCTGTATCTATTGTTACAGCAACACCATAGTTGTTATCTCCTGAAGCACCATCGTTATGTGCGCCATCATCATACATCAAAACTTTTGTAAATGGCATCGTTTCATCTGTTCTATAGCCTAAATAAACGGCATCCGTATTTGTATCTGTAACAGAACCCGTAATTGTTATAGTATCTCCTATTAAAGGTGCAGAATCTGAAGGTATAACACTACTAATAGTAGGTTGTGTATTTGTAAAATCTGTTTCGGTTAATAAATAACTACTTCTTGCTGCCATTAAATTTGTTAATCCTGGAGCAGTATTTCCGCCTACATTATAATCCGTATTAATATTACCAGTAAATTGTGCATCTGTATAAAACTTATTAGTATCAGCTGCAACTGCAGTTGCAATAATTGCTTGATAGTCGTTTGCTAATGTTAAGTAGTTCGAATTACTAATGTTCTCTGTTAAAATAGTTTTGTAATGTGCTAAATACATTCTTTTATATTTTGGCACTTCCATTAGCTTAGAAAACAAAGGAAAGTTAGCATCGTTTTCATGTAATAGATGATCTAATTCTGCTTTCTCTGTGGTAGAATTCAAAGTTCCTGTCTGTCCTGGTCCTCCCGGTCCACCTGGCCCTCCCGGTCCACTAGATGTTTCCCCTGTCATGCTAAAAACTCCAAAAGACATATTTAAATCCCATATTACAGAATTAAATTGTTCATTATCATCTTTGTATAAATAATAGTTCTGTTTAAACTGACCGATATAACTATCTAGGTTTACCAATACATTATCTAGTGCTAACATCCATAACGCCATATCTACATCTATCACATTTTCAATATTTGTAATATCACTATCTAATATACTTGTTAATTCTATTAAATCATTCCAATGTGCTTCTGCTATTGTAGGATCTGTATCATCATCCGACTTAATCTCATATGCATCATCATAACTTGAAGAATTAGTCCCTAAGTATTCTAAGTTAGGTAAACTTGTAGATTGTGGCCCTGCTCCATCCGGTGGACTACAACTAAAAAAAGCATTGTCTTTAGAACCAAAATGCTTGTCTACAAATGTTTTAGTAATTGCCTCTGTATTAGTATATAAACCAATCAAGGTACCATTTACATAAACGTTTGCATAATTCGCTTGCGGGGCATCCATATATTGGTTTATAATATTATAAGCCACTGTTTCTCTAACAAAAGATGGATCAAAAATCACATTTGCTAACTTAATATCTTTATAGCCTTGGTAATCTTGATCGATATAAGTATCCAATTCGATATGGAATGGATTCTTTGTTTGATTGGCACTATAAGAGCTATTCCCTTTATATTTAACACCAACTTGATTAAAAACAGTGCCATTAATAGTAACAGAGGTAGCTTCTGTGTAATTATTATCTCCTGCCTTTTCTGCATCTAATAAAGCATCCCAATTGCTTTCTGCAAATTCTATTTCTATAGTTTGAATAGTATTTATATCATATAAATCTTGCGCAAAAGAAGTCATAGATATTAACAAAAATAATGTGAGAGTAATTATACGTTTCATGTATTTAAATTTTAGTTATTTATCTTTAGATGCGTAAAAGAAAAAAAACTTGCGCTACTTTATTTATTTTTTTGTTTTACATTACCAACTATAAAATGTGAAAATTAATATCTATAAATAATAAAGAAATAATTATAATTGTTTCTAAAATCATACCTTTGCATGTTCTAAAAGTTTAGCTTATAGATTCCTAAATTTTAAGACTAAACAACTGAATAGATATTTATGAGATTACACAGAAATTTATGCTTTGCAACTGTTGATGGTTTATTACTAATTTTTAATGAAGGTAAGTATGCAGATAAAGTAGTACAACAATTACTAAAACGTGATAAACGCTGGGGAAGTCGTGACAGAGGTTTTGTTGCTGAAACTACTTACGATATTGTACGATGGAAACGTCTGTACGCTGAAATTGCTGAAGTAAAAGAACCTTTTTCTCGTGATGACGTTTGGCGATTAGTTGCTGTTTGGGGAACCTTAAAAGGGATAAAACTACCAGATTGGAAGTATTTTGAAAATACTCCACAACGAAAAATAAAAGGTAGATTTGATGAATTTTCAAAAATTAGAAAAATTGCCGCTTCCGTTCCTGATTGGATGGACGAAATTGCTACTAAAGAATTAGGTGAAAACGTCTGGACTAAAGAAATTACTGCTTTAAACCAACAAGCAGACGTTGTTTTACGTGTTAATACTTTAAAAATTACTAAAGAAAAACTGCAAGAAGAACTTTCAGATTTAGATATTGAAACTGATGAAGTTAAAAATCATCCTGATGCTTTAAAACTAAGAGAAAGAGCAAATGTTTTTACAACAGAAGCTTTTAAAAAAGGTTTTTTTGAAGTGCAAGATGGTTCTTCACAAAAAGTTGCCGAATTTCTAGATGTAAAACCAGGCATGAAAGTTGTAGATACTTGTGCTGGCGCTGGAGGTAAAACATTACACCTTGCTGCACTTATGGAAAATAAAGGGCAAATTGTTGCAATGGATATTTATGAAAATAAATTAAAAGAATTAAAACGTAGAGCAAAAAGAGCTGGAGCACACAACATAGAGATGCGTGTAATAGATTCAACCAAACCTATTAAGAAATTATATGATAAAGCAGACAGAGTATTAATAGATGCTCCTTGCTCTGGTTTAGGGGTACTACGTAGAAATCCAGATGCCAAATGGAAATTGCAACCCGAATTTTTAGAAAAAATTAGAAAAACACAAGCTGAAATTTTAAGCTCGTATTCAAGAATGGTAAAACCCGGAGGAAAAATAGTTTATGCTACTTGCTCTATATTACCTTCCGAAAACCAAGATCAAGTTAAAGCTTTTTTAACATCAGAATCGGGAAAAGATTTTACCTTTGTTAAAGAGAAAAAAATATTATCCTACGAATCTGGGTTTGATGGATTTTACATGGCATTATTAGAAAAGAAAAAATAAATTATAATGAAACAATTTTACACCGTACTATTACTATTATTAACAGTTACCGTTTCTGCGCAAATACCTTCAAATTATTACGACAATGCTACCGGAACTGGCTACACTTTAAAAACACAATTAAAAACTATTATTACGAATGGTCATATAGATCATGGTTACTCTAATAGCTTGTATATTGCGTATCAAACATCCGATAACGATTCGTATTACGAAAACGATAATACCGTTTTAGATATGTATTCCGAAAATCCTTCTGCTACAGACCCATATAACTTTGCACATGATACAGATGGTAGTTCTGCTACAGGACAAGCTTGTGGAAATTATTCTGTTGAAAGTGATTGTTATAATAGAGAACATATTTTTCCTCAAGGTTTTTTTGACTCTAAAAACCCTATGCGTGGAGATATTCATCATGTAATACCAACAGATGGAAGAGTTAATGGTTTTCGAAATAATTACCCTTTTGGTAAAGTAGGTACAAGTTTAGTTAGTCAAAGCAACATATCTAACCCAACACAAAACGGATCTAAATTAGGTAATTGTATTTCTCCTGGTTATTCTGGAACCGTTTTTGAACCTATTGATGAGTTTAAAGGAGATATCGCTAGAATGTTACTATATTTTGCGGTTAGATATGAAGATAACTGGAATGATTCAGGTTGGTCATCCCATACAGTTGCTAACAATATGCTTAATGGTACAAGTGATCAGTTTTATGAAACTTGGTATATAAACTTACTATATTCTTGGCACCTTCAAGATGGCGTAAGTCAAAAAGAAATAGATAGAAATAATGCTGCATATGCGTATCAAGGCAATGCAAACCCATTTATAAATCATCCAGAATATGTGCAAGCCATTTGGTCAAGTATTCTTTCTGTAGATGAATTTGAAACTGTAGATACTATTAAAATGTACCCAAATCCTACCAACGGAAACACAGTTACTATACAAACGAACAAAAATATTTCGGTAGAAGTTTACGATGTTTTAGGCAAAAAAATAAAACAACAAAACATTACTTCAAGCCAAAACAAATTAAATATTTCAGGGTTATCTAAAGGAGTTTATTTAGTAAGATTTATTTCTTCTACAGGTAGTACGACAAAAAAATTAGTTAAACAATAAACATATATTTAACCACAGATTTAAAAAAAAACGATTCTAATTTTAGAGTCGTTTTTTTTTGTTCAAAACATAGTGAATAACTAAAAAATTAAGCAATTATTTTAGTCGAAAAATAGAACTAAAAAACTTAAATTTGTCTCTTTAAAAACAACACTCAAACCTCTATATAATGATTCATTTCTTCGGAAACCAAAACAGTAAAGTCTTTGCTGTTCAAGCAACAAAAGAATTATCAACCCAAACCATTTCAAAATTGACTTGGTTATTTGGCAACCAGCCAAAAATAGAACAAGCATCTTTAGATGCTTTTTTTGTTGGTCCTCGTGCAGCCATGATAACTCCTTGGAGTACCAATGCTGTCGAAATCACTCAAAATATGGGCATTTCAGATATTATTAGAATTGAAGAATTTAAGGCTGTAGCTGAAGATTTTAAAGACTTCGATCCTATGATTTCTGAAAAATACAAAAACCTTCACCAAGCATCATTTACCATTAATATTGAACCAGAAACTATTCTTAACATTAAAGATATTGCTGCTTTTAACCAACAAGAAGGCTTAGCCCTAAATGACGAAGAAGTGGCATATTTAGAAGGTGTATCACAAAAAATAGGAAGACCACTAACCGATTCTGAAGTATTCGGATTTTCACAAGTAAACTCAGAACATTGTCGTCATAAAATATTTAACGGAACATTCATCATTGATGGCGAAGAAAAACCAACGTCACTATTCAAATTAATTAAAGAAACTTCAAAACAATTTCCAAACGATATTGTTTCCGCTTATAAAGACAATGTAGCTTTTGTAAAAGGACCAACAGTTGAACAATTTGCTCCTAAAACTGCAGATAAACCAGATTTTTACACAACGCAAAATTTTAATTCTGTCATTTCGCTTAAAGCAGAAACACACAATTTCCCTACAACCGTAGAGCCTTTTAATGGGGCAGCTACTGGTTCTGGTGGTGAAATTAGAGATAGACTTGCTGGTGGAAAAGGTTCTTTGCCTTTAGCAGGAACTGCTGTATACATGACTTCGTATTCTAGATTAGAAAACGAAAGACCTTGGGAACTAAAAATGGAAGAACGCCCTTGGCTATACCAAACACCAATGGATATTTTAATAAAAGCTTCTAATGGTGCTTCCGATTTTGGTAATAAATTCGGTCAACCACTTATTTGCGGGTCCGTTTTAACCTTCGAACATGAAGAAGATGCTAGAAAACTTGGTTTCGACAAAGTAATCATGCAAGCTGGAGGAATTGGTTATGGCAAAGCAGAACAAGCTTTAAAAGACACACCAAAAGTAGGCGATAAAATAGTTATTCTTGGTGGCGAAAATTATAGAATAGGAATGGGAGGAGCTGCAGTTTCTAGTGCAGATACCGGAGAATTTGCATCTGGCATCGAACTAAACGCTGTACAACGTTCTAATCCTGAAATGCAAAAACGTGCTGCAAATGCCGTTCGTGGTATGGTAGAAAGCGAAGATAATTTTATTGTTTCTATTCACGATCACGGTGCTGGAGGACACTTAAATTGCTTATCCGAATTAGTTGAAGATACCGGTGGAAAAATCGATTTAGATAAATTACCTGTTGGTGATCCAACACTTTCAGCAAAAGAAATTATTGGTAACGAATCTCAAGAAAGAATGGGATTAGTTATTGCCGAAAAACATATAGATACATTAAGTAAAATTGCAGAACGAGAACGCTCTCCAATGTATACTGTCGGAGATGTCACAGGTAATAACAGATTTACTTTCGAGTCTAAAACTAAAGGAGACAAGCCAATGGATTTAGCACTAGAAGACATGTTTGGTAGTTCGCCAAAAACCATAATGACAGATAAAACGGTAAATAGAAACTATGAGGCTGTTACTTATAATTCCGATAATATTTTAAACTATTTAGATCAAGTATTACAACTAGAAGCTGTTGCTTGTAAAGATTGGCTAACCAACAAAGTAGACCGTTGTGTTGGTGGTAAAGTTGCAAAACAACAATGCGCAGGACCTTTACAATTACCACTTAACAATTGTGGTGTAATGGCATTAGATTATAAAGGAAAAGAAGGTATTGCAACCTCGGTTGGACATGCTCCTATTTCTGGATTAATTTCTCCAACAGCAGGAAGTAGAAATGCGATTACAGAATCGCTTACCAATATAATTTGGGCACCTTTAAAAGATGGACTTCAATCTATCTCATTATCTGCAAACTGGATGTGGCCATGTAAAAATGAAGGGGAAGACGCTAGACTTTATGAAGCTGTAGAAGCAATTTCAGAATTTGCTATCGATTTAGGAATCAATGTTCCTACGGGAAAAGATTCGCTTTCTATGAAACAGAAATACCCAACAGAAGAAGTTATTTCTCCTGGAACGGTAATTATTTCGGCTGCTGGAAACTGTAACGATATAACTAAAGTTGTAGAACCAGTTTTAAACAAAAATGCTGGAAATATTTACTACATCAACATTTCACAAGATACTTTTAAACTAGGAGGAAGTTCTTTTGCGCAAGTATTAAACAAAATAGGAAAAGAAACACCTACCATTAAAGATGCTGCACAATTAAAAAATACGTTTAACATCATACAACAATTAATTAAAGACGATAAAATTGTTGCAGGACACGATGTTGCCTCTGGTGGATTAATTACAACTCTATTAGAATTATGTTTTGCAGATACAAATCTTGGTGCAGAATTAGACCTATCTGATTTAGCGGAAAAAGATTCGATTAAACTACTTTTTTCTGAAAATGCAGGAATTGTTTTTCAATCTTCGGATGCTTCCGTAGAAAAAATATTATCGGATGCAAACATTGCTTTTTTCAACATAGGAAAAGTAACAAAAAGCGACACTCTAAGCATTATTAACCATGAAGAGGTTTTCACTTTAACTGTTTCTAGATTAAGAGATGTTTGGTATAAAACCTCTTTCCTACTCGATCAAAAACAAACCGCGAATGGTTTAGCTGAAGACAGATATAACAATTATAAAAATCAAGCTTTACAATATACATTCCCTAAACATTTCACAGGAAAACTAACTGACGTCATTGCGAACAACGGGAAGCAACCTCGTCCTAAAGCAGCAATTATTCGTGAAAAAGGATCAAACTCTGAAAGGGAAATGGCAAATGCTATGTATTTAGCAGGTTTTGATGTAAAAGATGTACACATGACCGATTTAATTTCTGGTCGTGAAACCTTAGAAGATATACAATTTATTGGTGCAGTTGGTGGCTTCTCAAATAGTGATGTTTTGGGTTCTGCCAAAGGTTGGGCTGGAGCATTTATGTATAACGAAAAAGCAAATACAGCTTTAAAAAACTTCTTTAAAAGAGAAGACACTTTATCTGTTGGTATTTGTAATGGTTGTCAACTTTGGATGGAATTAGAACTCATTAATCCAGAGCATGATACACATGGTAAAATGACGTATAACGATTCGCATAAACATGAAAGCTCCTTTACTTCCGTAAAAATTCAGGAGAATAATTCCGTAATGCTTTCCTCTTTAGCAGGAAGTACTTTAGGGGTTTGGATTTCGCATGGCGAAGGAAAATTTAATCTTCCGCTTGACGAAAACAAATATCATATTGTAGCTAAATACGGCTATGAAGGTTATCCTAATAATCCGAATGGATCCCATTTTAACACAGCAATGCTTTGTGACACAACAGGAAGACATTTAGTAACAATGCCACATATTGAGCGTTCAACATTTCAATGGAATTGGGCTAATTACCCAGAAAACAGAAAAGATGAAGTGTCTCCTTGGCTGGAAGCATTTGTTAATGCTAGACAATGGATTGAGAAAAAATAGCTTATTTATTTTGTAGAAAAAAAACTATAGTTTCGATATTATACAACAACAACAAATTAAAAATAATTAATTTTGTAAATATTATGCACCTAACATATTTAAAGCGTAATAATATTACTATTAACCACTTACCATAAAAATATTTAACCCTAAAAATTAAAATTCCGTTTAAAAATTTAACAACAAAGCTATTTAGAATCCCTCTTAAATGCAATTAAATTATTTTGAAAACGAGAATACCTCTCCATTAGTGGAAGAGTATTTTGAACTTTTATTTGAAAAATCGATACCATTTCAATCCGCCATTTTACCAAGTGGAAATACAACTATAACTTATATTTTTGCTACTGGACAAAAAGCTGTTGTAAAAAACAAAGAAATACCATTACATAAATTAACCTTAAGTGGTTTATTTTATCAATCTTATAAATTTGTTGTTAACGAAGTTGGCGCTTCTTTTGGTATCTCTTTGCACCCAACTGCATTATATAAACTATTAACGATAGATGTATATAAAATTAAAAACAAACATATACCGCTTCATGAAATAAATGCTTCTTTTGCAGAAAAACTAAATAATATATTTCAAAATTACGAAACACCTAAAATAGCAGTTCAACAGATAGAAAATTTATTACATACAGTTCCTTTAACCATTAATCAAAATACGATACTAATAGATAAAGCTATTGATTTAATAAAAGAAAGTGAAGGATTAATAAATATAGACCAGATATTATTTAAAATAAAAATTTCTCAAAAAACCTTAGAAACACAGTTCAAGAAAATTGTTGGTATTACACCTGGAAAATACATTCGATCTTTTAGATTTATTAAGCTTTTAAAAAAATATGAAAATAATGAGATAAACCTTAAAGATCTTATATATATGTATAATTACTACGATTCTTCTCATTTCAATAAAGATTTTAAACTTTTTATGAATGAATCCCCTACTTCCTTTTTTAAAAAAGACAACGATTTTTTAAAAAAAATATTAAAAAATTAAACTTTACGTTAATTTACAATTTAAAACACATCATATATTCTAATTTTACATGGAATAAGCGAATCATTCTAATATTTAGTACTTAGTTAGTTATTTAGGGATAACATAATATTTTACTACGAATGATAAAGAATCATCGATTCTGTCGGCCAATTTTTAAAGGAACTATAATTTTATAGTTCCTTTTTAATTTAAGTTATTTGAAAACAAGTATTAATTTCATACTTTGCAACTCTTCAAACTAAATTTTCCTAATGACAGAAATTACTAGACTTTTTGATTTTCCATATTATCAACTCGAAAAATATAACTTAGATGCAGCTTTAGTAACTAAGAAAAACGGCGAGTGGGTTAAAACTTCTACCAAAGAATATTTAGATAAAGCAAACGCTATAAGTCGCGCTTTATTAAAAATGGGAATCCAAAAAGACGATAAAATCGCTCTCATTTCTTCAACAAATAGAACAGAATGGAATATCATGGATATTGGAATCCTGCAAACAGGTGCACAGAATATCCCTATTTATCCTACTATTTCTGCCGAGGATTATGAATATGTATTAAACCATAGTGAAGCTATTTTCTGTTTTGTTTCAGATAAAGAAGTATTAGAAAAAGTACGTAAAGTACAAGCTAATACAAAAGTAAAAGAAGTGTATTCTTTTAATGAAATTGAAGGTTGTAAGCATTATTCCGAATTATTTGAACTAGGTAAAGACGAAAGCTCACAAAAAGACGTAGAAGCTAGAAAAAATGCTGTATTACCTTCCGATTTAGCAACCATTATTTACACTTCTGGTACTACAGGAAAACCAAAAGGTGTAATGCTTTCACATAACAACATTACCAGCAATGCGTTAGATGCTTCGCATCGATTACCTTTTATGGCTAATCAAGAAAATAGAGTATTAAGCTTTTTACCAATCTGTCATGTATTTGAACGTGTATTAATATACCTATATCAATATGCAGGAGCTACCATTTACTTTGCTGAAGGAATAGATAAAATAGGAGAAAACGCTAAAGAAATAAAACCAAATCTAATGAGTGTTGTACCACGACTATTAGAAAAAGTTTACGATAAAATTATGGCTAAAGCCGAAGATTTATCTGGTATAAAAAAAGCCCTTTTTCATTGGGCTGTTAGACTTGGAGAACAATGGGAGCCTTATGGAGCAAATGGATCTTGGTACGAGTTTAAATTAAAAATAGCAAACAAACTTATTTTTAGTAAATGGCGTGAAGCACTTGGTGGCGAATTAAACACTATGGTATCCGGTTCTGCTGCTCTACAAGTACGACTATCTAGAGTTTTCTCTGCTGCAGGAATGCAAGTTATGCAAGGTTATGGACTTACCGAAACCTCACCTGTAGTTTCAGTAGAAATGTATCGAGACCAGTTTTTTAGATTAGGAACCGTTGGTAAACCCATTATTAATGTAGAAGTTAAAATTGCTGAGGATGGAGAAATCTTAATTAAAGGTCCAAATGTAATGCTTGGTTACTATAAAGATCCTGTAAAAACAGCAGAAGTAATGACTGGTGATTATTTTCACACTGGAGACAAAGGTGAAATAGACCCAGATGGTTTCTTAAAAATTACCGGAAGAAAAAAAGAAATGTTTAAAACTTCTGGTGGTAAATATGTTATTCCTACACTCTTAGAAAATGAATTAAAACAATCTCGTTTTATTGAACAAATAATGGTCGTAGGTGAAGGAGAAAAAATGCCAGCAGCTATCATTCAACCAAATTTTGAATATATTAAAGATTGGATTGAAAGAGAACACAAAAAGATTACTACAACTAATGAAGCTATTGCAACATCTCCCGAAATAATTGATGAAATTCAAAAAGAAATATCAGTCTGTAATAATCATTTTGGTAAATGGGAACAAATTAAACGCTTTGAGCTAACTCCCGAAGTTTGGACAATAGATTCAGGACACTTAACGCCTACCATGAAAATGAAAAGAACTATAATTAAAAAGATTCATCAAGATCTCTACGATAAAATTTACAGATAAATAATAAAAGCTCCTAATTACAGGAGCTTTTTACATTATACACAATATTTTCATAATTTATTATGCACGCATAGTATATTTTTGTATATTTGGAAATCAAAAATTTCTAAATGAAAGATGCAACAATAGATTATATACTAAGAACTACCTGGTTAGCTGTAACTAAAATGTATAATGAAGAAGCTGCAAAGTTTGAAAGTACAATGGCAACTGGTTTTGCATTATTAAGTATAGATCCTGAAAATGGTACTCCATCTACCTCTTTAGGTCCAAAAATGGGAATGGAAGCTACTAGCCTATCGCGTACTTTAAAAAACATGGAAGAAAGAGGTTTAATAGAACGTAAACCAAACCCTGAAGATGGTCGTGGTGTGCTAATTTTTTTAACCGAATTTGGAAGAAAAAAAAGAAGTTACTCCAAAGAAAAAGTACTAACTTTTAATGACACCATTAAAGCCAATGTAGCTCCAGCAGAACTAGAAAGTTTTTACAAAGTCGCAGAAGTCATTAATAATATGATATCTAACAAAAAAATATACAACAAAAAAGAACATACCTTAAAATAAAATGAGCAAACGTAGAATTAAAAAAGTTGCGATTATTGGTTCCGGAATTATGGGAAGCGGTATCGCTTGTCACTTCGCCAATATTGGTGTAGATGTATTATTATTAGACATTGTTCCTAGAGAACTAAACGACAAAGAAAAAGCGAAAGGCTTAACTCTAGAAGACAAAGCTGTAAGAAACAGATTAGTAAACGATGCCCTAACCGCATCTTTAAAATCAAAACCTTCTCCTATTTATAATCAGGCTTTTGCTAGTCGTATCACTACAGGAAACTTAGAAGACGACATTGCTAAAGTTGCAGATGTAGATTGGATTATGGAAGTTGTAGTAGAAAGATTAGACATTAAGAAAATGGTGTTCGAAAACTTAGAAAAACACAGAACTCCAGGAACCTTAATTACATCTAATACTTCAGGAATTCCTATTAAATTCATGAACGAAGGGCGTAGCGAAGATTTTAAAAAGCATTTCTGTGGTACACATTTTTTTAACCCAGCACGTTACTTAAAATTATTCGAAATCATTCCTGGACCAGATACAGATGCTTCTGTATTAGAGTTTTTAAATGAATATGGTGAAAAATTCTTAGGAAAAACTTCTGTTGTCGCTAAAGACACTCCTGCTTTTATTGGTAATAGAGTTGGTATTTTCAGCATACAAAGTTTATTTCATGCTGTTAAAGATTTAGATTTAACAATTGAAGAAGTAGATAAATTATCAGGACCAGTAATTGGTCGTCCTAAATCGGCAACTTTTAGAACTGTTGATGTTGTTGGTTTAGATACTCTAGTTCATGTAGCCAACGGAATTAGAGAAAACTGCCCAAAAGACGAACGTTTAGAGTTATTTGAATTACCAGATTTCATCAATACCATGATGGAAAACAAATGGTTAGGAAGCAAAACCGGTCAAGGTTTTTATAAAAAAAGTGTTTCTGCAGAAGGGAAAAAAGAAATTCTTTCTCTAGATTTAAATACCTTAGAATATCGTCAAGCTAAGCGTGCAAAATTTGCAACTTTAGAATTAACAAAAACGATAGACAAAGTCGTAGATCGTTTTAAAGTATTAGTTAAAGGAAAAGATAAAGCTGGCGAATTTTATAGAAAAAGCTTTACAGCATTATTTGCTTATGTGTCTAATCGTATTCCAGAAATTTCAGACGATGTTTACAAAATTGATGACGCAATGAAAGCTGGTTTTGGTTGGGAACATGGTCCTTTCCAAATTTGGGATGCTATTGGTGTAGAAAAAGGAATCGAATTAATGAAAGCCGAAGGTTTAGAGCCTGCTGCTTGGGTAAATGAGATGCTTGCTGCAGGTAGTACTTCCTTTTATACAGTAAAAGAAGGCGCTTCTTATTATTATGATATTCCTTCTAAAAAACAAACAAAAATACCTGGTCAAGATAGTTTCATCATCTTAGATAATATTCGAAAAACAAACGAGGTATTTAAAAATTCTGGTGTTGTTATTGAAGATATTGGAGACGGAATCTTAAATGTAGAATTCCAATCTAAAATGAATACCATTGGTGGAGACGTTCTTGCAGGATTAAATAAAGGTATTGATTTAGCCGAAAAAGATTTCGCTGGTTTAGTAGTTGGTAATCAAGCGGCAAACTTTTCAGTTGGTGCAAACATTGGAATGATTTTCATGATGGCTGCAGAACAAGAGTATGATGAGCTTAACATGGCTATCAAATATTTCCAAGACACAATGATGCGTATGCGCTACTCTTCTATCCCAACTATCTCTGCGCCTCACGGAATGGCTTTAGGTGGTGGATGTGAATTATCACTACATGCAGACAAAGTAGTCGCTGCCGCAGAAACTTACATGGGACTTGTAGAGTTTGGTGTTGGTGTGATTCCTGGTGGTGGTGGTTCTAAAGAAATGGCTTTAAGAGCACAAGACCTTTTTCAAAAAGGTGATGTTCAATTAAACGTTTTACAAGAACATTTCTTAACTATTGGTATGGCAAAAGTATCCACTTCTGCATATGAAGCTTTCGACTTAAACTTACTTCAAAAAGGAAAAGATGTGGTTGTAGTTAATAAAGATCGTCAGATAGCAGTTGCAAAACAACACGCTATGTTAATGGCTAATTCTGGTTATACACAACCTGTAAAGCGTACAGATGTAAAAGTATTAGGTAAACAAGCATTGGGAATGTTCTTAGTAGGAACAGATTCTATGCAAGACTCTAATTACATATCTGAACACGATATGAAAATTGCAAACAAATTAGCTTACGTTATGGCTGGTGGAGATTTATCGGAACCAACTTTAGTTAGCGAGCAGTATTTATTGGATTTAGAGCGTGAAGCATTCTTAAGTTTATGTACAGAACGTAAAACTTTAGAACGTATTCAACACATGTTAACCAAAGGAAAACCTTTAAGAAACTAAGAAAAAATGAAAACAGCATACATAGTAAAAGCATATAGAACAGCAGTTGGTAAAGCACCAAAAGGCGTGTTCCGTTTTAAAAGAACAGATGAATTGGCAGCAGAAACCATCAAATTTATGATGAAAGAATTGCCAAATTTAGACCCAAAGCGTATTGACGATGTTATTGTTGGTAATGCAATGCCAGAAGGTTCTCAAGGTTTAAACATGGCACGTTTAATCTCTTTAATGGGATTAGATATTGTAGATGTTCCTGGTGTAACTGTAAACCGTTTTTGCTCTTCAGGAGTTGAAACTATTGGTATGGCAACAGCAAAAATACAAGCAGGAATGGCAGATTGTATTATTGCTGGTGGAGCAGAAAGTATGAGTAGTGTACCAATGACAGGTTTTAAACCAGAATTAAACTACGACATAGTAAAAGCGGGTCACGAAGATTATTATTGGGGAATGGGAAATACTGCCGAAGCTGTTGCAAAACAATTCAACGTATCTCGTGAAGACCAAGATGAATTTGCTTACAATTCACATATGAAAGCGCTAAGAGCTCAAGCTGAAAATCGTTTTCAAGATCAAATAGTACCAATAGAAGTGGAACAAACTTATATTGATGCTAACGGAAAAAAAGCTACAAAATCATATACAGTAACTAAAGATGAAGGTCCTAGAAAAGGAACCAACAAAGAAGCTTTAGCAAAATTAAGAGCAGTATTTGCTGCCGGAGGTAGTGTTACAGCGGGTAACTCGTCTCAAATGAGTGATGGTGCAGCTTTTGTAATGGTTATGAGTGAAGACATGGTTAAAGAACTAGGTTTAGAACCAATTGCAAGAATGGTAAACTATGCTGCTGCAGGTGTAGAGCCTCGTATTATGGGAATTGGACCTGTTGCTGCAATTCCAAAAGCATTAAAACAAGCTGGTTTAAAGCAAAATGATTTAAGTTTAATAGAATTAAACGAAGCATTTGCATCACAATCTTTAGCAGTAATTAGAGAATTAAACTTAAATCCAGATATCATTAACGTAAATGGTGGTGCCATTGCACTTGGTCATCCATTAGGATGTACAGGAGCAAAACTATCAGTACAACTTTTTGATGAAATGCGTAAGCAAGACATGAAAGGTAAATATGGTGCAGTAACCATGTGTGTTGGTACAGGGCAAGGTGCTTGTGGAATATTCGAATTTTTAAACTAATAAAAGAACTTAATACAAAATATAAAATGGCAGATATAGAAAAAGATATCCTTCGTGGTGGTCAATTTTTAGTGAAAGAAACAAAATGTGAAGATGTTTTTACTCCTGAAGATTTTTCAGAAGAACAAACTATGATGAAGGAAGCTGTAATGGAATTCAACGAACGTGAAATCATTGCACACAAAGCTAGATTTGAAGCTAAAGATTATGCTTTAACAGAAGAAGTTATGCGTAAAGCTGGCGAATTAGGGTTTTTAGGTGTGGCTGTTCCCGAAGCATATGATGGCCTAGGAATGGGATTTGTTTCTACAGTATTAACTTGCGATTATATTTCTTCTGGTACTGGTTCTTTTAGTACTGCTTTTGGCGCACATACTGGAATTGGTACCATGCCAATTACTTTATATGGTACAGAAGAACAAAAAAAGAAATACGTTCCTAAATTAGCTACTGGTGAGTGGTTTGGTGCTTACTGTTTAACAGAACCTGGTGCTGGATCGGATGCCAATTCTGGAAAAACTACAGCAGAACTTTCTGCAGATGGTAAATCGTATAAAATTAACGGGCAAAAAATGTGGATCTCTAATGCAGGTTTCTGTAGCTTGATGATCGTTTTTGCGCGTATTGAAGACGATAAAAATATTACTGGTTTTATTGTAGAATATGATGGAGAAAACCCAAACGGAATTACTTTAGGTGAAGAAGAGCATAAATTAGGTATTCGTGCCTCTTCTACTCGTCAAGTATTCTTTAATGATACAGTTGTTCCTGTAGAAAACATGCTAGCTGGTCGTGGCGAAGGTTTTAAAATCGCAATGAATGCATTAAATGTTGGTCGTATTAAATTAGCTGCTGCTTGTTTAGATTCCCAACGTCGTGTATTATCCACTGCTGTTAACTATGCGAATGAGCGTAAACAATTTAAAACACCTATTGCTGAGTTTGGTGCTATAAAAACAAAATTAGCAGAAATGTCTGCTAGTGCTTATGCTGGAGAATCTGCTACCTATAGAGCAGCAAAAAATATTGAGGACAGAATCTCTTTAAGAGTTGCTAGTGGAAATACACACCAAGAAGCGGAGCTTAAAGGTGTTGAAGAATATGCCATTGAATGTTCTATCTTAAAAGTTGCTGTATCCGAAGATGTACAAAATTGTGCAGATGAAGGTATTCAAATTTTTGGTGGAATGGGATTCTCTGAAGAAACTCCTATGGAAGCTGCTTGGAGAGATGCTAGAATTGCTCGTATTTACGAAGGTACTAACGAAATCAATAGAATGTTAACTGTTGGAATGCTTGTTAAAAAAGCAATGAAAGGACATTTAGATTTATTAGGACCAGCATCTAAAGTACAAGAAGAATTAATGGGAATTCCTTCTTTTGACACACCAGATTATTCTGTTTTATTTTCAGAAGAAAAAGAAATGATTAAGAAACTGAAAAAGACTTTCTTAATGGTTGCTGGTGGAGCGGTTCAAAAATATGGCCAAAATCTAGAAGATCATCAACAGTTACTAATTGCTGCTGCAGATATATTAATTGAAAT
This sequence comes from Oceanihabitans sp. 2_MG-2023, assembly GCF_030547245.1. Taxonomy (GTDB): domain Bacteria; phylum Bacteroidota; class Bacteroidia; order Flavobacteriales; family Flavobacteriaceae; genus Oceanihabitans. Next base: position 524,339 of record NZ_JAUOQT010000003.1, read on the forward strand.
CTATATGGCAGAATCTGCAATTTTAAGAACAGAGAAAAATGTTAAACGCACTAGCGAAAAAGAACAGTCTGCTCAAATTGCAATGGCGAAACTATATTTATATCACGCAGTAGATATCGTTGAAGAAAAAGGAAAAGAAAGTATTATTTCTTTTGCTGAAGGAGACGAACAACGCATGATGCTAATGGGGCTTAAACGTTTTACCAAATATGCAAACTATCCAGATATCGTAGATTTACGTATCGAAATTGCAGAAAAAGTAAAAGCAGAGAACAAATACTGCTTCTAATTATTTAAGACTAATTAGATAAAAGCCACTTCCATTGGAAGTGGCTTTTTTATTTTTATTACTTTAGTAAATAAAATACATGAAAAAACACCTATTATTCCTAGTTACTATTATAGTATTTTTAGCCTGTAAACAAGAAATAAATGTAAAACCAGATAATAAAACCACAATAGTAAAAAAAACTTTAGCGCCCATAATTATAGATGGTAAGACTACAGAAACTATTTGGCAAGAGGTAAATTGGCATAAAATAAACCAAAACTGGCTAGGAGATAATTATACAGAAGAAGACTTTAAAGGGCAATACAAATTAACTTGGGATGAAAAAGCACTTTACGCATTAGTTGAAATTCAAGACGATATACTTTACGACCAATACAAAGATCCTTTAAAATTATGGTGGGATGATGATTGTGTTGAAGTTTTTATAGATGAAGATAATAGTGGTGGCGAACACCAATACAATCACAATGCATTTGCATATCATGTTGCTTTAGATGGTAATGTGGTAGATATTGCTCCCGGAGAAATACCAACATTATACAATAATCATGTACAATCCAAAAGAATTACAAACGGAAAATCATCTATTTGGGAGCTTAAAATTAATATACACACAGCTGATTTTGTCGATGGAGCACAAAACACTCCAATTACATTACACACGAACAAAAAGCTTGGTTTTGCTATTGCATATTGCGATAATGATGCTAGCTTAGAACGTGAAAACTTTATAGGATCGGAAATTGTTGAAGGAAAAGATAAAAATAGAGGCTGGATAGATGCTTCTATTTTTGGAACCTTACTTTTAAAAGGATAATTTTAAAAAAATTAAATTCATGAAAAATCTAATTATTATAATTACTTGTTTTATAGCTACTTCTTGTTTATCTCAAAAAAAAGAGGGCTTATTTCAATCAGAAAATAACTTCACAAAACAAGATACTTTAAGAGGAAGTATTACTCCAGAACGTGAATGGTGGGATTTAACTTATTATCATTTAGATATTAAAGTAAATCCAGAAGAAAAAACGATAAGTGGTAAAAACACCATTCAGTATAAAGTTCTAAAACAAAACAACAAATTACAAGTAGATTTACAAACTCCTTTACAGATTACCAAAGTAACGCAAAACAATAAAGAATTAGAGATAGAACATGTTGGAAATGCGCATTTTATAACTTTAAAAAAAACTCAGAATATTGGCGATGTAAATAGTATTGATGTGTTTTATGAAGGTACACCTAAAGAAGCAGTTCGAGCTCCTTGGGATGGTGGTTTTTCATGGAAAAAAGATAATAATGGTAAACATTTTATTGCAACTTCTTGTCAAGGCTTAGGTGCAAGTGTATGGTGGCCAAATAAAGACCACATGTATGACGAAGTAGATAGTATGGATATTAGCGTTACTATTCCTAAAGATTTAATGAATGTTTCAAATGGAAGACTGCAAAGCATTGTTGCTAATAAAGATGAAACTATTACTACACATTGGCATGTAGCAAATCCCATTAATAATTATGGTGTAAATGTAAACATTGGTGATTATGTGAATTTTTCGGAAGTATACAAAGGTGAAAATGGTGACTTAGATATGAATTATTATGTACTTCGTGATAATCTTGAAATAGCAAAAGAACATTTTAAAGATGCTCCAAAAATGATGAAAGCCTTCGAGCATTGGTTTGGACCATATCCGTTTTACGAAGATAGCTTCAAATTAGTAGAAGTGCCTTATCTTGGGATGGAACACCAAAGTTCTGTTACCTATGGAAATAAGTATAAAAAAGGCTATTTAGGTAGAGATTTATCTGGAACTGGAGAAGGTTTAAAATTTGATTTTATCATCATTCATGAAGCTGGTCACGAGTGGTTTGCAAATAACATTACTAATGTAGACATTGCAGATATGTGGATTCATGAAAGCTTTACGAACTATTCGGAAAACTTATTTTTAGATTATTATTATGGTAAAGAATCTTCAGCTAAATATGTTATAGGAACTAGAAAAGGCATTAGAAATGATAAACCTATTATTGGTGAATACAACGTAAATCATGAAGGTTCTGGAGACATGTATAATAAAGGAGGGAATATGCTTCATACTTTACGTCAGCTTATAGAAGATGATGAAAAATGGAGACAAATTCTTCGCGGTTTAAACAAAACCTTTTATCACCAAACTGTTACCACACAACAAATTGAAAATTATATTAGCAAGCAATCTGGAATAGATTTAACTGCATTTTTCAACCAATATTTAAGAGATATACGAATTCCTACGTTAGAATATGAAATTAAAAACAACCAGCTTAAATATAGATGGACCAATATTGTTACAGATTTCGATATGCCTATTCAAGTTACTATAGAAGATAAAGAACAATGGATTTTTCCAAATAATGAATGGAAAGAAATGACTATTAAAAGTAAAAACATTCAAATAGACGAAGATTTTTACATAGAAACAGTTAAGCTTTAACACCAATGGAATTAGAAGAATTATACTTTAAATCTGATACAGAATGGCGAGAATGGCTACACATAAATCACAATAGTGATAAAGGTATCTACCTCATCTTTTACAAAGTAGATCATAAAAACGAAAGTATGCGATGGGAAGAAGCCGTTAGAGTTGCTTTATGTTATGGTTGGATTGATTCTACTGTAAAAAGTTTAGGTAACGGAAAACGAAGACAATACTTCTGCAAAAGAAATCCTAAAAGTATTTGGAGCGCATTAAACAAAAGGCACATTAAAGAGTTAATAGCTAAAGATTTAATGCATCCAAAGGGTATAGAAATTATTGAAGTAGGTAAGAAAAACGGAAGTTGGACTGCTTTAGATGCTGTAGAAAAAGGCATTATTCCGGATGCATTGCAACTTGCTTTTAATAAAAACCCTAAAGCTTTTGAAAACTACAACAACTTTGCGCCTTCCTACAGGAAAAGCTATTTATATTGGCTACAACAAGCAAAACGTGAAGCGACTAAACAGAAAAGAATTATAGAGATTATTAAACTCTGCGAAGCGAATATTAAATCTAGAAATACTCGCTAATAATCTTATTATTTGAAAGGCTTCTTATTTTTTTCGACTGAATAGAAAATTGTTTAAAATGAATATTCAAAAAGTCAATTTCACAAACGCAGAAGGTCAAAAATTAATTGGTAGATTAGAACTTCCGGTAAACCAGCATCCGCATAACTTTGCCATATTTGCACATTGTTTTACTTGTAATAAAAATCTATCTGCAGTAAAAAATATTACGCGAGAGTTAACTGCTAACGGATTTGGAGTATTACGTTTTGATTTTACTGGATTAGGAGAGAGTGAAGGTGATTTTGAAAATACTAATTTTTCAGGTAATGTAGAAGATTTAATTAATGCTTCAAATTATTTAAAAGAAAATCATACTGCTCCTACTCTATTAATAGGGCATTCTTTAGGTGGAGCTGCTGTTATTTTTGCGGCATCTAAAATAGAATCTGTAAAAGCGGTTGCAACAATTGGCGCCCCTTCTAACCCAAAACACGTGCAACATTTAATTCAAAATAGTGTAGAAGAAATTAAAACTACAGGTAAAGCACATGTAAATATTGGAGGAAGAGCATTCACCATAAAAAAACAATTTTTAGACGATATTGAAACAAAATCATTACCAGATGTAGCACAAAATTTACGTAAAGCATTATTGGTAATGCATTCACCTCAAGATGCAACCGTTGGTATTGCTAATGCAGAAGAAATCTATGTAGCAGCTAGACATCCAAAAAGTTTTGTGACACTAGATGGAGCAGATCATTTATTAATGAAAAAAGAAGATTCTATTTACGTTGGAAGCGTAATTGCTACTTGGGCAAAACGTTATATTTCACTACCAAAAAAGGAAACGCTTTCCACTTCTCATCAAGCAGTTGCTAGTTTAGATGCAGATGAAGGTTTTACCACACAAATGACAGTGGGAAATCACACTATGCTAGCAGACGAGCCAACAAGTTATGGCGGAAACGACTTTGGTCCATCTCCTTACGAATTTGTTTCGGCAGGATTATCGGCTTGTACAGCAATGACTGTTCAAATGTACACCAAAAGAAAAGGTTGGGATTTACAAAATATTAAAGTTCATACTTCACATACAAAAGCAACAAAGCAAATTGTTGAAAATGGTGAAAACAAAGAAATTAAAGTAGACACTTTTAATAGAGAGATTAAACTAGAAGGAAATTTAGACGAAAAGCAAATACAACGTATGCTTCAAATTGCAGATAAATGTCCTGTACATAAAACATTGCATAGTGATATAGAAGTGGTTACTAAGCTTGTATAAATAAAAAACGCATCCATAGTATTGGAAGCGCTTATTATTTATAATTTACTGGATGGTTATAATCCACTAATATAACTTCCGTAAGGGTCTTTAAACTGGATGCCTTCAGTAAATCTATATTTACTCAACAGCTTATATTCTACCAAAGCCCAAAGCACAAATTCTTTTACAAAATAACTTTCCTCTTTAGATAATTTTGGTTGATGTTCTGCTAATAGATCATCTAAAGGTGAAACAGCATCTAACAAACTCTTATACTCCTTATCTCGCAAACCATCTAATAATTCAAAACCTTCTGAAGCATTAAAAAACCAAGATACAATAGCATCATAAGGACTTTCCTCTTCTTGTTTTTTCAACTTTTCTATCTTCGGAAAAAACTCAGGAAACAAGCTTTTAACTGCTTCCCCAATTAAGTTATATGCTACTTGAGCTGCCCCTTCTTGTTCTCCTTCATATACCAATTCTACTTTACCTGTTATTGCAGGAATAATTCCTAAAAAGTCTGATAGGCGAATGGTTGTTTTAGCATCATCAGACTTTAAAGCACGCAATTCTGCAGCACTCAATAAATTTTCAAAAGCAGTAATACTAAGACGTGCACTTACACCACTTTTCTCGTCTATAAAGTCGCTATCACGAGCTTCAAAAACAATTTGCTCTAATAAATCTTTAGCTAATTCTGGTACGTGAATACTTTCTTTTTGACGACCATCCGACTTTGCTTCTTGTTGTGTAATGGTTTTTGCGGTTTCAATATCTGTAGGATAATGCGTTAATATTTGCGATCCAATTCTATCTTTTAAAGGCGTAACAATACTTCCTCTATTGGTATAATCTTCTGGATTTGCAGTAAATATAAACTGCATATCTAAAGGTAAACGTAATTTAAACCCACGAATTTGAATATCTCCTTCTTGCAAAATATTAAACAAAGCCACTTGAATTCTAGCCTGTAAATCTGGTAATTCATTAATTACAAAAATACAACGGTTTGCACGAGGAATCATTCCATAATGAATAACACGATCGTCTGCATAACTTAGTTTTAAATTCGCAGCTTTTATAGGATCTACATCTCCAATAATATCTGCAACGGTAACATCTGGTGTGGCTAATTTTTCGGCAAAACGTTCGCTTCTATGCATCCAGATAATTGGTGTGTCGTCCCCTTTTTCTGCAATTAATTCTGTTGCAAAACGAGATATTGGCTGTAACGGATCGTCATTAATTTCTGAACCTTCTATTACTGGAATATATTCATCTAACAAATTAAGCATCAAACGTGCTAAACGTGTTTTTGCTTGTCCGCGTAATCCTAAAAAATTAATATTATGTCTCGACAAAATAGCGCGTTCTAATTCTGGAATTACAGTATTTTCATAACCATGAACACCTTCAAAAACAGTTGTTTTATTCTTTATTTTTTCAATTAAATTATCTCTTAATTCGTCTTTTATAGATTTACTTTTATATTCCGCTTTTTTTAATTCGCTTAAAGTTTTTATATTTTTTATTTCCATAGTTTTTTTAAAATCTTTTTCATTGAAGTGATTCAACCTTTTCACTTATAGCTTTACACTTTTAACTTATTTCTATCCTTTAATTCTTTTTTTTCTGTTTGTTTCGTAATCTTCAAAAATCATTTCACCTAAACCTTTTAATCCTGTATAAAATGCTTTTCCTTGGTTTGCCTTAGTAAACTCTTCAACAAATTGCATTAAATAAGGATCTTGTGCAATCATGAAAGTAGTAATAGGAATGTGTAATTTTCTAGCCTGTTGTGCTTGGGCATAACATTTATTGGTGATATACGGATTTAAACCATTACTGTCTTTATAATAAGTTCCGTCCGGCAAGCGCAAACAACTTGGTTTCCCATCGGTTATCATAAAAATTTGTTTGTTGGTGTTTCGTTTACGTCGTAATAAATCCATAGCCAACTTTAATCCTGCAACAGTATTTGTATGATAAGGGCCAACATTTAGATATGGTAAATCTTTAATTTTAATTGGCCAAGCATCGTTACCAAAAACTAAAATATCTAATGTGTCTTTTGGGTAGCGTGTGGTAATTAATTCGGCTAAAGCCATCGCAACTTTTTTGGCAGGTGTAATTCTATCCTCTCCATAGAGAATCATACTGTGGCTAATATCTATCATCAACACCGTGCTCATTTGTGATTTGTGTGTAGTTTCTTCAACCACTAGATCATCTTCGGTAAGATTAAAATTGCCTATTCCATGATTTATTTGGGCATTTCTTAGGCTTTCGGTTATAGAGACTTTATCCAAACTATCTCCAAATTGATAATTTCTAAAATCGCCTGTATGTTCATCTCCTATTCCTGTCCCCTTACTTTTATGATTCCCTGCACCACTTCGTTTTATGTTACCAAAAATTTGATCTAATGCAGACTGCCTAATGGCACGTTCCGTTTTTGCAGTAATGGCATTGCCTTTTTTTCCATCTGGTTTCATCTCTTCTCGAATATAACCTTTTGCTTTAAGGTCTTCAATAAAGTCATCAATGGTATATTCTGGAGTCGTTAACTCATATTCTTTATCTAAGTCACGAAGCCAACTTATAGCTTCATCAAAATCACCAGAAGTATGTGTAATTAACTCTTTAAATATATCGAAAAGCTTTTCGAAAGGAGATTGTGAAGGAGCTTCGTAAGTTTTAAACACGAAGCCTTTTTTGTGTATACTTTCTTTTTTCATAGCTGTATAAAAATACAACTAATTCCATTTAATTTTTATAAAATTTTTATAAAACTATTCTACTTTTTTTAAAGCTTCCATATCTACAATTTTAATATGTTTACCTTCAGTAGCTATAAGTCCATCTTTTTTAAATTGGGATAGAATTCGTATTGCAGACTCTGTTGCTGTACCAACCAAATTAGCATAGTCATCTCTAGAAAAATGAATAGATAAAAAGCCCTTTTCATTTTCTCCAAAGTTTTCAAACATGTAAATTAGAATTTCGGCTATTCTGTTTTTAACAGATTTTTGCGCCATATTTACTATAATGTTGTCTGAATCCCTTAAATCATTAGCCATTTGCTCTAACATAGAATGACAAAAATCTGGGTTCTTACTTAAATCATCTACAACTTCTCGTTTAGGAATGAAACAAACTTCCATATCATTAAGTGCAACTGCACTTAAATTTGCAGATTCATTACCTATTAAAGAACGCTGTCCTAATAAGTCTCCTTTTACAACCAATTTTACAATTTGATCTCTTCCGTTTGGGCTTAATTTAGATAACTTACAAATACCTTCTTTAATACAGTAAATTCCATTTATCATTTCACCTTCTTCAAAAATAGTTTCTCCCTTTTTTATCGTTTTAGAAGTTTTACAGTTAGAAACTCTAACTAATTCTTCTTTAGATAAACTTTTTAAAGCATTAAACTGCCTAACAATACACTGATCGCAACTACTCATAGTATAATATAAATTGTTTTGTAAAATTAATTAAAACATGACAAATATCATATTATAATTGCACTTGTTTTGTGACTTTTGTTACAGGTATAAAAGAGCAAATATTATGGACAAATCCACTTGTTTTCATTGTGGTGATGATTGTGATTCTACAATTATAAAATTCGACGAAAAGTCTTTTTGTTGTACTGGTTGTAAAACGGTTTATGAAATTTTTTCAGAAAACGATTTAACCTGTTATTATGATATGCAAGCTTCCCCTGGAGCAATACCGAAAGAGATTCAAGGTAAATACGATTTTCTTTCTAAAGAAAACATCATAGAAAAACTAACCGAATTTAACGATGGCACCACACAAATTGCTACACTCTACATACCGCATATTCACTGTAGTTCTTGTATTTGGATTCTAGAAAACGGGAACAAATTAAACCCTGGAATAACAGCTTCTCAAGTTAATTTTGGTAAGAAAACGGTTCGTGTTACTTACCATACCGAAAAAACATCGCTTAAAGAAGTGGTATTACTTTTAAGTAGTATTGGTTATGAACCTTATATTTCTTTAGACGATTTTAAAACAGGCAAAGAACACATAAACAGAACCCTTATGTATAAATTAGGTATTGCTGGTTTTGCATTTGGAAATGTTATGTTCCTCTCGTTTCCTGAGTATTTTGAAGTTGGTGAATTCTGGTTAGAAAAATACAAACATTTATTTCGTTGGTTAATGTTTGCCTTTTCACTTCCTGTAGTATTTTATGCTGCACAAGATTATTTTATTTCTGCTTATAAAGGGCTACGAGCAAAGATTTTAAATATAGATGTTCCTATTGCCCTTGGTATTGCTGTACTTTTTATTCGAAGTACAATGGAAATCATCTTCGATTTAGGCTCTGGATTTTTCGATAGTTTAACCGGTTTAGTTTTCTTTTTATTACTAGGAAAATTCTTTCAACAAAAAACCTATTCCTTCCTATCGTTTGAGCGCGATTACAAATCGTATTTCCCAATTGCGGTAACTAAAATTTCTTCGGAAAAAGAGGAAACTCCAATTCAGGTGTACGAAATTAAAAAAGGAGATAGACTACTTATTAGAAACGAAGAATTAATTCCTGTTGATGGAATACTTATTAACGGAAAAGCCAGAATTGATTATAGTTTTGTTACTGGAGAATCGGAAGCAGTAAGTAAAAAATCTGGAGACAAATTATTTGCTGGTGGAAAACAAACTGCTGGAGTTCTAGAAATGGAAGCTCTAAAATCGGTAGAGCAAAGTTACCTCACACAATTATGGAGTAACGATGTATTTAGTAAAAATAAAGAAGACGGTTTTACGACCTTAACCAATAGTATAAGCAAACGTTTTACCATTGCAGTTTTGAGTATATCAATATTAGCAACACTATTTTGGTTATTTAAAGATGCTAGTAAAGCCATGAATGTATTTACAGCAGTACTTATAATTGCTTGTCCTTGTGCCATTGCCCTCTCTGCTCCTTTTACCTTCGGAAATTTGCTTCGCATCTTTGGAAAGCAAAAATTTTATGTAAAGAATGCTTCGGTTATCGAACAATTAGCAGCTATTAATACGATCATTTTTGACAAAACGGGAACTATCACTTCTAATAAAAAAAGTACGGCAACCTATGAAGGTGAAACGCTTTCTACTTCCGAAGAAACTCTACTAAAAAATACGCTTCGTGGTTCTAACCATCCGTTAAGTAGGACACTTTATGATATTTTAGACGAAAACAATATCATTACATTAAATCATTTTGAAGAGCATTTAGGAAAAGGTATTGAAGCTTCTCATAACAACGAAAACATAAAAATTGGTTCTGCTAGCTTTGTGGGTTCTTCAGAAGCTTCGGTTTTAAATACTGCGGTACATATTAGTACAAATAATATATATAGAGGAAAATATACTTTTTATAATAGCTATAGAAAAGGGTTGTCTAAACTATTCAATAAACTAAAAAAACAATATGATTTAGTAATTCTTTCTGGAGATAATGAAGGAGAATTAGAAAATCTAAAAAAAATACTTCCAAGTAAAACGAAATTAATTTTCAATCAAAAACCAGATGATAAGCTAGAATACATAAAATACCACCAAACCGAAGGCGCCAAAGTACTTATGATAGGAGACGGTTTAAATGATGCTGGTGCCTTAGCACAAAGCAATGTTGGTATTGCACTTTCTGAAAATGTAAATGTCTTCTCTCCTGCATGTGATGCCATTTTAGATGCTTCAAAATTTAATCAGTTAAACAAATATATTAAAGCCTCTAAAAGTGCTATAAAAATTATTAAATGGAGTTTTGTATTGTCATTTATATATAACATTATCGGTCTCTATTTTGCGGTAACCGGACAATTAGCCCCAGTTGTAGCAGCAATTCTAATGCCTTTAAGTTCTATTAGTATTGTAGTATTTACAACTATTGCAACCAATATTTTAGGTAAAAAACTGGCAAGAAATTAGAATGATTAAAAATAACCAAACATGATAAAAATCATGTTTTAAGAATGCTATCCAATGTAATTTTGAACCATAACTTCTAATAGGTATGAGTGTTATATATATATTATTAACTATCAGTATTTTAGTTGCAATTGTTTTTTTTGCAGCTTTTATATATGCATTAAAAAAAGGACAATTTGATGATAACTATACACCATCTGTTAGAATGCTTTTTGAAGACGAACTGGTAAAAGATCAAACTAAATCAACTATAAAAACTAAAAAGACGAATTAATTATTATGGAAGTACAACAATTTTATTACGATAACAAAATCGTTAAAAATTTCCTTTACGCAACCATACTCTGGGGAGTAGTAGGTATGTCAGTAGGTTTACTGCTTGCGTTCATGTTTTTATTCCCAAACTTAACCGACGGAATATCCTGGTTAAGCTTTGGCCGTTTAAGACCATTACACACCAATGCGGTAATCTTTGCCTTTGTTGGTAATGCTATTTTTGCTGGTGTTTATTACTCAACACAACGGTTACTTAAAGCAAGAATGTATAGTGACTTATTAAGCAAAATAAACTTTTGGGGTTGGCAACTTATTATAGTAGGTGCTGCTATTACATTACCTTTAGGTTATACATCAACAAAAGAGTATGCCGAATTAGAATGGCCGTTTGATATTGCCATTGCTGTTATTTGGGTCGCTTTTGGTATTAACCTTATTGGTACTATGCTTAAACGAAGACAACGTCATTTGTATGTAGCTATTTGGTTTTATATAGCAACTTTTGTTACAGTTGCTGTACTTCATATATTTAATAGTTTAGAACTACCAGTAAGTGCAATGAAAAGTTATTCTGTATACGCAGGCGTTCAAGATGCTTTAGTACAATGGTGGTATGGACATAATGCAGTTGCTTTCTTTTTAACGACACCATTTTTAGGATTGATGTACTATTTTGTACCTAAAGCTGCAAATAGACCTGTATACTCTTATAGATTATCAATTGTTCACTTTTGGTCCTTAATATTTATATATATTTGGGCTGGACCACACCATTTATTATATACCGCTTTACCAGAATGGGCGCAAAGTCTAGGTACTGCATTTTCAATTATGTTATTAATGCCTTCTTGGGGAGGAATGATAAACGGACTATTAACACTTCGTGGCGCTTGGGATAAAGTAAGAACAGATCCTGTTTTAAAATTTATGGTTGTAGCAATTACTGGTTATGGTATGGCTACTTTTGAAGGTCCAATGCTTTCTCTTAAGAATGTAAATGCTATTGGTCACTTTACCGATTGGATTATTGCACACGTTCACGTTGGTGCTTTAGCATGGAATGGTTTCTTAACCTTTGGTATGATTTATTACCTAGTTCCTAAATTATTTAAAACAAAGTTATTCTCTACAGGCTTAGCTAATCTACATTTCTGGGTTGGTACATTAGGTATTATAATGTACACTTTACCAATGTATGTTGCTGGGTTTACGCAAGCTAGTATGTGGAAACAATTTAATCCTGATGGAACTTTAGTTTATGGTAACTTCTTAGAAACAGTTACCGAAATTATGCCTATGTACTGGATGCGTGCTATTGGAGGAACGCTATATATAACAGGAATGTTAATTCTTGTTTATAATGTAGTTGTTACCATAAAAAGCGGTAGTAAAGTAGAAGATGAATTAGCAGAAGCTCCTGCATTACAACATGTGTCTAAAAAACGTACTTCTGGAGAAGGATGGCACACTTGGTTAGAACGTAAACCAATTAAATTAACTATTGGAGCAACAATTGCTATTTTAATTGGTGGTATTGTACAAATAGTTCCTACCATAATGGTTAAATCAAATATACCAACTATTGCTAGTGTAAAACCATATACTCCTCTAGAATTAGAAGGTCGAGATATATACATTCGTGAAGGTTGTGTTGGTTGTCACTCACAAATGGTAAGACCTTTTAGAAGTGAGGTAGAACGTTATGGTGAATACTCTAAAGCTGGAGAATTTGTTTACGATCATCCATTCCTTTGGGGAAGTAAACGAACTGGACCTGATTTACATCGTATTGGTGGAAAATACTCAGATAACTGGCATTTAAATCATATGTATGACCCACAAAGTACTTCTTCTGGTTCTATCATGCCATCTTATAAATGGATTGTTAAAAATGAATTAGACAAATCGATGACCGAAGCTAAAATGGAAGTCATGGTTAAATTAGGGGTTCCTTACACAGATGAAGAAATAGCAAATGCACAACAAGCAATGCTAGATCAAGGTACCAAAATTGAAAAAAACCTATATGCAGATCCAGATTTTGCAGAAACCTATGAAGCAGATAAAACTGCTGGAGGTCCAGAATTTATTGAAATGCGCAATCGTGAAATAGTAGCACTTATTGCTTACTTACAACGTTTAGGTACAGATATAAAAGTAAAAGATTTAGAAACCAATTAAAACTAGAATTATGCTAAAATTTGTAAAAAATTATATGGATAGTATTTCTGGAATTGAAGTATATCCAATTATATCCTTATTAATTTTCTTTGGCTTTTTTGTAGTTCTTTTTTTATGGGTTTACACAGCAAAAAAAGAATATATACAAACAGTAAGTAACATTCCATTAGAAAACGAAAACCAAAACCAAACAGAAAAATGAAAAATTTTATACCATCTTGGGTAAGAGTACCTGTTATATTCTTTATCATATTCGGTCTAGTAGAGTATTTTGTAGACTCTGGTAGTAAACCTGCATTTATTGAACAACCTATAATTATGCTATTCTTATTATTAGTATTAGTTATACTTATTGCTACAGAAGCTATTGTAGGTTCTATGGATAATATACTTTATCAAAGTTTAGATGAAGAAGGAAAAGCAAGGTATGCCGCTTCTAAAGAAGTTAAAACACCTAAATCTATTAAATGGTTGCAAGAAACTTACACCAAGTTACTAGGAGCAAAACCAATACAAGAAGAACACGAAATAATTTTAGACCATAATTATGATGGTATTAAAGAACTAGATAATAACTTACCACCATGGTGGGTATATAGTTTCTATATTTCTATAGTTTTCGGCGTTGTTTATTTACTTAAATTCCATGTCTTTAATGGTGAAAATCAATATCAAGAATTAGAAATGGAATATGCACAAGCTAAAATAGATATTGAAGAGTACAAAAAAACAGCCAAAGACTTAGTTGATTTTAATACGGTAGAAATCTTAACCGATGCTGCTGATTTAGGAAATGGAAAGAAAATTTTTGAAACCAACTGTGTTGCTTGTCATAAAGCAGATGGTGGTGGTGGAATTGGTCCTAACCTAACAGATAAGCACTGGATTTTAGGTGGTGGAATTAAAAATGTTTTTAAAACAATTACAGAAGGTGGTCGAGATGGTAAAGGAATGATAGCTTGGAAACAAAGTTTAAAACCATCAGAAATTAATCAAGTAGCTAGTTACGTATTACAATTTCAAGGTACAACTCCTGCAGAACCAAAAGCAGCAGAAGGTGACATTTGGGAAGAAACTCAAGAATAAGAACCTAAAGAACAAACATTTTGGAAACTCCAGAAAACGAAACATTTAGAGACAGTATTGGAACGATAAATGAAGAAGGCAAACGCGCTTGGGTATACCCAAAAAAACCAAGCGGGAAATTTTATGAAAAGCGTAAAATAGTAAGTTATATCTTATTAGCTTTTCTTATTGCTGCACCATTCATTAAAATTAATGGGAACCAGTTCTTAATGTTTAATATTTTAGAACGTCGTTTTAATATTTTTGGATTTCCTTTTTGGCCACAAGATTTTCATCTATTTGTAATCTCGATGATTATAGGGGTTATTTTTATAGCACTATTTACCGTGGGATTCGGACGTATTTTTTGCGGATGGATTTGTCCGCAAACCATTTTTTTAGAAATGGTTTTTCGTAGAGTTGAATACTGGATTGATGGAGACAGAAATAAACAACGCAAACTAGACAATCAAAAATGGGATGCAGAAAAAATAAAAAAACGCCTGTTAAAATGGTTTATATTTTTAGTCATTTCATTTATTATTGCGAATGTTTTTTTAGCTTATTTAATAGGTAGTGATAAACTATTACAGTATATAACAGATGGCCCTTCTAATCATTTAGGAACCCTTTTCCCTCTATTAATATTTACTGCAGTTTTCTATTTTGTATTTGCTTGGTTTAGAGAACAGGTTTGTATTATTGCGTGTCCTTACGGAAGATTACAAGGTGTACTTTTAGATAATAAATCGATTATAGTTGCTTACGATCATGTAAGAGGTGAAGGAGAAAATGGACGTAAAAAATTCAGAAAAAACGAAGATCGACAAGAACTTGGTCATGGAGATTGTATTGATTGTTTACAATGTGTACATGTATGTCCTACAGGAATAGATATTCGAAATGGTACACAATTAGAATGTGTAAACTGTACAGCTTGTATCGATGAATGCGATCATATAATGGAAAGTATTAACCTTCCTAAAGGCTTAATTAGATATGCTAGTGAAGATGAAATAGAAAAAGGTGAAAAGTTCAAACTTTCTGCTAGAATGAAAGGATATATTGCTGTATTAATTATTCTTATGGGTGTACTTAGTGGTATGTTATTATTAAGAAACGATGTTGAAGCTAGAATATTAAGACTTCCAGGACAGCTGTATGAGCACAAAGGAGAAACCGTTATTAGCAACGTTTTTACTTATAAATTAGTTAATAAAACAACTCAAGAAATAGAGAACGTAAACTTTAAACTTAGAAAGTATAAAGGAACAATAAAACTGGTATCCACATCAGACAATTTTATAGTTCCCGCACAAGGATTAGCAGAAGGCACACTGTTTATTGAAATAGATAAAAGTCAACTAAAAGGAGACAAAAACAAACTCATGATTGACGTGTATAGTGGAGACAAATTGATTGAAAATACAAGTGTGAACTTTTTAGGACCAAGAAGTTATAATTAAAAAAAAATGTTTGTATGCTAAAGCGCATTAAGGATTGAGCAATTTGTTTGAGCTCCTTGAAAAGAGCGAGTTGTGAAAGCCTGACCTGAAGTACAACGAAAGGTAATGCCCAAAAACAAATGAACTAAAATATGTTTAATTAAAAAACTCCTGTTTTGACAGGTAATACTACTATGAAATTTAATTGGGGAACAGGAATAATTATAGCGTTTATAGGATTTATAAGCTTTATCATGTACTTTATTATTACCATGATGACAGACAGTACATACGATCATGATCTGGTAACCGAAAATTACTATAAACAAGAATTAGAGTTTCAAAACGATATTAATAAGGAAACGAATGCTAAAAGTTTAACAAGCAATATTACTTGGAAAAAAACAGAAGAAGGCATACAAATTATATTTCCTGAAGATCTTTCGATTAATAGCATATCCGGGAAAGTGTTCCTATATAGACCATCTAATAAACAATTTGATTTTGAAACGCCTATTTCATTATCAAACCACAATTTGCTCATACCTGACAAACGTTTGTTAGATGGTCGTTGGAACATTATAGTAGATTGGCAATATAACGGAAAAAACTATCTATACAAAAAAGAAATTGTCTATTAAATGCTTTGGTCTGCACTCATATTTGGTCTATTAGGAAGTTTTCACTGCGTTGGTATGTGTGGTCCTATTGCTTTTATGTTACCAGTAGACAGAAGTAATTCTTTAAAAAAAGTAACACAAATATTTACCTATCATTTTGGCAGGCTATTAGCTTACGCAATAATTGGTTTGTTTTTTGGTTTGATAGGAAAAAGCCTTTACATCTTTGGAATTCAACAACAGCTATCTATTTTTTTAGGGATTATTATGATAGTTGTTGTTGTAATTCCGTCAAGAATTTTCAATAAATACAATTTCTCAAAACCTATTTACAAATTAATATCTAAAGTTAAATCTTCGTTAGGCAAAGCGTTAAAAAAGAAAACTGCAGACACTTTTTTAACTATAGGTTTTCTTAATGGTTTTTTACCATGTGGTTTAGTTTATATGGCCGTTTTTGCTTCTTTAGCAATGCAAAATGCATGGCAAGGAAGTTTATACATGGTATTGTTTGGATTGGGTACTATTCCATTAATGACTTCTGCTATTTATTTAGGTAAATTTTTAAATACCAAAATGAAGCAACGTATTCAAAAAGGGATTCCTATTTTTGTAGTCATTATAGGATTATTATTTATTCTTCGTGGTTTAGGTCTAGGTATTCCTTACCTCTCTCCTGCTCCAATTGTAGATATTGCGTCTAGTGCAATAGAATGTCACTAAATAAGTGGTTTTTTATAAATAGTACACCTATTCATTAAAAAAACAAAAAAAGCCCTTAATGAACAATTCGCATAAACTGCAATTAACTAAAGAAGAAATGAAACAATATGGTTATCAAGTAATTGATACAATTGTAGCACATTTTGATACCGAAAACACAAAGAAACCTGTTGCATCTGCTTCTAGAGAAGAAATGGATCTACTGTTTAAAACCGAAGCGCCACAAGAAGCAACAAACTATAAAGATGTATTAGACTTTGTAACCGAAAAAGTATTACCCAACAGTAATATTGTAACACATCCAAAGTCTTATTCTTTTGTACCAGGACCAAGTAATTTTGTTAGTGTTATGGCAGATACTTTAGCTACTGGATTCAATATTTTCTCTGGCGGTTGGGCAGCTTCTCCTGCTGCTGCAGAATTAGAAATTGTAACCATGAACTGGTTATTAAAACTATTTAAATTTCCAACAAAAAAAGGTGGAGGGATTTTTACAAGTGGTGGCTCCATGGCGAATCTAACTGCTTTGGTAACAGCAAGAAGACAACGTTGTGGCGACGATTTTGCAAAAGCTATTATTTATCTTTCCGATCAAGCACATTCTTCTAATATTAAAGCAATTCGTGTTTTAGGATTTAAAAAAGAACAAATTCGAATTATCCCTACAGATATTGAGTTTAAAATGGCTATTAATAAACTTAAAAATGCGATTGCAAAAGATAGATTAGAAGGCTTGCAGCCCTTTTGTATTATCGCTTCCGCTGGAACAACAAATACAGGAACCGTAGACCCTTTAAACGAAATTGCTAAAATATGTAAAGTCGAAAAACTTTGGTTTCATATTGATGGTGCTTATGGTGCTGCTGCAATTTTATCTAAAAAAGGAAGCCAAGAATTAAAAGGAATTGAAAAAGCAGATTCGTTAGCTATAGATCCGCATAAATGGTTATACCAACCGTATGAAATGGGCTGTTTATTAGTAAGAAATCATAAATGGTTAAGTCAAACTTTTACAGAGAAGCCAGAATATTTAAGAGATATTGAAGGGAATACTTCCGAAATTAATTTTTACGACCACGGAATTCAATTAACGCGTCGCTTTAGAGCTTTAAAATTTTATATGTCGATGAAAACTTTCGGGCTTAACGCTTTTAAAAAAGCAGTTTCTTATTCTATCGATTTAGCCGAAGAAGTAGAAGCACATTTAAGAAAAAGCCCTAATTGGGAAGTCGTATCTCCTGCTACCCTTGCTGTAATTAATTTTAGATATAATCCTATTGGAAAAAATTATTCAGAAAAAAGGCTCGATGCCATAAATCAAGAAATCTCTAAAAAAGTAGTAAGCTCTAGAGAAGCACTATTGGTTACCACCATTTTACAAAAGCAAATCGTTTTACGCATGTGTTTAATTAATCCTAGAACCACAATTCTAGATGTAAAAGACACTATAAAAACTTGCGAGAATTTTGCTAAAGAAATTGTTTAACTTTATTTAAAAATAAAGCCTTTAAGCTGACTTTTGTCATATTTATTTTTTGGGTTTTAAACTATCTTTAATATAGAATTTAAAACCAAAACATTATGAGAAAAAGAATACCAGTTTCGACAATTATGACAAGAGATGTAATTACTCTTAATCATTCCGACGATTTAGATGTAGCTGAAAAATTATTCAAAAAAAATAATATTCGTCATATTCCAGTGGTAAGTGGAGATAAAATAATTGGTATGTTAAGTTATACCGATTTATTACGAATTAGTTTTGCTGATGCCATTGATGAAAACGAAAGTGATGTGGATACAGTAGTATATAATATGTTTAGTATAGAACAAGTAATGGCTAAGAATTTAACAAGCATTACTTCAAATACAACGATTAAAGAAGTTGCAGAAATATTAGCAGAAAAAGAATTTCATGCATTACCAATAGTAGATAATGATAAGTTAATTGGAATTGTAACTACCACAGATTTAATAAACTATTTAATAGAACAGTTTTAATATTCTTGCTATTAAATAATAGCTTTAATTAGTAAATCCTAGAGCATTTTTTAGAAAATGGTCTAGGATTTCTTCATTTATAACAAATACTACAAACGATTTATGTAGCGAACTGATTTTAATCATATTTTTTTGAAAGCATATTTTATAACTTGATGTATAACAAACAATTAAAATTATGCAAAACATATTACTTCTCACCGATTTTTCTAATAATGCAAAAAATGCAATACACTATGCGTTACATTTATTTAAAAATGAAAAATGTACTTTTCACTTAATGCATGTTTACAAAATAGGCAGTTATATTTCTGATGATTTAATGTACGCTTCAAAAGAAAGTGTTTTTGAATCCTTAACTAAAGAGCCAAAAGAAAAATTAGAAGCACTTGTTGAAGAGTTAAAAAACAAATTTAATAATGAAAATTATGCATTTGAAACTATTATTGATTTTGATGTTTTTATAGATGCCATTAATCAAGCTATTAGGTCCAAACAAATAGATTTTGTTGTTATGGGAACCAATGGAGCTACAAGTGCAAAAGAAGTTCTCTTTGGTAGCAATACGGTGCAAGTAGCTCGAAAGATTAATTGTAAAACATTAATCATTCCAGAAGCCTATTCATTTACTCCTATTAAGGAACTCTTATTACCTCTAGACCCTTTCGATGCTATAGATGGAAAACAGTTTGCAAGTTTATTAGAATTTATAGAAAACAACAAATTACGAATGCATGTTTTACGGGTAAATCCAAACAATGAAAATAGGGATATTGAAGATAAAGATGTCGCAAATTTATACCGTTATAATTGTAAATATTACATTGTTAATGATGTCCCTATGGATTCTGCTATCTCAAGTTATATGCAAACTAACAATATAGACTTCCTATCTTTATTTATTAAAAACGAGGGCTTTTTAGAAAACTTCTTTTCTAAAAAGAATACTAAAATAACTATTGCTAAAATAAATAAACCTATACTTGTTTTACATCCTTAATTAAAATATTGTGTTAAATTTGCATCAGCATTTAAAAAAGATATGTTTTCGAAAGCTTGTGAATATGGAATAAGAGCATCTATTTTTATTGCGAAAAACTCGCAAGAAGGAAATCGTGTATCTCCTAAAGAAATTTCTGAAGAAATAAATTCGCCTAAAGCCTTTACAGCAAAAATTTTACAAGCATTAGTAAAACATAACATTGTTAAATCAATTCGTGGTGCTCATGGTGGATTTGAGATTAATAAAGATAAAATTGTTACAATAAAACTTTCGCAAATAGTACTAGCTATAGATGGCAACTCTGTTTATAGTGGTTGCGGATTAGGATTAAAAACTTGTGATGAAAACCATCCTTGTCCAGTACATGATAAGTTTGAAAGTATTAGGAATGAATTAAAGTACATGTTAGAAACTACCAATTTGGAAGAATTAGCCCAAGGCATAAAATCTGGCACTTCCTTTTTAAAGGTTTAAAAAATTTGAATACAAATAGGTTAAATTTATCCTAAATAAAAACAACCTTACTTCAATAAGTAATCAAAAAAAACATATACATTATGCAATGCACTTGTTGAAAATTAAAAAAAAAATTAATAATGTGAATTATCGTTTTGAAACGATTTTTATTGATTCAATAACTCAGGCTATCACAAACCATTATATAGATTTTTTTATCTTTATTTGATAAAAATGAGAGTTTTTAGAACATTTATTTTCTAAAGTAAAACGAATATTAACCTTTCAAAAATAAGCAAAGCGGCTTTGGTATTACATCCTAAAAAAGAAATGAATTAGATTTTAAAATAAAGAAAGAAATCATTAATTAATGCTTCTAGTTTTTCCAAATAAACAGCTCCTTCTGTAATATTTTTAGCTTCTTTTAAATTTGAAATTACATCTAGCATAGGAACCAAAACTACATGCAATTGATCATGAGATTCACCAACCATACTGCAGTTTTTAATAATGTATCCTACTTGTGTAGATAATTTTTTACCTAAGCCATTATAGTCTTTACTATTCTCTGCTTTAAACTTTTGGATAATGGCATCCATTTTTACAACTCCACCTTGTGTTTCTAAATTTACAATCCATTTTTTACCATGATTCAACTTTAACTGTAAAGTATCTAATAATGCAACCGCTTCGGTTTCATTTACTTTTATTACTCCTTTTTGATTTTCGGTTTTACAACCAAAAATAAAAACTAAAAACAGTATTAACATTGTTGGTTTTGCTTTCATAAAGTACATTTTTTAAAAGTCTTTTTTCTTCGATTTATTTATTATTCGACCAACTGGTAAAATCACCCAAACAGTTAACATAAAGAAAGACACGATAAGCCCGAAACTGGTCCCAAAAAATTGTTTAAAAACAGCTCCTGTATACCCAAGTAATGCCGAAATATCTAGTTTTAATAAAATTAAAGTTCTAGATAAATCTATAGGATTTAGCATCGTCCCAAATAATGATAATTTATCTAATGGATAATCTTCAAATAGAATTAGTGTCATTAAAAATAATCCGTCATAAATGACAGCAAGAAATAGCCAAAGTAAGATAGCATAGCCAAAGCCTTTGATTTTATTTTCGTTAGAAAGAGCAATATTAAATGCTAATGCAGTAAAAATCAAGGTTAAAAATACTCCTGTAATTAGAAGAAGAGAAAAATCCCAAACAGCACTACTTTCAAACAAACCATAAAACACAAACGGGATTCCTAAACCTAGAATTAAGCTCATAGATAGCGATAATGCTACTCCTAAATATTGTCCTAAAAAGATAGAAGCACGTTTAATTGGTTGTGCTAAAAGTAATTCGGTAAATTCTTGTGAATTATAATAATACATGACACCAAAAATGGTACCTATTAAAGGTACTAAAACAATAATAACATTCATTAAAGTAATAACTGCTTTAGATAAATCATTGTTTAAAAATAGCAAAATAACACCTAGTAATAAATAGAACGCAAAATAGACGTAACTCCAACGACTACGCATCAAATCGAAAAAACTATATCTTAATATTTTAAGCATGATTATTAGTTAATATAGACGCAATTGCATGTTCAAAATCTTGCTGATTGGTCTTGGTTTTTAATTCTTGAATGGAGCCTTTAAAGTAAATTTTACCTTCTAAAATAAATACAATTTCATCAGATATTTCTTCTACAAAACTCATAATATGTGAAGTAATTAGTATTGTTTTCCCTTTTGCTTTCGCTACTTTTATTAGTTCTTTCAAGCGTATTAGAGAAATTGGATCTAAGCCAGTTGTTGGTTCATCCAAAATAATTAAAGGACTATTAAACATAAAGGTTAATACCAGATTTACTTTTTGTTTTGTTCCACCAGAAAGGTTTCCCAATTTTTTATCTAAAAAAGGTTCTAAGCGAAGTAATTCTATTAAACGTTGATCTTCGTCTGTAGGTTTGCGTAAATCCTTAATCATTTTAATTAATTCTTTTACCTTCAAATTACTTGGGAAATTGGCTATTTGTGGCAAGTAATCAATTTTATGTCTGTAATCTGAATTTTTCTTAATTTCTTCACCTAATACAGTGATTTCTCCTTTATCAGGAATAACCATTCCTAAAACTGCTTTAATCAATGTTGTCTTTCCAGATCCATTTGGACCAAGAATGGCAAAAATACCGCCTTCATTAATTGTTAAATTTAAACCACTTAAGACTTGATTCCTTCCGAATTTTTTATGTAAATTTTGAATCGTTACCATGTTATTCTTTTAATTTGTGGGTTCTTGTCTAATAAATTATCTGGTGTAAAAACTGGGGATACTTTTTCAGAAAAATCAATAATATCTATAAACATACTACGTAGTAAAATGATAGTTTCTGGTGTACGGTTTACTATATATGAAAACAATTTCACTGGTCTGTAAGGCACATCTCCTATACCATTTTTATCGAGATCATATCCTGTATAATTGCTCCAATAATTCTTATCAAAAACATTATCGTTTACATTGCTATTGTACGCGATATCAAAAGAGTTATATAAGAAGTTGTTTTCTGTAAAATTATTTGCGTAACACGCTCCTTTTACCTTAATAGCCCATCCGTTATTAGAAAAACTATTGTGTCTATAATTAATACGATTAGAGCCTTCTATGTTAATTCCAATGGTATTATCTTCAAAAATATTGCCTATAATTTCAGCATCATTAATCTCTTTTAATAGCATTCCGTAGGAAGCTGTTCCCCAATTTTCTTTAAAAAGATTGTTATACATTTTTATGCGTTTAGAAAACATAACTGCTACTCCAGCACCATTGTTTTCAAACGTATTATCTTGATATGTATCATCATTAGAAAACATAAAGTGTAAGCCGTAACGCACATTTAGAGTACTAATATTATTTTTAATTAAGCAGTCGTCAGAGAACTCTAAGTAAATACCATCTCTTACATGTTCTACGTAATTATGTTCAATTTCTACATTTTTACTATACCATAATTGAATGCCATTACCAGAGTTGTATTCTTCCACAGCATCTCCAATTATTTTGTTATGATACACTTTTCCATTTCTAGATTTTTCGATATAAATACCAAAGAAAAGTTTTTCTAATACTAAATTCTGAATGACAAAATTTTTGCTGTTTTTAACTCTAATCGCAGCATAATCTTCAGTGTAACTTGTGCCAACATTTATAATAAACAAGCCATCAACGGTAACATTATCTGCTGTTATAGTAATAATTTCACCTTTTTTTTCACCATCAATTACTGGGTAATTTTTACCAATAATTGTTAGTGGTTTGTCTACTACAATTGCATGCTCTTTGTAAGAACCTTTTTCAACTATTATGGTATCAAAATCTTTTGATTGTGTTATAGCCTCTTTTAAAGTTGAAACAGGACAAGTGCTACAAACCTCAATAGTTTGAGCAATACTTATGTTAGCTATGAAAATAGCTATAAAGAAAACCGTTATACTTTTCATGTTACTAGTCTTTTAGGTGAGCTAGTAATTCTGGCCAAGAGTATAGTTTTCCGCCTTTTTCTGTTTGTACTTTTTCTGCTTCAGATTTATTTTCAAATGCTGTTAAAAATGCTCCCATTGGGCTTGGCATGTTTTTACTGATTAAAAACGTTGCTTTTGTTGCATCCGTGAAAGCTTCTGGTTTAGAAAAATAATTAGTGAAGTATAATTCTATTTCGGACGTATCAAATTCATCGAAATAATGAATCATACATTCTGTTGCATCAAATTTATAAACTTTTCCTTTTTTTGTTACAAACTCTGCTGCATGTACTTTATCTACAATGGTCATTTTACAAAAGTGACAACCATCACTTCCATATTCTATGGATTTTGGTGATACATTACAACTTGAAAAAATTAGAAGTAATATAAGAGCTGAATAGTGTTTTAGTATTTTCATTTTTTTAGTGTTTTGAAAATGTAAAATTAGGATGTTGTTTTCTTCAAACTTATTTTTCGGCCTAGCCAAAAAGCAACAAGTGTTAAAGACATTCCTATAAACATTAAGTAACCTCCTGTATTTGGTAAAGAAGTAACATCAAAATTTAATAGTTTTTTAAACCCAATTAATGGCGGTTTGTATGACATTGGTGTACCATCTGGATTTGTTACTTTTATAATAGCGTGTGGGTCTAAATTGCCACCATAATCCGCTAACCAATTATTAAAATCGTACATGCCTAAGATGCCTAAAATAGACATTAAAACAAACCAGCCTAAGAAATATTTATAACTCACTTTGTTAAGATATCCCAATGAGCCAATAATTACACCTAATAAAGCCATACCTAATATTACTTTAGGAAATACTGAGAATTCCCACATTTCTTCTGCTTTTGGTATGGTTTTCATACCTATGTAGTGATTTAAACCGTCAATATTTTGTAAATCAAATTCAGATACACCTTTTATACCATCGATATAAATATTCATACCTAAAGGGTCTGGATATTGAGGTGCTCCAAGCATAATGTTCCATAACGGGAATTTAAAAAGTCCTAATAACAGTAATGAACCAATTATCATTATAATGCTAGCCTTTTTCATGATGTGTAATATTTAGTATTCTTTTCAGTGAGGTTTCTGTGTTAACAGAATAAAGTGTTTTAAAAAAGAAAGGCGAGAGCGAAAACTCAACTCTCGCCTTAATTAGAGAAATAAACACTAAAACAAAATTTCTCTAATTCTTCAAATTAATTTACTCAATATCTTCTCCTAGAGACCATTTAATTGGCACATCTGAATCTGCAGCAGAAACTCTGATATAACCTTGCATTTCTTGGTGCAATGCAGAACAGAAATCTGTACAATAGAAAGGCCATACACCAACTTGTTTAGGTTCCCAAACAGATGATTTTGTTTGTCCTGGCATTATCAATAATTCTGAATTGTTTTGACCAAGTACAGCAAATCCATGAGGTACATCAAAATCTTGCTCTAAATTAGTAACGTGGAAAAAGACTTTGTCTCCTACTTTTACACCTTCAATATTATCTGGTGAGAAGTGACTCCTAATAGTGGTCATATAAATATGAACTTCGTTTCCGTCTCTTACTACTTTAGTTTCAGCATCAGATTTTGCAGCATATGGGTGTTTGTTATCTGCTAACTTATAGATTTTTTGAGATTGCTCTTTAATAAGACTTGCTTCCATTGCTGCTGCGTAATGTGGCTCACCATGTGTTGGAAAATCTAATAATAATTCCATTTTTTCTCCCGAAATATCATACAACTGGGCAGAATGCTCCATTTCTGGACCCGTTGGTAAATAACGATCTTTTGTTATTTTGTTCATTGCAAACATGTATTTACCTTGAGGTTTCCCTGAGTTTCCTCCAGGAATTGTTAAGTGACCAACAGAGTAATATGTAGGTTTTCTGTCGATAACTTCCCAAGTTCCTATTTTCCATTTTACAACTTCAGAAGAAATAAAGAATGTAGTATATGCATTTCCTTGGCCATCAAACTCTGTGTGTAATGGTCCTAATCCTGGTTGCTCTACAACGCCAGCTAAAACATCTTCGAAATTTAAAATAGGAATGCCGTAAGCTTCACCTGCAAATTTCTCTTTTTCAATAGCATCTAACATTTTTGTAAATGAATGCACGGTTAAATTAGCAGATAATTTTCCGTTACCAACTATGTATTCACCAGAAGGGTCAACATCACAACCATGTGGTGATTTTGGTGTTGGTATGAAATAAACAGCTCCAGGAACATCAATTGGGTTTACAACACGAACCTCTTTATTCATAGTAGATTTTGCTGTATGTGTATGCTCATCATATACATTATGTGTATAATTAGCTGGCATCATTTTTCCACCACCATTATTTACATATTCTTCAATTTTTTTCCAGTTTATAGCTGCAATAAAATCTTTATCGTTTTGAGATGCATTCACCTCTAAAAGCGTACTAGCTTCTTCTGTATTATATGTTGTAAAGAAGAACCAACCGTGAGATTTCCCACGTCCTGGATGTGATAAATCGTAGTTAAAACCTGGCATTAAAACTTGAAATTTAATATCCATGTTTCCTGTTTCTGGTGCTACGCTAATAAAAGATAAGGCTCCTTGAAAGTTTCCTTTGTAATCTTTAATTGGCATATCTCGTTGCGGGATTGGCACAGAAAAACGTGTTCCTGCAACTACATATTCTGTGTTTTCGGTTACAAAAGAAGAACTGTGGTTGCCAGCACTATTTGGAACCTCAATAATTTCTTCTGTTTCAAATGTGGTAAGGCTAATTCTTGCAATACGCGGTGTATTATTTTCATTTATAAAAACCCAACGACCATCAATTTCTCCTTTAGATTGCGAAATATCTGGATGGTGAGAATCCCCCCAAGGAATAAATCCGTGAGAAGTATTTAACATAGGTTTAGTCTCTTCAGAATAACCATAACCAGATGTTGGAAACTGTGAAAACACAGGAATCTCTTTAAACATTCTCCCAGAAGGTAAACCATAAACGGTTAAATTACCACTATATCCACCAGATATAAAAGCGTAATGTGAGTCATACTCTCCAGGAGCTATATAAACTTTCTCTGCAATATTATTTGCAAGGGCTCCAGATTTAGAGTTGGATTTGTTCCCGTTATTACAACTTGTAAACCCTAAAAGGATAATAAGCGTTGCAATGCTTGATGTTAGTATTCTTTTCATTATTTTAATATTTTATTTAGTGTTTCAATTATTCAGTTGGTGGCATTAACACTTTGTCTATTATGTGTACAATACCATTACCGGCAGGCATGCTAGCAAGAATTTTTGCTCCTCCAATCATTGGCTCACCATCTACTACCTCTACTTTTACATAGCCATTATTTGCTTGACCTAGTTTTTTAAATTTCTTTAAAAAGTCTTTAGAATAGTTGCCTGGTGTTACATGATACTTTAAAATATTTGCTAAAGCATCTTTGTTTTCTGGTTTTAATAAATTTTCAACTGTACCTTCTGGTAATGCTGCAAAGGCTTCATTAGTTGGTGCAAAAACCATTAATGGTCCTGCGTTTACTAAAACATTTTCTAATGCTGCTGCTTGTACTGCGGCTACTAACGTAGTATGATCTTTAGAACCAATTGCAATACTTAAAACGGTGGTACTTCCATCATCTTCAATAAATGCTTGTCCAGTTTTTTGTGTTGTAGCTTGTGTTTCTACTTCTGTGCTTGTGTTTGCATTTTCTGTATTACTGTCTTTGCAAGCACTTAATAAAGTCATTGCAGCAAAAACAAAAAGCATATTCTTAATTCGTTTCATAACGATTTATTTAAGAGTTCTAAAATATTCTAAAACAGCTCTTGCTTCTTTTTCAGTAAGGTGTTGGTTTGCCATTGGTGCACCATTAAACTCGATTAGTAACTCTTTTGCTAATGGATCTTCTTTTACCATTTGCTCTGGATTTAAAATCATGTTCATTACCCATTCTGGAGTTCTTCTTTCTAGAATACCTTTTGGAGCTGGGCCAATAAATTTTTTGTCTGCTCTATGGCAAGCTGTACACATTTTCTTATAAACATCTTCCCCGTGTGTTGCCATTGCTTGATCTATTTCAGCACCAAGTGTAATAGATTTTATTGGGCCAACACCTTTATTGTCTAAATTTACTTTTTTAGAAGCAGAAACCTTTTCTGCTTTTGGAGTTGCAGCTTTTTCTGTTGTTGCCTTTTTTTGATAAGAGAATCCTTCTTTTTTCTTTTCTTCTTTGCCTCCACAACTTACTAGAAGTGTTACAAATAATACCATCAATAATTTTAGTGTTGTTTTCATCTGTTTTAGTTATTGGTTATTTTAATACTGTAAATTTACTTTGAAAACTTATTTTAAAACATGACATTTATCATATTTAGGACAAAATTGTCTTAATTAAAAATCATGTATAAAAAAGCCGAACATTGTTCGGCTTTTCACTCACTTTAAATTTAATTAATTAACTACTAAGACCTCTTTTAAAGTGAAACTAAATTTTAAATGTCATCACTGGCAAAGTAGAATGATTTGCTATATCTTCAGAAATACTACCTTCAAAGAAATGCGCTAAACCTTTTCTACCATGTGTTGCAACTGCAACTAAATCTGCACCAACAATATTAGAATAATTTAACACTCCTTGTTCAATAGTATAATCATTAACATAAGCAACATTTTTCATCTTGTCTAGATTTCCATCTGCTTTTTTCAAAAAAGTTGCCACACGTTTTTCTATTTCGGTAGAGCTTCTAAAGCGATTATCTGGCAGGTTTACATAGACTAAATGCACTTTCGTATTTAAAGCTTCAAACAACTTACTAGCGTTTAGATATGGAGCTACTGCTTCATCAGAAAAATCGGAAGCAAAAATCACATTTTCAAAATCGGTTAAAATAGGATTTTGCTTTATAACTAATACAGGAATATTAGAATGTCTTACTACTTTTTCTGTGTTAGAACCAACAAGTACTTCTTTTAATCCACTTGCACCATGCGAGCCCATTATTATTAAATCTACATCATGCTCTTTAGCTACTTCACTAACTTCGCTAAACACTTTAAAGTGTTTTACTAAAGGAGTCACATTTACGTCTTGTAAATAGTCTTTATTTAAAAATTCTTGAAACTTTTGCTCTGCTAATTTTAAATAAAAAACGGTTTCTTCTTGTTGCAAGTTTTCTGCACTAGAGATTAAAGCATTCGATAATTCTAGCATGTGTAATGCTAATATTTCTGCATTATATTTTTTTGCTAAAACAGCAGCTGTTTCTAATGCGTATTCTGAGTGTTCCGAAAAATCTATTGGTACAATAATTTTTTTCATGGTTTTTATCGTTTTATGGTTTTAAATGGTCATTGAAAATAGTTGGGCTTCTGGCTTACTACGTTGAAGAAGTAAATCGAAAGCCATACAAATATTTCGAACAAAGGGTTTTCCTTTATCGGTAATTATTATTTTATTGGAAAAGATTTCAATTAGTTCATCTTGTTCCATTTCTTTAAGTTTTATTAAGGTATCTGGTAATTCTGCAAAATAATTTTCTGTTGCTGTCCAAGAAGTTTCAAATTGACACATTAGATTTAAAATATGTTTTCTAATAATTAAATCTTCATCTAATAAAATATGTCCTCGATACACAGGAATTATTCCTTCATCTACCAAATGGTAATACGCTTCAATTCCTTTAACATTTTGAGCAAAACCATACCAACTATCGCTAATTGAAGAAACACCTAGACCAATCATTGCCTTTGTTTTTGAGGCTGTATACCCCATAAAATTTCTATGCAATTCTTTCTTTATAGTTGCTTTATATAAGGTATCTGTTGGTAATGCAAAGTGATCCATCCCTATTTCTACATAATCTGCTTGAAAAAGCATTTCTTTACCCAATTCGTATTGCTTACGTTTACTTTCTGCTGTTGGCAAATCGTTATCTTTATACCCACGTTGCCCGTTACCTTTAATCCATGGTACATGCGCATAGCTATAAAAAGCAATTCTATCTGGTTTTAATAATTTGGTTTTATTAATGGTTTCTTGAACATGTGCTTCGGTTTGAAATGGCAAGCCAAAAATAATATCATGACTTATAGAGGTATAGCCAATTTCTCGTGCAGTTTCTGTTACACGTTTTACGTTTTCAAAAGGTTGTATTCTATGTATAGCTTTTTGAACCGTTTCATTATAGTCTTGTACACCAAAACTTACACGTTTAAAACCTAAATTATATAAGGCTTGTAAATGTTCTTTTGTGGTGTTATTTGGATGACCTTCAAAACTAAACGCATAATTTTCAGCAAGGGTTGCTTTTCTTAAAATTCCAGCAATTAAATATTCTAAGTTTTCTGGTGTAAAAAAAGTAGGTGTTCCACCTCCTAAATGTAATTCTTTAATATTGGGTTTCTTTTCTAATAAGTCACAGTAAAGTTTCCATTCTTTTAAAACAGCTGTAATATAAGGAGTCTCTACTTCATGTCTTTTCGTAATACGTTTATTACAGCCACAAAAGGTGCATAAGCTTTCACAAAAAGGCAAATGGATATAAAGGCTAATACCTTCGGAGTCATTACTTTCTTGAAAAGATTCTATTAAAGAAGCTTTCCATTTTTTTAATGAGAATGTATTGTTATTCCAATACGGAACTGTAGGATAACTCGTATAACGAGGACCTGCTATATTATATTTATTAACTAGTAAATTTGCCATACCTAAAAATTCTACACCAAAATTACACCGCTTATACCTAAAAAAATATGACATATATCATATTAAAAATAATTGCTGTTACTAAGAATTTAATATGTACTTGCAGAAACCCTTTTATCTACTTAACTTTACTGAAACATTTAAAATTTAATCATGAAAATCACAAAACTCCTTACAATATTAGCTGTAATTTCTTTACTATTTACTTCTTGTAAAAGTGAAAAAAAAGACAAGGAAATACAAAATATAGAAAACGCTGAAACAACAAATCTATTTGTTATAAAGCCAGAGGCAACTGCCGTAAAATGGACTGCATTTAAAACAACCGATAAAGTACCTGTTGGAGGAGAATTTGCAACATTAAATTTTGAAAACAAATCTGGAGCTACTCCTGAAGAAGCTTTAAACAATTTAAATTTTTCAATTCCGGTAAGTAGTTTATTTACCAAAGATGATACTAGAGATGCTAAATTAAAAGCATCTTTCTTTGGAGCGATGTTAGATACTGATTTAATAAAAGGAATTATTAAGTATTCTAATGGGAAATATTTAGCCTCTATAACAATGAATGGAGTCACTGAAGATTTACCATTAGAAGTAAGTATTACTGAGGAAAGACGAGTTGCGATGAAAGCGACAATGGATCTTAAAAAATGGAATGCTTTAAGTGCTTTAGAAACATTAAACAAAGTATGTTTTGACTTACATAAAGGTGCAGATGGCGTAAGTAAAACTTGGGAAGATGTTAATATAGAAATCAGTACGTTTTTAAGAGATAAATAAAAAAGTAAAAAACCATCCTATTACTAATTTGTTATTAGACATAATATATGCTAACTTTAGTATTTCATATAAAACCCATTTAACAATGAAAAGAAGTTCAATTTTTATTTTAGCATTAAGTATCATTTTTGCTGTTAGCTGTAAAAAAGAAGTAAAACAGGAAACAGGAACCACAGAAGCAATGAAAGCTAAAAAAGTAAAAATGAAACTAGAGCCTAAAAGCGACAGTAAAGTAAAAGGTAATATTGCTTTTACGGAAGAAGATGGAAAAATTAGAATGGTTGCTATGGTTGAAGGATTAGAGGCAGGAACACATGCAATACATATACATGAAAAAGCAGATTGTTCGTCTGCAGACGGCACTTCTTCTGGAGGACATTGGAATCCAACGGCACAACCACATGGAAAATGGGGAGATACTGCAGGATACCACAAAGGGGATATTGGTAATCTAACCGCAAATGAAGATGGACGCGCTTTTTTAGAATTTTCAACGAATGAGTGGTGTATAGGCTGTGGAGACAAAAACAAGGATATATTAGGAAAAGCAGTTATTGTTCATGCAGGTGCAGATGATTATGGACAACCTACGGGAAATGCAGGAGGCCGTATTAGCTGTGGCGGTATTATTGAATAACAACAACATAATTTATATTAAAAAAAGGCACAAAATTGTGCCTTTTTTTATATTTATAATACCTATATTGTTCCATAATTTATTGTTAAAACAAATTATTAATATTACATGCAATTAGAACTTCTCGTTTCTAAATTTCAAGAAAAAGACGAAAAAGCTTTCGAAACACTTTACAATATGTATAGTGAAAGTATGCATGGGGTAATTTTTAATATTGTAAGGGACCCTGACATTGCTCAAGAAATTATGCAAGATGTTTTTATAAAAGCATGGCATAAAGCAGATTCCTACTCTGCTAAAAAAGGTCGTTTTTTTACTTGGATCTTAAACATAGCACGCAATGCAGCCATAGATAAAACACGTTCTAAAAATTTTAAGAACACAAAACAAAACCTTAACTCCGATTTTTTCGTAGATATCATTGAAAGCAACGAAAGTTTAGACGATCAAACAGATGCCATTGGTATTAAAAAGTTTGTTTCTAAACTGGCAGATAAATGTAAACAAGTAATTGAACTGTTATATTTTAAAGGATATACACAAAAAGAAGCTTCGGAAACATTAGAAATGCCAATTGGTACAATAAAAACTAGAAATAGAAAATGCATAAGCGAATTACGTAATATGCTAGATGTTTAATATGAATACAAAGGAATACATAGAATCTGGAATCTTGGAACTTTACGTTGCAGGAACCCTTTCTGAAAAAGAAAGTCAAGAAGTCTATGCGCTTACTTTAAAACACCCTGAACTTCTCGATGAAGTTTTAAAAATTGAAGCTGCCATAATTAAACTCACAGCTGCAGTTTCACCAAGGGATAGTAAATTATTTTACACTTCTATTAAAGATAAAATAACGAATAATAACGACACTAAAGTTATTCCTCTAGATAACAAACCTAATAAACAATGGTTTACTTATGTTAGTTGGGCAGCTTCTATTGTATTTGCCGCAGGAATGTTATGGTTTGCTAACCAAAACAACCAACTTAAAGAGCAAATACGAATTGCAGATGTGGATAAAGAATTATTAGAAGTACAAATAGAAAAAGGGAATACCAGCTTAACAGAAGCAAAAAAACTTATTTCTGTATTAAGAGACAAAGACATTATTCCTGTACCTCTTGCTGGACAAGCAGTATATCCAGAAGCATATGCTAAAGTATATTGGGATAAAAAGAGTAATAGTATCGTATTAGATGCACAAGGTTTACCAGAACCTCCTAAAGGAAAAGTATATCAAGTATGGTCTTTAAAACTAAATCCGTTAACTCCAACAAGTTTAGGTGTTATTGCTGATTTTAATAGTGACGAAAACAAACTATTTACTATAGAAAATGCCAATGCATCTGAAGCGTTTGGTATTACTTTAGAACCAGAAGGAGGAAGTGAATCTCCTACTCTAGAGCAACTATACACACTTGGTGCTGTTGCCTCTGCACCTTAGGAAGAATTCAAAATGCGTTCTTTATTATGCATAAATGCGTTACATACTTTATAAAACAAATAGCACTATTTCTATTTATTTTAATTCATCTCGCTTTTC
The DNA here is from genome assembly GCF_030547245.1 of Oceanihabitans sp. 2_MG-2023. Lineage (GTDB taxonomy): Bacteria > Bacteroidota > Bacteroidia > Flavobacteriales > Flavobacteriaceae > Oceanihabitans. Next base: position 557,876 of record NZ_JAUOQT010000003.1, read on the forward strand.
AATCAAAAAATAATTTAGATAATCTTTTTGAGAATTGCCTAATCTCGGATACCGAAAACAATATTTCTAGAAGCAATCCTATTAGAATTATTGCAGTAGACCATGAAAATAATCGTATTAAAACGAATTATATAGCACTGGAAAACTTATTAAATAAAGCGACCGAAAATCAGTCTTGGTTTATCACACAAGGAGAAGAGGCTTCTAATATGGTTGAAATAATTAAAGTAGATGTACACTCTGGTTGGATTACCCTTGGTAAAACATATGCTGGTGTTTTTAATATGGAGGAGGAAGAAACTTTAGAATTTTTTAATCCGTTTGTAAATTATAAAATAATTAAAAACAAACCATTATTTGAAAACTATCCAACCTATATAAAAGACGAATACATTAACTACATTCAGGCTGGTGGTATTATAAAAAGGGCAGATAATGATTTTGTATTACTAACACCTGTTGTTTTTGGTGCACATAATAAACGATCTATATTTTACGCCACAAGTTCGGACATAGAAAATTGGGAGTTTCAAGAAAAAAAAATACTTAGTACTGATCAAATTTCATTTGCAAAAAAAAACGGAAATGTATTTAGCTCTGGAAATCCTTTAAAATTAGAAAACGACACCTTTCTTGTTTTACTTGGTGTAGAACAACCAAACGGAAACTATACTTCTGCGTATATGATTCTTAACAAACGATTAGAAATAGTACAATCTCCTAAAGAAATAAAAATTCCAGAATGGCATGGAATAGAACAAAATAGTTTTCCTTTAGCAATTACAAAACATAAAGATGTATTTAGAGTATTGTTTCACCGAAGAAGCTCGAAGTTTATAGACACAGAGGTTCATGAAATTACTACCAAAACTATTTTTAAAGTGTTTGATGAAAACCTAGGTATTCTTTCGTCTAAGGTTATTCAAAAAGCAAAAAACTCCTCTGGTTATTTACACGGAAAGGCAGATGATGCTTCTTATATTACATATAATTCGGAATTATATATATTACTTGGTAGCGAAGAATTACCTTCAGAATATCTCACTTCCTTCAATCGAGAATATGGCTTAATGAAGTTACAAAACGAAAAATGGATACACGATACTCGTAGCCCTTTAATTGTTAACCCTATTAACATTAACAACAAATACCCAGAATACGACTGGACTTCAGACCATTTGGGTGGTTTTATCTCTCCAATATTTTATAAGGACTACTTATACATATTTTTAAGCTTTGGAACAGATAATCCTGATTATATACTTTCGGGGATTAAAATAAAGACAGTCCAAGAATAAATAACTATGGCTTAATAAATTATAGATAGCTTATTAAAAAACATAGATTTGAGCTCCTTTTGTTTAAGAAAAGGAAAGCTAGTATATAAAAATGTATGCTTCAAAAGGCACATCAAAATTTATTATATAAAGAAAACGCCAGCTTATTTCTAAACGTGACGTTTTCTAACCAACAAAAAACTTCTTCAAAAAAACTCCCTTAAAATTTTTCTAGATTATATAGCAAATATTATTTCTGTTGGTATTTTTATACATTCTTAAAATGTATAACTAATACTTCCCTTTATAAAAAATGGTGTTCCTGGAGTAAAGTGAATTTCTTCCACCGATTGCACTTCATTTTGTAATCTAGATTCTGTTGCAAATTGTGTTTCATTCCAATCTACATCAAATAGATTTTCTATAACCATACCTAATGTAATTTTGTTAAAAGTGTAGTTTACGTTAAAATCGGTTACAAAATATCCTTCTGCTACAATAGAATTATCTTCGTTTGCTGGTCTATCATCTATAAAGCGATATCTAATTCCTCCAGAAAAACCTTTTAAATCTTTAACAGACAGACCTCCAGCCATAGTAAAATCTGGTGCTAAGGGAATATAATTCTCTCCTTCTGGATCCTCTACACTTCTTGCATGTGTTATTGTTGCATCTGTATCAAAATACAACCAATCATTTAGTTGGTATCGCAATCCTAAATCCAATCCGTAACGTTCACTTTTTCCGCTTGGTTCTACAATTCCTGCATCTCCAACATATACAAATTCTTGTTCTGAAAACAAATACCATAAAGCAGAATTAAAAACTACTTTTGAAAATGGTTTCCAAATATTTCCTACATCTACACCATATGCACGTGGTAATATTTCTTCTCCTCCTTGTGCTACTACTACTCTAGTATCGTTAGAGTGAAAACCAATCCCAGACTTTACAAAGAGTTGTAAATTATCATTCGCATCGTAGAACAAATTAAGCTTCGGACTAACTATTGCTTTTGTTTCCGATTGTGTGTTTAAACTAGGTTGTAATTGATCGTTATATAAAAACTTAAAATAATCTAGACGTAATGCTGGACTTACTGTAAGTTTACCAAACTCGAAATCTGCAGAAACAAATGCGTCTAAGTTGGTTTGATTTATATCTCCTAACTGTACATTTTCAAGAAGTGTTGTTTTATTTAAAGTTTTAGATAACTCCACATCTTTAGATATATCGTGTCTTAAACCAACTCCGTAATTTAATTGTACTGGCACTGCTCCTAAATACACATCTTTAGTTATTTCTGTATTTACTCCAAAAATGTTTCTATTTTCCTTTTGTTTTATTTGATCTCCATTTACTGGGTCTTCTAAAAAGAAAGTAAAATTAGAATACAATTCAAAAGCATAATGGGAATAAAAAGCATTCGCTTTAAGCGTTGTATTATCCGAAATGTATTTGTTATATACTACATTAAAATTAGTTCGTTCTGTGTTTCCGCCTTCGGTATCATCTATAGCACCAAAACGTGAAATGTTACCGTTATCAACTTCTCTTTGTGGAATTTGCCCAGAAGCATCCCAACGACTTGTAAAATGAGAGGCCGTTAAAGAAAGTTTATTATTATCTGGAGTATACATTACATATTTTCCAAAAAGGTTCAGTCTATTAAAATTTTGAGGAGACTCAAATGGTCCATCTGTTGCAATATATTCTGCTGCTATATAAGCATTTTGATTTTTTTTATCTTCCAACAAATTAAACATAGCCAATGTTTTTAAGGAATTAAATTGTCCTGCGGAGAGTTTAATTGTACTTTCTTTTAAATGGTCTTTTGTTGAAAAATCTACATATCCAGCAGTATTAAAATCGCCTTGCTTACCGTAATAAGGTCCTTTTCCAAAATCTATATTGTTAATGGTCTCTGGAATTACAAAATGTAAATCACTATATCCTTGACCATGAGCGTGAGACACCATATTTACTGGCATACCATCTACACCAATAGAAATATCTGTTCCATGATCTATATCGAAACCTCTTAAAAAAAGTTGTTCTGCTTTACCACCTCCTGCATGTTGACCAATGATTAATCCTGGCACTTTTTGTAATATTTCTTGTGAAGAATTTACTGGTGTTGTAGCTAAATCTATTTTAGTAATGGTATTAACTGCATTTAATTGTTCGGTAAGAACCAATTCTTCTAACATTAATGTTTTACTTTCTAGGGCTACCTCTAAACCTTCATTTATATGTTTGTTATTTATAATTATTGTCTTCTTTTTAAAACCAAGTAACCCAATATTTATGGTGTCTCCTATTTTGTTATCTAATAAAATAAATGTACCGTTTGGTAAAGTATGTGCATGTGTGTTTGCATTGGTATTAAACACATAAACATTTTCTAATGGTTGATTAAAGTTATCTGTTACTTTCCCTTTAATATTTTGTCCATTCATTGTAAAAAAATAACAAAATAAGATAGCTATTACTATTATATTTTTCATATTTAAATTTTTAAAACGGTAAAACTAAATATTTTTTATTTCTTTTTCTACTAAAGGACCAAGTTCGAAACTACTTTCTAATAATTCTTTTTTTAGTTCTTTAGCTTCAGAAATTTTCCCATTCGCTTTATATATTTTTGCTAAATGATACATCGCTTCTGGTTCAAAAGTTTTGTTTAGAACATTGTCTTCTGCTATGTGTAAAGCATTTTCATAATGCCCTTTGTTATAATAGGTCCAAGCCAATAAATCATACGATTGTGCTGTTGGTCTATTATCTATTTCTTCTCTAGAAAGTTTTAATGCTAGATCGGTAAGGTTTAATTCTTCAGCAAATAGTTTTGCATTGTAAGCATTATACATATCACCATATTTTGTATTATTAACTGCGTTTGCATAAAGTGTTAAGTATTTTGTTTTAGCCGTTTTATCGTTCATATATTCTGCAATTTCAGCTTTTAACAAGTAATAATCTGGTGCTTGATGTTGTTTTGCTATGGTGTTTAAAATACGTATAGCTTCTTGTGGGTTACGCTCATAAGAATAAACAATCCATGCTATACCTTTTTTAGCATATGCTTCGTTTGGGTTTATAGCTAATGCTTTTAAATAATAATGGTATGATTTTTCTATTTGTCCGTCATGCCCATAATAATCTGCAATATTGGTATAAGCCCATTGCATTAATGCTTTATTTTTTGAAGACTCTGCAATTGCCATTGCTTTCTCCATATATTTTATGGTTGCAGATAAATCGCCTTCATGATCGCTCCATTTAGACAGGCGAATTAAAAAACCAAAATCACTAAGGTCTTTTACTTGTGCTAAATAATGAGATGCTTTTTTAGTATTACCTAATTCTAAATGTACATCGAATAGCATTTTTTGAGTTCCTTTTAAATTTTCGCCAATAGTTTCGGCTTTTTCTAAAAGATTTAATGCTTCTTTAAATCTATGTTGTGAAATATAATTTCTTGCTAAAGCACGTAAATAACCAGAATTGGTATAATTGATTTTTTCGTTTGCCTTAATTAGGCTTTCTTCTGCAAGAATTAAATAATCTATATTACCAGTCGCTGTAAATAATTGAGATTGAGACGCTGCTAATTTTACTAAATAAGGATATTGATTAGGTTCTTTTTCTAGCTTATTTTCCCAAAAGTCATGATCTCCTTGAATAGTTTGCAGTGTCTCGCTCTCTAATCCTTCTAGATATGTGTTATAGTCGTTTACACTTGTTATTTTGTCTAAAGATTTATTACAGCTTGTTAATACTAGTAATAAAATAAAAAGTAGTTTATAATTTGCTGTGTTCATTTTTTTTGTTTTTTGTTGTTGGTTGTAGGTTGTTTTTGTTGTTGGATTTATAACCATTAGAGTATGGCAGGCACACTCTAATGGTTTAAAAAAATTTACCAAGCAGAAGCTAAGTAAGGAAATGAGGCAGAAAAAGGTTTATCGTTAGCATCTACATTGTCATTGGATAACTGTGAATTTTCGGTAAAGTCTTCACCACCAAAAATTAATAACAATTCTATTGTTATTACATCATCAGTTAAATTTCTTCCGGTTAACAAAGCTCCTGTTGCAGGATTAAAAAAAGTAGTTTCACCATCTAAAGAAAGGTTAAGTACATCTGTAGCTAATAGCCCTGTAAAATCTGCAGAAGTTTGCATTAAAGCATTCATATCTCCTGGATTCGCAAAAGCAGGACTTAAACCCTCTAAGTTTGCTTGAAACATAGGTTGAAAAGCAGCTCCTTGAGCATCTGGAGTTGTTACATTAAATGTGTTTTTACTTGCAGCACTAACAAATACCGTATTTACGGCTGGTCTTCCCATTTGATCTTGTTGTGTATAGGTTCCTGAAAAATCTGGTTCTATAGACATAGATCCTTCATTATTATTACTATCATCATCACTAGAGCAATTGAATGCAAATGCTGAAATTAATATTGCGCCTAATATTGTTTTTATATTGTTCATAATTGTACGTTTTAAATAAGTTAGTTTTTATTGTTTTGTTTTTGCTTCTACCCAAGTATTGATAGTTCCAGAACCACCAACCATAGTTTTTGGCACTTCAACAACTATAGACATTACATTAGTTCCTTTAAAAGTATCTACTCCTGGACTATTAAATCCCGTTGCATTTCCTGCAATGATTTCACCATATTGTGCAAAATCCATAAAGAAAGGATCATCTCGAGGTCCTGCAAAAAATTTCATTCCAGCATTTGTTGTAGCTGTTGCAGCTTCACCATAAGCAGAAATCGCTACAGATGTTTGTGTTGCATTGGTTTCTATAGCACTATCTACACCTACACTTCCTGGTATAGTTGGTCCAAAGAAATACATTCTACCATCTCTTGGTATCGCTTGTAATACTAAATCTTCAACATTATCTCCAGTGGTATCAATGTTAAACTCTATTAAAACATTTTCATCAAATGCTGCTGAAGCTGTTGCGCTAGGACTTAAAAGTCCTTGTACATTTGCTACAAACACAACATTATTTGGGTCTTCTGCTTGAAAAGCATAGAAATCTGTGATATCTGCTGTACCACTTGCAACTGCAGGAGCATCAATGTGATCTGCTGCTACCATAAAGAAACTAGCTATTGCTAAAGCTCCAATTCCTAAAATAATTTTTGTTTTTTTCATAATAGTGAGGTTTTTAGTTAATTAATTTTTGACTCTCACACATACCTACGCAAAAAAGTAAAAGAGGGTTTTAAAAAAGTTTAAATATTTTTTATTCAGTAGAAAAAATTATCTTTACACAACTTAATATTACAACCATGAATCCATCGGCAAGTGGCTGGATAAACAAACTGCTAAAAATACTAGAGACCAACAATACTCTAGAACAAACAACAACACATGCTTTTTATTTAGCATTAAGAGAAAGCGGATTTATTTATGGAAATAATATAGATATAGTTAAAAAAATATTTGTAAAAAAAGATTTCACAAATGAAGAAATTTGCAAAACCAATCTCTTTCTATCCTTATATTTCTCTCATAAAAAGTTAGATGATTCTGAAAATTTTATAGATAGTATCATCGAATTCTATACTAAAATTGAAGAATATAAGTCCTCCTACTTTAAAGAGCTTTTAGGAGAAAAAAAATCTGCAGGATTACTAGAAAAAATAATTCATAAACGTGTTTTAATTGATGACAACCTCATCTCTAAAAGCTTTAATTATTTTATTACTAATGCATTATTATATATAGATGTTCTTGCTTACAAGCATTACTTAAAGACTAAAACGATAACCGTAAATTATATTAAGAATTTAGAATCTTCGCTAGAAACTATTGTTTTATCTGCATTAAATGCTAAACAAACCAAGAGTGAATATGATACTAGTTTAATAAAGTTATTTGAGCAATCTTTACGTTTTCAAAAAAAATACAACATTACATATAATGAAGCGATTACATTTATTCAAAGTGAATTAGAAACACAATACATACTAGATATGGCGTGTATGGCTACTTGGACAGACGCTTCTATAGACAAAAAGGAATATGAATTTTTAAATCAGTTAGGAATAGATTTAAAACTAGAACAACAAAAAGTTAACGAAGCTATTACAGCAATAACGTTATTTTACAATACCTATAAAGAACAAATTATTTTACTTGGATCTAAAAATATTGTAAAAACTTTTTACGATAATTCTAGTAAAATGGTTAGCAAGCTGATTTCTAGAAATAGCAAACGTCTATATAAAGAATTAGGTGAAAGTAAAGAATTGATGCTCTTAATTTCGCAATCTACCATTAGAGATTTAAATGATGAAGAACAGAAAAAAGTACAGGGACAGTTATTAGATATATTTAAATCGATACCAAGTTTAGCTATATTTTTACTTCCTGGTGGCGCTTTATTACTTCCTTTAGTAATAAAATTTATACCCAAATTATTACCTAGCGCTTTTGATGATAATAGAATTGAAGACGATTAAAACTACTCTAACCATGTTTTAAAATCTTTAACTCGCTCTCTAGCAACTATTACTTCTTGCTCGTTATAGGAATTTAATTTTATTTGCAAACGCGAATTAGTATAACTTACCATATCTTTTATTGCCTGAATGTTTACAAAAAACTTTCTGTTAATTCGGAAAAATTGTTGTGGTTCTAATTCGTCTGTTAATTGTTCTAGTGTGGTATCAAGTAAATAATTTCTTCCTTCTGAAGTATGCAAATAAGTACCTTTGTTTTCACTATAAAAGCACTCAATATCTTCAATATTTATTAATTTTAAATGCTGGCCTACTTTTACCGAAAAACGTTTTTTGTATTCGCGTTCTATTGGGTTTACAAGTAATTTTTTAATATCATTAAAATCTAAAGTAACACTTTTTTGTTCTGGGATTCTGGATTTGTACTTAGAAACTGCTTTTTCTAAATCTTCTTCATCTATAGGTTTCAATAAATAATCGATACTATTTAACTTAAAAGCTTGTAATGCATATTCATCATAAGCTGTTGTAAATATTACAGCCGATTGAATATCTATGGTTTCAAAAATCTCAAAAGACAATCCATCACTTAATTGAATATCTAAAAATATAAGATCGGGATGCGCATTATTTTGAAACCAAGCTATAGACTCTTCCACAGAGTGCAACATAGTATCTGCTGTTAGGTTAAGACTATCTAACATACGCTGCAATCTTCTAGCAGATGGTTTTTCGTCTTCTATAATAAGTACTTTCATAAAAGTGGTATTATCGATTATTAGTTTATTGCCAATTTTGTTGTTGTTCTTCTTTTTCTAAAATTTTTTTAATCTTTCGTTCTTCCCATGCCTTCCCTAAAAATACATTTCTTCCAAAAACACCTAAAAAATGAAAAAATAAACCAATTCCCCAATAAAAAACTGTAGAAAAAACATTAAATGTCCAAAAATTTTCTCTTTCTACATTTAATGAAATCATATAAAGAATTACAATATTGATTACTATATATGATAATAAATGCCAGTAAAAACCTTTTATTTGTCCTACACGTTTCTTCGCTTTTAAGTAAGCTTCTTCTTTACTAAATTGGTTATTGTTATAGCTTTCTATATGTTGTGTTTGTTTCATCTTTATTTTGTTAATCCCAGTTTTGAAACTTTTTCTCTTGTTCCATAAACTTTTTAATTTTTTGTTCTTCCCATTTACTCCCAAAAACAAAATTTGGTAAGAAAACAGAAAGCGCATGAATAATTATTGCAATACCCCATGTACCAAATGTTATAAAATTACGAAACTGAAAATAACTTTCCCCTGGATCTAAGTTTTTAATGTTTATAAATACAAGCATGATATTTATAACAATATAAATCATCAAGTGTGTATAAAAACCTTTAATTCGTTTTACTTGTTTTCTTGCATGCGCAATGCGTTCGTTATTTAAATGATTTGAATCCATAATTAGCTCCATTTATTTTGTTGTTCTTCTTTTTCTAAGATTTCATTTATTTTACGTTCTTCCCATGTTTTACCATAACCAAATACTGTAAAAGCATGAATTATTATACCCATTCCCCATCCAAAGAGAGGAAACCAAAACCATTGGAAATTCCAGGATGTGGAGTAGTTAATAAATATTAAAAATGGAATTACTAGACAATACGAGGTTAAATTTCCGTAAAATCCTTTAATTTCTTCTACGCGTTTTTTTGCTCTATAATAAGCGTCTTCTTTTGTGTTTGTGTTTATACGTTCCATACTTGTGATTTGTTTTGTAAGCATTGGTATTGCTACTGCAAAACGGCTTGCTTCTTGATTGATATTTACTTTTTTTGTGGTTAATAATTGGTAGCGTTGCATGATATTACTTAAACCTACTCCACTACTCTTTTTAACTATTTGCTTTACCTGCAAATTATTTTCTACTACTAGATTTCCATTGGTTTCATAAATTTTTATGTGTAATGGCTTACTAGATGTTACGATGTTATGTTTTACAGCATTTTCTAATAAAAGTTGTAACGATAATGGTACTACTTTGCTTTCTGGGTTTGTAGCTTGTTCTGGAATTTCAAAAACAATACTATCTTCAAATCGCATTTTTAAAAGCGACATGTATGTTTTTGCAAAAGCTAATTCTTCATCTACAGTAACTAAATCTTTGTTTTTTTGCTCTAAAACATAACGATATACCTTAGAAAGTGATGTTGTAAATTTTTGTGCATTACCTGGATTTTCTTCAATTAAACTGGTTAATACATTTAAACTATTAAATAGAAAATGTGGATCTAATTGATTTTTTAAAGCATCAAACTTTGCACTTGCCGTACCTGCAATTACCTTTTGCTCTTTTACTTTTTGTTGCTGTAACTTGGCGAAGAAATAAAAGGCATGAAAAGTAATAACAATAGACAATGTAATCCAGATTCCAAAAGAATAATTTCTCCAACTTTCTTTAGCTAAAAAAGCTTCAAAAGTTGTACCATCATAAACCAATGCCGTAAGTACTCTTAATATAAACAAACCAATAATGGTTATTATAATAGAGCCTACAATTCCTATTATAACACGCTTAATGCTAACACCGTTTTTAGTATTCCAAGTTCTTTTTTCTAAATAGTTAAAATAATACATATTAGAATAGCCTAATACAAATGCATATAACTGATAAAAGCTAAAGTTGATTAAAAGTGCATTGGTGCTTTTAAAAGCAAATCCGTTATAAGAGGCATTTCCTATTACAAATACCAGGCAACCAATTGCAAAGGTGATTAGTATATTTTTTATGTATTCATTCATAAGGATTGGTATCTATTTTATACTATTATTTACAGCTTTTTATAATTTCTTGAGCACGTTCTCTTCCCCAGTTTGGATGAAATTCTGTTTCTGGTTTAAAGGTAGTAAAAAGTTGTAAAGCTCTTTCTGCTTCTTTACAAAATGGCTGTATATCATTGCCAAAATAACGTGCACCTCCAATATTCCAATCGGCTTTACTCAAAACAACTCTAGGATTGTTTGGTGCTATTTTTTCTGCTTGCGCATACAATGCCATTACTTTACCAGAAAGCAACATACCATAGGTTGCACCATCACTTGCTACATAAACGGTATGTAATAATGCCTGCATGACCATAATTTCTGGATTATCTATAGATATTGCTGATGCTTCGTTTAAAAAGTCTTGTGCTTGATTTAATTGTGCTTCTAAAGCTTTTGCATCTTTTAACTTAGTAAAACCATCTAAAATTAAAGTTTCTGCTGCATAATAAGGAGGTAACCAATTGTCTGGTTCAGCTTTTGCTATACGCTCAAAAAGTTGAGAAGCCTCAATAGGATTAGTTTTCCAAAGCTCTAATGCTTTATGCATTCCTTGTTCGTATTTGGTTTGTGCTGTAACTAAACTTGTTATTAATAAAGTTACGATGATAATTAGATGTTTCATTTTTAGTTTGCTTTTTATGTTATACAAATATCTATTGTTTTCGGTTGTTTAAAAAAAATGCATTACTGAACTGTTATTATTTTAGGACAGACTGTTATCTATAAATTATTTAACTGATTATCATTTCCTTTTTCGCTGATAGTCCAGAAGAAACCAACAAAAAAGAATTGATCTGTTGCAGGGCGTAAACTTCTACTAGCGAAATTGCCATTTATATCTGGTGTATTTGCATACTGGTATCCGTTTACATTTTTAAAACCTAAGACATTATTTACCGATAAATACAGTATTTTTTGGGGAGAAAGTAAATAGGCCCAATTTAAACTTAGATTATTATAGGATTTTGTTGTGGCGTTTAAAAAGCCTGTTTCATTAGGGTTGGTATACGTTCTTCCAGAAGCAAAAGCATAACTTAAACCTACTTGACTTTTCCAATTGTCAATCCAATATTTACCAACTACAGATAGATTGTGTGTGTTTGCAAAATTAGGTTGTGCTGCATTAGGATAGTTTTTATAATCTCTTTCACTATCTAAAAGCGAATAACTCACCCAATAATCTACATTTTTTATGTTATTATTATCTCGCCAAAACAAATCAATTCCTTTTGCAAATCCTTTTCCTTGATTATTATAATTAGCATCAAAACTTACAAACTCACTATCGTATTTTACTAAATCTGTATAGTCTTTTAAATATGCTTCCGCTCTAAAAATTTGCTTATTGTTATTATACTGATAGTTTAAAATATAATGAGAAGTATGCTGTGCTTGCAAATTAGTTTCAAACTTTAAAATATCAGAATTCGGATTCTGATAAAAATCACCATAGGCTAAAGAAACTTGGCTTTTCTCTGAAATTTTATACGCCATAGAAACTCTTGGAGAAAGAGTAATGGCATCAAACAAAGCGCTATATTCTAAACGCAAACCTGCTTTTAAGGCTAGATTTTTTGAAAAGAAAATATCTGCTTCTGTAAAAGCTGCACTTATATTATTATTAAATCCGTAATCTACAGAAGGTATCGAGTTATCTTCATAATTTTCATTAAAATCGGTTGCTAAATATTCTGCTCCAAAGTTTAATTTAAAACGATTATTAAATTTATGTTTCAATTTTACTTTACCATGAAAAGAATTTTGAGTGTCATTAATATCGGAAGCATCCACTTTAATTTTATTATTAGCATTTGTATAACTCATTCCTGTTTGTAACGTCCAAGAATCACCTAACATTCCTTTGTAAGAACCATTAAAATATAAATTGTTATTATTTAGTTTAATAGAAACACCATCTGGGTTATTAATATCTTCCTGAATTAATTCAAAACGACTAGCATCAAAAGCCGTGTATAGTTTTAACATTCCGTTATTTGTTTTCTGACGAAATACAGCCTCTCCAGAAGCCGCTTCTACAGGCTTTATCCATTCATTTCTTCCTTTAAAAATAGCATTATAAGGAGCTAAATTTATATACGAAGCATTTACACTTAACGAATTGTTTTCCCATTTTTGTGTATTACCAAGTCCTAGTCCAACACTCATAATACTAATATCGGTTTTTTCTTGATCTGGTTCTCCAGTAGTATTTAAAAGTAGCACGCTAGACAATGCTTGACCATATTCTGCAGAATATCCTCCAGTAGAAAAAGTAATGCCATCAAACAGAAATGGAGAATAGCGTCCGCGAGTTGGTGTATCATTGGTCGTTGGGCTATAAGGTGTAAATACTTTTATGCCATCAATAAAAATTTGAGTTTCTTCAGCTTCACCTCCACGCACAAAAAGCCTTCCATCCTCAGCAACTGTTGTAGTTCCCGGTAAGGTTTGTAAAGCACCTACAAAATCACCCAAAGCACTAGCTGTAGTTACCACATCTAAAGGTTTTAGCACATTAACTTTAGAATTATCTCCTGCAGAAAATGTTCCTGCAGAAAGAATTACAGCATCTAGAGAATTAATATCTTCTCGAAGTTGAATTTTTAAATCTTTCATATAAGAAATAGCGCCAAGCATTGTATAGGTTTCAAAACCTACAAAGGAAACGATTAAGTTTTGTGTTCCTTTTTCTGTGGTTTTAAATGAAAACTCTCCTTTATCATTAGTTGTAGCTCCATCATAAGTGCCTTCTAAATAGACATTCGCTAGTGCAATTGGATTTTTATTTACATCTGTAACTATTCCATTAATGGTTTGTGCAGAAAGTGTAAAACTGAATAAAAAAATGAAAATTAGTGCTGTTTTTTTCATGTTATTTAGTGGTTTAATTTGATTGATACTACAAAGATGTAACAGAAAGTATATACTAGAAATTAATAATTACCGAATTGTTAAATAACATTACCGAGATGTAAAACAATGAAAACACATATTTTTTATACTAGATAAAATGTCTAACTTTAAACTAAAATCTAAAAGGATGCAACAAGAACATGAAAATGACAATCCGCAATTAATATCTTATAACCTTTTAAGGCAACTCATTGGACTCCTAGGCATTGTACTACCAATATTATTAGTGGTTGGTGCTTTTTATTATGGCAACTGTGAGATTGTACAGAGTTCTATTAGTGATTACTACCACACTAAAATGCGAAATATACTTGTAGGTGTTTTATGTGCTGTAGCTTTTTTTATGTTTACCTATAAAGGTTATGATATTAGAGATAGTATTGCTGGAAATTTAGCATGTATATTTGCTATAGGAGTTGCGTTTTTTCCAACAGGTGTAGATACTGTTTCAGAATGTGCAGAACAATGTATTGTTTATGAAGATTGGATAAAAACCGTTCACTTTACCTTTGCAGGATTATTTTTTGCTACACTTATTTACTTTTCTTTAATTTTATTTCCAAAATCTAAAGCATCAAAAAATCATTTAAGCAATAAAAAGAAAAAACGTAATACTATTTTTCATATTTGCGGATATGTGATGATCTCTTGTATTGTTTTAATAGCACTTTACTTTTTTTACTTGCAAGAGCGATTCCCTGAATTGCAACATTTAGATCCTGTATTCTGGCTAGAAAGTATTGCGCTTTGGGCTTTTGGTATTTCTTGGCTTACAAAAGGACAATTGATTTTTAAGGATAAGGATTAAATATTTTAAACTTTTTAGAATTTTTAAAATTTTTAAATCATATTAGAAGATTAATTATCTTTATAAATTAAACCATTATTTTTTTTGAAAAAAACAGGATTCTTCATCGTTTTAGTGCTGCTGCTTATTGTTGTTTGTTTTGGTTATAAAGACATTCCTTTAGATAAGTTAAAAGAAAAATATGCCAATACAGCCTCTAAGTTTATTTCTGTAAATGGCATGGATATTCATTATAGAGATGAAGGAATTGCTAACGATTCTTTACCTATTGTTTTAATTCATGGTACAGGAGCTAGTTTACATACTTTTAATGCTTGGACAGAAGATTTAAATAAAGAACATCGTGTTATTAGAATGGATTTACCTGCTTTTGGTTTAACCGGTCCTTTTCCAGATAGAGATTACGCCATAAAAAACTATGTGCAGTTTATTGAAAACTTTCTTAGTACTTTACATGTAAACAAATGTATTTTGGCAGGAAACTCTTTAGGCGGAAAAATAGCCTGGAGCTACACCCTTGAAAACCCTAAAAAAGTAGATAAACTAATACTTATAGATGCCCTAAGTTATCCTACCGAAGCTAGAAGTGTTCCTTTGGCATTTACACTTGCAAAGATTCCGATATTAAACAAAGCTTTAACTTTTATTACACCAAAATTCATGGCAAAATCTAGCGTAGAAAATGTCTATGCAAATAAAACTAAAGTTACAGATGCGCTAGTAGAACAGTATTTTGAACTTCTGTTAAGACCAGGAAACAGGCAAGCTTTTGTAGATAGAATCATGCAAGAAAACACTTCTGATTCCTATAAAAAAATTAGTACGATTAAAACACCAACACTTATTCTTTGGGGAAAGGAAGACTTATTAATTCCTGTAAGTAATGCATATAAACTGAAAAGAGATTTATCTAATAGCTCCTTAGTCATTCTAGACCAAACGGGCCATGTACCAATGGAAGAAAGCCCTAAAAAAAGCTTACAAGCAATAAAAGATTTCTTAGGTTTAAGACATACAAAGCATTACTAACTAAAATATAATATCAAAAAAATTCCCGCTTTCGCAGGAATTAATGGTTTTATATACTATTAAAATAGGTTGCTATTTTAACTAGCATTTCACTTCTTACCTAGAATAATTAGGAGATTCTTTAGTAATAGTAACATCATGCGGATGGCTTTCGTTAATTCCTGAAGCTGTAATTTTTACAAACTGTCCTTGATCTTGAAGTGTAGCGATATTTTTAGACCCACAATATCCCATTCCTGCACGTAAGCCTCCTACAAATTGATGAATACTTTCATAAAGTTCTCCTTTGTATGGCACACGTCCAACAATTCCTTCTGGTACTAATTTTTTAATATCATCTTCAACATCTTGAAAATACCTATCTTTACTTCCTTTCTTCATAGCTTCTACAGAGCCCATTCCTCTATAGGATTTAAACTTTCTTCCTTCGTAAATAATAGTTTCTCCTGGAGACTCTTTAGTTCCTGCTAGTAAAGAACCTAACATTACTGTATCGGCTCCTGCAGCTATAGCTTTTGGTATATCTCCTGTATAACGAATACCTCCATCTGCAATTACTGGTACACCAGAACCTTTTATTGCTGCAGCTACTTCTAATACTGCAGAAAACTGAGGAAATCCAACTCCTGCAACTACACGAGTAGTACATATAGAACCTGGTCCAATACCTACTTTTACCGCATCTGCTCCAGCTTCTACCAAATATTTAGCTGCTGCACCTGTTGCTATATTACCAACAATCACGTCTAATTGGGGAAATTTCTTTTTTACTTCTTTTAAAACACTAACCACACCTTTGGTATGTCCATGTGCTGTATCAATAATAACAGCATCAACTCCAGACTTCACTAGAGCTTCCGTACGTTCTACAGCATCTGCAGTTACTCCTAATGCAGCTGCAACACGAAGTCTACCATAAGAATCTTTATTAGAAATTGGTTTTTGTGTAAGTTTAGTAATATCTCTAAAAGTAATTAAACCAGCTAATTTAAAATCTTCTTCTACAATAAGTAATTTTTCAATTTTATGCTCGTTTAAAATACCTTCTGCATCTTGTAAAGAAGTTCCAACTGGAGCAGTAACAAGGTTTTCGCTTGTCATCACTTCAACAATTGGTCTTGCATTATCTTTTTCAAAACGTAAATCTCTGTTGGTAACAATTCCTTTTAATGTTCCGTTTTCGTCTATAATAGGTATTCCTCCAATACTATGCTCTGCCATATTTTGCTTAGCATCTAGAACTTTTGCATCTAGTGTTAAAGTAACAGGATCTGTAATCATACCACTTTCGGCACGCTTTACCTTTCTAACTTCATTAGCTTGTTGGGCAATCGTCATGTTTTTATGTAAAACACCTATTCCTCCTTCTCTAGCAATAGCGATAGCCATAGCACTTTCGGTAACAGTATCCATAGCAGCAGATACAATAGGAATATTTATAGTAATATTACGTGAAAATTTTGTTTGAATATTGACTTCGCGTGGTAGTATTTCAGAAAAAGCTGGAACTAAAAGTACATCATCGTACGTTAAACCTTCTCCTACAATTTTGTTGTTGTGTGCTGTCATGTTGCAATTAGAATTAATTGCATGCTAATATACGACAATAATTAGGATATGCATTTTAAGATACAGTTAAATTACTGATAATGTTTTTTGCAATAATCCCTCAAGATATCTAATGCATAGTTATAACGTTCACTAGCTAGAGTGATATCTCCTTCAAATCGAATTTCTTTAGCTAATAGTAGGCTATAAAACCCTTTCCCTTTTGCCATTCGTTCAATGGTTTTCAAACTATTTGCATCCATAGATTGGTATATAGGCGCAATCCATTTATGCTGTTCTTTGTATAAAATGGCTTGATCCCAAAGCAGTGCCTTTTTTCCTTTTAAAATTTCATCGGAAATAAAAAGTGCTTTCATATCTAAAAAAGCACTATTAAAAACGGTTTCACTACCTTGATATGAATAAATTTTTATACTTTTTTTTGTGAATATGGTATACGGAAACATTTTGGTGAGACGCAATTTATTAGAAATGAAATATGCCATTTTTGGCCAAACCACTTCGTGTCCTAGATTTTCTATCTTTGAATAATACCATCTATAAAAATCCCTACGTTGTTGGATTGTTTGATATTCTTCTGGAAAATTATTTTGAAGATTAAAACTATTTGCATGTTGCCAAACTATGGTATTTTGTTTCCTATCTGAACATAACCAATCTTTTTTAGACAAGTTTTCTTTATTTGTTTCTTTCTGATATTGTTGTATACTTTTCCATTCTTTAGATGAAGAGGAAATACTAGTACAAAAAAATATTAATAATAAAAACTGCTTCATAAATTCATAAAATATACAATCAAAATATAAAGAAACATCAAAATTTTCAGATAAATAACCCTCGTAATATAAAAATATTCATTCCTTCAGTAAATTATCAAGAATTATTCTAAATAGTTTGGTTTTTATCTTCTTGACAAATATATTTGCGCTTTATTTTTAAACAGTCTAAATAAACACAAATGAAATTAACGATTAAAAATTTTCTTACTATTTTATTAATAGCTCTAGTTGTAACAGCTTGTTCAAGTGATGATGATAATAACGGTAACCAAAGTAATGATGAAATTACAAAAACAGAAGTTGTAGAAAATTACGCAGATATAGTTTACCAGTCTTATTTAGACAGTTATAACTCGGCAGTTACTTTGCAAAATACTATTGAAGCTTTTGTAGCAAATCCAACAGAAGTAGGTTTTGATGCTGCTAAAAATGCTTGGTTAGCAGCAAGAGAACCTTATGGACAAACAGAAGCATACAGAGAAGCAAATGGTCCTGTAGATACGGAATCTGATTCTTGGTCTTTAGGTACTGAAGGACAAATGAATGCTTGGCCAATTGATGAAAGTTATATTGACTATGTAGCATCTGGTACAGAAGATTATGCTGGTAGTTACGGAAGTATTATTAGCGATACAAGTATTACTATTGATGAAGCAACAATAGCTGGATTAAACGAAGGTCAAGATGATAAATCTATTAGTACTGGATGGCACGCTATTGAATTTTTACTTTGGGGGCAAGATAATACAGTGCCTGCAGATAATTTAGCTGGTCAACGTACTTTTACAGATTATACTACTGCAGATAATGCAGATAGAAGAGCTTTATACTTAACCGTTTCTACAGATTTATTAGTTAGTGACTTATTAGCGCTAGTTAATACTTGGGCTGAAGGTGGAGCATATAGAACCGTTTTTGAAAATTTAGATACAGACACTGCTTTACAACAAGCTATAAATGGCGCATTCTTTATTGCTGGTGATGAATTAAGTTCTGAGCGTATGATTGCTCCTGTTGATTCTACAGACGGAGTGAGTGCTAGTGGCCAAGAAGATGAGCATTCTTGTTTTTCAGATAATACAAATAGAGATGTATTTGCTAATGCACAAGGTGTAATAAATGTTATATATGGTTCTTACGGATCTATTGATGGTCCTTCTTTTTACGATTTAGTAAACCAAGAAAATGCAACGCAAGCATTAGCTTTACAAAATGCTGCTACAGATGCAATGACAAAAATTAATATAATTGGAAACAATACACAACCTTTTGATTATTTAATTACACAAGAAACATCAGATGATCTTTCTGGTCCTGTTATGCAAGCTGTTGAAGCTTTATTTACTTTAGCAGATGAAATTAGTGCATCCGCATCAGTTATAGGGATCAACTTAAACTAAAAATAAAATATAATATTTTATTTTATTTAACATGGATAAATCCTGAACTTTGCTGTTTCGGGATTTATCTATTTAAAATTCATTATACTTTGCTAAATAAAAAAATACACATCCTTTTTTTGCTATGTATTACCATAGGTTTTACATCCTGTAAATCTGATGACGACAACGCTTATACTCCTATTGAATACACATACGAAGAAGGGGAAGAGTATTTAACTGGTGATTTGGGAGTTAACAGTACTAGTGCTAATGCTTTTGGTTTTGAAATTGATGGATTATCTTTTACTGAAATCGGACAATTCTCAACTGGTAATTCTTTATTTAATCAAAATTGGGTGTCTTCCCCTGCTTCTACTACTGCAAGAGATGGCTTGGGGCCTACGTTCAATGCTAGAGCCTGTGCTAGTTGTCATTTTAAAGACGGAAGAGGTGGCCCACTGGTTAACGGACAAAACTCGGATGGTTTCTTAATGCGTATCAGTTTACCTGGTCAAGATACTTTTGGTAATCCAAATCCTGTAAATAGCTATGGTAACCAAATACAAGATCAAGCAAATAACAATATTCCTTTTGAAGCAAAGGTTAATGTTTCCTATGAAATTATTGAAGGAGAATATCTTGACGGAACTTCTTACCAATTACAAAAACCAATCTATACCTTTTCCGAAGAGCAATTTGGTAGTCTTGCCGGTGTGCAAACCTCTCCTCGAGTTGCACAACAAACTATTGGATTAGGCTTAGTTAGCGCATTACCAGATAACGAAATTTTACAATTTGCTGATGAATTTGACGCTAATAATGATGGGATTTCAGGAAAACCAAACTATGTATATGATATAGAATCTGGAACTCACATATTAGGAAAGTATGGATGGAAAGCAAACATGCCTTCTCTTAAACAACAAATAGCTGGTGCTTTTAGTGGAGATATGGGGTTAACTACTTCGTTATTTCCCGAAAATAATTGTCCATCACCTCAACAAGACTGTATAGATGCTCCAACTGGTGGAGAACCTGAAGTTACAGACACTCAATTAGATCGTGTTCTATTTTATCAATCTACTTTAGCAGTACCAAATAGAAGAAATTTTACAGACGAATCTGTTTTAAAAGGAAAAGTACTTTTTACAGAATTAAACTGTATTAGTTGTCATGCAATAAACCAAACTACTGGATCTTCAGACGTGCATTCCATTTTAGAAAATGTTACAATAAGACCGTATTCTGATTTCCTATTACATGATATGGGAGACGATTTAGCAGATAACAGACCCGATTTTGAAGCCAATGGAAACGAATGGAGAACACAACCACTTTGGGGAATCGGACTTATATCTACTGTAAATGATCATACTTTTTTCTTACACGATGGACGTGCTAGAAATATAGAAGAAGCAATTCTTTGGCATGGTGGTGAAGCCGAAAACAGTAAAAATAAATTTAAAAACCTAACGGAAGAAGAACGCACCAATCTAATAGACTTCGTTAACTCCTTATAATCTTATGAAAAAATATCTATTTTTAACTTTAACAATCACTTCGCTATTCTTATTTACTTGTAATAGTGATAATGATAATGCTGAAGACAGTTTTAATGTAAAAAACTTATTGACTGATGTTAGTAATCAGCAAATTCTACCTGCTATCAATCTTTTTGTAAGTGCTTCCACTACATTGGAGCAAAGCATAGAAAATTATGTAAATGATACTTCTGAAGCCAATCTAGAAATAGCTAGACAACAATGGAAAACGACAGCAATCGCTTACGAAAAAACGTACGTACATCACATTGGTATTGCTAGAGATCAATTTATACATACCTCTATTTATAATTGGCCAACTGTTGAAGGTGCTATTGAATTTTTTATTTCTGATAACGACACCATTGATGCAGATTTTATAGCAACTATTAGCGCGCAAGCTAAATCTCTTGCAGCTTTAGAATACTTATTATTTGCTGAAGATACTACTACCATTAATTCTGGTTTTGTTGCTTCCCAAAAACGTCGGGACTATCTAAGATTATCTTCTGCTTACCTTACCTCAAGAGCTGAACGTCTTCAAGAAATATGGGCAGCTTCTGGTGATGCTTATGCTTCTCTTTTTGTTAATAATGACGATTCTGGAATTCAAGGTTCTTTTAATCTATATTATAACGGCATGCATAATGCTTTAGATGTTACTAAAACGACTAAAGTTGGTAAACCTGCAGGTTTAGAAAATTCGCAAGTAATTCTTCCAGAATTAACGCAAGCTTATTATAGCTATACCTCTAAAGCGCTTGTTCAAGCTAGTATAGAAAGTGTAGAAAGTGCATACTTTAACCCTAATGGAATAGGTGTAGATGATTATGTATTCGCTATTACAAATACAACCGATTTAAACGATGCTATTGCAACTAAGATTGCAGAAGTTTACACAGCGTTAGATGCTATAACTATTCCTTTAAGTGAAGCTGTAGAACAAGAGCATAACTTAGTAGAAGATTTACATACTAAATTAGAAGACTTACGTATTTTATTTGCTGTAGATGTTAGAAGTACTTTATCTATTGTTATTACTACAACAGATACAGATGGAGATTAATCCTTATATTTTTCATTGCTTTTAGAATGCATAGCTAATGGTATTTCTTTAAGTATAAAACGCATTTTCTACAATACGATTACGTAAATAGAAAATGCGTTTTTTTATTACACTATAATTTCTTTTAAAAAATATACAACGTTACAAAAACAAATATCTTAGATTTTAATTTCTAAAGTTGCATAAAAATTTCTTGGAGATGAAGGTAATATTCCTGGTCCTGGATATCCTGTTGCTCTTCTTGTAAAATAAGTGTTATCTAAAACATTATTAACACCTGTTTCTAATTTAAACTGTTTGTATTTATACGAAAGTGAAAAGTCTAAAATATCATACGAAGGAATAACGCCAACAATTCCAGAACTACTTAATGCATCTGATCTTGAGTTTGATGCATCAGAAAACTGATCTGACAAATAAGTGTATTGCATACTTGCTTGTAAATTATTATAAGCAAAACGTAAACCAGTTTTTATATTTAATTCTGGTACAAACTCAACTTCATTACCTTCTACACCAGATTCTTCAGAGTTTACATATTCTGAATTAATTACAGAAGTATTAATAAAATAGTTAAATCTATACTTGTTGTTTTTAATAAATAATTCATTTAAGTTAATATCTATTAAAGACTCTAATCCATAAATAAAGGCATCTCCAATATTGTCTCTAACCTTAGTAACACTATTATCGTTTTGAACCTCTAAAGTAATTCCTATTCTATCATTATAGAAAAGGCTAAAGGCACTAATATCAAACGATACTGCTTTTTTATAGTTTCCTCTAAATCCTATATCTCCTGTTAATCCTGTTTCATCATCTAATGGTCTTACACTAAAATTAGGGTTCACTAAATTAATATCGGAAAAGGTAACCGATCTGTAATTTTGAGAAACATTCCCATAAAATTCTATTTTATCATTAGGTTTAAAACTTGTTCCTAATCCAAATAGCACAAAAGAACGTTCATTTAATTCATCTGAAAATTCTGTTTCATTAAGAATAACATTTCCAGCAGCATCTAAATTTATTCGTTTTGAAAAACCATCACTTTCTGTTTTTATATATTCGAATCTAAATCCTGGTGTTACCGACCATTTATCGTTAAGGTATAGTATGTTTTCGCCAAAAACGGAAACATTCAGATTTGGATTAGAAAAATTAGATTGGTTTTCATAATTAGGATACGCATCTAATTGCAATTCAAAATTAGGACCTGTGCCATCACTTCCTGGTCCTTGAATAGAAGTATTGTTTGCTTTATAGAACTTTGTACCAATTAAACCTGTAGCATCTTTACCAAAAAGCGTGTATTTATTTAATAATCGTGCTTCAAAACCAAAGTTATTATACGCTCCTTTAATTAAATCTCTTTCCCCAAAATTGTCTGGAATATCTTGACGATTGGTTCTAAATCCTAAAGCATCACGTTGTGCGTCTAAACCAAAAAAGCTAAAGGTAAAATTGGTTTTTTCTGAAAACTCATGTGCAATTTTAAAGTTATAAAGCAACCAATCTACTTGAAACCAATTTCTCGTTCTATTACTTTGAAAAGCATCTTCATTAAACATAGCATCACTTAATCCACCTGCTTGTTGTGCTAAATAGCGTAAATAGGTTAATTCTCCAGTAATTTTAGTTTTATCGGATAGTTGATAGCCTAGATGCAAGAATGCATTTTTAGATTCAAATTCTGAATTTGCTCTAAAACCATCTCCTTTTTTGTAATTGAAATACGTATAATAACTAAACTTATTTTTGGTACCACTCAAACTTGTAAAGTTAGTGTAAAGTCCGTTACTTCCAATGGTATTACGCGTTAGTAACTCTATCGGTTTATTAGCATTAGGCGACTTCATTTTAAAATTAACTAGTCCGCCAAACTGTGTTCCATACTGTAAAGAAGCTGCACCTCTTACCACTTGAATTTGCTCTAAAGCTTCCGCTGGTGGTGTATAATAACTTTCAGGATATCCTAAAACATCTGCACTAATATCATATCCATTTTGTCTGGTATTAAAATTAGAGGTTCTATTAGGATCTAAGCCACGACCACCAATGTTTAATTGTAACCCTGCATCATCATTCTGGAAAATATTTAATCCTGCAACTTGACTATAAATTTGCCTAGCGTTATTAGATGCTAAATTAGCCATTGATTGATCTACTAAAATTACTTCTGTTTTTTTACCAGCATATATGGCAGTTTCTTCTACATCTTTTAATCTGCTTAACTCAAAAACCTTCGCTTTTCTTGCTATTATTGCTACTTCTGATAATTCTTCTTGTAAAGGAGCTAATTCTTGATTAACTACTATGTCTGCTTCTAGGGTAAGTGTAACTTCAGAAACTTGAAACTCATAATAAAAAAACAGGAGTGTTAGATTCTTTTTATCTGTTGTAAACGTATAGTAACCTTCTGCATTGGTTTTTGCCAACAAACCAGAAGATTTTTCATATACGGCAACATTAGCTAATGTATTCTTTGTTTCTAAATTAGTAATAACTCCAGATACTTTATGCTGAGCAAAAGTACTTGTGACTGTTAATAATATAACTATTAATGTGCTATAAACCTTTAATTTCATCATGGAATGGTAGTATCCAGTTTTTATGTTTGAATGATTCTTTTTCTTTATATAAATCGGTTTCTGGATTTATATATGGCTGACTTAATCTTCCGTTAAGTGCCACGTGACAATTTACAAAAACTTGTATGTTTTGATGTCCTTGACTTTTAAAATGATCTCCAAGATAATGTGCATATTCCAAAATAAAATCGGGCTGAAAACTCATTTGTTTTTCTTGAAAAGCCGTTAAGAAATCTGTGTTATCCACATAAAAGAAATCTTTCGTTTCCTTATTTACTATTTTAAAATTGGCATACCCAGCTTTTTCCATTAGCATCACACGCCAAGAGAAACGATAGCCTTCTTCTGTCCAAAATAATTCGTTAGGATATACTAAATATCGCCATGGAAATACTAATTGCACAGCTAAAAATAAGATAACAACAGGAACTACAATTTTTCTATTTGCAAAGGTATATACTTCGCTTTTAATTATAACATTTCTGCTTTTAAAAAACGGTAATCCCTTTCTAAAAACATTTAAAATTTTTTCATGCACATGGGCGTCAAAAAAGATTAAAGTAGATACAATCATGATGTATGGAAACATCCCTATTGGAAATAAAACCCTTGTAAATACATGAAAAACGACTACCAATACAAAGGCTAGTGTTCTAGTTTTTTTATATAATAATAGAAATGGTATTGCTAAATCATATAGCATTCCAGACCAACTCATTGCAAAATGAAACCATTCTTTATGCATTAATGTTTCTCCTATAAAAGGAATATCATATTTAGATGGCAGCCATATTTTTAATGGCATTGCTTTAAACAGCCAGTCGCTATTTAATTTTGCCAGACCTGCATAAAAATATACTATTGCTAATAATAGTTTAACACTATCTATTGTCCATCGAGGAATTTGTTGATACTGTTTTTTCTTAAGTAAAGCATCTACAGAAAAATATGCATTAGCAGGTAAAAAACACATTAAAAAACTTAAAACAGATATAAAGTAGTAATGGTTTAAATAGGTCGTTTTATCCATTAATTCAATGTAAGTAAAGCTTATAAAAAAGCTAATAATAGCTACTCGGTATTTAAATCCGATAAGGATAAAAAAGGCAGCTAATGCACAAATAACAAATAACAGATAGGTGAAATTACCTATAGGTTTTACCCATTCGAAACCATAAAAAGAGAAGTGAAATTTTGGTTCTAGGTATAATTTTTCAATCCAACCGTAAGACCAAAACCTGATGATGCTAATTAACATCAAGATACCAAAACCTATTCTAAACACAGCCAAAGGTGCTGTATTAGTAGTCTCATTTAAATATGTTTTGGTTTTTTCTAACATGCCATATTATACACAAAAAGAGGTTGCCCTAAGACAACCCCTCTTTTGTTTTATTTTTACAGGAAAATTTAATCTCCATCACTATCTGTAAAATCAATAGAAACATTTAGCGTTTGCACCATATCTACTTTTAATTTTGGGACTGCTGCTTGTAGGATATCATACGCTGCATTCATTTGCGTATTGTTATCTATAACTTGTTGTGAAAAGCTAGCGTCTAAACCATTAATAGCATTTCTAATTGCTGCAAATTGGTTATTAATATCTGTAACTAAATCTGCTCTATCTAAAAATTGTAAATAAGTATCTATAGAAGTTCCATCTATATTATTTGTATAACCTGCACCATTAAATACATCTTCAATAGCTGTTAAAGCTTCTAAAGCGAGTATTCTAGAAACATCCCTTTTATAATACGCTTCTACTTTCTCCGGAAGTGTTGCTCCACTAGAAAAAACACCTGCAGGAATACCAAATTTCTCTGCTCTAAATCCTTTTTCATAAAAGAAAATAAAATCATTAGCTAGTTTATTAAAAGACCCATTTAGACCACTATCTGTATTTGCTATAAATGTATTTCTATAGGTAGACTCCCAACTATTAACAATGGTTGTATTTTTTGTAATCATTTGAGATACTACGTCTGTCAAATATGCTGTATATCCATCAAAACTACTATTGCTAGTAAATTTATCTATTGGCAATGTATCCCCAGTTGCAATACCATGAATTAAGAAATCTAGTGCAGGAAAACCCTGAACTGCAAAATAGTCTTCGTTATTAAAATCGTAGGTTCCATTAGCTGCTCCATTTTCAAGAGTTGCAACGGTTACAGGATAGATATTAAAGAAACTTACAAAGCCTCTTTCTTCACTACCTCCTACATTTTCAGCTTCACCAATATTAAACATTTGTACATGTTGCCAAACTTTATATGCTTCTAACCATGCAGTACTTAATGCATCTAAATTAGTGCTTGTTTTATCATTAATAAAAGTTTCTTTAGCTAAGTTTAAAGAAGTTAGTTTACTTTCAAGATCTTGAAATGCAGGTAAAATTATATTATCTGCTACATTGGCAAGTAATTCTGTACGGTTAAAACCATCATCATTACTATTGTTGTTATTACTATCATCTGAAGAGCTACAAGAAATAACTGCTAAAATTATTACGATGATAATTAGTGATTTTTTAAACATATTTTTTTCTTTTTCGGTTGCAAAGGTAAATAAGCATAGGGTTTCAAACAAATAAAAGTATTATAATCTAGGACAGCGTTTACAATTCATTTTCCCATTTTTCTTATATTTTTCACAACACTTTGTTTTCTTATTTATATCGCAATATATAATACAAGAGGTAATAATTATAGGTGTAACTTCTGCAGTTATTTCGGTGTTCATTATTTTAATTTATTCTAAATAAAGGCAAAACTACAAAAAAAAGATTCCAATAAAGGAATCTTTTAACATTTAATTATCTAGTTTTTATCTACTCATTAGTATTTGCGGCAGCTATGGCATTTACATCTCGATCAAAAAGATAATGTCCAGATTTATCATTACCTATAATGTTTAGCTTATCTAATAATGTTCTTGCCAATGCTTCTTCTTCTAATTGTTCGCTAACATACCATTGCATAAAATTATGTATGCTATATTCTTTATTCTGCAAACTTTCAAAAATCACATGATTAATTTTTTCGGTTACAAAAATTTCACTTTCTAGAAATTTTTCAAAAAGTTCTATAATTCCGCTATACGATTCTTTCGGTTTTTCTAATGCTGGAATGGCTACATTTCCGCTTCTTTCATTAATAAATTTTACAAGCTTAAGCATGTGTACTCGTTCTTCTTCTGACTGACTATAAAAAAAATCTGCTATACCATTAAATCCATTCGCATCTGCCCAAGAAGCCATTGCTAAATATTGCATAGAAGCTTGAGCTTCATATTTTACTTGGTCATTTAGTAGTTTTTCAATAATAGTATTCATAGGTCTAATTTTAAAAAGTGTATATTGGTTTATCTGTATAAAAGTATTGCATTTAGCACGAAGCACCAAAAGCAAATCCCCATAAAATCGTTAAATTAGTGGTATTTGGTAAAGATTTTTGTCGCTTCATTATATGCACTTTCAAAAGACATAGCATTCAAGTCATGTGCTTTTTTAGTGGTTAAATAGGAAAGCACTTTTTCGGTTGGCATATTACCAGTAAGCTCATCTTTTGCCATTGGACATCCTCCAAAACCTTGTATTGCTCCATCAAATCGCCTGCAACCTGCTTTATAAGCTGCATCTACTTTTTCGTGCCATGAATTTGGTGTTGTGTGCAAATGTGCTCCAAATTCTATTTGTGGATATTGCGGAATTAAATTAGAAAACAAATAATTTATATTTTCAGGATTAGAAGTACCTACCGTATCGCTTAACGAAAGTATTTTCACTCCCATTTTGCTTAAACGTTCGGTCCACTCGCCTACTATATCAACATTCCAAGGGTCTCCATACGGATTACCAAACCCCATAGAAATATACACTACAACTTGCTTGTTGTGTTTATGTGCTATAGCCAAAATATCTTGTAAAATTAAAACCGATTGTGCAATGGTTTTATGTGTATTACGCATTTGAAAGTTTTCGGAAATAGAAAAAGGATAACCTAAGTAATCTATTTCTGGATGTTTACAAGCTGCTTCCGCGCCACGAAAATTAGCTACAATGGCTAATAATTTACTACTCGTTTTACTTAAATCTAATTGTGCTAAAACTTCTGCTGTATCTACCATTTGCGGAATCGCCTTTGGAGAAACAAAGCTTCCGAAGTCAATAGTATCAAAACCAACTCTTAAAAGCGACTGAATATATTGCACTTTCTGCGCTGTTGGTATAAATTGCTTGATACCTTGCATCGCGTCACGAGGACATTCAATAACTTTTACCTGTTTAGACATGTGTGTAAAATTAAGATTATTTTTCCGATAATAACACAAAAATTGCAATCCCTACAAATACAACTATTTGCAACCATTTTAATACTACTCCAACATTTTTACTTTGCTTTATATAATTAGATATACCTCCTGCTAAAATGGCAATAGCAGAAAAAATAACCAGAGAAACTGCCATAAATAGAAAGCCTAAAACATAAAATTGTATTACAGTACTCATGCTATCGCTAAATAAGAATCCAGGAAAAAAAGCCAGAAAGAAAATCGATACTTTGGGATTTAATACATTCATGATAAAACCCTGTTTATACAATTGTAATAAACCTTTTTTTGGTACATTATCATTATTCATAATAATTTTGGCATCTCCTTTAAATACTTTATATGCCAAGTAAAATAAATATAAAGCTCCAAAAAGTTTTATTGCAAAATACAAACTATCATTTTCTTTTAGGATAGCTGATACACCAAAAGCAACTAAAGTGGTGTGCACAATACAACCAGAAATTAAACCCGCAACCGTTGCTAAACCATATTGTTTACCGTTAGTTATGCTTTGCATTAAAACATAAATATTATCTGGTCCTGGAGAAAAAGCAAGAACAGAAGTTGCTAAAACAAAAGAGGAAAGTAAATCGTAATTCAAGCCTTAAAATTTTAGTTAAAAGTAAGTTTTTTAAATAAATCCCGACCTAATAATAAACTTGATTATGAAAAAAATTACGCTTTTACTTCCTTTAATAGTATTTTTTCTTTGTAATCATTTATATGCACAATCTATTGCAACCTATAATATTGTTTTTACTAGTACTTGGAATGCAGCTGAACATACTTCAATACCGCCAAATGCGCATTGGTCTAGATTAGTTGGTGTAAATCACAACAACAATGTTTCTTTTATTGAAGTCGGTACTATGGCTAGTCAAGGAGTCGAACTAATTGCAGAAAACGGAAACAATGATATATTTGAAGATATAGATGTACAAAATGCTATTAACGCAGGAAATGCAGAACAGTATATTTATGGAACCTCCTTAAGCACAGCAACAGGAAATATAACAATAAGTGGTTTAGAATTTACGGAAGATTTCCCTATACTGTCCTTATTTACTATGATAGCGCCTAGTCCAGATTGGATGATGGTTATCGATGATTTAGAGTTAATGGATATCTCTGGCAATTGGAAAACCATTATAACTATTCCTGAATTATATATATATGATGCTGGAACAGATACTGGAGGCGATTATACTTCTGTTAATGCAGATAGTAATTTACCTGTTTCCATTTTTAATAGTGCAAATCCAATTGCTCCTTTTAATGGTAATTCTATAGGTTCTTTAACCATTACACTTACTGATTTGTTAAGTGTTGCAGAAGTAAATCCTATGGAAAAAGTTACAATATTCCCAAATCCAACAAAAGGGGATTTTACTATTAGTAATGCTTCGGCATTAGAAGCTATTGAAATTTATAATGTATTAGGAAAATTAGTTAAAACGATAATTATTAAAAACAACTCTAAAATAGAATTAAACCTAAGCTATTTAAATAAGGGTATGTATTTGGTAAAGCTTAAAGATGCTATTGGTAATTCTAAAACTCAGAAACTAATTCTTCAGTAAAGCTTTATGGATACTTTTAATAAGTTTAGGACCTTCATAAATAAATCCAGTATACACTTGTACTAAGTCTGCTCCTGCTTCTATTTTTTCCAGCGCATCATTTGCTGTATGAATTCCACCTACTCCAATTATAGGAAAAGCTTTATTACTTTTATCTGCTAAGTATTTTATGACTTGCGTCGATTTTTCTCTAACAGGTATTCCGCTTAAACCTCCGTTTCCAATTTCTTTTAAACGTGCTTCACTAGCTTTCAAGCCACTTCTATCTGTAGAAGTATTACTCGCAATAACGCCATCTAAATTAGTTTCAGCAATAAGCTCTATAATCTCGTCTAGTTGTCCTTCGTTTAAATCTGGAGCTATTTTAAGAAGAATAGGCTTTTGTTTTTCGAACGTAGTATTCGCTTTTTGCACCGTTTCTATTAACTCTAACAAGTACTCTTTATCATTTAATTTTGCATGACTACCAACATTTGGGCAGCTCACATTGAGTACAAAGTAGTCTACATAAGGATGTAAACCGTTAAAACATTCTAAATAATCTTTGGTATAATCTTCTGGTTTGGTTTGTGTGTTTTTACCAATATTTCCACCAATAATAACTTTTCCTTTATTCTTTTTAAGTTGTGTAATTGCTGTTTCAAGACCTTCGTTATTAAAACCCATTCGGTTAATAATACCTTGATCGTCTTTTAAACGGAATAATCTTTTTTTCGGATTTCCTGCTTGTCCTTTTGGAGTAACAGTTCCAATCTCTATAAACCCAAATCCAAAATTAGCAAGTTCGTTATATAGCACAGCATTTTTATCGAAACCAGCTGCTAAACCTACTGGATTTTTAAAGGTTAAACCGAAAATTTTTCGTTCTAATTTAGCGTCTTCAATAGTATATAAACTTTTAAATAAGCTAGAGAAACCTGGTATTTTACAGGTAAAACGAATTAAAGAAAATGTAAAATAATGAATCTTCTCAGGATCGAAAAGAAAGAATATTGGCCTAAGCAGTAATTTGTACATCAATGTGTGTTTGTGCAAAAGTAATTCTAAATAAAAAAATGCGCAATTCAAAAGCTAAAAAACTTAATAATCGTAACTTTGAAACTCTATTGTATTATTTAATTAATGCATGAAACGTAAAATTTTATTTTGATAAACATGATTTCTAAAGAAGATATAATAAAAAGATTTGTAGGATATGTAACTGTAGACACAGAGTCGGATCCAGAAAGTACAACAACTCCAAGTACAGCTAAACAATGGGATTTAGCAAATGCGTTAGTCGATGAGCTGAAAGCTATTGGTATGCAAAACGTAACAATAGATGACAAAGCATATATTATGGCAACTTTACCAAGTAATGTAGATTACGATGTACCAACTATTGGATTTATTTCGCATTTTGATACAACTCCAGATTTTACAGGAAAAGATGTTAAACCACAAATTATTGATAGTTATGATGGTAAAGATATTGTTTTAAATGAAGCGGAAAACATTGTGCTTTCTCCTGATTATTTTGAAGATTTACTACTATACATAGGACAAACCTTAATTACCACAGACGGAACAACATTACTTGGTGCAGATGATAAAGCTGGAATTACCGAAATTATTTCGGCAATGGAATATCTTATTCAACATCCAGAAATCAAGCATGGCACCATTAAAGTTGGTTTTACTCCAGACGAAGAAATTGGTCGTGGCGCGCATCATTTTGATGTTGAAAAATTTGGAGCAGATTGGGCTTACACTATGGATGGAAGCCAAATTGGAGAACTAGAGTACGAAAACTTTAATGCAGCTGGAGCGGTTGTAAAAGTTAAAGGAAAGATAGTGCATCCTGGTTATGCCAAAGGAAAAATGGTAAACTCTATGTATATAGCAACCGAGTTTTTAAACTCGTTACCAAGAATGGAAACTCCAGAACATACTGAAGGTTACGAAGGATTCTTTCATCTTTATTCCATCTCTGGAGAAGTAGAAGAAACCGTTTTACAATACATTATTCGCGACCATGATAAAGAACATTTTGAAGCGCGAAAAGAAATGATGCAAAAACTTACCGATGAGTTAAACTCGCAATACGAACGCGAAGTAGTTACTATCGAAATTAAAGACCAGTACTTTAATATGAAAGAAAAGGTAGAACCAGTAATGCATATTGTAGATATTGCCGAAGAAGCAATGAAACAATTAAACATAAAACCACTTATTAAAGCTATTCGTGGTGGTACAGATGGTTCGCAACTAAGCTATATGGGATTACCTTGCCCAAATATTTTTGCTGGAGGACATAATTTTCATGGACGCTACGAGTATGTTCCTGTAGAAAGTATGATAAAAGCTACCGAAGTGATTTGTAAGATTTGTGAATTAACTGCCGAAAAAAAATAAGATAAAAGCATATTATCTGCTGCTTTTTTTATTAAAATTTAACCCTAAAGCCAAAACAAACAAGTTTTGGCTTTATACTTTTTTTTGGTAACTTCGTTTTAGTTAAAAACGAAATAACCATTTGATAACTAGCCCTACCCCAAAAATTAATCAAGTAATTAGATTCCTTTTTTATATTTTTATATTTCTATCTTCTATTACAGGAAAAAGTCAATCTAAATATTCTGGGCATATTGGTAAAAGGCCAATTACATTTATGATGTATCATGATAATACGGGTAATTCCCGTTCCTACAATTCCTATAATAAATTTGACACGCCTATAAAGGGCAATGGTAATATTCAAAATGGTACATTATTGTTTTTAGAAAAAAACCAACGCTATGAAGATAGAAATCAAATAAACACCACTTATAAAGTGGTTAATAATTAAATGATTAAGATAGATAAGAAATGTTTACAGTTTAATTATAATAAGAGGGAATTTATTACCGTAAAACACAAATAAAAACTATTAATCCAGCACCTAGTTTAAAATATGAAAAACCTAATTACCATATTATGTCTATGTTTTACTCCTGTAATTTTTAGTCAAAATACAAAAATAGATATTCCAGTAATAGATGCACCTGAAGTGCAATTTATTTCCATATTTCAAAAAGAAAAAATAGATAACCCTATATTTTTAAATGGAAAAGTAAAGGAAGTTCATAAAAAAATAGCAACGCATATACATCCAAATAGAAAGGAAACTAGCGTAGAGAATTACCAATATACTTTAAACAAAAACATGGAAGTAATTCGTTATGCCAGTGATGTGGAGTTTGATGAAATGAATATTGATTTTTTAAATTCTCAAAAAGAATTTCCTATTCAAAAGGATACTATAATAACGCAAAATAATATAAAGTATACCTTTAAAAAAGGAAAATTAATATCTAAAACATCAAGTACTTTAGATGAAGATACTACTATTGGTGTTACAGACAGTATTCATTTTAGTTATAAAAACAATAAAATAACAGAAATAATAGAATTTCAAAAAGAAGTATTAGTTGAAATAGACGAAGATACTAATCAAGAAAATTATCTTATATCTAACGATTATTTCATGACAAGCTATAAACTAGCAGATTATGAAAACAAATTAGTAAACTCAAAATTAGCAATAGAGTACATTCCTGATGTTATGGTATTATTTATTTCCAAAACGGACTATATATATAATAACAACAGCCTATTAACATCTTTCAAAAAAACGAATAAAGAATATGAAATTGTAGTTGAAGATATATCGAATTACCTAAAGAAAATTAAAAATAATAAATTACCAGATACCCCTTTTAAAACTCAAGAAAATATTGGAATATTTACCTATGATAGTGATAATAGAGTTATAAAACTGGAGGCAATTATCGATAATCAAAAAAATCAAGTATATAAAATGGTTTATACTAATAATAAGACTTTAATAACGCGTGAATCTAATGGAGTTTCAGATATAGAATATCAATTTAATTACGATAAGAACAATAACCCAATTCAAGAAAAAAAATTCATCTATCTGGAAGGCAAAAAGTATCTAGATACACAAACTACCATAGATATAACATATTTTTAATAAATTAATATTATGAAAAAAAAAGGAGCAATAATTGGAGGCATCCTATTAATACTAGGATTAACTGGTATTAGGATGTATAAAAAATATCAAAGAGCAGAAATAAAAGCACAGCAGCAAGAAGCGCTTCGTAAACAAGGTGAGAATATATTAAAACAACAAAAAGAAGCAGAAATTGCTAAATATAAAGAAGAAGTAAAAAGAAGAAATGACTCTATAGCAAATGAGAAAAATGCTAAATTAAACGAAGGTCTACAAATGTTAAAAGAAGCAAGAGAGAGCTTACAATAAAACATAAAATCACTTAACCAAGTATAGATTTTATTTACAAAATTGCCAAGTATGTTTTTATAAAAAACACTTAAATTATTCTTATAATGAATTAGTATTATGAATACAAAAATTGGATTAAAAGAAGCCATGTCAATTGGTATTGGCGGCATGGTTGGTGGAGGAATCTTTGCTGTACTAGGTCTTGCAGTTGCTCTTGCTAAAGGAGGAACACCAATAGCTTTTCTGTTTGCTGGCGTTTTAGCATTAATAACTTCTTACAGTTATGTACATCTTTCAAAAACCTATCCAGATAGAGGAGGCACTGTAAAATTTATAAATCAAGGTTTCGGAAAATCTATATTTAGTGGAGCAATTAGCAATCTTTTATGGGTAAGTTATATTATTATGCTTTCTCTATATGCTTCGGCATTTGGATCTTATGCCCCTAATTTATTTGAAATAACCCAAAACAAAACTATTAACTTTCACATTTATGCAAGTCTTATTATTGTACTAGCCACTTTCATAAATTATTACAGTATTGCTGTAGTAAGTAAAATAGAATCGTATGCCGTTATTATCAAGCTTTGCATATTAATAGCCTTCATATTTATAGGCGCTTATGGATTAGTTGGAAATGAAAATCTAACACAGTTAGCGGTAAGCAATTGGGAAACACCTATAAAGTTATTTGCTGGTGGTATGGTTATTTTTGTTGCTTATGAAGGTTTCGAATTAATAGCAAATGCTGCTCCAGATATTATTAATCCAGAGAAAAATATTCCTAAAGCATATTACTATTCGATAATCTTTGTAATTGTATTATACATTCTTATTGCATTGGTTACTGTTGGGTCCCTCCCATTCTCAAAAATAGCAACAGCACAAGATTATGTTTTAGCAGAAGCAGCTAAACCAATGCTAGGCAAAATTGGCTTTTCCATTATTACTATTGCTGCATTAATATCTACTTTTTCTGCAATTAATGCTTCTCTTTTAGGAGGAAGTAGAGTAAATTATGAAATCGCTGAAGATGACGAACTTCCACATCATTTTCTTTCGAAATTATGGGGACAACCAATCGGGTTGTTAATAACTGCAATTGCAACTTTAGTTTTAGTAAACATTTTAGATTTAGAAAGTATATCTACAGCTGGAAGTGTTGGCTTTTTAATTATTTTCGGAATAGTAAACATTGTCGGCTATAAACAATCTAAAGAAACTGGTGGAAATAAAATTATTCCTTTTATTGGTTTTATTTTATGCATGACTGCAACGGTAGTTTTAATAAATCAGCAAATAACATCTAATACCATTGGAGTTATAATTTCAATTGCCATTATTTTGGGTTGCTTTATTGCAGAATGGATCTACAAAAAAACAGAAATAAAAAAATAATTACGAAGCTAGATTTGATATTGGTTATATGCATTATTTTAATCCAGACAATCTTTATATTATAAATGAAGTAGATCTTGCTATAAATCTACATGCTAGAATTGGTTACCGATTTTAATAGTATCCAAAAACATTTTAAAATGAAAAAAATATATTCAGTTGAAGAGTACATAGAAAACAATGCTCATTTTGAGGAAGCATTAACTATACTTCGTGACTTAGTTAACAATACAAACTTAGATGAAAATATTAAATGGTCTGCTCCTACGTATAGTTTAAACGGAAAAAACATTTTAAGCCTTGGTGCATTTAAAAAGCATTTTTGTATTTGGTTTTTTAATGGCGTATTTTTAAAAGATGACCAAAATCTATTAGAAAAAGCTCAAGAAAAAACCAAAGGTTTACGCCAAATGCGATTTACATCTATTGATGAAATTGACAAAAATATTGTTTTAGCTTACATAAAAGAAGCTATTGAGAATCAGAGATTAGGCAAAGAAATTAAACCCGTAAAAACAACTAAAAAAGATATTGTTATTCCTATTGAATTGAAACAAGAATTAAATGCGAATACCGCTTTAAATGATGCTTTTAAAACACTTACTCCATCAAAACAACGTGAGTATTGTCAGCATATAGAAACTGCAAAAAGAGAAGCCACAAAACGCTCTAGGTTAGAAAAAATAAAACCAATGATTCTTAGAGGTGCTGGTTTACATGACAAGTATAAGAACTGTTAGTTGTAAGTATAAAAAATAAAAAAGCTTCAAAAAGAAATTTTCTTTTGAAGCTTTTTATATCACTTAAAGTTTATTTAAAAACTTACTTTTTTAATTCGGTTGGAGATACATTTAAGTTTTTACTCATTTCCATAGAAATTGCAGAACGATCAAACTTTAACTTTCCAGCCATAGTTTCAATAACGCAACTGTTATCTTTTTCGTTAAGCTCTGCAATTTTACCATGCAAACCGCTTTTAGTAATTACTTTATCTCCACGTTTTAGTTCGCTAGCAAACTTTTTTTCTTGCTTTGCTCGTTTCATTTGCGGTGCAATCATAAAGAAATACACTACAGCAAACATAGCAATAAACGGTAAAAATTGTCCTATTTCTCCCATTCTAATTAATCGTGGTTATGACCTTCGTGACCTGGTTGCGTACTAGACTTTACTGGCACTGCTGCTGCATTAGATCCAGGTGCTGCTATACTTTGCACATTTTTTGCTACAGGTGCTTTAACTGGCGCATTAGGATCTGGCTTCACAAAAGCTTTAATCTTAACCGTTTCTTTTCCTGTTTTTGTATTTGCAGTTACAGTAATCGTTTTAGTTACGGCATTTTTACCTGAACCATTAAACTTCACTGTAAATTTCCCTGAATCTCCTGGAGATAAAGGCTCTTTAGACCAATCTTGAGGTACTGTACAACCACATGTACTTTTAATGTTTGTAATAACTAAAGGTGTTTTTCCTGTGTTTTTATAAGTAAATACAGTTTCTACAGGAGTTTTTGCTTCAATTTCACCAAAATCATGCTCACTCTTATCGAAAGTTAAAACTGGAAAATCACCAGCATTAGCATCTCTTACTGCTGCTTCTGCAACATTTTTGTCATCAATTTTTTTTGAGGCATCTTCTTTACATGAAGTAAAAGCGATTAAGCAAAATGCGCTTAAACCTAATAATACTTTTTTCATAATTCTATTTTTTATTGTTCAAAGTTATTTTTTGAGATGTAAATGTAATAAATTTTACAATTATAGCAATCCTCTACCTATTTTATTTAACTTTTTCCCTTCTTGATATTCTTTCACTAATTTATCTAACACACCGTTTATAAATACACTACTTTTAGGTGTTGAGTACTCTTTAGCTATTTCTAAATATTCATTTATGGTAACTTTTACTGGTATAGAAGAAAAGTTTAACATTTCGCAAATACCCATTTTCAATAATATATAATCGATGCTAGCAATACGATCGGCATCCCAATTTTTAGTTTTACCTTCAATTTCTGCGTTTAGCGTCGTTTGATTTAAAATGGTTTTTTTTAATAAATCTATTGCAAACTTTTTATCGTCTTCATCTTTATATAAATCAGGAACAAAATGTGTTGGGTTGCTGTTTTGTTTCACCTTTTTTAATATCTTTAAAATGGCTGTATTAATTATTGGCAAATCATCTAACCAAGTTAAATTTTTATCTTCAATATACTCGTAAAGTTTTTCGTTAGGTGCTACTATTTCTTTAAACACATCGACTACAAAGTCTTTATCTTCTTTAAAGGTGGAAGTTTTTGTTTGCATATATTCTGCATACAAATCGCTTGCAAGAATTTCTCTAAAAAGAATATCTACATATTCATCATCTAATTGCCAATTAGTGATTTTATGTTTCTCTATATCATCAAGAAGAGCTGTGTCTTTTCTTAACATTAAAAAGACTTCATTATGAATTAATTTCTTGTTTGGATCTTTGTCTTCTTTAGTAGCAAGAAGCTTTTTTTGGGTTTTTTCTATATTGATTTCAGCCTTTTTATGCACCTCAATTAGTAAGGACATTAAAAGTAAATACAAATGGTACATACCATCTATACTTTGTAATAAAAACTTTTGGTCTTTATTAAAATTGTCACTTTCGCCTCCTTTAAAAGCGTAAAGGATTTGCATAACTTTAATACGAATGTGTCTTCTATTAAGCATATAAAAAAGAACTTAGTTTAAAAAAGGCGAAAGTAGTTACTTTCGCCTTGATA
The DNA here is from genome assembly GCF_030547245.1 of Oceanihabitans sp. 2_MG-2023. Lineage (GTDB taxonomy): Bacteria > Bacteroidota > Bacteroidia > Flavobacteriales > Flavobacteriaceae > Oceanihabitans. Next base: position 596,493 of record NZ_JAUOQT010000003.1, read on the forward strand.
TTATAGTATTTTAAAAAAAATTATTTAGAATTTTCTAATTTTCTTGTTTCTATTCTACTTTTAGCAATATGAAGTGCTGCTTGATTGGTAGTTATAGCATTTGTATCTGCATTTTCTAAAATTTCAAGTGTAGTATTATAGATGTTTTCGGTTTTACGCATGATTTCTTTTTTATCATAACCTTCTAACTCTGCATAAACATTAATAATTCCTCCAGCATTTATTAAAAAATCGGGTGCATATACAATTCCTTTTTCTTGAAGAATCATACCATGTTTAGCTTCTTCTGCCAATTGATTGTTAGCTGCTCCTGCTATTATTTTTGCTTTTAGTTTATTAATAGTATCATCATTAATGGTTGCTCCTAAAGCACAAGGTGCATAAATATCTACATCTTCACTATAAATATCATTTCCTGAGTAAATTGTAGCTCCATATTTTTTACTTACTTCTAATAAACGGTCTTGGTTAATATCAGATATAATAACCTTTGCTCCTTCGTTGGTTAAATGCTCTACAAGAGACTCACCAACATGACCAATACCTTGTACAATTACTTTTTTGTCTTCAAGAATATCGTTACCAAATTTATATTTAGCTGCAGCTTTCATTCCCATAAACACACCATATGCTGTTATTGGTGATGGGTTTCCTGCTCCTCCTTTGCTTTCCGAAATACCTGTTACATAAGGGGTAACTTCACGAACCAAATCCATATCTGCAGTTTCCATTCCTACATCTTCTGCAGTAATATATCTTCCGCTTAAAGAATGTACAAATTCACCAAACTTTTTCATTAGTTCTGGTGTTTTTTGCGTTTTAGCATCTCCAATAATTACCGCTTTTCCACCTCCAAGATTTAAACCTGTAATTGCCGATTTAAAAGTCATTCCGCGAGATAAACGTAATACATCGTTTAAAGCTTCCCATTCATTATTATATTGCCACATTCTAGTTCCGCCAAGTGCAGGTCCTAATACTGTATTATGAATTCCAATTATTGCTTTTAAACCTGTATCTTTGTCATTGCAAAAAACAATTTGCTCATGATTATCGAATGAAAATTGTCCAAAAACAGGATCTATTTTTTTAAGATCGTTTGCATTAATAACGTCTGAAACCATTTAATTTTAATTTAAAGTTAGGGTTGCTGTTTTGATAATTTCAAAAAAACATCGTGCAAAATTAAACCAATATTCATATAAACACAACAAAATCGCTGTTAAATTATGAAATTGACAAAAACTAACAAAACACAATTTCTGTAAATGAAAGAATTACAGCATCTAAATAAGTACTTTTTAAAATATAAATTTAGTTTAATTTTTGGTATTTTAATAACTATAGCCTCAAAGATTTTTTTATTATACACTCCTCGGTTAATTAGAAAGTCTATTAATATAGTCGATGCATATAGAATAGGTACAACGTCAGATATTCAATTTGTTAAAGCCGAGCTATTAGAAAACATTTTATATATCATTGGTGCAGCATTAATTACAGGGATTCTTACCTTTTTTATGCGACAAACGTTAATTAATGTATCGCGTTATATTGAGTTTGATTTAAAAAATGAAGTATACCAACAATATCAAAAACTATCTCTCAATTTTTACAAAAAAAATAGAACTGGTGATTTAATGAACCGAATTAGTGAAGATGTTGGAAAAGTACGTATGTATGTAGGCCCTGCTATTATGTATAGTATAAACACGATTACACTTTTTATAATTGTTATTGGTTCCATGTATAGTCAATCCCCAAAATTAACTTTATACACATTAATTCCATTACCTATTTTATCTATAATTGTTTTTAAAGTTAGTAAAGAAATACACAAGAGAAGTACTATAGTACAAGAATATTTATCTAAACTTTCAACTTTTACACAAGAATCTTTTAGCGGAATCTCTATTATTAAAGCCTACGGTATGGAACCGCAAACCTTTACTAATTTTGATACACTTTCAACTTCTAGCAAAGAAAAACAATTACATTTAGTTAAAGTACAAGCCTTATTTTTTCCAACAATGATATTATTAATAGGGCTGAGTAATTTAATTGTTATTTACATTGGTGGAAAACAATATATAAATGGCGAAATTGAAAGCTTAGGAACCATTGCCGAATTTATTATTTATGTAAATATGCTAACTTGGCCAGTTGCAACTGTTGGTTGGGTAACCTCTATTATACAACAAGCTGAAGCCTCACAAAAACGCATCAATCATTTTTTAAAGATAGAACCTGAAATACAGAATAAGGTAAATGAAACCAGTATCATCGAAGGAAATATTTCATTTAAAAACGTATCCTTTACTTATGATGACACTAATATTGAAGCTTTAAAAGATGTAAGTTTTAACGTAAATGCAGGAGAAACATTAGCCATTATAGGAAAAACAGGTTCTGGGAAATCTACTATTTTAGATCTTATTGGAAGGCTTTACGATATAAAAAACGGCCAGTTATTAATTGATAATAAACCAATAGACCAAGTAAACCTTAATGATTTACGAAATAGCATTGGTTATGTTCCGCAAGACGCTTTTTTATTTAGCGATACCATTAACAACAATATTAAATTTGGTAAAGAAGACGCAACAGATGAAGAAGCAATTCAAGCGGCTAAAAATGCACAAGTTCACAAAAACATTACTGGGTTTACAAAGGGGTATGAAACCATTTTAGGGGAACGTGGCATTACACTTTCTGGCGGACAAAAACAGCGTGTATCTATAGCTAGAGCAATTCTTAAAGACCCACAAATATTATTATTTGACGATTGCCTTTCTGCTGTAGATACAGAAACCGAAGAAAAAATACTAAAAAGCTTAAACAAGCTCTCTAAAGGAAAAACCACGATTATTGTTAGTCATAGAATATCGTCTGCTAAAAATGCAAACAATATTATTGTATTAGACGATGGTAAAATTATACAAGAAGGATCACATGAACAATTAATAGATCAAGCTGGGTATTACAAAGACTTATACCTAAAGCAACTCTCTGAAAAAGTGTAGTAACCTCATTATTAACACCAACAATAACACACTGTACATTAGACGTTTAAAAAGATTTGTAACATTTAGTTGGTGGTTATGTATTTTTTTTTGATTTTTGAAGTTCTATTAATTAAACCTTAATATAAAAACAAGACTATGGAAACCAACGGAATGATGGAGAAAGAGGAAATTTATTCTAAAGTATTAAGAGCAGGACGACGCACTTATTTTTTTGATGTTAGAGCTACTAAAGCAGGAGATTATTACTTAACGGTAACAGAAAGTAAAAAGTTCACTAATGATGATGGTTCTTTTCATTATAAGAAACATAAAATTTATATTTATAAAGAAGATTTCTCTGAATTCAATAGTATTTTAGCAGAAATGACAGATTATATTATCGCCGAAAAAGGAGATGAAGTAATTAGCGAACGTCACCAAAAAGACTTTAAAAAAGAATATAATACAGATACTGTAACAGAAAGCACAGCAACTTCGCAAACAGATGCGCCTTCAGAAACTGTAGAAAGTAGATTTACAGATGTAGATTTTGATGATATTTAATATCTAAAAAACTTTTAAATTTTAAAACCGTTGCTTCTAGTAGCGGTTTTTTTGTTCCCTTATTTAACTAAATAGCGTTATATTTTAAAAAATAAAATTCGAAGCGCTTGACTTTCCTCTTAATTAAAGAAATTACTTCTTAGCTCGCAACGAATTAATACTTCACATAAAACAAAGCTAAAACAATAACTACCAATACATATAAAGCTGCTATTTGCCAGCTAAAGAAACTAGCTAAAAGGAATACTAGTACTAAAAGCCAGACCGGAAATAAGGTAATATAAAGAGCAAACCTAAAAGTAGCTACAAACTCTATTTCCTTAATTTTTGGCCTTGCATAATTTTTCCAAACAAAGAAAGGAATACTAAAATTTACTAAAAGCAGGTACTTTATAAACGTTTTTAAAAAGTTTGTTTTAGATGTTTCCTGTTTTGGGCAAGCATCAAAGTTAGAAGCAATACAATTATTTACTATTTCCGGTTTTAAAAAATCAACTTCTTTAGCTTCTAGTCTCTTTATAATTTCCTCGTAATTAGTTGCAGGAATATGTGTCGTTAATTTACAAATAGCTTGATGCACATCGTTTTTAAGCGCATTTATGGCTTGGTTTTTATCTGTAGTCACATAGTTTTTTGCAGCAATAGGCTTTCCAAAGAAAACAGAAGTACTATCTGGAAAAGCATCTGCTTGCAAATAATTAATTCCTACAGGAACAATTTGCAAATCGACTTCAGGGTACTTCTCTAAAGTTTCAAAAATAATTCGGGTAAACCCTTTGCTTAAAGGTCTAACGGTTCGGTTAATATGATGATTTCCTTCTGGAAAAATAACGACAGCTTTATTCTGTTTTAAAATATTTGTACATGTAGAAAATATTGAATTATTATTACTAATACTACTCCAACCGTCTCGAATTCTATAAACAGGAAGCATTTGCAGACTCCTCAAAACCTTATCAATAATAGGTTTATTAAATACGGAAGCTCTGGTTAGAAAGTAACAAAATCTTCCAGACTTTGCTGCAATTAATAAAGGATCAATAAGCGCATTTTGATGGTTGCTTAAAAATAGAACAGGCTTATTTTTTGGTACATTATGTACATTATACACTTTAAAACTCTTGTAGTAAAAAAAGAGTCCGATTCTAATGTAAGTTCGTATAAAATGTAACCAAAGTAGTTTCAAATCTGTTATTTTTTAGAATTTGCAGACCAATAAAAAGATAAGCATAAACCAGAAACAATATGCCAAATCCCCCAAAAGGCTGCAATTAAAGCCATTCCACCCAATCCGTTAAAAAACGTAAAAATAAGTAATAAGCCCAAACCTGAGTTTTGAATTCCTGTTTCTATTGCTAATGTTTTTTGATTCTTGAAGGATAAACCAAATGCTTTTGCAAGAAAAAAACCTAAAGCTAGTGCAATTATATTGTGACTAATTCCTAACAATAATACTTTATCGATGTAGGCATTAAAAATATCTAAATTATTTGAAAACGCAATAACCACAATAGCGACGAAAACAATAATAGAAAATGGTTTTAATATTTTAGAAAGTTTTTTCGCTAGTTCTGGCATTTTACTTCGCAAGTACATTCCTAATAATAACGGAATTCCTAAAATGAGTAATACTAGTTTCACTAGATCTAAAAAATTTAATTCTACATTTTGTAAAAGTTGTGCTGTAGGTTGGTATAAGTTTCCATAAAACTGAAAATTTAAAGGTGTTAAAAACATAGCCAAAAAAGTTGCAAATGCTGTTAAACTTACCGAAAGCGCTGTATTTCCTTTTGCAAGATGCGTCATGAAGTTCGATATATTTCCGCCAGGACAAGCAGCAACCATCATCATACCAAGTGCGATACTTGCTTGAGGTTTAATAAGCAAAATAAAAAGATAGGTAATAAAAGGTAGCAATACAAATTGTGATACAATACCGAGTAAGACTACTTTTGGTTGCTTAAATAATTGTTTAAAATCGTTTACCGTTACACCAAGGGCAACGCCAAACATAACGACTGCTAATGCTAGATTTAAAACCCAAAGACCGTTAGCATCAAAATTAATTTTTACATTGTCTAATTCTAGCATATTTATGAGACAGTCGTTCCGTTTTTAACTTTGTTTTCCGGGTTTAATAAAATTACATCTTTATTTTTTACAGCACCAAGTACCAAACATTCGCTCATTAGTTTACCTATCTGTTTTTTTTCAAAATTAACAACAGCAACAATTTGCTTGTTAAGTAAATCTTCTTTTTTGTATAAGGTAGTAATTTGGGCTGAAGACTTTTTAATTCCTAAATCTCCAAAATCAATGCTAAGAATATATGCTGGATTTCTGGCTTCCGGAAAATCTTGAACTTCTATAATGGTTCCTACACGTAGATCTACTTTGCTAAAATCTTCAAAAGTTATGGGTTGTGTCATTTTATTTCGTTAGAGAGGCTTAATATATTGATTTTTTACTACTAATAGTTGTGAATAAAAAAAATAATTTCAGATAAATTGAAACATCCTTTCTTATTGTTTTCCGCTTTTATTGTTATCTTATTCCTTTATTTTAAAAACCAATAAAAATGGCAAGAACTCCATCTAACATGCTTCCTTTAGGAACAAAAGCACCAGATTTTAAATTACTAGATACTGTTTCTAAAGCATACTTAACCCTTCAGCAATTAAAAGGAAAACAAGCAACAGTAATTATGTTTATATGCAACCATTGCCCTTTTGTTATTCATGTAAACCCTGCTTTGGTAGAAATAGCTAAAAAATACGAAGCACAAGGTATTCATTTTATTGCAATTTCTAGTAATGATGCAGAAAACTATCCGCAGGATGCTCCAGAAAAAATGACAACACACGCTAAAAAAAACGGCTATCCGTTTTCGTATTTATATGATAAAACACAAGACGTTGCTAAAGCCTACGACGCTGCATGCACACCAGATTTTTATGTTTTCAACTCCGAATTAAACTTAGTTTATCGAGGACAGTTAGACGATTCAAGACCTGGAAATGGCGTAGCTGTTTCAGGATTAGATTTACGACATGCTTTAGATTGTATTTTAAGTAAAACAGAAAACGAGAAACTACAAAAACCAAGTATTGGTTGTAATATAAAATGGAAGTAAATCCATTTGCTTTTGTGTGGTATATTTTCTATATTTATAGGTCGATTTTTAAATAAACTATGCAAAATACAATCATTACACTAAAGCCTAAATACCATCATAAAGAGGAGCAAATTTTAATTTGTTTTCCATATGATGAAGCTGCTATCCAATTAGTAAGAACAATTGCTGGTAGAAAATGGAGTAAAAGTTTACAAAGCTGGTATGTAAAACGTTCATCAGAATCGTTAGAAACTATAAAAAAAGTACTACATAAGTATATAATTGATGATTCTATTCTTAAAAATAGTACACCTATAAAAACATATCACTATTCAACTTTACTTACCAAAGATCAAAAAAAAATATTAAATGGGTTTTATAAATATTTAAAAGGAAAAAGATATAGTCAAAGTACTTTAAACACCTATACTTTTTTAACAGCAGATTTTTTAGCGTACTACCACAAAGAAGAAATAAATGGTTTAAGCAATAGACATGTAGAGCTTTATATTGAAGATATCTATATAAAAAGGCAATATTCTATTAGTAAACAGCGTCAATTTATTAGTGCTTTAAAGCTTTTTAAACGTTATTACCCAAATATTTCAATAGAAGAACTACTACTTGTTAGACCTAAAAGAGATAAAAAATTACCAACCGTTTTATCTTTAGAGGAAGTAATTAAAATAATAAGTGTTACAAAAAACCTAAAGCATCGTGCTATAATTGCATTAATATATTCTTGTGGGTTGCGCATTAGCGAATTAATAAATTTAGAACTAAGTCATATTGATATAGAGCGAAGACAACTAACAATAAAAAATGCAAAAGGAAGAAAAGATCGTTATGTAATAATAGCAGATAGTTTTTTACCATTACTACACAATTATCTAAATACTTATAAGCCAAAAATATATTTTGCTGAAGGCCAAAAAAATGAGAATAAATACAGTCCTGAAAGCATACGAGCATTTTTAAACAAAAACTGTAAGTTAGCACAAATAAAAAAAAGAGTAACACCACACACACTTAGACATAGTTATGCTACACATTTATTAGAACAAGGAACAGACATACGATACATTCAAGCATTATTAGGGCATTCGAAACCGGAAACCACTATGATATATACTCATGTAGCAAAGAAAGATTTACTTGCAATAGCAAGTCCATTAGACCATGCTGTAAAGCAAATTATGGAAACCCGTAAACAGCAGGGAAAAGTTGGGATATCCAGAACGTAAGAACCAAAAAATGTTATATTTGTTAGGATATAACCAGTTGTAAATTATTTAAAAAAACAAAGAAATAGGGATTCTAAGCGAAAAAAATATTGAGATTTAAGAGCGTATAAAGTAGAAGTGAAAATGGCAAATATGATGCAAACTGACTTTACAATCTGACCGAAAATGTTACGGAAATTGACCTAAAAAATGTTAGCTTGTATTGCCAAAATGACTCAAAACAGTATGAGTTGGAATTGCCAAACGGAACAGAAATATTAGCGGAATTTGACTTTACAAACTGACCACAAATATTGCGCAAACTGACTTCATAAAATGAACATAGGAACCTGAGAAAAAACAATTCACAACAGTAGCTATAGTTAATGCTTAGGCTTGCGATTTGGGCGAAGGTTGGTGTGTATTTGGAATGTCACCAAAATCATTCTGATTTTGTATTAATTCAAAAAAAAAGGTAAAACAAAACATAATGTTTTTGGCTTGTGTTAACCGTTTAACTTTTGTAATTTTAAAAACAGCACTAACCATAGCCGCAACGTTGTGCATAATGCGAAAATCGTGCTAAAATTTAACATTTGAACAAAAAAAGCCAACCCACAAACAGCACATTTGTTTTTTTTTCAACACATAAGCCAACTCTGAAAAAACAAAAGAGCAGTTTATTTGCCAACGCTCAAATTGATGCTAATATTAAACTGAAAAAAAAATGAGTTGTTCATAACAAAAAAACAATATATTCGTTAAATAGGTATTGTCTAGTTGTTGACAATCTCATTTATCAATAATAAATAATAATAAAATGAAAAAAGTTATTGCGGCATTAATTGTAATGATTGTAAGTATAAATACAATAATTGCTCAAGAATGGCAAACAGATATTAACGTTGCAAAAGAAATTGCATCAAAAGAAAGTAAACCCATAATATTAGTATTTCAAGGTTCAGATTGGTGTGCACCTTGTATTAAACTTGACAGAGAAATTTGGAGCACAGAAACTTTTAAAAAGTATGCAAAAGATAATTATGTTATGCTAAAGGCAGATTTTCCTAGAAGAAAGAAAAACATATTGTCAGAAAAACAAACAAAAGCGAATGCATTACTTGCAGAAAAATACAATAAACAAGGTTTTTTTCCTTTTGTTGTAGTACTTGACTCTAATGGCCAAGTGTTAGGAGAAAGTAGTTATAAAAAGACTACACCAGAAAATTATATTAAAGAATTAAACGCTTTTACAAAGTAATTTGAAACATATAATCACTTTATTATTTTTATTCTCAATAATGGGTTGTACAGCACAACAACCATATAAGAGAACACTCAAATTAATGGGTAGTCGATTTGACATTACTGTTGTTGCAAACGATTCTATAAAAGCAAACATATATATCGATACTGCTGTTGCAGAAATATCAAGAATTGAAAATTTAATTTCATCTTGGGATAATACTTCTCAAACATCCGAAATTAATCGCAATGCAGGAATTAAACCTGTGAAAGTTGACAAAGAATTGTTTGATTTAATTGAAAGAGCAATAGGCATTTCAAAATTGACTGATGGTGCTTTTGACATTAGCTATGCTTCAATGGACAGAATTTGGAAGTTTGATGGCAGTATGGCCAAAATGCCTTCAAAAGAGGAAATAACAGCTTCAGTAGAAAAAGTTGGCTATCAAAACATAGTTTTAGATAAAATGAATAGTACAATCTTTCTTAAATTAGAAGGAATGAAAATAGGTTTTGGTGCTATTGGAAAAGGATATGCAGCTGATATGGCAAAAAATCTACTTATTTCAAAAGGTGTACCTTCTGGAATTATTAATGCTTCTGGAGATATGAATACTTGGGGAAAACAACCTAATGGTAATGAATGGAAAGTAGCCATCACAAATCCAATGGATAAAAATAAAGTCTTTGCATTATTACCAATTACAAATGGAGCTGTAGTTACTTCTGGAAATTATGAAAAATATGTAAATTTTAATGGCAAACGATACACACATATTATTGACCCAAGAACTGGATATCCTTCTACCGGAATTATAAGTGTAACCGTATTTGCACCAAAAGCAGAATTGGCAGATGCACTTGCAACTTCAGTATTTGTTATGGGAAAAGAAGCTGGTTTAGACCGCATTAATCAATTACCAAAAATAGAATGTATTATCATTGATGATAAAGGAAATATCACGAAATCAAAGAATATAGAAATAGATAAGTTATGATTAAAAAATTTATATGTGCTACATTAATTACTACTTGTCTTAGTAGTTGCGTTGTAGTTAAAGAATACGAAAAAGTAAATATAAATGACCCAGATATGGCATTGGCAGACAAGAAAGCTGACCGAAATGTTTCCACGATGCATTCATATCGTGAAGCTGCTGTAGGAGCAAATGGAGGGAAAACTGGAGGAGGCTGTGGCTGTAACTAATAAAACAAGAAAGTTGAAAAAATTTATTTTGATATTATGCGTATTTGCTTTTGTTAAATCTTATTCGCAAACAGAACAAGACTCGACAAAAGTTTATAAAAAACGTGTATTAGAAACTACAGAAGTAGATTTTCTAACAAGTTACTACTCGCAAGATGGAGATAATGCTGCGGTAAGTGGCGGAATAGGCACTGAAGAATTAACAGATGTTACAGGAACCTTTGTAGTTTCAATACCTTTAAATGATGATGATGTTCTAACCATTGACGCTGGAGTTTCTGCTTACACATCAGCATCTTCAAGTAACGTTGGACCTTTTGATGATGGGCCAGCAGACCCATTTCAAGCATCTTCTGGCGCATCAAGTAGCGACCTTTGGGCAAATTTAACAGGAAGTTATAGTCATAGTTCTGACGATAGAAATGATATTTGGTCTGCAAAAATATCTATTTCATCAGAATACGATTATTTTTCAGCTGGTGTTGGTGGTAGTTACACAAAATTATTTAATGAAAAGAATACAGAATTAAGTGTAAATGCAAATGTTTATATTGATACTTGGAACGCCATTTACCCAACCGAATTAAGACCATTCGGAGAAAATGGCAATGGTTTAAATGATAATTTGTTTACTCAAAATACAATTACAGGAAACACAAATTACAATCCTAGATTTAGTGAATTTAAAGATGAAGGTCGTAATTCTTATTCTTTAGGATTTGGCTTCTCTCAAATTCTTCATAAAAATGTGCAAGGTTCTTTAGCACTAGATTTTGTAAAACAAGATGGATTATTATCTACACCATTTCAAAGAGTTTATTTTAGCGATGTTGCAGATTCATTCATAGATAATTTTCAACTTGCAGATGCAGTTGAGCGTTTACCAGATTCAAGATTTAAAGTAGCTGTTGGTGGTCGTTTAAATTGGTATTTAAATGAAACATTTACAGTAAGAACATTCTATCGCTATTATTTTGATGATTGGGGAATATCTTCACATACTGCAAGTATTGAAGTGCCAATTAAAATTACTGATAAGTTTACTTTGTATCCATCTTACAGATTTTATAATCAAACAGCAGCCGATTATTTTAGACCTTATGAAAGTACTTTATCTACCGATGACTTTTATACTTCTGATTATGACCTTTCCGAATATTCTGCTAACCAAATTGGTTTTGGAGTGTCGTACACAGATATTTTCGCAAAGGCACATATTTGGAAACTAGGTCTAAAAAGTATTGACTTAAAATTTTATCAGTACGATAGAGATACATCTTTTAGTTCTAATATTGTTACAGCAGGATTTAAGTTTGTAATGGATTAATGGAAATTTGTTTGTTTCAAGCCAACACTAAAAAGCCATACACATTTGCAATTCGCATCATCCAACACTACACCAAAAATTGCAAAAGAGTATGTCTCGCCAACGCACACATTAGAACTAAATAACAAACATCGGAAAACCAAGCTGAATTTGAAAAGCACTATGCACAACAACGTATATGGCTCATAGCTAATTAGTTGCTTAATTCAAAGTTAAGGCATATTTGAAAAGTCGCCAAATTTTTAAATTTGACGATTTCCAATAAATAAGATAAATAGTAAAATTTAAAAATCTGGCTTGTGCTCAATCCGAAAATAATTTCATAATTTGCACGCTACGAGCCATATACAAAACCGTTGTAACCAATTTGAGAAAAACTTAAGATGAATAGATTAGCATTTATATTCTCAATTTTATTATTGATTTCTTGTCACAAGGAAAATCAACCTGAGCTAACTATAAATTCTACACACATAAAATACTTTGGATTTACATTGATTGATACCTATTGGGATGACCCAACCGATAATCAAACAAAAACAAATTATATTGACGAAGTATATGAGTTCTCTAATATTGCTGACATTTTAGTCGTAAACCCAACAGATAACATTGTTGCAAGAATGGACGAAATGAATAATTTACAAGTAAAAAGTATATTACATATTTCGGAGATATTTTTTGAATTAATAGGTAACTCAAGCCCTTCTGGAGTAGAATATGGTTTGAGAGCTGACTTTCAAGTAAGATGGAACGAATTTATTAGTATTAATAATTTACAAGTCAATCAAAGTTTAATTCAGACTTTCTACATTGGGGAAGAACCAACTTGGAATGGAATATCGTTTTCTGAACTAAAATCAGCAACCGACTATATTAAGTCAACTTTACCTGATGTCCCGATAATGATAATTGAAGCTTATCCTGCAGTTGACCAACTTCAAATCCCAAATTCTGTAGATTGGATTGGATTTGACCATTATTTTATTAAAGACCCAAAAACAAATACCGATTATTTAAACGAATTAAATACTTTAAAATCAAAGTTTTCTAATAATGACCAAAAACTAGTAATTGTTATGGACACTCATTTTATGAGTTCATTTCACGAAGATATTGGTGGAATAGAATTAAACGAAATGCTCGAAGTAACTAACAGTTATTATGAATTGGCAAAATCGGAACCTAAAACAATTGCTATCATTGGTTATTTTTGGCCAAGTGGTTTTGATTTACCGAATTCTATAGGAGCACGAAATATGCCACAAACTATTAAACAAAATTATATCCGAATAGGAAAACAAATAACAAACAAGGAATAAAAACTGGTTACAACACCGTGTATAATTAATTGCTTTGGCAAGTGCTTATTTGGAAAATTCCTTCGGAATTTTCTCGCGTTCGTTTTTGTTTACTAAATTAGTTGCTGAAACACGCAACTAACCATACACAACAACGTTACAAACAAGTACTCCGAAATTGTAACTCCAAACGAAATTGAGTTACTAAAGTTTAAACTTCGGAACTTGTTCTCACTCAAACTCTGAATATCGCGATTTTTTTTGAATTTTAAAGAAGTATTTTCCAAAACAACCAAATAAGTTTTTCAAAATTTACAGAATCGGAATCTCACTCGCTCGGAATTTCTTACTCTAACGGATTTTGAGCTTGTTTGCGGAATATTTAACTCTTATAGCTTATTCTGATTACTCAAACTCGCTTAATGTGATTACTCGAACTTCAACGCTCTTTATCTAATCGTGATTACTCAAATGTGTCGTACCAGTTTATAACAACGTGTATATTTTATTGCTAGTTCTAGCCTACTTACGAAAATCCTCGCGGATTTTCTATTCGGTTTTTATTTGCTAACTTAGTTGCTTAAACACGCAACAAAGCATACACAAAACCGTTAGCATTCATATTTTCTTTAGATTTTCAAAAACGAAAATTCAGGTAATATGAAATTAAAATTTTTAATAAACTTTTTTTAGTTCATTACCATTTATACATTTTTTTCCCACAAGCTTTTAAGATTAATTAGGAAAAGATAGCCTGAAATGCTGAACGTAAATAAATCCATAGCTCCGATTTATGGATTTTACTCAAGAAACTTTTAAGATTAATAGAATGAAATAACCTGAAATATTAAACGGATAATTAATTCTTAGCTTCGATTCATGGATTTGTAACAAGAAACTTTTGAGATCAAAAGAATAAAAAACTCTGAAATACGGAACGGAAATATTAAACTTGAAATACGGAACGCAAAAATAATTCCTAGCTTCGGTTCATGGATTTTACCCAAGAAACTTTTAAAATTAAAAGAATGAAATAACTTGAAATGCTGAATGTAAAATGCTTAATAAAACTAAACCATACGTAATGCTAACAACGTGTATATTTTATTGCTAGTTCTCGCCTACTTACGAAAATCCTCGCGG
>NZ_JAUOQT010000030.1 GCF_030547245.1 Oceanihabitans sp. 2_MG-2023
TCTCCTACTGGAATGTCTGTTGCTGTCCATGAGCCATCCGTTCCTGTTGTTACTGTTGTTTCGTCTCCGTTAACATCAGTAATTACAACTTCTACTCCTTCTATTCCTTCTTCTCCTGGATCTTGTACTCCATCACCGTTAAGATCTTCGAATACAACTCCACTTAAATCTCCTACTGCTGGTGCATATCCATCATCGGTAGTAGCATTAGTTCCTTCTACTACAGTTACTGTTTCTGGATCTGAGGTTCCTGTTGTTAAAGTATCTGTAATATCTGTTGGTAATGTAGTCTCATCTACATCTACTTCTGCATCTCCTAATGGTACATTGTTTAATGACCATGTTCCATCCGTTCCTGTTGTTACTGTGGTTACTGTTCCATCCACATCTGTAATTACAACTTCTACTCCTTCTATTCCTTCTTCTCCTGGATCTTGTACTCCATCACCGTTAAGATCTTCGAATACAACTCCTGTTAATTCTGCAGTTACTGGTTCATAACC
>NZ_JAUOQT010000004.1:0-2500 GCF_030547245.1 Oceanihabitans sp. 2_MG-2023
ACATACACTATTATATCAGAGAGAAATAAATTTCAATTTTTTTCAAAAAAGGTTGTGTAGTTAGAAAAAGGGTTTTATATTTGCACCCGCTAAGCGCTAAAGCGTTTAGTAAACGATAAAAAAAGTTCATAGACATATTGAATTGACAGCGTAAGATTAGATTGGAAACGATTTAATTAAACAAAGAGAATAAACCATTTTGAGTACTAGAAATTCCAAGTAATTGTTAAGCATATTAGTCGCAAGACTTAAAAATTTAACGATGAAGAGTTTGATCCTGGCTCAGGATGAACGCTAGCGGCAGGCCTAACACATGCAAGTCGAGGGGTAACATTGGAGCTTGCTTCAGATGACGACCGGCGCACGGGTGCGTAACGCGTATAGAATCTACCTTATACTGAGGGATAGCCTTTGGAAACGAAGATTAATACCTCATAGTATATTTACTCGGCATCGAGAAGATATTAAAGGTTACGGTATAAGATGACTATGCGTTCTATTAGCTAGATGGTGTGGTAACGGCACACCATGGCAACGATAGATAGGGGCCCTGAGAGGGGGATCCCCCACACTGGTACTGAGACACGGACCAGACTCCTACGGGAGGCAGCAGTGAGGAATATTGGACAATGGAGGCAACTCTGATCCAGCCATGCCGCGTGCAGGAAGACTGCCCTATGGGTTGTAAACTGCTTTTATACAGGAAGAAACCTTTTCACGTGTGAAAAGCTGACGGTACTGTAAGAATAAGGATCGGCTAACTCCGTGCCAGCAGCCGCGGTAATACGGAGGATCCAAGCGTTATCCGGAATCATTGGGTTTAAAGGGTCCGTAGGTGGATAATTAAGTCAGGGGTGAAAGTTTGCGGCTCAACCGTAAAATTGCCTTTGATACTGGTTATCTTGAATTATTGTGAAGTAGTTAGAATATGTAGTGTAGCGGTGAAATGCATAGATATTACATAGAATACCAATTGCGAAGGCAGATTACTAACAATATATTGACACTGATGGACGAAAGCGTGGGGAGCGAACAGGATTAGATACCCTGGTAGTCCACGCCGTAAACGATGGTCACTAGCTGTTCGAACTTCGGTTTGAGTGGCTAAGCGAAAGTGATAAGTGACCCACCTGGGGAGTACGTTCGCAAGAATGAAACTCAAAGGAATTGACGGGGGCCCGCACAAGCGGTGGAGCATGTGGTTTAATTCGATGATACGCGAGGAACCTTACCAGGGCTTAAATGTAAATTGACAGGTTTAGAGATAGACTTTTCTTCGGACAATTTACAAGGTGCTGCATGGTTGTCGTCAGCTCGTGCCGTGAGGTGTCAGGTTAAGTCCTATAACGAGCGCAACCCCTGTTGTTAGTTGCCAGCGATTCAAGTCGGGAACTCTAACAAGACTGCCAGTGCAAACTGTGAGGAAGGTGGGGATGACGTCAAATCATCACGGCCCTTACGTCCTGGGCTACACACGTGCTACAATGGTAGGGACAGAGAGCAGCCACTTCGCGAGAAGGAGCGAATCTATAAACCCTATCACAGTTCGGATCGGAGTCTGCAACTCGACTCCGTGAAGCTGGAATCGCTAGTAATCGCATATCAGCCATGATGCGGTGAATACGTTCCCGGGCCTTGTACACACCGCCCGTCAAGCCATGGAAGCTGGGAGTGCCTGAAGTCCGTCACCGTAAGGAGCGGCCTAGGGTAAAATCGGTAACTAGGGCTAAGTCGTAACAAGGTAGCCGTACCGGAAGGTGCGGCTGGAACACCTCCTTTCTAGAGAAAGACGATTATAAGGAAAACAAGTAAATTACGATAAGTGATTTATTCTCAAGCTGTTAATTTAAAATACTATAGTAGAGTCTCATAGCTCAGCTGGTTAGAGCGCTACACTGATAATGTAGAGGTCGGCAGTTCGAGTCTGCCTGAGACTACTAACTACTATAAAAAAGGAAATTCTAGAAGTTGGGATTCACAATTCGAGATTCTGAATTCAAAATTCTGAATTCTAAATGGGGGATTAGCTCAGCTGGCTAGAGCGCCTGCCTTGCACGCAGGAGGTCATCGGTTCGACTCCGATATTCTCCACGATTTCATTTAATTATGAAAAGAAGTTCATTGACATATTGAAAAAGATACATGAAATTAGTATTAGATTTTATCTAATATTAAATAATAATTGTAAGATTAATTAGAATCAGCACGAGCGATATCTAATTAATCAGATTTAATTATTGAAAAATAATTAAATAGTAACTCATTAAAAAGCAAATAGTACAATAAGCTAAATAAGAGCGTATGGGGAATGCCTAGGCTCTCAGAGGCGATGAAGGACGTGATAAGCTGCGAAAAGCTGCGGGGATTGGCACATACAAATTGATCCGCAGATATCCGAATGGGGCAACCCAGCATGTTGAAGACATGTTACACCGTAAGGTGAGCAAACCCGGAGAACTGAAACATCTAAGTACCCGGAGGAGAAGAAAACAAAAGTGAT
>NZ_JAUOQT010000004.1:5000-476127 GCF_030547245.1 Oceanihabitans sp. 2_MG-2023
TTCTTTAAAGGGTCGTAGGAGATGACTACGTTGATAGGTCATAGGTGTAAAGGCAGTAATGTCATAGCCGAGTGATACTAATAACCCATAGGCTTATTGTACGCCTGTTTTTTATAAAGTTCCATACAATTATTATAAACAATCATGTTATTTTTTCAATATGTTAAGATATTTATCTTTCAATATGCTTTTAAAGCTTATAAGAAAGAGATCCCGTAACAAATGCGGGACTAAAGCTTAAGGTGATTATAGCGATGGGGCTCACCTCTTACCATTCCGAACAGAGAAGTTAAGCCCATTTGCGCCGATGGTACTACATTGTGGAAGAGTAGGTCGTCGCCTTTTTTAAACCCTTCAATATTTATTTATTGAAGGGTTTTTTTTATATACTATAATTTGTAAGGCTACTTGGATTATAAGACTAAATATAAATAAATTTTAATATTAAAATTATTTAGTTAAATTAGTCTTTATGGATATAGTTATCAAATCTACCTTAAATACGCTTAGTAAATCCCAAGTTTTATTATCTAAACTATCGAATGATCAACTTGGAGATATTTCAGTACCTCCATATTTTTCTAGTGTTGGCTCGCATATAAGACATATTCTAGATTTTTATAACTGTATTTTTAGTGAAGTTAATAGAGAAATAGATTTAACAGCCAGAAATAGAAATGTTGATGTGGAAACGTGTTGTGATACTGCAACTTGTTATTTAAACACTTTAATAGAAAAGGTTAGTAAGCTAAAAGGGACAGAAATAAACAGAGAAGTTTTTGTTATAGATGATTTAGGTATGGGAAAAACAAAATTGAATTATACGTTCTCTGCAATCCTAGCTCAAGCTAATAGCCATACTATTCACCATTATGCAATAATAAGTTATATTTTGGATCGAATTGATGTAGAAATTGAAGATGAAACATTTGGTTATAACCCTACTACTCCAAGACAAATAATTTTGAAATAACTATTTTTTTTTAAACATACTATTCATAATAGTGTTTAAGCCTTTAAAGGCAAAAAATATTGCAGAAGCACAAATAATAATTCCTAAAATTATAAGTGGAATATATAAAGGTTTATCTTCATTGGTAAAAGCGACATAGAGTAGTGAAGGTCCAAGAAACATGCAAATAAGAGTTATTCCCATTGTCTTGATTCCTTTTACAAGAATATCTTTATCTGTTTTATTCGTTTCCATCTTTGTAATTTTTAATAGCAGCTCTTACACTTTTATGTTTGTTTAATAACTTGGAGGCTAATCCCTTAGTAATATTTAATTCTTGTTTTATCATTCTAATACCTCTGTCTACAAGTTTATTATTACTTAATTGCATATCTACCATTTTATTTCCTTTGACATGGCCTAATTGAATCATAGTACTTGTCGTAATCATGTTTAAAACCAGTTTTTGTGCTGTACCTGCCTTCATTCTAGAACTGCCGGTTACAAATTCTGGACCTACAATTACTTCAATTGGAAATTTTGCTGTTTTAGATAAAGGACTGTCTTGATTACATGTTATACAACCTGTAATTATATTATTTTGATTGCATTTTTCTAGAGCAGCTATTACGTAAGGAGTAGTTCCTGATGCTGCAATGCCAATAGCAACATCTTTGTCACTAATATTATATTCTTGTAAATCTTTCCAACCTAGGTTTGTAGAATCTTCTGCAAACTCTACAGCGCTTCTAATTGCTGTATCACCTCCAGCAATGATGCCAATAACTAAATCGTGTGATACACCAAATGTTGGTGGGCATTCGCTTGCATCTAAAATTCCTAATCGTCCACTTGTTCCTGCTCCTAAATAAAATAAACGTCCTCCAGATTTTAATTTTTCTACAATTTTAGATACTAATTTTTCTATTTGAGGTAATGCTTTATCTACAGCTAATGGTACTGTTTTGTCCTCTTTATTTATGTTTTGAAGCAATTCGTTAATAGTCATCTTTTCTAGATGATTATAGTTTGAATCTTGTTCTGTGGTTTTAATGAATGTCATTTTGTAAAAATACGAATTTTGTTTTGCGTTAGTGATGGAAACGGCATCCTTTTGTTTTTTTACAAAAGATATAGTGTACAGCACGACCTTGCAAAACCATAAAGTTTTGTAAGGTAACGCCCAAATTAATTTATTGGATAGTATACTGTATTTCGGCAACTTCGGAAAGCCTAAAATAACCAAACGGAAAATTTTCTGGATTGGTTAGGTTAATGCAATTACCGCGAACGGTTGCTGGTTGGGTTTCAAAAGGACCTCCACCATCATCGCTGGTTTGTTGCAAGAGTAAAAACATGAATTCGTAAAAACGTTCTGAAACTCCAAAATGTTTAGCTGTTATAGTATCTCCAGGCTCTAGGTCTTCTTCTATATATAGGCCAAAAATTTGATTACCGTTAATAAATTCGTCGGTAAGCGTATCTAATACTGGGGAATCCTCTATGCTTGACACATATTCGAAAAAATAATAATTTTCTTGTTCTGCTGGATCTGTAAAATAGACTTTTATTTCTGTTTCTTCACCAGTAAAACCACCATTGAGTTCTTGCTCTACGAAATCAATTTCACTAACCGATTTTAATGTTTCGGTTGCGTTATATACTTCATCATTGTAAATAATGGTTAGATTATAAACACCGTTAATTTCTGGAATAAATGTATTGTTTTGGTAAATTCCTGTTTGACCATCTTCCACAAAATCAAATGTATTATTATTTAAATCAGTAATACTTACTTGAGCATTATTTGCTGGTGGAATTAGGTCTTCATAAAAATCGGCAGATAAAGTAAGTTTTATGGATTGTTCATTTCCTGGGGTATCTTTTAACCAATTTATAGATGCATCTATAACTAACTTTGGGGATTCGGTAGGTACGTTTATATCTATGACATCTTCACAAGAGAATGTAAAAACACATAGTAATATTAGTATTATAACTTGCTTCATTTTCTTAAAATTTAAAATTATAGGATACAGAAGGAATGATACCAAAAATAGAGAGTTTAACAGCTTCGTTTGTTCCTGTATCGGAGTTTTCTCTAAAGCTTATGGATGCTGCATTACGTCTGTTATACATATTATAAACACCAAAAACCCAATAACTTTGTAATCCTTTTTTCTTGTCTGGTTTTCGTGTGTAATTTGCTGAGATATCTAAACGATGATAGCTAGGTAGTCTGTATTCGTTTCTATTGGTATAACTCGGTATGGTTAAATCATTATATTCGTATTGTCCGTTAGGATAGGTTACTGGTTGTCCAGATTGAAATATAAAGTTGGCATTAAAGGTCCATTTTTTATTTAGATCATAGCTAGCTGTAACAGAAATATCGTGTGTTTTATCGTAAGGCGTATTGTACCAATCTCCATTATTTATTCCGGTTTCTATTGCTGTTCTGCCAGGTGTTTGCTGTTCGGATTTAGAAAGAGTATAAGCAAACCAACCTTTAAAACGACCTTCATTTTTTCGGAATAAAATTTCTAAACCATAAGCTCTTGCTCTTCCGTTTAAAATAATTTGTTCGATAGCATCATTCGCAATTAAATTTGCACCATCTATATAATCTATTCTGTTTTTTATTTTTTTATAAAAGGATTCCACTTCTAGGGAATAAGTTCTGTCTTTAAAATTTTTAAAATAACCAATAGCAACTTGATCTAAAATTTGTGGTTTTGCATACTGTCCGCTTGGTGTCCAAACATCTAATGGTGTAGGAGAACTAGTGTTAGAAAGTAAATGTAAATACTGACTTAGTTTGTTATAACTAGCTTTTATAGAAGAATTTTCATTTAATTGATAGGCTAATGCAAGTCTTGGTTCTAGATTGCCGAATGATTTTAGAACTTCACTTCTACTGTAGGATTCGGTGTCTATAGGATCTGCTTTTTCATAAATTTGAAGTGCTTCGTTAAAAATAATAGGGTTATCATTTTCGTAAATATTTAATTCTTTTTGACCTAAACGTAAAAAGGAACTATAACGCAAACCGTAAGAGGCGGTTAATTTTTTGGTTAATTTATGTTCGGCATCGATATAAACCGCATTTTCAAAAGCATATTTATCTATTAATTTTCTAGGGTTTATTCCTGAAGTTTCACTAGAAGGTTCAATCTCACCAGGATTAAATTTATGGTAGATACTGTTTAAACCATATTGTAATTTTATTTTATCGTTTAAGTAATGTTTTAAGTCGTATTTAAAATTGAAGTTTCTAATACCAGAATTCCAATTAAACTCAATGAAATCTAAATTTAGTCCATAGTAATAATCGGAATATATTAATGACATATTGGAAAATAATTTATCAGAAAATAAATGATTCCATCTAAAGTTTAAAACGGAATTACCATAGGTATTTTTAAAACTTTCGCTAATGCTAAATACATCTCTGCCAAAGTAACCGGATAAATATACATTATTGTTTTTATTGATTTTATAGCTTATTTTGGTGTTTAAATCATAGAAATATGCTTTGCTATCTATATCGAAAAGTGGGAGAAATAAATGCGCATAAGACGATCTTCCTCCTAAAAGAAAAGAGGCTTTATCTTTTTTAATTGGACCTTCTAATAAAAGTCTACTGGAAACAATACCAATACCACCATTAGCATGAAAACCATTACTGTTTCCTTCTTTTTGATAGATATCTAAAACGGAAGAAACACGTCCTCCATAACGAGCAGGAATACCTCCTTTGTATAGTTTTAAATCTTTGATAGCATCTGGGTTGAATACCGAAAAGAAACCAAATAAATGGGAAGAGTTGTAGATAGTAGCTTCGTCTAGTAAAATTAAATTTTGGTCAGCGGCACCACCACGAACATTAAAGCCTGAAGCACCTTCGCCAGCAGTAGTAACACCTGGGAGCATAGTTATAGCTTTTATAACATCTGGTTCGCCAAGTATGGCAGGAATTTGTTTAATGGTACTTGAAGAGAGTGCATTGACACTCATTTGTGGCTTTTTAATATTTAATCTCTCTACATTTTCTTTAATTACAACTTCTTCTAGATTTTGAGTAGCTTCTTCTAAATAGTAATTTTTTGTAATGTCTTGCGAAAGGTTAATTGTTTCGACAACATCTGCAAAACCAATATAACTAATAATTATTTTGTAGTCTCCTTTTGGTACTGTAATAGAGTAAAAACCATATTCATTTGTTGTTGTTCCTGTTTGTAATTCTGGGATGATGATGTTTACGCTAATAAGTGTTTCATTACTTACTGCCTCTTGAATAGTACCGCTTAAAGTGACTTTTTCTTGCGCAATTATGGAGGATACATTAAAACAAAAGAATAGAAGTAAATTAATTATTTTCTTTGACATGTATTAATAATTTTGAATTAAATGTATAAAAAAAGCTCCTAGAAAGGAGCTTTTTTAGATTAATTTTGAATTATTTTATTGTATTTAAAATAGTATTAAAGGTATTACTTGGCTTCATTGCTTTACTAGTTAAAGTATCATTTGGCTCATAATAACCTTCTATATTTACAGGTTTTCCTTGTACTTCATTTAGCTCATTTACAATAACGCTTTCGTTTTCGCTTAAAGATTTTGCAATAGGAGTAAAGGTTTCTTTTAAATCGGCATCTTTATCTTGATTCGCTAAAGCTTCTGCCCAGTACATTGCTAAATAAAAATGGCTTCCTCTGTTATCTAATTCGTTAACTTTTCGAGAAGGGCCTTTTTTATTTTCTAATAATTTTTCGGTAGCATCATCTAAAGTAGCCCCTAAAACTTTAGCTCTTTCATTGCTATTTGTTTCTCCTAGGTGTTCTAAAGAAACTGCAAGTGCTAAAAATTCACCTAAAGAATCCCAACGTAAATGGTTTTCTTCTACAAATTGTTGTACGTGTTTTGGTGCAGAACCTCCAGCTCCAGTTTCAAATAAACCGCCACCATTCATTAAAGGAACAATAGAAAGCATTTTAGCAGAAGTACCTAATTCTAAAATAGGAAATAAATCTGTTAAGTAATCTCGTAAAACGTTTCCAGAAACTGAAATAGTGTCTTTACCATCTTTAATTCTTTCTAATGTAAAATTAGTTGCAGCAATTGGATCAAGAATTCTAATATCTAAGTTAGAAGTATCATGATCTAAAAGGTAAGTGTTTACTTTTTTAATTAATTCGGCATCATGCGCTCTTTTTTTATCTAGCCAAAAAACAGCAGGAGTTTGAGATGCTTTAGCACGTGTAACTGCTAATTTTACCCAATCTTGAATTGGCGCATCCTTTACTTGACACATTCTCCAGATATCTCCAGCTTCTACTTTATGATTTAAAAGAACAGTTCCTGAAGCGTCAATTACTTCAACTTTCCCATCACTTTCTATTTCGAAAGTCTTATCGTGAGAGCCGTATTCTTCTGCTTTTTGGGCCATTAGTCCAACATTAGGAACAGTTCCCATGGTAGTAGGATCGAAAGCACCATGTTTTTTACAAAAATCAATAGTAGCAATATACATTCCTGCATAACTACTATCTGGAATTACTGCTTTTGTGTCTTGTTGTTTTCCTTCTGCATTCCACATTTGCCCAGAAGTACGAATCATTGCTGGCATGGATGCATCAATAATAACATCACTTGGTACATGTAGATTTGTAATACCTCTATCGCTATTAACCATAGCTAAATCGGCACTATGATCTAACGCATAACGTATATCTTCTCTAATCTCGTCACGTTTGGTTTCAGGTAATTCACTTAATTTATCTAGTAAGTTTCCAAAACCATTATTAACATCTACACCAATTTTATCGAATGTATTACCATGTTTTTCAAATAAGTCACTAAAGAAAACTCGTACTGCATGACCAAATATAATTGGATCACTAACTTTCATCATTGTTGCTTTCATGTGTAATGAAAACAATACGCTTTTGTCTAAAGCATCTTCAACTTGTTCTTCTAAAAAAGCAATTAAGGCTTTTTTGCTCATTATTGTTGCATCAATAATTTCTCCTTTAAGTAGATCTAAACCTTCTTTTAAGTTGGTTTGATTTCCTTTACTATCTGTATGAACAATTTTTATAGTTGTAGCATCTGCTAATGTTATTGATTTTTCATTATGTGCAAAATCACCATGTGTCATCGTTGCCACATGTGTTTTTGAATCTTTACTCCAAGCTCCCATAGAATGTGGGTTCTTTTTTGCATAATTTTTAACTGCTTTAGGTGCACGACGATCGGAGTTTCCTTCACGTAATACCGGATTTACAGCACTACCTTTTACTTTATCGTAACGAGATTTTATATTTTTTTCTTCAGCATTTTCTGCTTCATCTGGATAGTTAGGTAAAGCGTATCCTTTCTCTTGTAATTCAGAAATTGCAGCTTTTAATTGTGGTACAGAGGCACTAATATTAGGAAGTTTAATAATATTAGCTTCAGGTTTTTTTACTAATTCTCCTAATTCTGCTAATGTATCATTAACACGTTGATCTTCTGGTAATAAATCTGAAAAAGCAGCTAATATTCTGGCAGCTAGTGATATATCTCTGGTTTCTACTTTTACTCCTGCAGAGTTTGTAAAAGCTTGAACTATTGGTAAAAAAGAATGTGTCGCTAACGCAGGAGCTTCATCAGTCTTCGTGTAAATTATTGTAGAAATTTTTGTCATGTTTATTTTGTTTGCGGAATTTAATAGTGCTTAAAATTTAAGCTTAGCAAATATACAAAAAAGCACTAGTTAATCGAAATAAGTATAGTTTTGATACATCATATTTAAGAAGATTTTAATAAAAGAGAATTATTATTACGAAATATGTTTTATTCCACCTTAATTCTGTACATACTTAAAAGGCCCAATAATCCATTTTTACTAAATTTTGCAGCTTTTATTTTGTTTTTTTCTGGATGGATGGTATAATTTTTTGCAGTTGTAAAATCTGCCTTTTCAAGGTTTGAGTTGTCAAAGATGGCTTCCAATAAATTACAGCTAGAGAATTTAGCATTCGTTAGGTTTGTTTCTGTAAAATCAACAGATTCTAGATTACAAGTATTAAAAAAAGTATTTTTAATATCTAATAAATAAAAGGAAGATAGACTTAAATTACAATCTTTAAAATTTAGTTCTAGTAGAAAGGAATTACATTCGTTAAAAGGAAAGCCAATCATTTTACAATTAATAAAGTTTATATCTTTAAATGTTACTCCCTTAACTTTAACGTTACTTAAATTACAATCTATAAATTCACATTCTAAAAACGAATTGTTTGTTAAGTAGCTATTAGTAAAAATACAATTTATAAAGGTACAATTATCGTACTCGGCTTTTGCTAATTCTGTAGTAGTATAATCTTTATTTTTGTAAGTTATATCGTTTATAAAAGGAAGGTTCATTTAAAAATATAATAAGGATTGTTTTTGTAAATGTATAGAAAGCATATATAACACAAAAGCCATATCACATAGAATTTAATCTAGTGGGATATGGCTTTCTTTGAAATAGTTAGGCATGATCCATTTAACATTGATTTAAAATTTTCATATTAAAACAATTATGGTTTCAAGTTTCACTATATCAATAAACATTTTATGTTGTAACTTTCAAAATGTATTGACTTGTTACTAAAATGTTTCTGTTAATTGTTTTTCTTGATATTTATTTTTTTTGTTTCACTTTCGTGATACATTTCTATTAAATATTACTTTTTTTAATAGTTTTCACTTTCGTGTCAACTACTTATTAAAGCTTTCCATTTTACTAGTTACTATCTGCCTAAGCATATACTACTTTTTAAAACTTCATGATTTTTCAGTGAATCACATTTACACATGTTACTTTAAAACCTCAAAAAACAATTAAATAAAGAACGTTTCTCTATAGAATTTCAATTTTCATTCTCTTTAACAAGAAACTCACAGTTGTGATTTGTAATTCTTTAGCTAATATACAACAAGAACTTAAAACAACAAACGCTTCAAGGTGTTAGTTATCAACGTTTTGTAAACAAGAGTTATTAACTTTTGTTGATAACATGGAGACGAAAAAAAGCCCTGATTTCTCAGGGCTTTTAAAAATAATATTAAACGTTTATTAAGAACGTCTCTTTTCTGTAATTCTAGCTTTCTTACCAGTAAGACCTCTAAAGTAGAAGATACGTGCTCTACGTACTTTACCTCTTTTGTTTACTTCTACTTTTTGTAAAGCAGGTAAGTTTACAGGGAAAATACGTTCTACACCAACAGTTCCAGACATTTTTCTAATAGTAAATGTCTCTGATGATCCAGTTCCTCTGCGTTGTAAAACAACACCTCTAAAGAACTGTGTACGTACTTTTTCTCCTTCTCTAATTTCGTAATACACTGTAATAGTGTCTCCAGCTCCAAACTCTGGAAAGTCTTTTCTTGTTACAAACTCGTCTTGTACAAATTTTATTAAAGATTCCATCTTTATTAATTTTTATTAGTTATTTCAAGGCAACATTCGCGATTCTCGCCAGAGGTTAGCTCAAAAGTGGTGCAAATATAGATATAAAAATACAATTACCAAGCAACAAAATAAAAAATAAATAAACTTTTTAAACTTATGAATTATAAGGGTTTGGGCGTTACTTTTTGTAAGTATATTTAGGTGCTCAATACACAATAGCAACACAAAAAGTCAGGCTTTCCAGGCTCGCTTTTTTTTTAAAAATAACAAAAAAGAGCTCAAACAACCTTTCAATCCTTAACGCAGCAATCTGTTTCTAACTTATATATTGTTTATTATTTTTGCTTTATAGGTAGGTATACATCTTCTTCAGATGCTGGTGAATCATGAATATATTTCTGTCCTAGTACATTAAAATGAAGCCTGTTATCTAGTGCATATTCCGAACTTGGTAACCATTCGGTAAAAATGTATTGCATCATTTTAGAAAAATCTTTTGCTAATCCTTTATAGGTAAAAACAGCATATAAACCACTAGCTATAGTTATACTTTGCATGCCTTCAGGAATGTTCTCTGTATTTTCAACTTCTAAAGTTGCCCATTTTTTAAAGTTATTATTAGGGTTAAAATTTTTAAAATAATCCACATTATATTCTGTTACTTCGTATATATCTGAACCAATAGTAGTTTTTATTAAGTTTCTATTTGGCATAAAACCAGAAAACAATTCGAAAGTTTTGTTATCTATTAAAGACATTTTAACAGCTTTTCCAACTAATTTTTTTTCAGATACAGTCTCTATTCTTGGTAGCATATGTGGATTTTAAAATGGTTTTTAATTAATCGTCTAATAAATCAGGTCTTCTATCTTTAGTACGTTGATAAGCTTGTTCTTCACGCCATTTTTCTATTTTAGCATGGTTACCGCTAAATAACAATTCTGGTACTTGCCATCCTTTGTATTCTCTTGGTTTTGTATAAATGGGTGGCGCTAGTAAATTGTCTTGAAAAGAGTCTGTTAACGCAGAAGTTTCGTTTCCTAAAACACCTGGAATTAATCGTATTATCGCATCGCATAGCACAGCTGCCCCAAGTTCTCCACCAGATAAAACATAATCTCCAATAGAGATTTCTTTGGTAATAAATTGATCGCGAACGCGTTGGTCTACACCTTTGTAATGTCCGCATAGAATAATAATATTTTCTTTTAAAGAAAGATGATTTGCCATTCCTTGGTTTAGGGTTTCTCCATCTGGAGTCATGTATATCACTTCTTCGTATTGACGTTCTTCTTTTAATCTAGTAATACATTTATCTATGGGTTCAATCATCATGACCATTCCTGCACCACCACCAAATTGAGTATCGTCTATAGATTTGTAATTGTCTGTGGTATAATCACGTAAATTATGAAAGTGTACTTCTACCAAATCCGCTTCAATGGCACGTTTAAGTATAGAAGCACTAAATGGGCTTTCTAATAATTCTGGTAAAACGGTTATAATATCAATTCTCATGCGTATTTTTTATAAGTTGCAAAGATGCAAAGAATATGATGAAAAATAAAGGATTAAACTTTGGAGTTTTTCCAAAAGAAATGCAAATCGGAATCTGGTTTAAAACCTAATCGTTTGTAAAGGTTTTGCGCAGGATTATTTGCAGCAGTTTGAATAGCTAAACCTTTGTTGTTTTCTTGTTGACATAAAACCTTTGCTTGATTAATAAGTGCTTCTCCAATACCAAGGTTTCTATATGCTGCATCTATATATAAATCATTTAGTAAGTACATTTCACGCATAGAAACTGAAGAATACAAAGGGTATAACTGCGTGAAACCAACAGCCTTTTCTTTTAAATAAGCTATAAAGATTACAGCGTCTTTATTTTCTATACGTTTCTTTAAAAATGCTTTTGCAGCTTCAGGATTTGATGCTTGTTTATAAAAAATTCGGTAATTATTGAAAAGAGGTGTTAACGCTTCTATATGATCTATTGTTGCAGTAATTATATTCATAAAAAAAATCTGTAATGTGAAATTACAGATTTTTTAATTATTTCAAGATTCCCTTGAGGTATTATTTTATAAAGATTAGCTATTATTTTTTTGTTTGTTTAATTCGTCTTGCAGTTGACGTCTAACTTTTTGCTCACGTTCTAAAGCTATTTTTCTGTGTTCTTCAAACTCTTCTTCTATTTCGGATAAAGATTTATTTGCTTCTCGAGTTATTGCATTACTGTTTTTAAATTTGTAGATAAAAAATAGTAAAAAGGCTAATAGAGCTCCAATAATAGACCACATTAAAACGTTATATCCAGATTTGCTCATTTGGATTCCAAATAAAGACATGCTATCTTTTTCTTGATTAGTTTGCTCTAAAGTACCTTGCGTATTTGTTAAACTTGCTTTTAAAGTAGCAATTTCTTTTGCTTGACTATTTACTACAGCTTGCGTTTTGGTTAAGTTTTTATGCACCGTTTTTAAAGAGTCAATAGTGTGCGCTCTTAAAGTGAGTAGCATACTTCGTTTAACAGCTTCATAAGGTTGTCCATTAGTACCTTTAAAATTTCCAGACTTTCTTAAAATATATTCAAATTGATTATCTATTGTGCCACTATTTAATGAAAGGTTGTCTTCTTCTTCCGCATTATTTGTTTGTGCATTAATAGTAGTACAGAATAAAGATATGGATAGAATTATAAGAAATTTAAAAGAATTCATTTAGAAAATTAGTTTGGTTTATTTTTTACGAAAATAACAAATTATGTTTATTTAGATGCTTAATGCCTTTCAAAATGATTACAAAAACAAAGATTTAACATAATTTTTTTTAATTAAAAAGCCTCACAAAAGTGAGGCTTAAATATATACGTTAGTAATTAAACTTTAGATGTTTTAGTAATAAGTATGTCTTCTAACTTTTGCAATATATTTTGCTAAACGAATGACCTGGTGGCTATATCCATATTCGTTATCATACCATATATATAAGATTGCATTTTTACCATCTTCTCTAACAATAGTTGCTTTACTGTCGTAAATAGAAGGAGCAGAACTACCAACAATATCACTAGAAACTAACTCGTCACTAAGTTCATATTTTATTTGTTCTACTAAGTTTCCTTCTAAGGCATACTTTTTCATTATAGTATTTAAGCCATCTACAGAAGTTGGTTTCTCTAGTTCTAAATTCAATATCGCTAAAGATCCGTTAGGTACAGGAACTCGAATTGCATTAGAAGTTAATTTGCCTTCCAAACTAGGTAAGGCTTTGCTAACTGCTTTTCCTGCTCCAGTTTCTGTAATTACCATGTTTAATGCAGCTGCACGTCCACGTCTGTATTTACTATGAAAATTATCTACTAAATTTTGATCATTAGTATATGCATGAATCGTTTCTAGATGTCCAGATTTTACACCAAAAGAATCTTCTACCGCTTTTAAAATTGGTGTAATAGCATTTGTGGTACATGAAGCTGCAGAAAAAACATGTACTTCGTCTGGATTGTGTTCTCTATGATTTACACCATGTACAATATTTGGTACACCTTTACCTGGCGCAGTAAGTAATACTTTATCAGTTCCTTTCGATTTTAAGTGTCTTCCTAAAGCCTCATTATCTCTAAAAGCTCCAGTATTATCAATTACTAAAGCGTTATTTATATCGTATTTTGTATAATCTATATCTTCTGGTGCGTTTGCAGAAATAATATTTACGGTTGTACCATTAATAATTAATGCGCTATTTTCGACGTCAATAGAAACGGTTCCAGAAAAATCACCATGCACAGAATCGTTACGTAATAAAGAAGCTCTTTTTTCTAAAACAGTTGCATTAACTGCACCACGAGTTACAATAGCTCTTAAACGTAATTGAGTTCCTTTACCAGCTTTGGTCATTAATTCTCTAGCTACTAATCGACCAATTCTACCAAAACCATAAAGCACTACATCTTTAGGTTTAATACTTCCATTTTTGCTAGCATCTTTAAGTTTGTCGGCTACAAATGCAGTTGCATTATTGTAATTTCCTTCTTCTATGTGGTACTCATAGGTTAATTTACCAATATCTAATTTGGCAGGAGGAAGGTCTAGGGTCTTAATTGCTTGAGCAATTTCTACAGAATCAAAAATAGAAATTGGTTTTTGTACAAACTCACAAGCATATTCATGTAAGTTTAAAATGTCGCTAACATTTTTATCTATTAATTGATTTCTAAAAATAACTAGTTCGATAGATTTATCGTACCAAAGGTCGCTTACTATTTTAATAAATTCTACAGTAGCTCTACGTCTATCTGCTTGAAAAGCTAATTCGCTTTCATAAGTTTCGTTAATAGGCATTGTTAAAATATTTTTGTGTTGTTAATTTTTTTGCAAAAGTAACATATTTCAAACGTTTTCGTAGCTAATTTTACACAAAATAAAAACGCTCTAGAAAAGGCTAGAGCGTTTGTAATAAAAAGGTGTTTTTTTTAGAATTATCTAAAGTTATATCTTTCTTTTTCGCCTTTAGAGTTTATTAGTTCTATGCGTAACAATTCATTAGTTTGTCTATTTTTTAATATGGTTTGTACATCTTCAATACTATTTACTTTAATATCGTTAATAGCAGTAATAATATCACCAACTTGTACGCCGTTGTTCATCCAATAGCCTAAGTAGTTCTTGTTATTGGTTAAACTTGCAATTTTTACACCATTGTCTGTTTTGTATTTTTTAAGGTCTTTTGCTTTTGCATTTTTAATTACTCCAATAATGGGAACGGTTAAAGTTTCATTTTTAAGTAATGTTACAGGAAAAACCCTTTGTTCTCCATTTCTTAAAACCGTAACGTTAATTACATCTTTCGGACTTTTTGAGTTTAGAAATCCTTTTAAGTCGGAGAATTTTTTAATATCTACATTTTCTAATTTTTGAATAATATCACCGCTTTTTAATCCAGCTATATCTGCTCCAGAGTCTTCTTCTACTTCTTCAATGTAAAACCCTTCGCTTGTGTTTAATCCGAATTTTTCAGCATAACCAGAACTTATAGGACTTCCAGATACACCTAGAATTCCGTTTTGTACATTACCAAATTCCATAATATCTTGTACTACTTTTTTTGCAATATTACTTGGTACAGCAAAAGAATAGCCAATATAAGATCCCGTTTGCGATGTAATAGCAGTATTAATTCCTATTAAATCCCCATTTGTATTTACCAAAGCACCACCAGAATTCCCAGGATTTACAGCAGCGTCTGTTTGTATAAAAGACTGATTGCTTAAACCAGATAAATCTCTTGATTTTGCGCTAATAATTCCAGCTGTGACTGTTGATGTTAAATTAAAAGGATTACCAATTGCAAGAACCCATTCGCCAATTTTGGCTTCGTCGCTATCGCCAAAAACAGTAAATGGTAATTCTTCATCAGCTTCCACTTTAATTAAGGCAATATCTGTTTTTTCATCTGTACCAATAATAGTAGCATCATAGGTTTTGTTGTTATTCATTGTTACAGTAAGCTCTCTAGAACCAGCAATAACATGGTTATTGGTAATAATATAACCATCTGGCGAAATGATAACACCAGAACCCGTACCAACTTGTGCACGTTGTGGTTGTCTTCCAAAAAACAAATCTTCATAGGTCATTTGTTTAGAGTTTATTGTTGTGTTTTTTACGTGAACTACAGTATGTACTGTTTTTTCTGCAGCAGCTTCAAAGTTCACATCTCTATCTGGAGTAAAATTTGCATTACTTGTGTGGTTTACAGGAAAACTAAAAGGTTGTTCTTGCTTTTCTTGCACTACAACATGCTGTTCTTTTTCCATAAAAATTTTATAAGCACCTAGAGTAATTGCTCCTCCTAATGCTGAAACGAATAATAGGGATAAAATCTTTTTCATAATTATATATCTGTTTAGTATAAAAAGGTTAACGATTAAAATTAAAAAATTGTTGTTTAATAAAATCAACTTTAACGCGTATTTAACACCTATTAATACCGTTTAATATTGTTATATTTGTCGTAATAATTACTATTTAATGACACACACTTTTTATAAATATCAAGGAACAGGAAACGATTTTGTGATGATAGATAATCGGAGCAATACCTTTAATAAGAAAGACACAAAGAAGGTTGCTTTTTTATGCGATAGACGTTTTGGTATTGGAGCAGATGGATTGATTTTACTAGAAAATCATGATACTGCTGATTTTAAGATGGTGTATTATAATGCAGATGGAAATGAAAGTACCATGTGTGGAAATGGAGGAAGATGTATTGTTGCTTTTGCAAAATTTTTAAATATTATTAATACACATACTACTTTTGAAGCTGTAGATGGTATGCATGATGCTATTGTAGAAAAGGATATAGTAAAGTTACATATGCAAAATGTAGATTTGGTTGAAAAACATGCCAATCACATCTTCTTAAATACAGGTTCGCCACATCATGTACAAAAAGAAGCGAATTTAAAAACCTTAGATATTAAAACCGAAGGAGCAAAAATTAGATATGGAATCCCTTATAATGAAGCTGGAACAAATGTAAATTTCGTTTCGAAAGTTAACGATACTACTTTTGCTGTTCGAACTTACGAACGTGGCGTAGAAGACGAAACATTATCTTGTGGAACCGGTGTTACTGCAGTTGCAATTGCCATGCATTTTATTGGAGAAACCGAAAAAAATATAATCCGCTTACAAGTAGAAGGAGGCGAACTACAAGTGTCCTTTGATAGAAAGGGAAAAACGTATCAAAATGTTTGGCTAATTGGTCCTGCAAAACAAGTTTTTAAAGGAACTATTTCATGATTACATTAAAAGGTGAACATATATATTTACGAGCTTTAGAGCCTGAAGATTTAGCGTTTATTCATACGATTGAAAACGACGAAAGTATTTGGGAAATTAGCAATACTATAACACCATACTCTAAATATTTAATAAAGCAATATTTAGAGCATGCACACAAAGATATTTACGAAGTAAAACAACTACGACTTGTCATTTCTAGTTACGATGATGTAGCGCTTGGTATGATTGATATTTTTGATTTCGATTTTAAAAACCGAAGAGCAGGAATTGGTATTCTAGTAAAAGAAGAAGCAAATAGACAAAAAGGTTTTGGAAAAGAAGCTTTGCGTTTGTTGGTCAATTATTGTTTTACTCACCTAGATTTACATCAATTATATTGTAATATTTCAGAAGAAAATAAAGCAAGCCAGAAGCTCTTTACCAATCAAGGTTTTCAAGAAATAGGATTAAAAAAAGACTGGAATCTAGTCCATAATAAATTTAAAAACGAATATATTTTTCAACTCATTAATAAATAAATGTACTTTAAAAAAATACTTTTAGCAATAGCCGTTATAGGGTTAATCGTTGCTGCTTTTTTCGCAAATTTTGTGTATAAAGCCATGTTTAAACCAAATACAAACTTTAATAATGAAGAGGCATATATATATGTGTCTAGTACTGCGGATTATAATGAAGTGCGAGAACAACTTTCACCATTATTGAAAGATATGGATGCATTTGATGCTTTAGCAGAAAAAAAGAAGTATAATACCAATCTTAAAGCAGGAAGATTTGTTGTTAAGAAAGGAATGAATAATAATGAAATTATAAATTCTATTCGAAGTAAAAATATTCCGTTAGATCTAAGTTTTAATAATCAAGAACGATTAGAAAATTTAGCTGGTCGAATTGCATTTCAAATAGAAGCAGATAGTATTTCCCTTTTAAAGGCAATGAAGGAAGAAACATTTTTAAAGGAAAACGGATTTAATAAAGAATCCGCATTGTCTATGTATATTCCAAATAGTTATGAAATATATTGGAATACTTCAGCCGAAGGATTTAGAAATAAAATGCTGAAAGAATATAAAAATTTCTGGAATGCTTCTAGAACTCAAAAACGAAATGCACTACATCTTTCTACTAATGAAGTCATGTCTATTGCTGCTATTGTACATAAAGAAACAGCAAAGGTTGACGAAAGACCTCGTGTTGCTGGTGTATACTTAAATAGAATAAGAAAAGGTATGCCTTTACAAGCAGATCCAACGGTTATTTATGCTAAAAAATTGAAGGAAAAAGATTTTAACCAAGTCATTAAACGTGTTTTATATAAGGATTTAGAAATAGATTCAAAATACAATACCTATAAATATCCTGGTATCCCTCCAGGACCAATTACAATGCCAGATGTGTCTGCAATTGATGCGGTTTTAAATGCAGAAAAACACAGTTATTATTATTTTGTTGCCAATGTGAAGAATTTTGGATACCACAAATTTGCAAAAACATTAAGCCAACATAATGCCAATAGAAATGAATATGTACGTTGGATTAATAAACAAGGAATAAACAGGTAACTTTTGAAAAAACTCATAGGTATATTTTTTCTTTTATGCATATCTACAATATATGCACAATCCGGAATTAATAACTTCTTAAAACCTAGTGATACTTTACATAAGCCAAGACGTAATGCACTTGTAATTACCGAAGCTTCAGTTATTGGTGTGTCTTTAGTTGGTTTAAATCAGCTTTGGTACGCAGATTACGAAAAATCAAAACTACATACCCTTAATGATAATGAAGAATGGCTTCAAATGGATAAATTTGGTCATGTGTTTTCCTCTTATCAAATGGGTAGAGCAGGAGCAGAACTTTTAAAGTGGAGTGGTGTTCGTAAAAAAGACCAATTATTATATGGCGCAACTTTAGGTTTTGGATTCTTAACCATTGTTGAAATTTTTGATGGATATTCTGAAGAATGGGGTTTTTCTTGGGGAGATATTATTAGTAATGCAGCAGGAACAGGTTTGTATGTCGGACAAGAATTACTTTGGGAAGAGCAACGCATTACCTTAAAATATTCTTTTCATCAAACACAATATGCATCTCAAAGACCAGATAAACTTGGTGAAGGTTTACTAGAAGAAATGTTAAAAGATTATAACGGACAAACCTATTGGTTAAGTGCCAACGTACATTCTTTTTTTAAAAAGGATAAAATCCCTAAATGGTTAAATGTTGCATTGGGTTATGGTGCAGATGGAATGTTAACAGGAAATAACGAAACCGAAGATATTTCCTTTTTAAATCAAAATAGAAAAAGGCAATACTATTTAAGTTTAGATGTCGACTTTAATAGAATAAAAACCAATTCACACTTCTTAAAAACAGTTTTTAGTGTTTTAAATGTAATAAAAGTACCTTTTCCAACATTAGAAATTAACAATAAAAATGGAATAAAGTTTCATGCTATCTACTTTTAAGGGTGTTTAATCGACAATAT
Source organism: Oceanihabitans sp. 2_MG-2023 (assembly GCF_030547245.1). GTDB lineage: Bacteria > Bacteroidota > Bacteroidia > Flavobacteriales > Flavobacteriaceae > Oceanihabitans. The sequence goes on from NZ_JAUOQT010000004.1 coordinate 23,699, forward strand.
TTTGATTTTTTTATGTAAACGTCTAATTTTGAATTATAAACGTATAAATAACTGATTTTCAGGTTTAATAAAAAAGTTGTATATTTGCACGCTGAAAATTTATAAGTGATTATTACTATTAATTATTACTGAAAAATTATTCGTTATGATAAAAAATATTGGAAAGTTTACGCTATTACTAACCATATGTACTTTATTAAAGCTTTCATTTTCTTCTGAAACGTTTATAAATTTTATAGACTTTCAAGAAAAAGAAGAAGTAGCTTCTGTAGAAGTATCTAATAAGGTATTTGCATTTAATACCCTTCCTCCAAAAGAAAAATTCACTCCAACTTTAGGAAAGTCTTTTATAGGTTTTAAAGAAGCATTAGCTTTTAAAGAATCTAGAGGGGATTATTTTACAGTAAACAAGTTTGGTTATCTAGGGAAATATCAATTTGGAGCAGAGACTTTAAAAATGATTGGTATTTATAATCCAAATCAGTTTTTGCAAAATCCGGAATTACAAGAAAAAGCATTTGTAGCAAATGCGCAACGTAACAAATGGATTTTACGTAGAGATATAAAACGTTTTAATGGTATGACTATTAATGGTGTTTTAGTAACAGAGTCTGGTATTCTAGCTGCAGCACATTTGGCAGGACCAGGAAGTGTTAAAAAATACCTTAGAAGTTACGGAGAAACAGGTTTTGAAGATGCCTTTGGTACTTCCATTAAACATTATATGAAAAAGTTTTCAGGGTATGATACCTCTGATGTTAAAGCAAATAAAAAAGCAAGAGCAACTACTATTTAGTTTTAGCTTTTATGAATTATAAAAATGGTTGGTCTTTTATGAAGGTCAACCTTATTTTTTTTCCAGTCGTTTACCGTTTTTGTTTTAATATATTCTGAAGGAAGAGTAATGTCGCAAGCCACACAAACCTCTGTGTTATTATTTAAAATTTGACAAATATTTTCGAGCATTTGATTGTTTCGATAAGGGGTCTCAATAAAAATTTGAGATTGATTTTTTTCAAAAGAAAGTCGTTCTAAATTTTTTAGTTCTTGTTTTCTTTCGCCTTTATCAATAGGTAAATAACCATTAAAGGTGAAGCTTTGACCATTCATTCCAGAACTCATAATAGCTAGTAATATAGAAGAAGGACCAACCAGTGGAACAACTTGAATATCTCTATCGTGTGCAATTCTTACAACATCTGCACCAGGATCTGCAACTCCTGGGCAACCAGCATCTGAGAGTAGTCCAATATTTTTTCCTTGCAAACAGGGTTCTAAATAGCTGGGTAGTTCTGTGGGATCTGTAAATTTGTTTAAAGGGAATAAGGTTAACGAAGACTGTTGTTTTTTAGGTGTAATACTTTTTATAAAACGTCTTGCATTTTTTTCATTTTCAACAATAAATGTATCTACTTGTTCGATTACTTTTTTTACAGAAATAGGTAGTACTTCTAGCGGAGCGTTATCGCCAAGAGTTGTAGGTATAAGATAGAGGTTTCCTTTTTTCAATTTTTATAAATTATTGTATTACTATTTTTTTTATCGTTTCAAACCCATTTTCGGAAGTGATCTTAATAAGATATAAACCAGATCGAAAAGAATTCACTTTTATTTCTTTCTCTAATGTTGATATGTTTTTTTCAGTATATACGACCTTGCCTTTAATGTTGAAGATGGTAATGGAATTAATGTTTTTGTTTAAAGTAGTGCTTATTTTTAAATCCTCTGAAGCAGGATTAGGACTTATTTTTATATCCTTGTCTATGTTGAATTCTGGAGTAGACAATATTCCTCCTTTAATTTTATATATACCGCCACTAATATCAGCTATGTAAAGTTCTTTATTAACATCTTCACCAAAGGAAACCCAATAACCTCCATAATCTCCGTGGTTTGTTAAAGCATCTGCTGGGTTTAAGGTGCTTATTGTGCCATCTCCTGAAGTGGCAAAAATATAAGTATCTTGTAAGTCTGCATAGGTGGTGCCACGATACATATAACCGCCAACTACATTACAAAAACAAGGAGGGATAGGATATTCCGCTACTGGTAAAGTCATGGTAGAAGCAAGATCACAACCAGAAGTATTATACGGGTTGCTTCCTTCGTAACAACGCCATCCAAAATTGTACCCATTTGTTGTAGTGCTTACACGATTAATTTCTTCGGTTGTATTTTGTCCAACATCGCCAATCCAAAGATTATTAGTTGAATAATCAAACGAAAAACGCCAAGGATTTCTCAAGCCATATGCCCAAATTTCGTCCAAAGCAGAGGGATTTCCAATAAATGGATTGTCTGCTGGAATGGCATAATTATTACCTCCCGAAGTTGTATTAACATCTATGCGTAACATTTTGCCTAATAAATCCTGTAAATTTTGAGATCTATTATCTGGGTCTCCACCACTTCCTCCATCACCAGTTCCTATATATAAATAACCATCTGGGCCAAACTCTATACAACCTCCATTGTGATTACCATAAGGTTGCGCAATGTTTAATAAGTTTACTTGCGTTGCGACATCTGCAATATCTGGGTTAGCACTATTTACGGTAAAACGGGATATTTGTGTAGCACCATTGTTGTCTGTAAAATTCACATAAAAATAGCCATTACTGGTGTAATTCGGGTGGAATGCTACACTTAGTAAGCCGCGTTCTCCTCCTGGTGAAACTTGATTGTCAATATTTAAAAAAGGAGTAGTGTTGGTGGTGCCATTTTCGTTTAAAATCTTAATTACACCACTTTTTTCGACAATAAAAAGTCGTGAATCGCCTGCGTTTTGAATATCAACAGGGTTATTAAAGCCATCTGCAAAAAGTTCTGTTGTTATGGTTTGTGAAAGTACAGGGAATGAAAATACTAGAGCAAGAAGAGAGATTAGAATTTTCATTTTTTTTACTAAAATAATAAAAATCATGTTAAATAAGAAGCTTGCTTGCGATTACTTCACAAGCTTCGTCTAGCATTTTGAAAACATTTTCAAAACCTTGGGTGCTATGGTGATAAGGATCTGGAACATCATAATTCTGATTCGAATAGACTTCGTTTAAAATAAGTTTTACTTTGGCTATATCATTTTCGTTTCTAGCAAGCTTTACTACATTTTTAAAATTAGAGTTATCCATTGTATAGATAAAGTCGAACGTATCAAAATCGGAAACAGAAAATTGTCTGCCACGTTGGTTTGTGATGTCAATTCCATATTTCTCTGCAACTTTAATAGATCTTTTATCTGGTAAATCTCCAATATGATAGTTTCCTGTTCCTGCAGAATCTATAATGAAATCATTACTAAGTTTATCACGTAAAATACCTTCTGCTAAAGGGGAACGACAAATATTACCAAGGCAAACCATTAGTATTTTAGTCATAATATTTTATTTTAACAAACGAATGTTTGTGATTTAAACCGAAAGTTTTTTGGTTAAGTCTTCTACGTATTTTCTAAATTGTTTATCTGTAGAGGATAAGTTATTAACCGTTTTACAAGCGTGAAGTACAGTAGCGTGATCGCGTTTACCAATTTGCGAACCAATACTAGCCAGTGAAGCTTTGGTGAATTTTTTAGCAAAAAACATAGCTAACTGTCTAGCTTGTACAATGTGGCGTTTCCTAGTTTTAGACTGTAATGTGTCTACATCCATTTGAAAATAATCGGAAACTATTTTTTGGATATAATCTATAGAAACTTCTCGTTTTGTGTTTTTTACAAATTTTTCGACAACCTGTTTTGCTAAGTCTATGGTGACTTCTTTTTTGTTAAAAGAAGATTGCGCAATTAAAGAAATAATAGCTCCTTCAAGTTCTCTAATGTTTGTTTTAATGTGTTTTGCAACATATTCAATAATATCATCAGGCATATCTACACCGTCACGATATAACTTGTTTTTTAGTATAGATACTCTTGTTTCAAAATCTGGACTTTGCAGCTCTGCAGAAAGTCCCCATTTAAATCTGGATAATAATCGTTGTTCTATATCTTGCATATCAACGGGAGCTTTGTCACTTGTTAAAATAACTTGCTTTCCGTTTTGATGTAAGTGATTAAAGATATGGAAGAAAACATCTTGTGTTCCAGATTTACCAGATAAGAATTGAACATCGTCAATAATTAAGATGTCTATTATTTGATAAAAATGAATAAAATCGTTTCTATTGTTCTTTTTTACAGAGTCTATATATTGTTGCGTAAATTTTTCGGCAGAAATATATAAAACTGTTTTTTCAGGGTATTTATCTTTAATGTCTACACCAATAGCATGTGCTAAGTGTGTTTTACCAAGACCAACACCACCAAATATTAATAAAGGATTAAAAGAAGTTCCTCCTGGTTTGCTAGCAACAGCTAATCCTGCGCTTCTAGCTAAACGATTCGAGTCTCCTTCTAAAAAGTTTTCAAAACTATAATTAGGATTTAGTTGCGATTCTATTTTTACATTTCTTATTCCTGGAATAATAAAAGGATTGCGTAATTCGCGATTTTTATTGTTTAAAGGAATGTCTACATCTTGCGCTTTTACTGCAGATCTGTTAGAACTAGGTATTCTTTCTGTAAAGGGTTGTTTGTTGCCATAGGTGTTTTCCATTTTAATAATGTAAACGAGCTTGGCGGTTTCTCCTAATTCTTTGTTAAGTGCTACTTTTAAAATTTTCACATAATGTTCTTCTAGCCATTCGTAAAAGAATTTACTAGGTACTTGAATGCTCAACGCATTTTCTGCAAGTTTAACTGCAACAATTGGTTCGAACCAAGTTTTGTAAGCTTGCGGTTGGATGTTATCTTTTATAAATTCAAGACAATTATTCCAGACCGATTGCGCAGTAATACTCATTATTTTTAGTGAAATTTATTGTTAGTTAAAAAAAGAGGAATTGATTTCCTCTCGTTGATTATAGCCCGGCAAATATGTGAACAAAATTATTAATAAAAAAATATTTTTTAGTTGAATATTAAGAATTTTTTTTGCATGTTTAATCTGTTACCGAAACTACAAAAAAATATTGATATATTACTATGAAAGACAATGAAATTTTTATAAGAATTAGATATGGAGAGACTGACCAAATGGGTGTTGTTCATCATGGTAATTACGCATTATACCTAGAAATGGGAAGAACCGAATGGTTAAGAACGTTTGGAATTTCTTACAGTCAAATGGAGAAAGAAGGAGTGATGCTTCCTGTTATTTCTATGTCTTTAAATTATAAGAAATCAGCTTATTACGATGAGGTTATTAAAGTGAAAACGCAACTAAAGAAAATGCCTTCAGTTAAAATAGAATTTGAGTATACAATTACAAATGAAGCTGGAGATATTTTGGTAGAAGCAAATACAGTTTTAGCATTTATTAATATGAAAACGAAAAGACCAATGAAATGTCCAAATTATATTTTAGATAAACTGTAGTTTCTTTAGGTTAAATAGCTTCGATTTTTATTTCAAATTGATTGTTGAATGTTTCGAAAACAGAATTAGAGTCGTTTTTTCTTACAGAAATATAAATTTTACAATCTAATTCTAATACTTGGTTTGTAATATTTAAGTTTTTTTCTTTAATAATACGCATCACTTTATTCATGTTTTTGTATTCAAAAGAAATGCAATAATCTATATTAATCGTTTTTGTAATAATTTTAGAAGCCTCTAAAGCCATTTGTGCTCCAGTTCTGTAAGCATTAATCAATCCGCCAACACCAAGTTTTACACCTCCAAAATAACGGACTACAACTATAAGTATATTGGTAACATTAAAAGATTGAATTTGTCCGTAAATTGGCATACCAGCACTATTATTAGGTTCACCATCGTCATTCGCTCTATATGAAATATTGTTGTCTTCTGTTCCGAATTGATACGCATAACACCAATGTCTAGCAGTATGATGTTGTTTTTTTAATTCTTCTAGATGTTGTTTTACTTCTTCTTCGTTTTGAATAGGAAAAGCATAGCCATAGAATTTTGAGTTTTTATCTTTAAATAAAACAGCTTCCGAAGCAGATGTAATAGTTTTGTATGTGTCTTTTTCTTCCATTTATGCTAAAGTAACTAATACAATAGAAATTATTGCAAGCGCAATTCCTAGCCAGTTTTTGTTTTGTAGTTTTTCTTTAAAAATAAAAAGACCAATTAAAGTAGATAGCATAACAATAGCGACATTGTTTACAGTAAAAATAGTAGAACTTTCAAAGCCTTCAAACTGTAAAGCTTTTAATAACATATAAATGGAGTAGTAGTTAACAACTCCTAATAGGATTCCGCCAAAAACACTGCGATAATCGAATTTAAAGTTCCTTTTTATGGCTTGAGTTGTAAGTAGCAGTATTCCTATTAATCCAGCAATACAGAATATGGAGGCAGAAAAAATGGGAATACCATTTTTGGAAACATAACTAGTTTCTATATATTTTATGGAGGTGTCTATTATACCAGAACCAAAAAATAATAAAACGGGTAGCCCTAAATTTTTATAATTAAATTTTTCAGTTTTAGCTTTTATTGAAGTTAAATATACCGCAGCCAAGGCTAGTAAAATTCCTGTTGCTTTTTGCCATCCTAAGCTTTCCTGGTATGCATATAACCCGAAAATTATAGGAATAACGACACTCATTTTACTCGCTACAGATGTTACTGTTAAACCGTTGCGCTGGGCTGTTAGTGCCATAATATTAAATACAGAAATAAAAAGAAAACCCAACCCAATGGCTCCAAAAAACCAATCTTCGTTTATTATTTCAGATATTTTTACCGATTCTTCATAAGCTAAAATACCTGTTATACAGGCTGTAAAATAGTTTGCAACTATTGCTTGAAGTGTGTTTATTTGGTACTTGCCAAGTAGTTTGAAAATGATAAAGATTAGCGTAGATGCAAATATGCTAATGAGTAGGTATATCAAAATAAATCTTTCTTAATGGTAAATATATCGCAGATATCTTGGCTAGTTTCGTCAATATTCCAAACGTGTATTCCTAATTGCTTGGCTGCTTCTGTGTTTTCTAAGGTGTCGTCTATAAAAAAGGATTCTTCCGCTTTTATATCGTTTTGTTGTAAAACGAATTCATAAATATTCGTATTAGGTTTTCGTAATTGAATTTCATGAGAAAGGTAAAAAGAGTCGAAGCAATTTTTAAAATCTTCATAAAACGAAACATTCTCTTTAATCCAATTTATATGAAGTTCATTGGTGTTGCTTAATAAAATGAGTTTGTATTTTTTGTCTGCAGCTAATTGTTGTATAAAATCTAATCGCTTTCGCGGAAAGTCTTTCAGGATACAATTCCATGCATTTACAATTTCAACTTCTGTTAAGTCCGGAAAGTTTTCTTGATAGAACTCTAAAAATTCTTCTGAAGAAATTAATCCTTGTTCGTAAAGCGCATTCATTGCAACTAGTTCTTCTGGGAGTTCTTTTACTTCAAATAAATCTAATGCATTTTGCATTGCTCCTTCTTTATCGAGATTGATAAAAACGTCTCCAAAATCGAATATTAAGTTTTTAATCATATGTATTCCCTGCATAAGCAGAAATCTTTTTAATTATTAGTAAATGTTTTAAGAGTATCTTTTATTATCGTTTCTGTAGCAATAAGTTTTCCGTATAATTTTGGGGCTTTTACTCCTTCTTTAAATAAAATATTTCCTGTAAATACTCTTGCTTCATCCCATAGATTTTCGTCTATAAACAGTTGTAGCGTTTTTGATCCACCTTCTATAATAATGGAGTTGATGTTTTCTTTGTATAGGTGCTTACAAATATCTTTAGCAGTGTAGTCTTTAAAAGTAATGGTTTCGGCATCGTTGTTAAAAACGGCATATTCTTTAGATAGTAAGTTATTTCTATCTAAGACAACTCGAATCGGGTTTTGTCCTGTGTAATCTCTAACAGTTAAACTTGGGTTGTCTAGGATAACGGTGTTTGTACCTACAAGTATTGCTTGTTCTTCAGCACGCCATTTGTGTACTAATTGTCTAGATGTTTTGTTCGTTATCCAAACAGGTTTGTTTTCGCTTTTCGTTTTTGGGGCGATAAAACCATTTGTAGTTTCTGCCCATTTTAAAATAATATAAGGGCGCTTTTTATTATGAAAAGTAAAAAAACGTTTGTGGTGTTCTTTGCATTCTTTTTCTAAAACACCAACCGTTACATGGCATCCAGAATCTTGTAGTTTTTTTATCCCTTTTCCAGCAACTTCCGGGTTGTCATCTATACAGCCAATAACCACATTAGGTATTTTATGCGAAATAATAAGGTCGCTACAAGGAGGTGTTTTACCAAAATGACTACATGGTTCCAATGTAACATACAGTGTTGCTTCTTGTAAAAGAGATTTGTTAGCTACTGCGTGTATAGCATTTACTTCGGCGTGACTACCTCCATAAGCACTGGTATAACCTTCACCAATAATTGTGTTATCGTGAACAATTACAGCACCTACCATTGGGTTTGGTCTAGTGGATCCTAAACCAAGTTTTGCAATTTGTATGCAGCGTTTTATATAGGTTTCGTGTATAGTCAACTAGAATTTTATTTTAATGTTTTCGGTTTTATCTACATCATAAGTGTGTGAAAACCCAAGTACTTTATATTTTATTTGCCCTTTGTATTGCACTTTCATTTTTTGCGAAAGTAGACTTCCTAGTAAGCCACTCAGGCTTTTGTTACTTAATAAACTATCGGTTGGTACATTTGCTTCTAGCGGAATAGAAAATTCTTTTCTAGCAGGGACCTTGAAGCTTTCTGTTTTAACTGTTGCCATCTGATTATTGTTAACAAACACTTTAATTTCATCCGTTTTTAATTCGCCACTAATGTCATTCGGATTCATAAAATAGGCATCTGCAGTAAGAGTAATATATTTAGAGTTAGAATCATCTACTTTTATATTGTCTACTCTTAAAAACTCTGGTTTCTCTTTTACAGAACAACTTAAAAAAGTAAGTATTACTGTTAATAAGATTATAAGGTTCTTCATTCTATTTTTTTTAGATTTAATGTATCTTCACCAGCAAAAATAATATTAAAAAGTGACTAATAGCAATATCATTATAAGAGAAATTAAACAAAACGATAATGTGCCGTTAGAAGCTGCTATACGAGGTTGTTTTCATGAATTTGATATACCTTTAAAGGGAACTGCTTACGAAGATCCTGAAACATCAAAAATGTTTGCGTCTTACCAAAACCAAAACGACGTATATTTTGTTGTAACATTAGACGGAAAAGTTTTTGGAGGAGGAGGAATAAAACCTTTAAAGGACTTTGAGTTGGAAGTATGCGAAATTCAAAAAATGTATTTTGCTCCAGAAATACGAGGTAAAGGTTTAGGTAAATTACTTTTTGAAAAATGCATGGAAGCTGCAAGAAAAATGGGGTATAAACAATGTTACTTAGAATCTGCACCACAATTAAAAGCAGCAATTCATATTTATGAAGCATTTGGCTTTAAACATTTAGATGCTCCTTTGGGTAATACAGGACATGATGCTTGTGGTATTTGGATGCTTAAAAATCTTTAGAATGAAATTTAATTCATGAAACTAAAAGAGATACAAAATATATTTCACCAAGAATTGGATGCAATTTATGGCAAAGATGAAGTGAATAGTTTTTTCTATTTACTGATCGCATTTTTTTATGATTTCTCAAGAATAAAATTAGCTCTAGAACCAGATAAAGTAGTATCGGATACAGATGGAGAATTCATTTTTGAAGCCTTGAAGAGGTTAAAAAACGAAGAACCTATTCAGTATATAATTGGCGAAACGGAATTTTATGGTTTGCCATTTAAAGTAAATAAGCATACATTAATACCAAGGCCAGAAACGGAAGAGCTTGTTTCTCTTGTTCTTGAAAATTATAAAAATAAAATTCCAAATAACCAGAAGTTTTCAGTGATAGATATTGGTACTGGATCTGGTTGTATTGCAATTTCATTAGCTAAAAACTTACCGAAAGCTATGGTTTTTGCCTTAGATATTTCCGCGAAAGCGATAGAAAAAGCAAAAGAAAATACAAGGTTAAACAATGTAGAAGTCGATTTTATAGAAGCCTCTATATTAGATCCTGAAAACGTAACAAAATACTTGAAGAATCATTTGTTGATAAGTGAGCAGTTTGATGTAATAGTTTCCAATCCGCCATACGTTAGAAACCAGGAAAAACAAGAAATGAAAGCTAATGTTATAAATAACGAACCCCATTTGGCTTTATTTGTTGCAGACGATAATGCATTGCAATTTTACGAAGCAATAACAAAATTTGCCGTTGTGCATTTGAAACCAAAAGGCGAATTGTATTTTGAAATAAACGAGTATCTTGGTAAAGAAATGATAGCTTTATTACAGGAAAATAATTTTGAAAAGGTAGAATTAAAACAAGATATCTTTGGGAAAGATAGAATGTTAAAAGGAGTGAAAAAATAAATGAATACAAAAGAATATATCCAGAAGTTAGGTGCCGAGTTACGTGAGCATAACTATAATTACTACGTGTTAGATAATCCTACCATTAGTGATTATGATTTTGATATAAAACTGAAAGAACTTCAAGCTTTAGAGGAGAAATATCCGGAATTTCAAGACGCAAATTCGCCAACATTGCGTGTAGGAGGAGCGGTAACTAAAAATTTTAAGACTGTTGTGCATGAGCATAGAATGTACAGTTTGGATAATTCGTATTCTTTAGAAGATTTACAAGATTGGGAAACCCGAATAAAAAAAATGGTAGATGGCGAAATCCAATATACTTGCGAGTTAAAATACGATGGAGCATCCATTAGTTTAACCTATGAAAACGGAAATTTGCTTCGTGCTGTTACTCGTGGAGATGGAATGCAAGGGGATGAGGTTACAGCAAATATTAAGACGATTAAGTCTGTGCCGCTTCAATTAAAAGGAGATTACCCTCCAAAATTTGATATTCGCGGAGAAATTGTTTTGCCTTTTGATGGGTTTAATAAAATGAATGAAGAACGTTTAGATATTGGTGAAGAGCCATACAGAAATCCAAGAAACACAGCGTCAGGTAGTTTAAAGCTGCAAGATAGTGCAGAAGTAGCCAAAAGACCTTTAGAATGTTTGCTGTATAATATTACAGGGAATAATTTAGGAATAGCAACGCAAATGGAAAGTCTAGCAAAAGCAAGGCAAATGGGATTTAAAGTTCCAGAAGCAGCGAAGCTAGCAAGTTCTATTGATGAGGTTTTAGAATTTGTAAACTATTGGGATGTTGAAAGACATAATTTGCCTTATGAAACGGATGGAGTAGTGGTAAAAGTGAACAGTTTGTTTCAGCAGGAGGAATTGGGATATACAGCCAAAGCGCCACGATGGGCAATGGCTTACAAGTTTAAAGCCGAACAAGTTTCTACGCGCTTAAATAGCATTTCATATCAAGTTGGTAGAACAGGAGCTATTACTCCAGTAGCAAATTTAGAACCTGTTGAGTTGGCAGGAACAACAGTTAAGCGAGCATCTTTGCATAATAGTGATCAAATTGAAAAACTAGATGTTAGGGTTGGAGATGAGGTGTTTGTAGAAAAAGGAGGGGAGATTATTCCAAAAATTATTGCTGTAGATCTTAGTAGTCGTCCAGAAAACTCTGAACCAACAAAATATATAACTCATTGTCCAGAGTGTAATACGCTTTTAGAAAGATTAGAAGGAGAAGCAAAACATTTTTGTCCGAATTTTAATGGTTGTAATCCCCAAATAATTGGTAGAATTCAACATTATATTTCTAGAAAAGCAATGGATATTGAAGGCTTAGGGGGAGAAACCGTTGCGCTTTTAGTTAATGCTGGACTAATTTCTAATTATTCAGATTTATATACTTTAACCAAAGAGCAACTAATGCCATTGGAAAGAATGGCAGAGAAAAGTGCCGAAAACTTGATTAATGGTGTTGAAGCTTCTAAACAGATTCCATTTGAAAGCGTGCTTTTTGCTTTGGGAATTAGATATGTAGGAGAGACAGTTGCTAAAAAACTTGCAAAACATTATAAGAGCATTGATGCAATAGCCAAGGCAACACAAGAAGAATTAGTAAATGTAGACGAAATAGGAGTTAAAATAGCCGAAAGTGTTATTCTTTTCTTTGCTTCAGAAGCGAATAGGGCTACTATAGAAAAACTAAAGCAGTTTGGTGTGCAATTAGAAGTTTCGGCTGAAAAATTAGCCAATCAAACCAACAAATTAGAAAATAAAATATTTGTTGTTTCTGGTGTTTTTGAAACCGTTTCAAGAACAGAGCTTAAAAAACTAATAGAAGATAATGGAGGGAAAGTATCTTCTTCAATATCTGCAAAAACTAGTTTTGTTATTGCTGGAGATAAAATGGGGCCGAGTAAAAAAGAAAAAGCCGAAAAGTTAGGAGTTGCTTTAATTTCTGAACAAGAATTCTTACAAATGATCACCTAATTATGTTAATTTCTTTATGATTTATCGATAAAAGCAGTTTATTATCGATTAATTACATTTTTTATTTATATTTGAAAGTTAAAAATTACGCTTTATTAGTGTGTTTAAATTATGCTATGTTAACTGATTATCTTGGTTTTACAGTTTTTAGTCTACTAGATAGTTCTGTATTTGCTATACTGGAATTGCTAGTGGTTCCAGCAATTACTGTGCTCTATTTTATATCAAGGAAAGAAAAGTCGTTGTTTTTTTTACTATTTTTAGTTAGCTATTCTGTTTCCGATATTCTACATATAATCGATGGAGATAACTTGTCTGAAGTTTTATATTTTGCTTGTAATATACTTTATGTTGTTGCTTTCTTTTTTTTATTACTGGAAGTTTTTAAAACCTTGAATTATAATATTGTACTAAAAAAATTCTTAGTGCAAACTATTGTTTTATTCGTGCTAGTTATATATTTATTTACCGTTTTATATGGAATTATAGAGCCTATTTTATTTGAATCGGAAGTGGTCTATTTGGTGCGATTTGTAGAACATAGTTATAACTTTGTGTTATTGGTTTTACTTTCTGTTTCCTTTTTAAATTTTCTAGAAAATGACACAAAAAAATCTTTATTTCTATTTATTGGTTGTTTGGCAATAAGTTTTTCAGAATTTTTATTGATAGGCTATTACTATCTTTCCGATCTTGAATTATTAAATTATGTAGCTGTAATGCTCAATATATTTGCCTTTGTAATGTTTTATCTTCAAACGAATATAGCTATTGATTCAAAAAAAAAAGCTAATATTTTTGCTTAATACGCTTTAAAAAATCTTGTTTAGATAGATATAAAATAATTCCAGATAATATAAAAGTTACAATAGCTGTAATAAATAGTATGCCACCATCATTATTAATTACAATGCCTAATTGGGTTAGATGCATAATAATTGCTCCGCCTATTATAGTTAGGGTTAGTACAGCTCCAATCCAGATTGTTTTAGGTATGATTAGCAAAATGCCCGCTATTAATTCTAAAATACCTATTAGAATTCTACCATAAGGTTCTAAGCCTACCTTTTCAAAAATATACACGCTATCTGGATGTGCAGTAAACTTAAATCGTAAAGTTTGTATCAGTATTATTGCCACAATTATTCTTAAAAGTAAAGAAACTTTTCTTTTCATGTTTAATTCGTTTGAAGTTAAAACATTAGACGTTATTAATTATTTGAGATTACATTTTTGAAGAATTTTCCTTCAAAATAAATTACAATCATGCATTTTATCGATTAAATGCGTTGTTTTGACGTTGTATATAGATTTTTTTTGTATTTTTGTTTTTACCTACTTATGATTATGATTTTAAAAAATTGGATAAAAAAATTTCCAAACAAGATGTTTTTGTGCATATTGTTTGTGCTTGTATTCGTTCATGTAATTGCTACTTTTAGTGAAAATGATTTGTTTCAGCAATTAACAAAACCCCTATTTGTACCTGTATTTTTGATTTATTTTTTATTAAAAAATAAGCATATTAATATTAGTGTGTTTATTTTCTTAATATTCTCTTTTGTGGGAGATTTTACTTCTATTTTTACTTATAATTTAATGCTTGTAAACATTTCAAGTTTGGCATACTGTATAAGCTATTTTGCTTTAGTAGCAGCAGTAATACCCAGAATTAAAAATTTGCAATTAGATACAGTAATTAGCTCGTATTTAATTTTAGTTTTCTTAATTAATGCGTACTTATTGTATATACTTTTTGATGTGATTAAGTATTATATTCCAGATAGTATAGAGGTGACTTTATTCGGAATAAAAAGCACCGCTTTAATAGTTCTTGCTTTTGTTTCTTTTGTAGATTATTTAAATTCAGAAAGCAAGGGATCGATATTATTTTTAATTATGGCCTTATGTTTTGTGTTTTCAGACGTATTACATTACATTAGTATGTATTATTTGTATAACATGAGTTTTGTAATGTTAGATAGAGTGTTGCATGTAGTAGCTTTATTTTTTCTATTTAGCTATATTTTAGAAAGAAATAAAACATCTAAAGCAGTAAAATTAAATACATCTATTTTTTCTTCAAAAACTATTAATGAGATTACACTAAAATAGAAGTTCCTTTAGCGGCTTTGTTTTTATCGGCATCAAAATAAAAGTCTATTTTACCAAGGTTAATTCCGTAGCAACCTACTTGGTTTACTAGAACGTTTTCACCAATACTGTTTTTTGCGACTGTTGGTTTTGGTAAAAAAGTATGTGTATGTCCTCCAATTATTAAGTCAATGTTTTTGGTAGCTTTGGCTAGATTTAAGTCGCTAATTTTTTCAGGAAAATTTTTGTAGAAATATCCTAAATGCGACAAACAAATAACCAGGTCACACTTTTCTTTTTCTTTTAATATTCTACTCATGTCTTGAGCAGTTTCAACAGGGTTAATGTACTTTGTTTCTTTATACATATTTTTGTCTACTAAACCATCCAGTTTAACACCTAAGCCAAAAACGCCAATTTTTATTCCGTCTTTTTTAAATACTTTATATGGTTTGACAAAGCCATCTAGAGATGTATTGGAAAAATCGTAATTAGCAGATAAGAAGTCAAATTTAGCATGAGGCAATTGAGCAAGTAAACCATCAACGCCATTATCAAAATCATGATTCCCTATAGTAGCAGCATCATATTTAAGCATGCTCATTAGTTTAAATTCTAGCTCTCCACCGTAATAGTTAAAATATGGAGTTCCTTGAAAAATATCTCCAGCATCTAATAGTAATGTGTTTGGATTTTCATTTTTAATATTTTGTATTAAACTAGCTCTTCTAGCAACACCTCCTTGATTTGGGTTTCTTCCATCTTCGGGTCCAAAAGCATCAATGTGGCTGTGTACATCGTTTGTGTGTAGTATGGTGATTTTTGTTGTTTTGCTTCCGGATGTAAACGACTGCAAGCCTAAGCCTCCTAATGTTATTAATGCAGCTGTTGCAGATGTTTGTTGTATAAAATCTCTTCTTTTCATCTGGTTTAATTTATTTGAATAAATCTGTCATCAATAACAGGATTAATAGTGTCTTTTTTTAGAAAATAATCTAATAATGCATTTCTTACTTTGTAATTTAAAACATATAAGCTATCATTTGTTTGAAAAAAGGTCATTCGGTCTCCACCATTATACAGGTAGTCATTGGTTGCAACATAATAGGTTTTTTCAGTATCAATTGGTTGGTTCTTAATACTTGCGCTAATCGCATTGTAATCTTTGTCTAGTTTCAATTTTAAACCAGAAATTGGATGTGCTCGTTTTGCTCTACTTAAATAGCGTATTAAACTATCCTGAATTGTTTTTCCTTGCATGGCAACAACGACAAGACTATTTTCAAAAGGCATAATTTCGTATGCGGTTCTAGTAGTAATATTTCCTTTAGATATTATAGCGCGAATACCGCCATGATTGACCAATACCATGTCTACGTTATGGCCAGTTTGTTTGTTAAAAACCGTATTAGATTCTTCCAATATGGCATCAGCAAATAGGTTTCCAATTGCGGTATTAAATTCGCCATCTCTTTTAGAATATGTGTCTACTGCAAACGAAATCACACTATCTAGATTATTGTTAACGTGCTCTCTATATGGTTTAATGAAATCTTCTATTTCTGAGTCTGTTTGTAAGCTGTCGTTAACGTTGATATTTTTTCCTTCAATTTTAATAAGTTGTAAACTTTCTTGTTTACAGCTATAAATTAGTAAAGCAATACCAATAAATAAAAGATGTTTATAATTCATATCTAAAGTATGGGTTTTAATATACAAAACTAACTACTTTTGTTACCTTTGTAAGAAACAATAAAGATAAATGATTTTAAAGGGTTTTAAGCAAAATTCTACTAAAAAACATCTTAGTAAATTATTAAACTCAAGACAGGTTTTTTCAAACAATGAAAAGATAGCAAGCTTGGGGGTAATGATAAATATAGATGAAGTAGATGATTTTGAGTCTTTTAGAAAGCTTGCTAAAGAAATAAATGTAAGACCTAATAAACTTAAAATAATAGCGTTTACCTCTAATAAAAAAGAAGATATTAGTTCTTGGGATGTATGTTTTAATCCAAAAGATTTTAATTGGAAAGGAAAAATAAAAAACAAAGAGCTTCAAGAGTTTATAGACACACCATTTGATGCTTTAATTAGTTATTATGAAGCTGATGTTTTAGAAATGAAGGTTTTAAGTGCAGCGTCGAAATCTAAATTCAAAATCGGAGTATTGCAATCTGATACTCGATTAAATGATTTAATTATTAAAACCAATTTAAAACAATTCGATTTATTTAAAAACGAATTGATAAAATACCTTAATACATTTAATAAAATAAGTAATGAATAAAAAATTTGTAGGTACAGGAGTAGCTTTAGTAACTCCTTTTAATGAAGATTTAAGTATAGACCATAAATCTTTGGAGGCTATCGTTACATATAATATAGAGAACGGAACAGATTATCTTGTAATAAGTGGAACTACAGGAGAAAGTGTAACCATTACTGCCGAAGAAAAAATAGCAATAACCAAGACCGTTATAAAAGCCAATAATGGTAGGTTGCCATTAGTTCTAGGGATTGGTGGAAGTAATACGTTGCAAGTTGTAGAAGAGATTAAAAATACAGATTTCTCTGGTATTGCTGCTATTTTATCTGTATCACCATATTACAGTAAGCCTACTCAAGAAGGATTATATCAGCATTTTAAAGCAGTTGCCGAAGCATCACCAGTTCCTGTAATTTTATATAACGTTCCAGGAAGAACTTCTAAAGACATGTTACCAGAAACGACTTTGCGTTTAGCTAAAGATTTTAAAAATATTATCGCAGTTAAAGAAGCAGGGAATAATGTACATCAATATTTACAGTTGCTAAAAAATAAACCAGAAGATTTTTTAGTGATTTCAGGAGACGATGATTTAGCATTAGGAATTGTTTTAGCAGGAGGAGCGGGAGTAATTTCTGTTCTTGGTCAAGCATTACCTAAAGATTTTACAACGATGATTAATTTAGGTTTAGAAGGCAAAGCAAAAGAAGCTTACGCTTTACATTTTAAGCTAATGGATATTACAGGGTTAATTTTTGCAGAGAATAATCCTGCAGGAATTAAAGCCGTATTTCAAGCATTAAATATGTGTAGTTCTAGTGTAAGATTACCATTAGTGGAAGCATCTAATGTATTAAAACAAAATATTAAAGAAGCGCTAAAAGTATTTGCATAAAAGTTAAATATTACTTAAACCTTTAAATGCCTTGATTTCATCGGTTATTTTAGCAGAATAAAATATTTTTAAAATCCATAATAAAAGACTAATTTTGCAGTCTGTTTTAAAATTAAGAAAGCTAATTATAAAATTAGGGAGTATAATTCTATTAAAGAATTGCAACATATAGTAAAAACAGAAAAATTAACAAATGAATAGAATAATTTACACTTTATTAATTGGCTTGGCATTAAGTTCATGTAGCCCTTACCAAAAAGCTCTAAATGGTGATGATATTGCCGCAAAGTTTAAAGCAGGAGAGGTCATGTATAATAAAGGGAAATACATGAAAGCGAATAGGCTTTTTGAGCAAATTATACCACAATATAGAGGGAAGCCTCAAGCGGAAAAACTTTCTTTTTTGCATGCAGATTCTTATTTTAAATCGAAAGATTATTATTTAGCAGGATATCAGTTTGATCGTTTCGTAACTACCTACCCTAAAAGTGAAAAGTCTGAAGAAGCTGCTTTTCTTTCTGCGAAAAGTAGTTACATGTTGTCACCTGCTTATACTAAAGAGCAACATGCAACTAAAGACGCTATTAGTAAATTTCAACTGTTTATAAATTCATACCCAGATTCTCCATTTCTTGAAGAAGCGAATACATTAGTACAAGAATTAGATGGTAAATTAGAGCAAAAATCATTTGATATAGCATACCAATATTATAAAACCGTTGGATATACTAGAGATTATAACGCAGCAATAAAAGCTTTCGATAATTTTATTTTTGAGTTTCCAGGTTCTAAACTTCGCGAAACAGCTCTTTTTTACAGACTAGATTCTGCTTATGAATTAGCAATTAATAGTGTAGAAAGAAAAAAAGAAGACAGACTTATAAAAGCTAAAACATACTACCATTCTTTTGTTAATAAATACGCCAACTCAGAGCATTTAGAGGAAACAAAAGACATGTTAGAAAATTTAGAACAAGAATTAAAAAAATACAGTACTAAAAGTTAATATACTATGGATTTAAAGAAGATTGATGCACCTACAAGTACAACAACGTACAATAGAAACGCAATAGACGATGCTACAGGAAACATCTATGAGTCTATTTCAATTATATCTAAAAGAGCAGAGCAAATAAATTCTGAAATTAAAAAAGAATTAATTGAAAAATTAGAAGAATTTGCTACATATAACGATAGCTTAGAAGAAATCTTTGAGAACAAAGAACAAATTGAAGTATCTAAGTTCTATGAAAGATTACCTAAACCACATGCTTTAGCTGTTAAAGAATGGTTAGATGGTAAAATTTACCATAGAGATACAGAAGCAGACAATCAGTAAAAAAAAGAGATGTCTATACTAAGCGGCAAAAATATACTGTTAGGCATAACTGCTGGTATTGCTGCTTATAAAACAGCATCATTAGTTAGGTTATTTATTAAAGCTGGAGCAAACGTAAAAGTTGTTATGACTCCAGCTAGTAAAGATTTTATTACCCCTTTAACCTTATCTACACTCTCTAAAAACCCAGTACATACTTCTTTTACTAATGAAGATGAAGAAGATGGCGTTTGGAATAATCATGTAGAACTTGGTCTTTGGGCTAATTATTTTATTATTGCTCCTGCTACGGCTAATACCATGTCTAAAATGGCGAATGGGGTTTGTGATAATCTACTTTTAGCAACATATCTTTCTGCAAAATGTCCAGTTTATTTTGCACCTGCAATGGATTTAGATATGTATAAACACGCATCTACATTAGCGTCCTTTAAAAAATTAAAATCCTTCAATAATATAATTATTCCAGCTACAAGTGGTGAACTTGCTAGTGGTTTAGTAGGTGAAGGTAGAATGGCAGAACCAAAAGATATCGTTTCCTTTTTAGAAAAAGATATCTTAAAAAAACTCCCACTTAGAAATAAAAAAGTCCTATTAACTGCAGGTCCAACCTATGAAGCTATAGATCCTGTTCGTTTTATTGGTAATCATTCGTCTGGCAAAATGGGGTTTGAGCTAGCAAAAGCGGCTGCAAATTTGGGTGCAGAAGTAATTCTAATTACTGGACCAACACACCAAAAAGTGACACACGCTTTAATACAGGTTATTCCTGTAGTAAGTGCTCAAGAAATGTATGATGCTGCACATTTACATTTTAAAGATGTAGATATTGCAATACTTTCTGCTGCAGTAGCAGATTATAAACCAAAAAAAGCTGCAACTCAAAAAATAAAAAAGAAAGATACTACGTTAACATTAGAGTTAGAAAAAACAAAAGATATATTGGCGTCTTTAGGAGAAATTAAAGAAAAACAATTTCTTGTTGGCTTTGCATTAGAGACTAATAATGAGCTTGAAAACGCAAAAGGAAAATTAAAAAAGAAGAATTTAAACTTAATTGTATTAAATTCGTTAAATGATAAAGGTGCTGGTTTTAAAAAAGAAACCAATAAAGTAACACTAATTGATGCTAAAGAATGTGTTACCGAATATGCCCTTAAATCTAAAACAGAAGTAGCAATAGATATTTTTAATCAAATTATAAAACAAATACATGCGTAATATACTTTTAGGTCTAATAATGTGTATTAGTTTTGCTGGATTTTCGCAAGAATTAAAATGCAATGTCGTAGTAAGTGCACAACTAACGGGTAATGAAAATCTACAACTATTTAAAACGTTAGAAAAACAACTCAACGAATTTGTAAATAAAACGGAGTGGACAAACAAGAAATTTGGACCTCAAGAGCAGATAGAGTGTAGTATGGTAATTAACGTTACAGGACAAAGTAACGATTTTTTTAATGCATCCATACAAGTGCAATCTGCTAGGCCTGTTTATGGATCTACCTATACAACACCAGTATATAATATAAATGATAAAGATTTTTCTTTTAAATATTTAGAATTTCAAAACCTTATTTACAATGCGAATCAATTTGAGTCTAATTTAGTCTCCGTATTAGCTTTTCATATTTATATGGTATTAGGTTTAGATGCAGACACATTTCGTTTAAAAGGGGGGGAAGAGTACTTTAAGCAAGCACAAAATATTGTGAGTTATTCGCAACAAGAGAGTTTTAAAGGGTGGAAATTAGAAGACGGTTTGCAAAGTAGATTTATCTTAATAGACAATATTTTATCTCCAACATACAAAGACTTTAGAAGTGTTTTATACAACTACCATAGAAAAGGATTAGACACTATGAGCGAAGATGATAAACAAGCTAAAACTGAAATTGCAAATGCAATAATCGAGATGAATGCAGTACATAGACAAAGACCTAACTCTTATTTATCACGTACTTTCTTTGATGCAAAAGCAGATGAAATAGAACAAATTTTCTCTGGAGGTCCAAATGTAGATGTAAACAAACTATTAGAAATACTAAACAGAGTCGCGCCAATGCATTCTAGTAAATGGCGAAATATTTCGTTTTAGTTCTTCATTTCTCAAAGCTAGGAATCTGGATACCTAATTCTATTGATTAGTACTGTTTACCGAACCTGCAATAATAAATACTACTATGCTAACCTCTTTATCCATAAAAAATTACGCTTTAATAGATGCGCTTTTGGTAGATTTTAACCAAGGATTCACAATAATTACTGGCGAAACAGGTGCAGGAAAATCAATTTTATTAGGCGGTTTATCTTTAATATTAGGAAAACGAGCAGACTTAAGTAGTTTAAAGAATAAGGAGAGAAAATGTGTTATTGAAGCCATTTTTAATATAAAAAATTATCAACTAGAAAATCTATTTAATACCCAAGATTTAGATTTTGACAGCCAAACCATAATAAGAAGAGAAATACTTCCCTCAGGTAAATCTAGAGCATTTGTAAATGATACCCCAGTTAATTTAAACACATTACAATTGTTAGGGAAGCATTTAATAGACGTGCATTCCCAAAATCAAACCATGCAATTGGTAGATGACGATTTTCAATTTCAAATTATAGATGCTTTAGCAAATAATAAATCCAATTTAGAAAATTACCAAGTCGAACTAGCTACGTATAAAAAACTTCAAAAAGAATTAAAGGAACTTTATAAACTTCAAGCAGAAGCATTAAAAGAACAGGATTATAATACTTTTTTATTAAAAGAATTAAAAGAAGCTAATTTAGTAGCTGGAGAATTAGAAAGTTTAGAAGAAGAATATGAAACCTTAAATAATATTGAAGAAATTCAAGAAAAACTAACACACTCGCATCAACTATTACAAGATGATGATTTAGGTATTCTTAACTTATTAACACAATTAAAAAATACACTTCAAAAATTATCTAATTATTCCAATAATTATCAAAATTTATTTACTAGAGTAAATAGCAGTCTTATCGATTTAGACGATACTTTTGCAGAAATCGAAACGCTTCAAGAAAACTTAGATGCAGATCCCAAACGATTAGAAGTCGTAAATGCTAAGTTGCAAACGCTTCATAATTTAATGCAAAAACATGTTGCCGAAAATGTTTCGGAATTAATTGAAATCAAAAATAAATTAACCGATAAAGTTTCCGATACAGAAAGTTTAGAAACACATATACTTCAGAAACAAAAAGGAATACAAACTATAACTAAAAAATTAGATGTTATTTCTGAAGCTATTCATAAAAATAGAGAAAAAACAATACCTAAGCTTATTCAAGAATTAGAACAAATTCTAAACGACTTAGGCATGCCAAATGCCCAATTTAAAATAGATATTATTTCCATTACAGATTATTTATATAACGGTAAAGATCAATTGTCCTTTTTATTTTCAGCAAATAAAGGCGGTCAATTTAACGAACTTAAAAAAGCAGCGTCAGGAGGAGAGTTAGCAAGAATCATGCTGGCAATAAAATCGATTTTATCTAATTATATACAATTGCCAACCATTATGTTTGATGAGATTGATACCGGAGTTTCTGGTGAGATAGCAAATAAAATGGCACTTATTATGCAAAACATGAGTAAAACGATGCAAGTGTTTGCAATTACCCATTTACCACAAATTGCAGCTAAAGGACATACACATTTTAAAGTCTATAAAGAAGATGTAGATGAGATAACAACTACTAATTTAGTGAAACTTAATCCTAATGAGCGAATTGTGGAAATTGCACAAATGTTAGACGGAAAAGAGGCTTCAAATTCTGCTATGGCACATGCAAAACAATTATTAAATTAATAGCATACTATGTATGCATAACTAATACCAAATGAATAGGTAGTTCGTAAATATTAATTTAGTTATATTTGAATTACAATTTATAAAACTAATAAAACCAAATAACATATTACATATGTACAATTTATTAAAAGGAAAAAAAGGAATCATTTTTGGCGCACTAGATGAAAACTCCATCGCATGGAAAACCGCAGAACGCGTTCATGAAGAAGGAGGGACCTTTGTTTTAACAAATGCTCCTGTTGCTTTAAGAATGGGAACTATTAATGCATTGGCAGAAAAAACAGGTGCTCAAGTGATTCCAGCAGATGCTACTTCTTTAGAAGATTTAGAAAATCTTGTTGAAAAATCTATGGAAATTTTAGGAGGTAAAATTGATTTTGTTTTGCATTCTATTGGTATGTCTATAAATGTAAGAAAAGGTAATGCGTATACGGACCAAAATTACGATTGGACCAAAAAAGGAACCGATATTTCAGCAATGTCTTTTCATAAAGTAATGCAAACCTTGTACAAAAAAGATGCTATGAATTCTTGGGGAAGTATCGTCGCTCTAACGTATATGGCAGCGCAGCGCGTTTTTCCAGACTATAATGATATGGCAGATAATAAAGCGTATCTAGAAAGTATTGCGCGTAGCTTTGGCTATTTTATGGGAAAAGATAAAACGGTTAGAGTAAACACCATTTCACAATCGCCAACACCAACAACTGCAGGTTCTGGAGTAAAAGGATTTGATGGTTTTATTGCCTATGCAGATAAAATGTCTCCTTTAGGAAACGCTACGGCATTAGATTGTGCAAACTATACGGTAGCTATGTTTAGTGATTTAACCAAAATGGTAACCCTACAAAATTTATTTCATGATGGCGGATTTAGTAATGTAGGAGTTAGTAATGAAGTAATGGAAGCTTTTATAGATAAATAGTTTCTATTTAATATATTATAATAAAAAAGACTTTGTGTAAACAAGGTCTTTTTTATTTGGTATATATAAAATCTACACTGTCTGTTTGTTGTATTTTTTTTAAATTAGTCAATTCTTGTAAATAGATTAAAAAATTTTAAAGCAGTTATGATAAAAAAATACATATTCTTTCTTTTCCTCCTAGTTTCTAATACCATATTATCACAGATAAACTTTCAAGATGAAGCTCTAGCTTTAGGTGTAAATGTTTCTTCTGGAACACCCTTTTTAGGAAGCGGTGTATCCTTAGTCGATTTTGATAAGGATGGCTGGGATGATATTACCTTAGCAACTGGTGCTGGACAAAACATTAGATTTTTTAAAAATGTAAACGGAACTTTTGTTGAACAAGTATTTAGCACTATAAATCTTAATTATAGAACAAAGTCAATAAGCTGGGTAGATATTGACAATGATGGTGATAAAGATCTCTTTGTAACTAGTGATACTGATGGTAATAAATTGTTTGAAAATACAGGAAGTTTAACTTTTGTCGATATTACTTCTAGCTCAGGAATAAGTACCGCAAATATGTTTTCATATGGAGCAACTTGGGGAGATATTGATAATGATGGTTTTTTGGATGTATTTATTAATAACAGAAGTGAAACTATTTCAAATAAGCTATATAAAAATAATGGAAATAATACATTTGTAGATGTAAGTGCAACTGCTGGTATTTCTTCATCTGCTTACATGTCCTTTTGTGCTGCTTTTTTTGATTTTAATAACGATGGCTGGCAAGATATTTATATTTCAAATGATAAATATAATAACGCAAACATTATGTATAAAAATAATGGAGATGGGACTTTTGTAGATGAAAGTGAATATTCAGGAACAAATATATCTATAGATGCTATGACGACAACCATAGGCGATTATAATAATGATGGTTGGTTTGATATATATGTTACCAATACTACAGCTGGTAATGTGTTGTTTAGAAACGAAGGCGATGGTACTTTTGCTAATGCCACTGAAGGATCTGGAACTAGCTACAATAGTATTGGTTGGGGAACTGTTTTTCTTGATGCAGAAAACGATAAAGATATAGATATGTATGTTAGTGGATCTCTAGATGGTACTGTGCCTAGTTTCGTTTCTGCAGCTTTTTATGAAAATATAGGGACAGGAATCTTTCAAGCGCCTGCTAATGCTGGTTTTTTAGGAGATAATAGTGAGAGTTATTCTAATGCTGTAAGTGATATAAATAAGGATGGTCTTATAGATATTGTTGTTAATAATGGAGGGGATGACAATGTATTTATTTGGAAAAACCTTAGTACTACTACAAATAATTGGCTAAAAGTAAGTTTAGAAGGTGTTCAAAGTAATATAGATGGTATAGGCTCAGTTATTGAAATTTCAATAAACGGAGACAAACAATATAGGTATACACATAGTGGAGAAGGTTATATGTCTCAAAATTCTACAACAGAAAGCTTTGGCTTAGGAAACGATACAACAATAGATTATGTTAAAGTTACCTGGTTAAGTGGTGTTGTAGACATTATAAATAATGTTAGTGCTAATCAAACGATACACATTGTTGAAAATTCAACATTGTCAAATAATGACTTTCAAATAAATAAAGTTAGTTTACAATCTAATCCTGTAAATGATGTTATTGTGGTTAATTCAAAATTACCAGTTTATAAATTAGAGTTATATTCCATGCTTGGTCAAAGTGTTTTAGTTCAGGAAAACAGCCGCAAAATGGAGGTTTCTCAGCTAAATGCAGGACATTATCTTCTTTATGTTTCTACAGCGCAAGGAACATCGATTTTAAAATGGATTAAACAGTAATTCATTTAATTGTAACAGAATAGCATTGTGCTTTTTATCGCATAAAAGTGTTTTTTGTCGATTTGTTAGCGTATTAGCTAATTATGTGATATAATATCAATATTTTCGAATCTTAATCACATTTTTTTAACTAAAAACCATATTTTCTTATGAAAAAAATTACATTGTTTTTTATGTTTGCAATTCTAGGAGTTTTTACTTTTAGCTCTTATGGACAAACATTAAACCAAGCCGCAACATGGCCAAATGCTGGCTGGTCTCTTTCTGGGACGTATACTGCTGGTGGATTATTATCAAATCCTACTACTACAGAACCAACATTAACTTGGGATGATGATGCAGCAGGAAACGGTTCTGCGGATAACTTAGAATTAACATCACCAGTAATCGATTTAACTGCAGCTAGTGGCGCAGGCGAAACTTGGATTACCGTAAGTGGTGAGTTTACATACAGAGCCTTAGGAGGCGATGTTTTAGCTATTGAGGTTTACGATGCAGATGCAATGACTTGGACTGCTCTAGAAACATTTGCAGGAAACTCTACAAACACTGATTATCAAACATGTGCTAATACAGTAGCATATACATCTGCTGTTTTAGATATTTCTGGTTATACTGCTACACAGTTATCAGGATTTCAATATCGTTTTACTTACGATGACCAAGGGGGATGGCAATGGGGATTTTGTGTAACTTCTCCTACAATTACATCTGCTGCACCACCTTCATGTTTGGACCCAACTACTTTATCGGTTGCTAACATTACAGATGTAACTGCTGATCTTGCTTGGACTGAAGCTGGAACTGCAACATTATGGGATGTAGAATTAGTAACAGCTGGTACAGCACCAACAGGAACGGCTACAGCAACAGGAGTAACTAACCCTTATGGAGCAACGATGCTTACTGAAAATACTGCATATGAGTTTTATGTAAGAGCAGATTGTGTTGGTGGAACTTCTAATTGGGTAGGACCTTTTGCTTTTAGTACCACATGTGCTGCAATTGCTGCACCATATACAGAAGATTTTGAAACTTTTACTATAACTACGGATGCAGTATTCAATAGCGAAAACTGTTGGTCAGCTACTGGTGGATCATATTATTGGGAGGCAGCTGCTGGAACAGATACATCCTCTGGAGGTACAGGACCAGACCCTACAATAACTACAGGTAATTACTTTTTTACAGAAGCATCTTCAGGTGCCTCAGGTGATGTTACAGACTTAGTTTCTCCTTTGGTAGATTTATCAGGTCTTACAGCTCCTGCATTAACATTTAATTACCATATGTTTGGTGTACAAATTGGAACTCTTGAGGTATTAGTTAACGGTACTACTAGTGTGTTTACTGTTTCAGGTGAACAACAAACTACTGCAGCTACTCCTTGGGATCTTGCTACTATAGATTTAGCTGTATATGCAGGACAATCTATAACAATAACTTTTTCTGCAACAAGTGCAGGAATATTTGAAGGGGATATTGCTATCGATAACGTATCTTTTACAGAATTACCTACTTGTCCAACTCCTAATGTTTTAACAGCTACAAATGTTGCAGATACAACTGCCGATTTAGGATGGACAGAAAATGGAACAGCAACTTTATGGGATATTGAAATAGTAGACGTTACTGCTGCTGGTGCTGCAACAGGAATGCCAACTGCTACGGGAGTTGCTAATCCTTACACAGCAATTGGACTTACAGAAAACAACGATTATGCTTTTTATGTAAGATCTAATTGTGGAGGTGACTACTCTTCATGGGCTGGGCCTTTTGCGTTTACGACGTTAGAAACATGTCCTGCTCCTTCTGCTTTGGCTGCTTCAAATATTATGGAAACCTCTGCAGACTTAAGTTGGACAGAAAATGGGACAGCAACTTCATGGAATATTGAATTAGTTGATATCACTGCTGGTCAAACTGTAACAGGAACAGCAACTGCTTCTGGAGTAATGAACCCATACAGTGCTACTGGTTTAACTGGTGATAATAGCTATGAGTTTTATGTTCAAACAGACTGTGGTGTAGATGGTGCATCTGCTTGGTCTGGACCATTTTCATTTGCTACACCTTATGTAGCTGTACCTCCTACGTGTACTAGTGGTGTCTTTTTAGATTCAGGTGGAGCTTCTGGAGATTACTCAAGTGGTGAAGCTATTACCTATACAATTTGTCCAGATTCACCAGGGGATGTTGTTACTATAGACTTTACATCTTTCTCTACTGAAAATAATGGAACAACAGCTTGTTTTGATGGATTAACCATTCATGATGGTGCAGATGATTTAGCGGTAACTATTGATCCTCCAGCAGGTGGAACAATTTGGTGTTGGGATGAAGATGATCTTCCTGCAGCAGGTACAGGTGATTTAGAAGGTATGTCAATAACTTCTAGTGATGCTTCTGGGTGTCTAACATTTGTATTTACATCAGATGGATCAGTTTCAAGAGATGGTTGGGAAGCTTTAGTTTCTTGTTCAACTTTATCTAATCAAGATTTTGATAACGGTTTAGCATTTACTTACTATCCAAACCCAGTATCTAATGCTTTAGTTTTAAAAGCACAAAAAGATATTGAAAACATATCTGTATACAACATGTTAGGTCAAGAAGTACTTCGTACTGCTCCTAACGCTGTTAATACAGAAGTTAACATGACTTCTTTACAATCTGGAGCTTACTTTGTTAAAGTAACAATTGGTAACTCTACAGAAACAGTAAGAGTACTTAAGAACTAATTAATTAGAACTTATTCATATTTAAAAAGCCACCTTTTGGGTGGCTTTTTTTATTTAAAAATTTAATGTATTTACTATAATCATAGTAATCTTACTATAAATTACCATTTCCCTAAATTAACTAGCAGATTATTAGTGTATTATCAATATATTTTTAATGATTTTTTTGTAAATTTATTTATTAATTAAATAATTTATTAACAAAAACCAATTTAATATGAAAAAAATTACTTTATTATGTATTGCATTTATTGCTTTTGCTTTTTCTTTTCAAGCGAATGCACAATGTGACTACACTTTAGAAATGAATGACTCTTGGGGTGACGGATGGAACGGAGGTACCGTGGACGTACTTGTAAACGGATCAGTAGTACTTGATGAAGCTACTTTTACTAGTGGAGCTCAAGCTTCATTGATTATTTCAGTTAATGATGGGGACCAAATAACAACGATGCATTCTGTAGATGGAGATTATCCCACCGAAATGTCGTATCGGATATTAGATAACATTGGGGTAGAAGTTGGTACAGGAAACCCCACCACTGATATAGATACAGCAATAGATGTGATTTGTCAAGTTGTACCAGACCCGCCATTATGTACAGGATCTCCTACACCATCAGTTGGTGGAACAAACACTGGATTAGGAAGTACTGTTGATTTATCTTGGATTCCTGATGGAACAGGAGGTGCTCCTAGCGAATATGAAGTGTTTTTTGGAACAACTTCTGGAGCGCTAACCTCTTTAGGAACAACTACTGACGAGTTTGTTTTGATTACTGGTCTTGAGTATGATACTATGTATTACTGGATGATTGTTCCTTCTAATGCTGGTGGAGTTGCAACTGGTTGTACGGAATGGAATTTTATGTCTATCTCAGCGCCTCCAACTCCTACAAATGATACTTGTAATACCGGAATTGCAGTTTCTTGTGGTTCTCAAGTTGTTGGTAGTACGGCTGATGCTGCTGCAACAAATACTGGAGGTAATGATGCTGCAGATTTATGGTACGTTTATTCAAATCCTGGTGTGACGGAAGATGTTACTTTTAGTTTATGTAACTCTGATTATGATACCAATATGATTGTATATTCGGATTGTCCTGCAACTACGCAAATAGTAACAAATGATGATTTTTGTGCATTGCAATCTGAAGTTACTGTAACAAATACTGGAACAGAAACGTTCTACATTATGGTAGAAGGATATGATACTTCTACGGGAGATTTTATATTAACTACAACATGTAGTGTATCTATTCCTGCTCCTTCTAATGATAATTGTGATGCTTCTGAAACATTAACTTTAGGTGTATCTACAACTGGTACTACAGCTGGAGCTACAGATCAAGGTACAGGCAGTGATGACGATACAGATTGTGATCCATTTGATACGCATGCAGATGTATGGTACTCTATTACATTAACAGGAGGGCCAAATGAATTAACAGTTACTACAACACCTACTGGAACTTCTAATGAAGCCGGTTTAGCTATTTATCCTGATGAGTGTGACTTTTTAGATGTTAATGCTTTAGGGTGTGCAGGTTCCAATTCTGATACAGGTGGTACCATAACATTAACGGACTTAGCTGATGGTACTTACTATGTGAGAGTTTGGAGTGACGGTGCTGTACCTGTGTCTCCTACTGCTTCTAGAACAGAAGGGACTTTTGATATTATTGCAGATGTTACATTATCTACGGCAGATATTAATGCTAATGGTTTAGCTTTTACTTACTATCCAAATCCAGTGTCTAGTGCTTTAACATTAAAGGCACAAAAAGATATCGATAACGTATCTGTTTATAATATGTTAGGTCAAGAAGTACTTCGTACTGCTCCTAATGCGGTTGACACAGAAATTAGTATGGAAAATTTACAATCTGGAGCCTACTTTGTTAAAGTAACAATAGGTGGTGTTACAGAAACGGTAAGAGTACTTAAGAATTAATATTTAAGAACTTATATATAATAAAAAGCCGCCTTTAAGGTGGCTTTTTTTAATATATATATTATGAAACTTATGTTTTCGTTATTTAAATATCTTGTTTTTAATTGAAGTAAAAAAGCTTGTATTTGTATTAGATGCTTTTTCTGGTATTAAATTTTTATTAAAATGTAGCTTCTTATTGTATTTAAGAAAGGAGTTCCCCATTATGGTTTTATTTATTACACTGCATATCGCTTCGGTATTTTTTAAAGGATCTTTTTCGTCCTTTAATTTATTAAGTTGAATCGATAATGGAGAGTTCGTATAGGTGCTGTTAATAGTCTTAATAAAACAAGCATTCCACATAGAAACATATTCTTCTCCATCTTTAAGTTTTAAACTATGGTGTAAATAATTATTTAACTCTTGAAAAAAAGCGGTATTGTTATAAATAAATTTTTTGTTTTTAATTCCTATTTCTAAAAGGTTAAATCGCTCTGTATATTTCAATACATAATTATATTTATCTCCTCTAAAATTTAAAGATTTATTTTGTTTTAAATCTTTGGTGTTTTCTTCAAACTTTTTTACGCAATAATTATATAGCTTAAAATCTAAGGCATTATGTTTTATTACTAAATCTTTAATCTCTTGAGATACCTTATCAAGCTTAGGCCTATTAAGTGTTATTCGTTTAATATCAATGTTTTTCGGTAATTTTATTCCTGTAATTGAACTAAAGTGTTGTAGTGATTTTGCGTATTCTTCAAAAACACCAACATTAATAGGTAAGTTGTTAATCGTATTAATAACTAAATCGTAGTCGCTTTGGGTTACTAATTCTTCGTCATACATTCTTTTTCCTAATAGGAAACCAATCATATAGTTTTGCGTTTGTTTACTTTTAATATATTCTTTTAAATTTCTTGGTACTGGTTTAATTAGTGACATAAACTCTTGTCTGTCTTTAATAAAATAGTATTCAGAAATAAGTCTGTCTATAGGATTTCTTAACAACATGAATATATGATATGCATCATATTTATTGTAGTTTAATGGATTAAAAATATCTTTCGAATTAGACCTTTTAGTTTCATATAAAATATGTCTATAATTAAAATCTGGTTTGGTTTGCCATTCTGTTTTATTCATCACACAATTAATTGTAGTGCCTCCAGTTTTAGGAATATGAATAAAAATATTTTTTGAACTCATTGTTAATACAATTTTATATAAAGATACTGATTTTTGAAAGATAATAATTTATTCGATTGTCTTACATTTGTAGCATGCATTTAGACTTTTCATTTATTATTCCTGTTTATAACAGACCTCAAGAAATTGATGAGTTATTGCATAGTTTTACGCTATTAAAAACAAAAGCAAGCTTTCAAGTTGTTATTGTAGAAGATGGCTCGACAAAGACCTCTAAAGAGGTTGTAAATAAATATACAGATCAATTAGATATAGCATACTATTTTAAGTCCAACTCAGGTCCTGGTGATTCTAGAAATTTTGGAATGTATAAAGCGACCGGTAACTATTTTATTATTTTAGATAGTGATTGTATTTTGCCTTCACAATATTTAAATGAAGTTAGTAATAGTCTAGATAAAGAGTATGTAGACTGTTTTGGAGGTCCAGATGCAGCAGATACTTCGTTTACCAATTTACAAAAAGCTATAAATTTCGCAATGACATCCTTTATTACTACTGGAGGAATTAGAGGGAATAAGAATAGCGTAAATAAGTTTCAACCCCGAAGTTTTAACATGGGGATTTCAAAAAAAGCATTCCTTAAAACAAAAGGATTTGGCTCCATTCATCCTGGTGAAGACCCCGATTTATCTATTCGTTTATGGAAACTTGGCTACCAAACAAAATTAATTCCTGAGGCTTATGTATATCATAAAAGAAGAATTTCTTGGTCTAAATTCTATACACAAGTATATAAATTTGGTATGGTGAGGCCAATTCTTAATGCTTGGCATCCACAAACAAAGAAAATCACGTATTGGTTTCCTAGTATTTTTAGTTTCGGATTTATTCTAGCTATAGTTTTGTGTTTATTTCATTATAAAGTTTTGTTATGTGTATATGCATTGTACTTTGTTTTAGCATTTGTTTTAGCTATATTAAAAACAAAAAATATAGTTATTGCTATACAATCTATGCTTGCAATTTGTATTCAGTTTTATGGTTATGGGTATGGTTTTTTTAAATCGACTTTAATTGTCGGTTTATTAAATAAAATACCCGAAGAGCAATTTCCAGAATTATTCTTTAAAAAATAATGTTAAATAAGATTAAATTAGAATTTTTATCGTTTATAAAAACAAAAAAAATTA
This sequence comes from Oceanihabitans sp. 2_MG-2023, assembly GCF_030547245.1. Classification (GTDB taxonomy): domain Bacteria; phylum Bacteroidota; class Bacteroidia; order Flavobacteriales; family Flavobacteriaceae; genus Oceanihabitans. The sequence goes on from NZ_JAUOQT010000004.1 coordinate 56,357, forward strand.
ATATTTTTTTACTGTTTTTGGCATTAGCATTTGGTATTTTGTTACTTACTAAATTATCTAAAAGCTATACAAATACTTTTGTTTTTAATATTGATAAAATTAATATTCCCGAAGAAGAAGTAATACTTAACGATACGAGTCAAGTATTAGAAATTACTATAAAAACGTATGGGTTCGATTTATTGCAATACCATTTTTCTAAACCTAAAATACGAATAGATTTTTCTAAACATATTGATAAAACAGATTCTGCTTACATTTGGAGTAAAAACAAAGCATTTGCAGCATTACACAATCAATTTAATAAAAATATAGAATTGGTAAATATTGTTCCAGACAGTTTGTGGTTTGCTTATGATGTAAATGCAGTTAAAACCGTCCCTATTAAATTACTTTCTAAAATAAGTTATAGCCCTGGTTATAACCTAACAGATAATATTGTTTTGCAACCCGATTCGGTTAAAATAATTGGAGCAAAAGCCATATTAGATAAAATGGATAAAATAGAGACAGACACGATTACTCTTAGTAATGTAAATCAAAACATTTCAAAATCTATAAATTTAAAACTGGATGACTTAGCTAAAGATTTAAAGTTTTCTGTGCATAAAATTGATGTTGAAGCTAAAGTTGAAAAGTATACAGAAGGGACATTACCAATTGTTGTACAAATAATAAATGTGCCTGTAGATATTAAGCTAAAACATTTTCCAAAGACAGTAAATGTTTCCTATTATACAAGTTTGGCTAAATTTAACTCCATAGAAGCCAAAGATTTTAAAGTAATTTGTGATTATAGTAAACTAGTAAAAGGGCAAACGTATTTAGTACCTAAGCTTGATAAAAAGCCAGAAGCCGTAAAGCACTTTAAAATCAAGCAAGAGTTTATTGAATTTATTATTACAGAATGAAACTTCAAGCACGTAAGTAATATTACGTATTAATTACAATATAACACATGAAAATAGTTGGTCTTACAGGTGGGATTGGTAGTGGGAAAACTACAGTTGCAAAAGAGTTTAATAAACTTGGAGTGCCTATTTACATTGCTGATGATGAAGCTAAAAAGCTCATGAATAGGTCTAAAGTTATTAAGAGAAAGTTAATAGCGCTTTTTGGCGAAGATGCGTATAAAAATGAAAAACTTAACAGACCGTATTTAGCGAAGCTTATTTTTAATGACGAAAGTTTATTAAAAAAAATGAATGCTATAGTACATCCAAAAGTAGCGCAACATTTTAAAAGATGGCTTAAAAAACAAGATGCACCATACATCATTAAAGAAGTAGCTATTTTATTTGAAAACGGAAGCTACAAACATTGCGATTATATAATAACTGTAACAGCAGCAATAGATACGCGAATGGAACGTTTGTTAAAAAGAGACAATACAACAGTTTCTAAAATTGAAGCAATTATGAATAATCAATGGAAAGACGAAGAGAAAATAGCATTGTCTCAGTATGTAATTTATAACGATATTTTAGAAGATACTATTTTTCAGGTGCAAAAAACCCATAATGAGTTACTTAAATCAATTATAAGTCTATAATTTTAACATTTTTGTTAATGTAAGGTTAAAAGCTATAACACCTAAATGTTAAAATGTTAATTTTGACCAGATGAGCAAAAAGTTATTCATCTTACTAATTATTTTAATGAGTTTATCGCTTATAGGAATTATTTCTGTACAAGCATATTATATTAAAAACTCGGTAGATAATAAAAAAGAGCAGTTTAATTTTAATGTAAAAAAAGCATTAAGTTATACAACAGCTGCTATTGAAAATAAGGAGCTAGATAAGTATTACACCATGTTTCAACAGCTTGCAGAACAAAAAAAGCAAGCAGACACTGTAGCAATTAAGAACTTATTTATAGTACAACAAAACCAAAACACTAACGAAACGATAGTGTATAAGAGTGGTATTTTTGAAGAGAATCACACATTGTCTTCCGCGTTCTTTGACATAGGTTTAGATAGAGATAGTATTAATATACAAAGAATACTAAGCAATTCGGAAACCAAAATTTATTCAAATTCTAACGGAACTGATTCCGATTTAAATATGAATCCAGTATTAAGTATTTCTAACTCAGGAAGACTTACAGAAGCAGAAAAAATAAATTTTGAAAAAGCTTTTAGAACATTTGCTAGTAGAATGCCAATTCATAAAAGAGTTTTAAATAAAGAAATTAATAGATTATTAAAAAAACAGCTTAATGAAGATAATATTAATATAGATTTTCAATATGCAATTTACGATAATGATCTAGCAACAAAAGTACACAGTGAAGCATTCGAGTTACAAAATGCATCTACTTTTAGTGTGCCAATTTTTGAAAACGAATTAAACGATAATAATTATAGATTGCTTGTAAATTTTCCAGAACACAATAAATTTATTTGGTCTTCAATAATTAGCATGATGATTTTGTCTATAGTATTTACTGGTATTATTATTTTAGCTTACGCGAGTGCATTATTGCAGCTTTTTAGACAACGAAAAATTTCGGAAATTAAAACAGATTTCATTAATAATATGACGCATGAGTTTAAAACACCTATTGCTACTATTAACTTGGCTTTAGATGCTATAAGAAATCCAAAAATTATAGACGATAAAGAAAAAGTGCTTCGTTATCTCAGCATGATAAAAGATGAGAATAAACGCATGCATGCACAAGTAGAAAATGTACTAAGAATATCTAAACTTGAAAAAAATGAACTAAACATTAGTAAGGAAAATGTAGACTTGCACGACTTAATAGAAGATGCAATTACACATGTAGAGTTAATTATAGAAGATAAGAAGGGATATTTAAAAACAAACCTTATAGCAGATAAGACTTCGGTCTTAGCTAACGATACTCACTTTACCAATGTGATAGTAAATATTTTGGACAATGCTATTAAGTATTCTCCAGAAGCACCAGAAATAGAAGTTTCTACAGAAAATGTAGGAGAAAATATTCTATTAAAAATTAAAGACCATGGAAGTGGTATGAGCAAAATAGCTCAAAAACGTGTTTTTGAAAAATTTTATAGAGAACACACAGGAAACATACATAATGTAAAAGGACACGGATTAGGTCTTGCATATGTAAAAAGAATGATAGACGACCATCATGGTCACATATCAGTAGAAAGTGAAAAAGACAAAGGAAGTACTTTTACAATAAGGCTTCCATTAATATCATAAAGCTATGAACGAACAACAAAAGAGGATATTATTAGTAGAGGACGACCCAAATTTCGGAACCGTTTTAAAAGATTATTTAATGATGAATGATTACGAAGTTACACATGCCAAAAATGGTATGGAGGGCTTTGAAAAATTCAAAAAAGATGATTTCGATTTATGTATTTTAGATGTCATGATGCCTTATAAAGATGGTTTCACTTTAGCTAAAGAAATACGCGAGAAAAATACAGAAGTGCCAATTATTTTCTTAACTGCAAAAGCAATGAAAGAAGATGTTCTTAAAGGATACAAAGTTGGTGCAGATGATTATTTAAACAAGCCATTTGATAGCGAAGTGTTATTAATGAAAATTAAAGCAATTATTCAACGTAAAGCTTCAGATACTGTTGCTGATAGTAAACAGTTTGAGTTTAAAATTGGAGGTTTTGATTTAAACTCTAAACTTCGTTTTTTAACTTACAATGGAGGTGAACAAGTAAAACTATCTCCTAAAGAGAATGAACTTTTACGCTTGTTAGCTTTACATGAAAATGATTTAATGCCTAGAGAATTAGCATTAACAAAAATTTGGAGAGACGATAATTATTTCACCTCTAGAAGTATGGATGTTTATATAGCGAAGCTACGTAAATATTTAAAACTGGATGAAAAGGTAGAAATATTAAACATACATGGTGAAGGCTTTAGACTAGTAGTTAATACAGAAGCTTAAAATTTTAGTATATATATAAATAAAAAATCCAACTTTTTTAAGTTGGATTTTTTATTTTCTGTTTTTTAAAAAAAATTAGCTGAGACTTTTAAGCTTTAAGTTTAGATATAATAAGGCCAACATTTTTTTCTTCAAATTTACCTATAAGTTGTAAGGCAAATTTTAAAATTTTAGATTTTGGCGATTTAATAATTTGGGAAAGCTTTACAACCAGTAAGTCAATTTTATTTATAGCTTCAGTATTGTTGTTATTTCCTAAAGCCCATAATAAATTAGCATTATTCCAAGCTTGTTGTCTTGCTTTTCGCATACTAAAGTCTATTATTTTTTCATCGGTTTTTTTTCCAATAAAATCTAAGAGAAACATAAGGCGTGACACCTTACTTAGTCGGTCTTGCATTTCATTAACAATATGAAAAAGAATATCATTTACTTTATTAAAATCGTTTTCAATTGTAATTAAATTAGAATTCACCATCGTTGTACTTGTAGAAATACTCAGGTCTAAATTTATATGTGCATTCATACCTAAAAGTATGTGCTGTAAAATAGTAAGACTTTCGTTTTTGGCATAAAACGCAAATTCCCAGGATTTACTTACAGGTGTCTTTTTAGAATAATTAGCATGAGCATCTAAATAAAGGTTTGCAAAAGCAACATCTAATTTTTCTAAACGTTCATTATCTTCAAAATTTCCTAATAAAATTTCCTTTTGTATTTCAGCAGTCGTTCTTCGGTATATAAAAGCAAATAAGCCAACTCTATCATTATTTAATATAGCTTGTTCTATAATAGCGTCTAATTGATGTAAAACTTCTTGGATGGTTGTTGCTCGACTCATCTATTTGTTTTTAAGGATAGATATATTTAATTATTAAGAGTTATTCTTGCTTTAGGTCAGTAGATTTTTCAATAGAACTAGCGTGATCTTTTATGATGTACCAAGTGTTATCTATTTTTTGAAGCGCATAACTTACATGCATTCTATTAAAATAGGGTTTTCCATTTCTTTCGGGTTCTCGATATATGATTTCGGTAATAGCGATGCCAAAATCGGTTCCAATTTCTGTATTTAATATTTTAGTTTCAAAAGTCCATGGTGTTTTAGATGCAAACCATGCTTTATGATATGCTATAAAATCGGCAACAGTATTGGTGATTTCTGTTTTTGGTAAAATAAGTTGCATATTTCCTTTTGGAGATAGAGTGCTTTTTAAGGTTTTTAAGTCTTTATTTGAAACGGCATTTAAATGTTTTTGCATGGTTTCAACAAAAAGCAATTCGTTTTTAGCACTGTAATCTATTAGCGGGTTTCTATGTTCTTTTTTTTCACAAGAAAGTAGAAGAAAACTTAGCATTATGAAAACACAGGGTATTCTATTTGGTATTGATTTCATGTGTGATTTTTTTAATTATTGGTTCTAGTGCTGTTTTATAATCAAACCATAAGGTTTTCTCATTTCTTTTAAACCACGTAAGTTGACGCTTAGCAAATCTGCGAGAATTCTTTTTTATTTCGCTGATTGCAAATTCTAACGACCACGTTTCACTAAAATAATTAAAAATCTCCTTATAACCAACAGTGTTTAAGGCGTTTAATTTTTTGTTTGGAATTAATTTTTTCGCTTCGTCTAGCAAACCTTCTTCTAGCATAATATCTACACGTGTATTAATTCGGTTATAAATAATATCTCGATCTGCTGTTAAACCAATAGTTATTGTTTTAAAAGGCCTTCTATTTTTTTCTTTATTAATAAAAGAAGCATAGGGTTTTCCTGTGCCAATACAGACTTCTAGTGCTCGAATAACCCGTTGCGGATTTTTTAATGCAATGGTATTATAAGTCGCTTCGTCTAATTCTTTTAATTGTTTTTGAAGCGTTTCTAAACCTTCGTTTTTTAACCGAATATTCAGTTTTTCTCGAATGCTTTTATCTACATCTGGAAAATAATCTAATCCTTTAGTTACGGCATCTACATATAATCCTGAACCACCAACCATAATTACTACATCATGCATTTTATGTAGCTCTTCAAGTTTTTGTATCGCATCTTTTTCGAAAGAGCCAACACTGTATTCCTCTTGAATAGATTTATGGTGAATAAAATGATGTTTCGCTTCAGCCAATTCTTGTGGAGTAGGAGCAGCAGTGCCAATTTGCATTTCTTTGAAAAATTGTCTAGAATCTGCCGAAATAATTTCGGTATTATAATGTTGCGCAAGTTTAATACTAAGGCTTGTTTTCCCAATTGCTGTTGGTCCAACTATAGAAATTAGGTATTTAGGAGTAATAATCAAAAGGCGTTATTTAAGGATGCAGTTTTTCACCACAATTATAACAAAAGTCTGCGTTGTCTTGGTGTTTTTCTTTTAAACAATTTCTGCAAGATTGAGAGTTTACGTGGACAGTATCCTCTTTTTTTTGTTTTTCTTCTTTGTTTTGGTTGGTATATTCTGCAGAAACAATTCCTGTTGGTACCGCAATAATTCCGTACCCTAAAATCATGACTAAAGATGCTATAAATTGCCCCAAAGGGGTTTGTGGAGCAATATCACCAAAACCTACAGTTGTAAGTGTTACAATACACCAATATACACTTTTAGGAATGTTTGTAAAACCATTTTCTTCGCCTTCAATCATATACATGATAGTACCTAAAATAACAGCAACAATTATCACTGCAAATAAAAACACAGATATTTTTGCTCTACTTGCTTTTAAAGCATTTACTAAATTGTTTGAAGCTCCTAAGTAACGTGCCAGTTTTAATATTCTAAATACGCGTAATAAACGTAAAGCTCTTAATGCTGCTAGTGCATGAACTCCTCCAAAAATTAGCGATAAGTATTTTGGAATTGTAGAAAGTAAATCTATAACACCATAAAAACTAGTAATGTATTTTAAAGGCTTATTTACCGTTATAATTCTTGCTATATATTCTATAGAAAATAAAATCGTTATTATCCATTCTGAAATATTAAGAAGATTATGATATTTTATATCGATGCTTTTTACACTTTCTAGCATAACTAGTAAGATACTTGCAATAATTGCAACAAGTAATACTACATCAAATAATTTACCTGCAGGAGTATCTGCTTCATAAATAATTTCATGAAGTCTTTCTTTCCAGTTTTTGTAAGATGTGTTACTCATAGTTTCAAAAGTAGTGAAAAAGATTTATTACTTCCTTTTTAATACAATAGATGTGTTGTTTTGTATACTAACTACTTTATTTATTGTTTTTTTTAAGATGGGTAAAATTCTTTAATCCACAAGTAAACCGTAGTGATTGTACCAAAAAGGTTGTAGTGATGAGTAAGGATAAAAGTAGGTAAGGTTTATTCATGTTAATCTAAATTTAAAACCTTTAGTTTTTTATTTCGTCTTAAATAACTTTTAATAATATGTTGGGTATCTCTATTGTTTTCCATTGGAGTAATAATAGATTCTAAAACATCTATATTGTTTATTTGATAGTTTAGATTGTAAAATCCTATGCCTTTAAATACGCCATTTTGAATTAGAATAGCCGCGCGTTCATCGATATCACGACCTCGGTCTATAATTACAATGTTTTCGCTAACAAATGCGTTTTTATTAATAAGTTGTAGTACACGTTTGTTATAGTTTTCTACCTCTTCTTCTTGTATGCAAGCACCTTCGCAAGATTTAATAGAGTAATTAAAACAGCTTGTTTTGGTATCGTATAAACCATTTAATTTTTGACAAAGGTTGTATTCTTCTGTTCTGCTAAACATAAAACTTTTTGCACTTTGTCTATTGCTAAAAGTGGTTATTGGTTTTTTGCGTCCATCTACTTTATCAATTTTTAGGTTGATATAGCCTTTTTCGTCTGTATAACTATATAATGCGTGCGTAAAAATGGTTTTTCTTAAAGCTCTATTGTAAATAGGCTTGTTCTGTTTAATAGCTTCGCTTTCTTTTAATAAAGCGACTAGTTCGCTTCCACAGGATTCGTAGGTTACAGTAGCTACTTGTAATTGTATTTTTTTAGATTTATGGGAAGTTCCCGTAAAGTGTTGGTTTACTCGTTTTCTTATGTTTTTGCTTTTACCAATATAAATAATTTCGCCATCTGCTTTATGCATAAAATAGACTCCAGTTATTGATGGTAAAGTTTCTATAATATTTAATAATCTCGATTCTACTTGATTCTTAGGTTCTTGTCTAATAGATTCTTGAATAATATTTTTTTTCAAATCTTTATCTAGTAGCATTTTAAAGAGCTTGACTGTTGCAAATGCATCTCCAGAAGCTCTATGTCTATCTGCAACAGGGATTCCTAAAGCTCTGGTTAGTTTACCTAAGCTATAGGAAGGCTGATCTGGAATAAGTTCTTTAGAGAGTTCTACTGTGCAAAGGGTTTTACGTTTAAAATCGAAACCTAATCGTCTAAATTCTGTACGTAAAATTCTATAATCAAATTTAGCATTATGTGCTACTAAAATTGTTTCTTGAGTAATCTCTACAATGCGTTTTGCAATCTCGTAAAACTTAGGAGCATTACGTAACATATTGTTGTTTATTCCAGTAAGGTTAACTACAAAAGGTTGTATTTCTCGTTCTGGATTTACTAGGCTTATAAATTGGTCTACTATTTCGTGACCATTGTATTTGTAGATAGCAATCTCTGTAATTCCTTCTTCATTATACTTTCCACCTGTGGTTTCTATGTCTACTATTGTGTACAATACATTTAAAATTTAATAGTTAAAAACTAAAAGTTATTTAGTTTTTGATTTCATAGTATTTATTGTCGAAACTAATTTTTTATTTTAAAAATTGATTTTCTATATTCTCTATTGGTTACGTACGCCAAATATACTACTTCCAACGCGAACCATAGTACTGCCGCAATCTATTGCTAGTTTATAATCGCCACTCATTCCCATGGATATGGTTGTTAGCTTTTGATTGTATAGCTTTAAGTCATTAAAAGTAGACTTTAATAGATTAAATTCACTTCGGATTTGTTCTTCGTTATCGGTAAAAGTAGCCATTCCCATAACACCAATTACATTAACGTTTTTTAATTCTGAAAATTCTTTTGATTGTAATATTTCGGAAGCTTCATTAGCAGTCATACCAAATTTAGAGTCTTCGGAAGCTATTTTTATTTGTAACAAACAATCTATAATTCGGTTATGTTTCGCAGCTTGTTTGTCAATTTCTTTTAATGTTTTAAAGTTTTCTACACCATGAATTAAACGTACAAAGTGTGCCATGTACTTTACTTTGTTTCGTTGTACATGACCAATCATGTGCCATTGGATATCTTTTGGCATCTCATCAAACTTTTCTACCATATCTTGAATCTTATTTTCGCCAAAAATGCGTTGTCCAGATTGATATGCTTGCATGATGTCGCTTACAGGTTTGGTTTTAGAAACAGCAACAAGTGTTACGTTTTTTGGTAGCTGCGATTGTATGTCTTGTAAATTTTTTGTTATGCTCATATTATTTCCTGCACAAGCAGAAATTTTATTAATGTTATTGACTCATTTTAGTAATTCCTCAGGTTGCTCGACTGCGATCAGAATGACAAATAATTTTTATTTTTTAGCCTTAAAGCTAAAATTCATAAATGGTTACGCCACTTCGTAATTTAGGTTCAATATAAGTGCTCTTCGGAGGCATTTTTAGTCCATCGTCTGCTATTTGTTTCATTTCTGGAATCGATACAGGAACCATACCAAAACCGACTGCAAATTCACCATTATCGATGCTGCTTTTTAAATTGATAATATCTTTCTTTCCGTTCAAATATTTAATCCTTCTGTCATTTCTTAAATCGTCAATACCTAAAATAGGTTGCAAAATTGTTTTATAAAGCAGTTGTGCATCTAAAGCGTCTAACGAATTAATAAAGGAATACTTTGTTTTTCGTAAATATAAAGAATAAAAATCGCCATCTAAATACATGCTAAAATGATGTTTTTTACTTGGTTTATATGGTATTATCCCTCTGTTTTCAATTCTAAAAGCAGTATCTAATTTAATTAGAAAGGACTCTTTAGATAGTCCATTTAAATCTTTAACCAGTCTATTAAATTCATGAATACGAAGTTCGGATTCTGGTATTAGAAAACTCATAAAGAAATTATAAGCTTCTTTCTCGTTGTGATTGGGGTTGCTTTCTTTTAAATCTTTGCTTAATAAATAGGAAGAGGAACAACGATGATGCCCATCTGCAATATAGATGGTTTCCATGTTTTTAAATTCTTCAGTAATGGTTTTAATAGTTGTTTCGTCTTCTATTTTCCAAAGATAGTGTGTGTCTCTATAGGTTGTTGTAAACTCAAATTCTGCTCGTTCCTTTTCGGTTTCCTTTAAAATGGAAGCAATAATTTTATTATCAGGATAGGTGAGTAGTACAGGTTCTGCATTAAATCCAACCGTTTTTAAATATTCTTTAAAAATGGTTTCGCGATGCTCTAAAGTGTCTTCGTGTTTTCTAATAATATTATTTTCATAATCTTCTGCACTTGTTGCAGCAACGATACCATGAAAAACCTGCTTTTCTCTATCTACAATTTTATAAATGTAAAAGGAAGGCTTTTTATCTTGAACAAAAATGTTATCTTCTTTAAATTCTGAATATCTATTCTTTACTAAAGTATAGCGTTCTTCCCCAGTAATTTCATGTGCATATTTGTAACCAGGATTTACAATGTGTAAAAACGAAAACGGATTGTAATCTAATCGCGCTTCTCGTTCTGCTTGCGTGTAGGTTTGATAGGAGCGTGAGGCAACCAGACTTACTTTGTCTCGTGTAGGTCTAACTGCTTTAAAAGGTTTTATCGTTGCCATATTTTTTATTTGTCATTGCGAGAACGAAGGACTTGGCAATCTTTTTTCACAACATATTATTTTTTACTTCAAAAATTGCTTAGCAACATGTTCTGCTTTTCTGCTCTCAGAATAATCATAAAAACCTTCTCCAGATTTTACCCCTAATTTACCAGCACTTACCATATTTACTAACAGTGGGCAAGGCGCGTATTTAGGGTTTTTAAACCCGTCATACATTACATTTAAAATAGAAAGGCATATATCTAACCCAATAAAATCTGCTAATTGTAATGGTCCCATTGGATGCGCCATACCAAGCTTCATAACGGTGTCAATTTCTTGTACTCCCGCTACGCCGTTGTATAAGGTTTCAATTGCTTCATTAAGCATTGGCATTAAAATTCTATTGGCAACAAAACCAGGGTAATCATTAACTTCAGTAGGCGTTTTTCCTAATTGTTTAGAAAGTTCCATGATGGTTTTTGTTACTGCGTCACTTGTATTGTAACCTCTTATGATTTCAACCAATTTCATAATTGGCACAGGATTCATAAAATGCATACCAATTACTTTTTCTGGACGATTAGTAACTGCAGCAATTTGCGTTATAGAGATAGATGAGGTATTAGATGCTAAGATGGTGTCTTCCGCGCAAGCTTTGTCTAATTGTTTAAAAATATTAAGTTTTAAATCTACATTTTCTGTTGCTGCTTCTACAACAAGGCTGGCGTTTTTAACGCCTTCTGGAATAGTAGTAAAGGTTGTAATGTTTCCTAAAGTGTTTGCTTTGTCCGTTTCTGTAATTTTTCCTTTAGCGACCATTCTGTCTAAATTTTTAGCAATGGTTTGCATGCCTCTTTCTAGAGATGCTTCACTAATATCTATAAGTTGTACTTGGAATCCAGATTGTGCAAAAGTATGCGCAATTCCATTCCCCATGGTTCCAGCTCCAATTACTGCTACGTTTTTCATAAAAAAGAGAAGTTATATTTTTTCCTGTTAAAGGAAATTGTGATTAATTGTTCGTTTGTTTTTATTTGTTTACCGCGTCTACTAAAATTGATCAATTATCATGTTAGCTACACGTAAAGCTTCTGTACCATCATGTAGGGTTACAATAGGTTTTGTGTTGTTATTTATTGCATCTGCAAAAGTTTCTAATTCGTCAAGAATAGCGTTATTTCCATCTACTTCAGGGTTATCGAAATAAATTTGTTTTTTTACACCTTCCGCATTTTGTAGAATCATGTCGAAATCGCCAGGAGTTTCTGGGGCATCTTTCATTTTAACTACCTCACATTTTTTTTCTAAAAAATCTACAGAAACATATGCATCACGTTGAAAGAAACGTGTTTTTCGCATGTTTTTTAAAGAAATCCTACTTGCTGTAAGGTTAGCTACACAGCCATTTACAAACTCTATTCTTGCATTAGCGATATCTGGCGTGTCACTAATTACAGATACTCCACTAGCACTAACATGTTTTACTTTAGATTGTACTACGCTTAATATAATGTCTATATCGTGTATCATTAAATCTAAAACTACGGGAACATCTGTGCCACGAGGATTAAATTCGGCTAAACGATGTGCTTCAATAAACATTGGTTTGTCAAGCATGTCTTTAACAGCAATAAAGGCTGGGTTAAATCTTTCAACATGACCAACTTGACCTTTTACACCATATTCGGCAACTAAAGTTCTAAGGGTTTCAGCTTCTTCAACGGTATTGGTTATTGGTTTCTCAATAAAAATATGTTTGCCTTTTGCTATCGCTTGTCTTGCACAATCGTAATGAGAAAGTGTAGGCGTGACTATGTCTACCACGTCTACAGCTTCAATAAGTTTGTCAATAGAATCAAAATAAGTGTAACCAAATTCGGCAGCAACTTTTTTTGCATTTTCTTTGTTAGCATCATAGAAACCAACAAGGTTGTATTTTTTAGATTGATGAAGTAATCTTAAATGAATTTTCCCAAGATGACCAGCACCAAGAACACCTGCTTTCAGCATACTTTTACGTTTTTAACAAAAATAAGATTTTTAATTTTTTAATTGTTAATTCTCCGGAATCTTTTTAAAGGAATTCCTATTAAGAAAGCCTTAACTACCTTTTAACGTAAGTTTGTGATTTGTGCGAAATCTATTGTTAAAGCGTAAAACGTAAATATAATGTACTACTTATAAGAGCACATATTGTTTAACTAAAATTCTATAAAATCATGAAAAAATTAATCATAACATTAAGCGCAGTATTTTTTATATCAACTACTATTTCAGCAAGTAATGGCACATCCGATTTACAAGTTAAAACCTTAAAAACTAAAGTAGATACCTACTATAATAATTACAAAAAAGACATGTATTTGTGGGAAGTAGAGAGTAATTATGGAACAGCAAGAGGGTATTCGGCTTCTTTAGAGAAAGCAAAAGAAATGATCGCTTTAGTAGGTAAAGAAGATGTTACAACATATAAAATTATTGTAAGTAATTAAAAGATAATTCTCTAAAAAGAAAGTATCAAGTTATTCTAATTTGATGCTTTTTTTTTGCATTTTTATTTATGGTCTTTAAAATCTTTGTTTAATTTTAGCATCCTAAACGAACTTACTTTTTTGAAAGATACATTTAAACACCAAGGATTAAGGCAAAAACTAGTGGATGTTCTAGTTGCTAAGGGAATACAAGATAAACAAGTTCTAGCTGCTATTAGAAAAATACCTAGACATTTGTTTATGGATTCCAGTTTTTTAGATCATGCATACCAAGATAAAGCTTTCCCTATTGCGGCAGATCAAACTATTTCGCAACCATATACAGTCGCTTTTCAATCGGAATTATTACAAGTAAAACCTACCGATAAAGTTTTAGAAATTGGTACAGGAAGTGGTTATCAAACAGCAGTTTTGTGCGAGTTAGGGGCAAAAGTGTATAGTATAGAAAGACAACAAGAACTTTTTAAAAAAACGAGTAAGTTTTTACCTAAACTTGGCTACAGGCCAAAGAAACTCATTTTTGGAGATGGTTATAAAGGTTTAAAATTAGAAGCGCCTTTTGCTAGTATTATTGTAACAGCTGGGGCTCCTTTTGTTCCAACACCTTTGTTAAGCCAGTTAGCCATTGGAGGGCGTTTAGTTATTCCGGTAGGAGGCGATGTACAAACGATGACCTTATTTATTAGAAAAGGAGAAAAAGAATTTGAAAAACACGAGTTTGGCGAGTTTCGTTTTGTACCTCTATTAGAAGATAAGAATTAATAAAATATAGGCACAGATTCAGTACGTAAATACGTTAATGTTATATTACTTATTTATAAATTATGTTTATTAACAAGGAACAATAAACCTTATTTTGAGGGGTTTGTAGAAATAAAAAAAGTATAGTATAGTTAATAAAGAATGTTTGTGTGTTGATTAAAAATTTTTCTTAATTCGATCTAGATCACGCTTATTATCTCTGTCTTTCATCGTCTCTCTTTTGTCAAAAAGCTTTTTACCTTTAGCAAGAGCTATGTCTAGTTTAGCCAAACCTTTTTCGTTTAAAAATAATCGAAGCGGAACAATTGTCAAACCTTTTGTGTTTACATCTTTGGCTAGTTTTTTTAACTCACGCTTGTTTAACAAAAGTTTACGTTCTGCTTTTGGCCTGTGGTTATAATAGTTACCATAAACATATTCTTGAATAGTCATGTTTATAACAAACAGTTCTCCTTGTTCATTAAACTCGCAAAAACTTTCTGCAATAGAGGCTTTACTATCTCTAATAGATTTTATTTCGGTTCCAGTTAAAACAATTCCAGCAGTATATTTATCGAGTATCTCGTATTCGAATCTTGCTTTTTTGTTTTTTATGTTTACAGTGTTTTGCATGGTTGCCAAAATTACACAATTAAATTAAGTACTTAAATGTTATTAATTGAATAATTTTGCGACAACCTAAAGAAAAAAATAATTCATGCAAAATTTAAAATATATAGTTGTCGTTTGTTTTCTTTTTATTGCTTGTAATTCAAAAAAAACAGAAACAGCAAATGCTATTGTTGATAAGGCAATTGAGGTAGCAGGAGGGGAAAAATATGTAACTGCAGAAATTGATTTTAATTTTAGAGACAAGCATTACAAGGCTATTCGTGATACAGAAAAATATCAGTACGAACGTGTGTTTAAAGACTCTGTTTCTATAATTCGTGATGTTTTAAATAATAAAGGATTTACAAGGTTTATAGATGATAAAGCTATAACGATAGCAGATAGTGTGGCTGTAAAATATGAAGCTTCAGTTAATTCTGTGCATTATTTTGCTTTGCTTCCTTATGGTTTAAATGATTCAGCTGTTATTAAAAACAAACTAGGGGAAGTAGTTGTTAAAGGAAAAAAGTATCATAAAATTAAAGTGACTTTTAATCAAGAGGGAGGCGGTGAAGATTACGAAGATGTTTTCGTGTATTGGATTAATTCTGAAACATATACTGTAGATTATTTAGCATACTCTTATCAAGAAGTATCTGGTGTTGGTATGCGTTTTCGTGAAGCCTATAATGTAAGAATCGTTAATGGTTTACGTTTTGTAGATTATAATAATTATGCTCCTAAAGACAAAAGCCTACATCTTATAGAAACAGACAAGGCTTTTGAAAAGGGGAATTTAAAATTATTATCCAAAATAGAACTAAAAGACATAATAGTGAAATAAAGGCTTATGCTAATTCTAAGGCAATTTCTATCATATCTTTAAAGGTAGTTTCTCTTTCTTTACTTGTTGTTGTTTCCCCAGTTACTAAAGAGTCCGAAATAGTAAGTATTGTTAGTGCATTTGCGTTATGCTTTGCAGCAACTGTATACAAACCAGCAGTTTCCATTTCGACGCATAGGACACCAAATTTGCTCCATTTTTTATACGATTCAAAATCGTCAGCATAAAACTCATCGCTAGTAAAAACATTTCCAGCTTTTATTGCAACATTTTTAGTTTTTGCTGCTTCTACAGCTTTTTGAAATAACTCAAAATTAGCAGTAGGCGCGTAGTCTGCACCTCCAAAACGGAGTTCATTTACTCCTGAATTCGAAGAGGCAGCCATAGCCAAAACTACATCTCTAATTTTAATATGCTTTTGGTATGAACCAGAACTACCAACTCGAATAAGGTTTTTAACACCAAATTGTGTAATTAATTCGTGCGCATATATAGAAATACTAGGCACACCCATTCCTGTTCCCATTACAGAAACACGCTTTCCTTGATACGTCCCCGTATAGCCTAACATACCTCTTACTTCATTAAAGCAAATTGGGTTTTCAAAAAAAGTTTCGGCGATCCATTTTGCACGTAAAGGGTCACCAGGAAGTAAAATAGTTTCTGCGATATCGCCTTTGTTGGCGCCAATGTGTATGCTCATGTTTTTTGTTTAAAGTTTTTTTGTGTTTTATATAATTTTAGTAATTATTTTCTTTGGCAGTATTTCCTGTAGCGATAGCAATTCCGTTAGAGGTACCTATTCTGTCCACACCTAGATTAATGTAGGTTATAGCTGTTTTTGTATCTCTAATTCCTCCAGAAGCTTTTATTTTTGTATCTCCATTTTTAATAACCGATTTCATAAGTGTTACATCTTTTATTGTTGCTCCTCCAGTACCGAAACCTGTAGAAGTTTTAATAAAATCTGCTCCAGAGTTAATAGCTAATTCACTGGCTTTTATAATTTCTTTTTCTTCCAAATAACAGGTTTCTAAAATAACTTTTAGCGTATGATTTGGTATTACTTTTTTTACCGCTTCAATATCCTGCGATACGGCTTCATAATCTTGACTTTTTAAAAGTCCAATATTTAAAACCATATCAATTTCATCGGCTCCATCTTTTAAAGCCTGCTTGGTTTCCGCAACCTTTGCATTAGTACTCATGGCACCAAGAGGGAAGCCTATAACACTACATGTTTTTACTGTTGTGTTTTTTAATTCTTCTTTAACTAGTGTTACGTAACAAGAGTTTATACATACCGAAAAGAAGTTGTATTCCTTAGCTTCTTTGCATATTTGTAGAATATCTTCTTTAGTTGCAGTTGCTTTTAAAAGCGTATGATCTATATATTTATTTAATTCCATTGTAGTGTAAATTGACTATAAAATTACTTCATTTTATTTAAAAATTAAGGCTAATTTATAAGTATTATTCTTTCCTTAAAAATGAAAAAAAATAAAACGTCAGTCTATGACTTTTGTCATCTTTTAAGGTCTTTTTCACTATTAATTTTGTTTAAAATTTTAACCCAATTAATTATGAGAAAAATATTTATTACCGCTTTAATGGCATGTTTTACTTTCTTTTCAGCTAATGCTCAGGAGAATACATCAGCAGAAAACACAGGATATACTAAATTTCAACTTAGAGTTAGAGCTTTAGTCGTT
Organism: Oceanihabitans sp. 2_MG-2023; assembly: GCF_030547245.1. GTDB lineage: Bacteria > Bacteroidota > Bacteroidia > Flavobacteriales > Flavobacteriaceae > Oceanihabitans. The sequence continues at coordinate 73,496 of NZ_JAUOQT010000004.1, forward strand.
GCACCAGATGAATCCGCTACCATTGAAGCCATAGGAGGTGATGTTCAAATTACCAATAATTATGTACCAGAATTAGATTTAACTTATTTTTTTACAAAAAATATAGCTGCAGAGTTGATTTTGGCTACAACAAAACATGATGTAAAAGCAGTTGCAACAGCTGCGGGTGATATTCCTTTAGGTTCTGTTAGATTGTTGCCACCAACGTTAACATTACAATATCATTTTAATGGAGATTTAGTACGTCCTTATATTGGAGCAGGAGTTAATTATTCTTTATTCTTTGATGAAAAATCTGGTCCAGTAGCAGATAAAGTAGAATATGATAACGCTTTCGGATTCGCTTTTCAATTAGGATTTGACTTTGATATTACTGATAAATGGTTTGTTAATTTAGATGCTAAATATTTATTGTTAAACACAGATGTTACTGTCGATGCAACAACAGCATTAGGAGCTACGGTTGGTGCAGATGTTGATATTAATCCTTTTATAGCAGGAGTTGGTATTGGTTATAGACTGTTCTAATTAGAAAGAAGTTTTATTTAAAAGGTCGCTTTTTGCGACCTTTTTTTTTATTTAAAAATTAATTATTTCAAAGGACTTGCATATATTGAAGCCTAAATAATAAAAAAAATGCAAGATATTAGTAGTGTTAAAGAATACGATTTAATTTGTGTTGGAGGAGGAATTATGAGTGCCACATTAGCACTTATATCAAAAATTATAAAACCAGAATTAAAAATTTTAATCGTTGAACGATTAAGTGCCGTTGCACAAGAAAGTTCTGCTGCATGGAATAACGCTGGAACAGGACATTCTGCACTTTGTGAACTTAATTATTGTCCAGAAAATGAAGATGGATCGGTAGCGATAGAAAAAGCCATTAAAATTTGCCAACAGTTTGAAATCTCTAAACAATTTTGGAGCTATCTAGCAGAAGAAGGATTATTAGAAATCCCTGAGGAATTTATAGCTGCTGTGCCACATCATAGTTGGGTTATAGGGAAGGAAAATGCCGATTATTTAGAAAACCGTTTCCATGCAATGAAAGATCATTTCATGTTTAATACCATAGAATTTACAAGAGATTCTAATAAAATGAAGGAGTGGTTTCCTTTAATCATGCAAGATAGAAAGGAGGATGAAGTTTTGGCTGCTTCCCGAATTGAAAGAGGTACAGAAGTAAATTATGGAGCTCTTACCAAAAGTCTTTTTAAAATATTAGAAACCAAATACAATACTCCTGTGCATTGTAATATGGAAGTGCAAGATGTAGATCCTAGCGCAGATATTGATTGGACTGTAGAAATAAAAAACCTAGAAACTAAAGAGAAATACAACCTAGAATCCAAACATGTTTTTATTGGCGCAGGAGGAGGAAGCTTGTTGTTACTACAAAAAGTAGAGATTGATGAAAAAGAAGGTTATGGCGGTTTTCCTATTAGTGGCGAATGGTTGGTTTGTAAAAATGAAGAAATTATAAAACAACACAATGCAAAAGTGTATAGTAAAGCAGGAATTGGAGATCCACCAATGTCTACACCACATTTAGATACAAGATATATTAATGGAAAACGCGAACTGCTTTTTGGTCCTTTTGCAGGTTTTAGTCCTAAGTTTTTAAAAGAAGGTTCAAACCTTGACTTATTTAAATCGGTGCAATTGGATAATATTTCCCCTTTACTTGGTGCATTTTGGCACAATTTGCCTTTAACTAAATATTTAATTGAACAAGTCACTTCTAGTCATGAAGATAGAATGCAGGAATTACGAAAATTTGTTAAAGAAGCAAAAAGCGAAGATTGGGAAATTCTTGTTGCTGGTCAACGCGTACAAATCATTAAAAAAGACGAATTTGAAGGAGGTAAACTTCAATTTGGTACAGAGGTAGTAAGTAGTAAAGACGGGAGTATTACTTGTTTGTTAGGCGCTTCTCCTGGAGCTTCTACTGCGCCTTCTGTAATGCTGGAAGTTTTAGAAAAAGCTTTTCCTGAAATTTTAAATACTTCCGAAGGAAAAGAAATATTAAACCAATTAGTTCCCACTTGGAAAAAAGATTTGGATGCTGAAACTTTTCAGCAGCAGCTAGAAAAATCTAAAAAAGCATTAAAATTATAGTGTAAATATGCCAACTCTTCCTATGGTTTTGATGTCGAAAAATATTTTGTTTGCATTTTTTTAAACCAAGTATAAACCCCTGATTTTTAAGTATTAAAAGGGTTTTTTTTTGCTGATGTATTAAATTTATTTACCTTTCGAAGGCTAATAATCAACTTAATATATATTATGAAAAAACAAAACTTTTTTTTTATGTTGCTATGTCTTATACTTAGCCCAACACTTTTCGCGCAACAAGATCAAGATATTCCGGTACCGGAAGATCAAGTTTTTGCCGATGATTTAGTAGTGCAAGGTAGTGCAGTTGTCGGTTTCGATGCTATAGATGGTGAATCTTTTGGCTTTGATACTTTTAGGCTTAAAGAAAATAATCTAAGAATTCATTTTGAAGACACCTCTGAAAGTGGTAGTTTTCCTTCTAATGACTGGAGGATTACTATTAATGATAGCAGTGATGGCGGTTTAAACTATTTTGCTATTGATGATGCTAGTTCAGGAGCCAATCCATTTAGAATAATGGCAGGTGCAGGAAACAATGCCTTATATATTAATGCTTCTGGTAATGTTGGATTTGGTAATGCTGCACCACTTGTAGAGTTACACGTTACAGATGGAGATACACCAACATTACGTTTAGAGCAAAATGAGGCTAATGGTTGGCCGGCGCAAACTTGGGATGTTGGAGGTAATGAAGCTAACTTTTTTATAAGAGATATAACTAATGGGACTTTGTTGCCTTTTAGAATGCAACCAGGAGCTGCAACAAACTCTTTATTTGTTGCTTCTACTGGTAATGTTAGTTTGGGAGACGACTCTGCTTCAGAGAAATTAGAGGTAAATGGTAATGCTGCAATTATAGGTAATACCTATATTACCGGTCAAGCCGGAATTGCAACAAATACTCCAGATGCTAATGCGTCTTTAGATCTTGCTGCAACAGATAAAGCATTATTATTAAATAGGTTAACTACTGCAAGTAGAACTGCTTTAACAACAGCTGCAGTTGCAGGTATGTTAGTGTATGATACCGATGAAAATAAAACCTATTATTTTGATGGAACTGCTTGGGTAGACCCTTCTAGTGATAACCAAAATTTAACTTCTGCTTCTATAGTAGATACTACTTTAACTATTGCTATTGAAGGCGGATCATCAGTAAATGTAGATTTAGCACCAATTTTAACACCTTTACAGACAGCAATTACCGATTTAGAAAATGAAAATATAGCACAACAAGCGCAAATTGATGCACTAATGGCTAGAATGGATGCTGTTGAAGCTTGTGCTTGTGGTGGAACTTTAGGTATTGCAGATATTTCTGATGATTTAAATGATAATGCAAATATTAGATTAAATCAAAATATTCCAAACCCTTTTCAATCTACTACAACGATAAACTATTTTATACCAAATAAATATAATACTGCTAACATTCAAGTAGTATCTTCTTTAGGTCAAGTGGTTTATGATATTCCTGTTACAAAATTTGGTGATGGTTCGGTTACTTTAACTAAAAACAATTTGCAATCTTCAGTTTATTTTTACACGCTTTATGTTGATGGTGAAAAAATAGATACCAAACGATTAGTTGTAGATTAAGAATGAAGTAGAATTTTAAAGTAGATAAAAAAAAACAGCGTGCATCTTAATTTAAGACTTACGCTGTTTTTCAACTAACTAACCAACTTACTATGAAAACGTATAAACTTTTAAGTTATTTTACGTTAACAATACTTTAATATATTTCATTTATTCTTTTGGTTTTCTTTAAGAATAATAGGGTTTTATACTTTTTCTGTAACCAAGCTATTTTGATTTCTAAAAACTAATTCTCCATCAAAAGCATCTAGTAAAATAATACTATCTGTAGTTACAGTTCCTGCAAGTATTTCTTTACTTAAAGCATTTAAAACTTCTTTTTGAATTACTCGTTTTACAGGTCTTGCTCCATATTCTGGATTATACCCTTTGTTTGCTAGATATTCTACAGCTTCTTGTGTAGCATCAAAAGTAATACCTTGTTGTGCTACCATTTTGGTAACCGATTTTAATTGTAAACCAACTATGTCAACAATATTGTCTTTACTTAAAGGAGTAAACATAATGGTGTCGTCTATTCGATTTAAAAACTCTGGTCTTACGCTTTGTTTTAGTATTGCTAAAACATCTACTTTTGCTGCTTCTATAGCAGAGTCTATATCTTTTGTTGCTTCAAAACGTTGTTGTATAATATCACTTCCCATGTTAGAAGTCATGATAATTATTGCATTTTTAAAATCGGCAACACGACCTTTGTTGTCGGTTAATCTACCTTCATCTAATACTTGTAATAAAATATTAAAAGTATCTGGATGTGCTTTTTCAATTTCATCTAATAGGACCACAGAGTATGGTTTTCTTCGAACCGCTTCTGTAAGTTGTCCTCCTTCATCATAGCCAACATATCCAGGAGGAGCACCAACTAATCTGCTTACCGCATGACGTTCTTGGTATTCGCTCATATCTATTCTAGTCATAGCATTCTCATCATCAAAAAGATATTCTGCTAAAGCTTTAGCTAGCTCTGTTTTACCAACGCCAGTTGTACCTAAGAAAAGGAATGTGCCTATTGGTTTTTCAGGGTTTTGTAAGCCAGCTCTACTACGACGTACAGCATCACTAACAGCAACAATAGCTTCTTCTTGACCAACAACACGTTTGTGTAGCTCATCTTCTAGTTTTAAAAGTTTTTCTCTGTCGCTTTGTAGCATTTTGGAAACAGGAATCCCTGTCCATTTGGCAACAACATCTGCAATATCTTCGTAAGTAACTTCTTCTTTAATTAAAGAGCTTTCACTTTGATTTTCTTGCAATTCTTTTTGTAGTTTTTCTAACTGTTCCTGTGCTTCTTTAATTTTTCCATAGCGAATTTCGGCAACTTTTCCATAATCTCCATCTCTTTCTGCGCGTTCTGCTTCTAGCTTAAACTCTTCAATGTTGGATTTTGCTGTTTGTATGTTGTCTACAACATCTTTTTCGCTTTTCCATTTTGCAAATATTTCGTTGCGTTCTTCTTTTAAATTAGCTAAATCTGCACGAAGCGATTTTAATTTTGTTTCGTCCTTTTCACGTTTGATCGCTTCAATTTCAATTTCTAATTGCATAATTTTACGATCTAAAACATCTAATTCTTCAGGTTTAGAGTTTATTTCCATGCGAAGTTTGGAAGCAGCTTCATCCATTAAATCAATAGCTTTATCTGGTAAAAAACGATTGGTTATATACCTTTGTGAAAGCTCTACAGCTCCAATAATAGCTTCATCTTTAATACGTACTTTATGGTGTGTCTCGTACTTTTCTTTAATTCCTCTTAAAATAGAAATAGCACTTTCGGTATCTGGCTCATTCACCATTACTTTTTGAAAACGACGTTCTAAAGCTTTGTCTTTTTCAAAATATTTCTGGTATTCATCTAAGGTGGTTGCTCCAATAGCACGAAGTTCTCCACGTGCTAATGCTGGTTTTAAAATATTTGCAGCATCCATTGCGCCTTGACCTCCTCCAGCTCCAACTAATGTATGGATTTCATCTATAAAAAGAACAATGTCCCCATCGCTTTCGGTAACCTCTTTAATAACTGCTTTTAGTCGTTCTTCAAATTCCCCTTTAAACTTTGCGCCAGCTATTAGTGCTCCCATGTCTAATGCAAAAATTTGCTTGTCTATCAAGTTTTCAGGAATATCTCCATCTACTATCCTGTGTGCTAAACCTTCTGCAATAGCAGTTTTACCAGTTCCAGGCTCACCAACTAAAATAGGATTGTTCTTGGTTCTACGCGATAAAATTTGAAGTATTCTTCTAATTTCTTCATCTCTACCTATTACAGGGTCTAGTTTCCCATCTTTAGCTAATTGGTTGAGGTTTTTAGCGTATTTGTTTAAGGAGTTGTATGTTTCTTCTTGGCTTTGCGATGTAACTCTATCTCCTTTACGTAACTCTTCAATAGCAGCTTGTAAGCCTTTTTCGGTAATACTTTGGTCTTTTAAAACCTGTGCAATTTTACTTTTTGATTTAAAAATAGCTAAAATTAAATGTTCGACAGAAACATAATCATCGTTCATTTTTTTTGCAACAATGGATGCTTCATTTAGTGTTTTTCCTGTTTCTCGAGATAATATTATATCTCCACCAGAAACTTTAGGAAAGCTTTCTAATTCTTTGTCTAAAATTTGTTGTAGTATGGTGATATTAACATTCAATTTTTTTAATAAGAATGGTAGTACATTTTCATCTACTTCAAAAATAGCTTTAAAGAGATGTTCGTTTTCAATTTGTTGATGACCATAACTTTGTGCAATTTGTTGCGCTTGCTGTATGGCTTCTTGCGATTTTATTGTATAATTGTTAAAGTTCATGTTGTTTTATTTTTCTTTATTCTGATAAGTATTAGTCAACAATCTTACCAGTTAAACAGGTGAGACAAAATGTCTGATTTACTGAGTAGTGAAATGACTTTTTGTCTGTTTCTCTGGTTGGGTAAACTAATAGTAAGTTTACAATAATGTTTCGACAAAAAGAATGATTAATATCATTAAAAGGGTATTAGATTGTTTCATTTAAAAATTAATTTTGCTTTCTAGCAAATAAAGAATAGAGTGTATGTTTAAAAAAATATTCGGTTCTAAAGAGCCAAAAGAAGTAAAGGTTTTGCCTTGGATACCTTTAAATGATTTGCAACAACTAACGTTTATTGAGGAAAAATCGAAAACAAAAACACAAGTGATATTTAAGCATTCTACACGATGTGGTATTAGTAGAATGGTTATGAATCAATTTATTGCAATGTATGGTTTAACCGAAAAAGATTTGGATTTGTACTATTTAGATTTGCTAAATTATAGAGCTGTTTCTGATGCGGTTGGCGTTAAGTTTATGGTTATGCATGAGTCACCACAGTTATTAGTTATTAAAAATGGAACCCTTATTACTCATGCGTCTCATGGAGGTGTTAATGACATTAAATTAGAGGATTATATCTAATTGCTATTTGTTTTTGTATTAATAGTTGTAATTTTAAATAGCAAATCCCCTTTATCGCTTTGGCCATTAATAATTAGTTTTATGTGTTCTAAATTATCGTTGTAAACTGTTATAAAATTATCTGTGTTTGGCTTTAATTCTATATTTGGTATCCAATCTAGAGTGCTATAATATATTTTAGAATTTTTTGTTGGAAATTGTATATCTTCATTATAATAATTTTCTGTTGAAATTGAAAAACCAAAATCTACATTCCCAATTTTTAATGTAGATAGTGTATTGTCTGAATTTTTAATCGTATTTGTTTCTCCTTTCGTTTTTAGTATTACAACTCCCGCAAACCCATCTAATCCATAACCAGCTCCTGAAGCATTTACTTTAGCTTCTACGATTTCTGTAGCATTAATAGATCTTAGTAAATCGAAATCTGGTACTCTAACACCATTTAAAATTACAGCGACTTCATCATTTCTACTGCCTGGGATAATAGATTTTGCTCCTCTAGTAGATCTTATTTTTGTTGAGAAAACATCTACTTCAATTCCTGGTAAATCTTTAATAACATCCATTACTGTTTCGTTAGGTGAGTATCTGTTTTCTTTTATTTGATACGTTTTTGTAAAGCTACTTGCACGAACTTTAGGGTCTGGATAATCATCTGGGAGAACTGTTTTTTTTGTTTTCGATTGAATAACCACTTCGTCTAGAATTTCTTGTGTTTTTATTTGTTTAGAATCTTGGTCCTCAATTTTGGCATAGGTATAGTTCTTTGCGTACAACTCTTTTAAGTTTTTATTAGAAACAATCTCTGGCTTGTAGTCTATAAAATCTTCATTTACCTTAATAATAGCTTTTAAAAGTCTCCCTTTATTATCGATTAAAGAAAGTTTGTAATTAGAGTTTTGCTTTAGTAAAAGACTATCAAAAACAAAGGTGTTGTTTGGTTTTAATCTAGATACTAAAACAATATTATTTTCTTGTGAAGTAAGCATTATTCTAGAATTTTCACTATTCGCTTTGTTTAGTAATATAGAACCACTAATTCTTGTTCCAATTTCTGGTTTTTTTGTGGATTTTTTGTTTTTTGTAATTACTGAAAAATGATTTTTGTTTTGGGTTTGTATGTATGTATCTAGGTTTTTTAATGTCGATTTATTTAAAAAGTATTTAGCTGCGTTTCCTGTTTTATCGTTTAAATAAGGAGTCACTAAAAAGTCGGAAAGAATATTATTTTGGTTTTGATACATCAACGATTTTTCAGGTAAAACCGAAATGCTAGCATTCGTTTTAGTGTAAATATTTTGGAGGTTTATTTTTAAGGTTGTAGAATCTTTTGAATTGGAAATTTTAGTTACTTCTATTTCTATTTGATTTTTATTAGTATTAAAAATATTACGTTCTGCAATGGGTTGATTTTTATTATTAAACAGCGTTATGGTATTAATACCATTAAAAAGATCATTTTTAAGTAGCTTTAGGTTATAGCTATAGTATTCTTGACTTATAGTAATGGGGATTACAGATAAAACATGTCCTTTTCTATGTATTACAGCAAAAATAGTGTTCCCTTTTTCTTGCTGAATGGTACTTTTGTTAGTTGTTATTTTTAAGCTAATTGCATCCTTATTTTCCTGTTTTTCTTTTTTGTGAATAATAAATCCAGTTTCTTGAGTTTGCGGTATTTTATACTTAGAATTATTAATCTTTATAGAATATGCATCTTGTTCATAAGGAGTTAGTTGAAAGTTTCCAATTCCATTTTTATCACTATAAAATTCGGTGATTACCTCTCCATTTTTATCTATTACATTCCCATGAACCTTTATTGGTTCGTTGTTTTTTGTACTTGAAAAATATATTGTATTCTCCGTGTTTTTTAAAATAACGTTACTTTCTGGGTAGAATTGAAAGGTAGTATCTGTATTTAAAGATTCTGTGTTTTCTTGTGAAGAAATAAAACCGTCTTCTAAATTATTAATTTTAATGGGTTTAATGTAAGTATTATTAAAATTAGTATTCCAATTGGTGTCTAATTGCAAGTAATATGTATTTGTTTTTATAGTATCCGGTATTTTTATTTTGCCTTCTACTTTTCCATTAGAAACATAAGCTAATTGCTTTGCTATTAGTTTCTTTTCAGTATCGTAAAGGTTTAGATGTAAGTTTGTGGTTTTGTAGTTTGGTGTTTCAGTGATATCGTAAGCCACATAAGCTTTAAACCAAATATGTTCTCCCGAAAAATAGGTTGTTTTATTCGTGTGAACAGCAAATTTCTCTAAATATTCATGATGCAAAAAGTTGTTTTTTGAAACAAAAGATTGTGTTATATTTTGTTCTTCCTTTTGTGCATATGTACTAGTATGAAAACTGAATATAGTGATTAATATAACAATGAATCTTTGCATAATTTTTGTATGAATTTTTTAAAGATAATAATTTAAAATACTATAAAGAATAGGGTAAGTGAAAGTATTTATTAATCACGAATACTATATGGCTATAGTTCTATTATTTTACTAATTAAATTTCCATTTTCATTAAAACCATTAATAATCAGCTTAACCTTTTCATGCTTTGGTTTTTTAATTTTTAAAATATTTGAGCTATTTGCTTTTATATTGTAGTTCGGAATCCAATCTATAGTTTTATAATAATACTGTGACTGTAGACTTGGAAAAGTAAGTTTACTGTCTTCTAATTGTGCTTGGTTTAAGTTAAATCCTTTTACTGTTTGGTATTCTTTAGTAAAAGAATTGCCTTTGTTTTTATAACTAAAATCGTTTCTAGTAATTAAATTTATTACACCATTTGAGCCATTAATTCCATAGCCAGCTCCAGATATATTTACACTAATTAATTCAAAATCGGTAACATTAAGATATGCAATATCTAAACCATCTTCTTGGCTAAATGGCATACCATCTAAAATGATATTCATCAATGAAGCACCAGCACTTTTCTGTAAATTAGACATTCTTCTTGTGTATACTTTTATAACACCAAATTGATCCGTAACGCGTAAGCCAGGAATATTTATTAAATAATCTTTGAGGGTTAAATGAGAGTCTTTTTCAGTATCAATAATATAATCTTTTGAAAATCCTGCGCCTATTCCTAAAAATTTATTTTCTTTTTTTAATTCTTTAACTCTTTGTTGTTTTTTGTTTTGAATGTCTTTTAAAAACACTTCTTCTAATTCTTCGATTTCATTGTTAAGCGGGAAGTAATTAACTATTTCATTTGTATTCGAATTTATAACAGTACTGTCCAAATTTATTTCCTTTTCAGCATCTAAGGTTTCTGAAATAATAGGGTCTATAACCGTATAATTGTTTAGAATATTATCTGCTTTGTAGGTAACAAAATCTTTATAAACATAAAATTCACCTTTTATAATTTCTCCTTTTTTATTTACCAAAGCAAGTTTATAATCGGAAGGATGTTTTAATAGTAAATTTTTAAATTCAAACTTTTTATCAGAAGTAATCGGGCTAGTTAAAAGTATGTTGTTAACATGTGAGGTTAGCATTACTTTGTGATTTTTTGTATTCTCTATGCTACTATTAACTGTTCCAATAATTTTTAAACCATTTTCTCTGGTAAATAGAGGTTTTGTATTTGTTTTGTCTTTATATGGAAATGCATTTTTAGTATCTATTCCTAGTAGTGTTTTCGTTATTGTAGCATTGCTATCTATGGCTTTCGTTTGTTGGTGTAAAACAGCAACACTTATATTGGTATCTTTTAAACTGTTTAACAGTTTAATATTTAAACTTACAGAGTCTTTCGTTTCTTTTAAAACATTAGTAATAATGTCTACTTTTTTTTCTGGGTACTTATAGTAGTTTATTTGCGCAAGAATTTCGTTCTGTTTATTAAAAACCGATATGGTATTTGTGCCTTCGTATAGTGAGTTTTTATAAAAGTTTAATTTGTAAGTATTTATTCCTTTAATAAGTTTTATTGGAGCAACAGATTTAGCTACTCCTTTTTTATGTAATACTGCATAAATAAATTTGTCTTTTTCAGCTAATACTGTGTTGTTATCTGTGTTTAGTCGAAAGGAAACAATATCTTTTTTGTCTAATTTGTTTTCTTCGAGTATATATCCAGTTTTCTTTACATTAATGAAAGCAGTTCTATCCTCCTGATTTAATATTCTTTTTTGAGGTTTAGTAATAGAAGTAGTAGTATCCTTTATATTATAAATTTGAATAGGAAATAAGGAGCCTTCCTTAAAATTTCTATTCCATTGAGTATTTAATTGTATCGTATAATTTCCTGTTTTTATATCTTCAGGAATAGCAATAGTGCCATAAGTGATTCCTTTATCTACATAAAACAATTCGCTTATTACCAGTTTATTTTCAGAGTCGTATATGTTTATATGAAGGTTGGTCGTTTCAAGAAAAGGTTTGTTATTCTCTTCATGTACCACATAGGCTTTAAAAAATATTTCTTCTTGTGTGAAGTAAACGCTTTTATTGGTGTGTAAATAAAAATTTTCTAAACTATAATTGTTGAAATATCCATTATTTAATATTGCATCAATAGGGTCTTTATTACTATTGCTTTGAGAAAAGGAAAGATTTGTAGCTAAAGCAATAAAAATAAGTAGGATGTTTCTCATAAGTTAATTTTTGTAACAATAGTCTTGCAAATAAGTATCGATAACGAACATTTCGTATAGATTTATTAATTGATTAGATATCCAAAATAACCCAAAATAAGGATAATGGATAGTAGAGTAAATTTACTATTATTTTTTAAGTCTTTAAAAGAAATAAGCAACGAAATTGCCATTACTATCATACATCCAACAAAATTTAACCATAAAAAAGGAAGGTTTATTATTTCGTATTGATTTAAAAGAAACAAACTAATAACAACCACTTGCGTTATTAATGCTGCTACAAATACCGCATTTGCTTTTACTGTTTTAAAGAAAAAGGCAAGAAGAAAAATACCCAAAACATTACCATAAAAAATAGAGCCTATTATATTTACTAGTTGAATTAAATTTTCGGCAAGATTGGCTACGCAAGCAACACCAATAGCAATAATTCCCCAAGCAAGAGTAAACAATCTAGACGTTTTAACCATTTCTTTCTCAGTCTTTTCGCTAGTGTTACGTTTGTATAAATCTATAGTAGTTGTACTTGCTAATGCATTAAGTTCACTAGAAGTACTAGACATTGCAGCACTTAATATTACAGCTAGAAGTAAGCCAATTAAACCTCTTGGTAAGTTGTTTAATATAAAATGAATAAACACATAATCTTTATCGTTGCTTTCTACTTTTACTTGCTGCGCTTTACCAGCTTTTTCTATTAAAATTTTGGCTTCGTTTCTAATATCATCATTGGCTTGATTGGCTATATGAATGTAGTTTTTTAGCTGTTCTGTTTCCGAAGTAGTGTACTTATCAATTAGAATTTGTTTGTCTTTAAAAATCTTTTCTTGTTCTAGTTGAAGATTTTTATATTGTTCCGCATACTCCGAATTTAAAACCAATTCAGTAGCTGTAGGATTGAAATTTACAGGAGCAGGATTAAATTGATAAAAAACAAAAACCATAACTCCAACTAGTAAAATAAAGAATTGCATAGGTACTTTTAATAAGCCGTTAAAGACTAAACCTAATTGCATTTCTTTTAATGATTTACCAGATAAATATCGTTGTACCTGACTTTGGTCGGTACCAAAATAGGAAAGCATTAAAAAAGTACCACCAATAATTCCAGACCAAAATGTATATCGATTGTTTAAGTTGAAAGAGAAGTCTAAAACTTCCATTTTTCCGCTAGCTCCTGCAATATTTAATGCTTTCGAAAAAGTTATATCTGCAGGAAGTTTGCTGATAATAAGAATAAAAGCAATTACCATTCCTGTGAAAATAACCACCATCTGGTGTTTTTGTGTGACGTTTACAGCACGTGTACCACCAGAAACGGTATAAATAATTACAAGAACCCCAATGATGATGTTTAGTAATAATAAATTCCATCCAAGAACTGCCGATAATATAATTGCAGGAGCAAAAATAGTAATTCCTGCAGCTAAGCCACGTTGAATTAAAAATAGAATAGCAGTTAGTGTTCTGGTTTTAAGGTCGAATCTGGTTTCTAAAAACTCATAAGCGGTATATACTTTCAGTTTATGATATAATGGAATAAATACCATGCAAATCACTACCATTGCTATTGGTAAGCCAAAATAGAATTGCACAAACCCCATGCCGTCATTAAATGCTTGTCCTGGAGTAGAAAGAAAGGTGATGGCACTCGCTTGTGTTGCCATTACAGACAAACCAATAGTCCACCATTTGGAAGAATTTCCACCTCTTAAATAATCTTGTACATTTTTACTGCCTCGAGTTTGCCAAGTTCCATAACCAACAATAAGTAATAAGGTACTTATAAGTACGATCCAATCTAATGTTTGCATAGTTTATAAGGCTTTGGTTATAAAGTAAAATGCAATAATATAGACTGCGTTTGCAACAAGTATTAAAGTATACATGTTATTCCATTTATATTTTGGTTGGTTCATTGCGGTTATTTTTAATTTTTTATTGTGTTTACTGCATGTATATTCTCTTTTCCTATACTTAACATATTTGCAAATAATCGGTAAGCGCCAGAAACTCCAGCAGGAAACTCTCTAAAGAAACTTAATCCGGTATATATATAATAACCTTTGCCATGTTTTGCAACCAGTAAACTTCCTTTTTTAGCAGATTCTCCTTTGTCATGCATTGATAAAATAGGAGTAAACTCTTTAGACCATTTATCCGGAAAATACAAACCACGTTCTTGTGTCCAGCCTTCAAAATCTTTTTCAGTTATTTTATTTGGAAAATTTAATAGCTCATGTTCTGGTTTTAATAAGGTAACTTTTGCGTTTTCGTCGGTAACACGATCTCTAGAAAGGGTTAAAGAATAAGGAGCAAGTTGCTCTGTTTTTAATCTTCGGTTAGTATTATATTGCACAATCATGTTTCCACCATTAGCGACAAAATCGAATAATATTTGTTGTTTAAATTTTAAAGCTTCAACGGTGTTGTATGCACGAATACCAACTACAACAGCATCAAATTTGCTTAAGGTTTCGGTATTAATATCTTCTGGTTTTATAGTTACTACGTTGTAACCAATTTGTTGTAAACTCTCAGGGATCACATCTCCAGCGCCTTCAATATACGCGATGTTTTCTCCTTTTTTTTGAATATCTAATCGAACAATTTTACTTTCACTAGGCAATAAAACCGTTTGAAACGGAATGTGATCGTATTCCATTTCAATAAGTTCCTTAGTGTAGGTTTTATCTGCAACATGAACCATTGGGGTTATTAGTCCTTCACTTTGATTTTTAGGAGGAATAATAGTAAATATTAGGGTTTGTTCTTGTCCTTTATTAGCGATGGCAAATTTTTGCTTTTCGGGAAAAACACTCCATCCATTAGGATATGCAATTTCTACAAAACCTTCAAGATTATCTCTTCCAGCTTTTACAAGTACAGGGATTTCTTTTGGCTTATCGTTCTCAAAAATTATTACTTTTTCTGCTATTTTGGCCGAAGCTTCTGTGATAATTTCAAAAGGTTTGTATACTTCTCCTTTTACAGGATCATTGGTTTTATAGATAATTGGTTTTGTGTACGAAATTGCGATACCTTGTATGTTTAAGCCAAAAGTTACATTAAAATATCGAGGTGTTTCTGGCTTGCCTATCCAACTTTTATCGTTTACTTGGTACATGCCAAGCGTTCCTTTTTTTGTTAGCCAATATGGTGTTGTTGGTTCTTGGTCTTTCTTTACAGAAAAAGATTTTTTAAGCCCTATTTTTTCGTTTTTGACTAATGTTTTTTCTTCTAAAAGAGGAGTTTCATTATTAATTTGTAAGGTTTTTAATTGTACATTTTCAGAAGCCCTGTTAATAAGTTCAATGTTTAAATGAACAGTTTCATTTGCTGTAGCATGATTGTTTTCGGCTGCAGCTTCTAAATATAAACCAGCACAATTATATATAAGGTTTTTAATTTCTTCGGATTTGATTTGCTTCCAATGATTGTCTTCTAATTTTTCAATGCGCTGGTAAGCTTTCAATAGTTCTGGAATAGAAGCGGAAGGATTTGTGAAGTCGAAATCTTTTTCTACTTGATATAAAATATTTCCTATTGCATTACCTCCAGAAACACGGTTCCATGTAGTATCTATTCCTTCAAAAATATTGTTTTTATCCTTAGGTATTTCTCCTTTAATTAATTCGATATACTCTTGTTGACTTCCACGTGTTCCTGTATTACCGAAGCCTTGCGATTTATGCTGACTTCTACTAAGTGATGCAATTTCGGTGTTACTTAAACCATTGGAAGCATAATAAGTACCAATATCAAAGTTTAAAAGTTTGCTCTTGTCGGCCTTGTCAAATTTTTCTTGGCTGCCATAAAACCACCAAGAAGTATTAAAAAACTCACGGTTTGGTTGCCAAGTTCCATGTTTTTTTACCTGCTCAGGATAAATAGAAGGATTGTTCGCTAAATCAAAAGCTTCTACACTTAACATAGCAGAACTTGTATGATGCCCATGAGTGGTTCCTGGACTTCTGTGGTCAAAACGATTAATAATAATATCTGGTTTAAATTGTCTAATAGCTAAAACTACATCACTTAAAACTTCTTCTTTGTTCCAAATAGCCAATGTTTCGTCTGGATGTTTAGAATAGCCAAAATCGTTCGCTCTGGTAAAGCGTTGTTCTCCTCCATCTGTTCTTCTAGCTGCAAGTAATTCTTGAGTTCTTATTACTCCAAGAAGTTCTCTAATTTCTGGACCAATTAAGTTTTGCCCTCCATCACCACGAGTTAGGGAAAGGTAAGCAGTGCGAGCTTTTACATGGTTTGCCATATAAGAGATTAATCGCGTATTTTCGTCATCGGGATGGGCTGCAACATATAATACAGAACCTAAAAAATTAAGCTTTTTTAAAGATTCGAAAATCTCTGAAGCATTAGGTTTTTTAGGTTGTTGTGCTTGTGTGCTTGTTATTGTAAAAAAAGAAATAAATAAATAGAGTAGTAGCTTTCGCATCATTTTGGTTCGTTTATTAACCAAATATAAAAAAGTTACTACCGAGTAGAATGCTTTTAATCTTTATTTAACTTTATATTTAAATAAGATCGGAACCATGTTCAAAATCTTCGATAGCATCTTTTTCTATAAGGGTAACTGCCTTTTGTAGAATAAGATTATTAGGGTAAGTAACTAAATCACCATTATCTTGTCTTAAGTGTAGTTGAAACGCTCTAATGTCTTCAATAATAGCCTCTATGGGAAAGTCTTTGTCGTGTATTTGAATTTTATCTCCAACTTTATATGGAAACGAGAAAAACATAATGACACCAGAAGTGATGTTGCTTAATATAGACCAAACAGCAAATAGTGCAACTCCAATAACTGCAAAAACAGAAGAAAAAACTAACGCAAGATTTTTAAATTCTGCACCAAAAATAAAAGCTAAAATGAGTGTTAGAATTAAGAAGAGTGTTACAGATGAATATCTAATTATTAAGTGAATTCTTGCATCATTAATTCCAGATTTTCTTCCAATTTTTCGAATAGAAAATTTTTGTATGGTCCAAATAATAAAAAAGATGCCTAATACAATTAAGGCGTTTATAAATTGGTCACTAAGTGAGCTAAAAATATCTTTCATAATTTAAAATAAAATGCAAAGATAAATTAGAATTAGTTCTTAAAAACAAAAAGTAGAAGTTAGTTTGTAATTTCTAACAAAGCTTGATACACTAAATGAAGCGGTAAACCCATTACATTATAATGAGACCCTTCAATTTTTGTAATAGCGATATAGCCAATCCAATCTTGAATACCATAAGCACCAGCTTTGTCGTATGGTTTATAGTTGTCTAAGTAGTAATTTATTTCTATATCAGAAAGTGCTTTAAAAGTAACTTTTGTTACAGCACTTACTGTTTTTTCTGAAGTTTTTGTTGTAAAACAAACCGAAGTAATTACTTCGTGGGTAGCATTACTTAACGATTTTAATATTTGAAAAGCATCGTCTTTATCTCTCGGTTTCCCTAAGGCTTTTTCGTTATGCCATACAATGGTGTCACTAGTAACTAGAATGTCTTTTTCTTGTAATTCTGTTTTAAACGGAAGCGATTTTAATTGCGCTAAATAATCTGTTATTTCAAAATGACGGAGCCTATCAGGATATTCTTCAACAACCGGTTTTAATTGAATTTTAAAATCCAGATCTAAATCCGAGAAAAACTTTTGTCGTCTAGGTGAAGCAGATGCAAGAATTAGATTGTGGTTTTTTAGTTTTTCTTTCAACATTATTTTAAAATTAAAGGGTAAAGTAGCATCGATAACATGCCAAAAAGCATGACCAGTTTCAATATAATACTAATATGTGCATATTCTTTTTTTGTTTTTGCTGAAAACAGTTTTATGCTAATGTAAATAAGTGGCGCTACTATGAATAGTAAAAAGTAAGCTACAGCAATTTCTTGTTTGTATAAAAAAGTAGTGATGTAAAATACAACGCCAACTATTGGTATTAAAGAAAAAACGAAAATAACTTTATTAGCACGATCTCTTCCAATGGCAATTGGTAACGTGTTTCTACCTGCTTTATAATCTCCATCGATATCTTCGATGTCTTTTACCATTTCTCGAATTAGATTAATTATAAATGCAAAAAACGCATAATCTAGAATAATCTTGAAGAAAGTAATTTGTGCTTCTTTGTTTGCAGCGGTTATTGCAGGTAGTAAATCGAAGATGCCAACAATAATTAAACTTAAAGCTACTAAAATAGAGATGACGACATTTCCTATCAAAGGAATTTGTTTTAAATAGGAAGCATACATATAAAGTAGCGCAGAAATAATAACAAATAAAGTAAAAAAAGGACTTTTCCCAACCACATGCGATAAATAAAAACCAAGAGCAACACCTATAAAATTAAAAGCAAAAAATAGGTTGTATGCTGTTTTTTCGGAAATAGATTTACCTACAGTTACCCGATTTGGTTTATTAATTAAATCGGTTTCTATGTCATAGATGTCATTAATTATATTTCCTGCTGCAGCCAAACAAAGTGTCGCTAAAATTAAAATAAATAAACCCATGCCATTTAAAGTAATAGTAACGCCAAAAGGTTCCAAAAGCGCATATTTTATGAGTAATTGCACCAATACAATTAATAAGAGGTTTTTCCAGCGAATTAGGTTTAATATGCTTTGCATTATTTTAAAGAATAATTAATATGAAATAATTAAAGTGTTTTAATCTGTTTGTTAATGCTTTTACTTAACAACGAACTAATCATATTTAGCATCAAAATTACCATCCCATTTGCCTTGTACTTTTAGTACTTGCTCAATAACATCGCGAACAGCACCTTTTCCTCCATTTTTATGTGATATGTATTTAGAAACCGCTTTCACTTCTGGTACTGCATCTTGAGGACTACATGGTAATCCTACTAGTTTCATAACAGGAATGTCTGGAATGTCATCTCCCATGTATAAAGCATTTTCTAGCTTTAAATGGTGTTTTTTTAAATACGCATGAAGTTGTTCTATTTTATTATGCGAACCAAGATATACATCTGTAAGACCTAGATTTTCTAAACGTTTTCTAACACCTTCGTTACTTCCGCCAGAAATAATACAAATAGGATATCCTTTGTCTACTGCAGTTTTTAAAGCATAACCATCTTTAATGTTCATGGTTCGTAACATTTCTCCCGAAGTAGTAACGGTTACTGTTCCATCTGTTAAAACACCATCTACATCAAAGATTAGTGTTGTAATATTATTTAGGTATTCTTTGTAGCTTTTATCTTCCATGTGTTTTTTGTATCGATTTGGTTAGCAATTCGTAAACTTCTTTATGGTGTTTATCTGTTAATGCTTTTAAGTGTTTTTTTATTGTTTTTTTGTCGTTGCGCTTGGCAGGACCAGTTTGTGCTAGATAAGGAGAAATATCATCCAGTTTTCTAGCCGTTTCTTTAATTAAAGGTTTTAGTATTTCAAATTCGGCACTTTGAGATTCTGTTATTTCGTGTGCAATTCTGTAAATCTGATTGGTAAAATTATTTACAAAAACAGCTGCCAAATGCAAAGCAGCGCGTTGGTCACTATTTACTTTATGTGGTTGGCTGCCAATAGCTATTGCCAGTTTTTTTAAAATAGGGAGATCTTCTTTGTTTTTTAGCGCTTCTAAGCATAATGGAACATCCGAAAAATCTACACTCGCATTTTTACTAAACGTTTGTAGCGGATAGAATACACCGCGTTTATGTTTTTTATCAACGGCATATAAACTAACACTACCAGAAGTATGAACAACCAATCTGTTTTCAAACGGAAGTTTAGAAGATAATTCTGCAACTACATCATCACTAACTGCAAGAATATATATATCTGCTTCTACCAAATCTTCTAAATTATCGGTAATGGCAACTTTATTTTTATACTTTTCAATGGTTTTTAAACTCCTGTTATACCATTGTTTTACAGTTACTTCTTCTGCATTTGTAAATGCTTTATATAAGTGGGTTGCTACATTTCCTGCACCAAGTAATACTACGTCAATCATTCTGCTAAAATAATAAGAATAATCAATTACTAATTAATATTATTTAATTCCTTTATTCAAAATAAAAACTTAATTTCGAATTCATGAATAAATCCGATATAAATACTAGAGAAGATATTTTTTTACTTGTTTCTACTTTTTATGATAAAGTTAGAGCAGATCTAACGCTTGGACCTTTTTTTAATGAAACCATTAAAGATTGGAGTGCTCATCTAGAACACTTAACTACGTTTTGGGAAACAAGTCTTTTTATGACCCGAAAATTAGAAAATAAATACCAAGGAAACCCTCTAGAAGCACATGTTAAAGTAGATAAACAGTTTAATCATACCATCGATAATTTACATTTTGGATTATGGTTAAATTTATGGTATCAAACTTTAGATGAATTATTTGAAGGAGACATCACAGAGAATGCAAAACGAAGAGCAAGAAAAATGGGGACTTTTATGTATATGAATCTTTTTGCTGCACGTAAAAAAGATGAAATGTAAATCACGTATATTTTAACACAATATTTGTTTCGATTCGATACTTAAATAAACTAAAATCCGTAAATTTGCACGAGCTAAAAATAAGCTTGTTATTATGCTAAAGAAACTCTCCGATATTCTGTTTTCAACCAGACTAACCGCATTACTTTTTGTTTTATTTGCAACAGCAATGGCTGTTGGTACTTTTATGGATGCAGGAATGGACACATCTCCAACGCCATATAGTAGGAATTTAATCTATAACACATGGTGGTTTGAAGGAATCATGCTATTTTTTGTAATTAATTTTGCAGGAAATATTTTTAGATTCCGATTGTATAAAAAAGAAAAATGGGCAACTTTAATCTTGCATGTCGCTTTTTTGTTTATACTTATTGGAGCGTTTATTACACGCTATGCAAGTTATGAAGGTATGATGCCAATTCGAGAAGGTGCTACCGAAAGTAAGTTTTTGTCACAAAAAACATATATAACAACGTATATTGATGGAGATTATGAAATTGATGGTGTTCCACAACGATTACCAGTAGAAAGAGAAGTAGATTTTTCGCCACGTTTAGAGAATAATTTTGAAGTAAATACCAACTATAATAAGCAACCAGTTCGCATTTCTTTAGAGGAATTTATTGGAGGAGCAGAAGAAGATATTTTGCCAAATGAAACTGGTGAAGAATACCTTAAAATAGTTGAAGCAGGAGGGGAAGGACCTCACAATCACTTTTTAAAATCTGGTGAAGTACAAAGTATTCATAATGTATTAATTGCATTAGATAAGCCAACAAAAGGAGCAATAAATATTACACAAGATGCGAACGGATTAAATATTCATTCGCCTTTTGAAGGAGAGTATTTAACAATGGCTACTATGGCCACTGGCAAGCTTGTGAAGGATAGTTTACAACCATTAATTTTGCGTTCCCGATATATAATTGGAAATATGCAAATGGTTTTTCCTAAACCTGTAGTGAAAGGAGATTTCGGGATTGTAAAAAAAGCACAATTTCTTAAAGGAGACGAGGATGGCGTTGTTTTAAAGGTTACCGCTAATGGAGAAACTAAAAGCGTAGGGTTACTAGGAGGACCATATAAAAACAATGCGTTTAAGCAAATTAAAATAGGAGGCTTAGATTTTGCTTTCCGTTATGGTTCTAAAGTTTTAGAGCTACCATTTCAAATTAAGTTGAACGATTTTATTGCAGAACGTTATCCTGGTACCGAAAGAAGCTATTCTTCCTACGCAAGTGAAGTAACTGTTTTAGATAATAAGGAAGGCGATTTCGATTACCGAATTTATATGAATAATATATTAAATCATGGTGGTTATAAGTTTTTTCAATCTAATTTCGATCCAGATGAAAAAGGAACTATTCTTTCTGTAAATCATGACTTTTGGGGTACATGGATAACTTATTTTGGTTACTTTATGCTTTTCTTCGGTATGATTGCTATCATGTTAGCAAAAGGAACAAGGTTTTCCGATTTAAAAAGACACTTAAATAAGATTAAGGATAAAAAGGAAAAGTTACTTACTGTATTCTTTTTCTGTTTTGCACTACAAACTTTTGCCCAAGAAGAGCAACATCAAGCTCCAACTCCTGCGCAAATTGACTCTATTTTAATTGCTAATGCAACACCAAAAGAACATGCTGACAAATTTGGTAGATTGGTGATTCAAGATTTAAGCGGACGAATGATGCCAATGAATACATATGCATCCGAATTAGTTAGAAAAATTCATCATAAAGAAACGTATGCAGGTTTGTCTCCTAATCAAATTTTGCTTTCTATAAGTGAAAGTCCATTGCTTTGGTATAATGTGCCAATTATTTATCTAACACCAATGAAAACCGATTCGTTAAAAACGATTCTTGGTATTCCGAAGGAAAAAAAATATGCAACTATAGTAGATTTCTTTGACGAAAATTTAAGCTATAAATTAAATCCGTATTTAGAAGATGCATACAAAACAAAAACGCCTAATGGATACCAAAAAGAATTAAAGTTAGCAGACCAACGTGCTACTATTTTATCGAATGCGATTGAAGGATTGACCTTAAAAATTTTCCCAATCCCAGAAGACGATAATAACAAATGGATATCTCCTTTAGAATACAGAAAAGAAGGTTATAAAGAAAAAATTACAGATTCCCTTTACGGAAATTTTGTAAATTCTGGTTTTTCGGCATATTTATTTACTTTAGATAAAGCAAAGCAAAAAGGAGATTTTACTGAAGCTGAAAAGCTTTTAGAATCTTTTAATAAAACGCAGCATAAATATGGTAGCGATATTATGCTTAGTGAGAATAAGATTAGTGCAGAGATTAATTACAATAAATACAATGTATTTAAAAAACTTTATAGATATTATTTATTAGCAGGTTTTTTAATGTTTGTTTTCTTAATTACACAAATTTTAAGCAAAAATAGAAAAGGCATTAACCTAGCTGTAAATATTAGTAAATGGTTAATCATAGCTTTATTTATTGTGCATACTATTGGCTTAATTGTACGTTGGTATATTTCTGGTCACGCTCCTTGGAGTGATACCTATGAAACAATGTTATATGTCGCGTGGTCTGCAATGTTATTTGGGTTGTTTTTTGGAAGAAAAAGTGATTTAACCATTGCTTCTACGGCATTTGTGGCATCTATTATTTTATTTTTTGCACACCAAAACTGGCTAGATCCTGCAATTGCAAACTTGCAACCTGTTTTAAATAGTTATTGGTTAATGATACATGTATCTATTATTGTGGCTAGTTATGGTCCATTTGTTTTAGGTATGATTCTAGGTATAGTCTCTCTTGTTTTAATGATTGCAACTAATGCAAACAATAAAGAGAAAATGCTATTAAATATTAAAGAGCTTACTATTATTAACGAAATGGCTTTAACAGTTGGTTTGGTTATGCTTACTATTGGGAACTTTCTTGGTGGTATGTGGGCTAATGAAAGTTGGGGAAGATATTGGGGATGGGATCCTAAAGAAACTTGGGCTTTAATTAGTATTATGGTATATGCATTTGTAATTCACATGCGTTTGGTGCCTGGATTACGTGGCAGATTTGGTTTTAACTTGATGTCTATTATTGCTTTTGCAAGTATAATGATGACCTATTTTGGAGTAAATTTTTACCTAGCAGGACTACACTCTTATGCTAGTGGAGATCAAGTAATGAGTGTGCAAATTATAGGGATTTCTTGTGCAATAGTAACGATACTAGGTTTCTTTGCATATAGAAAGTATGCGAAGTTTTATAAAAAATAAACAATAAATATTCCAGATGAAATTTTTAAAAGAGTTTAAAGAGTTTGCTGTTAAAGGCAATATGATGGATATGGCTATTGGTATCATCATTGGTGCATCTTTTAATAAGGTAATAGATGTATTAGTGAAGAAAGTATTTATGCCACCTTTATCTTTAATGACAGATGGTTTAAATTTTCAAGATAAAAAATATGTGCTTCGAGATGCTGTTGTTAACAGTGAAGGTGTAACTACTACAAATGAAGTCGTAATAGAGTATGGAACCTTTTTTGAAGTTTCGTTAGATTTTTTAATTGTTGGTTTAACCGTATTTCTAGTAGTTAAAGCAATGAATCGTTTACGTACAAAGGCACACAACGAAAAAGACACAACAGTGGCTACTCCCAAAGATATTGAGCTTTTAGCAAAGCTCACCGTTTTAATGGAGGAACAAAATAAATTATTAAAAGCTACTAAAAATTAAGGTAATTTAATTGGCTCTTTGTCAAGGTTAAGGTCATCAAGCATGTCTTGTGTGAACTTATAATGACCACGACGTGTAATTACTTTAAATCGATCGTCTTTCATTCTAGATAAAACATCTAAAAAACGCCATTTCGACTTTAATAAAGTCGGTTCTTCACTTTTTAAGCCAATTTCAAAATAGTGTTTTCTTCCTGCTTTTTCTGCTACAATATCCGGAGTTATTGAAGAATCAACACCTTTACTCTTTTTAGTGTAAGATTTTGGAGATTCATAACCTTCAACATCTGCTTGAATATTATCAAAGCCTTTGTTTTCTAGGTATAAAATACTTTCTTTTAAAAATTCTAAATTTACTTCTTTGTCTGCTGTTGTCATAACTTGCAAGTTACAAAAAATAATCAACAATACGTAATTATCTGGTATACAGTTGTTTAAAATTATTGCGAATTTGCGAATTGCGTTAAAAAAGCGCCAAAAAAAATAAGTGTCAAGGCGTTTTATTTATAAGATTCTGATTAATAGTTTATTGTGTGCTAATAGAACTTATAGCATATGCAAATTAGAAAATATTTAAATTTATAAAACCTAAATAAGTTTAATTATTAAAATCTGCTACTTCTTCTACTTTACCAGATTCTATTTTTAGAAGTATACTACCAATTCGAACTCTAACCAAGCGTAATGTTGGAAAACCAACTGCAGCAGTCATTTTACGTACTTGTCTAAATTTACCTTCTGTTAATGTAATAGACACCCAAGACATTGGTCCATGACGTGCATCTCTCACTTTTCTATTGGCAAAAGGAAAGTCAGAAACATTAGAAATATTTTTTACGATGCATGGTTTCGTTTTATATTTTGTGCCATGTATTCCAATTTCTACACCTTCTTGTAATTGTTTTAAGGCTTGGGTAGTAATTAGACCATCTACTTGAGCATAATATTCTTTTTCAAATTTTGCACTTCTTATTTCTTCACTTACTTTACCGTTAGTGGTTAAAAGTAGTAGACCTTCCGAGTTTTCGTCTAATCTGCCAATTGCCATAGTTCTTTCCGGAAAATCGAATAGTTCTCCTAATAAACGTTTGTTTTTCCGTTTGTTTTGGTTGTTTATTAATTGGCTTAAATAGCCATAAGGCTTGTGTAATATAAAATGTTGATGGTTTTCTTGTACTTGCAAAGCAATATTCTTTTATTAATAGCAATGTACTTACTTTATTTAAAATGTTTCCATAAAAAATTATTTACATTTGCTTATGCCAAAACCTAAAGGACAAAAAAACACAAAGAATAAAGCGAAACATTCTAAGTTAATCGCTAGAAAAGTGAATAAACAAAAAAAAGAAAAAGAACTGCGAAAAGAACGCTTAAAAGAAATTGTAAAGCGATCTAAAGGGCAAGCTTAATCTCTTATATTTTGTAACTAAAATAGGATAACAATGAAAGACAATAAATTAGGAATAAATACGATTTGTACACATGTTGGTGAGACACCAGATGAACAGTTTAAAGGAGCAGTTTCACCAATGTATTTATCGTCTTCTTATGCGTTTATGGATATAGACGTAAAGCGATACCCAAGATACTATAACACGCCAAATCAAGA
Source organism: Oceanihabitans sp. 2_MG-2023 (assembly GCF_030547245.1). Classification (GTDB taxonomy): domain Bacteria; phylum Bacteroidota; class Bacteroidia; order Flavobacteriales; family Flavobacteriaceae; genus Oceanihabitans. The sequence continues at coordinate 99,101 of NZ_JAUOQT010000004.1, forward strand.
ATATTTGTCTAAAAAAATTGCGGCCTTAGAACATACAGAAGCAGCAATGATTTTTGGATCTGGAATGGCTGCTATTAGTACTGTTTTGTTAGCGTTTTTAAAATCAGGAGATCATGTAGTTGTTCAAAATGATATTTATGGAGGAACAAGAAATCTTATTGAAAAGCACTTTGAAGACTATAATATTGCATTCACGTTTACTAAAGATTTAAAGATTACCTCGTTTAAGGATTGCATTCAAACAAATACGAAACTCATTTATATTGAAACACCTTCTAATCCGCTTTTAAAATTAGTTGATATGGAAGCAGTCGCAGATTTAGCAAAATCGAAAAATATTTTATCAGTAATCGATAATACTTTTGCTAGTCCAATTATTCAAAACCCAATAGACTTTGGTATCGATATCGTTGTGCACAGTGCAACCAAGTATTTTGGCGGACATAGTGATATTTGCGCAGGAGCTGTTGCTACTTCGCAAGCTTACATAGATACCATTTGGCAAACCGGAATTGCGCTTGGAGGTAGTTTAAGTGATTATACCGTTTGGATGCTAGAACGTAGCATGAAAACCTTAGCGATTCGTGTAAAAGCACAACAACGAAACGCTAGAAAATTAGCGAAATTTTTAGATGCACATCCTGCAGTAGAAAAAGTATATTATCCTGGATTAAAAAACCATGAAAATCATCAAATAGCTAAAAAGCAAATGAAAGGTTATGGTGCGATGCTCTCTTTTGAATTAAAAGAAAATATAGATGCAGAAGCATTTTTAAAGGCATTACAACTTATAAAACCATCTATGAGTTTAGCAGGAATAGAAAGTACCATGTTATTACCTTCTAAAACATCTCATTCTTTATTAACTGCCGAAGCTAGAAAAGAACAAGGTATAAAAGATGGTTTAATTCGTTTCTCTGTCGGAATAGAATCTAAGAAGGATTTGATGTATGATATTGAACAAGCTATAAGTAATTCCTAATTAAAGTATTTTGCATAAAAATAACAAGCATATTAAGGGGTATGATTTTGAAGCTTTATTGAAGGGGTTTCCTAAACTAGAACCTTTTGTTTTTACAAATAAGTATGGTACACTAACCATAGATTTTGCTAATCCGGAAGCTGTAAAAAATCTAAATAAAGCATTATTAAAAACCTATTATTCTATTAATTATTGGGAGTTTGATGATACTCATTTATGCCCACCAATTCCTGGTCGTGTAGATTATATACACCATTTAGCTAATCTATTAAAAACCTATACTTTTAAAAAGAAAATTCAAGTTTTAGATATTGGAACAGGAGCAACTTGTATTTATCCTTTGCTCGGTTTTGCTGCATATAATTGGCGTTTTGTAGGGACAGATGTTGAAAACACTTCCTTGAAAAATGCACAAAGAATTATAGATGAGAATATGTTAAGGGATAGTATTACTTTACGTTTCCAAAAGGACAAGGCACAAATTTTAAACGGAATTTTAAAGCCGGATGACACTTTTATGGTTAGTATGTGTAATCCTCCTTTTTATAAAGATGAAAAAGAGGCATACGAAGCGACACAACGTAAACTAAAAGGTCTTGGTAATACAGACAAACAAGGGCAGCGAAATTTTAGCGGAACAGCAAGTGAACTTTGGTTTGCAGGAGGAGAAAAAGCCTTTTTGCATACCTATTTATATCAAAGTGCTTTGCATAAAAACAATTGTTTTTGGTTTACAAGTTTAGTTTCTAATAAAGACTTGGTGAAATCGATGCAGAAATCACTTAAAAAATTGGGAGCTACAGAAATAAAGATAATTAATATGCAACTTGGTAATAAGATAAGTCGAGTAGTGGCTTGGACTTTTTTAACCGAAGAAGATAAAAAAGATTGGTTATTATAATAGGGGAGGGATAAGTTAATTACAATTTTACAGCAGATTTAGATTTTCTGTAATCGGTTAGGATACTAATTCCTATTTGAATACGATTAAAATTCTTTTTTCTAATATGATGTTTTAAATAATCCATTTGTAGTTGCATGTTTTTAAATAGATGGAAACCTGCTCCAATAAAAAAACGATTTTCATGAAAAGCTTGATCCTGAAAATTAACAAAAGGTTCTTCTTTTATACCAAGGAATAACGTTTTATTGATGTTGTATTTTAAACTAAATCGATAACGAAATCTATTTTGCATTTCATTTTTAGCTGCTAATTGCAAAAAACGTTGCTCTAACCTAAAACGATGCTGTACATTAAAAATACCAAGCTTATGCTTGTAATTGTATTGTTCATAGATTCTGTTTTCCTTCGTGTTGTTGCGATTGTCTTCATCAAAAACACTATCGATATCTAAATACGCATAAGCAACACTAAGAGTTTGTTTCTTTTTTATGTGATAATTTCCAGAGAAACTGGAAAAGGTTAAATTATAATTAGAAATTGGTTCATAAAAACGTAGTTCCCCATAGGTGTTTACACTAAATTTTTCTGTAAATCTATGGTTAATACCTAGCGTGTACCAAGAACCTAAATAGTCATCAGAAGTTTTTTGAGCAAACAATTGTGCTGGGATGCATAGTACAATAAGTAGTGCGATTTGGCTGGCTTTTACAATCATAGAAAAATAAAAGAGCCCAGAATTGGGCTCTTTTTAATTAGGATAATATTAAATATGTTCATTTAAGTGATGGTGCTCATCAATTAATGGGCCTCCTTCTAGTATTTGTTGGGAAGCTTCACTTGCGAATTTTTCAAAATTTAAATGGAAGGAATGTGCTAATTGAATCGATTTACTAATGTAAGCTCCCTTGTCAGTCCAAGTATTCATTGGGTCTAATAATGCTACAGGTACATTCGGACACGTTTTTGGCATGAATAAACCAAATATGGGATGTTGCGAATAATCTACAGTATCTAAATCGCCGTTTAAGATAGCTGTAATCATAGCTCTAGTGTATTTTAATTTAATTCGAGAACCAACGCCATAAGGACCTCCACTCCAGCCTGTATTTATTAGCCAAACGTTAACACCAGCATCTTGCATTTTTTTGCTTAGCATTTCAGCATATACGGTTGGGTGTAAAGGCATAAATGGTTCGCCAAAACAAGCAGAGAAAGAAGGTACTGGTTCTGTGATACCAGCTTCTGTTCCTGCAACTTTAGCAGTATATCCTGAAATAAAGTGATATGCTGCTTGACCTGGAGTTAATTTAGATACTGGTGGTAATACACCAAAAGCATCTGCAGTTAAGAAAAATATATTTGTAGGATTCTTAGCATAAGATGGTTTTTGAATATTGTCAATATGATAAATAGGGTAGCTTACACGTGTATTTTGTGTGATACTACTATCCATATAATCTATAGTACCATCGTCTTTAAAAACTACATTTTCAAGAATTGCTCCAGGTTTAATTGCTCTAAATATATCTGGTTCTTTTTCTTCAGAAAGATCAATAACTTTAGCATAACATCCGCCTTCAAAATTAAAGATGTTATTATCGGCTGTCCAACCATGTTCATCATCACCAATTAGTTTACGGTTAGGGTCAGCAGATAATGTTGTTTTTCCTGTGCCAGATAATCCAAAGAAAATAGCCGTATCGCCAGCTTCACCAACATTAGCAGAACAGTGCATAGGTAAAACGTTCTTTTCAACAGGCAGAATAAAGTTTAAAGAAGAGAAAATACCTTTCTTTATTTCTCCAGTATATCCAGATCCTCCAATTAAAGCTATTTTTTTTGAAAAATTAAGTATGGAAAAATTCCCTTGACGCAATCCAATTGATTTAGGGTCTTTTGCTTCGTATCCAGGAGCGCAAAGTACCAACCAGTCTTCTTTGAAATTTTCTAATTCTGATGCATCAGAACGTAAAAACATATTGTAGGTGAACATGTTAGACCAAGGATATTCGGTAACAGTTCTCACATTTGTTTTATATTCTGGGGCTGCACATACATATGCATCTCTTACATAGATTTCTTTACCGCTGAGGTATTTTGTGATTTCCGATTGTAAATATTCGAAATTTTCAGGAGAGATTGGTTTGTTTGTTTTTCCCCACCAAACACGATCTTTGGTATAATCATCCTTTACAATAAAACGATCTTGAGGAGAACGTCCAGTATATTTTCCTGTATTAATAGCTAATGTTCCATTAGCGGTTTCTTTACCCATTCCTTTTTCAATAGTAATGGCTTGTAGTTTTTCAGGGGAAAGATTCCAATGTGCATTGGTGTCTTTTATTCCGTACTTTGTTAGGTCTCTTGTTTTCATAATCTGTTGTTTTAATGTGTTGTTCAAGATGTTAAATATTAAAAAGGCCAAAATAATGGCACTAGTATTAATGATGTTATTAGAAAGAGTAGTAGCAATGGAACTCCTACTTTTAAGTAATCCATAAATTTATATCCGCCAGCCGTCATTACCATAGCATTCGTAGTTGTGCCAACTGGTGTTAAAAATGCGGTGGATGCACTAATTGCAACTATAATCATAAATGGAGCAGCAGAAAGGTTTAAAGAATTTGCGGTAAGAATTGCAATAGGCGCCATTAGTACTGCTGTCGCTGAATTATTAATAACCTGACTAAAGGAGGTGGTTAATAAAAAAATACCTCCTAGCAATACAATTGGATGTAAAGCTCCTAAAGTGTTAACAAGTCCATTGGCTATTAGTTCTGCTGTTCCTGTTTTTTGTAAAGCAACTCCCATAGGTATCATCGCAGCAATCATAATAACACTCACCCAACTAATACCTTTATATGCTTTTGCCATTGGAACACAGCCAGTGATTAATACAATCCCCGCAGAAATTAATGCAGCAATGGAACCAGGTACAAGTTTAAATACTAATAAAACAATCATTAACAGGAGTGCGAATAGTGCGATATACGATTTAAGGGTGATATTAGTTACGGTTTTAATCATGCCTTCTGGGCTCCCACAAATTACTATATGTTCATGATGTTTTTTTAAATCGTCAATAGCACTCCATTCTCCTCTAATTAAAAAGGAATCTCCCGATCTTACCGTAATTTCTGGCTCTGTTAGTGGTGTTGAGTGACGAGAAGCAGCCATTAATTGTACATTGTATCTATCAAAAAAGCGAATAGATTTAATTTGCTTTCCAACTAAAGAAGATTGCGGCGTTACCAATATTTCCGTCATGCCAACTTCTCTGTTAATTAAATTGGTTCTTAGTTCATTAGTAATGGATTTTAAAGGTAGTAGCCCTAGTCTTAAACTAATCATTAAAGCATTTATCGCTTGCGTTTCTCCCTTTACTGTTATAATATCATGATACAGAAATTCTGTATTCTCCGTTGGAAGTTCAATAAAAGGGTCATTTCCTTTAAGACGGTTAGGATGTCTTCTCTTAATACGAAGTATAGATACCCCGTATTTATTTTCAAAATCCCAATCGCCTAATTTTGTATTTAATAATGGCGATACAGATCTTACTCTTAACCGGTAATATTCACCATCTACTTTATAAGCTTCAATCCATTTATAAAGTGTATTGCTTATATCTACAGGTTTGTTATTTGTTTTGTTATCTGGTAAGAGTTTATGTCCTATAAATTTAAAGTACAGAAGAGTTATTAGTAACAAGGGGATACCTATTAAACTAAATTCAAAGAAAGAAAAACCTTCAAGTCCGCTTTCCATCATTGCATTATTTACTATAATATTAGGAGGTGTACCAGTTAGTGTTAATAAGCCTCCGGTATTAGAACCAAAGGCAACAGGCATTAATAATTTAGAGGGCAATGTGCCAATGCTCCAAGCAGAAGAAATAGTTACTGGCATTAGTGTTGCTACTGTTCCTGTATTACTTACGACTCCAGAAAGTAGCCCAGAACCTAATGTGGTTATTAGTAAAAGTTTCGTTTTGCTTTTACCAGCCATTTTTATAAACTTTTCACCAGCCAATGCTGTCCATCCCGTTTGCGATAATCCTTCTCCAATAATAAATAGAGCGGCAATCATAATAACAGTTGGATTACTAAATCCGCTTAGTGTTTCTGTTAAATTTAAAATACCAAAAAGAAATAAACTTAACATAGATAATAATGCGATAATATCTGGTGTAAATTTGCCCCAAATAAATAAGGCGATGGTGATAATAAGAATTATAATCATTAATGTCATAATTACTAAAAGTTCATTGTATTAAGTTGTGGATTAAAGGTATAGCCATTAGAAGATAATATTTATGATTATTATCATACTTCGAAGTATTACCAGTTTTACAATTTTGACTGCTCTTTATTAAGAATTCTTTAATTTATTTCAAGGAATAATGATTGCTAGTTAAAAAGAAAGCGATTATCTGTCTTCTTTTTAATATTTTTGATGTTTAGAAAACTAAAAACACATATGAAACTAGATATATTAGCTTTTGGTGCACATCCAGATGATGTAGAATTAGGTTGTGGAGGCACAATAGCAAAAGAAATAAAAAACGGAAAAACCGTTGGGATTATAGATTTAACTCGTGGAGAATTAGGTACTCGAGGTACCGCAGCAACTAGAAAGCAAGAAGCAACAAATGCAGCAAAAATTTTAGGGGTAACCGTGCGTGAAAATCTTGGTTTTGCAGATGGTTTTTTTATAAATAACAGGCAACATCAGCTGGAGATTATTAAAATGATACGTAAATATCAGCCAGACATTATTCTTTCTAATGCCATAGATGATAGACATATAGATCATGGCAAAGGAAGCCAGCTGGTTAGTGATGCTTGCTTTTTAAGTGGACTAATAAAGATTGAAACCGAAGTAGACGGAAGCAAACAAAAACAATGGAGACCAAAGCAAGTATACCACTATATACAATGGAAGAATATAGAGCCAGACTTTGTTGTTGATATTTCTGGTTTTATAGATACTAAAATGGCATCTGTTTTAGCATATCGTACTCAGTTTTTTGACGCCAATAGTAAAGAGCCAGAAACCCCCATTTCTAGTAGAAATTTTACCGATAGTGTAGATTATAGAGCAAGAGACTTAGGAAGATTAATAGGGGTAGGGCATGCAGAAGGCTTTACCACAGAGCGTTATGCTGCTGTGGAAAGTTTATTTGATTTAAAGTAATAATTTTTTAAAAAAATCTTTGCAGTAATTACTAAATAATTTACATTTGCACTCGCATTCTTAAAGAATGTTATAAGGTGGGTCTTTTCGTTAGGTTAGGCACTTCTTTTTTAGAAACTTTTATAAAGTTTTAAAATAAAACAGGTTGTTGTAGTCTTAGTTGGTTAGAGCATTCCTTTTTAGAAACTTTTATAAAGTTTTAAAATAAAACAGGTTGTTATAGTCTTAGTTGGTTAGAGCATTCCTTTTTAGAAACTTTTATAAAGTTTTAAAATAAAACAGGTTGTTGTAGTCTTAGTTGGTTAGAGTATTCCTTTTGAGAAACTTTTTTAAAGTTTTAAAATAAAACAGGTTGTTATAGTCTTAGTTGGTTAGAGCATTCCTTTTGAGAAACTTTTATAAAGTTTTAAAATAAAACAGGTTGTTGTAGTCTTAGTTGGTTAGAGCACACCTTTTGAGAAACTTTTTTAAAGTTTTAAAATAAAAAACATGGTGATTGTAGCTCAGCTGGTTAGAGCATCGGTTTGTGGTACCGAGGGTCGCGGGTTCGAATCCCGTCTTTCACCCAAAAGCAAAAGCTTCTCTTTTACAAGAGGAGCTTTTTTTGTTTGTAATAATTGCATAGTTTTGATAAAAAAGAATCCTTATTTTAATACGATGAAGAAAATAACTATAATCTTACTACTTGCTTTCATTTCAATCTCCTATTGTAATGCACAAGAAATCTCTTTTAAAAAACATTCCTTTGTGGGCTATGTGTTTTATGAAGATGGTAATAAGTTAGGGCTTAATGAATTAGTAGATAAAATAGCATCTAATGCAGAAGTATTACACTTAATGAAGAATGCAAAATCTAAAAGTGTTTTTGCATCGGTTATTAGTTTTTCTGGAGGTGCTTTAATTGGTTGGCCTATTGGTGAAGCAATTAGTGGCGGGGATCCTAATTGGGTGCTTGCTGGTATTGGAGCAGGATTGGCTATTGTAGCTATTCCTATTGGGGCTAGTGCTAATAAAGATGCAAAAAAAGCAGTTACATTATATAATGAAAGTCTAAAGACTACTTCTTTAAATAGGTTTAAACCGGAATATAAAATTATAGCAAATACTACTGGAATTGGATTGGCAATGCAGTTTTAGTTTTTTGGAGAAATAAAAAAATAGAAAGAGAAATTAAAAAAGGAGCTATAAAATACATTTTATAGCTCCTTTTTTTGCGTTAGCGATAGTAGCGTTATCCTTTTTGGTACAAAAAGATTTAAGCGGATAGCGCGACCCTTTGGGTAACGCCCAACTTTTAATTTGCCTTATCTACAGTTATTCTATTTTCACGATTTGCTAACTCCCAAGCGGTGTAAAATATTAGTCGTGTTCTGTTTTCTAATAAGTCGTACTCAATTTTGTCTGGGGTATCGCTTGGTTTGTGATAATCGTCGTGCGTGCCATTAAAATAAAAGATTACTGGAATGTTGTTTTTTGCAAAGTTATAGTGGTCACTTCTGTAATAAAAACGGTTTGGATCGTTGTCATCATTAAAGGTGTAGTCTAAATCGATGTTGCAATATTTGGTATTCATTTCTTCTGAAATGTTGTGTAATTCGGTACTTAATTTATCGCTACCAATAAGGTAAAGATAGTTTCTGTTGGTTTTTTCGCGTTTCGGATCTGTACGACCAATCATGTCTATATTTAAATCGGCAACCGTATTTGCTAAAGGGAAAATTGGGTCTACGTCTGTGTAATATTTAGATCCTAGTAGGCCTTTTTCTTCTCCAGTTACATGTAAAAATACGATAGAACGTTTTGGTCCTTGACCGTTTTTTACTGCGTTTTGAAATGCTTCTGCAATTTCTAACATGGCTACGGTACCAGAGCCATCGTCGTCTGCACCATTATAAATCTCACCATCTTTTATTCCTTCATGGTCTAAATGTGCTGAAACTACAATGTATTCTTCTGGCTTTTCACTTCCTTTAATTATTGCGACTACGTTTTCCGATTCGAAACCATTGGAATCATTTTTATACGTAAATTCTATTGCGCTGTTTAGTGTTTCTGTTTTATCTGAAGTATCAATTGTACTATGTATCGTTTTTGCTAAATTGGTATTTATAACAAAGTAATATAGATTGTTTGGTGCTTCTTGTAGAGACATTCTTCCATGACTTCCTCCAAATCTTCTCGCAACAAAATCGTAAGCATTTGCATTATAAAATATTACTGCTTTTGCTCCTTTTTTCTCTGCAGCTTCTCGTTTTGCAACAAACTCTTGTCTAAGATTAGACCATTTTGAAGTTTCACTAGTTCCAGAAATAGTATAGGTTCCATCTGTGTTTTTTGGTTCTCCTGCTTTAAAAAGAACGACTTTGTTTTGCACATCTAGATCTGTATAACTGGAAAATTTTTCATCATCAATACCATAGCCAACATAGATTATTTCTTTTGCATCTAATGTACCATCTGGGCTAGAGAGAACAGATACATAGTCATCAATATTTGTGAATGATTTTCCGTTTACTAATAAATCAATCTTAGGAGTTTTTAATGTTTGTAATGGTACTTCTTGAAAGTAGTCGTTATCTGGTAAAGCCGAAGGAACTCCTATGTTTATATAGTGGTTTTTTAAATATTCTACGGCTTTCTTTTGTCCTGGGTCTCCAGTATTTCTACCTTCAAAGTCATCAGAAGCATAGGTGTAAAGTGCCTCTTTTAGTTCTGCCGAAGTTATGCTGTTTGCATAGGTAGTAACATCTACCGTTTTTGTGCTTGTTGTAGCTGTTTTGTTTTGCGAAGTTCCACAAGAAAAGAAAATAGTAGAAATACCAAAAAGGAAAAACAATTTTTTCATAAGATTGTATTTTTAATGAAGGTGTTCGTTTGTTGGTTAGTAAAAAAATCTAATCTACTATATTACGAAAAAGTAAAATAATAGATTAAGTAAATATACGCTTTATATAAATTTTAACAGGGAGTATTAAAAATCGGTATTCATTAATAGCTTGTTTTCTTGATTGGCTAGTTGCCATGCGGTAGCAAAAATAAGCTGTGCTCTTTTTTCTAGTAGGGGATAGTTTATTTTATCTGCAGTATCTGTAGGCTTATGGTAGTCTTCATGTTCGCCATTAAAATAAAAAATTACAGGAATATTATGTTTCGCAAAGTTATAATGATCGCTTCGGTAATAGTATCTGTTACTGTCGGTTTCTTCGTTATACTTATACTCTAAATTTAAATTGGTGGTGATAGTATTTACAGATTCATTAATATAATGTAATTCTTTACTAAGCCTATCTGCACCAATAATATAAATATAGTTTGGATTTTCCTTATGAGTTCTATCTACTCTTCCAATCATATCAATATTTAAGTTCGCAATGGTATTCTCTAGTTTAAATATTGGGTTTTTGGTATAGTATAGAGAGCCTTGTAGTCCAATTTCTTCGGCAGTAAGGTGTAAAAAAAGAATACTTCTTTTAGGTTTAAATCCGTCTTGTTCTGCTATTTTAAAGGCTTGTGCTATTTCTAGTATTGCGGTAGATCCAGAACCATTATCGTCTGCACCAAAATGTATTTCTTCATTTTCTATACCTAAATGGTCAAAATGCCCAGAAATAATAAGAACTTCATCAGGCTTTTCACTTCCTTTAATATAAGCTAATACGTTTTCCGAAGCATGTATTCCTTCTGGTAAAAAGGATTTAGGTATGTGTTGAAAGTAGGTAGAATCTGCAATAGGAGATGCTATGTTGTGCGATTTATAAAAATCGACTAAAAAATTAGCGGCTTTTTTCTGTCCTTCTTCTCCTGTTGCACGACCTTCAAAATTGGTAGATGCAAATTGGTATAAATTTTCTTTTAACGCTGCAGCAGTAATGGTTGCTGCATATTTTTTCACTAAAGTACTATCAACAATAGTTATATTTCCTTTTAGGTTTTCAATTTTTGTAGCATATTTAGTTTCAGCACAAGAACCAACTAAAATAAAAGCAGATAGTAAAAAGTACATCTTCATAAACATCCATTTTTTTGAGCCTCAAATATATACAAAATTTGATAATGATTTATTCCGATAAATCGATACCTTCTAATGCTTCAATGGCATTATCTTCTGCTTCTTGTTCGCGTACTTCTAGTGCTTCTGTATTTCCAATTTCAGCTTCGCTAAAAACAGATTTGTAAGTGCTTAAACATAAAGAGATTATGGTTAGTAAAAATATTAATTGTACTGTTTTTTTAGATTCGTTTTCCTTTTTAGATAAGTAAAAGGCGATCAAGCCAAACAATAAAGCGGCTATTGCAGGAATAAACGCAATGTTGAATAATGGTAAAGCAGATAAAACCACTGCAATTATGGCTGCAATTAACCCTAGAATGATAAATAACTTTCTCATAGTTTTTAGTTTTTTAAACCTGTTGCAGATTTTATTTTTAATTCTCCACTACCAACTGCTACTCTAAATTTTGCGTAAACTGGTATTTTATTTTCGTCTGCAGTTAGCCAAAGTAGATTCGCATTATTTCCTTTTAAAACGTCGCTACCATGAATGCGAATTGCTAATTTGTAGCATTCTTTATTTCCAATGTTGGTACTAATGGTTTCTTTTCCTAAAAGCGTAAACGATATTTTTGTTTCCTCATTATCAAATAATACAGTAAAAGAATCTGTTGCTCCAATTGGAGCTTTATGGATATCTAAATTTCTAATATGGTAAATAGTGGTTACTAAATCTTTGGTTCCCGAATTAATTTTCACTTCCTCATTTCTGTCCCAAAAACCAGATGCAAAGTTCTTGCTTTTTTGTCTTCTTAGGCTTTTTACTGTATTTGTTTTATGGTTAAAAGTATACTTCACAAATTTATAATGACCACCTTCATCAATATCTCTTTGGTATAAATAAGGGGTTAAGGTTTTAGGGTTAACATAACTTTCGTAGATGTCTCTAATTTTAAAAAAATTATCCCATTTGCTATACGTAGTTGCTGTACATTTTAGACGTAATAATGTGGCTTTCGAAGTCTTTACTTCGCTAGTTTCCATACGAACTTCGGCAAGGTCTGTTAGTAAACCAGACATATTATAAGCAGCTGTAAAACTAAGTTTTTCGCCAGCTTGAAATGCATTGTTTTGTGCAAATGTAGTTGCGCTTAAGGTTAGCAAAAGGAGCGTGATTATTTTTTTCATAAATTCTAAAAATTTTTCAAATATACAAGTTTGTAACATTAATTATGCCGAAGCTTATACCTTAACTTCTTTTTTCGAATTTTATTTTTTAATCCACATACTAATTATTTAATTCCAAGGCAGTTGTTTTCTTTCTTGCCAATAAGCAACAGGGGTTATTTTTAATTTTTTTAAGCTATTTAATTCTTCTTCCAATAAGGTGATTTTATTTGCTTGAAGGTTAGAAATTAACTGTTCTGTATTCGATGCGCCACTTAAAACAATACTTTTCTTAATATTTTGTTGGCAAAATTTTAAAGCTATTGCATCTATACCAACATGGTATTTTATTGCTAATTTTTCTAAAGTATTGTATAGTTTAGAGTAGTGCTTATAATTGCTGTTTTTAAAAACCCTACCATTCGCTAAGGCTTCTTTTATAATTATTTTTTTGCCTTGTTTTGCTAACGTATTACACATGGTTTCTAAACTTTGATCTAAAACATTATAAGTAACCTGAAACGCATCAAACAATGGTGTGCCTTTTATAGTAACGTCCATTGCTTTTTGTAATACTTCTAACTGGTTGCTTCCAGTGGTTGTAATCCCAATCTCTATTGGATGTTCCTTTTTTAAAACTGCCAATCGGTTTAAAACGGCAGCATTATTTAAGACTCCAGTTTCTAAAGTAGCCGAATGGATTTGATACAGTTTTAGATGCGGAAGAAATGCATTAGAAACTTGCCATTGCGCATTTAACTTTTCTAGGCTATGTTCTTTTACCTCATGAACTTTTGCATTTGCATCAAAATTGGCAACGTATGTATAGCCCCATTTGGTAGCTACAGTAATGGTTTCGTCTTCTTTGGTTTGTAACCATTCCAATAATACATCTTCCGCTAAGCCGTATCCCGGAGCAGTATCAAAATAGCGAATACCTAATTGGTATGCTTTTTCAAGTGTATTAAAGCTGTCTTGTCTAAAGGATTCTAAACTTGGATTTAAGTTTTTATCCTTTCGTATATTAATATATTGCGGTCTTCCTAATGCAGCTGTACCAAGTCCTAACATTGTATTTGTTTTTATGGTTATCATGCCTTCGGTGCAACCCACTGGCAATTTGTATGTTTTGTATGTTAAATGTATTACGAACTACAAGATAACATCGAACAGCCAACTTTATGCCTTGCCCAATCGGGACGTTTTGCAAACCATTTTTCGTTTTCTGGTTGTGCGTCATAAGGTTTTTTTAGTAGCTGAAATAAATCGTCTATTAATTGGTAATCTCCTTTGTTTGCAGCGTCAATTGCTAATTGTGCCATGTAATTACGAAGCACATATTTAGGATTCACCTGATGCATTTTTTGTTTTCTTTCTTCTGAAGAAATGCGTTCTTTTTCAAGGCGTTTCGCATAGTCGGTAAACCAAAGATTCCATTTTTGTCGAATGCTATCGGAAACTTCGTTGGGTACATAAAAAGCATCCTGTATAATTTGCAATCCTTCCGAAGGTTTCTTTGCCGAAAAATCACTTAAATTTCTAAAAAAGATAGTCATATCTGTTTCGGTAAGCTGTAATATTTCTTCTAAAGTAAAAATTAATTCTACGTCTGTATCTTCTTCTAAAAACAAACCTAATTTACTACGCATCATAGCTATGTATTGGTCTGCAGCCTTTTGATTATAGGTATTTAAAATGTTTTCTAGTCCTTCCGCTTCTTCAAGCAACGGATATAAGGCATTTGCAAGCTGAAACAAATTCCACAAACCAATCTCTAACTGTGCACCAAAACGATACCTTTTATGTTGATTGTCGGTGGTGTTTGGTGTCCAATGGGCATCATAACCTTCTAGCCAACCATACGGACCATAATCTATGGTAAGTCCAAGAATAGACATATTATCGGTATTCATTACACCATGCACAAAACCAACACGTTGCCAATGTATTAGCATTTCAAGAGTATTATTAAACACGCTTTCAAAAAATTGCAAATAGGTTTCCTTACTAGGTGCGCTTAAATGCGAAAAATGATTTTTTATGGTATAATCTACTAAGGTTTTTAAGGTCTCTTTATCTTGTCTAGCGGCTAGTATTTGAAAATTCCCAAAACGTAAAAAACTAGGCGCAACACGACAAACAATAGCACCTTTTTCGTAGGCAGCATTACCATCATACAGCATATCTCTTAAAACGGCATCTCCAGATACTGCTAACGATAAAGCTCTGGTGGTTGGCACGCCTAAATGAAACATGGCTTCGCTACATAAATACTCACGAACCGAAGAACGCAAAACCGCCAAACCATCTGCTGTACGGGAATATGGTGTTTCTCCTGCGCCTTTAAGTTGCAGTGCCCAATGTTTATTATTGTGTTCTATTTCAGTTAAATTAATAGCACGACCATCGCCTAATTGTCCTGCCCAATGCCCAAATTGATGTCCGCCATAACACATCGCAAAGGGTTTTGTGTTTGGTAAAACACTATTACCAGTAAATACATTTAAAAAAGCTTCGCTTTTAGCATCTGCTGCTGTTAGCCCTAAAGCTTTAAGCATTTCGGGAGAAACATGAAGCATTTCTGGATTTGCAGTTTGCTTTGGTGTTACGTAAGAAAAGCAAGCCTTTTCCACCTGTCTTCTTGTGTTTTCCAGTATCGCATCTGCTGGCAATTGGCTAGTAAATGTATCTTTTATTTTTAGGTTCATTATTTTACGTGCTACTTAATGGGGTTCCTATTTTAATTTATCGGAATAGAGCCTTCTTAGTTTTGCTAATTTTGGAGCAATAACAAAACTGCAATACCCTTGTTCTTTATTATTTTTGTAATAATCCTGATGTTCTTTGTCGGCAGCATAAAAAGTAGGAGCAGGGCTTATTTCGGTTACAATAGGGTTTTCGTAATACCTAGCAATAGCTTTAGTAACCTCATGTGCAATAGCTGCTTGTACTTCGTTGTGATAAAAAATAACCGATCGGTATTGCGTACCACGATCGGCACCTTGTTGGTTTAAAGTTGTAGGATCGTGAGTGGTCATAAAAATAACCAAAATCTCTTCGTAAGAAATCACATGCGCATCAAAAGTAATTTGTATTACTTCGGCATGACCTGTAAGTCCGGAGCATATTTCGCGATACGTTGGGTGTCCAGGAACCGTTCCACCAGCATATCCAGAGATTACTTTTTCGATACCTTTTACTTCTTGAAATACCGCTTCGGTACACCAAAAACAACCACCACCAACAGTGGCTAATTGTAGATTTTTAGCTTTCATTAGTAATTCCTTTCTCTAATTGCATAGATGCCGAGTTAATACAATAGCGCAAACCGCTAGGTGCTGGTCCATCGGGAAAAATATGCCCTAAATGCGCATCGCATGTATTGCATAGTACCTCTACGCGAACCATACCAAAAGCAGTATCTTTTTCGTATTTAATGGCATTTTCTTGTATGGGCTGTGTAAAACTAGGCCAGCCAGTTCCAGAGGTAAACTTAATTGTAGAGTCGAATAAAGGCGTGTTGCAACAAATGCAATTGTATTGTCCTTCGTCATAAATACTACAAAGTGCACCACTATGCGGCGCTTCCGTTCCTTTTAGTCTGGTAATTTTAAATTGTTCTGGCGTAAGTAGCGTCTTCCATTCGTTTTCGGTTTTTTCTACGCGTTGGTCTGGAGTAGGGTTTCCGTTTACGGTATAATTAATTACATGTTTCCAAGTAAGCATAATGTAGTTCCTTTCTTTGTTAGATTATTAATATGCTTTTAAAGATACATTTTTTGACGTATTTTTATTAAAAACCTTACAGGAAAAATAGAAATACAATTGGCAATAAAAAAAATTATAGTGAAAAAAAACGTGGCTTACGGTTTTCCGTAAGGAATGCTTTAAAAAAGCATCTAGCTTAGAAAAAATATAACTGTTTTTAGCTTTGTAAAATGATTATGTACTAAGATGAAAAAAGCAAGCAGTTTGGTTTACTTTTTTTCATAAAGATAAGTGGTTAAGTAATTGACAGTCAATTATTATTAATATTTGTGTTGGTTAACCAAATTATTTTTCGAGGATATACAGCTTCCTTTTTTAAAAAGTTTATATATTTAGATTCTCCCTTTTGAATTAAAATAGCTGATTAAGTTTAAGAATAAATGTAATAGAAGAAAAAAGCATGTTGATATTGGTGATAGAATTAGCTTTAATTTCTTTATAAATTGCCTCGAATGAATATAAAAACAAACTTTAGTTTTTTAACAGATAGTTATGTCGAATTGTTTCAATTGGCTTTATTAGCTGAACGTAATTCTTATGTAGATCCTAGTACTACTTTATCAAAACTTAGGATACTAACAGAAAAGTTAACAAGTATTTTAATTGATTATGAACAATTAGAAGAGCCTTACGATAAAAAACAAATAAGCAGGTTAACTGTTTTAGCAAATAACTCAGATACACCTTCTGAGATAATTTCTATTTTGCATACGATTAGAAAATCAGGAAATAAGGCTTCACATACAGGAGAAGGTACCCAAGCAGAAGCTAGATATATGCTGAGGCAAGCCTTTTATTTAACTAAATGGTTTGTAGAGGTTTACGAGAATCAAGACGTTTTTCAGGATTATGAAATGCCTAAAGAATCTTGGTTCGTAAACGATTCAAGAGCTCAGAAACTGGAAAAAGAACTAGAGCTACTTAAGAAAGAAGTTGGTGACTATAAGCAGAAAATAAAAGAGCAAACTCAAATTACTGAAGAAGCAAAACAAGAGCGTAAAATACGTGCTTTTGCTAAAGCTAAAAAAACAGAGGAAACTGAAGCGGAAACTAGAGATCGTATTGATAAACAATTACGTGATGCAGGTTGGGAATGTGACACACAGACTCTAAATTATAAATCTAAACAAACACTTCCACAAAAGGGAAAGCAAATGGCAATTGCCGAATGGAAGTGCGGAACAAAATGGGCAGATTATGCCTTGTTTAATGGTATAGAATTAATTGGAATTGTCGAAGCTAAAAAACACATTAAAAATGTAATGAGCGATTTAGGGCAAGCCAAAACCTATAGTGAATTGGTAACTAATGACCACAATATTACGTTTCCTGATCATACCAATAATACAGCTTATAAAGTACCATTTATGTTTTCCACAAATGGAAGACCTTATTTAGAGCAGTTTAAAACAGCTTCTGGTATTTGGTTTTGGGATGGTAGAGATCAGAAAAATTTAGCTAGACCTTTACCAAATTGGTTTTCACCACGAGATTTGGTAGAAAAATTAAATTATGACGAAAATGAAGGTGTCGAAAAACTAGAAAAAACAGATTATGATTTATTATCTGACCCAAGCGGATTAAGTTTAAGAGAATATCAAATTGAAGCTATTAAGGCTGTTGAGCAAAAAATTCTTAACAATATAGAAGATAGACGCGCTTTGTTAGCTATGGCAACAGGAACTGGTAAAACACGTACTATGATTGGTATGTGTTATCGTTTAATAAAGTCAGGAAGATTTAGACGTATTCTTTTTTTAGTAGATAGACGCATGTTAGGTAAACAAGCTTCAGATGCGTTTAAAGAAGTACATATAGAGGGATTGCAAACCTTTGCACAAATTTATGACCTTCAAGATTTAGAAGACAAAGCTTCAGAGTTAGATACAAAAATACACTTTGCAACGGTTCAAGGTATGGTACAACGTATTGCGTATTCTGATGAATCGCCAAGCGTTGGAGATTACGATTGTATTGTGGTGGATGAAGCGCACAGAGGGTATACTTTAGATAAAGAAATGGATGAAGAAGAATTTATCCTTCGAGACCAGCTTGACTTTCAGAGTAAATACAGAATGGTCTTAGATTATTTTGATGCGTATCGCATTGGTTTAACAGCAACACCTGCTATTCATACAAAAGAAATTTTTGGAGATCCTGTTTATATGTATTCGTATCGCCAAGCTGTTATAGAAGGGTATCTAATTGATTTTGAGCCGCCTTATGTATTTCAAACTACATTGTCTAAAGATGGTATTAAATGGGAGAAAGGGGATGAAGTTAAAATATACGATCCAGAAGAAAACCAGATTAAAGATTTGGGAATTACTGAAGATGAAATTAAAGTTGAAATAACAGGTTTTAATCGCAAAGTCATTACCGAAAATTTTAACCGTGTCGTGTTAAACGAGCTAATTTCTACTTATGGTATACTACCAGAAAACAAAGATAAAACTTTGATTTTTGCAGCAACAAATGCACATGCAGATACCATTGTAAGATTGATATATGAAGAATTAGCAGAATTAGGAGAAGAGGCAGATCAAGATGCTATTGTTAAAATTACAGGTGAAGTTTATAATCGTGAAGATTTATTACGAAAATTTAAAAACGATCAATATCCAAGTATTGTAGTTACTGTAGATTTATTAACCACAGGAATAGATGTGCCAAGTATTTCTAATTTGGTGTTTCTACGTCGTGTTAACTCTCGTATATTATACGATCAAATGGTTGGTCGTGCCACAAGACGTTGTGATGTTATTGGTAAAGAAGTTTTTAAAATTTACGATTGTGTTGGTGTTACTGAAATTATGGCTAAAGAACAGGTGATGAAACCTGTTGCGCCTTTAGTTACCAAGTCTTTTGCAAATTTGGTTGAAGAACTTTCTATAATTGAAGACACGTATTCTAAAGAGGCTAAGCTAGATCGAGTTATAGCTAAAATACAGCGTAAGGTGTCTGGTTTTAGTGAAAAACAAAAACAACAATTTCAAACCCTTTCTGGTGAACCAACCGTTAGAGATTTTGCTAAAAAACTAAAAGCTATTGATATAGAAAATGTAAACCAATCTCTTGAAGATTATGGACATTTATGGGAGTTTTTAGATAGAGAAAAAGGTAAAGCCTTAAATTATGGTACTTTATATAGTGACCATGAAGATAGGGTGGAAGAGGTGTCTCGTGCTTACGAGAAAAACCTTAAACCTAAAGATTATTTAGAGTCATTTACGGAGTATATCAATAACAACCGCAACCAAATTGCTGCATTAAACATTGTGTGTACTAAACCAAGTACATTATCACGTCATGATCTTAAAGAATTAAGGTTAATTCTAGATACCCAAGGTTTTAATAAAAACAACCTGAATACAGCATATAAAGAAGTAACTAATACAGAAATTGTTGCAGATATTATTGCTCATATACGCACCTCTGCTTTAGGAGAAGAATTAGTAAGTCACCATGAGCGTATTGCAAATGCAGTTTCTAAATTAAAATCAAGTCACAGCTGGAATCAAATTCAACTAAAATGGCTGGATAAAATAGAAGCACAATTGCAAAAAGAATCTATTATTACTTTAGAAGATTTAAACAAACCACCATTTAGCGTAGATGGAGGTTTAAAGCGTTTAGATAAAGTATTTAAAAATGAAACTGCAGAAATTATTAAGGAGTTAAACGAGTATTTGTACGCTTAATAATAAACAATTTAAAATTATTTAATGGCAGAGGCTATAATTGAAAATATAGAACAAATTGAGGTTTTAAAACATACATTAAAACCTAAAGTCAAGACTGTAAAAGAAATTTTATATAATCAAGATTTAAAAATACCAGAATATCAAAGACCTTATAAATGGCAACCAAAAAATGTAAAACAATTATTAGAAGATATTGTTTTACATCAAAAAAAATCAGCTTACAGAATTGGTACAGCTGTTATGCATAAAGACAAGAAGGAATTAAATATTGTAGATGGACAACAACGTATAGTTACTCTTACTCTAATTGCACATGCTCTGCTTCATAATGATTCAACAAAATATTTTGCTGAAAAATATGGAGGAGATAGTAAGCTCAAGCTACTTTCAGAATCTATGGATAATGATATATCAAAAGCAAATGTTATTATTAACTATAAAGAAATTGAAAGAGAGATAAAAAGTTTTACGGAAGATGAAGTTCGTTTCTTTTTTACAAAATGTGAATTGGTATGCATAACCTTGTCTAGTATTTCTGAAGCCTTTCAGTTTTTCGATTCTCAAAATGCAAGAGGAAAAGATTTAGATCCTCACGATTTATTAAAAGCTTTTCACTTACGTGAAATGTCTAGTTTTTCAGAAAAAGAAAGACAGCAATGTATCGAAGAATGGGAAAGTAAAAATGACGATGAACTGCACGAAGTTTTTTCACAATATTTATTTAGGATTCGTAGATGGTCTAAACGTAAAAATGGACGCTATTTAAACAAAACCAATGCTAATACCTTTAAAGGGGTTACTTTAGATAAAACACAAGATTTTCCATACATCTATCCTCTAAAGATTAATAATGTTTTTACAGATGAGTTTAATCAACATCTCCATAGAAAGATAGATAATAACACAAAACTTTATCCTTTTCAAATAGACCAAGTAGTTCTTAATGGACAACGTTTTTTTGAAATGATTAATTTTTATCAAGAAAAAATAAAACAAATTAAAGGAACGCATAGTGCAAAATACTTTAATAAAGAAGAGAAAAAATGGGTGTATGATGAAGATTTTTTTCTTGGTAAGCTTCAATTTCTTTCTATTAGTTCTAAAACCAGTATTTCTTTTAAAGTTTTTAAAACCTTAGCTACGTATGAAGGACGTAATAGATCTGGAGATCAATATGTAAGAACCCTTTTTGATTGTGCACTACTTTATTATACCGATAAATTTGGGAATCAAGATCTAGACAGAGTAATTACCAAACTGTTTATTTGGGCATATAGATTGCGCTTAGATTCGCAGGCAGTGCAACTGGCTTCTGTAGATAACCATGCTAGAGAATGGAGCAGTATGTTTTCTGTTATTAGAGAAGCAACACAACCAAAGGAAGTTTACCAAATGTATTTAGAAAGTTTAAATGCCATAAGGTCTTCAAAAACCGAAAAATTAAAAGAGTTATTTAAATCTTTAAACTATTACCATGGCGAATAATTTAGTAGAATTAAATATCGAAGAGGTATTCTCAAACAATACCTATGCAATTCCAATATATCAACGCAATTATGCTTGGAAAGAAGCACAAATAAAACAGCTTATTCAAGATGTTTATGACTATGCTAAATATGATAAAACAACTACACAAAAGTATTATATAGGTAGTTTAGTGGTTTTTGAGCGTAAAACGGAAGACGGAATTGTTTATGAAACAATTGATGGTCAGCAACGTTTAACAACGCTAAACATCTTGTTTTCGATTTTAAAAAATGAATTTGATATTCATATTAATAACTATAAAACAAATCTTCATTTTGATAGTAGACCTATGTCTTCTTATACTTTAGAGCACCTTTATAATAAGACTAAAAAGGAAGATGTAAACAAGTCAGAAAAAAAATTAAATGTTAGAATTACTGATGCCTATACCATTGCTAAAAAGGAATTAAATAAGATAAAAAAGGCCAATCATTTAGAACAGTTTGTTAATTATTTAAAGGCAAATGTTATTATTTTAAGGGTTCCTGTACCTAAGGATACAGATTTAAATCATTATTTCGAGATAATGAATAATCGTGGAGAACAGTTAGAAAAACATGAAGTCTTAAAAGCTAAAATGCTAAAGGTCTTTAGTAAAGAAAAAAAGGAAAGCCACGTTTTTAATACCATTTGGGAAGCCTCTGCTAATATGGAGAAATATGTTCAACATGGTTTTAATACAGAGGTACGTTCTGCTCTTTTTGGTAAAGATTGGAATCATTTTGAAGCAGAAGTTTTTGAAGATGTTATCACTAGTTTTAGCACTAAAATTAAGGTAGATAATACTGCATTAACTATAGAGGCTTTATTAAAAGATAAACAGCAAATAGAAATAAATAAGGAAGAGGAAGATGATGCTCCAGAACGCTTTAATTCTGTAATAAACTTTTCTAATTTCTTATTACATATTTTAAGAATATTGGTTAATAGTAATCCTAATTATGAATTGCTTTCTGAGGATAAAAAAAATATTCCTTTAGACGATAAAAGGCTAATGGAAACTTTTGATTTTTTCTTAAACGTAGAAGACAAAAACAAGAAAAAAGCATTTGTGAAAGACTTTGCTTTTCTGTTATTAAAAGGAAAACACTACTACGACAAGTACATCATTAAACGTAATTTAAAAGATGATAAATGGAGTTTAAAATACCTTAAAGTAGAATATTATAATAAAAAAGCATCGCATCAATATATAAACAGTTTAGGTACTAATAATAAGTCAATTTTAATGTTATTATCAATGTTTCATGTGTCTGCACCAACTTTAATCTATAAACATTGGTTAAATGCTGCCTTAAATTATGTGCTAGATGATGGTAAAGACAGAATAGATGGAGAAGATTATATCTGCTATTTAGAAGATTTAAGCGATGCGTATTTATACGATCGTTTTCTTGCTAAACAAGAAAATGATTACTTTAATATAATTTATATAAATGATGCTTATTCTACTGCAAATATGGATGACTTAGATAAAACTAAACTAAATCAAGGTACAAGCGTAGAGAATTTTATATTTAACAGATTAGATTATTTACTTTGGAAACAAGATCAAGAAAAAGAAAATAAACAATTTTCCGATTTTAGTTTTTCTTTCCGTACCTCTGTAGAACATTACTATCCTCAAAATCCAATGGAAGGACAAGAAAGGTTAGACACTAGTGCTTTAGATAGTTTTGGAAATTTATGCTTAATAAGTAGAAATAAAAACTCTAAATTAAGTAACTACATGCCAACTGCTAAAAAAGAACATTATGCAAAACGAGGTAGTATAGAAAGCATAAAACAACAAATTATGATGCAAGAAAAGCATTGGCAGGAAATTGAAATTGAGCAACACGCAGAAAAAATGACAAAAATACTTTTAACAACAAGAAAATAAATGGCATTAACAACCCAAGAAATAGTAAACAAACTCTGGAACCTTTGTAACGTATTACGAGATGATGGTATCACCTACCACCAATACCTAAACGAGCTCACCTTTATTCTGTTCCTTAAAATGGCAGAAGAAACGGACTATAACGATAAGCTACCAGAAGGCTACCGTTGGGAAGACCTAAAACAAAAAGAAGGCGTAGAACTCGCCACCTTTTACCGTCAGTTACTATTAAAATTAGGAACGGAAAGCACAGGCAATATTCAGAAAATATACAACAACGCACAAACTAGTATACAAGAACCAGCCAACTTACGTAAAATTATAAAGCACATCGACGAGCTCGATTGGTTTGAAGCCAAAGACGAAGGTCTAGGCGAAATGTACGAAGGCTTGTTAGAAAAAAATGCGAGTGAAAAAAAATCTGGAGCAGGACAATATTTTACACCGCGACCATTAATTAACGTGATGGTACGTTTAATGGAACCTAAAGTAGGCGAGCGCCTTAACGATCCTGCCTGTGGAACCTATGGGTTTATGATTGCCGCACACCATTATATTTTAAAACATAACGATATTTACACACTCGGCGATGCCGAAAACAACCACTTACAAACCGAGCAATACAGTGGTTGCGAGTTGGTAGGCGATACCCATCGTTTAGCCATGATGAATGCTTTTTTACATGGTATGGGCGGAAACATTGCTCTAGGCGATTCTTTAAGTAGTTATGGTGAAAGCATTAAAAACATGGACTTAGTCCTGGCAAACCCACCATTTGGAACTAAAAAAGGTGGCGACCGACCAACCAGAACCGACTTAGTCTATCCAACCTCAAACAAGCAACTCAACTTTTTACAAGGTATTTACCGCAGTTTACACACACGTGGTGGCGCACGTGCAGCAGTAGTTTTACCAGATAATGTATTGTTTGAAGATGGCGACGGACAAAACGTACGTAAAGACCTCATGGAAAAATGCAACCTACACACCATTTTGCGTTTGCCAACCGGTATTTTTTACGCCGCAGGTGTAAAAACCAACGTGTTATTCTTTGAGCGTGGTACCGCAGATAAAGCCAATACCAAAAACGTGTGGTTTTACGATATGCGTACCAATATGCCCAACTTTGGAAAGCGCACGCCATTTACCGAAAGCTATTTTGCCGATTTTGAAAAAGCCTACACCGCCAATGATCGCAACAAAATTAAAGACGAACGTTTTAGCTGCATAACTAGAGAAACTATTGCCAAAAAGAACGACTCTTTAGATTTAGGATTAATAGCAGACGATAGCATTACCAAAGCCGAAGACATTGGCGAACCTATAGATATTGCTAAAGAAGCTTTAACCGAATTAACCAGCATTACCAAGGAGTTGAATGCCATAATTAAAGCGTTAAACTAGATGGAGAATAAATTGCCAAAGAATTGGGTTGAAACTGAATTTAAAGAGCTTACAGCTTTTGTTATTGGTGGAGATTGGGGAAAAGATTTAGAATTTGAATTTGATGTTGATTCTGAAATTGTTTCTTGCATTAGAGGAAGCGAAATAAAAAATTGGGAACGAGATAAGGGAAGTACAGCTTCGATAAGAAAAATTAAATCAGCAAGTTTAGAAAAAAGAGCTTTAGTTGAAGGGGATATTTTATTAGAAATCTCAGGAGGAGGACCAGATCAGCCAGTTGGACGAACAATTTATATAGATGAAGAAGCTTTAGATGTAAATATTGATTGTAAAAAAGTCTGTACTAACTTTTTAAGAATGGTTCGACTTTATGATAATTTAGATAAGAAATTTATCAAGCATTATTTGGATTCTTTTTATTTGTCTGGAGAAATTCTGAAATATCAAGGAGGAAGTAACAATCTAAGAAATTTAAAATACAAGGAATTTGAAACTATTAAAATCCCACTTCCACCACTAGCAGAACAACAACGCATTGTTACCAAGTTAGACGAGTTATTTGGGCATCTAGACAGTCTTAAAACCCGTTTAAACCACATCCCACAAATCCTTAAAAACTTTAGACAAGCGGTGTTAACCCAAGCGGTAACAGGTAAGATTACTGAGGAATGGCGTGGTTCGAAATCTGTAAAAGTAGTTTCGCCAATTACGATTGGTGACGAGTTTCAGGAAAAACCAAAAAAATGGGTCTGGAGTAATTTGATAGATCTTGCAAAATTGGAATCGGGGCATACACCAAGGAAAAGTAAGGAAGAATATTGGATTAATGGTAATGTTCCTTGGATTTCATTACAAGATATTCGAGCTGCACACGGAACAGTAATAAGTGATACAAAGTTTAAACCAAACATGGTGGGGATTAATAATTCTAGTGCCAGATTACTTCCTAAAGGAACGGTATGCTTTTCACGCGATATCTCTGTAGGTTTTACTACAATTATGGGTAAGGAGATGGCAACAACTCAACATTTTGCGAATTGGATTTGTAAAGAAAAGTTATACAATAAATATTTATTATACGCTTTTATTTCTGCAAAAGATTATTTAATAGCTTCAGGTAAAGGAACTACAGTCAAAACTATTTATATGCCAGCTTTAAAACAGTTTAGGCTTTTACTTCCACCAATAGAAGAACAAACCGAAATCGTAAAACGCGTAGAACATTTATTTGCTAAAGCAGATGCTATAGAAGCACAATACCAAACTCTAAAAACAAAAATAGATAGTTTGCCACAAGCTATTTTAGCCAAAGCCTTTAAAGGCGAGTTGGTTGAGCAGTTGGAGAGTGATGGTAGTGCTGAGGTTTTGTTGGAGGAGATACAGAAGTTGAAGGCAGAGTTGAAGCCTGTTAAGAAAACAAAGAAATAATTTATGAGATTAGCGGCAGTATATATATTAGAGCATTATCTTTTTGACGAACCTCAAGTTATAAATTTGGTTGGAAATTATTTCTATAGTATTAACCACGAATATGAAAAAATAACCATTAATAGAATTAAGAATGATAAATATGTTTATAATTTACATTCTAATAATATCAATGAGTTATCTGCAATAGTAGGAGCTAATGGTAGTGGCAAAACAACACTTTTTTCAATAATTAATAAAAACCGCGATACAACAAGAGCAATTTTTATTTATGAGAATAGAAATGGTGAAATAAAAATAGTAAATAGAACAGGAAAGTTAAACGAAAATGGTGATTTTACTGAAACACATCAGGTTGCTGTATACTTTGAAAAGCTTAGGGTTAATTCTGTTCCAAATATTGACATCCCTGTATTATATTTTTCCCCTATTCCTGATGAAGATTTAAGTGATTTTAGTTCATCAATTTCAAAAACTTCACATTTTAAGTCTACCTTAATTGAATATCATCTAGATAATATTGAGCGCTCTACTATGTTAATGACGGATGATATTGTAGATGAGATAAAAAAAGTTTATCCAGAATTACCTTTATATAATTATTTGAGCTTGTCAGCTAAACCTTTATACAAAAGAGATTTAAGGAATACACATGGTGGATTTAAAGTTACTGGTTCTATCGAAAAAACTCAGAAAGAAGCCTTTGAGAAATTATGGGAAAGTTACCCATCTAGTAATAAAGATAAAGAACATTTAACTCACGATAGCTCTAATTTTTTTAAAAATATAGAAGTCAATATTTTATCTTATTTAATAATTGATGCAACTTCAACGGAAACTGCGTTTAATGGATTTCATAATATTAGCTATTTTGATATCATAAAAGAAGATAATTTTTTAGTAAAATTAAAACAACTTTTTTTTCATAAGATTGCGCATATTGATAAGTATATATACTATCATTTAAAGGAGGCAATGGTGAATGATGATTATCATATATTGCTTTTTCATTTTGAGACTACAAATTTTGATGAAATTCTAAAAGATAAGCAGAATATATTAATGAAGTCAATTGAAAGTTTGAAACCTTTTTTAGAAGGAAATGAAATAGAAAATTTCAGAGTTGAACTTAATAGAAGGATTGAGGGGGTGATTAATGAAGAATTAAAAGGGAATGAATTTGAAAATTTAAGAGATAATTTAGTAAAATTTAGTGAATATATTAATGCATTAATTGAAAGTGGAAATGATGATTTACTAAAGCGAATTAAAAATAGCCTTAAAGAAGTGGAAATTGGTATAGGTATGTCCTTCGATACAATCTATAATGCGAGATATGAAATTATTGACCAATTAAAGGGAGGGGTTCAAAAGGCTATTAAACTCTTTACTGCTATACAGAGCTTTTATATTGTAGCCACCGAGTTTGCAAAAAAAGATGGTGCAGAGCTAATTAATGGCAAATTAAATATCAATCTAAGAATAATAGATTTTGCAGATTTTAAAAAGTTAATGCAAAATTACAGAATGGTTTTAGAAGAGTTTAATGGCAATTCTTTAATCAATGCGCAAATTCTTGAATTCAGGCCAGATAAAAGATTTTCATATGGTGAAAAGTCCTTACTGAATTTGTTTAGCAGTTTTTATGAATTTACAATTAGAAAGCATCACTATTTAAGAAGAAAAGAAAACTACATTTTATTATTAGATGAAGCTGATTTAGGATTTCATCCTTTATGGAAAAAGAGATTTGTTAGTGCAATCACTAAAGTTATACCTGTGATTTTTGAGAGATTGAACATAGATATTGATAATTCAAAACATCCAGAATTAAATACAAGAAAAATTCAAATTATAATTTCTACACATGATCCATTAACGCTATCAGATATTCCAAATTATAATATTGTTTATATAGATCGTATCGATAATGATAAATCCAATGTTATACATCTGCTAAATGATAATTCTAAACCAAAACAATCTTTTGGCGCCAACGTTCACGACTTACTTGCACACAGCTTTTTTTTAAAAGATGGCTTTATCGGTGAATTTGCAAAAGAAAAAATCCAGCAGGTATTAGATAATTTGAGCTTCATCATTTTAAGCAAAGAGATAGAAGAATTACGGAGTAATTCAGAGGATTTAAATAAGGATTTGATAAAAGCTAAACAAGAATATCATAGTGATTTAGAAGGAAAGTTTTTATATAAAGAAAAACAGTATTTAAAATCTATAATCGACATAGTAGATGAGCCTATTTTAAAGTATAAGATGGATGAAATGTATTATCAAGCTTTTCCTAATGAAATAGATAAGAATGAGGCCATAAAAAGAGCAAAGAGGATTCTTGGTGATGCAGGTTTAAATATTAAGGATTTAAATGAAGATAGCTAATGATTTATTTAGGTGATCAAATAGATGCTTTAAATGCCTATAGTAAAGAGGCTGTATGCTGGTTAGGTGTAAAGCTTAAAGGCAGATTAACTACGTCAAATAGTCATGGTTATAGTTGTGGAGATTCAGCTTGTTACCCATGTAATCATAGTAATATTAGAAGTAAGATAAATCAAGGCTTTAGAGATCTATTTACAGATGCTACCATTAAGGAATTAATAGAAGCAAAACCTCACAGGCTTATTGAAATTAATAATAGTCTACAAACAAAATTTATTGCAGCCACAGGTAGAACAGTTAAAGATTTTAAAGCTAATGCAAAAAAACTATGTCTTATTTCAGGATTTACAGGCTGGTTTTCTAAAGATGAAACGGTAGGAGAAAAGTGGAATTACCGATTAGCACGTCTGTTGGATAAACACACTTGTACGTATTGTAACAGAGAATATGTTTTTGTTTATAGAAACCCATCTGGCAGTGGTAAAGGCATGGTGCCACAGTTTGATCACTGGTTTGCAAAAACAGATTATCCTCTTTTGGCTATTTCATTTTACAATCTAATTCCATCATGTGCCACTTGCAATACCATTAAATCATCAACGGATTTAAACTTAACAGATCATTTACATCCTTACGTAGATTCAAATATTTCAAGCACCTATGAATTTAGCTATTTGCCTATTACAAACATAGATAATAGAATAATACTTAAAAACAGCTCTTTGTTTAATAGTAAAGGATTAGATACAGTGAACGCGCTCAATTTACCTTTAATATATAAAGGGCATTCAGGCAAAGAGTTACAAGATTTAATTGATTTGAGGTATAAATATTCTGATAATTATCTCAATATACTTTTGGAAGATACTTTTGGAGATTTACAAATATCAAAAGAAGAACGTTATAGGCTAATTTTTGGAATTGAGTTAGATGAAGAAAATCATCACAAACGCATATTTAGCAAGTTTAAAGGAGATATTATTAGTGAACTTTTATCAATAAAATAGAATACGATATGTCTTATGAATAACCAAAGAAAACAACTATGTCTTAACTATTTAAAAGCAAGACAAGATTTTTTAGAAGTAGCGAATAAAGATGAGGTATTACATGGTAATGATAATATTATTGGAAGAATAGGAGAAGCTATTTCGTATTCCTTTTTAGAGCAAATGGGAAGAAGACCTAAAGTTGTAAAAAATCAATCTAATAAAGGTTATGATATTATTTGTGAACATGACAACGCTAGAATATCAGTTAAAATGATTACATCGGAAAACGAAGGTGGTTATACCTCTAAAATTAATCATAAATGGGATGAGTTAATTGGTATAGAGTTAGGAGATAATTTAAAAGTTAAAAATTTTGGACTGATAACCAAAGACGCTTTTGTAGAAGAGCAAAAAAGAAAAAACCAAAGTTTAGAACCAAGGTTTAGTAGAAATATGTTTAAAGAAAATGGTTTGTTTGCTTTAGCAGGAACATTGTTTCCAATAGAGCAAATTGAAAAGTATAATTTAATATAAAGCACTATGGTGGCACGTGTAAAAGTAGATGGTAATTATTTAGAAACGCTAGATGAAAAAGGTCGGAGAATTAAACGAGCGTATTGTAAGGCTGATTTTTTAGGCAACTCTAGTGATATTGTGGTAGTTAAAGATGGTAATTATATAGAGGTTTTAAATGCAGACTTAAAAAGATTATCGCGTAGCTACATAAAAGCAGACCAATTTTTGGCTGTTTCTGGAGACACTTTTTCTATTCAAAATGGAAACTATGCAGAAACGTATGATGCTAAAGGAAAACGAATCAGTAGAAATTATTCAAAATAAAGAATGAGTACATCCAGTATTATAGACGTGCCTAAAAAAGCACAAGATAAAGATCAATTAGGTATAGATGCCTACAAAAACGGTTTAACAGGTTTTATAAATACAGCGCAAACACCACTCACTATTGCCATACAAGGAGAATGGGGTAGTGGGAAAACTTCACTAATGAATGCTATAAGGCATGATTTGTGTGAAAATGAAAATAGCTTTTTTGGTATTTGGATAAACACTTGGGAATATTCGTTGCTTACAGACGAGTATACCACGATGACGAATATTATTCAAGGTATTATTTCTTCGGTTATACAGGTTTTGGAAAAGGATAAGAACCAAAACCTAGAAGATTTAAAGAAAAAAGCTGTTGGCTTTTTTAAAGCCGCAGCACGTAGTGCCGCAAAAATGGGAGCTAATGCAGCAACCGCTGGTATTGCAGGAGATGCTACCGATGCTTTTTTTGAAGCTGCAGATAAACAATCGTCTTTGCGCGAGTTACACACCGAGTTACAGAAGCAAATTAACCAAACTATTGAGCACAATGAGAACGCCAAAGGGTTCTTGTTTTTTATAGATGATTTAGATCGTATCAATCCACCTGTAGCAGTGCAAATACTAGAGCTGCTAAAAAATATCTTCGATTTAGAGAATTGTATTTTTATGTTAGCCATAGATTATGATGTGGTTGTTAAAGGTTTGGAACCAAAATTTGGTAAAAAAACAGCTGAGAATGAACGCGAGTTTCGATCTTTCTTTGAAAAAATTATCCAGTTACCTTTTACCATGCCTATTGGTCAATATCGTGTTAACGATTTAATTATTGATAATTTAAAGCAACTGCAATATTTTAACGAAGGGGAGCTTACACCAGATATTTCAGATGTTATTGTAGATATTAGTAATCTTACCGTGGGTTCTAATCCAAGGGCTATTAAGCGTTTACTAAACAGTTTATCTTTAGTACGAAGTATTATGATTGCTGTAGAGAAAGATAGTAAGCCTTCAGCCTTTGAGCAGCTTATAAATATAGGTGTCTTTAGCATTCAAATTGCATACCCTTTAATCTTTAAAGTATTAGAACGGTTTCCAGATTTTACGGCTTGGAATGATGAGGTTGTGGAAACCTTTAAGTTAAAAACTATAGACGCTAGTTTAAAAGAAAAACTGTCGCAGAATGAATATTTTGATGAAGAGTGGGAACAGGTGTTGTATCAATTGTGTCAGCGCGAAACGTTTTTAAGTAATCGCGCAATGCAAATTTCTAGGCTTTTTAACACCTTAAAAAATCGTATAGAACTCAATGCTACCAATGTTTCTAATGATACGGATCAGACCGAATCACAGGATGTTACTTTACTAGATGTAATGACTAATGCCATTCAAATAGCATCCGTTACTAGTTATGATAACAATATTGAAGAGCCAAAGGCAAAAGAAATACATAAATCTGGATTTTTAAAAGGTTTAAGAGAACGCATTAAAAATAATTTAATGCAACAAGCGGCATCTAAAAATATAGAGATTCTATACCAACAAAAGGCTGTGAAATCTAACTTGACTTTCTTGATACAAAAAGGAAAACACAGGTATCGTTTAGATTTCTCGGTGCATACCAGTGCTAAAGAATATAGTATACTAGCACGTTACGGTAGTTGGTATTTTGTAAAAGCCATACATAACGATTTTTACAAAAACCTAGAAGAGCCCGAAGCAAAGGAATTAAATGCAAAAGAACGCTTTGAAGGCATGCTACTTAAGATGGAAGAACTTAATAAAGAACTCCCTGAAAATTACGAGCTTAATCATAATGTATTAACAAACGATAAACACAATACGGTTGTGGCTACCATGAATGTGAAAACACCAAACGCATGGGCTTTTATTAAAGATCAACAAGAGCTAGACATCTACTTAGATAAAATAATAAAGTTTTTAGAAGCTGTTAGAGATATAAAGATTGGTAATAGTTAAGTAGGTTTCAATTATAAAAAAACAAGCAGAATATTTTCTATGAAATATTTTGCTTTTTTTATTTTAAATAATACACTTAAGTAATAAATTATTTAAAATGTAATATATTACTTAATGATTAAAAAATTATATTGTTATTGTATTGGTAATTAGGTGTTTTTTAAAATGGTATGAGGATTGGTTTATGGTGTGTGAATTTAAAAACATATACAATGAAAAACATTCTTAATTACAAGTTAACACATCATTTTGAAGAAAGATTAAACCAAAGACAAATAGATCCTTTTTTGGTCTCTATGTGTCTTGTTAAAGGGGATATTAAGATGATGAAAAAAAATAAAATAGAATTTACACTTTCTAAAGATGCTATTAAGCAAGCTATAGCACAAGGTTATATGTTGGCTAGAGATTGTCTTGGTATAACAAGTTTAACGGTAGTAGTGAGAAAAAATATATTAATAACCACATTTGCTAAGTTTGGCGATACAGGGATAAGTAATTAATTATGAGTGAAGAAAATAAAGCAAACTTGCACTATGCTAACTCTGTAGTAACTGATGATAATGATTTTTCAAAAGGAAAGATTTTAGATGGTGTTAGTTATGGATTAAGGGATTATGAAAACTATCTTAATAATAGTATACGTGTTATACAAAAAGATAGAGCTATTAAAATACCTTTAAAATTAAAAGAAAAAAGGTATTATATACTATTCAATGATTTTTCTACCGAAGATTCAGAAGCAATTAAAAACACAATATTCACAAAAAAAATAAAGAAGGTATTAATAAATAATTCAGAAAAAGCAGTTCAAATTAGTCATGTAAGTGATAAAGAAAAATATATAGTAGTAAAAACAAATACTCATGTTAATACAATAACATTAAAATTATCTTCTAAATCTATTTCTCTATCATTAAAAATGGCAATAGTTTATGCTGTTGGTTTAGATGACCTTAAAGAAAGGGATGCGAAAAAAGTGGAGTCCGAATTATTTGAAAGAGGAGTTAAAACTGTTTATACAGAACAGCCAGGTGCTAATGTAAGAAGTAATAAAGCTAATGCTGTTTATGTGAAATCACGTAATGAACCTGAAAAGTATATAGTTTTAGATGAATCGGAGGAAATTGAATATGTGTACTTAAAAGCAGATGATTATCAATTACAAATGCAATTAAAGGCTATTCGTAATTTAAAAAATAAACCTAGATTAGAACATACTCCTTTGCAAAAGCTCTTTGATTTATCTTATAAGGCAAAATCTTTTTTCGAAGAAAATATGGAATATGATAATCGAGAGCTGAAATTTCAAATTTTAAATAAGCCTGATGAATTTGATGGTACCATTGAGCAACAAAATTTTGTGAAAAAGGCTTTAAGAACTAAAGATTTTGCTTTATTAGAAGGCCCTCCTGGTTCAGGTAAAACTACTGCTATTATTGAGTTAATTATTCAACTAATAAAGCAAAATAAACGTGTTTTGTTAGTGTCAGCAACACATGTTGCTGTAGATAATGTAATACATCGCATTCTTACTACGTATAAAGAACAATGTCAAGGCTTGGTTGTCCCAATTAGAATTGCTTCAGATGTAGATAGTATTAGAAAAGAAAGTGTAGAGCCTTATGAGTTGAATAGTTTTATAGATACAACAAAAGTTGAAATAGCTAGAAATATAAGGTCAAAAAATGTTAAGGAAAGTGGTAAAACATTATTAGAAAGTATAACAAAATCAGAATCCAGCTTTGATGATGTCATCCTAAAATCAGCAAATTTAGTTGGAGGAACTATGATTGGAATTCTAAAGCATCCCGATATTAAAAAAGGAGGTATTCAAGAAATGTTTGATGTAATGATAGTAGATGAAAGTTCTAAGGTTACTTTTCTAGATTTTATAGTTCCTGCATTGTATGCTAAGAAATGGATACTAGTTGGTGATGTAAAGCAATTGTCTCCATATACCGAAGATGACTTTATTAATGAAAATATTGATGCTGTTATAAAAAATAAAGAAGATAAGAAAAAACTTGTTTCTGCTTATGAAGTAAATAAAAAATTACTTTCAAATGAAATATGGAATAAAAAAAGTGTGAAGGTTTTATTTTCTAAAAATCATAATGAAAGCGATTTTGAAAATCATGAAGTTTTTAAAATACCATCAAGCTTTGAAAATACAGAAGCGAATATATTAAAACTAAATAGTGTTGATTTAGTTATTAGTGAACCTACTAAAAAGCATAAAAAAATCATTGCAAATAATCTATTTGTAAAAGCGCAATTATTTGAAGATAAAATAGATGAAATCGCTTTTAAAAATAGACAAGTTTCTTTTCATAAAAAGAAGAAGCGTTATAATAATAAGTCATTTTATCCTTATGAGTTTATAACGGGTAAAAATGAAGAGTGGAAAGAGTTGGTTGGTAGTAATTTAAGTCAGATGTATCAATATCGATTTGATCCTGATTTAAATAAGGAATTAGCTAATGCGTTTGATGTACTGGTGCCAGAAGTATATCAAGAAAATATTGAAAAAATTAGAAGAGTTGCCTTGCCCTCTATATTGGAGTTGTTGCAAATCGGAGTTGGAGAAAAATCTAGAGAAACAAAAAATGGTGAGCGATATGTAGAGGATAAGTTGATTTATAAAGGATTCAATCATTTTTCAAGGATAAAAGAAAATAAGTTTCAAACCTTATCTTATCAACATAGAATGGAAGAGGAAATAGCTAACCTTTCTAGAGAGCATTTTTATAATAATGATAATTTATATACTGCAAATACAGTTGTTAAAAGGAGGAGTCCTATTGCGTGGTTTAAGTCCAATGAGGATAAAGTGATTTGGGTAACTAATAAGGATGAGACATTTAGAAAACGCAATAAAAAAGGGGAATCAAAAAATATAAACCCAACAGAAGTTAAACAAATAATAAGTGAGTTGGAGCAATTTATTAAACAAGCAAAATTAAATCCAAAAAGTAATAATGAGAAGTATGAAATAGCTGTTTTAACTTTTTATAGAGCACAAGTTATAGAGCTGAAAACAGAACTACGACAACTTACAAATCAAAGGAATAAACACAAGTTTTTTACTACGGGTAATGTTGAAATAACATTGAGTACTGTTGATAAGTTTCAAGGGGATGAAGCAGATATGGTGTTGTTGTCATTTACAAAAGCAACAAAAAAGGCTTTTTATAATAGTCCGAATAGATTAAATGTAGCGCTAACACGAGCGCGTTATAAGTTGATGCTTTATGGTAATCAAAATTGGTTATCAAGGAATGCTCAGCTGGAAGCACTTAGAGCAATTGCGAGTTCAGTAGGTAATATTAAACAAATAAGAGAATGATATTAAATAAAGATATAAATATAAATAAATACAGAGTACTAGCAGACTATAAAGTAAAAGTGAAAAAATCTCCTTTTATGTCCGTTTTACAGTTAGCAAAAGAAGAATTAGGTGAATTGACTGCAGAAATTCTTTATGAAAAGTTAATGAAACCTTTATCTGTAAAAGCATGTGAGAACTTATTGATTAGGCTTGTTTCTATGGGGTATTTTGAAAAAGGTTTTAATGGGATTATTGAAGGTGATGAAAACGAATGGTTAGCTGAAAATAAAAATGATTTTTATCAATTAACTCCATTTGGATTCCAATCCATTGATACTAAAGAGTTCTATGACACAAGAAATGGTCTTTTAGAAATTTGGATAGCAGAGGATAATGCATTTACAACTAAAATTGTGAAAATTGTAGAATTGAGATATGATGAAGACAAAGAACAGGAAACTCAATATATTACTAATGAATTATTATCTTTAATAAAAAAGACACAAGTTATTAAGCTTAAAAATGATGCATTTACTATTGATAAAATAGAATCTCAGGTTAAATTTTTTAGTTCGAATAAAGAGGTTTTAACAGTTGTATTTGAAGAGAGTAATTATATGATTCAATTGGCTAATTTTTCGCAGTACATTGAAGAAGAAAAACAAAAAGCTATAGCTTCTATTTTAAAAAGTGAGTTTAGATCTAATTATTTACAGCAAGAACATATTGTTTTAACTGACTTTAAGAATAATAATCTTTCATTAGTTGGGGATCATAAAATAGAAAGACCCGTTTTTAAAGAAACCTTTTTTAATGCCATCACTATTCCTAATGTAACAGTAAGCCCTAAAAATAGAAAGGAAGCTAAAAGCTGGTTTCAAGCTAAGCTAAAGCAAGGAATTAACAAGTATTTTGTGTCTGATGAGGAGTTTAGAAAATATGAAAATGAAATAGCCAACGAATTTCAGTTGTTTAAAAAAGAGTTATCAAATACCATAAGCAGGCAACAATTATTAGAACTGATAGGGGAAGAAGATTTTTATAAAAAGGCAAAATTAGAAACTATAGATTATTTAAATTATTAAGGAGAAAGCAATGAAAGAATTAGTTTATAAAAAGAGTTTCGAAAATAAAAAGGTGCTTCATAATGTTTTTGTTCCTACAAATAAAGAATGGATAAGTACAGAAAATGATGATTTATCAATAATAGAATCTGGAAAAAATGGTGTGTTATTTAATAAAATAATTGCAGATATCCATAATGCTCAAGTAATGATATGTCTACAATCCTTTTTAATTCAAGACACTAAAATAATAGATGCTTTATTAAAAGCGAAGCAAGAAAGAGGTGTTAAGATTTTTGTTATGGGCTGTGCAGAAGCAAAGCTAGAAGCGAACCCTTATGGAGAAGAAGATAGTTTTATAACAAAAGGATATAAAACAATGTTGGAGGAGAAGTTTAAAAACAACTTCGTGCACAGACAAGCAGGAAATCTACACGCAAAATTTATTTTAATAGACCCCAAAACAAATCCAAAAGGATATCTTTTTACAGGAAACTTTAACTTAAAACCTTTTTATGAAAATCCAGAATTAGCTATACAACTCTCAATGGCTAAAACAAAAGAACTCTTTCAGGTATTTGTGCATCATTTTTGGAATCATACAACAGATGAACAAACGCAATCCTCTCATTTTGATAAGGTAAAGCCTATTAATAAATTTGAAACAGTTGTTTTAAAACAGATTTTACTCACCTCTCCAAATAAAGATTTGTGTAACTTAAAAACGACTTTATTAGAAGTAATATTAAAAGCAGAAAAAGAGATCCAGGTTTCTACATTTGGTTTAGATATTAATCATGAACTATCACAGGGTATTTTAGATAAGCTTAAAGAAGGAGTAAAAGTTACTGTTTTTTGTAGACCAAGATTAAAAACTATAAATGGACATATTGAAATTTTGGCAAAACATGGGGCAAAGGTGTTTTGTCACCCGCTAATTCATGCTAAATCTATAGTTGTGGATAATACAGAAGCTTATGTTTTTTCAGCTAATTTTGAAGAGTATGGTATGGATACAGGTTTTGAAGTTGGGTTGAAATTAATAATGAAGCAAAGAAATGATTTATTAAAAATATATGATAATTGGAAAAATACGTTTCCGTATGAATACTTTAATGAAAGAAAACTAACAGAAATAGATAGTTATCAAGTACTAGATAGAGAAAGTAGGTTGAAGTCTATTATTAAAATCGAAGAAGAACGTTTTGTTGCTAAAAAG
This sequence comes from Oceanihabitans sp. 2_MG-2023, assembly GCF_030547245.1. Classification (GTDB taxonomy): domain Bacteria; phylum Bacteroidota; class Bacteroidia; order Flavobacteriales; family Flavobacteriaceae; genus Oceanihabitans. Next base: position 136,862 of record NZ_JAUOQT010000004.1, read on the forward strand.
CAACACGCAAAAACACTAAATGAATTGTTAGCTTTTTTCTCAATAAACGAACCAAAAGATTCTCTGTTAAAAATAGAACATGTAGAAGTGGTAGCTAAGTTAGATACACTAGAAAAGTATACTAAAGTTAAAGTTATTAGTAAAGTAGCAGAGTTAGTAGAGATCCAAATAGGACGTAGTAAGAAAAATAAAACAGAAAAAGTATTATTGTTTGATGTTAAAGAAGAAGATCGTATTATCAGTTTATTACCAGATTTAGCAAAAGACTATAAAAATTTTAAAATTTATGCAAAATGAAAAACAAGCAAATACTATTAACATGGGATGCTTTTAATAATGGTTTTGTGGTAACTGCAAAAGTTTTGAAATCTTTATTACTAGAAAAAAAAGTTTCAATTGATTTCATTTATTATTTGCAAAATCAGGAATTATCCGATGAAAATTTAGCAGAAATTGATGTCTTTTTTGAAAGAAAGAAATACGGTGAGGTTTTAAAGAAGTTTGATGATGAAAGAATTATTGATAGAATAAAAGAAAACCGTGCAATTAGTGAATCTCTAAAATTAGAAACGGAAGTGCTTCCTAAATTTCAAAATAAGAGAGTTTCAATCAATGGTGTAACTAATTATCAATCTATTTATGATAGTTTAATAACTTTTTTAAAAGATAAAATTTATGATAGAGAAAATATTGATTTACATATAAATATTTCTCCAGGTACACCACAAATGCATGTGGTTTGGTTAATGTTGAATTCTGCAGGTTATTTACCTGCAAATACTACTTTGTGGTCTAGTCAATATGATAAGACCAAAAAGAAAACATATTTAGAAGAGGTTCGTTTTACACCTAATATATTTTTAAGTGAATTATTAAATAAAAAATATTTAAATAATGCACATAGGTTAAATCCAAACGAGACAAAATCCCAAAAAAGGAAAGCAGCAGAAAGTAGATTAGCGTTGTTTTCTCATATTCCAAATGCTTCTATTTTATTGTTGGGTGAAAGAGGGACAGGTAAATCTACTTATGTTAGAGAGTTGATTGTTAAAAAATATAATAAAGATTATCCATTTTCAGAATTAGCATGCGGTACTTTTTCAGAAGAGTTGATGAAATCGGAGCTTTTTGGATATAAGAAAGGTGCATTTACAGGAGCTGTAAAAGATAAAGAAGGGATATTGTCAAAATTTACAAAAGGTGGGGTGTTATTTCTGGATGAAATACAAGATTTGTCTAAATCGCTACAACGGCAATTAATTCAAGTTTTACAAACAGGTAATTACTTTCCATTAGGAGCAGATCAACCAGAAAAAACAAACTTTAGATTAATAGCGGCAAGTAATATTTCTTTTAGTGACTTAACAAGTAATATGTTAGACTATGATTTTTTTGATAGAATTTCTAGGTTTATAGTGCAGATTCCTTCTTTGAGAGAATGTCAAGAAGATTTTGTTATTAATTGGCAAAATGTTTGGAATGATATCTCTAGTTTTGAAGATGCGCCAAGTGTAATATGGAATGATAAAATACATGGGTTTTTAAAATCTAAAAAATTATATGGTAATTATAGAGATATGCAAAAGTTAGCATCTTATATTTTGGCTTTTTATTTTGAAAGTCACAAAAAAGATGTTGCTGTTGATAAAGCAATTAAAGAATTTGAAAAATGGAATGTTGAGAAGGCGAGTTCAGATAAGTCCTATTTTGTTGAAGGTAAAACATATAATGAAATGGTAGCAAAATTTAATAAAGAATTAGCAGAGTGGTCTATCAATAATTATGGAAATAAAAAGAAGGCTTCAGGTGTCTTAAATCGTTCAGAGAGTATGTTGTCTAAAGATTTAAAAATGGATAGACTAAAGTAGATATGAAAAGAACCAAAAAATCCCATACAGCAAAGCCATATGGGATGTTTCTACTACCTTGTTAAAAAGTTAACCAGCAGCAGCTATTTGCATACAATGCCCTTGTGCAAGGGCATACAATTCGCCATTTACCATTTGGTAAAACACAATAGCAGTTCCTGCAAATAAAGATGTAGTTGCGGGTATAGGCGCATAAGCCGTTAAGTCTACTGTTAAATCGGTTGCTGCACCAACCATACCACTTAAAGCAATAGCATCGCTATAGCTTACATCGCCATGTCCATTAGCATTTTCTTCTACAGGCTCATAAGATTTTAGAGCAGGTTCCCATTCATAATTACTGGTATAACCAGCGGCTAATGCTAGTTTACAATGGGTGGCACCTTCTGGTATATTAATATACGTTTCTGTATTAAAATCAGGAATAGACCAAGTTACGGTATCCCGACTGGCATTAATAGTTGGCCCTACATTAGGAGCGTTAAACTGACTGTCAAAAGGCTTGGTCTTATCAAAGTTAAAACCAAAAAAAGTAGCGCTATTATCTACCACATTAATGCTGCGAGAACCACGAGTACCAATACCATTCGATACTACGTTACGCATAATACCCGTAATTCGTGCGCTTAAATAATTATCACCAACCAATCTGGCAATTCCAGAAAAGCTTTCTCTAAAGGCTTTACCGCATCGCGCTGCACCTCCAAATTCTTGCATATTTTCTCGCGTACGCTTGTACGCAGGGTCGTTTAATATGCGTTTTTTACTAACGTTACTTTTGGTTTTCACAAAATTGTCGCCGTTCTTTCTAAAAAAGGTTAAACCATCTAAGGTCCCTTCCAAACGAATAAATGAATTGTTCTTTGCCATATTATTAAAATTTATGATGCATGTAGCTTATGGCATACGAAAGCTACATAACGCATCTAGTTAAACAAAATACCCAAGTATGGCCAAATATGGGTGTATAAATAAAAAGGGTTTTTTGTAGTTCTCTATAAAACCGGTATTATATAGATAGTAAATAAACACCTAATACAATTAACTGTAAATCAAACATATAAAATATTTTCGTATTCAAAAGCGTATCCAAATCAGGCATTCGCAACAAAATATAGAAAATTTTCTCAGTCTTTTAATAACTAACGAATTATAGCAGATAAATTTTAAAATTCTTACAAATACCCGAAAGGCAATTAAGAATCTCATAAAAATGAAAACTAGAAGTAAAAAATATAACAACAAAAAAGCACAACAAACAAAAATACAAGAACTGCGTACTAGTATCTCCTCGGGTGCTCCCTCGGTGCTCCTTCGGATATACGTCGGATATGCGTCGGGTGTAGATAAAAACAGATACAGCACATGTTAAAGCGCAACTACAATGATTACAAACCGTTTTTAATGTAAAAAAAGAGCATCTATTTTCAGTACAAAGGTTTCTGCCTTTTGGTTAGCAATTAAAAAAGCAATTTCTTCAATAGCAGATCCGTCATAATTTGGCATATCCAGCTTGCGCCCCCTAAACGTAGGGTAGAGGTCTAATAACCTTATACTAATATCTTGCCACTCCTTTGTGGTGTCAAAATAAGTGACATAAGAGTAGTAGTCAGAAGACTTTCTTTTTATTCTAAATTGATACCTTTTTCCATCCCCTTGTACCCTTAAAATAAGTTTAGAAACAGTATGGGTGTTTATTTTGTCAAAACGATACCGCAACATAGAAAATCCACCATTGTTTTCTAAAGAAACATGTCCTTCAAACACACCATGACCTGTAGGGGCAACATAAAAATGCCCAGAAGATTTGCCTCCCATTACTACATCGTCCACAACCTGCCATTCTTTGGTGTTGCTATTCGTTTTAAAGTCAAAAAGAAGTATAGGTTGTTCCATGGTTACAATAAGTAAAATTAGTAGTTGTACAGTGGTATTTAGGTTAATAATCATAATAACGCAAGTCTAGAAAGGTGTTTTTTAAGGCAGTCATTTTAGCAATAAACCGAATATTGTTTTTATAGTTTTTGTTTTTCCGAAACCGTATAAAATGCCCATTGGCGTGAATACTAAAAGTTTGTGTACTGTATAGTACTAATCTATAGTAGGGGATAACCCAAGAATACCGATCTAAATTATTAGTAAAGTGTACTATAATACCTTTAGGTCTTAATTCTATATTAGAATATTTAATAGAAGCAGTTGTTTCTAACGAACAAAGTGTTGTGCTAATTTCAGAAAGGATAAACCTACTAGAGCCAACACCTCCCATTTTTATTTTTTCTAGAAAGCTAAACGAAGGACCTAGAGTTTCAGTACAAGTTTTGGTGTATTTTTCATTCTTATAACTGGTATTAAAAAAAAGTGTAGCCATAATAATAACTTATAAAGATTGTAAATAGTTATTTGCATTTTTTAAGTGCATTTGTTGTTTTTCGGCAGGCATATTATCAAACATACGTATCAGCATTCCTAATCTTGGGTTAGATAAAAAGAATGCTCTATGGGTATGCATAAACCTCCAAAAAAGACCATCCCAAGTTGCTTGCCAAGTACCTTTTTTGTAGTTGCTCATTTTTATAAGGTAATTACTACCACTTATATAAGGCTTACTAGCCATTAAGCCTCCATCTGCAAATTGACTCATGCCATAAACATTGGGTACCATTACCCAATCATAGGCATCAATAAAAAGTTCCATAAACCACTTATATACTTCGTCTGGATCAAATTCGCAAAGCAGCATAAAGTTACCCAAAACCATTAAGCGCTCAATATGGTGGCAGTAACCCGTTTGCAATATTTTTTTTATGGTTTTATCAATAGGAACAATCCCTGTAGTACCAGTATAAAAGGATGCAGGTATTTTCTTTTTAAACTGCCAAAAATTACTAGTTCGTGCATCGCTTCCTCTAGAGGCATACATTCCTCTAATAAATTCCCTCCAACCTATAATCTGTCTAACAAAACCTTCGGTAGAATTAATAGGGATAGTATTAGCTTCCGCATAGATTAAACAAGAATCTATAACTTCAGAAACGCTAATCAAACCAACGTTAAGCATGGGGGTTAATACACTATGGTTTAGTATGGTACTTTCTGCAACAATAGCATCTTCATACGTACCAAACTCCATAAAACGCTGTTCAAAAAACTGCTGTAACCATACGCGAGAAGCTTCAAAACTAGTAGGGTATAAGGGCAAAGCACTTAGTGTACCTAAATGCGAATGAAAATGCTTTTCTACATAGGTTTTAGCCTCTTCATAATACTTGTCTGTATCGGGGTAAAAAATAACAGGAGCTGTTTTTTTAGCAGGATATTTTTTTCTGTTTTCACTGTCAAAAGTCCATTTCCCACCTGTAGGTTTTCCGTCAGAATCAATAAGAATATTGCGTTTTTTTCGCTGTGCTGTATAAAAAGAAGTTTGGTGGTATTTCTTTTTATCAACCTTAAAAAATGCACTTAAATCTTCTGTAGTATTTAAAAACAATGGAGACGCATATTGGGTGCTAGAAATAGCGCTTTCGCGGAAACCCAAATCCAATCTTTTTTGCAACCAATTATCGGTAGGATCTATATAGTAAATATGCGAAACCCCTTGGCGTTTTAATTCAGGAAGCAGGATGCGTATATCAGAAATAGGCGCTATAGCCTCTACATAATATACTACTGCATTTTTCTCCTCCCGAAGAAAATCGGCATACCGCTGCATAGTCGCTCTATGGAAGGCAATTTTTTGTTTGTGAAAAGCATATTGTTTAAAAAATAAATACGCTTCCACAATATAAAAAGGAGCATCGTTTTTAAATAGCGGAGAGGCTTCAAATAACTGATGCGGAAATACAAGGTTTATGTTTTTCATTTGTTCTTTCTGCAGCGTACACTGCAATATTTTACAGCTTCCCAATGCTTTGCCCATTTTTTGCGCCAAGTAAACGGACGATTGCAAACGATGCAAATTTTTTCAGGAAGGTGTTGTTTTTTCATTTTAAAATTCAGGAACTTCAGTTACTCTCACGTAGGGATGTTTTTCTATTTTTCGCAAAGCATAATACGTGTTTAACCCAGAAATACCAACGCTATTGGTAGCCTCTAAATCAAGATCTTGATCAACAATAGCAGTATCAGGTAGGATGAGGTGTTCAATTTCTCCAATAACTAATATGGTTCCGTTGCACTTTATATCTATGGCTTCTTTAAATTGTAAACCCATTTTAAAAGTGCTCTCTTTTACAAATGGCGCTTTAAAACCAGCACTAAATTCTTCTGTAAGATTGCAACGCTCAAATTCGGAAACCGTAGCATCAAATTTTGCTGAAGTATAATGTGCATTTTTAATAAACTCAGGATGAATATGATTAATAGTATAATACCCATTTTGTTGAATGTTCTTGTATGTATGACTAAAAGCTGTGGTTTTAGGTCTGCAAATCATTCCTATTAATGCAGGATGACTTCCTAAATGTACTACAGAGCTAAATACAGCGAGGTTTGTGTTTTCCTCTTTATCTATTGTGCCAACAAGGTTAGCAGGTTTAATGCCGGTTACCGAATTGATGATTTTTAATCGGTTAATACGGTCAAGTTCTTGTATGTCTTTTTTTGTGTAAATCATATTATTTTTTGTTAACCAGTGTATTTAGTAATCGTTTCTTTTCTCGTTCTACTACAGGGTGTTTTTTATGTCCCCAGATTTTATCTCGTGCTTGTTTGGCGCTTTCTTGTAAATCTACAATAGGAAAAGGGTAATCTTTGCCAAGCGTAAAATTGTAAAAGGTTTGTTCCATTACGGTCATTTTCCAGGGTTCATGAATATGTGGAATAGGCACGTTAGTGAGTTCAGGAACCCATTTTTTTATGAATACACCCTCAGGATCATGCGCTTTAGAATTTTTTATGGGGTTATACAAACGAACCGTGTTTATTCCAGTTGTACCAGCTTGCATTTGAAATTGCGGATAATGAATACCAGGTTCATAATCTAAAAATTGTTTGGCTAAATAATACGTGCCGTCTCTCCAGTCTTGGTCTAGATTTAATGTTAAAAAAGAAACGACCATTGCACGCATTCTAAAGTTAATCCATCCTGTTTCTTTTACTGCTCGCATGCAGGCATCAATTAAAGGGTAACCTGTAGTTCCTGTTTTCCAGGCTTTTAAAAAAGCATTGTTTCTAGTGTGTGCTAGTAATTCGTAACCACTATTAATACAAGCCGTTTCATAGCTACAAGCGGTTTCAAACTTTTGTATAAAATGACAATGCCAATGTAACCTAGTTAACATAGCAGAAAATGCATTGCTGTTTTTAGTACCGTTAGGATGTGTACCCACAAATTGAAAAACTTGTTTAATACTTATGTTGCCCCAGGCCAAGTAAGGCGATAGCCTACTACAGGACTTTCTGCTTTGTGTAGGTTTTGAAATGTGTTTTTGGTAGTTAAAGCCCCTTTGTTCTGTAAAGCTCTTGAGGTAACGCCATGCATTACGTTCTCCAGCAGGTTGATACTGTTTAGGGTATGCTTGTAGTTTTTTTTCTAGTTTTTGAGGAAGTATAAAAGGATGTGTATATGCATCCATTTGATTAACCGAATAGGTGTTTACACAAATAGCTGTATGCATTGTTTTACCCCATAGCGTATTCCAAGTATCTCTATTTTTAATGCCACGTATAATACCATCTCTTTGAAATTCTTTCCAAATAATATGTTTTGTTTTACAGAATGTCTTTAATAATTTATCTCTTTGCCATGTAATTTGTATTCCGCTTTCTTGATAACTAAATAGGTTTTTAATTTCAAATTTTTGATGCAGATATCTAAATACTTCAATAGCTTCCTGATAAAACACTTCAACCTTTCTATTAAAAGGAGCAAGCGTTTTATTTAATTCTAATATAGAATTATATACAAATTGTAAATGTCTTAAGCTTGTGTCTGGATGCCTAATTAAAGAAGGTTCAAATAAATAAACAATAAAATATGGCGTACCATCTGCTTCAGCCTTAAATAAAGGTTCGTGATCTTGAGAGCGTATATCTCGCTTTAACCAAACTATATTTATAACCTGTTTTTTCAATAATCTAGCTGTTTTTTACATTTTTTCCAGAAACTAAAAAAAGAAGGGTAGTAGCCATCTACTGTAAACATCCAATCTCTAGGTACTTCTGTGCCTTTGTAATGTGTTTGTAGTGGGTGTTCTTTAAAATAGACATTTGTAGAAGGGTGTTTGGTAGTAAACGCATCAAACTCTCCTATGTAGATTTGTATATCTGTAATGTTTTCTTTAGAAATTACAAGAATGAAATCTAAAGTTTTCTGTGCTATTGGGTATTTTTCAAAATGCGAAGGCTCTAATAATAAAACTCTATTTGCTTTAATTTCTTTTTTCCAATTAGGATCTAGATTATAAAAATTATAAATACAAGTAGGAAGGTTTTTATTTATGGTAATACCTTTCTGTTTTGGTAGTATTGTTTTTAAGCTTAAGCTTGAAATGTCTTGCAATTTCGAGGGGATAGTAGACAAAGGAAGATGCGTATAACTGACATCTAAATACGTGTTTTTTTGGTCTGTAAAACAATATTTATTAATGTTGTCTTGATTTGCAACATACTTTTTATTTGCATTAGTTCCAGCAACCCATTGCCAACTTAGTGCATTACTAGCCCAATCTGCATCTAATAGATGATAATACATCCATTGTGCTGGAAGTTTCCAGTGACTTTGCGCTATGTTACAAGTTAAAGCAGCAATATACATGCGTACGTGGTTATGTATATATCCTGTAGCATAAAAATTTACAATCGCTTTATCTATGGCTTCAATACCAGTATTCGCATTTAAAATAGCCGTTGGAATTCCTTTATTTAAAACGGGTGTTTGTTTTTGTTTCATGTCTTCATTAATACTATCTCCTTTTGCAATCCAAACCTGTTGCCAATACTCTCTCCATGCTAGTTCTTGAATGAATTTTTCTATTTGTATGGGTGGATAACCGCTTTGTAATATTTCTGAAAGTATCAATTTTGTAGAAATCACACCTCTTGAAATATAAGGTGATAAGTAGCTAACAGCACCATTTGTATAATTTCTTGTTGTGGTATATTTAATGGGGTCTATAGTACGAATACGTTCAAGTATTTCTGTGTAAGAAATAGGAAATAATATGTTTTGTTGTTTTACTGAGGCCATTTATACTTTTTCCCAAATTTGTTCTGCATTTAAATAAAAGCTTCCTAGTGCATTAAAATTACATTCTTCAGGTGCTATAATAGAAAGAAAAGTTTCGTTGTTGTCTCTTTTGTATAGGTGATATACTTGCCCAATAATAGGTTCAAAAGAAAATGTAGCTTCAAAAATAAGTTTGTTGTATTCAAATTCTTGCATTAACTTTTCATAGGCAGATTTAAGCTCCAAATATTTGGTTTCTACTTTGTGGTTAATTTTATGGATGCTTCTGTTTTTCCAAGCAATGGTATCTGTGGTAGTAATTTTAGGTGCGCCTACAGAAGTTGCATAAGGTTTAATAGCTGCATCATATCTTTGTGTATCTTCATTAAAAACAACATTGTCCGGTTTCTTTTTTTTTATCATCAAAGTGCGTTTATAGGTTTAATTTTGCTAGTTTCTTCATTACTTCTTCAGCTTCAAATGTTTTTTGATCACTTTTTTTTCTATTGGTTGTAGAAAGTGTATATGCCTCTTCTAGGAGTTTAGCATATTGTTCTTTTAGTTTTTCTTTCTCTGATTTCTTTTTGAATACTCCGAACATGTGTATTTGGTATCTATTTTATCACTAAATTTTTATAAAGATACAAAATGTCTAACTATTTTTTAAAATAATTAGACAAAAAACAATACTAACACTTTGTAAAGGCCAGCATTTTGTTGATTTTATGTTATAAGAAAGGATTTAAATAGTGAGATGTTTAATTAGATCTTAAGATTTTAAAAGCGTTTAGTACGTCGTAGATAGTTTGAGAAGAGATTGAGAAAATATCAAATGGCTGACACCTAAAAAAACAAAGCCCTATAAACATTGCGTTTACAGGGCTTTTTGCGGAGAAAGAGGGATTCGAACCCCCGGAGGTGTGACCCTCAACAGTTTTCAAGACTGCCGCATTCGACCACTCTGCCATTTCTCCTTGAGTGCCTCATTGGATATTCTCCAAATGCGAGTGCAAATATATAATCCTTTTTGCTTCTTACCAATAAAAAAATGAAGTTTTATTTCTTTTTTTTTAGCAATACGAAATAATATTTAGAGACAACTTGGTAATTAACGCGTTACAAATAGTACTTTTGCGAAAATAAATACTTAAAATGAATATAATAGACCATCTATCTTGGCGATATGCAACCAAAAACTTCAATGAATCGCAGTTAATAAACCCAGAATCTTTGCAAATTTTGTGTGATGCTTTTAACCTAACTGCAACATCGTATGGCTTGCAACCTATAAAGTTGGTGGTAATTCAAGATAAAAAATTACAGGCTAGTTTGGTTACACATTCTATGAATCAACAGCAAGTAGCACAAGCTTCGCATGTATTCGTATTTTGTATTGAAACCAATATTGATAAAGCATTTATTCTAAATTATTTTAATAGAGTGAAACAATTAAGAAACACTCCAGATGCGATTTTACAACCTTTTAGAGATTTCTTAATCGAAGATTTTTCTAATAAACAACAAGAAGCTATCGAAGATTGGGCAACCAAGCAAGCGTATCTTGCTATGGGAAACATGCTAACCGTTTGTGCTACGCAAGGAGTAGATGCTTGTCCAATGGAAGGCTTTAATCCTAATAAATACGACGAAATTTTAGACTTAAAAACGAAAGGTTTAAAATCGGTATTAATAATGCCAATTGGTTACAGAGCAGAAGATGATATATTTGCAGGATTTAAAAAAGTAAGAAAAAAAGTTTCAGAATCCGTAATTATACACAAACAATAAACTGGCAAGATTGTTGTTATATTAAAAAAATAGATACATTTGTAAAACCCACAAAACCAAATCCCAAAATGAAAAATCTAATCTTAATAATAGCTTTTGCCTTTGTAAGCACTGTGTTTGCTCAAGAAGAAGCAATATCTAATCTTAATTGGTTAACAGATTTTAACCAAGCAAAATCTATTTCATCTAAAGAAAAGAAACCCATTTTAGTATATTTTACAGGAAGCGATTGGTGTCCTCCATGTAAGATGTTAAAGGAGGATTTTTTTAATACTCCAGAGTTTGAAGAAAAAGCAAATAATATGGTTTTATTAATGGTAGATATGCCAAGAAGAGTGGATATTATTACTCCAGAACAAAAGAAAAAAAACACAGCATTAGTTAATAAATATAATAAAAGTGGAGGCTATCCTAATATTGTAGCTTTAAACGATAAGGGGAATGTAATTGGTGAAATTTCAGGATATACTTTCTTGCGTGAAACCGATAGACACAATGCATTTGTAGATTCTGTTTTAGAGAATTACTAATAAAATGTAAACCTATTAAAAAGCGTTAAAACTTATAGTTTTAGCGCTTTTTTTATTCCTAAGATTAATCGTAAATTTGCTTTTTAATAACGATATAAGTATATGCCAGGATTTGAACTTTTTGGAGATAAAGAACGTAAAGAAGTAAACGACGTATTAGAAAACGGCGTGCTCATGCGTTATGGATTCGATGCCATGCGAAATGGACATTGGAAAGCAAAAGAACTAGAACAAGCCTTACAAGACAAACTACAAGTACAACACGCACAATTAGTATCAAGTGGTACAGCTGCAGTTTCTATTGCATTAGCTGCTGCAGGAATTGGAGCAGGAGATGAGGTGATTATGCCAACATTTACTTTTGTTGCAAGTTTTGAAGCGATTATGATGCTTGGCGCTGTTCCGGTTTTAGTAGATATTGACGATACACTTACTTTAAATCCTGAAGCAGTAAAAAAAGCAATTACACCAAATACAAAAGCAATTATGCCTGTGCATATGTGCGGAAGTATGGCCGATTTAGATGCCTTAAAAGGAATTTGTGATGCTAATGATTTAATCTTAATTGAAGATTCTTCGCAAGCAACTGGTGCAACGTACAAAGGAAAACCACTTGGTAGTATTGGTGATTTAGGTTGCTTGTCTTTAGATTTTGTGAAAATTATTACTGCTGGCGAAGGAGGAGCTGTACTTACCAACAATCCTAAATACGCATTACATGCCGATCATTTTAGTGATCATGGTCACGATCATAAAGGAAACGATAGAGGTGCAGAAACACATCCTTTTTTAGGCTACAACTTTAGAATTTCCGAATTACATGCAGCAGTTGGTTTAGCACAAATAAATAGATTGGATGAGTTTGTTGCGATACAGAAAAAAAACTATAGCATACTTCAAGATGCTTTATCACAAATACCAGAAGTTACTTTTAGAACCGTTCCAGAAGGAGGAGTGGAAAGTTATTCGTTTTTAAGTTTCTTTTTGCCAGATTTAGAAACGTCTAGAAAAGCTTCGACTGCACTAAAAGAAAATGGTATCGATGCCTGTTTTCATTATTATGATAACCAATGGCATTATATTAGAAAATGGCAACACCTTAAAGATTTAAAGACATTGTATCCTATTCCTGCCGAAGTAAAAGAAGGATTAAAATATCTGGAAAAAGCAGATTATTCTGTGTCTGATGCTTTTATTGCTAGAAATATATCTTGTTTAATAAAACTATCTTGGACAGAGGCTGAGGTTAAAGAACGAGCAAAGAAAATGCAACAAGTTATAAGAACAGCAATTCTGTAGAAAAAAATAAAATGTAAAAAATCTCTTTTTAGCAAATGCTTAAAAGGGATTTTTTTTGCTTAAAAAATTATTTTCATAATGTTAACCTTTTTGATTTTTAGAGTATAAATGTTAAAATCTAATTATTTAAAAGTCTATTAATCATGAAATTATTACAAACAATTAACCAAAATTTTTTTCTTTTTACAATTCTTGCTATTGTATCTGTGTCTTGTAGCATAGATGGATTAGAAGATAACGAACAACAGCAACAACAATCTACTTCTTTAAATGACTTACAGGGAAACTGGATACGAGTTGGTGGCAATAACCCAATTAATAATGGTGTAAAAATACATGTCGATAACAATATTGGAAAGATAACAGACCCGCAACAATCTGGTTATGCTATTGGGGATGAAAAGTGGATAGATATTTTTGGATTAGGCGCTGGAGAATATACACATGAAGAGTTGGGTAGTGATTACAACTATTATCCAGCTACCATAAAATATGGAGTAGACGATACTTTGCGTGTAGATGTAAACCATTCTGGTGCTGGGAATATTCAAAAATGGGTTAGAGAATCCAATTATACTCCACAAAGTGTTTTTTTAGAAGTACTTGAAGGAAGTTGGATTCGAGTAGGAGGTAACAATACAACAAATAATGATCTTGTAATAGCTGTAACTAATACAACTGGTACTATAACGGATGCGGCATTATCTGGATTTAATATTGGAGATGTTAAGTGGAAAGATATATATGCAATTGATGCTAATAGTTTTATTTACGAAGAGCTTGGTAGCGATTATAATTACTATAATTCATTTATGGAACTTGGAGTTGCAGATACTTTAAGCATTTCAGTTGGTTATAATGGTTCTGGTAATATTCAGAAGTGGGTAAGACAATAATCAAGAGCTACATAAAATACAATAAACCGAGAAATACATCGCATATTTATTTTTTGGTAAAATAGTAAAGATGCTATTAATCGATGTTAAGAGAAACCCTAAGCTAAGGCTAGATGGTTTCTCTTTTCGTATGCTATAGATTGTTATTAATAGCCTACGTATTCTACAATTTCTAATCCATAACCAATCATACCAACACGTTTTGTTTGTTGTGTGTTAGATATTAATTTAAGTTTATGAATGTTTAAATCATGTAGTATTTGAGCTCCAATACCAAAATCTTTATTATCCATTGCTATTGCCGGAGCTTTAGCTATGGATCCTTCGGTTTGATTTTCTTTTAGTAACGTTAGACGTTTTAATAAATTTAAAGATTGCGATTGTTGGTTAATAAATAAGATGGCACCTTTTCCTTCTTGATTTATAACACGAAACATATCGTCTAGCTTCTCATCTGCATTATTAGTTAACGTACCAAGAATATCATTGTTTATTAGTGTTGAATTTACTCTTGTTAAAACAGGTTCATTTGTTGTCCAATCTCCTTTAGTAAGTGCAATATGAACTTGATCGTTTGTTGTTTGTTGGTATGCTCGTAATCTAAAACTACCAAAACGAGTTTCAATGTTAAAGTCTTCTTTTTTCTCTATTAAAGAATCGTGATCCATTCTATAAGCGACTAGGTCTTCAATAGAAACAATTTTCAAATCAAATTTTTCAGCTACCTCAAAAAGTTGTGGTAAACGTGCCATGGTTCCATCTTCGTTCATTATTTCTACAATAACTCCAGCAGGTTGTAACCCAGCTAAACGAGCAAAATCGATAGCAGCTTCTGTATGGCCTGTTCTACGTAAAACACCACCTTCTTTTGCGACAAGAGGAAAAATATGTCCAGGTCTTGCTAGGTCGAAAGGTTTCGTGTCCTTTTGTACTAAAGATTTAATAGTTAAAGCACGATCGCTAGCAGAGATCCCAGTAGTTACTCCTTGACCTTTTAGGTCTACCGAAACTGTAAATGCAGTTTCCATAGGATCTGTATTATTGGTTACCATCATGTGTAACCCTAATTCTTTACAACGGTCTTCTGTTAAAGGTGCACAAATTAAACCACGACCATGTGTAGCCATAAAGTTTATCATTTCAGGGCTTACTAATTCTGCTGCAGCTAAAAAATCGCCTTCATTTTCTCTATCTTCATCGTCTACAACAATAATTACTTTTCCATTTTTAATGTCATTAATGGCATCTTCAATAGTGTTTAGTTTATAACTTTTTTTATTGCTGTTTTCTACTTTTGTTATCATGTTGCAAAGATATTCTTATTTTAATGTATTTGAAAAGTCTTCATTAATTTTATTTCGTTTTAAAAAGTGTGTTAAAGGATAAAAAACGAAACCAAGAAGTAATATTATTGGGTTTTTAGAATTTGTTTTCTTCTCTAATAAAGCATAAAGAGCATTGGTGTTTAAAAATGATTTTACATAGTAGATAAGTGTCATTGCAAAAGAGATGATACTTAATTGTACTGCTGCGGAAGCAAAATTAGGAAGTTTATTGTTTTTAAAAACGAGGTATAAAATAATTAAAAGGAGTCCAGAGATATAAAAAATTAATGCCGTTTTAGAATGAAAACTATAGTTTTTAAACATCGATTTTACTTTCTCTTTATTTTCCGGTTTTACTTCATATTCTTCAGTTACCGAATCTTTTTCAGTATCCGACTGTATTTTAAATACTTTTTTTATTGGTTCAATAATATGATCAAACTCAAATAAACCTCTATCAGCAGTTGCTCTTTTCGTTAGGAAAACGCCAAGAGGAAACATGATCATTGTGGAAATCCAAGGTGCAATCATTGGGTTTATACTTCCGTCGTTTGCACTATTTTTTGCGAAAATACCAATAAAGTGATAGGTTAAAAATAATAAAATAGCAATAACCATTGGTAAGCCTATTCCTCCTTTTCTAATTAATGCCCCTAGTGGCGCACCTACAAAAAATAGAATGATACAGGCAAAACCTAAAGCAAATTTTTCATGAAATGCTACAATATGCTTATTGTAATTGGTTTGTTTGTTTGCAATAAATTTCACTTTAGTATTCATCATTTGCTTCGTACTGTTCGTGCTGTTTAATGCTAAATCTATTAGTTGAATTTTCTTTTTAGTTTCATATAAACTTAATACATCTCCATTAAAAATGGTGTCCTTTTTTAAGCGTAAACCATTATCAAGTGAGGCTACTTGAGATCTGTTGTATAAATCTTCAGAAAAGATATCAAAGTCTTTTTTATTTTCTACGGTTAGTGAGTCTATGGTATAGTTTAAATCTGCAATATTAAGCATGCTGTATTTGTCGGATACATTTTTTTCGTCTAAATCTTGACTATTTTCTTCCGATAAATCTATGTTGACGGTGTATTTTTTAAAGGCACTCTTTACTAGAGGATTTTTTTCTCTTTCTTTAAAGTTGTTAGGAGGCGTATCATCATAAAAGTAGCCATCATGCAATATTAGTTTTAATACACTAGATTTTTCGTTACCAATAAGTTCTCCAGATTTTGAAACAATTGTTCTATAATTTTTATTTCCTCTTGTCGAGCTGCTTTTTACATGTATTACAACACCTTTAAGGTCTTTGCCATTTAAGCCACTTTTTTCTTCCACCTTAATATTAAAGTTGCCAACATCGTTAAATTGCCCTTCTGCAATAGCCATTGCAGGTTTTAATTTTTGAATATTTTTTCTAAGGTTATAAGAATTGTATTCTCCCCAAGGTATTACGCTGTTACTAAAAAAGAATGTGGTAACACCAAGTATACCAATAAATATACCTAAACCAGCCATGGCACGTTGTAATGAGATACCAGTAGATTTCATGGCTGCAAACTCATAGTTTTCGGCAAAATTACCAAATACCATTATAGACGCAAGTAGTATAGTTAGTGGTAATACTAAAGGAATTAGCTTTGGTGAATAATAAAGTAAGAACTTTAAAACGACAATTAGGTCTAAGTCTTTACCCGCTAATTCTTTAATAAATAGCCAAATTGTTTGTAAAACAAAAATCAGCATGAGTATTAAAAACACGCTGATAAAGGTCTTTAGGTAAGTGTTTAAAATGTATCTGTCTAATATTTTCACACTTTAATTGTATTACTATTTTTTAATGTACTAATCTAACTTTTCTATATAGTAGTCTTTAAACTTACTTTCGTCAAAGGTAAATAAGGTTTTTGAAATAGTCTCGTTTGTTTTAAAAGAATTAACGGTTAAAGTAGTTTTTGTTCCGTTTTTTCCTGTTTCAATTAAATTGTAAATATGTTTTGTTTGCGCATCTATTCCTAAAAGCACTGATTTTATTTCCGAATTTGAATCGATAGGAGTCAATTTTACATATTGTATTTTTCTTCCTTGTACATTTTGAACGATGTCCATAACATAGGTGAATCCGTCTTCATAAAAAGATAACATTTTACTTGGTGTTATGCTTCCTTCGTCGTCCATACTTTCCGAAGAAATAGTTACTTGTTCGTCTTCAGGACTTATGCTGTACAGTGTTTTTCCGTTATATATTCTGGTTATACCAAGAATGTTTAGTTTGAATTTTTCACCTTGCATTACTACATCACCACGTGTTTCTTGTTTAATATTCTCGGCAGTATTATGTAGCATATATTTAAAGTCTATAGCTATATTATCATAGCTTTTTACTTTTTGGGAAACTTCGTCCAATAAGGTTTTAGCTTCATTTTGAGCAAAGCTTGTAATACTTAATAAAATGGTGAATATGAAAATTAACTTCTTCATAATAAATACTTGTTTTTCTTTTTTGTTATAAACTTTCGTTTTCTAATAATTGATCTAGAGCAACTAAATCTGGAACCAAAACTTGTCTTGCTTTACTACCTTCAAACCCACCTACAATTCCAGCAGCTTCTAATTGATCGATTAATCGTCCTGCACGATTGTATCCTAATTTTAGTTTACGCTGTAATAAGGAAGCAGATCCTTGTTGTGCAATTACAATAAGTTCGGCCGCTTCGCGAAATAGTTTGTCTCTATCGCTTATATCTATATCAAGACTTGTGCCACTTTCTTCACCAACATATTCTGGAAGTAAATGTGCATCTGGATAAGCCTTTTGCGCACCAATAAAATCTACAATTCTTTCTACTTCGGGAGTATCTACAAAAGCACATTGTATACGCACTAACTCGTTTCCTTGTGTATAAAGCATATCTCCACGACCAATAAGTTGGTCTGCTCCAGAGCCATCTAAAATAGTTCTCGAATCAATTTTACTCGTTACTCTAAATGCGATTCTTGCTGGGAAATTGGCTTTAATAATACCTGTAATTACATTTACAGATGGTCTTTGTGTTGCTATAATTAAATGAATACCAATTGCACGAGCTAATTGTGCTAAACGGGCAACCGGAGTTTCGACTTCTTTACCAGCAGTCATAATTAAATCAGCAAACTCATCTACCACTAAAACAATATATGGTAAAAAGGCATGGCCATCATTAGGATTTAATTTACGTGCTTTAAATTTAGTATTATACTCTACAATGTTACGACAAAGTGCATTTTTAAGCATTTCGTAACGATTGTCCATTTCTATACAAAGCGAGTTAAGGGTGTTAATTACTTTGGTGTTATCAGTAATAATTGCTTCTGCTTCGTCTGGTAATTTTGCTAAATAATGACGTTCTATTTTATTGAATAATGTAAGTTCTACTTTTTTAGGATCTACCAAAACAAACTTCACTTCTGCAGGGTGTTTTTTATATAGTAAGGAAGTAAGGACTGCATTTAAACCTACCGATTTACCTTGTCCTGTCGCTCCAGCCATAAGCATGTGTGGCATTTTTGCTAGATCGACAACAAAGGTTTCGTTGCTAATGGTTTTACCAAATGCAATAGGTAGTTGCATTTCCGATTTTTGAAATTTTTGCGAAGCAATTACCGATCGCATAGAAACAATAGTAGAACTTTTGTTTGGCACCTCTATACCAATAGTTCCTTTTCCAGGAATTGGCGCAATAATACGAATACCTAAAGCAGAAAGAGATAGGGCAATATCGTCTTCTAGGTTTTTAATTTTTGAGATACGTACTCCTGCTTCTGGAACAATTTCGTAAAGTGTGACTGTAGGACCAATGGTAGCCTTGATACTAGAAATTCCAATTTTATAATTGTTTAAGGTTTCAACAATTCTGTTTTTATTTTCTTCTAGCTCCTCTTGGTTTATAGAAATACCTTCGTTGTCGTATTTTTTTAATAAGTCTAAAGGAGGAAACTGGTAATTACCAAGTTCTAAGGTTGGATCGAATTGACCAAAATCTTCTACGAGTTTGTTCGCTAGATTGTCGGTTTCCGAAATTTCTTCAGCTACTTTTTCTACTTCCATAGCAACTTCTTCTTCCTCTTCTTCTTTTGCTATCTCTACTTTAAAGTCGTCTGTTTTAATCTTGGTTTTAGGTTCTTTTTTTATTTCTGGTTTAATCTCTTGTTGAACTACAATAGGTGCTTCTTTTTGGACATTAACTTGATGCGCTGCTTTAATTTCTTCCGCTTCTGCTGTTAAATCATTATCTAAAGGAATAAACTCTTCTTTAAAATCGTCTATTTCTTCATTAATTTCTTTTTTTGCTTTTTTGAAGACTTTAGCAAAAGTTTCTACAGTCATTTTAAAACGTGTCGCTAAATAGGTGATTAGCCCAAAAACAAGTAAAAGTATGGTTCCAATTTTACCAATATAATCTTGTAGAAAGGAATTAATTTCAAAACCAATAACACCTCCTAATATATCATTTTTATGCGCAAAAAATCCGAAGAGAATAGATAACCAAATCACTATTAAAGTTCCCCAAAACCAATGTTTTCCTAGTTTTTCTTTTTTTAGGTTTAGTAAAACGTAAACGCCAGAAAGAAAGATGAGGCCAGAAAATATAAAGGAAGCAATACCAAAACCACGCTGGATAAAAAAGTCGCTTAACCAAACTCCAGATTTACTAAGCCAGTTTTGAGTTTCTACGTTTCTTGATCCAAACTCGGTTAATGTACTTTGGTCTGCTTTTCCTGTAAAAAAGAAAGATAAAAAAGCGATAAAAAGTAATAAGCCAAGTATAATTAATAAGCTTCCTAAAACCAATTTTTGTTGGTTAGAAAGTTCAAAACTTGGTGCTTTTAAAGTTTTAGTCTTTTTGGTTGTAGCTTTTGTCGTCTTCGTTTTCTTTTTTGCCATATTTATTTTCCGCGAAAGTGAAAATCTTTAATTTCTAATTGTGATCTATATATTTTGTATAGATGGAAAACAAAAATACAAATTACAAATGGTAACGAAACTTTATTCTAAAAAATTGTAAACAATGTTTTCAAGAAAATGAATTCGGAAGGAGGTATTAAAAAATTTTTGGTAAATAAATAATACAACCAATAATAGATGCTGCAATAGCAAAAATAAAAACAGCCCCTGCTGCTAGATCTTTAATGAGTCCTATTTTGCTGTGGTATTCTGGATGAATAAAATTTGCAATTTCTTCAATAGCAGTATTTAACCCTTCAAAAGCCATAATAAGGGCAATGCAAAATATTTGAATAATCCATTCGGTTGCAGAAAGTTGGTAATAAAATCCAAGAATGGTCATAATAGTACCAATACAAAATTGTACTTTAATACTGTTTTCTGTAGTTATTAATAAAAAGGCACCTTTAAAAGCATATTTTACACTTTTAAGTCTGTTTACAAGAAAAGATTCTTTTTTGGTCATTTTAAAACTTTTAAAACTGCCTCCTTATTATAGATCAAATTATTTTAATGCTTCTAGTGCAGCTTTATAATTTGGCTCATCAGCAACTTCTTGTACTTGCTCAGTGTATTTTACTACTCCGTTTTCATCTAAAACTACGACACATCTAGAATGTAATCCTTCAAATTTTCCAGTAGCAAATTCTAAACCATAGTCTTTACCAAACTGTCCTGTATTGAAATCGGATAACATGATAACGTTTTCTATACCTTCAGCTCCACAAAAACGTGCTTGAGCAAAAGGTAAATCTCTAGATATACAAAGAATTTTAGTGTTTTCGACTTCGGAAGCTTCTTTATTAAAAGTACGTACAGATGTAGCACAAGTACCTGTATCTACACTAGGAAAAATATTTAATACGACTTTATTTCCTTTTAAATCTGAAAGTTTTTGCGAAGATAAATCACTTACTGTTAATGTAAATTCTGGAGCTTTGTCTCCAACTGTTGGTAAACTACCACTCGTTTCTACAGGTGCACCACCTAATGTTATTTTAGCCATTTTCAAGTTTTTTTATTAAAGTATAAAATTAAGAATAATTACCTGCTAATGCTATCTAGTTCCTTTTTTTTTTATTTTTTTTGAAATTATCAACTGCTTGAATTTAATGTGTTTAGCAATAAGAGGCTCGTTAATTTCTTGTTAAAGCCGTGCTATTTAAAAAACCGGCTTTTATTAATCTTCGTTTATATAACTGTAAACAATAAAATAACAAGTATTAAAAACCAAAAATTATGAAAATTTCAAAAGTATTAAAGTCCACATTATTTACAATAGTATTATTTACTTCTATTAGTGGTTTTTCGCAAGAAAAAATGAAGAAAGAGAAAAGTGTTATGGTTGGTGGTGCGGCAATGTATCCAAGTAAAAACATAGTAGAAAACGCAGTAAATTCTAAAGACCATACCACTTTAGTTGCAGCAGTAAAAGCTGCAGAGTTAGTAGATGTATTATCTAGTGAAGGGCCTTTTACAGTATTTGCTCCTACAAATGAAGCTTTTGCAAAATTACCAAAAGGTACAGTAGAAACATTATTAATGAAAGAAAACAAAAAAACACTACAAACCGTATTAACCTATCACGTAGTTGCTGGAAAATGGAATGCAGAAGATGTATTAGAGCTGATTAAAAAAGGAAAAGGAAAAGCTGTAATTGAAACCGTTAGTGGTGGTATGATTACCGCTTGGTTAAAAGGAAAAGACGTTTATGTTACTGATGCAAATGGAAATTCAGCAAAAATTACAATTGCCGATGTAAATCAATCTAATGGCGTTATTCATGTCGTTGATACCGTATTATTACCAAAATCTTAGTTTTTGGGGATTAATTAAGTTTGGTTAATGAAAAGCTACTTCTTTTGAAGTGGCTTTTTTATATTTAAACATAGTGTGTGTTTATGGGTAAATGAAAAACAATAGTTTTAAGCTATCGGTAAATAGGGACAATCAATTTTTTATATCTTAATTTTAGAGGATAAATAACTAATTTTATTTTCGATTTAAAATGTTAATTTAAAAAAATATAAAATATGGATCATACTAATAATGGCGATGCTAGTAAATGCCCTTTTATGCAAGGTGCTATTACTACAACCGAAAAAACTGTAACAGATTGGTGGCCAAACACCTTAAATTTAGAGATTCTACACCAGCAGGATACCAAAACAAATCCACTTGGTGCGGACTTTGATTACCACGAAGAATTAAAAAAATTAGATGTTGATGCGCTTAAAAAAGATCTTCATGTATTTATGACAGACAGTCAAGATTGGTGGCCTGCCGATTGGGGACATTATGGAGGATTAATGATTAGAATGGCTTGGCATGCTGCCGGTTCCTACAGATTACCCGATGGACGTGGAGGTGGAGGTACAGGAAACCAGCGTTTTGCTCCACTAAATTCTTGGCCAGATAATGTTAGTTTAGACAAAGCCAGACGTTTGCTTTGGCCAATTAAGAAAAAATATGGAAATAAAGTAAGTTGGGCAGATCTTATAATTCTTGCAGGTACTATTGCTTATGAAAGTATGGGGCTAAAAACCTATGGATTTGCATTTGGACGTCAAGATATATGGCATCCAGAAAAAGATGTGTATTGGGGAGCAGAAAAAGAATGGTTAGCACCTAGTGATGAACGTTATGGAAATGTGGAGAATCCTGCAACAATGGAAAACCCATTAGCTGCAGTACAAATGGGGTTAATTTATGTGAATCCAGAAGGTGTAAATGGGAAACCAGATCCTTTAAAAACAGCGCTACAAGTTAGAGAAACATTTAAGCGTATGGCAATGAATGATGAAGAAACGGTTGCTTTAACTGCTGGCGGACATACTGTTGGGAAAACACATGGTAATGGGGATGCAAGTATTTTGGGACCAGACCCTGAGAGTGCAGATGTAGATGCACAAGGTTTAGGTTGGTCTAACCCAACAAAATCTGGTAAAGGTAGATATACGGTTACTAGTGGTTTAGAAGGAGCATGGACAACACACCCAACAAAATGGGATAATGGTTTTTTCGAAATGTTATTTAACCATGAGTGGGAACTACGTAAAAGTCCAGCAGGAGCCTTACAATGGGAACCAGTAAGTATTGCAGAAGAAGACATGCCTGTAGATGTTGAGGATATGACTACTAAGCATAACCCTATGATGACGGATGCAGATATGGCCATGAAAATGGATCCTATATATAAAGAGATTTCTTTAAAATTCAAGAATGATTTTGACGCATTTTCGGATGCTTTTGCTCGTGCTTGGTTTAAATTAACGCATCGTGATATGGGGCCAAAAGATCGTTGGTTTGGACCAGATGTACCTCAAGAAGATTTAATTTGGCAAGATCCAGTGCCAAAAGGAAATTACGATTATGATGCAGAAGCTGTTAAAAATACAATAGCAAGTACAGATTTAAGTATTTCAGAATTGGTTACCACTGCTTGGGATAGTGCTAGAACCTACAGAGGATCTGATTTTAGAGGTGGTACAAATGGCGCGCGTATTCAATTAGAACCACAAAATAAATGGCAAGGTAACGAACCAGAAAAATTACAAAAAGTACTCGCTGTTTTGCAACCTATCGCTATAGACTTTGGTATTAGCCTTGCGGATACTATTGTGTTAGCTGGTAATGTTGGAGTAGAAAAAGCAATTAAAAATGCAGGAATGCATGTTAGTGTACCTTTTGCTCCAGGTAGAGGAGATGCTACACAAGAAATGACAGATGTAGAATCTTTTGAGCCTTTAGAGCCTTTAGCAGATGGTTATAGAAACTGGCAGAAGAAAGAATATGTGGTTAGTCCAGAAGAAATGCTTTTAGATCGTACACAATTAATGGGTTTAACAGCAGCCGAAATGACAGTTTTAGTGGGAGGAATGCGTGTATTGGGAACCAATTATGGAGGAACAAAACATGGTGTGTTTACCGAAAATGAAGGCGCTTTAACTAATGATTTCTTTGTAAATCTTACCGATATGATTTACGAATGGAAGCATCTTGATAACGGTATTTATGAAATTATAAATCGCAAAACAGGAGCTGTTAAATTCACAGCAACTCGGGTAGATTTAGTGTTTGGATCGAACTCTATTTTACGTGCTTATGCAGAAGTATACGCACAAGACGATAGTAAAGAGAAGTTTGTAACTGACTTTGTTGCAGCTTGGACTAAAGTAATGAATGCAAACCGTTTTGATTTAAAATAATAATAAAACATATAGATTTTAAAGGGATGGATTTAAAAATTCATTCCTTTTTTATTGAAAAAGTATAGCATGAAAAATATAGATCAGATTTTTGAAAGCATAAAAAATAACGATAATAGCACTTTAAATGCATTGTTGTCTGAAAATTCTAGGTTGGCTGAAGCTAAAGATCAACGTGGATTTACACCATTAATTTTGGCCACCTATTTTGATAACGAAGCTGCTACTAAAATCTTAGTTGAGAATAATGCACCTATAAATGATAAAGATGCCTCCGGAAATACCGCATTAATTGGTGTAAGTTTTAAAGGGAATGCTCCTTTTGCGAAGTATTTAATAGAAAACGGAGCAGATATAAATGCTGTAAATAACCATGGAACGACTGCTTTGACCTTTGCTACTCAATATAATAAAGTAGCTCTTGTGAAGTTGCTTTTAGAACAGAAAGCAGATGTAACCATTAAAGATAACGAAGGTAAAACAGCTTTAGAATATGCTAAAGCGAAAGGATTTAGTGAGATTATTTCTTTGTTAATGTAGTTGTTTTATTAAACACAAGCTGCTATTATACTTAAAAACCACTTTGAAAGAACAAAGTGGTTTTTAATATTAGGTATAATTTTAGTTAATCATTTTTTGTGAAATAACCTTCGTTAGAAACAGCAGCTTCACTTACAGAAATACTTCCCTTTTTAAACCAAACTTCTGCATAGTTTCCATCTGCATATTGTTTTTGAATATCACCACCATGTGTTTCTGCGCCTGAGCACCAGTTTTTGTTCACGTCTGGAGATTTCCCATTGGTTTGGTTATAGCAACCAAGTTTAAAAAAACAACCTTCTCCTGTATAGGCTTCCGGACGCTCTACACCATCTTGACCAATAGGGAAAAATAATTTTTGTGTTTGTTCTGGTATGTTTGCTTTTTTAGCGTATTCCGACACTACTAAGTTTTTAGTAAACGTTTTTGTCTCATGTCCTGGACTAGTAAAAATTAAGTTCATAATTCCGTCTTTTACTTCCACAGAATAGCTAAACTCTTCGCCTAACTTTATACCATCTTTAGCTTCTTCAGGATAGGTGTTTGCATCACTACCAACCACAGAAAAGTCGTTACCCCATACGGCGGAAGAATAGTCCCAACGTTTTGCGTTATCGTCTCCAGCTGTATTAATTTCATAATGCCAGAAAACAGAACCTTTACTGTGCCCAGGGAATTTTTTGTAAAATATTTTAAGCGGCTCATTTTCAAATGCATCAGCACTATGAATCTGACCTACAACAACAGCATGAGATGCTGCTACTCGCGCATCACCAGTTGCAGATACATTCATTACTTTAAGTGTAGCTGTTAATTTATCGTTCGCCGTTTTTGGATACCATTTTTTGGTTTGCGCTAACTCGGTTCTTGTATTGTTTGAAGTTCCGTGTGTGTCTCCTCCATTTGGGGCTTTAAAAACAACCCAATCATTGGTGCCATCATTGGTAGTGTAAAAGAAATCTTTATTCTCAAAATTATTTACAATACCAGCATTTGAACCATCTCCTAAGATTAATTTCCATTGGTCAAAAAATGGAATAACGTCATTAGCGTAAACGGTTTTAGAGGTTACAATTTCTTCTTTTTGTTTCGAGTTTTTAGTTTCGCTTTTACAGCTATTTAATACAATAAATAAACTAAGTACAAAGCAAGTTGAAAGAAATGACAAGCGTTTTTTGATCATGATTTATGGTTTTTTATTTTTTAATAGAATGTAAGGTATATAAAAATTGGTTAACCAATTAATTTTTAGACATAAAAAAACCACCTAATTTTCATAAAGTGGTTTTTTTGAACTAATTTTCTTTTTCTTATGCTTATTTATCAATGGATCCTAAAACACGTTTCATAAAAGAATTAACGGCCTCTTTTTTAGGAGTTCCTTCTTTAATCATTTTGTTTACTTCTATTGCGCCATACATATTAGAGATTAATTCTCCAATAACATCTAGTTCTTCATCCTTTAAAGAGGAAACTTCGGTTAATGCTTCTAGCGTTTCAATGGTTTCTACAATATAGTCTTCGTCATTGTCTTCTATAAATTGCGCTAAGTGTTTTATTACTGGTAATTTCATTGATAATTTATTTTTGTTTCCGTGAAAACGGAACCTAATTAAGTTGTTATACTACTTCGTTTACTAATTCTTTTAAAACGTCGAATTTGTTAGTCTGAACTTGATTCACAAAATCACCTTTTTTAAAAGTTGCAAATGTTGGTAAATTATCTACTGTAGCTAATTTTCTAGATTCCGGAAATTTTTCCGCGTCAGCGATAACAAACGTAATATTTTCTAACTCGCCAGCTAATTTCTTAACTTTTGGTTTCATAATACGACAGTTACCACACCAAGTTGCTGAATATTGCACAACAACGGTTTCGTTAGCAGCAATAATTTCGTTTAGATTATCTTGACTTAATTCTTGCACCATGATGTATTAGTTTACGTGATTTGCTAAATATGCTGCAGTACCAATACGGTTAGCGCTCATAGCATCTTTACCTTCTTCCCAGTTTGCAGGACAAACTTCTCCTTTTTCTTGTACGTGCGTTAATGCATCGATAATACGTAAAAACTCGTTTACGTTTCTACCAATTGGCATATTGTTTACACCTTCGTGTTGTACTACACCATCTTCGTCAATAACGTAAGTAGCTCTATAGGTTACGTTGTCTCCTTCAACAGTTACAACACCTGTTTCTTCGTTATATTTTTCGTTTGTGATATCTAAAATTCCTAGAGTAGAAGCAAGATTACGATTAGAATCTGCAAGAATAGGGTAAGTAACACCTTCGATTCCGCCATTATCTTTAGGTGTGTTTAACCATGCAAAGTGTACTTCAGGAGTATCACATGATGCACCAATTACGATAGTGTTTCTTTTTTCAAATTCTGCTTTAGCAGCTTCAAAAGCATGAAGTTCTGTTGGACAAACAAAAGTAAAATCTTTTGGATACCAGAATAATAATACTTTTTTCTTGTTGTTTTTTGCTTCTTCAAGAACGTTTAATTTAAAGGTGTCCCCCATTTCGTTCATTGCATCTACATTTAAATCTGGAAATTGTTTTCCTACTATAGCCATTACTTTAAAAATTTTATAATTATTATATTGTTTTTTCAGTGTGCAAAGATACATTGGAACAACAAAAAAACAAGCCTAATAAAATTTTAAAATCTTATTAGGCTATAAATTTTTGTTATAGTAAATAGAAAAAGGAATTATTTATTGTTATTTCGATTTGAGTTGTCTTATTTTAATATTAAGTGCAGCAAAAAATAAGGTTGTAAAAGGACTGAGCCAATTAAATATAGCGTAAACAAAATATTCACCAACGCCAACACCTAAAACACCAGATTGGTATGCACCACAAGTATTCCAAGGGATAAGAACAGAGGTTACTGTACCAGAATCTTCTAATGTTCGACTTAAATTTTCTGGAGCAAGACCTTTATCTTCATATGCTTTTTTAAACATTTTCCCAGGAATTACTAATGCTAAATATTGGTCGGATGCAATTGCATTTAAACCTAAACAACTAATTACGGTACTTGCAAATAAACCAAATACAGTTGTCGCTAATTTTAAAAGTTCTTTCGTAATTCTAGATAAGGCACCAATGGCATCCATAATACCACCAAATACCATGGCACAACAAATTAAATAGATGGTCCATAGCATACCTTTCATGCCACCAGCAGAAAACAAATCGTTTAGTTTTTCATTGTCTGTAGAAATTTGTGTGTCTGTAAAAACAGAATTAATTATTGCTGTAAAACTGGAATCTGATAAAGCTTTTAGGACATCCGATTGAAAAATAAAAGCAAAAACAGCGGCAAGTAAAACACCGGAAGTTAAAGCTATTAAAGGTTTTGTTTTTAATAATATAAGTGCAATTACTCCAACAGGAACAATAAATAATAATGGAGTAATATTAAAAGTACTTTTTATGCTAGTTAATAAACCACTTATATCTGCACTACCACTAGTATCAATTGTAGCACTCATAATAGCAAACGCTATTAGTGTAATGATTACGGTTGGTATAGTTGTAAAGGTCATGTATCTAATATGAGTAAACAAATCGGTTCCAGCCATTGCAGGAGCAAGGTTTGTTGTATCACTAAGCGGTGACATTTTATCTCCAAAATACGCCCCAGAAATTACGGCTCCAGCAATCATTCCTGGGTTTATACCAAGAGCAGAACCAATACCAATTAGTGCAATACCAACGGTTGCAGAGGTGGTCCATGAACTACCAGTAGCAATAGAAATGATTGCACAAATAATTACCGAGGCTGGTAAAAATATAGCAGGACTTAATACTTGTAAACCATAATAAACCATTGCAGGAATCACGCCACTAACTAGCCAAGTTCCTGCTAATGCACCAACAAGAAAAAGTATCATGATGGGAACAAAAACACTTTTAAGGTTTTCTAAAACTTCTTTAAACATTGTTAATGGAGTAACTTTATTAAATAAACCATCCATAAAAGCAACAAAACCACCAATTAATAAAATGATTTGATTAGAATAATCTCCAAACATTGCACCATCAGCAAAAAATATGTTGTATGCCAATAGTCCCATTAAAATAACTACAGGAATAAGAGCCTCCCAAATATTAAGTTCTTTATTATCTATTATTTTTTGATCTTGAATGTTAATTTCGGAAAGATTATCGTTTTCTTGCATGAATGTAGTTGGTTTTAGAAATGTAATGTTACGATTTTCATTAAAAGTATGCAAATGCCAAAAAGGTCTGAATTTTTTTTCAGACCTTTTCCTTTATTAAAACAAATGTAATTATGCGATTTCCTGTTTTAGAATACCTAGTGCTTCCATACAAGATTTCATCGTATTGAAAGTACGTTCAATATCTGCATCTAATCCTATTGAAAATCGAATAAGTCCATCACTCAATCCCATTGCTGCTTGTTCTTCTTCTGGGATTTCAGAAGATGTAGAGCTTCCTGGAGCAGAGAATAATGTTTTATAAAAGCCTAAACTTACTGCTAAATAACCCAAGTTTTTTTCTTGCATCATTTCCATTAAGGCATTGGCTTTATCTAAAGCACCAACATCAATAGTTAACATGCCACCAAAACCATATTTATTGTTCATCATACTTTTAAAGATGTGATGCGAAGGATGCGAAGTTAAACCTGGATATACTGTTTTAAGCCCTAAGTTTTCAAATTTTTCGGCTAAGTAAGTTGCATTCAAACTATGTTGTTGCATTCTAATATGAAGTGTTCTTAAATTTTTTAATACCGAAGCAGCTCGTAAACTATCCATTGTGCTTCCTAAAAGCATACAAGCACCATCGTTTACATTTCGTAAATCATTAATAAACTCTTGAGTACCACAAATTACACCACCAACCGTGTCACTAGAACCATTAATAAATTTGGTTAAACTATGTATCACTACATCTGCACCTAATTGCGCAGGAGAAATAGATAATGGGGAAAACGTATTATCAACAATCAATTTAAGATTGTATTTTTTTGCTAGTTTTGCTAAGCCTTTAATATCTGCAACTTCTAATAAGGGGTTGCTAACAGACTCGCAGTATATAACTTTTGTGTTTGGAGTAATAGCAGCTTCAACTACATCCATTTTTGTAATATCTACAAAAGAAGTTGTAATATTAAAGCGAGGTGTGAAATTTTTTAAGAACGCGTAGGTTCCTCCATAAATGGTTCTACTAGAAACAATATGATCTCCAGTACCACAAAGTTGCATAATTACTGGAGTAATAGCTCCCATTCCAGAAGCAGTTACATTCGCAGTTTCTGTGCCTTCCATTGCCGCAAGCGCTTCACCTAAATATAAATTAGAAGGTGTAGAATGGCGTGAATATAAGTAGCATCCATCTGCATTACCTTCAAAAGTATCAAACATGGTTTTAGCAGAAAGAAAGGTGTATGTAGACGAATCGGAAATGGAAGGATTCACACCTCCAAATTCTCCAAAATATTGTAAATCTTGAATGTTGTTTGCTGGTTTAAAAGACATAGTTGTATATGGAATTAGTTTATTTTGATGTAAATTTCAGAAGTATTAGATTAATAATCAATATATGTTGTAATATTTAGATATTTTTTCTGTATTTATTTAAATTAGCAGTTCAATAATGGTATAATTTTAGGTTATTTCTATTTTTACTGAAAATTTTTCGATATGACTTTTGATGTAATAGACCAAAAACTACTTCAACTTTTACAAGCGGATAGTAAGCAAACCAATAAAGCATTATCTAATAAATTAAACCTTTCTGTTACTGCGGTTTATGAAAGAATTAAAAAACTAGAAAATCAGGGCGTTATAAATAAGTATGTAGCTTTGGTTAATAAAGAAAAAGTAGCTAAATCTTTTGTAGCTTTTTGTCATGTAAAGCTTATTCAGCATTCCCAAGATTATGTGATTAAGTTTGAAAACGAGGTGGCTAATTTACAAGAGGTTTTAGAGTGTTATCATATAAGTGGAGACTATGATTACCTTTTAAAAGTGCTAGTAAAAGATATGGCGGCTTTTAGAGAGTTTATGGTAAATAGACTAACAAAAATACACCATATTGGTAGTACGCATAGTATGTTTATGATTAATGAAGTAAAACATACTACGGCAATTACTATTTAATTTTCATAAATCTTTCTGAAATTCTAGATAGCAGAAATAGATTAATATTATATTTAAAGTAAAATAGAATGCTTTAATATTTATCTTGCTGCTATTTAGTTAATTATGATTTTTATGAAAAAACAACTACTACTTTTATTCTTAATTTTATTTTGTGCTTCCTGTTCTAGTGTTAAAAAACATAATGAACATATAACATCTTTACATACAGTTGCAGCTTTGCAAAAAGATGTAGATAAAGCATATACGCAATTAAAAAAACATCATCCAAATATTAATTTATATATAGCTAAAGAACGTTTAGATTTTAAATTTGATAGTTTAAAAAAGAGTATAGATAAACCACTTACAAGTTATGCTTTTTACGCTAAAATATCTCCAGTTATTGCTAGTATAAGACAAGGGCATATTAATGTATATACACCAAAAAAACAGTTCAAGAGAAAGGCATATAAAGCATTGATTAAAAAGGATTTTACGATAAACGATTTAGATTTTGATTATATTGAAAAGGAGTTAATAGTAACTAATATTCGTTCTCAAGATTCTTTTTTAATAGGAAGTGAAGTTATTAAAGTAGACGGTCAAGATATTAACGAATTAATAAATACGTATAAATCTAGAATGGCTTCTGATGGCTTTAATACAACCTTGTATGATAGAGTTTTAGGGAAAAGATTTGCAAACTATTACTATAGTGATAAATTTTTTATCGATAGTTTACAAATTACTTTCCAAAAGAAGGATTCTGTTTTTAACCGCAATTTTAAACGCATTGAAAAAGATGAAAAACAAGCAGATACTATAATAAAAGATAGTTTACAAAAAGATATCATTGTTAAACTTTCAAAAGAAGAACGTAAAGCAAAAAAGAAAAAGGAAAAATTAATTAGAAAGCATAATTTAGTGTATGGTTATGTGAAATCTAGAAAAGAATATACTCGAAATTTAGAGTTTATAGGAAAAGATAGTACTGTTGCTTATATGAAAATAAGAGGTTTTATGGGCGGAAGATATAAAACATTTTACGAAGAAATTTTTAAAAAGATAGATTCCTCTAAAACAGAAAATCTTATAATAGATCTAAGAGACAATGGAGGAGGAAGTTTAGCCGAAATTGCTCAACTCTATTCGTATTTAGCAGAAGAACCATATCGTTTTTTAGAGCCAGCAGAAGTGAATAGTAGAATTCCTTTTTTAAAGGCATTTATGTCGAATACAGAATCTACAGGAATTAAAATTTTGCTTGGTACTTTTTCTCCTTTTATAATCACTCACAATTGGATTAAAACAAAAAAAGAAGCGGGGAAATTATATTATAAGTTTAAACAAACTAAAGAAGTAACGCCTAAAGAAAAAAGTTTTAAAGGAGCTGTTTATGTGTTAATTAACGGGCATTCTTTTTCTGCATCTTCTGTTTTGTCTAACCAATTACAAGCCAATAAAAGAGCTGTTTTTGTAGGTGAAGAAACAGGAGGAGCATACAATTCTACTGTTGCTGGAATTTTTAAAATCTATGAATTACCAGAATCTAAGTTAAAAATAAGAATAGGTGTAATGCAATTAGAAACACCTCACAAACAAAAACCGGAAGGTTATGGTGTAAAACCAGATTATATAATATTGCCAACAATTAAAGATCGAAAAGAAAACAACGATCCAGAACTAAATTTTGTTTTAAATACTATTGAAAATAAAAATAATTAGTTGCTATAAATATGGAATCAAACATACATAGATATACCGAGTTTTTTATTCTTTTTATATTACTTCCTGTAAGTTTTGTTTTTAATTACTCTTTTGTTATAAAGTTGATTTTAGGAGTGATAGGCTTTGTTTATGTAATTTATATTTTACTAAAAGTAGAAGGGAATACATTTAAAATAAATCCAAATTTAAATTGGAAACACTTTTGGAAAGTAACTTTTTTTAAAACAATTATCATTGGGGTGTTAACCACAATATTTGTTTGGTACACCAGTAAGGATAGTCTTTTTAATGTGGTATTAAACAAGCCTTTTTTATGGTTGGCTATTTTATTTGTTTACAGTGTTTTCTCGGTTTATCCGCAAGAATTGATTTATCGGACTTTTTATTTTCAGCGCTACAAAAATTTGTTTGTTAATCATCAAATTTTAATGCTTGTAAATGCTATTGTGTTTTCGTTAGCACATTTGTTTTTTAAAAACAGTTTAGTAATTCTACTCACTTTTGTAGGTGGTTTATTATTTGCTTTTACATTTCATAAAACCAAATCTACATTTTTAGTATCTATAGAACATGCTATCTATGGTTGTTGGTTGTTTACAGTAGGAATGGGAGAAATGTTAGGTTTTCCTACATAAAATATTTTAATTAAATTGCACGTTATAATTAAATCCCTAGTTAATTATCTTTATGAAATATTCCCAAATTAAACAACTGTATAAATCTATTTTCGAGTCTTATGATACGCCAACATTAGAAACGCACATCAAAAAAATTATAGAGTTAGACTTTTATTTGCCGTACAGTTCTACCTTTTTTTGCATAACAAATACACAAGATCTTACTTTTGAATATATAAGTAAAAATTTTAATTCCTGTTTGGGTTTAGATGCAAACGAATTAAAAGTCAAAGGGATGCGATATTTTTGGAGTAGAATTCATCCGGATGATATTGATATATGGTTAAGTGCTTTAAATAGTTTAATGGAATTTACGATAACCGAAATACCAGCAGAAAAAAGACAAAGTGCAAACTATACATGGAATTATAGATTAAAAAATGCAAACGATGTGTATGTAAATATTATTCAAAATACAACCCCTTTAGCATTCGATTCAGATATGAAACCTATTATAGGATTAGCACATTACACGGTTTTAGATGCTAATATTAAAATGCAAATTACAGCATCTGCTAAGTTGTTAAATGCAAAAAATGAATACGAAACCATTTACTTTAATAACCACTCTCAAAAACTATTAGAAGGCGGAATTAGTAAAAGAGAACGAGATGTTGTTCGATTATTGGTTTTAAATAATACCAGTAAAGAAATTTCTGAAAAATTAAGTATAAGCTCACATACTGTTGATACACACCGAAGAAATATTCTTAAAAAATTAAATATATCCTCTACAGGAGAATTAATAGGAATGTTAAAAACAAATAAAAATTTAATCTAAAATATTTTAAATTTACTCAATTTGAGTATTGTAGGTTATGGTTAAAACCTTCAAATTTGTATTGCTATTAATCAGTTTTAGGTAATAGGCCTATTCTAAAGTTTTTTTTAAAACTAAGGGATAGGCTTTTTTAGTTTCTATTCCTCTTATATAAAATCAAATTCTATTAAATTTCGTTAATCGTAATTCGTAAAACATAAATCAAAGTTGTACTTTTGTTTTCGTTTCCACGAAAGTGGAGATCTGTTAAATAAAAACAAGAAATTATTATGAGTAAATATGATGTAGCAGTAATAGGTTCAGGACCTGGAGGATATGTAGCAGCAATACGTTGCGCACAATTAGGAATGAAAACTGCAATTATTGAAAAATATGCTACACTTGGCGGAACTTGTTTAAATGTAGGTTGTATACCAAGTAAAGCACTTTTAGATTCTTCACACCATTACGAAGATGCAATCAAACATTTTGAAGCGCATGGTATTGATATTCCTGGAGAAATTAAAGTCAACTTAAAACAAATGATTGCAAGAAAACAATCTGTTGTAGACCAAACGACTGGAGGAATTGATTTTTTAATGAAGAAAAATAAAATCGATGTTTATGTTGGTGTAGGAAGTTTTAAAGATGCAACCCATATTACTATTACTGGTGATGAAACTACAGAGATTGAAGCAAAAAACACCATTATTGCTACAGGATCTAAACCATCTACATTACCATTTATTGCATTAGATAAAGAACGAGTTATTACTTCTACCGAAGCTTTAAAACTTAAAGAAATACCGAAACATTTAATTGTAATTGGAGGAGGAGTTATTGGCTTAGAGCTAGGTCAAGTTTATAAAAGATTAGGAGCAGAAGTAACTGTTGTTGAGTATATGGACAGAATTGTACCAACAATGGATTCTGGAGTTTCAAAAGAATTAAACAAAGTTTTAAAGAAGCAAAAATTCAAAATTAACGCTTCGCATAAAGTAAAATCTGTAGAAAGAAATGGAGATGAAGTTATTGTAAAAGCAGATAACAAAAAAGGAGAAGAAGTAACTTTTACTGGAGATTATTGTTTAGTATCGGTTGGTCGTCATGCATATACAGACGGTTTAAATGCGGAAGCTGCTGGAGTGAAATTAACAGATAGAGGCTTGGTAGATGTAAACGAACATTTACAAACAAGTGCATCTAATATTTATGCAATAGGGGATGTTATAAAAGGAGCAATGCTTGCTCATAAAGCAGAAGAAGAAGGTGTATTTGTTGCCGAAACTTTAGCAGGACAAAAACCACATATTGATTATAATTTAATTCCTGGAGTAGTTTATACTTGGCCAGAAGTTGCAGCTGTTGGTAAAACCGAAGAGCAATTAAAAGAAGCTGGAGTAGCATACAAAGTAGGTCAGTTTCCAATGCGCGCTTTGGGTAGAAGTAGAGCTAGTATGGATTTAGACGGATTTGTAAAAATTCTTGCAGATAAAACTACAGACGAAATTTTAGGAGTGCACATGGTTGGTGCTCGTGCTGCAGATATGATTGCTGAAGCAGTTGTAGCAATGGAATACAGAGCATCTGCAGAAGATGTTTCACGTATGTCGCATGCACACCCAACATTTACTGAAGCTATTAAAGAAGCAGCACTTGCTGCAAATGATAGAGCACTTCATATCTAATCCTAAAAGGAGAATCAAAATATTACACTACGATTATTGTCGAAGTGCCTCAATAAAAAAGCGAAACATTTGGTTATATTTCTAACTAGATGTTTCGCTTTTGTTTTATGTGTTTTCTTACAAGAATAGTGATTATAACTTATATAATTACTTTTAATCGATTACTTCTTATTTCTACTTTTAAAATATCAAGATTATTTGTCTATATGCGAAATTTAAGAAGTTTTAAATATTGGAGTAAGCGCAGTAAAAATGATATTTAAATGAGTTAAAGATATAGTAGCGTGTGAAATTGAAATTCAAGATTAAACAAATAGTGTTTATGGTTAATTAAGTTTTGTTAGAAAGGGCTTGGATTTTTTAAAGCACGCTACTAGAAAACCCTTTTCATTTTTTATGAAAGGGGGTTTTTAATATTTATCTAATACGCTTAAAACCTCTTTTTTATAGCTCCTACTTATAGGTAATGCTTTTTTGTTTATGGTAATATACTCGTTGGTAAAAGAACTTATATAACGTATAGAAATAATAAAGGATCTATGTATTCTAATAAATTTATTAGAAGGTAGCTTTGCTTCAATAGCACTTATTGTTTCTCTAGTTACAATCGTTTCCTTTTGCAAATGAATCTTTATATAATCGCTATAACTTTCTACATATAATATAGCTTCAAAATCTATTTTAAGCATACGTCTTTCCGAACGAATAAACATGAAATCTGCAGTTTTAGTTTTTTCAGTTGTAATCGTTTTCATATTACTATATACTTCAAAATAGGTGTTTACCGATTTTAATAAACGAGCAAAAGAAATCGGTTTTAAAAGGTAATCTACAGCTTGCAGTTCAAAACCTTCCACAGCATAATCTCTATATGCAGTGGTAAAGATAATTTTAATGTCTTTATTTATCGATTTAGCAAAGGAGATGCCTGAAATTTCGGGCATATTAATATCTAGAAAAACCAAATCAATAGTATGGTTGCTAATTATATTAAAAGCTTCCATGGCATTACTGCAACTAGCTACAACATTAATATTGTCTATTTTTGAAAGATGTGTAGCAATAATTTCTCTAGCAATTGCTTCGTCATCTATTATTAAACAGTGTATGTTTTTTGTGTTTTGCAATTAATTATTATTTAATTTTAAATCTACTTTAAAAAGATTTTCTGAAGCGTCTATCTTTAAGTCGTATTTATTTTTATAGAGTAAATCTAACCTTTTTTTTATGTTTTGCAAACCTATGCCTTCATTGGATGTTTCAGAGAAAGAGCTTGTGTTTACAATAGAAAAGAGAATGTTTTCTTTGGTAGAAGATACGTCAATTTTAATTTTTAAAACGCCGTTTTTTATGCTTCCGTGTTTAAAACTATTTTCTATAAAAGGAAGTAAAAGCATTGGTGCTACTTGTGTTGTTTCATTTATGTCTTCACTAGTAAACGAAATATCCAAGGTGTTATTAAATCGCATTTTTTCTAAATCTATATAGTCTTTTATGTGATTTATTTCGTCTACTAATAATACAAATGGCTTATCTACTTGATACAATAAATAGTCAAGTAAATTGGATAACTTTAATATCATTTCTGGTGTTTCATCTGCTTTTTTTAAAGCAAAACCATACATTGTATTTAAAGTATTAAACAAGAAATGTGGATGAATTTGCATCTTTAAATAATGTAATTCTTGTTCTTTTAACTGTAACTGACCATCTAGAATTCTTGTTTCTAATATCTTGGTTTTTTCGGCATGTTTTAAATGAAGTTTTAAAAGCTTAAAAGCACTAACCAAAACCACTACAATATATACAGCTGTTGTAATTAAGATAATATTCCGTGTTAAAGGATTCATATCGGCATAGCTAAAATTTGATAAATAAATTAGGCTAAAAAAAACGGAAACCATGATTAAATATCCCGAAATTATTATGGTATATAAACTGTATAAGCAAAATCTAAAATATTGTTTACTTATTAAATATTCTGGAATTAATTTATAAATAGAAATATAGGTAGTAGCAATGGTAATAGGCATTAAAAACAAGGCAAAGGTTAAAGTGTCTTTGTAATTTTTGCTGCCAACACCAAAAAAATAGGTAAAAAATAAAAGTACAGCACACCAGAAAATAATGTGAAGTGTAATTTGTCCTATTTTATTTAAAATGTCTTTTCTAGAGAACATAACTGGTAATTAATTTACAATAATACTATAATTTTTGCGCGTTTATATTTTTTGTAGACGAATAACAGTTTTAACGCTTGTTTTAACATTATGGTTGTTTTAATAGCAAAACAAGTCGTTCATCGCAAAAAAAAACAATCTTGTTCTTTCTTTTTTACGTTTGTAGCATGTTTAAATTAACACCAATATAAATGATAAGAACACTATTAGTATTACTGGTTTTTATAGTTTCTAATGTTTCTAAAGCTCAAAACCTGGAACCGTTAGATTCCTTTTTAGATACTTTAAATAAGAATAATAAATTTATGGGAAGTTTATCTATTTTAAAAGAAGGAGAAATTATCTATAATAAACAGGTTGGTAATTCGTATATAAATGAAAATGAAAAACCCGCTATAACAAGCCAATCTAAATTTAGAATTGGTTCTGTAACGAAGACCTTTACTGCAGTTATGATTTTTCAGTTAGTAGATGAAGGTAAGATAGAATTAGATGAAAAATTATCTAATTATTTTCCAAAAATACCTAATGCTAATAAAATTACTATTGCAAATTTATTAGATCATAGTAGTGGCTTATTTAATATTCCTAGAGACGATAATTTTGATGAACACAAACCTATAACACAAAAAGGAATGTTAGATCTAATTCAATCGCATGCTGTAGATTTTCAACCAAATGAAAAAAACGAATATAGTAATACCAACTATATTTTGTTAGGTTATCTTTTAGAAAAGATAGATAAAACAACTTATAAAAGTATTTTAGAAAATCGTATTGTTAGCAAGCTGCAATTAAAAAACACCTATTATGGAGATGTGATAGATATTACAAATAATGAGTGTCTATCTTATTCTTACGAAGAAGATGGTTCTTTATACCAGGCCAAACAAGCGCATTTAAGCAATCCTGGCGGAGCAGGGGCAATTGTTTCTAACACTACAGATTTAGTGGTTTTTATGGACGCTTTGTTTAATAATAAACTAATGTCTTCTAAGAGTTTTAAAGCCATGACAACTATTAAAGGAGAATATGGAAGCGGAATTATGAGTGCAGAAAAAGGAGGGCAAACCATTTATGCACATAATGGAAGTATCGATTTTTTTAAGTCTATGGTTATGTATATTCCAGCTTCAAAAACAGCAATAGCATTTACTGCGAATGCTTTAGATTTTGGTTTAATGCCAATAATGTTTAACGCTATGGCAGCATTGCAAGGAGAAGAATTATTTATCCCAAGTTTTAATTCTATTAGTTTAACAGAAAAGGAATTACAACTATATGAAGGGGTTTATACTTGCGAAGGTCTACCATTTAATTTAGTTTTTAAGTCTAATGGTACCGCTTTACAAGGAGGTCCAGAAGGAAGAGATTTAAAAACATTAGATGCTACTAGTAAAGACCAATTTAAACTAGATTTAGGTGCTGTTTTAAAATTTAATGTAAAAGAAAAATTATTGTTGTTTGAGCAATCTGGTGAAACACCAAAAAAATGCTTAAAAAAAGAGTAAAGACTAAATAGCCATTTTTTAGTTTTGGTTATTTAAGGAGCTAAATTGGTTATTTGTCGCATTTTAATTTTTAAATTAACAAACTAATTTAAGTTTGTTATATATCTAACTTATAAAACAAATTACGTATGAAATTTTTATCTCTTCAATTTGTCGATCGCTTTCAAGAAGGAGGATCCTTTATGATGTCACTTATTTTAATATGCTTACTAGTATCATTATTCTTTATTATTAAAGGGTTTATTAATCTTAATAAGGATATTACAACATCTAAAAAAATGTTAAAACTTGCTGCAGATAGTAGCTTGTTAGGTTTGGTAATTGGTTTTTTTGCCTCTGTTTTAGGATTAATAACTGCTTTTGATTCTGTTGAAGCTATGGGAAATCCAGACCCTTCCGTTTTTGCAGGAGGACTTAAAATCTCTTTGTTAACTGCCACTTTTGGCTTATTTACTTTTATTATTACAAGAATTGGTATTCTTGTTTTAAGAGCATTACATAAAGACTAATTTTTTTAACGAACTAATTTTAAACATCAATCAAAATGCGAACAATTTTATTAATAATTTTCTTTGTTATGAGTCATCTTGCAGCAAATGCTCAAGAAAGCAGATTTATATTTCAAGGAAGTACACTAGATAGTATACATTCTAAAATATTAAATGAAACTAGGTCTATTTATGTGCAAATACCAGAAAGTTATATTTCTGATACAACTAGAAAATATCCTGTAGCATATATTATTGATGGTGACGTATTTTTACCAACAGTTCGTAATGTGCTAGAATATTACAGTGGTGGTTTTATGCCAGAAATGGTATTGATTGGTATTTCTAATGCAGAGAATAGAACAAGAGATTTAACCATTTCAAAAATTAGTTTTAGACGTGGTATGCCTTATAATGAAGAAAATGGTGAGGCAGATAATTTCTTGAAATTTATAAGTGAAGAGCTTATTCCTTTTATAGAAAATAAGTACCCAGTTAGCAATTATAGAACTTTAATTGGCCATTCCTATGGCGGCTTATTTACAGTATATTCTTTAATTAATAAACCAGAATTATTTGCAAATTATTTAGCAATCGATCCAAGTTTAGATTGGGATAATCAAAAAATAGTAAAACAAACTGAAGAAGCTCTTGCAACAAATAGTTTTGAAGGCAAAGCCTTATATATGTCATTAGGTGGTCAACTACACATGCAAAATTCTGAAATTACAATTGATAATGTCATGCAAGATACTACCGATTATACTGCTTTTGCACGTTCTAATATATTACTATCTAATAGCATTAAAGAAGCAAAGCAAAGTAAACTGTTTCATAAATGGCAGTTTTATCCTAATGATTTGCATGGTACTATTCCGCTTCCATCAATAAAAGATGGTTTGATTTCTGTTTTTGAATGGTTTCAGATGGAAGACACAGATAGAATAAATTCATTTGATACACCAAAGGAAGAACTGTATAGTATTATAAAACATAGAGAAAATAAGCTTAAAAATAATTTCGGGTATTTTGAAGCTCCTTATCCAGAAGATCTTTTAAACATGTCTGGTTATATGAATATGGAAATGAATCAAATTGAAAAAGCAAAAATGTACTTTGAGTTTGCTGTTAAATATTTTCCTAATAGTGCTAATGCTTATGATTCTTTTTCTGAATATTACGAAACACAAAAAGATTATAATAAAGCAATAGAACTAGCCACAAAAGCTTTTGAAATTAGTGGAAGCGATTATCATAAAAAAAGAATAGAATCCCTAAATGCTAAAAAATTATAACTCTTTAATTAAATCTCTAATGCGTAAGCGTTTATTGTAATTATATTCATTTACATCTCTAACAAAACAATAGATGCTTATGCTTTTATTATTTACTTTTTCGGCAAGTTGTTCTACGGTAAAAGGTCCAAATTCTTCCGATCTTTCTATATAATAAAACTCATGTTCTGCTATTAAACTAGTCGCTTTTTCTTTGTATTTATTATGAAGAAATTGTTGTACATCTTCAAAAGTGTTTAGTTTTTCAGAATAACTTCCTTCATTAATAAAAACAGCACAATCGTCGGTTTGTATTCTGTTTAACACTAAAATATCATCATCTTTAAAATATGCTTTTACTGTAGTTTTTCCATCTTCGGTTACAATAGAAAAAGTGTTTTTCACCTCAATACACCAAGAAGTTTCTGTAGTGGTTTCGTTTTGTGAAATATGCAACGTATTTTCATCTTTAAAAATATAAACCGCTTTCTTTTTATCGATGCCATTTACAAGAACCCATGACTGATTTAAAAATAAATCGTCATAATGCGTGTCATGATGAAATGGTTTAAGATTGGGTAGTAAGTTGAAAATAGCAGTAGACATCGTCCGTTTTTTAGAGTACTTCAATAAAACTAACGAAAAAATATTTTTTTTATTCTGAAATAGAGTAATTTTCGATAAGATGCATGTGTCCTAATACATGTACATCTTTATTTTTGCTAAAAATTATTTCCTCTTATTGCGCTTATTATAATTTTTATCGCCTCGCGTTTTTGGCTTTTTATATTTAGCAGCAATTTTAAATTTATAAGAACCTCCTAAGTTTTCTTTAGAATTTTTTTCTGATTTTTCATGAAAAGCAGGACCAGGAGCATCTTCGTCTTTAGGTCTTTTATGTGGATTATTGCGCTCTTTTATTTGAGGTCTTTCTTCTTCAATTAATTCATCAGAAATAACGACTTCTTCAGGAATTGCAACTAAAGGAATTTCCATTTGCAT
This sequence comes from Oceanihabitans sp. 2_MG-2023, assembly GCF_030547245.1. Lineage (GTDB taxonomy): Bacteria > Bacteroidota > Bacteroidia > Flavobacteriales > Flavobacteriaceae > Oceanihabitans. The sequence goes on from NZ_JAUOQT010000004.1 coordinate 178,905, forward strand.
CAAGTTTTCTATATTTTCTATAGATTCTTGCTCTTTTTCAGTAGAAAAAATAATAGATTGTCCTTCGCGTTCTGCACGACCAGTTCTACCAATTCTGTGCATGTAATTTTCGGCAAAATCTGGTGTGTCAAAATTAATTACGTGACTTACATTATCTATATCCAAACCACGAGCCATAACATCTGTAGCAACCAAAATTCTGTTAAAACCTTCTCTAAATTGCTCAATACTTCGCAGTCTGTAGTTTTGTGTTTTATTAGAGTGAATCACACAAAGTTCTTCATGAAACTCTTCGTCTAAAGCTTCAAATAAACGATCTGCCATCTTTTTATATGCCACAAATATTAAAACTTTATTAAATGCTACTGTATCTTGAAGCAAATGTTTTAATAAATTAAGTTTGGTGTGAAAGTTAGGAACGGTATATTTTGTTTGTGCAATATTATCTAAAGGAGTACCAGAAATTGCAATAGAAACACGTTCTGGTTGAATAAAGAAATCATTAATAAGTTCACTTACATCTTGTGTCATTGTTGCAGAAAACATGATGTTTTGTCTTTTCTCTGGTAGAATATCAAAAATATTAATTAGCTGATGTCTAAAACCAAGATCTAGCATCACATCGACTTCATCAATCACTAATTTCTGTATCGATTTTAGTTGTAAAACTCTGGATAATGCTAAATCGTACATTCTTCCAGGTGTTGCTACTAGTATGTCTATTCCTTCAGCAATAGCTCTTTTTTGTGTGTTTATATTGGTGCCACCATATACACCAAGCACACGATTATTTATGTATTTACTAAGTTTTTCAATTTCATCAACCACTTGCACCACCAATTCTCTAGTCGGGACTAAAACTAAAATTCTTGGATTTTCTTGTTTAGAAAAAGGCAGGTTTTTTAAAATTGGTAGCATATAGGCAAAGGTTTTACCTGTTCCTGTTTGGGCAATACCAACCATGTCTTTTCCACTAGCAACTACATTAAATGCTTCTGCTTGAATAGGAGTAGGTGTTGTAAATCCTAAATCGTCTAAAGCGTTATATAATGGTGTGTTTAAGTTAAGATCTTGAAAAGTAATAGTACTCATGTTTTTGTTATAAGCTGCAAAGCTACTACTTATATATTTATTACACTAAATGCGGTTTATGTATTTCTATAGAATAGGAGGCTTTAAAATTACTATTTGTATTTAGCTGAATAATACTAGGTTTGCTAATTATGTTTTGATTTGTGGTTTCTTCATCTGCATAACCAATCCATGGTTCTATACAAACATAGTCTGCATTTGGTTTAGCCCAAATGCCTAAATGTGGAAAATCTGCATAGCTTACGGTTAAAATATCGCCTCTTTTTTTACTGTGTAAGCTTACTTTTTTAGATGTTAAATCTTTAAAGATTAGCGCATCCTCATTAAATAAATGGTAATCTAATGCTATCGTGTTTGAGGGCTTAAAAACAGATTTTGTTTTGTTTGTTAGTAGTCCGTTTTCTGTATTTAATACATAAGTTTTTGAAGTTTCATTGTGTGCAAATATTAATGAGTAATCGGTGTATTTTTCATCCTGATATACAGGACATTTAAAAGCTGGATGTCCTCCAAGACAGAAATAAATAGCTTTTTCATCTATATTTTTAACTTCATGATGAACATGTATTATATTATTTTCTAATGCGAATGTTATTTCATAAATAAATTTAAAAGGATAAATTTTTAATAAATCGACATTATATTTTAACTGAAATGTTAGGCTGTTTTTCGTTTCTTTAATTAATTCTAACGCTTCATTGTTTCTAATAAAGCCATGTTTAGGCATGTGGTAGGTTATGTTTTCAAAATGGTATTCATTGTTTTTTAAACCGCCAATTATTGGAAATAGATTAGGAGCAAAGCTTCCCCAAATATTTGGATCTGCATGCCACATAAATTGTGTGTCATTTTTTATGGAAGAAATTTCGCAAAGTTCTACACCACTTTTTTGAATTGCAATCTTCACTAACTCGTTGGATATCTGATACATTAAAAAAAGGATTTAATCTAATTCCGAAAAGATATTATTTTTTAACTATTCTCATTAACTTTACACGTAATTTTTTTTTATTGAGAACAACAACTACACATACACCAAGATCTATAGATACCTTTAAACATCAGTTGTTGCTTTGGAGTCAGCAGTTTGATGATGTCGTTTGGTTAGATTCTAATAAACATTCCTCCAAATATACAAGTTACGATGCTGTTTTAGCTGTAGATGCTTTTACAAGTATACAAACCGATTATACCAATGGTTTTGCGAAACTAAAAGAATATCAAACAAGTACAAACGATTGGGTTTTTGGATACCTAACCTACGATCTTAAAAACGATGTAGAGAAATTAAAGTCTGCTAATTTTGATGGATTACAGTTTCCAGATTTATATTTTTTTCAACCTAAAAAAATCTTCTTAATACGAGGGAATACTGTAAAAATTAAATATTTAAAGGCGGTAGATGATGAGTTGGATGATGATTTAAAAGCAATTTGTGATTGCAAGGAGAAAAGACGAAGCAATCTACGAAATAATATCAAAATCAAACTAAGAATCCATAAAGATGAGTACTTTAAAAAACTAGATAAAATGCTAGGTCATATACATAGAGGAGATATTTATGAAGCAAATTTTTGTCAAGAATTTTATGCAGAAGAAACCGCAATATATCCACTAGAAACCTACAACAAACTCAATACTATTTCTAAAGCTCCATTTGCTACATTTTTAAAACTAAATGATAAATACTTGCTTTCGGCTTCACCAGAACGCTACATTAAAAAGAAAGGGAATACAGTGATTTCACAGCCAATAAAAGGCACAGCAAAACGTAGTGTAAATCGTAATGAAGATCAGGCTTTAAAATACGAATTAAAACACGACGATAAAGAGCGTAGCGAAAATATAATGATTGTAGATTTAGTGCGAAACGACTTATCTAAAACGGCTAAAAAAGGAAGTGTAAAAGTAAAGGAGTTGTGTAAAATATATTCGTTTGCCCAAGTACATCAAATGATTTCTACTGTCGTTTCTAAAGTAAAAAAAACAACACATCCTGTAGATATTATAGAAACCACTTTTCCAATGGGAAGCATGACAGGAGCTCCAAAAGTTTCAGCAATGCAAATAATAGAAGATTTAGAAGAAACCAAACGTGGATTGTATTCTGGAGCAGTTGGTTACTTTTCACCAAAGGGAAATTTCGATTTTAACGTGGTAATTCGTAGTATTTTATACAATGCAACCAATAAATATGTTTCGTATTCCGTTGGTGGAGCAATTACCGCAAAGAGTAAACCTCTAAATGAGTATGAAGAATGTTTGGTAAAAGCAAAGGCAATGCGTGAGGTGTTGGAAAATTAGTTTTTAAGCAAAAGACAAAAGACAAAAGTAAAAAAGGCAAAATGGATAAGTAAAAAGTTAATTGAGTATTTTTGTTAAATGAAAAGTTATAGAGATTTAATTGTTTGGCAAAAAGCGGTAGATATCGGAACGCTAACTTATAAATTGCTTAATAATTTTCCTGAGGATGAAAAGTTTGGACTAACCTCTCAAATAAAAAGAAGTTCTATCTCTATTTCTTCAAATATTGCTAGAGGTTCGCTATTAGAAATGCAAACCCAATTACAAATTGCAAACCATTTAAGTTTTTTTAAGTTAGATGATTTAAATGTAATTAATGACTTATCACTGCAAATTGGAAAAATGCTTAATTCCTTAATCAAAAAATAGCAAACTAAACTTATGCCTATTAAGCTTTTAAATAAATTCCAAAAACATATACACCAAAACCTACCTTTCCTTAACGAAAGCAAACTCCTAATTACCATTTCTGGGGGAATTGACTCTGTAATTTTAACCCATTTATGCCATCAAGCAAAGCTTCATTTTTCACTCGCACATTGCAATTTTAATTTACGCGGAAAAGAAAGCGATGCAGATCAAGATTTTGTAATGCAACTAGCAGAAGATTTAGATGTAGAAGTTTTTATTGAAAGTTTTGAAACGGAAAGTTATGCCAAAACAAACAAACTTTCAACACAAATGGCAGCAAGAGAATTACGCTACAATTGGTTTCAAGAATTAAGTGAGCAATTGCATTTTGATTATATTTTAACAGCACATCATGCAGATGATAACCTGGAAACGTTTTTAATAAACCTTACCAGAGGAACAGGTTTAGACGGACTTACAGGAATTCCAGAAGTAAATGAAAATATCGTTAGACCTTTATTAAAATTTACAAGAGAAGAGATCGAAAATTTCGCAAAAGAAAATAATTTTAAATGGCGAGAAGATAGCAGTAATGCATCTACCAAATACCTAAGAAATAAGTTGCGTCAGGATGTAATTCCGATTTTAAAAGCAATGAATTCGCAATTGCTTTCAAATTTTCAAACCACACAAGATAATTTACAAGACGCTAAAAGTATTATTCAAGATGCTGTACATAAAGTAGAAGATAAAGTGCTAACTGTAGAAAATGCAGTGATAAAATTGAATATTGATATACTTCAAAAACAATCGAATACCAAAGCATATTTATTTCAATTATTGAAGGATTTTAATTTCACAGAATGGAATGATATTTACAATTTGTTAGAAGCGCAATCTGGAAAACAAGTGTTTTCTAGCACACACAGATTATTAAAAGACAGAAAGCATTTATTACTAACAGAAATTTTAAATGTAACTTCGAGCGCAGTCGATAGTTTATTAATAAAAGAAGACGAAAAACAAATAGAAACATCTTTAGGTGTATTAAGTTTTGAAACAACAAGTCAAATCCACGAATCCAACAAATCGATATTACAGATAGATAAAGATTTGTTAAAATTTCCGTTAACCATTAGAAAATGGCAAAAAGGCGACTATTTTTACCCTTTAGGAATGCAAGGCAAAAAGAAGCTTAGTAAATATTTTAAAGACGAAAAATATTCGTTAATTGAAAAAGAAAAAGCCTTGGTCTTATGTTCTGGTGACGATGTCGTTTGGGTTATAAATAAACGAGCAGATAATCGTTACAAAGTCACAGAAAAAACAAAAAATATACTAAAAATTACAGTACAATAATGAAGCAATTTTTATTAATACTACTAACTTTCTTTTCCTTAAACACTGCTTTTTCTCAGCTAAATCCAGTAAAATGGTCTACTGCTGTAGAGAAACTTTCTGATACAGAATATAACCTTATTTTTAATGCAGAAATTGATGACCATTGGCATTTATACTCGCAACACCTTCCAGAAGGAGGTGCTTTACCAACAGAGTTTGAATTCGATTCTATAGCACAAACACAAGATTATAAACGCATAGGTAAAGTATTAGAAAGTCCAAGTATCACCAAGTTTGATAAGGTGTTTCAAATGGATTTGACCTATTTTGATGGCGAAGCAACCTTCACACAAAAAATAGAACTTTCTAGTCCAAATATTACTAAAATAGAAACAGAAGTATATTATCAAGCCTGTGATGATGAGAAATGTATTTTTGAAAGTGAAGTACTTACTTTTAATTTAACTAAAGAGAAAGCAAATATTCTAGATCCTATTCAATGGACTACCCATGTTACTAAAGTTAAGGAAGATGTTTATGAGATTAGTTATGAAGCGAACATAGAAAAAGATTGGCATTTTTATTCACAAGAAAGTGTAGACGATTCTGGATTAGGACCAATACCTACAGCGTTTACTTTTGTTAATGAGAATAAGGATTACCAATTAATAGGAAGCGTTAAAGAATCGGAAACCAAAGAAGTTTTTGAGGAAGCTTTTCAAATGAATGTTCGCTATTTTGAAAATAAAGCAGTTTTTAAACAGCAAATAAAAGTGCTAAATAAAGAACTAAAAACTCTAGAATCGGAAGCATTCTATCAAGCTTGTAATGACACCATGTGTCTTGCTCCTGAAACATTTTCATTTAGTATAAATTTAGATGGAAGTACTAACGGTGTAGATATTGTTGAAATTGATACTCGAAGTCAAGAACTCTCTAATAAACTACAACTAAATGTAACAGGTTGGGAAAAATACGAAAAAGAAGAAGTTAAAGAAAAATCAAACTTTGGTATTTTTATTCTTGGTTTTCTGGGTGGTTTAATCGCTTTATTAACACCTTGTGTGTTTCCTATGATTCCATTAACGGTTTCCTTTTTCACAAAAAGCGCAAGTAACTCACAAAAAGGATTAGCAAATGCGATGCTTTATGGATTATTTATTCTAGTAATTTATGTGCTTTTAAGTCTTCCTTTTCACTTTTTAGATTCGCTGAATCCAGAAATATTAAATACCATTTCAACCAATGTATGGCTAAATATTATTTTCTTTATAATACTAGCCTTTTTTGCTTTTTCTTTCTTTGGCTATTACGAAATTACCTTACCAGCTTCTTGGGGAAATAAAATGGATTCGGCATCTAACGTTGGTGGTATTATTGGTATTTTCTTTATGGCATTAACCCTTGCTATTGTATCCTTTTCTTGTACAGGTCCAATTCTTGGTTCTTTACTAGCTGGATCATTAACTAGTGATGGTGGTGCAATGCAATTAACTATGGGAATGTCTGGTTTCGGACTAGCTTTGGCTTTGCCTTTTACCTTATTTGCTATGTTTCCAAAATGGTTAAACGCATTGCCAAAATCTGGAGGTTGGTTAAATACAACCAAAGTAGTACTTGGGTTTTTAGAATTAGGAATGGCTTTTAAATTTCTATCGAATGCCGATTTAGTGAAACATTGGGGGCTTTTAAAACGGGAAGTGTTTATAGGTATTTGGATTGTTTTAGGAATTGGATTATTGCTATATTTATTAGGAAAAATAAAGTTTCCACACGATAGTCCGCTTAAAAAATTAAGCTTCGGTAGAATCTCTTTTGCTGTTTTAGTTGGTGCTTTTGTAATTTATTTAATTCCTGGTTTAACGAATACAAAACATGCAAACTTAAAAATGTTAAGTGGTTTTCCGCCACCTTTACCATATAGTTTGTATGAAAAAGAATCCGATTGTCCGTTAGGATTAAATTGCTACAAAGATTTAGAAAATGGTATTTTTGCAGCTAAAACAGAAAACAAACCAATCATGTTAGATTTTACAGGCTGGGCTTGCGTAAACTGCCGAAAAATGGAAGAGCAAGTTTGGAGTAAAGACAAGATTTATAATGTGCTAAATGAAGAATATATTATTATTTCTTTATATGTAGATGATAGAAAAGAACTCGAGAAAGACCAACAATTTCAATTCTTAAAACACAACGGAAGCATTAAAAATATTAAAACCATTGGCGATAAATGGGCTACTTTACAAACGCTAAACTTTCAGAATAACTCACAACCTTTTTATGTGTTATTAAACCATGATATGGAACTTTTAAATCATACTACTGCGTATACACCAAATGCTGAGGAATATTACGATTGGTTGGTAAAAGGTGTAGCGAATTTTAAGAAATAACCAAGCATATACTTGAAAAAGTAATTCAGAATAAAGAGCTTCCGTTTTAATGGAAGCTTTTTTTTGTTTAATATTACATACAATAAATAAGAGGAAAGGAATAAAGATGAAATTGCAAGGAAACATAGTAGATATACTAAACAAGAGAATTTTCAAAGGAGAAGTAACTATTACTGACGGAAAAATAACGTCTATAGCAGAAAAAGAAACTACAAATAAGCAGTACATACTTCCAGGTTTTGTAGATGCACACATTCATATTGAAAGTTCTATGCTGGTACCAAGTGAGTTTGCTAAACTAGCTGTACAACATGGAACCGTTGCTACCGTTTCTGATCCGCATGAAATAGCAAATGTGTTAGGAGTTGCAGGAGTAGAGTTCATGATTGAAAACGGAAAAAAAGTGCCCTTTAAATTTAATTTTGGGGCACCAAGTTGTGTGCCTGCAACTAGTTTTGAATCTGCAGGAGCGATTATAGATTCTCAAGACATTAAGAAATTAATGGAGAATCCAGATATTAAATATCTGGCAGAAATGATGAATTATCCTGGCGTTTTGTTTGATGATGAAGAAGTCTTGAAAAAAATAGCACACGCAAAAGCAAATAACAAACCTGTAGATGGTCATGCTCCTGGTGTTATAGGAGAAGATATTACCAAGTATATAGCCGCTGGAATTTATACAGATCACGAATGTTTTACCTACGATGAAGCTTTAGAAAAACTGCAAAAAGGAATGAAAATTCTAATTCGTGAAGGAAGTGCTGCCAAAAACTTTGAAGCATTAATCGATTTACTTCCTGAGCATTTTGAAAATATGATGTTTTGTAGTGATGATAAGCATCCAGACGATTTAATGGTTTCGCATATCAATGCAGTATGTGCAAGAGCAGTTGCCAAAAACATGGATGTATTTCAAGTATTACAAGCCGCATGTATCAATCCGGTAAAGCATTATAATCTGGATGTTGGTTTACTGCAAGTTGGGGATGCTGCAGATTGTATTGTTGTAGAAGATTTAAAGAAGTTTAAAACACTTCAAACCTATGTGGATGGAGAATTAGTGTATGACTACGGAAAGGTTAATGTGAAAGACGTAACTTTTAAAAATTTAAATAATTTCAATACGGAAAAGAAAAAAATAGAAGATTTTAGTTTTAATTCTTCCGCAGAAAAAATTAGAGTTATTGAAGCTTTAGAAGGGCAATTAGTAACGAATGAGCTTATTGAACAAGCAACTATTGAAAATGGAAATCTTGTTTCTAATACCGAAAACGATATCCTAAAAATGACGGTTGTAAATCGTTATAAAAATGATGCACCAGCAATTGCATTTATTAAAAATTTCGGATTAAAAGAAGGCGCAATTGCAAGTTCTGTTGGTCACGATTCCCACAATATAATTGCCGTTGGTGTTTCCGACGAAGCGATCTGCAAAGCAGTCAATCTAATCATTGAAAATAAAGGTGGAATTTGTGCTATAAGCGATTCCGAAGAAAAAATAGTAGCACTTCCTGTAGCAGGAATTATGAGCGATCAAGATGGTGAAACTATAGGTAAGGATTATGCAGCGCTGGATAAAATGGCAAAACAACTAGGAAGCACATTGCATGCGCCTTATATGACGTTGTCTTTTATGGCACTATTAGTAATTCCAGATTTAAAACTAAGCGATAAAGGATTGTTTAGTGGTAAAGAATTTAAATTTACTAGTTTAGAAGTGGTTGTGTAAATCTATTTATCGTAAGTTAGAGGTCTAAATCTACTACCTCTTAATTATGAAAAAACAATTACTTCTTTTATTTACTATTTTTTTATCTTGTTATACTATTTTTGGCCAATGTCCAACAGGTAACATTTATCTAACCAGTCAGCAAGATGTAGATGATTTTGTAACAAACTACCCCTCTTGTACAGAGGTGTTTACTTTAGCTATTTCTGGAGCAGATACTATAGATTTATCTGGTTTGAATTCCATTACTACTATAACTTCTAATTTATCTATTAGCGGAGCAAGTAATTTATTAACCTTAACTGGATTAGATAATATTACCTCTGTTGGTGGTTCATTAAGCCTTGTTAATAATAGTTTACTTAGTGATCTTAGTGCACTCAATAATATAACACAAATTGGCGATTTTCTTAAAATTCAGCAAATTAATACCATTACTAGCATTAATTTTTTAACTAATTTAACAACAATTGGTGGTGCTTTGCAAATTAACAGTAATGCTAATTTAGAATATGTTGACGGTTTAAATGCTCTAACAGAAGTTGGCGCGTTTATTCAAATATCAGGTAATGCAAACATTAGTGATATTTCTAATCTTAATACCATTACTTCAGCAATTCAATATGTGCAAATAAGTGGTAATGCTGTATTGCATGATATAAGTGGATTAAATGGCGTTGAAACGATTACAAGTGATGTTACTATTTCAGGTAATGGAAGCCTAAACGATATTTCTGGTTTTTCAGGACTTACGTCTGTAGATCGTGATTTTTCAATTATCTCTAATAATGCATTAGGAAATATAACCGGATTTCAAAGTTTAAATACCATATCGGGAGATTTTTTAATTACCGAAAATGAGTTGCTTAGTGCGTTTTCTGGTTTTAGTGCGCTACATACTATTACAGGAAATTTTGAAATTATAGAGAACCCAGCATTAAATAGTTTAGCCAACTTTACTGCATTAACTTCTATTGGAGAATATTTTACTTTTGAAGGAAATACTAGTTTTGTCGATTTCACAGGGTTTCAGAGTCTTACAACTGCTGGTGGATTAACTATTCGATTCAATGATGCATTAGAAACCTTTTTAGGATTTGAAGTTTTAACAAGTTTAACAAGCGGTTTGCATATTTCTTATAATGATGCACTTTTAAATGTAAATGGATTTGATGCTTTAACTTCTTTAGGAGGAGGTCTTTATGTTTATGCAAATAATGCGCTATTACATTTAAATGCTTTTAATAATATCCAATCCATTGGAGGAGATGTTACTATTGGAACTACATTTCAAGATGCAACTAATAATTCTCTGAGTAGTTTGCCCTTTCAACAACTACAAACAATAGGAGGAGATTTAAACATTGCTGTAAATGGAGCTTTAGTTGATTTATCTGGTTTTAACGCGCTACAAACCATAAACGGGCATTTAGATATTGAAGTGAATCATGCCATGACAGATATTTCTGGGTTTAATATGTTGACTTCTGTCGGAAATGGAACAGGAGAAGATTATATAGGTTTAGCCTTAAGATATAATGAGTCTTTACAGTATATTTCAGGATTCAATGCATTAGAAACCATTGATGACGGATTATTAATTTTAACAAATGGCGCGTTGGAAGGAATTACAGGTTTTCAAAATGTAGCTATCATAAATGATTATCTTTTTATTAATGAAAATGATGCGCTTACAGATATTACCGGTTTCGGTTCTTTAACAACTATAAATGGAGATTTAAGATTGGGGATTTGGGAAAACTCCTCCTATAATTCTAATGGAAACTTAGCATTAACAAGTTTAGCAGGTCTAGAATCTTTAAATACTATTACTGGTGATTTATATATAGTTTCTAACCCTAGCTTATTAGATGTAGATGCTTTAAGTGGTTTAAATACGATTGGAGGTATTTTAAATATAGAAGGTTTTGAAGGTGAAGGAAATGGAGCGCTTCAAAATTTAAACGGACTAAGTGCTTTATCTAATATTGGAGGAGATATTTTAATAAATAACAATAACAGCCTAGTTGCTATTGGAGGTTTATCTTTAATAACAGAAGCAAACGGAAGGTTAGCCATTACTGGGAATGCGTCGTTATTAGATTTAACAGGATTAGATAATCTAACGTATGTAGAAGAAGATTTAAGTGTTTTAAATAATCCTAGTTTATTGAACCTTCAAGGTCTTAATAGTGTTTATGATGTGGAAGATTTACAGATTAATGGAAATGATTCCATGGTGGATTTATCTGGGTTAGAATCCTTAGAAATAATGCATTTTACAACAGGAGGAGGAGAGCTTACAATTTATGGAAATGAAAATCTGGTTTCTCTAGATGGTATTGAAAATTTAAGAGCATTACGTCGATTTAGTATTTCTAATAATCCATTGTTAACAGATATTTCTGGATTATCTAATGTCGATCATAATTTGTTGATTTCTATAAATTTAGGTGGTAATACATTGTTGTCTGTATGTAACATTGTAAGTGTTTGTAATTATTTAAGCATACCAGAAAATTCCGCTTTTATTAATTATTATAATGGCGTTGGATGTCAAAATAGAGATGCAATTTTAGAAGCTTGTACTAATGGAACGAACTCTTTAAGTGGTACGCTTGTGTTTGATCAAAACAATAACGGCTGTAATCTTTATGATACCATTACCGTTAATGATAGAGCAATTAGTATCCAACAAGGAGCTTATGAAGTAAGAACCTTTACGGATTCTGAAGGAGCTTATAAAGCCTACGTAGAAACGGGAGATCATGAAGTAATAGTAGACATAGATACAAATGTTTTTCATGTTTCCCCAAGTCCTGCAGTAATTACTTTTGATGGCTATGGAGAGCCTATTAATCAGGATTTTTGTGTTACAGTAAATCAAATTACAGAGGATGTTAGAATAAACATATTGCCTACAAGTGAAGCACGACCAGGTTTTGAATCCGCCTACCAATTGGTGTATCAAAACATGGGGACAACATCCATTTATGGAGAAATAAATTTTGAATATGATGAAACCATGCAAAATTTCATTTCCCCTTTGGATGCGCAAGACACGAATGGAGATATCTCTTTTAACTATTATTTGGAACCATTTGAAACAAAAAAAATAGATTTAGTTATGCTTACGTTGCAGCCGCCTGCGGTGAATGGTGATGATGTTTTAGTCTTTAATACATCGATTACTATAAATGAAACGGATGCAAATCCCGAAGATAATGTATATACTTTAGAGCAGATAGTTGTAAATTCATACGATCCTAATGATAAGACCGTTTTACAAGGTGCTGAGATTGATATTTCAGAAGCAGGAAATTATTTAGATTATATTATTCGATTTCAAAATACAGGAACCGCAAGTGCAATTAATGTTAGAATTGTAGATGAATTAAATGATAAGTTAGATTGGAGTACTATTGAACCAATAGCCTCAAGTCATACGAATAGAGTACAAGTTAACGGTACTACGCATGTAGCATTTATTTTTGACGACATTGATTTACCTGCACAGCAAGATGATGACGCTGGAAGTAATGGTTTTATTGCATTTAGAATAAAACCTAAAAATAATGTTGTAATTGGAGATGTTATTACTGGAAATGCGAATATCTATTTTGACTACAATCCAGCAATTGTAACCAATACAGTTAGCACAGAAATTGTGGATGCTTTATCTATTGCAGAATTTCAAGCAGTATCCTTTATAATGTATCCAAATCCGGCAAATAACCATTTAACCATCTCTGGTAATTCTGTTATTGATACCATTACTATTTATGATGTAAATGGTAGAGCATTGAAGGCAATTAACTATGATGCTAATGTTGTTGAAATAAATATTACAGATTTATCTTCAGGGATTTATTTTATAAAAATTCAATCCGGAGAACAAAATGAAGTTAAAAAAATCATTAAAAAATAAACTGCTATTTTAAATAATTACATAAAATTGCATCTTTAAACGGATGCATTTTTTTTTTTAAATATATATTATGCCAATACTTAACGCCACATACAAGCCTTCTATTTTTTTTAGAAATGGAAATATAGCAACCATATATTCAGGACTTATTCGAAAAGTTAAGTTAGAACAAAAACGCGAGCGTATTACACTTAACGATGGAGATTTTCTGGACTTAGATTGGAGTTATGCCAAAGAGAAATCAGAAAAGTTAATTATTGTTTTACACGGTTTAGAAGGTAATGCGCAACGCCCTTATGTTACTGGTCCTGCAAAACTATTTAATGAAAATGGCGTCGATGCTGTATGTGTTAATTTTAGAGGTTGTAGTGGCGAACCTAACTTAAAATACAGAAGTTACCATTCAGGCGCAACCGAAGATTTACATGAAGTTGTAACACATATTCTTGAAACTAAAAACTATTCCGAAATTTATATCAATGGATTTAGCCTTGGCGGAAATATTTCCTTAAAATACTTAGGAGAAGAACGAATTATTCCGAAACAAATTAAAGGAGCTATTGCTATTTCAGTTCCTTGTTTTTTAGAAGGTTCTGCTAACGAATTACATAAGATTAAAAATAAACCGTATGCTATCCGATTTAAAAAACATTTGGTAGATAAGTTAAAACCAAAATTAATACAGTTTCCAGAAAGAATCACAGCACAAGAAGTGGATTCTATAAAACTATTAAGAGATTTTGATGCAGTATATACTTCTAAAGCACATGGTTTTAAAGACGCAAAAGATTATTATACAAAATCTAGTTGCCTTCAGTTTTTACCAAACATACAAGTGCCAACATTAATAATAAATGCTTTAAACGATTCGTTTTTATCTCCAGAATGCTATCCTATAAAAGAAGCAAAAAACAACGAAAATTTGCACTTAGAAATGCCTGATTTTGGTGGTCACGTTGGTTTTATTCATAAAGGAAAATATTACTATAATGAACTTCGTGCTTTAGAATTTGTTGCAAAATTATAAAGGACGTATTTTCTGTGTTTTGTTTAAAATTAATACTTCCGTAAAACGAAAAAAATCCAATTAACACCTTTTTTATCTATTATATAATTCAAAATTCATCGTTTAAAAACCATTGAAAACGTTGAAAAACAAATAGTTGTATTTCTCTTTTTTTATTTCTAAATTAGATTAGCCTTATTTCCTAAATAACAAGCCTGCATATGTTAACCTTTGCTCTTTTTTTTTATTAAAGAGTGACTAACAAACTTATATACTATGTCAGATTACGTTTTCTCAAATATGCTAAAAGAAGCAATTCATATTGCACAAGCCGTTGCAAAAGAATATTCGCATAAACAATATTCATCTGCTCATTTGCTAAAAGCATTAATGCATAAAAATATTGGTTTGATTACATATTTAGAAAGTATTGGTCAAGATGGTTATTATGTAGAAGAATGGGCAGAAGTACGTCTAGAGTCTTTACCCAAAACTACCAAAATCCCAGAAAATCCTTCTGGTGACAACTCTGTAGAGTCGGTTTTGTATGAAGCAGATAATATTAAATTAAAATTAGGTTTAGAAGAAGTTACAGTGCATTGTGTACTTATCGCATTGTGTACTCCAGGAGTTGGATTTACTTTCGAGCAATTAAAATCCTTCTCATTAACACCAAATGAAATCATAGATAACTTGGGCGTTAAAGAAAGTACATCTAATACTGCAACAGGAAAAGGAACAACTTCCAATACAAATAATTCTATTGGTACAGGAACACTTTCACAGTATTGTATTGATAAAACTCAAAAAGCTAGTAATGATGAATTAGATACTATTTCTGGACGGGAATCTGAAATTAAAATGATTGCAGAAATCTTAGGAAGACGCTCGAAACCAAACGTACTTATTTTAGGAGACCCAGGAGTTGGTAAAACAGTTTTATTTAATGGTTTGGCGTATGCAGCAGTAAATAATAATGTACCAGAGCATTTAAAAAGTGCAAGAATTTTTGAACTAGATTTTATTAATTTAGTTTCTGGAGCAGGTTATAAAGGTGAAATTGAAGACCGATTAAAAAAAGTTATAGAAGAAATAAAGCAATTCCCAAAAGCCATTTTATTAGTAGATGAAATAAATAATCTAACCGATAAAAACCAAGGTAATCAAGGTTTGGCGAATTTATTAAAATCGGAATTAGCCAAAGGGGAACTCACTGTAATTGGTACTGCAACTAATGATGCATTTAGAAAGCATATTGAAGTAGATGAAGGATTAGCCCGTCAATTTGAAACGGTAAGATTGGTAGAGCCAAATGAAGATGAAGCCTATAGAATGATTAAAAATACGGTGTCTTATTATACAGAACATCACGATTTAGAGATAGATTCAGAAACTATACAAGAGGCTATTCGGTTGGCAAAACGTTATAATAAAGAACGAAGTTTACCAGATTCTGCAATCGATTTAATAGATAGAACGATGTCTGCAGCAAAATATATGATTGAAACATCTGTAGACGAAATTAATAGTATTCAAGAACATTTAGATCTACTAAAAGAGAATAAAGAATTAAAAGATGAAGCCATTTTAAAAGAACAAATCTGGGAATATGCTTTAATGAAAAACAGATTAAGTTATTTACTTTTTGATGAGTTAGGAGATGAAAATCATTTTGAAAAAGTGAAAACGCCAAAACAAGGCTTTAAAGCTTTAGGCGATATTTTAAAGCAATTATTAGAAATCGCTTCTATAGAAAAAGTTGCAATTAATAAAAACGATGTTGCTTCTACTATAGCAAATAAAACAGGAATTCCAACTGGGAAACTACAAGCAGATGAAAAAGAAAGACTGCTTAATATGGAAGAAGTCTTACAACGAAGAGTAATAGGTCAAGATCACGCCATTAGTGTAATAACATCTGCGGTTTTAGAATCACGTTCAGGTTTAAGTAAACCAGGATTACCAGTAGGATCTTTCTTCTTTTCTGGTCCTACAGGAACTGGAAAAACAGAACTAGCAAAATCGTTAGCAGAATTTTTATTTCAAGATGAAAATGCAATACTTCGTTTTGATATGTCTGAGTTTAAAGAAGAACATTCTGCAGCATTATTATATGGAGCACCTCCAGGATATGTAGGCTATGAAGAGGGTGGATTATTGGTAAATAAAATTAGACAAAAACCATATTCTATTGTCCTTTTTGATGAAATAGAAAAAGCACACCCTTCGGTTTTCGATATATTTTTACAAATATTAGATGAAGGAAAATTAAGCGATAGACTAGGTAAAGTTGGTGATTTTTCGAATGCAGTAATTTTATTTACTTCCAATATTGGTAGTCAACATATTGTAGACTCTTTTGATCAAGGAATCATTCCAAAATCGAACGATTTACTTGAAATAATGGGAAGTTATTTTAGACCAGAGTTTTTAGGAAGATTAACTGAAATCATTCCATTTTCACCAATAACGAAGGAAAATGTAGTGAAAATCTTTAAAATTCAATTAAAAGGATTACTTAAAGCTTTAGAGAAACAAGAAATTACTTTAGATATATCTGAAAAAGCAATGACACATCTTGCCGAAAAAGGCTTCACTCCAAAATATGGAGCAAGACCTTTACGAGGTGTCATTAGAACAGATTTACGTTCTCCATTATCCAAAATGATTATATCTGGAGATATTACAAAAGGAGCAAAAGTTTCACTAGATATCGATGCTAAAAAAGAATTAAAGTGGCAATATAAATAAGTTGATAGTAACTAATAAATTGCTTATATTTATCATAATCAAAGAATTAACCAAACAAAAACAATATGGATACTTACGGAATTGGTGGTACAGAAGTAAAAACAGATGCTAATGAAGCCATACAAGAAATACCTCAAAACAGAACACTTTTTGTTGAAAAACTAACACAAGATCAACCCATAAAACCAGAAGTTGTGACTGGATTAAAAACTATTGAAGAAGTTTTTGAACATTACAATCCTGAAGTAGAAGTAGAGTTTGAAGATACCGATGGTGTTGGAAGAAAAGAAAATTTAAATTTTAAAAATTTAGGTGACTTTGGAGACAAAGGCATTACAAAACAAAGTTCCTTTTTAAAAGATCTACACACAGAAAAAGATCAGTATATAAAAATAGCAAAGCAATTAAAAACAAATAAAATTTTAAAAGCAGCTTTAGAAAATCCCGAAGCAAAAGCATCTTTATTAGAAGCTATGAGAGCATTACTAACAGAAATTGAAGAAAGCAAATAATTATGGCAAAAGCACAACAACAATTTTCTCCAGTAGAAAATCCAGCACAACATTTAAAAGAAAAAAGTGAACAACTTGCCAAATATGGAGGTTTTGATCTGTTAGAATCTTGTATAGAAGGTGTTCAAAATATGAATCCAGAACGCAAAGCTAGAAAAAGAATATTTCTTACAGAGCAAGCAAAAAAAGACGATAGAGAACAGCTTAAAAAAGTATTAGAAATTTGGTCTTCAGTTTTATCCGAATCCGATAATATTTCAGAAATGGTAGAAGCTTCAGAAACAAAATCGCAAACAGCTAATGGCTCTTTAAAGAAAAATTTACATAAAGCTTTAGAAGCTACCAACGATTTAGAACGATCGTATAGATCTATGGCTTTATTTTATAAAAATACAGAATCCGATAAGTTAAAAAACATATCGATAATGAATGCAGAACTAGAGCAAGTTAAAGATTTAGATAATACTAGATTTATAGATGCTGTAGCTGAAGAATTAAAATCTACTTATGATCGTTTAGATCTGAGAGAAAATTACGGACTATTAGTTATTCCTGGTTATTTAGGATCTAATAAAGTTGTTGAAAAGTGGGCTAAAATAGCACACGAAAATAAAGCAATGTTAGTTACAGATTTTGAACATTTAGATGAACCAGATGATGTTATGGAAATGTTTGAAGCTGCTAATTTAACTAGTGGCGATAAATATAAGTCGAACGTAATTATGGCTTGTAACTGGTTAGTAGGTAGAGGTAAAGTAGATGAAGTAGGAGAGGAAGACGATTTATTTGTTCCACCAGCAGGTGCTTTGGCAGGAAAAATATACCAAACTTTAATGTCTCAAGTTACTGCAGGTAAAAAGTTTGGTGGTATTAACGAAATTGATGGTGTACGTTTCGATCTTAAAAAGAGTGAAATTGCGCATCTTGAAAAAATGGGACTAGTACCAATGGTTAAAGAATATGGTAAAGTAATGGCATTCTCTGCTAAAACGTTATTTAATGGAGACAACCTTGGGTTACAAACGTATTCTGTAGTTCGTGTATTTGATTATGTAACTAAAGTATTGATGGATTTCTTAAACCGTCGTGCTTTCGAAAACTTTAATGCAAAAACTAGAAAAGAATTAATGGGACAAATAGTTAAGTTTTTAGATGGTATTACTGGACCAGATAAACTTATTGAAGATTTTTCTATTAAAAGATTTGAACAAGATCCTAAACAAAAAGACAGAGTGTTTTTAGATATACATATGAAACCTTATTTTCCAGCCAAAAATTTCATGATTAAAATGGATGGTCAAAAAGGAGATGATGGTACCGAATGGGATGCTGATTATGAGCAACAATAAAGAGAAAATATTATTATTAAGTAAAGGTAGTACAGATATTGTTAAATTAACAAAAAAGTATTTAGGACGTACTTTGAATGGTAAACTATCTTCATTAGAAGCCGATTTTAAAAGTTATTCGGACTCCGTAAATATTGCTGTAGATAATAATGATGATTTAGTAGCGATTTTTAATTCCAGTTTTATTAATGAATGGGAAAAAGGTTTAGTAAAATATATTAGTTTAAAAGATGGTATAATAAAAAATAAAATCTACTACTTAAAAATAGAACTTGGTAATAATTCAAATGAAATTAATAAACATAAAACAAAATTAAAAAAACTTCTTAATGAGTTTGATTTGTTTAAAGGAGAATTAGCCAAAAAAGATAAATTCATGAAGTCGGTAGACAGTATATTGAATGCAGATCAATATTCCAGCTATACCAAAATTGCATTTAAAGCTATTGATGCTCCTCGAGCGGCTACAAAGGAACTATTAAAAAGTGAGTTGGATGGAAAATTTAAGGATATTGTTAAAGAACCATTTAAAGATTTTTTTCCAGACAAAGAAGCCTATATTAAAAAAGGATTAGGTAACATAGCGGATTATACTCAGAGTCTGGGTGTAAATTACAAATATGTTAAAGGCGAATTATCTTTTACTTCTTATTCGGGTTTTGTAAAAGAGTCTGATAAAATTATATTAGAATTACATAAAGCATATAGAAAAAGGGAAAGGATTAGTTTAGAAATCCCTTTTTTAAAACGAGGAATGGGGAATTGTGGTTCTTCCTATTTATGGGCATATGGAGCTAGATTTTAAAGTTATAATTAGTTCCACTTCACTTCAAAAGGCATTTTTTCTAATTCTTCCTCCATATACGGTCTTAATGCTTTAATTGTACCACACCAAACAATACTT
This sequence comes from Oceanihabitans sp. 2_MG-2023, assembly GCF_030547245.1. Classification (GTDB taxonomy): domain Bacteria; phylum Bacteroidota; class Bacteroidia; order Flavobacteriales; family Flavobacteriaceae; genus Oceanihabitans. The sequence goes on from NZ_JAUOQT010000004.1 coordinate 198,568, forward strand.
AAGCTATTGGTGTCTGGTTCAATAATAACACTATGCATATTTACATCTGCTTTAATTAGTTTCCCTTTTCTATTATCAATTTTTATTTTAGGTTGTTCATTGGGTAATTTAAAAACAAATTCTGTTTTATTAGGGTGTATATTTGTTAATCTACAGGATTCTCCACCATGTAAATATCTAGATTGTAAGCCTAAAGATGCACTATTAAATGCTCTAAAATTAAAATGCGCTTTCTTAATTTCAAATCTACTTTTTAGGATTTCTTCATCCACTAACTTCTTAGTTATCTCGTAAGCATCTTCATCAAATCCTTTAGGAATTGGATACATACCAAAATAGGCAACCCTAGGAAACCAACCAGGATGTACAAAATCTGTGGCAACAGGTAAAGGCATTTTTTGCCAATGAGCTATAGATTTACAAACAATATTTTCAGGTGTTACTAATTGATATGGATTCTCTAGATTTGGCAATTCAACCTTTTCTAAGCCTTCTTCATTTAATGAAGTAATATATCCTTTACCTTCTGGATTTCTTTGGTATCTATAGGGGCTTCCAGCTAAAAGATCTGTAACTTCATTTAAATATTTTAATTTAGTATCATTTTCAATTCTTTCTTTTAAATGTCTTTCAGCCAATAGGTCTTTTCCTCCATAAGCAAAATTATATGTTAGTGGAACTTCTAGTATGTTTTCAGGAGTTGTAAAAGTTGGGATTCCGTTGTTTGCTTTATAAAGATTTCTATTCCCAAAAATTGTAATATCTAACTTCAATCTTGCAATTTCAACACAAGCTTGAAATGAATTTGTTTTTTTATTCGTTCTTGCCTTTCCTTTTACAATTACATCAGTTAAAGGTTTGTAAGTGTATAAATCAATATCTTGATCAATATGCTTTTCATTATCGTCATAAAAAGTATGCTCCTTTGTTATTGGTTTTTGAACTTCATTATATATGCATGTTCCATTATTAAGAATAATATAAGTTCTTTTTACTATTAAAGATAAAATAGGTTTACCACTAACATTATTTCCAGAAATGAGCTGTATAGTTTCTTTCATTATTTTTTTAATATTAAAAGAAGAGGTATTAAAAAGCCTATTATTCCTGTAGTTAATAAGATAAATAAAAACCTCCAGGGAAAGCTTTCTTCAATATATGCTTTTTTCGGATTGTTATTATCGTAATATACTTTTACAGTACTTCCAATTGCATATTTTTTTTCAGATTTATAGGAGGTAGACTGAACCATTATTTCTTTTTTATCGGTTTCTGTGATAAATTTAAAAACAGGTGCATAATCTGTTCCTTTATCAAAAACAGCTTGGTCATTATTAACTTTAGACCTATAATCTATAATAGTCCCGTTAGTTATAGACGCATTTTTTTTAAAATTATTCAAAGAAATTAATGACCAAAGGGCATATATCGATATTGCAATACCACCAATTAATATCAAATAATAATATATAGAAGTCGAGATTGAGTTCATGGTGATTAGTTTAAGTTTTCTCCTTGTGAATAGTAATCATTCATATACTCATTAATTTGTGTGTCTGCTTGATCTCCTACCCAACTTAATGGGGAGTTTTCACTAGCAGCTGGTCCAATTGGAGAACCGACAAAAAAACCAATGGTAGACTCTACAACACTACTAATGACTTGTCCGCTAAACGAATGACTAAATAATACGCTAGTCATTAAACCAGCACTAACCGAAAAATGACCTGCTAATCTAGCGGTGCCTCCCATTGCCGCTTTACCTAATCCTGCACCAATTAAATTGGCAACACCAGTGATAAAAACATCTACAGCAAAACTTAGTACACTAGCTAAATAATCTGAAAAATTAAAACCAGCCATGTTCGTTCCAGGAGCAATTACAGTATTAATACTATTCATTGGAATTGGGTCTGAACAATTTAAGTTTAATCCGGCATAAATTAATGGAGCAATAGCAGTTGGTTGGCCTCCGCTTAAAACGGAAAAGGCACCAAACTCTGAAACAGAACCACTAGTTAATACTAAAATAGGAAATAATATATTACCAGCTACATGACCAATTCCCATACCTATATCTGAGCCTCTATTTAGCACTAGGAAATTATGTGACATAATAGTTGGTTGTATTTTAGCAGAAGTTTGAAGTCCTCCTAAAAGTTGTGCTACAAAATGTGGCATAGGAACAGGAACTACTGGAGGGCCTGGAGTACCCAAATGGATATCTGCGCCTAGCATTGGGTGAATATTTGTATGTATAGAACAATGCATAATTAAGCTGTTGTATTTAATGAAAATTCTCTAATTTCCATAGGGTTAATTGTATATCTAAATGGAAAACGATAACTAATAAATACCTTTTTCTTATCTGGAATAACACCTATTTGATCAATATTCATTTTTCTTTTTAGTTTTTTATCTCCAAGAATAATATCTATTTCTAAGTTGTTTGAAGGAATATTAAAAGCAAATTGATTACTTTCTGTCACACCTTCAATACTTATAGTATCCATTATATTTACCTCTTCTATTATTAATTCAGGAAATGCAGAATTAAAAAACTTCAATTTCAATTTTTCAATTTTAGACTTCTCTTCATTTAGTACTAAGTTATTTTTTGCTTTTATTGACATAATAGGAAAGGAAGTAATACCTGCTGGTTCTTGCCAAGAATTCCATTTTGTAATACGATTGTTATAATGTTCAATATTTGGTAGTACATTACCTATGGCTTCTTCTTTTTTATGATAATATCCTTTGCCATAAGGGTTTGCTGGATATGGGATTTCTAGACCATCCCATTTTGCTGTTCCTCCAAAGGCATTATGTAAAGTGAGTGGAATTTCGGTAAATGGTTCGGGTGCACTAATACTTAAACTACCGAGAAATGATTTCCAAGTCCTTTTTCCATATACTTTTATTTTATGTATTGGCTTATTATTAATATTTACAACAACTTCACTCTCTGTCACTGGTAATCCATTAAGTGCTTTAGCACTACCAAAAACCATTAAATCGATTCCTCCTTTGGCGTATACATCATCTGTGTCCATTGGTCCATATTCGCTTTCCCAAAATGTTTGATGAAGACCCCATTCTTGGTCTTTACTAATTTTTAAAGATTCATCATCTAAAACATCATAAGTTATTCTACACATTATAGCCATTGCTATGCAGTCATTATCCAGTGCTGTTCTATGAATTAAAGTATGAAAAGATGTATTATTAATGAATTCCATTATTTTTTAATCGCAATTAAGTTTTACTCTTTCTCCATTTAGTTTAATATCATCGTTCGCTTTAAGTTTAACATCTCCTAAGTATGCTTTTATATATTGTGTTTTTGCGGTTTCTATATTTTCTCCTTGTGTTTTAATTGTTTTATTACCCTTTACAAATTGATTAAAATTGCCTTCACTTTTAAGGAAAAGTTCTTTTTTGCTTTTTATATCAATATTTTCAGCAGATAACTGGAGTTTTTTGCTAGCCTTAATATTTATATTTTCAGCTTCTATATTTAGATTAGTTCCTTCATTTGAAACTTCAATAGTAAAAAGTGCTACTCCTTGTGCATTACGAACTTGAATAACGTCCTTCTCTTCTTTTTCAAGAATAGCCAAACTATGTCCTTTTTTTAAAGGTTTTTCGTAAATAGGGTTTTCTGTTTTTTCTAAAAATGTTTTCATATTAATTAAGTTTTACTTGACCTCCTTTTATTTCGGTCATAGCTGTTCCATTTACTTTTGCATTGGTTGTTGCATTTACTTCTGCAGTTATCCCTTTTAGTTCTGCTTTGCCAGTTTTTGCTTCTAAAGTGGCAGTTCCTCCATCTGCTTTTAATTCGGTATTAGAGGTTAGCCATAAACTAGAATCTCCAGCTATTGTTGTATCTGGAGAACCTACATTTAATGTTTCTCTTGCATCAAAAAAGCCAACTTTACAGTCTATATTAAATTGTTCTACAGCACTAATTAGAATGTTACCTTCGCCATCTAAAAGAATCATACTTCCAGCTTTGTCTTGCAGTTTTATACTGCCGTTACATCCATTTATTTCAATTATAGATTCGCCAGACTTAATCATTTTAATACAGTTGTCAGGGTCTTTACTTCCTGAAGGTGGTGCAGTGTTCGAGTTGTATACTCCACCAACACTATAAGGGATTTCTGCATTTCCTCCTTCAAAATCGATTAAAACTTCATCTTCTATTTCAGGAATAAAAAAGAAGCCTTGACCTCGTGATGCACTTGGTGAAATACACCTAATCCAAGGTGTTGTTAGTCCATCTTGTCGTTGCCATGAGAACTGTACTTTTATTCTGCCCATTCCATCTGGATCGTGATTTTCTATAACTTTAGCCATTTGGCTTTGTGCGATAGGAAAAGCATTGATATTAGTTTTTGGGTAGGCATCAATATTTGTAGATGTAGCTTCAAAAGAATTTTCATATAAGCCATTATTAGAAAGTGAGTGGGAAACCTTAGTCACTCTATAGGTGCTTTGTGAAATTTTTATACTATTACCTATAGAAACTCCAGGATTGTCAGAAGAACCTGAAACTTGAATTTGGTTTGTTTGTATGGCTGTTTGTTGTAGTTTAACGTAATTGTCTATGCGATTTCTGGTGTTACCATCATCAGGAATATTAACCCAAACACGTGTTGGGTTTGTATAAATTTCTTTTGAGTTTTCATTAATTTGACTAAAATTGCCTTTTTTAGAGCTCTGGACTGAGGAGGATGCAATTTCGTGAACATCATTAACTAAATAATCGTTTGTAAAATAATTGAAATTTTGTGGTATAGGAGTAAGTGAAGTATTAAAATCGTGCAAATCTCTTCCGAGAATTAATTCAAGATCATCACTGTTTTTTGGTATGCCAAAAACTAATTCTTCTCCATTATAAAATAACCATTCTCCATTTCTAGAAGCCATTCGTTGCGCAAAAGCAAAACAGCTTTCATTATATTGTACGGTATAGGTTATGGGGTCTGTTAAGTTTGAGTTTTCCGTGTTTATTTTGAGCTTAGAAGTATCATAGTTTTTAAAATTATCTTTTATAATATCAATAAAACTCATGTTGTTATAGGACATGTAATGTGGCCCATCTGAAGCTATAACTGTTGGACTGTTAGCCATTATTACTACATTGTCGCCATTACTTGCATGTAGACCTTTATTATAGTTTAAACCTGTAATAATACCTTTAAATTTAAGTGTACCATAAGTATCTTTTTTTTCATAAGATATTGTTTCAATGGTTATGATAGTTCCTAAAATATCTTCAATGTCATGATTATTAGCTTCGCAAAATTTCTGAATTGTTTTCAAGAAGCAATGCAATTCCATGCTGTGGTGTTCTCCTATGGTTTGATGTAACTGACAACTATTATAGTAGGATAGTTTATTACCATTTATGTGAATAGATGTTTTTGAAAGTATGGCCATAGCAATTTAATATTAAAAGATTTCCCAATTATTTTCATAGCTTACGTCGTTGATGTCAACCGCACGAGCCGAAATAGCTATTCGTGTTTTCATAGGGAGCGCATCTTCAGCACTAAATTCTTCGTGATAGCTTACACAAATCCCATCATAAAAAGTGAGTGTTTTGTTACTTGACATACTGTCTCTATTGTAAAAAACGATTTCTCCGTCTTTAAAGGTATGTGGCATTACCATCCATGCTAAGATATCTGTGTTGCCAGTTGATTCTATAAGAACATGTATAAGTCCAGCTCTGGGTAGTTCTACAGGTCGACCATCGGGTCCTATATTTTGTGTAAAATCGAAAGAGCATTCCAGTACATTGTTTTCCTCTTCATCAATAATTAATTTTGCTAAAAAAGACATAATCTGTGTTTGTTTAATAATAGTGTACAATAATCCTAAGGAGTGTAGTAATTACACTCCTTGAATTTTGAATGTATAATAATTATAGAGGGCTTATTTTGTCCACTCATTAATATGCTCGCCGTTTCCTATACCAATAGTTTTAGCCGAGATTACAACAGTTTCTGCCATAGGGTTTTCTCCAGAGTGATCAAATTTTTCACTGTAGTTTACCATGTAAGCTTCTGTGAATTTTAATTCTTTTGCCTTAGCATCTGTATCTCTTTTTAAGAAAGTAATAGAGCCGTCTTTACGTTCAAAATTATTGAACATCCAGTCTGATAAAGAGGTGTCTGCAGTAGATTCTACTGTGATTTTAATTTTTCCTCCTCTTGTTATAGATGAAGGACGACCTGTTGCATCCGTTTCTTGGTGTAACTCATAGCTACAGTTTAGCACATTGTACTCGTTTCCGCCAACATTTAGTTTTGATTTAAATGACATAATAATTGATTTTAATTAATAATTAACTAATAAGAAGAATGGTTTTAAACTATTTAAAGTTACAGTATTTTACTTAATACCACAAGGTTTAAAAATTTTTTATCCAAATTAACTAGTTAAAAATTAAAGGTTTAACTTAATTTATTTACTATTTAATATTTTTTAAAGCAAAAGGTTAACATAAATCAACTTATTTATTTTTAGTTGTATTTAGTTGGTACTTGTAGGATGCAGAAATCGTATTGTTTCTACTAGATTTGCGGAGAGCTATTTACTTGTTTATTCTTTTACAAACAATTACATCGTTTTCATTAATGCTATTGTTTATCACTGTTTTTTCATAATTAATGTGTTTTACACTTCCAAACCAATTTTTGGGTTTAAAATAGAAAACCCACTCTTGAGGTTGCTTATTATTAGGGTCAAGATACTCGATGGTGCTTTCTGGATGTCTTTCGTTATAGTCGTTAATAAAGAAATAAAAGAGTTTTCCAAATTCCATATTTTCTGGTGCCTTGATTCTAAAGTTTGTAATTTCATTAATTTCGTGTTTTTTCTGAAACTCAAAACTTATTACAGCAGGATTTATTAATTCGTTTTTAGTTGGGTCTTTTATGCTTTTATCTAAAGGAAACACCCATTTTTTATATACAGGAATTGGTATGTTGAAAGCAAATTCGTATAATTTTTTAAATAAAAATGGAATAATAAAACAAAGTCCAGACCCTAAAAAAATAATACTAAAATTGGGTCTAAATCTATTTACTACGTTCATGTATGCTATAAGACCAATACATAAGATAATTATGGAGAATAAGAATTCGTTAAAAAAATCTGTTTTATCATTTTGTAAGTCTGGAAAATATTTATCCATTACATGTAAGTGTAAAAAACCTAATGCAAAAAAAACGAGTTGAATGCCTATAAAACTGTTTAAAGGTGTATCGTTTAATACAAAATGAGAGCTTAGTAAAGCTGTTAGTGCAAATGTTATTAGAATAAAAAGTAAGTATAATATTGCTGCTTTTTTATTTTTTGTAAAAATGCTTCTTAACTTTTTCATTAAACCAAGTATAATAGAGCTAATAAAAAACAAGCCTAAGCTTACTTTAAACATGTTTCCATTCATTATATTGGTTAATGCATTCATTCTTTTAGAATTATATTAGTGTTGTTAAACCTATTATTGGTTCTTTTTCTTTACTTAATAAAAAACCATCCTTAAGGTTAACTTTAAAGGATGTTTTTATTTCTACTTCCATAGGAAAAAAGTAATCGTAAAACACATTTAAAAATTTAGAAAAACCATCTTTCTCTAAATAGTCTTCAATTTTATCTTCTAAAATTGGGCCTATTTCAACTTGATATACTGGTTGTAAAATAGAATCATAGGTGTTAGTAAGTGTAAAATTTGTTCCTAAATAATTATCGGTATTATTTAATTTACGATTATTTATCTCTTTTGGATTAAATACTTTTTTAATAGTTACTTTTTTGTTTATAATATTTTCTAAGCAAAGACTAGTTAGTTTTATATCTCCAGCTATTTTATAGCTATATGGTAATAATTTTAATAGTTTTAATAGATACTTTTTGGGTATGGAACTATCTACTTTCCAGAAGTTTATTAAAAATTCATCATCTAAATTTAGAAAATTATTTAATAAATCTTGCTCTTTAGTTTCAATTTTTAATTTTTGGTTAAAAAATTCATTTTCTAGAGGAGAGAAGAAGTGTCTAGCTTTGCTTTCTTCTTGCTTGTAATTTTTTCGTAATTCGCTATAGCCTAAAGTTCCTTTAGAGGTGTCTTTAGTATGAAAAAGGCCTTCAGGTAAATGATCGTATAAACCATTTCTACTTAAATTTAGATGTAGTTTGTTATTTTCGTCTATTGTACCTACATCTAAAATATCCCTTCTATGCGATCTTTTAAATGTGCTTTTGTTATTTATTATTATGTCGTCTTTATGAATAGCTGTGTTTTTATTCAATTCTGCAACGATTACTTCGGCTTTTAAGTTTTGATAAACAGATATTAGTTCTTCAAAAATTTGTTCTAATTCATCTGTATTCATAGTTGTTTTAGTTTTTTTGTCTTCTTCCTCCAGCTACAAATATTCTAGTCCAAAATGCATTTGTTAGGTTACTTATTTTTACGCCAGATAGCCCATTGTCTTTAGAGTACGAGGTAGCATGAACAAAATAGCCGTTATGTAAATAAATACCAACATGACTAATGGTACTTTTATTTTCTCCAAAACCTTTAAAAAACAATAAATCTCCTTCACGTAAAAATTCTTTTCCTAAAAACTTATCGGTTAGTTTAGAATCAAATTGTTTTTGTGCAGTTCTTTCTATATGCACGTCATAAACAGAATTATATAATCTTTGTGAAAATGAGGAGCAATCTATTCCTTCTTTATTTTCTCCTCCTAGAATATATTTTGTTCCCTCCCAAGCTTCAATAAAGTCATATAGTTTAGTGTTCGATATTGTTTCTGGTGTAACATCTAGTTTCGCTCCATATTTTATTTGTGTACTAGTAATTTCTGTGGTTGTTACATTTGTATTACTAGGTATGGTATTGTTTTCAACAACAGGAATGTTTTCAGCGTTTTTCTTTTTCTGTTTAAGCAGTTTTTTTCTTTGTTTTTCTAATTCTTTTTCTTTTTTCTCTTTTTCTTTTTTGGAGTCGGCAAGCAAATCCTCTTTTTCTTTTTCTGCTTTTTTAGCGTTCTTTTTTTGCTCTTTTATTGCTTTTTCCCTTCTTTTTCTTTCTTTTTTGTTTACTACTATTGTTACATTATCCATGATAATGTTTTTGCCTGATTCTACTTCAATAAGTAAATATCTTGTATTATAACCTTCTTTAGTAATTGTTACTACTTGATCTCCAATTGGGATCTCTTTAAAAATGTTAAATGCACCATTTAAATCAGTGCGTTGTGCTATAGTTGTGCCTTCTATTGCAACAATCGCATCTGTAACATTAACCGATGTGTCTTCTTCTGTAACAATACCTTTAAAAGAAATTTGAGCATTACCAATAGAGCTTATCAAAAGTGCTATTATAAGTAGTAATTTAGTATTCATAATATATGTTTTGATAATTAATGTTTTTTTTTAATTAATGTTAACCAATACTAAAAAATAATATTAATAAAAGTAGCAAATAAATGTATTTAAACAATTTTTAATCTATGATTTGTAAAAAAAAGTCGTTAATTATATTGTTTTTGTATTTGAAAAACAGGGTTTTATGTTTTAAGTATAATAAAAATCCTATATTTACTACTGTAATATTATGAATAAACATTTTTACAAATTACCAATTAAACCAGATAGCTTTTTTACAAAAAAGGAGCATGTTACCTGTGATTTAAAGCAGTCTATTGCACATTATATCCATTTAATTAATACCACTCACTTTGGCGAGTGTAACTTTGAAGAAAGTTTTGGGAGTTCTATTTGGGAATTAGATTTTGATAACTTAAAGAGTTCTAATATTCTAAAATCTTTGATTAAGAGCTCTATTGAAGATTCTATTAAGACCCATGAAAAAAGGTTAACTAAGATTACTGTAGATGTAAAAATTAAACAAGAAGAAATTTTAAATGCAGATTCGGTAAATAGAATAAAAAAAAGAGTAGATCTTGTAATTAATGCTAAAGTAAAACTAACAAACGAAGATTTTAAGTATGTAGAATACTTTTATATAGGACCATTATCATATCAATAAAATTACGAGATGAAAACAGAATCTTTCGAACATATAAAAAATAGAATGGTAAAAAAAGCGGCTTCCATTTGGGGAGTTGCAGCTAATGAAATTGAAACCTCTTTTGATCCTGTTGTATCTTTGCTCATTTCTGCTTGTGCTTCAGAAATTTTAAAAATTCAGGCAGAGTTAAACGAATCACAAAATATAGTTACTGAAAAATTAGTACAGCTAATGACTCCGGAAACTGCAATAGGTTCTAAACCAGCACATGCAATTTTACATGCTAATACATTAGATAAAAAAACAAACATAAAACCAGAATATCAATTTTACTTTAAAAAACGCACCACAGAAAAAAAGGGTTCACAAACGGTAAAAAATATTTTCTTTTCTCCAATTCAAGATTTTAACCTTATAAATGCAAATGTTAAATATTTAGCTTGTGGTAATAAGTGTTTTAGTATAGATGAAAAAAAAGAAAAAAGCCTACTAACAAAAAATAATGCTAAAGAAGAGTTGCAAGCTTCTACAATATATTTAGGTATAGAAAGTAGTTTGAAAGAATTACCATTACAAGATATATCGTTTTACTTTGAAATTGAGGATATCGATAATAGTGAATTATTTTATCATTATTTAAACCAAGCAAAATGGTCTATAAATAATAAGGAATTAAAAACACAAGAAGGTTTTTACAATAGTAATAAACTAAACGAAATTAACTTAAATACCATTTTTAAAGAAGTTTCTAGTAATACGCAAAATATCACCAATCATGTATTACAATTCTACAAAAAAAACTTCATAAGTATAAAAAATAAAAAAAACTATACAACTTCCGTTTCCGAAGATTTAATAGACTTTATAGCAACGAACCAATTAGAAATCCCAAAGAGTATCACTTGGATTAAAATAGAATTCTCTAGAGTTATAAATAATACAATTTTGCAAAAAATATATTGCTCTTTAAATGCTTTTCCTGTTTTAAATAGAGAATTAAATTCTTTTAGTTATCAAGTAAAAAATTACATTAATATATTACCTATTAATACAGAAGATCATTTTTTAGATGTTAAATCTATTGTAAATACAAATGGAGAAGTATATACACCAAAACTTAAAGATGTAATAAATACAAAAAAAGGAAATTATACGATACGAGGTAATAATGTAGGCAAACTAGATCAACGTAGTGCAAAAGAGTATTTAACACATTTAATTGAATTGCTTAAAGATGAAAGCGCATCCTTTTCTTTTTTAAATAATGATTTTTTACATACCAATATTAAAAACTTAAATCAGTTAATTTCTTTATTAGAGAAAAAAGTGATTGCTTCCAAAAATACATTTACCGAAAGTAAATATATCACCCTAGAACCATATAGTAAAAAGGAAAACCTATTAGTAGATTACTGGACAACCAATGGAGAAGATGCAAATAATATTAAATCTGGAAATGAAATTGAGGTTTATAAAGCAATAGGTATAAAGCAAAAAGGAAGTTATTTGTTAACTACAACTTTTGATGGTAAAAATGATTTAAATATGGAAGAACGCCTTAATTCCTATAGACGTTCTTTATTATCAAGAGACAGAATTGTAACCAAAGAAGACGTTAAAGCGCTTTGTTATGAATTGTATACTGATAAGATTGAAACAGTAGAAATTAAGAAAAGTTATACCAATAGCATGGAAGTAAATAAAGGAATAATACCATGTATAGAAATACTTTTACATCCAAATAAAAAAATAAAATTTGAACAAATAGAATGGGATTCACTCAATAGTAGTTTGATGCTTTTTTTAGAAAAAAAATCGGTGAATATATTTCCATATAAAATAAAAATAGTAAATTAATACTTGTTTTAAGAGTATTAGAAAATTAATAATACAATGAAAAATACATCCACATATTTAGATAAATCTGTAATATATACTTTCTTTGGTGTCTTTTTTTTATCCGCATCCATGTTTGCATTTAAATATTCAAAATATGCACCTTGCGAAGATGTAAGTTTTAAAATCTCTACAAATAATTATACCATTGGTTCACTAATTAAATTTGAAGACCAAACTGAAGGAGCTAATAATTGGCATTGGAATTTTGGAGATAGCACATTAACTTCAACACAACAAAAACCATTACATGTTTATTATAAACCTGGAGAATATCAGGTTAGGTTACTAGTTAATGGCATTTGTGAGCAGTCGGAAACCATTACCATTTTACAAAAAAAAGAGCTTTTAGATTCTACAAAGTTTCCAGTATTTAAAATTCCTAAAACCATAGAAGTTGGTACCACATTAATAGTCGAAGACCAAACAGAAAATGCTTCTAGTTGGGAGTGGCGATTTGGAGAAACTGCAGAAGCAAATGCAAAAACTAAATTAGCATCTTACATTTATAAAGAACCAGGTTTTAAAACCATTTCATTAATTATTAATGGAGAATTAAAATATATATCTAAGCAAAAAATAGAAGTATTACCATTAAAAGAAGAAGAAGAAAATACATTTATTGATATACCTGAAAAACCTTCAGAACCAGTTTGGGATATAAAAGAAGCACCTGAAACTACAGTAATAAAAGATAAACCCGATACCCCAAAATTAGTACCATATATTGGTCACGAAGATTTTAAAGAAAAACTTATTCTTGTTTCCAAAGAGAAAATGAGCCCTAATCAATTTGTAGATTATTTTTGTGGCGATGTTAATAAACCTATAATCGTAAATGGCAAAAACACTACATTTTTAGTCTTTTGCGAAAAAATTAAAGACAAAAAAATAAAAATTAAAAACTTTGAAATCTTTAGAGACAAAGGCTCTAATTGTATAAAAACAATTACTATAGACTATAAAAAATCTGGTCTTGGACTATTTTAAACTAATGAAATAATGAATACACAAGATAAACATAGAGTAAATTGGATAGATGGAATGAAGATTAATAAAGATCACTTTATTGATTTTGAAGAATCTATGGTTTATGCCATTAAAAACTCAGAGCAAAAACAAGTAACACCAATAAGTTATGGTCTATTACCAGATTTTTCAGAACAGGGAAGCTCTATAGATCTATTAATTTCTATTGATGGACAAAGCACTATAGAAGTCATACTCAATAAATGTCATGCAATTACATTAGGTGGTTATCAAATAAATATTTCTGAAAGCACAAAACCATTACTAGAACAATCTGGTTATATTTTAAAACAACAATATAATGTAGGTATAGAAGATAATACGTTTTATATAGTGCTTACAGTAAATCCTTTTCAAAGAGTTCCAGTAGGCGATGCAGATCCAAATGAAGAACCGCCAAGACATCCATATGTATTACCAGAATATAAATTAGATATTCTAGCAAGTACCGAAGTTTCCAAAAGAGAACTTGGTTTACATCATATAACCATAGGGAAAATAGATGTTAAAGATGGAGTGCCAACATTAGTAGAAAATTTTATTCCGCCTTGTAAATCTATTCAAAGTCATGCAGATTTAAAATTTACATTTCAAGAAATTGTAACCTTTTTTAATCTAATCGAATCTTATGCAATGCATATTATTCAAAAAATATATCAAAAAAAACAAGCAAACGATCTGTCGCATATGGTATTACATATTTCACAGCGCGTACTTGAAAATTTAAACCGAAGTATTCCAGAATTTAGAATGCAAGACAAATACCAACCACCAATTGTAATGATTAATAAACTATCTGGTTTAGCAAGAGTTATAAAAAGTAGTTTAGATGTATATGTAGGAACAGGTAAAGAAGAATTATTAAACTATTTAACCGATTGGTGCGATTTAAATCAAGGCGCTTTTGAAAATGTACTAGTAGATATGTTAGAAATTAAATATGAACATACAGATATTAATGCAGCCTTATTAAAAGTGTCTTCCTTTTCTAAATTGATGCTTTCCTTATTTAAAAAATTAAATGAATTAGATTACATAGGAAAAAAATCGGACTCTAGCATTTTTGTAAAAGAAGAAGTAGTAGATAATGTAGAAGTTAAAAGCCGAAGAAGCTTTCTATTAGACTAATAAAACACTAAAATATAAATTTATGAAACCAAAAAACAGTAAAGACAGACGCGCTTCTTTTTTAAAATTTTTAGCACTTTTTGCTGTAACTATTACTGCTATTTTGTTTGCTGTATACTTTAACTTTAAAGTACCAAATAAAGAAAATGCCATTCTAAAAAACCAAGTGAAAGCTGTTGAAAAAGAAATGGTTTTTCAAGATGGTTTTTCAAACGAAATGAAAAGTATTCGAAATATGATTGATTCTTTAGGAATTAATGGAACAAACATGGCCTATCAAAATAATTTAATAAGTGCTAAATTAGTAGACTTGCAAAAAACAATTCCTACCAAAGATTCTACATATCGTTACGATATGTATACCAATATTATAACAGTATACGCCGAACTTTTAGAAGGAAAAATGCAATTACATCAATTAAAAGATTCTAAAGCAACTATCGATGAATATAAAATTGCTTTAGATAAAGTGAAAGCAGACTTTAAGCAATGTGAAAGAGACTTGTACATTGCAAGAGGCTCTAATTAATTTATAATTTCGATTAAATTAAAATAAACCTTTCTGTTATCAGAAGGGTTTTTTATTACAAGCATTTTTATTACATTTATAGAAAATAATCTATAATGCTTAAAAAAGTTTTTGGAAGTGCAGTCTTTGGTGTTGAGGCAACAACAATAACCGTAGAGGTAAATGTAGATTCTGGAATTGGCTATCATTTAGTTGGTTTACCAGACAACGCTATTAAAGAAAGTAATTTTAGAATTGCTGCAGCTTTGCAAAACAATGGCTATAAAATACCTGGCAAAAAAATAATTATAAATATGTCTCCTGCCGATTTACGAAAGGAGGGAAGTGCCTACGATTTAACATTGGCTATTGGAATTCTTGTAGCTACTAATCAAATTCAAGCCGAAAATTTAGAAGACTTTCTCATTATGGGAGAATTATCTTTAGATGGAAGTTTACAGCCAATACGAGGAGCATTACCAATAGCAATTAAAGCAAAAGAAGAAGGTTATAAAAGTTTTATACTCCCTAGTCAAAATGCAAAAGAAGCAGCAATTGTAGACGATTTACAAGTTTTTGGAGTAGATAACATAAAACAAGTAATCCAATATTTTGATAAAGGGGAAGCCTTAGAACAAACTATAATAGATACGAAAGCAGAATTCGAAAAAAACTTAGATTTCCCAGAGTTTGATTTTAGTGATGTAAAAGGACAAGAATCTATAAAGCGCTGTATGGAAATTGCAGCCGCAGGAGGACACAATATCATATTAATTGGTCCACCAGGAGCAGGAAAAACCATGTTAGCAAAACGTTTGCCAAGTATTTTGCCTCCAATGACAATTCATGAAGCCTTAGAAACCACAAAAATTCATAGTGTCGTTGGTAGAGTAAAAGCAAATGCTGGTATTATGGCGCAAAGACCATTTCGTTCGCCACATCATACGATATCGAATGTAGCTCTAGTAGGAGGAGGAAGTTATCCTCAACCTGGAGAAATATCCTTATCCCATAACGGGGTTTTATTTTTAGACGAATTACCAGAATTTAAAAGGGAAGTTTTAGAAGTAATGCGGCAACCATTAGAAGATAGAGAAGTAACCATATCTAGAGCAAAGTTTACGGTTACTTATCCATCGTCTTTTATGTTAGTTGCAAGTATGAATCCTAGTCCTAGTGGTTATTTTAACGATCCAGATGCTCCGGTAACGTCTTCTCCAGCAGAAATGCAACGTTATTTAAGTAAAGTATCAGGACCTTTACTAGATAGGATTGATATTCATATTGAAGTAACTCCTGTTCCTTTTGAAAAACTTTCAGAAGAACAAAAAGGTGAAGCTTCTGTAGAAATAAGAAAACGTGTAACCAAAGCTAGAGAACTTCAAACTATTCGTTTTGAAGCATCAGAAACAGTACATTATAATGCCCAAATGAACACCAAACAAATACGAAAACATTGTGTTTTAGACGAAGCTTCTAAAGCATTACTTAAAACAGCAATGGAACGTTTAAATCTTTCCGCCAGAGCGTACGACAGAATTTTAAAAGTGTCAAGAACGATTGCAGACCTTGAAAACCAGGAAAAAATTAATGGTTCTCATATTAGTGAGGCCATTCAATATAGAAGTTTAGATCGAGAAGGTTGGTTAGGATAATATTTTTATTAACTTTAAGAGCTACTAATTAATAAATAACTTTTATGAAGAAATTACTATTACTATTATTGGGTATTGTTATTGGTTTTTTGATTTCCTATTTTTATTACTGTAATCCACAAACCGAAATACATATGACAACACCAAATGGAATTATTACCCCAGAAGAAGCAAAAGCATTAGATGAAGCTTTTAACTCTAGACATCAACTAATAAGCGACTCTATCGTAGGTAGACCAGATAACCGCTCTGCTTGGTGGTCTATAGAAGATATAGAAAGCTTTATTAAACTTGCAAAATCACAAAGCACAGATTTAGGTTACGACATGAATGGTATACGTGTATATCTTGGAGCTCATGAAAGAACTAGTAGGGAAGCAGGTTATACTACTATGTTTATGGTACCAACGGGTACCCCATCTTTATCAGAAGGAAAAGTAATGTCTGCACCTCCTGGAAATGGAGATGTTCCTGGTGGTAATGGATTAAATGGAGGGGAAAATGGCGATCCACCATCAGCTAATTATCCACAATAATTTTTTTTATGAAAGAGTTCTTATTAGATAATAAGAGTTTTTTAATAAAAGGATTTGAAATAATGGCTGCTGTAATTGGAATACTTTATTTTAAAAAGTATAAAAATACAGCAGCCAAATACTTTATATATATTCTTATTTATGTTGCTGTAATAGAACTAATAGGTGCTTACACTATTTATGTAAATAAATATGAATTTTTAAAGTCTATTAAAGTGTTTTTAAAAGGAACAGTTTTTGAAAAAAATAGATGGTGGTACACTTTATTTTGGTCAATAGGAGGTGTTAAGGTTTTTTCATTTTATTATCAAAAAATTCTTAATAATAAGACTTTTATTAAAATTCTTAAGTGGTCTACCTTTTCATTTTTAGGCATTTCATTGGTTTTTATTATTTCAGATGTATCTCGTTTTTTTACAGGTACTTTTCCTGCAATAAGTATTTTAGGATCTATAATCATTATGCAATGTGCTTTTTTTTATTTTTTCGAGATATTGCAAAGCGATAAAGTATTAATGTTTTATAAAACATTAAACTTTTACATAAGTGCATCTATTTTAATATTTTGGTTGGTTAATACACCATTAATATTTTTTTCAAAATATTACACAATACAAGATCAAGAATATGTTCATTTAAAAACATTTATAATGTTAGGTGCTATTGGTTTTATGTACACCACATTTGCTATAGGTTTAATAGTTTCAAAACCAGAATATGATTAATAGTTTTTATATAGTATTGCAAGCACAAAGTCCAGTTTCTACAGCTGCAGAGCGTTATTTGCTAGTATATATGCTAGGAGTACTACTTATTGTTTGTACTTTAATTATTTTATTTTTTATTGTTTTTCAAAAGAGGAAAAACAAACTTTTATTAGATAAAATGAAGCAACAAAAAATATTTGACGAAGAAATTTCAAGAACCCAAACCGAAATACAAGAACAAACTTTAAAGAATATAGGTTGGGAATTGCATGATAATGTTGGGCAACTTTTATCGGTTGCTAGTATGCAACTAAGTGTACTAGGTACACAGGTAAATTCTGATATTAAAGATAATATTAAAGAAACAACAGATATAGTAAGAGCAAGTTTAAAGGAAGTAAGATCTTTATCTAAATCGTTAAATAATGAAGTAATATTAAATATTGGTTTTGAAAAATCTATTACAAATGAATTAGATAGATTGAAACGAATGAAATTTACAACAGCAGAATTACATGTAAAAGGAAATACTATTGCCATTGTAAACAAAAAGCATGAAATTATAATGTTTAGGATTTTACAAGAATTTTTATCTAATTCGGTGAAATACTCGGAGGCAAAAAACCTTAAAGTACTTTTAGATTATGAGAACAATAATTTAATGATTCAAGCTAGTGATGATGGAAAAGGATTTAATGTTGAAACTGCCGAGAAAGGTTCTGGACTTTTAAACATGAAAAGTAGAGCAGCACTTATTAAAGCAACATTTAATTTAAGTTCAGAAATAAATAAGGGTGTAACATTAACAATAAACTACCCTTTAAATCAATAATGAATTCCTTTTTTTTTAGCTACAAGCTTTCCAAATAACATCGTTTGGTAAAGGTGCTATAATATTAATTTTCGTATTAGAAACGGGATGTATAAATACTATTTGTCTTGCATGTAAATGTATGCTAGCGTCTTTATTACTTCTGTCGAAACCATATTTTAAATCCCCTTTAATAGCACAACCAATACTAGAGAGTTGAGATCGTATTTGATGATGTCTTCCTGTTTCAAGGTTCACTTCTAATAAAAAATAATTGTCGAGCTTTTTTAATATTTTATAATGAAGTATTGCTTTTTTACTATCCTTAACTTCTTTAATATAAGCAGTAGATTTATTGTTTTTTGGATTCTTTTTTAACCAGTGAATTAAAGTGTCTTCCGTTTTTGGAGGTTCATTTTTAACAACAGCCCAATACGTTTTACTAATATCTTTAGAAACAAAAAGCTTATTTAGTCTAGGTAGCGCTTTACTAGTTTTTGCAAAAATTACTAAGCCAGTAGTTGGTCTATCTAGTCTATGTACTGTACCTAAATATACATTTCCGGGTTTGTTATATGTTTCTTTAATATATTCTTTAACCACATCACTTAGTGGTTTATCTCCAGTTTTATCTCCTTGTACTATATCTCCAGCACGTTTGTTTACTATAATAATGTGATTGTCTTCATAAATAACTTGAAGATTTTCTTTATTAGATAAGATTTTTTTGGAGGGCTTTGCCACAAATACAAGTTTTTTGTTAAACTAACAATTAGTTAATACTGCTCGTCATCGTTAGGGAAATCCCCACGTTTTACATCTTCACCATATTTTGAAAATGCATTGGTCATTTCTTCATATAAATTCATATATCTTCTTAAGAAACGCGGATTAAATTCATGTGTCATTCCAATCATATCATGTGTAACAAGTACTTGACCATCGACACCATTTCCAGCACCAATACCAATTACTGGAATAGAAACACTCTTAGCAACTTCTTGTGCTAATTTAGCAGGTATTTTTTCTAAAACAATACCAAAACATCCAGCTCTTTCCAGCATCAATGCATCCTCTTTTAATTGTTGTGCTTCTTGTTCTTCTTTAGCTCGAACTGTATAAGTACCAAATTTATATATAGATTGTGGTGTTAATCCTAAGTGTCCCATAACAGGAATTCCTGCATGTAAAATTCTTTTTATAGAATCTTTTACTTCTTTACCACCTTCCATTTTTACTGCATGTCCACCAGATTCTTTCATAATTCTAATAGCAGAACGTAACGCTTCTTTTGGGTCACTTTGGTAGCTTCCAAAAGGAAGGTCTACAACCACTAAAGCACGATGTATAGCACGTACAACTGAAGAAGCATGATAAATCATTTGATCTAAAGTAATAGGTAAAGTTGTTTCATGACCAGCCATTACATTACTTGCAGAATCACCAACAAGAATAACATCTATTCCTGCTCCATCTACTATCTTAGCCATGGTATAATCGTAGGCAGTTAACATAGAAATTTTTTCTCCATTAGATTTCATTTCTACTAGAGATTTAACGGTTACTCTTTTGTACTCTTTTTTTGCTACAGACATTTGATTTTATATAATTTGATAGAATGTAAAAGTACTAAATTATGTGTATACTGTTAAACTTTTCTTTAAAGAGGTCTTAAAATACTAATCTTCAATTATTTTAGTCTAAAATTTAAGAATATGGCAAGAGTAATACTTTTTTTATTACTGTTAATAACAGGAAATATTATTGCACAGCAAAACACCGAACATGAGGAAGTAAAAAAAACGGTAGAAACCTTTTTTAAAGGGCTTAATCAAAAGGATACCATACTTATAAATAGTGTTGTTCACAAAGATATCGTGTTGCAGGGAATACGTCCTAGTATTCCAGAAGGAAATATGATAAAAACGGATGTTTTTTCTAATTTTTTAAAGGCGATTGTTTCTATTCCAAAAGATAAAAATTTTGAAGAAAAAATACATAGCTACAAAATCGATTTTAACGATACTATGGCGCATGTATGGACAGAATATACATTTTGGTTTGATGGCAATGTAACGCATTGTGGCGTAAATTCTTTTCAGCTAATAAAAGAAAATATGCAATGGAAAATTTTCTACATTATAGATACTCGTCGTACAGCAGATTGTGAAGAATGATTTAACAATCTGCCATATTAACACCAACAGCCAAGCCACCTTCACTAGTTTCTTTATATTTGGTGTTCATATCTTTTGCTGTTTCCCACATTGTGTTTACTACCTTATCTAAAGGCACTTTTACGTTTTTTGGATCTGTATCTAAAGCTAGTTCTGCAGCGTTAATAGCTTTAATGGCTCCCATGGCATTCCTTTCTATACATGGAATTTGTACTAAGCCACCAATAGGATCGCAAGTAAGACCAAGATGGTGTTCCATAGCAATTTCGGCAGCTATTAAAACTTGTTCTGGTGTACCACCAAGTAACTCGGTTAATGCACCAGCAGCCATTGCAGAGCTTACACCAATTTCAGCCTGACATCCTCCCATTGCTGCACTAATAGTAGCCCCTTTTTTAAAAATACTTCCTATTTCACCTGCTACTAGTAAGAATTTTTTTATGTCTTCAAAGTTACCATCATGGTTTTCAATCACTAAATAGTACATTAAAACAGATGGAATAACACCAGCACTTCCATTAGTTGGTGCTGTAACAACACGGCCTAAAGATGCATTCACTTCATTTACGGCTAAAGCAAAACAGCTAACCCATTTTAAAATTTGTCTAAATTTTACTTCGGTATTCCTAATAGAGTATAACCATTCTACAGGAGTAGTATATTGTGTTTCTCCTTTCAGGGTTTTATGCATGTCATAAGCACGACGTCTTACATTTAATCCTCCAGGTAGATTTCCTTCCGTATGACAACCAATATACATACATTCAAGCATGGTGTCCCAAATACGTTGTAACTCTGAGTTTATTTCTGTTTCTTCACGAATAGATTTCTCATTTTCTAAAACCACTTTAGATATTGGTAAATCTAAGTTTTTACAAAATTGTAAAAGCTCTGTTCCTTTATCTATAGGATATGGAAAAGAGCATTTTATTTCAAAATTGCGTCTCGAGTTTTTACGTTCCTCTTTTACTACAAACCCGCCACCAATAGAGTAGAAGGTAGATTTCTTTTTTTTACCATTTATACTTGCCGTAAAGGATATTCCGTTAGAATGAAATGGTAAAAATTTTCTGTTAAAGGTGATATCTTTAGAAGGATGAAAAGGAATTTTTTTTTCGTTATTAAAAGCTAGTGTATTTGTGTTTTTGATATTCGAAATAATAGTAGAAATTGTTTCTGTAGGTATATATTCAGGATCACTTCCACATAAACCAAGCATAACAGCATAATCTGTAGCATGTCCTTTTCCTGTAAGGGATAAAGAACCATAAAGATCTACTTGAATACCTTCTACCTTATCAAAGGTATTATTTGTTTTTAGTTCTTTAATCCAGCGTTCTGCTGCACGCCAAGGCCCTAAAGTATGAGAGCTAGAAGGGCCAACACCAATTTTAAGCATATCAAAAACCGAAATACATTCCATTTACGAAAACGTTTTATTATTGGCTCAAATATACATTTTGTAATGAAAGTATTTTACTTTTTTTCAAAAGCTTGTATTCTTCCAACTTCCATAACATCTTCAATACTTGATGTGTCCACAGCATCTATATTATCAGCAGGAACTACAACAACTCTAAATGTTTGATTTTGTGTCCATTCTGTACCTATAGCACTAAAATCTACAGTGCCATCTAAAAAGAATCTTACATCCGTTTGTGTAAAATCATAATTGTAAGTTAATACACTTTCATTAGCAGTGTCTTCATCAAAAACAACCTGTTGTGGCATTAACCTCCAAACATCTTGTCCGTCTGCTGTTTCCCATAAAATATATACTAATGTAACGTCTGAAGGATATACTTGAAAGCCATACTCTTCAAAGTATTCATATGCATTCCCTGCATTAAAGTCTATTTCAATTTCAAATGCACTAGCAACAAAAATGCCTCCATCTTGACCATCAATGCCGTCTTCACCTTGACAAGAAGTTAATAATAATGCAAATACAAATAAGGTAGATAAGATTCTTTTCATAATTTCTTTTTTTGTTTAAAGTTACAAATCACTTTTAAAATAAATTGTTAAAAATTTATAATTTAATTTAATATTTGTTTTATGACAAGGTGTCAGTCATTTTGTATTGGCATAATCATTGACTTATAGTAATCGAACAAAAAAATAAATTTCAACACAATAAAAATATAATTATGAGTAAGATTATTGGAATCGATTTAGGAACAACCAACTCTTGCGTTTCTGTAATGGAAGGTAACGAACCAGTTGTAATCCCAAACGCAGAAGGTAAACGTACAACACCATCTGTAATTGCTTTTGTAGAAGGAGGCGAAATTAAAGTTGGTGATCCAGCTAAGCGTCAAGCAGTGACAAACCCAACAAAAACTGTTTATTCTATTAAACGTTTTATGGGTAATAAATATTCTGAATCTAAAAAAGAAGCAGAACGTGTACCATATAAAGTAGTAAAAGGAGATAATGACACTCCTAGAGTAGATATTGATGGTCGTTTATACACACCTCAAGAATTATCAGCAATGGTGCTTCAAAAGATGAAGAAAACGGCTGAAGATTATTTAGGACAAGACGTAAGCGAAGCAGTAATTACTGTTCCTGCATATTTTAACGATGCGCAACGTCAAGCAACGAAAGAAGCTGGTGAAATTGCTGGTTTAAAAGTACGTCGTATTATTAATGAGCCAACTGCAGCAGCATTAGCTTATGGTATGGACAAAAAAGGAACAGACCAAAAAATAGTAGTATTTGATTTTGGTGGAGGAACACATGATGTATCTATCCTAGAATTAGGAGATGGTGTATTTGAAGTACTTTCTACAGATGGAGATACACACTTAGGTGGTGATGATGTAGATCAAAAAATTATCGACTGGTTAGCAGATGAATTTAATACAGAAGAAGGGATTGACTTACGTAAAGACCCAATGGCTTTACAACGTATTAAAGAAGCAGCTGAGAAAGCAAAGATTGAATTATCCTCTTCTGCGCAAACAGAAATTAATTTACCATACGTTACAGCTACTGCTAGTGGACCAAAACACTTAGTGCGTACTTTAACTAAAGCTAAATTTGAGCAATTAATTGACGATTTAGTAAAACGTACTATCGAGCCATGCCAAACGGCATTAAAAGCAGCTGGTTTAACAAAATCTGATATTGATGAAGTTATCTTAGTTGGTGGTTCAACACGTATTCCAGCAGTACAAGAAGCAGTAGAAAAATTCTTTGGTAAAGCACCAAGTAAAGGTGTAAACCCGGATGAGGTTGTTTCTTTAGGAGCAGGAATTCAAGGTGGTGTTTTAACAGGAGATGTTAAAGACGTATTACTTTTAGATGTAACGCCTTTATCTCTTGGTATTGAAACAATGGGTAATGTAATGACAAAACTTATTGAAGCAAATACAACTATTCCAACAAAGAAAAGTCAAGTATTCTCTACAGCAGCAGATAATCAACCTTCAGTAGAAATTCATGTTTTACAAGGAGAACGTTCTATGGCAGCAGACAATAAAACGATTGGACGTTTTCATTTAGATGGAATTCCACCAGCACAACGTGGTACTCCTCAAATTGAAGTAACTTTCGATATTGATGCCAACGGAATTATTAAAGTTTCGGCAACAGATAAAGCAACTAATAAGACACAGGATATTCGTATTGAAGCTTCTTCAGGATTAACAGAAGACGAAATTCAAAAGATGAAAGCGGATGCAGAAGCAAATGCGGAAGCAGATGCAAAAGCAGCAGAAAGTGCTCAGAAATTAAATGAAGCGGATTCTATGATTTTCCAAACGGAAAAGCAATTAAAAGAATTTGGGGATAAATTATCGGAAGATAAAAAGCAACCAGTTGAAGCAGCTTTAGAAGAACTTAAAAAAGCATACGAAACTAAAGATTTAGAAGTGATTACTCCTGCTTTAGATAAAATTAACGAAGCTTGGAAAGTTGCTAGTGAAGAAATGTATAAAGCACAAGCAGAAGCACAAGGTGGAGCAGAAGCAGGACCAGACGCAAATGCTGGAGCAGATGCAACCGAAGGAAGCGATGTTGAAGATGTAGATTTCGAAGAAGTGAAGTAAGCAGAGAACCAATTTTGTTTTTTACAAAATTGTGTGAACCGTTTATCCCAAATTTATTTGGGATCTTTATAAAGAATCTAAATAAATTAAAAAACGCAATCATTCATTTGGTTGCGTTTTTTTAGTTTAAAATATAGAAGGTTTATTATAGACTTAATTATATATATTTATAAATTAGCCGATTAATCTTACAAAAACCCTCATTTATGAAAAAAATTACTTTTTTATTGTTATTATCCATTTGTTTTTCTGGCGTATATGCTCAGTCAAACGGTAATTGTAGTGGTGCTTATCCATTAGAACCAAATGTAGCACAAACAGGATCTTTAAATACAGCTTCAAATTCAGGGATTTCATCTTCGTGTTCCTCTTTTTTTGGAGATTATTGGTATTCTTTTATTGCAGGAGCTTCAGGAGAAGTAGCTATAACTTCTAGTGTAGGATTTGCTTTTTTTACAGATTGTACTGGTAGTAATGAAGTTTTTTGTTCCGCTAACTCTACAAATAATATCGTTGTACAATCCTTAACTGAAGGAGAAACTTATTTTGTGCAACTTTTTACATTTCCAGAACCTTGTCGAGGAGCAAATTGTGGAGAATATGAAATCATAATTAGCGGTAATACACTTTCTACACAAGATCTTGTAGAGAATGTATTTACAGTATATCCTAATCCAGTTAATGATGTTTTAAATATAAATGCAAAAAAGGAAATTACAAATATTGTTGTGTATAATGTAATAGGAAAGCAAGTATTAAATAGTACACCTAATGCTTTAAATGTTACTGTGGATTTATCTAACTTTCGCTCTGGATATTATATTGTTAAATTAAACTCAAATACTAATTCTGAAGTTATTAAAGTATTGAAAAAATAATTTAGTATTAAGCTTTTATAAGTAAACGCATAAAAAAAAGGGCTGTCTTTAAAGACAGCCCTTTTTTAATATTAAAATTTTTATTAGTTTTTAATAACTCTTATCATTTCAGTAGCATTACCAATTGTTACTTTAACAAAGTAAGCACCATTTTGTAAGGAAGACATGTTTATATCTGCATTAACTGTATTAGGTGCCGTACGAAGTACTTCTTGACCTAACATGTTATAAACAGTTACGTTTTCAATATCTTTTTGAGATTTAATAACTAAATTATCATTTACTGGATTTGGAAAATAAGTAAATGCTAAACCATTATCAAAATCTTGTGTAGATAGTGGATTACATGTAATTATTGCTTCCCATCCTTCTCTTGTAAGTGATCCATCCGATGCAAATACAAATGTTAAAGCTCCAGATGGGTGGGTAGATGTTATAACCATACCTTCTAAATCTCCAGTTCCAACAGCAGGAAGATCATTTTCATCCCAACACCAAATTGTTCCACCTCCTGGAGGATCTATTGTAGTAGCTGTTGCATCTGGTCCATCGTAAACTGTTAAACCATCGTAACAAGCTGTTGTGCCATTATTTTCAGTACTAAATGCTGTGAATTCTACTGTTACAGCATCTCCTGCAACATCTGGCATAATAGTATAAGTAGTACTTTCATTTGAACTATAATCGCTGGATGTTCCACCAGAATCTAAGAAATTACCACTAGTACATGTTGGTGGCACCGCCACATAAACTGTAGTAAATGCAAGTGGTCCTATCCATGCAGAGTTTCCGTCTACACCACAGTCTGTTTGAACATAATATTCATAAGTGTTATCTGCAACTAAACCAGATACGGTATAAGGATTTGTAACACCCGTTGCTGTTGCAGTTCCTGTTGCAGTAGCTCCTGCGGAAATATCAACTAATTCAATATTCCAAGAAGTAGAAGTTCCATTTTCTGTCCAACCTAAATCGGCACTATTAGTTGTAACATTAGTTGTTAGCGCTGAAGGCGCAGGACAAGTTTCTAATGTGGTAAAAGCAAAAGGTCCAGCCCAAGTAGAATAAGTACTAGCTCCACAATCGGATCTCACATAAAAAGTGTAATCGTTGTTTTCAGTAAGTCCCATAGCAGTATAAGGATTTGTAACTCCAGACATCGTTGGAGTTCCAGTTGGAGTCCCAGCAGCAGTAATATCAACTATTTCAATATCCCAAGAAGTACTTGTTCCGTTTTCAGTCCAACCTAACTCTGCAGTTACATCAGTTACTGTTGTAGCGGTTAAAGCATTTGGTATTGGACAAGCAGGAAGCTCGGTAAAGGATACGTTATCAATAGCAATATCCCCTTCAAATGTACCAACGCTAGTAGCTCTAAATGTAATAGATATTGTTTGACCGGCATATGCAGCCAAGTCTATAACAGCAGTTTCCCAAGGAGTTGTTTCCGCTGTTTGCTGTTGCCCAGATAATGACCATACATTTGTTGTACCATTAACTAATACATCAAGAGTTCCAATTTGTGCACCAAACATATGATAGTTAAACAATAAAGCAGGATTGGTAAGTGATGTTAAATCGACCAAAGGTGATGTTAAATCAGTAATGTCTCCTGTAACCCCAGCAGAAGCTTCTACATAGAAATAATTTCCAGTAGTAATGGACGGTGCAGGCCCTGTTCCTCCAGATCCAGTATCAGTTCCGGGAGCAGATTCCCAATAGTATGAACCTCCAGTGGCAGACCAACAATTTTCAGCTTCGAAAGCAGAACCACCAGTTGTAAAAGATTCAAAATCTTCAATATATGTTGCTGCGATAGCAGAACAAGCTGTTCTAAATGTAAATGGTCCAGCCCAAGCAGAAGTACCATTACCGCCGCAATCTGCTCTTACATAAAAATCATAAAGTGTATCTTCAGTAAGTCCAGTAGCTGGATAAGGGTTAGCTACACCAGTTGCGGTAGCTGTTCCTGTAGCAGTTAATCCGTTTCTTAAAATTTCAATATCATATAAAGTTGCAGATCCTGCTTCTGTCCAACCTAAATCAGCAGTTGTAGTTGTAATATTTGTAGCTGTATATGCTGTAGGTTCTGGGCAGGCTACTGTAGTAGTGAATGAAAATGGTCCAGCCCAAGAAGAAGTTCCATCTACTCCACAATCTGCTTGTACATAAAATTCATAATCATTAGAAGGTACTAATCCGCTTAAAGCATGTGGGTTAGTAACACCTGTTTCTGTTGCATTACCTGTTGCATTACCAGCGGCAGTGATATCAACTAATTCAATATTCCATGAAGTAGCTGTACCGTTTTCTGTCCAACCTATATCGGCAGAAAAGCCATCAATATTAGTAGCAGTTAAGGCATTTGGAACAGAACAAGAAGGTAACTCACCAAATATTGCATTATCAATAGCAATATCCCCTTCAAAAGTACCAACGCTTGTTGCTCTAAATGTAATCGATACTGATTGTCCAGCATATGCTGCTAAATCTACAATGGCAAGTTCCCAAGGTGCTGTATCAGATGTTTGTTGTTGTCCAGATAAAGACCATATACTAGTAGAACCATTAACTAGAATTTCTAAAGTACCTATTTGTCCACCAAACATATGGTAGTTAAACATTAAGGCAGGTGCGGTAAGCGCACTTAAATCTACTAAAGGAGATACTAAATCAGTAATGTCTCCCGTAACTCCAGCAGAAGCTTCTACATAGAAATAATTACCTGTAGTTATGGATGGGTTAGGCCCTGTTCCTCCAGATCCTGTGTCTGTTCCTGGAGCAGATTCCCAATAGTATGAGCCTCCAGTTGCACTCCAGCAATTTTCATATACAAAAGCAGTTCCAGCGGTAGTAAATGTTTCAAAATTTTCAGTATATGGTGCTGCTATTGCTACACATAATGTTCTAAAAGTAAAAGGTCCTACCCATGTAGAAGTTCCATCCACACCACAGTTTGCTCTTACATAAAAGTCATATTCTGTATTTTCAGTAAGTCCTGTTGCTGTATATGGATTTGAAACATTTGTTGCAGTAGCAGTTCCAGTTGGTGTAAGACCAGCTCTTATAATTTCTATATCGCCATTTGTTGCAGAACCGCTGTCTACCCAAGATAGATCTACAGTTGTATCTGTCATATTAGATGCCATTAAAGAAGATGGATCTGGGCATGTTGGTGGTGTTGCAGAAGTTATTGTAGGAGAATCAAAGCAAAATCCCCATTCGTAACCTGCTCCACCTACTAAATCATCAAAATAAATTCTGTATCTAAACCCAGATAATTGTGTAGCAGTAAATCCGGCAATATTAAGAACTTCAGAGGTATATGCTTCTGCAGTTCCAGAACAAAAATTATCGGTTGGAGGTGATGCTGTATCTGCATTAATAGGAAGCCCAATTATAGTCCAAGTACTTGCATCTGCATCCCAGTATTCGAATTGTAAAATATCATCGTTATTATAATTGTAAACTAAATTTCCTGAAATTGAAATCCATGTTTCTCCAGCAGTATGTGCTGCAGTTAAATCGATTACTGGAGACTCTGCAGCAATATCGTCATCACTTCCATTTCCAGCATCATCATCATCGAAAGCAAAATTTGCAGATATAGTTGGGTCCGACTCGAGCGCTAGTGGGTCTGAGTTATAAGTTCCTGTTAGTGTCCATGATGTATTTGGCCACGATGCATTTTGATTTAATGTTTGAGCAAAACCCGAATAGGTAATCGCTAAAAGCATTAAACACAAAATTTTGATAGTAGTTTTTTTCATAAATATTTGTGTGTTTAAAGTAATAATCTATAAATATAATATTTTTTTTTTTTTGAAATCATAATAGAAGTAGTTTTGTTTGTTAATATTCATAGTGAAAGTTGGATGTATAGCTGTTTTTTATGTGGCTTTTTAACATCTTTTTTGTGAATATATAAATATTCAATAGTAAGCTGCTTAAAAGTTTTTACTACTTGTTTAGTAGATTACTATCCTTTTTTAATAATAAATAGTATGGATTATTATTGTTTTTGTTTTGTATAAATTACAATAAGCTATGCGTGCATAATAAATTTATCCTTATATTTGTTTTTTAATTTTGTCTAAACAAAAATTTACTTTTTAATTAAAATATTCTTTTTTAAACAAGAATGATTACTACCTATGGAAACTAAAATAACCCAACTTTTAAATATTAAATATCCAATTATTCAAGCGCCAATGTTTTTGGTTTCTAATGTTGCTATGGTAACAGAAGCTATGAAAGGAGGAATTGCTGGTTGTATTCCAGCACTTAATTATAGAACTTTAGAGGAGTTAAAAGCTGCAATAAAAGAACTTAAAGCCAATAAAGTAATAGGTGGTTCTTTTGGTTTTAATTTAATTGTAAATAAATCCAATATAAAATACAAAGAGCAATTACGGGTACTATGTGAAGAGGGGTGTGATTTTATTATTACCTCACTAGGTAGTCCAGAAGAAACTATAAACCAAGCGCATAAAGTTGGTATTAAGGTTTTTTGTGATGTTACAGATTTACGTTTTGCTAAAAAGGTAGAAAGTTTAGGCGCAGATGCTGCTATAGCAGTAAATAATCAAGCTGGTGGACATAGAGGAAACCTTTCTCCTGAAGAATTGACTAATCAATTAAGTAAAGCCTTGACAATTCCCGTAATTTCTGCAGGAGGAGTAGGCTGTAAAGCAGATATAGATAAGATGTTAAGCTATGGAGCAGAAGGTGTTTCTGTTGGTAGCCCGTTTATAGCTTCTTTTGAAGCAGGAGTAACCGAAGAATATAAGCAAGCATGTGTAGATTATGGTGAAAAAGATATAGTAATGACAGAGCGTATTTCAGGAACACCTTGTACTGTAATAAATACACCTTATGTGCAGAAAATAGGAACTAAGCAAACATGGTTAGAAACTGTTTTAAATAAAAATAAGAAGTTAAAAAAATGGGTTAAAATGGTTCGTTTTTCTATTGGTATGAAAGCAGCAGAAAACGCAGCGACAAAAGCTACTTATAAAACCGTTTGGGTAGCTGGACCTAGCATTGAATATACTAAAGAGATTTTACCTACTATTGAGATAGTAAAGAACTTGACACATTAAATTTGTAGTATACCCTTTTGCGTCTTTTTTTAAGATAGATTCTCGTTTCAAAAAAAGTTTCGTTTTTGTTGTAACTTATAGGCACTATTAGTCGTCATATATTTTCATCAATCAAAACAAACCTTATGAAACAGCATTTCACATTTTATTTTAGTAAAACAAAAGCAATACTTTTCTTTGCTTTATTATTTTTTGCGCACTTTACTTTCGGACAAGTAAAAGAAGCGCAATTAACCAAGTTGATTAATACCTATACAGACTATAAGGCCTTTAACGGCTCTGTTCTAGTAGCTCAAGAAGGTAAAATTATTTACAAAAAAGGCTTTGGCTTTGCCAATATGGAATGGGATATTCCAAACGCAGCAAATACCAAACATAGACTAGGTTCTATTAGTAAGCAATTTACTGGGATGTTAATTTTACAATTAGCAGAAGCAGGTAAACTAGATCTGCAAGCACCAATTACTAAATATTTGCCAGAGTACCCTAAAGCTACAGGAGATATTATTACAACACATCATTTATTAACTCATTCTTCAGGTATACCTAATTACACTTCGTTTCCAGATTTTTTTAAAAACGAAAGTAGAAACCCGTACACACCTTTAGAATTTATATCTAAATTTTCAGAAAAAGAATTAGAATTTACACCTGGAGAAAGGTTTAGTTATAGTAATTCTGGGTATTTTCTTTTAGGTGTTTTAATTGAGAAAATTTCTGGAAAAACTTATGAGAAGATGTTACAGGAAAAGATTTTCACACCATTAAAAATGAACGATTCTGGATTCGATCATCATGCAACGATATTGAAAAATAGAGCAACAGGTTACGAAAAACAAGGAGGAGATTTTATAAACTCTAGTTATTTAGATATGTCTATTCCATATGCAGCAGGATCTTTGTACGCGACTGCAGAAGATTTGTACCTATGGGATCAAGCATTATATACTAATACATTGCTTTCAAAAGCATCTATGGATTTATTTTTTGGCAATCATATAAAAGCAGGGAACGAACATTATGGCTATGGATGGTTTATTGGTAGCGAAACTATTGGTGATTCAAAAGAAAGTATAGAAACTATAAGTCATGGAGGCGGAATTAATGGTTTTAATACTTTAATTTCTAGAGCACCATCAGATCAGTCTTTAATCGTGTTATTAAATAATACAGGAGGCGCTCCATTAGGGGATATGGCTAAAGCAATTCGTGGTATTATATATGATAAGCCATATAGCTTCCCTAAAAAATCTGTTGCTAATATTATTTATGAAGAAATAACAGCTAATGGAATGGATACTGCTTTAAAACAGTATAACATTATTAAATCTTCGGAAGATTATGATCTAAATGAAAAGGATATGAATAGCATTGGCTACAGATTATTACAAGCTGAAAAAGTGGACGATGCAATAACTATTTTTAAACTTAATGTAGATGCATTTCCAAATTCTTTTAATGTATATGATAGTTATGCTGAAGCTTTAATGACAAAAGGTAACAAAGAACAAGCCATTGTAAATTATAAAAAATCGGTAGAATTAAATCCAAATAATCAAAACGGAATAACGCAATTAAAAAAATTAGGTGTAGATGTTACAGACTTAGAAAAAGAAGTTGTGGTTGCAGAAGAAATTCTTGAAAGCTATGTTGGTACCTATCAACTAATGCCAGAATTTAGTATAAAAATAATAAAAGAAGGAAATCAATTAAAAGCGCAAGCAACAGGACAACCAGCAGCAGATATTTTTGCAAAATCGGAAACCGTATTTTATTTAAAAGTTGTTACTGCACAATTAACTTTTAATAAAAATGAAGCAGGAGAAGTAGAGAGTGTAACCCTTTTACAAGGTGGTAGAGAAATAACAGGAAAGAAAATGTAAACCGTTTTTATTTATATATTCTAAAAGCCCTTGATGAATTTCAAGGTTTTTTTTATTTAAAATTTTCAAAAATACTTTTCTTAATTTCTGTCCATTCTTCTTTTAAAATGCCATAACAACACGTACTGCGTTTAAAACCGTCTAGCATGAGTGTGTCTTTACGTAAAAGACCTTCAAAAGTTGCTCCAAGTTTTTCAATGGCTTTTCTAGATTTTATATTTCTTTCGTCAACACGAAATTCTACTTTGTCAAATAGAAGTGTTTCAAAAGCATATTGCAGCATTAAAAATTTCATTTGCGTATTTAGTCCAGAGCCTTGAAATTCTTTTCCAATCCAAGTCCAGCCAATATGCAATACTTTGTTTTTCCAGTTTATAAGTGCAAATCTTGTGCTTCCAGCGTAAGCTTGTTTCTTCTTATCGTAAATAATAAAAGGAATTGCAGTTTTGTGGTAGTATCGATCTACAGCTCGTTGTACATATTCTTTTAGTTTTTCAGATGGAGAAATAGCACTAGGAGAGTAATAGACTAAATCCTTTTCTTCTGCAATTATTGCTAAATGTTTGTAGTTACTTAAGTCTAAAAGCGTGAGTTTTACGTGTTCATTTTCAAGCTGGGGTGTATTCATTTATACCAATTTTTTTATCAATTCTACATTAACCACATGTTTGCCATTAAAAGGAACAATATGCAAATTGCTACCAAATAATTCTTTAGCTTTATTGGTTTCGTATGTAATTCTTTCTTGGTTTAAGTATTCATCTTCAGTACCATAAATCATAGTTACTTTGGCTTTTAAAAATGTAAAATCTTCTATTTCTAATTCCTTAGGAATACTTCCAGAATGTAAAACCAATTGAGCGCATGGTAATTTACGCTTTGCAACATATCGTGTGGCAACACTAACGCCTTGAGAGTAACCTAAAACGATGAGATTTATGTTTTTGGGTAAAGTTTCAGCAGTTAAAATAGCATCAAAATTCCGCATTACATTTTCGGTTTCTGTAGCTGTATTTTCTTTAGTTAACCAACTAGCTCCAACATGTTTAAATTTTGGTGTGCTATAATATTTGCTTTGTGCTTGAGGAGCAATAACATAGTTTTCATCTTTGTTTAATCCTTCAAAATATCTTAAAAAATATCTACTTAAATAGCCCATTCCGTGACAAACAAACCAAACATTTTTAGTTTTATTGGTCAGTGAATTTAAAGTAGCATAACTATTGGTAGTTGTGTATGAAATTTCTTTTTCTTCTAAATTCATTTTGTACTTTTACAATCCGACAATAAAAATACATTATTTATATGCAATTATCTAAAGAAACTATCTTAGCAAAAGCAAATGCGGCTAGCAAAAACACCTTAATGGAGACTTTAAATATTGAAATGGTAGATTATGGTGAAGATTTTTTAGTAGCAAGAATGCCTGTAGATTCTAGAGTTTATCAACCAGATGGTGTATTGCATGGTGGTGCAACAGCTGCTTTGGCAGAAAGTGTTGGTAGTTTTGCGTCTCATGTTTTTATGGATACCGAAAATAAATTTATTCGTGGTTTAGAGATTACTGCAAACCATTTAAAAAGTGTAACCGAAGGGTATGTTTATGCAAAGGCAACTTTTTTACATAAAGGAAGAACTACACAATTATTAGATATTAGAGTTACAGATGATAACGATAATGTAGTTTCCATTTGTAGATTATCTACGATTTCATTACCAAAGAAGTAATAATGCTATCTACCGCTTTTTTTGAAGAATTACAACAGCATTTTAGTAATGCACTGCCATTTGTTGTGTATAGAAAACCGAATGATTTTGAGGTGCATGCATTGCTTCAAAAAGCAGACGAATTACATGTAATTAAAGATTATACAGAAAGCGGCTTTGTTTTCTCTCCTTTTGATAATAAAGACGATGCAATACTTTTACCTTTTAATAGTTCTAAAAAAATATCTTCAAATTATGATATTTCAAGCGAATTTAAAGCAGCTACTATTCATAAGGTTTCTTCTTTAAAAAGTAAGGAAGAACACATACAATTGGTACAAAAAGGAATTGATGCTATTCGTAAGGGCCCCATACAAAAGGTAGTTTTATCGCGAAAGGAAGAACAACATATTTCCGAAGAAAATCCGTTAAAAATTTTTAAACGTTTATTAGAAAAATACGTTTCAGCATTTGTGTATTGTTGGTACCATCCTAAAGTAGGATTATGGCTGGGAGCAACCCCAGAAACCTTATTAAAAGTGGAAGGCAATAGATTTAATACGATGGCTTTAGCAGGAACACAAATGTACAATGAAGCTAAAGATGTAGTTTGGCAAGACAAAGAAAAAGACGAACAACAAATTGTAACAGCATTTGTAGTAAACAGTTTAAAAGATAGCGTTAGTACAATAAAAATTTCGGAAGTAGAAACAGTAAAGGCAGGAAACTTATTGCATCTTAAAACGGCAATTTCTGGTACTTTAGATTTTAAAAATTTAGACTTTAAAGCATTACTAACAAATTTGCATCCAACTCCAGCTGTTTGTGGTTTTCCTAAAGAAATGGCTAAACAATTCATTGTACATAATGAAAGTTATAATCGTGAGTTCTATGCTGGATTTTTAGGAGAGTTAAATCTTAAAGAGAACAAAACTAGAAATAGAAACAGACGCAATGTTGAAAATAACGTGTATGCAACAGTAAAAACCGTTTCTAATTTGTTTGTAAATTTACGTTGTATGCAACTTAAAAATAAATCGGCCTTAGTTTATGTTGGAGGCGGAATTACTAAAGATTCTGTGGCCGAAAATGAGTGGCAAGAAACCGTTAATAAAACGCAAACTATCCAGGCAGTTTTAGATTAAATTTTAATTCTGTTTTGTATCTTTGGTTGTTAGATGAAATACCCAAAAATTCCTTTAGCACAAACCGTTATTCAGCTTTGTAAAACAAAGAATATAAAGCATATTGTTATTTCTCCAGGAAGTAGAAATGCGCCATTAACCATTGGATTTACTCACGATGATTTTTTTACATGTTACAGTATTGTAGATGAACGTTGTGCTGCATTTTTTGCTTTAGGAATTGCGCAACAAATACAAAAACCCGTTGCAGTTGTTTGTTCATCTGGTAGTGCATTGTTAAATTATTATCCTGCAATAGCTGAAGCTTTTTACAGCAATACACCATTAGTAGTTTTATCTGCGGACAGACCAAAGCATTTAATTGGAATTGGAGATGGACAAACCATTAATCAAGAAAATGTGTACGAAAATCACATCTTGTATTCGGCAAATTTAAAACAAGATATTAAAGAAGAAAATAGTTTTGTTCAAAATGAAGAATTACCAATTTTTAAGAATCTTGAAAATAAATTAGAAAAATTTTTAGGCTTACAGCAAGGTATTCAATTGCAAAATGAAAAAGAAATAAATGAAGCTTTAAACATTGCAATCTATAAAAGTGGTCCAGTACATATTAATATCCCGTTTGATGAACCTTTGTATGAAACTGTAGATACTTTAACAGTAAAACCAAAAGTCGTTGAGGTTACTTTAAAACCCAATAAAATGGAAGATTTACTTGTATCAAAATTAGTTTCCGATTGGTATGATGCTAAAAGGAAAATGGTAGTCGTTGGTGTAAATAAACCAAATAGTATAGCCCAAAAATGGTTGGATGAGCTTGCAGATGACGAGAGTGTTGTGGTTTTCACAGAAACGACTTCAAATATACATCATCCTTACTTTTTTAACAGCATAGACAAGATAATAGCTCCCTTAGATGTAGAAGGCTTTAAAGCTTTACAACCAGATATTCTAATAACTTTTGGTGGATTAATAGTGTCTAAGAAAGTTAAGGCCTTTTTACGAACTTATAAACCAAAACAACATTGGCACATAGGAACAGAAAAAGCAAACGATACTTTTTTCTGTTTAGAACATTCTATAAAAATGGCACCAAATCTATTTTTTGAACAGTTTTTAAATGAAGTTAAGCACCTAACTAAAAGCGATTATCAAGATTATTGGAAGGCTGTAAAAAAAGAACGAAAAAAGAAGCATACAGCTTATTTTGAAAATATAGCATTTTCCGATTTAAAAGCCTTTAAATCTATTTTAAAGTCAATTCCAGATCATACCGTTTTACAATTAAGTAACAGTTCTACCATTAGGTATGCGCAGCTATTTAATATTAATAAAACATTAGAAGTTTATTGTAATCGAGGAACTAGCGGAATCGATGGAAGTACAAGTACGGCTGTTGGTTGTGCTGTAGCAAACACAAAACAAACTATTTTTATAACAGGAGATTTAAGCTTCTTTTACGATAGTAATGCGCTTTGGAATAATTATATACCTACTAATTTTAGAATTATTGTTATAAATAATGAAGGAGGAGGGATTTTTAGAATACTTCCAGGAGATAAGAACTCTGAAAATTTTGATACCTTTTTTGAAACCAAACACCATCTTTCTGCTAAACATTTAAGTACAATGTATGGTTTTACTTATGAAAGTGCTACTAATTTAGAAGAGCTACAGTCTGTTTTATCTTCATTTTATTCTGAAGGAGAAAGCCCAAAAATTTTAGAAGTCTTTACACCTAGAACTGCTAATGACACGGTATTATTAAATTATTTTAAGGCGATAAGGTAGTTTATCGTTAAATACCGTTGTTTAATCGATAAAATAAAGTCTTTAATATTTTTTTCTTATTAGAAAATATTTAAATAGCGTATCTTTAGAATACTTAAAACAATCAATAACAATAAAATATAATAAGAATGAGTAAAAGAGATGATTTAATTGTAAAGTATGCTGCAGATTTAAAAGACAAAATTGGTGTAACTCCAGATATGGATTTATTAACTAAAGTAACAATTGGTTGTGGACCATCTATTTACAATGCAGATGCTGCAACAGTTTCAGGATCTGATGCATCTGAACTTGCAACAGTAAAAAACAATTTTTTAATAAAAAAATTAGGCTTAGCAGACAGTGCAGATTTAGATAAAGCTATAGATTCTGTAATGGAAAAATATGGTAAATCTAACAGAAGTAAATATAGAGCAGTTGTATATTACTTATTAACACAACATTTCAAAAAAGAGTCTGTTTACAAATAGACCTTTAATTATAAAATTTATAAAAAGCGCTACAGCAATGTAGCGCTTTTTTGTTTTCTGTTAATTTCGTAATTAAAAAATAACATTTTTAACTTTTAATATCCTTACTTTTGCAGCATGATACATTTAGGAAAATACAATACGCTTTCTATTATACGTGAAACAGAACCAGGATTATTCTTGAGTGATGAAGAAGATAATGAAGTCTTACTACCCAATAGATATGTACCAGAAACATTTAAAATTTGGGACAAGTTAGAAGTGTTTGTTTATTTAGATAATCAGGAACGTTTAGTTGCAGTAACCGATAAACCATATATACAACGTAATGAATTTGCTTTATTGCGCTGTAATGAAACTACTAAATTTGGAGCTTTTTTAGATTGGGGAATGGTAAAAGAATTGTTTTGCCCATTTAAAGAACAAGCCTACGAAATGAAAAAAGGAGGCTGGTATTTGGTATATTGTTTTTTAGACGAAGAAACGAATAGGTTAGTAGCTTCAAGTAAGACGAATCAGTTTTTAGATAATAACGAACTGAGTGTTGCAGAATTTGATGCAGTAGATTTAATAGCATCCCATAAAAGTGATATTGGTTGGAATGTTATTATAAATAAAAAACACTCTGGTTTAATTTATACCGATAATATTTTTCAAGATATTAGTGTAGGCGATAAGCTGAAAGGAGTTGTTAAAAAAATTAGACCAGGAAATAAAATAGATATTATTTTAGGGCAAGTAGGTTATCGAAATATTGAACCCAATGCAGAAAAAATAATGAATCATCTTCAAGATAATAACGGTTTTTTAAACTTAACAGACAAATCAAATCCCGAAGTGATTAAAGAATTACTCCAAATGAGTAAAAAGAGCTTTAAAAAAGCTGTAGGGTCTTTATACAAGCAAAAACTTATTGAAATTAAAGAAGACGGAATTCATCAAGTTTAGATATTAAGTGTTATTTTTTGTTGCATTATAATTTATTTCTTTTACCCAACTAATCGCTTCAAAAAGATTCTTAAATCGAGCAATTTTAGAATTATAAAACAATTTTTCTATTAAAGCATTTAACCAGCCATTTTCTGTATAAGAAACTATTGCGTAACCATTTAAACGCTTTCCAGACTTAAAAAAAATATTCCAATCAATCGGATTAATAGAGTATGGATTTATTCTATTAGATATGTAGCAAATTTGAGGGTTTTCTCCATAATAATCGGTAGCCATATTTATAATCTCTTGTACAGTCTCCCAGTTTATTATAGCGCCTTGGTTAATTTCAGATACAATAAAATCTTTAAAAAAATAGAAAGTACCATTTTTAGAAGTATGAATCTCTTCAATAAAATTGCTTAAGTTAGTTTCAATAATTTTCATTTATTACATGAAGTACCATTAACTTCTAATTAAAAATTAATGGTACTATTTGGTATTTAATAACTTTAATAAAATATACTTACCTAAATAAGTAGTTTTGTAGGTAGGGTTTGGAGCAAAAAAGTTATAGGAGGCTTAAGGTAGATTAAATTAGTTTTTAGGTGCTATTTAATTCGTTTTTAGGGTTTTTTAATCTACCTTATTTAAGCGATCCTTTTATCCGTAATATTTGAAAAACTATGTATAGCATCTTGTAAATCTTTAAAACATTCTGTTTTACATTTTATAAACGTTTGTTCTAATTTTGCATTAGAATATGCCAATGCATTATAATAAACAAAGGAAATACTTTTTAGGTTTTTTGCATTTTCATTTTTATAGAAATCAAACCAGTATGTAGGCACTACAGAGTAATTGTTTACTCTATTTGAAATTACATGTAAACAGGTGTTTTTTCCATAATGATTAAATATTAATTCTGTTAATTCCTTTGAACATTTTGAATCATATATAACAGCTTCATTTACTTCTGTAACAATAAAATGTTTAAAACAGTATACCATACCAAAATTTGTTTTTATTGCGGTATGTTTTAGTGTAACATATTTAGAATCAATTAATTTCATTCCTTTGCTTTCAGTTTCGAAGCAAAATTAGACGGGATTACTTTTATACGTATAATTCTTTTTTACAAAATCAATTTTAACGATTAAAATCAATAAACATCGACAAAATACATTGTCTGTGTAAGAAAAAACATCAATCTAGAAAACCGAACGATTTTGAACTATCTGTAAAACAGTTGTTTAAGTTTAGTTTTGAAGCTTTACGTAAATTATTAGTTGTAGTAGTTTGAAAAAAGAAGTATTTTTACTCTCCAAAAAAAAACGATGAGTCAAACAAATTGGATAACAGCAAAAGAATACGAAGACATTACATACAAAAAGTGTAATGGGGTTGCTAGAATAGCTTTTAACAGACCAGATATTAGAAATGCATTTAGACCAAAAACGACTAAAGAATTATATGATGCTTTTTATGATGCAGGAGAAGACACTAGTATTGGTGTAGTATTATTATCTGCAGAAGGACCGTCTACCAAAGATGGTATTTGGAGTTTTTGTTCTGGAGGAGATCAAAAAGCAAGAGGTCATCAAGGGTATGTTGGTGAAGATGGTTACCACCGGTTAAATATTCTTGAGGTACAACGTTTAATTCGTTTTATGCCAAAAGCAGTAATCGCTGTAGTTCCAGGTTGGGCTGTTGGTGGAGGTCATAGTTTACATGTGGTTTGCGATTTAACATTAGCAAGTAAAGAACACGCCATTTTTAAACAAACAGATGCAGATGTAACTAGTTTCGATGGAGGTTATGGTTCTGCTTATTTAGCTAAAATGGTTGGGCAGAAAAAAGCACGTGAAATCTTTTTCTTAGGAAGAAATTATACTGCTCAAGAAGCTTTCGATATGGGTATGGTAAATGCAGTAATTCCCCATGCTGAATTAGAAGAAACAGCTTATAATTGGGCGCAAGAAATACTAGAAAAATCGCCAACATCTATTAAGATGCTAAAGTTTGCAATGAATTTAACAGATGACGGTATGGTTGGTCAGCAAGTTTTTGCTGGTGAAGCTACTCGATTAGCTTATATGACAGATGAAGCAAAAGAAGGACGTGATGCTTTTCTTGAAAAACGTAAACCAAACTTTCCTAAAAAGTGGATTCCATAATTTATGAGTACACTTAAATATTGGGTACAAGCTGCAAGATTAAGAACTTTGCCACTTTCTATTTCCGGAATAATAGTAGGTACCGCTTTGGCTGCATATAATGGTTTTTTTGATTGGCAAGTTTTTACATTAGCAATATTAACAACTATTAGCCTTCAAGTACTTTCAAATTTTGCAAACGATTATGGAGATGGTGTAAAAGGAACAGATAATGAAGATAGAATTGGTCCACAACGAGCATTACAAAGTGGAAACATTTCATCAGAAGCAATGCTGGAAGTAATTAAAAAAAACATTCTTATTTGTATTATTTTATCTTTTAGCTTAATCTATTCCGCATTTGGCTCTAAACACTTATTATATGCATTAGCATTTTTTGTTATAGGTTTATCATCTATCTATGCTGCAATTAGATATACTATGGGAAATAATGCTTATGGTTATAGAGGTTTAGGAGATGTTTTTGTTTTTTTGTTTTTTGGTTTAGTAAGTGTGATAGGAAGTTATGTTTTATATAGTAAACAAATTGATCATGTTACTTTTTTACCTGCTTGTGTTCTAGGTTTTTTAAGTGCAGCAGTGCTTAATTTAAATAATATGAGAGATATTGAATCGGATAGAAAAGCGAATAAAAATACTCTAGTAGTTAAATTAGGAAGCAGTAAAGCAAAAAAGTATCATTACTTTTTAATTATTTCAGCCATAATTTTATCCTTTGTTTTTGGAATTTTATATTATACCTCTATATTTAATTTGCTATTCCTTATCGCATATATCCCTTTGTTTATACACTTAAAAAACGTTAAGAACAATACCAATCCTGTGCATCTCGATCCAGAGCTTAAAAAATTAGCACTTACCACTTTTTTATTAGCCATTCTGTTAGCTATTGGTCATTTGTTGTAATACATTTCTTATAATAATTGTTTTTGCTATTAATTTTAATTATAAGTATTTGTAAATCAAATAATTATATGTATATTTATTTTGTTGATGCTTTATGGTATACTAAAGTATGAACTTCAATTTTGGGGATTGAAAAACTCAGACAAATTCTTCAATATGTCTGAGTTTTTTTTGTAATTTTCTTTTCTAAAAAATAATTATGAAAATCACATTTTTCGGGCATGCAAGTTTAGGTATTCAAATTGAAGATGTACATATTCTTGTCGACCCATTTATTACAGGAAACCCAAAAGCTTCACATATTAATATAGAAACTTTACAAGCAGATTATATATTACTAACACATGCACATCAAGATCATATTTTAGATGTGGAAGCAATAGCAAAACGTACAGATGCAGTAATTATTTCTAATTATGAAATCGTAACACATTTTCAAAATTTAGGATTAGAAGGGCATCCAATGAATCATGGCGGAACTTGGGATTTTGAATTTGGAAGCCTTAAATATGTTAATGCGATACATACTTCCTCTTTTCCTGATGGAAAATATGGAGGACAACCAGGAGGTTTTGTTTTAGAAGGTGAACATAAAAATATATATATAGCAGGAGACACTGCTTTAACGTATGATATGAAATTAATACCGCTGCAAACAAAGTTAGATTTAGCTATTTTACCAATTGGTGACAATTTTACTATGGGAATAGCTGATGCTATTCTTGCAAGTGATTTTGTGCAATGTGATAAGGTCTTAGGATATCATTTTGATACTTTTGGCTATATAGAAATTGACCATGAAGCTGCTAAAAAAGAATTTTTTAATAAGGATAAAGATTTGATGCTTTTAGATATTGGTGAAAGTATAGAGCTTTAAACTACCCGTTTTAATAGCTAAATGTATTAATTTTCTAAATCCTCTAAAGCCATTGTGTAATCGTATTGTAAGTCTTCATGTAAACCCGAAATTATTTTTTTTATAGAATTTATTTGTCTGTCATAAATATTGGTAAGCGTAACGTTTCTTTTTATAGATGGTTTAAAGGCTTTAAGTTTTTGGCAAAAGTAGAGTAGTAGCTCTACTTCGGTTTCTTTTTTTAAAGAATAGCGACTAAATTTTTTTATGAGTCTTAATATTTTACGCACACTCTTTTTAATATAAAAATAACTATCTGTATTTATGGTTTCAAACTGAGTATCTATTTCCTGTTTTACGTTTTCAATATATTCTGCTTCATCATGTGCTTCAAAAAGCAAATAAGTAAGCAGTTCTTTATTTTCCTTTTTAAAGCGAGATAAACGCAAACAAAGATTCATTAATTCTTCGGTAGAGTTATGTTTTAGTTCGTCTTTAAGTTGTTTTACAGTAGCTGTTTTCATATTTACTTACCTCGAAAGAGGAAATATTTTTAGTTAACACAATCTTTATACTCTTTTTCACTACGAAAAAGGGATTAAAGCTTTTTCACGTTTAGATGCTTAAAATTGTACCTTTTAGCTTTAAAATCGAAAATAGCCATTGCTTTGCAATCAAATAAAAGTTTGTCTTTTGTTATTTTCTGTCCAAAATGTATTCACGCTAAAAGGAGTAGCATAAATAATATGTTTTTTATAAAACTATTTTTGTTTTCTAATTCTAGTTGCAAAATACGAAAACTAAGCTTAGAAGGTTTTATATTACTATATTTTATAATGCTTATTTACTTAAAATAATCTAGTAAATCATACTGTTGTTTTCGAGTTTGCCCTATCTATCTTTATCATTATATTTATTTTGTTAATGTAGGATTTTAATAAAAGTATAAATTAGTTTTTATCGTTTAAAAAATAATAATGCAACTATTAAAAATAGATATGACTATAACTAAGTTATTATTTGGTTGTTTTTTTATTAAATTGCTTTATAAAAATGTTTTATTTTAATATACTATGGGAATATTAAATTTTTTTAAACCAAACTCTTCTTCTGTACTAAAAATTGATGAAGTTTTATATTCAGAACTAGATAAAAATACTTTCTTAACTAAGTATTTGAATCCAAGAGTGCCTTTAATTATTAAAAATGGAGCTCATGATTGGCCATTAATTAAGTTGTGGACCAAAGATTATATTTCCGAAAAAAATGGGGATTACTTATGTACCGTAATTAGTGATTCAAGGCCTGCCTATTCTAAAGATAAAACGACGCTAAAAAATTACTTCAACACGCATAAAAATAAGAGTACCTTAACATTGGAGGGGTATGATCGAAAAAAGGAGCCTTTTTTTTTGAAGGGAATAAAATTTCCTAATATGTTTTTTTCAAAGAAGAATATACATCGGTTTTTCTTTTATCATTCTGTTAAAGACGCTGGTACTTTGCCTCACATTCATAGAGATGCCTTTAATATTCTTCGGGAAGGAGAGAAACGTTGGGTTATGTATGATGCCGATAGGATTATAGCACCAAAAGGTTATTCATTAATGATGAAGACTCATAAAAAATATCCTCCTGGCACTCATGCTAAAGATTGGTTTAAAAAGGAGTACGCTAAACTTCCTGCTAAGGTAGATAAGGTTTATGAATGTATACAATCTCCAAACGATATTGTTTTTATTCCAATAAACTATTGTCATACGGTTATCAATAATTCAAATGAAGTTCTCGGATTAGTGGTAGAAGTATTACGTTCTTAAAATATTTATATGATCAAATTATTTCAAAGAAAGAATATATCAAAAAAAAATGCTTTTTTTTTACACATCCCTAAAACTGGAGGGTCTACATTTGTAGGGTTATTAAAGGATTCTATTAAAATTACAAAAGAAGATTATAAATTACC
The DNA here is from genome assembly GCF_030547245.1 of Oceanihabitans sp. 2_MG-2023. GTDB lineage: Bacteria > Bacteroidota > Bacteroidia > Flavobacteriales > Flavobacteriaceae > Oceanihabitans. The sequence goes on from NZ_JAUOQT010000004.1 coordinate 242,941, forward strand.
TTCCCATATTATCGACCAAATTGGCAATGTTAAAATTAGTCATATAGATTTTAGTACTAAACACCGTTATTTTCAATCTCCCGAAATCTTTGATAAGTCTTTACATTTAAATTTTAAGGATAAATTTTTAATATTTATGCTTATTAGGCATCCAGTGGACAGAATTGTTTCGGAGTTTACATTTCAATATCATATACTTAACGGAAAAGATGGTAATACAAACGCTGCTATTATTTCTAAACTTAGGCCACTGCCTAATTCATTAAAAGAATATATTAAATTCCCGCACACACATAATTATCAAATTAAATTTCTACTAGGTCGAAAAATAGCTGATCCAAAACCCATAACAGCCAGCGACTATCAGAAAATCATTGATAGTATTGAAACTCTTTCTATTCATTGCGGTCTAACAGAAAATTACAGTCAATTTTTGCACCAATTTCAAGAATTAACATCCGTAAAATTAAAGAAGCATATTACGATAAGAAAAAGGACACCTATTGAATATGAAATGTTTCTAGATGATGCTTTAAAAAGTAAAATTTTGAAATACAATGCATATGATTATAAACTTTATTCTTATGTAAAAGAAAAGCTAAATAATAAAGCTGGAATGAATTTCAATACATTCAAATATAATAATAGTAACGATTTTATTGTGTGATTTTTTTAACTACTCTTTTTCAAGTATAGTTTTTATGGCCAGTTTATTTTTATAATTAACAGTTTTGTTTACTGCGATGTTTTGTAGTGTTTATTAATTGTTTTTTTCACTCGAAATAATCGATATAAACCTATTAATAAAATGATAGGAGAAATAGCTAATAGCGTTACCCCAAAGGTTTTAAGTTCGGAAAAAAGGTCTAGTTTTAAAATAGCTAACCCTGTACCAAGTATTACTAAAAAAGTTCTAAAATAAGCTAAAAAAGTACGTTCGTTTGCTAGCTTAGTTCTTTCTATTGCGAGCCAATCCCTTGTAGTTAATGTATCTGATTCTGTCATTTTTACTTTATCCTTTTAATAAATTTACACTTACTGTTGCTAAGTCGTTATCTGGAAATTTCGAAAAATAATTTGCATCTGGTTGCAAGCCTACTTCGGTAGCTATTTTGTTAAATACGTCAACTTCTAAAATAAATTGGTCGCTATAACCATGTGTAGCATCGTAGGCAGTTGCTGCAGTTTTTCCAATATTTTGTGCAGTAAGTTTTGGGTTAATGGTGTGTAACTCGATAATTAATAAACCAAATTGCTCCACATAAGGTTTCCATTTTAATAAATGTTCTCGTAAAGAGTCTTCTACTAAATTATTAGGCAAACGTTTTCCTTGATTTGCATATGCTCCAGTAGAAGTGCTTACTTTATTACTAATCACTTCTGGTGTTTCCCAAATTCGGTTATGATCTAAAAAGGTACGAACATTTAGTAAATCTTTAAGTGCTATATTATAATCTTCTTTAAGGTCTTTAGCTAATAAATCGGGTCTACCAATATCGCCCCAAATTACTTTAGCCCAGATATCTGCTTTTATTAAATTTGCTCTGGTTACTTTTAGTGCAGCCTGATTAAAATCTGCACCAACCAATAATAACGGGTGTTCTTCCAGCATTTTACCACGAATAGTTTGGTGTTCAATGACATCAAAAATATGATTTATAAAAGCGCCATTACCACAACCCATATCTAGAATCCCTTTAGGTTGTTCATTAATTGGTTTATTAAAGAGTTTAATAATTACTTGATCTATTACTTTAAAATACGTTGAATGCGCACCACCACTTCCCCAAACATTCATTTCTCGATGTACATGTTTTTCCGTTTCTTGAGGTGAGTTTGTTTTTAATACTAAAGGATTTCCAAAAAGCAATTCGTCTAATTGTAAAAAAGTTGGTAAATAAGAAACAGTTACCCCATAGGCACTAGCTCTTTTTGCAAAAAATAACCCTTGATCTGTAAATTGGTAGGTGTTTTTCTTTTTGACAAACCATCCTAAAAACGAAAAGAAGTCTAGAATTTTTTTAAAACTTTCTGGATCTTTATGATATTCTTCTGCTGTAAAAGAAGCTTCCATGAAGTATTTATGAAACAAGCCATTTACACCTAGCATCACAATTATTGGAGCTACGATACAGCCTTCGATATGTTTTAAAACTTGTTGTTCTATTTCTGTTTTTGCTTGTAAGCCAAAATTGCTTTGATAGTTTTTAAAAATCTGCTCTAAAACAATAAAAGTATCTGCACTTATATGGTTTTCTGGGAATGTAACCGAATAGGAGAGCAGCTTAACAGCATCTTCATAATGGCTTGCAAGATGAAAAGCCGCTTCGCTATTTCCATTTATTTGATAAGTTACTTTGTTAGAAACGTTATCTACATGTTGCTGCAGCCAACCTTGTGAAGCTAAAATGCGTAATGCAATGTTTAAGTAGCCTTCGTTAGCTTTAAAACTTGTAGTAATTTCTTCAGTGGTTGTTTTTTTTTGTTCCAATAAAAAATCTAAAACCCCTTTTTTGTAAAGAGAATATGCTGTCGTTGCTGTAGCAATACCATCTAAATGTTTAAAAATAGTTCCTCGAAGTTGTTCTTTGTCTTTTTTGGTAAGCATTTGCTTTTATTGATTTCTATAAATATAAAAAAAACCTTTCAAGTATGTATTGAAAGGCTTTTAAATTCATATTTAAAAAATTGTTATCTCAATTTTGGAAAATCGCTAGGATTTGCTTCGTGCATAACTTGGTAAACAGCTTCAAAAATATCTTCTAATGAAGGTTTAGAAAAATAATCACCATCTGTACCATAAGCAGGACGATGGCTTTTGGCAGTTAAGGTTTGCGGTTTACTATCTAAATACTCGTATGCGTTTTGTGTGTTTAATATTTCATTTAAAATATAAGCAGAAGCACCACCAGGAACATCTTCATCTATAACCATAAGACGGTTGGTTTTAGCTATACTTTTTACAATATCATGATTAATATCAAAAGGTAAAAGGGATTGAATATCTATAACCTCTACATCAATACCCACTTCAATCAATTCTTTTGCTGCTTGAGCTACCATATTTAAAGTAGAACCGTAAGAAACTAAAGTAATATCGCTTCCTTCTTTAATGGTTTCTACGACTCCTAATGGTGTTTTAAATGCACCAATATTGTTTGGCATTTTTTCTTTTAGACGGTATCCATTTAAACATTCTACTACTAAAGCAGGTTCGTCACTTTCTAATAGGGTATTGTAAAAACCAGCGGCTTTTGTCATATTTCTAGGTACTAAAACATGTATACCTCTAACAAGATTAATAACACCTCCCATTTGCGAACCAGAATGCCAAATACCTTCTAGTCGGTGTCCACGTGTACGAATAATTAATGGTGCTTTTTGTCTACCATGAGTTCTATAATGCAAAGTTGCTAAATCGTCGCTCATAATTTGCAAAGCGTACAAGATATAATCTAGGTATTGAATTTCGGCAATTGGTCTTAAACCACGCATTGCCATTCCAATTCCTTGACCTATAATAGTGGCTTCACGAATTCCAGTATCTGAGACCCGCAATTCACCATACTTTTCTTGCATACCTTCTAGGCCTTGGTTTACATCTCCAATATGTCCTGCATCCTCACCAAAAATTAATACTTCTGGATGTTTTGCAAAGAGCGTATCAAAATTATCTCTAATAACTAAACGAGCATCTACTAATTTAGCATCGTCATCATAAGTTGGTTTTACCTCTTTTACATGTAAAGCGGAAAGTTTAGAGTGACTATGTAAATGGGAGCTATATTTAGGTTGGATTAGGTTTATATAATTATTAATCCAGTTTATAAGTTGTGTTTTTTCTGAAGAATCTTCGTTTAGTACATAACGTAACACTTTTCTAGCAGTAGAAATATTATCTTTTCTAATAGGTTCTACAATTGCAGTTAAGTTATTAATTAGTTTCGTTATAAAAACTTTGTTAGCACTCGTTTTAGAAAGGTTTTCAAGGAGAGCAACTAACGTTTTGCGTTCTTGAAGAATTGGAGTGTTATAAGCAGACCAAGCAGCTTTTTTACCTTCACGAACTTGCTTTTTTATATCTTTCTCAATGGTTCTAAGTTCTTCTTTAGTAGCAAAGTTATTGGCAATAATCCATTCGCGCATTTTAAGGTTACAATCGTGAGCTGCTTCCCAATTAAGACGTTCCGTATTTTTGTATCGTTCGTGAGAACCAGAAGTAGAATGACCTTGTGGTTGTGTTAACTCATTAACATGAATTAAAACAGGGATATGATGTGTTCTTGCTATTTTGGATGCTTTTTGGTAGGTATCTACTAAAGCTGGATAATCCCAACCTTGAACTCTTAAGATTTCGTATCCATTGGTATTTTCTTCTCGTTGAAAACCTTTTAATATTTCGGAAATGTTTTCTTTTGTCGTTTGGTGTTTTGCGTGTACAGAAATGCCGTATTCGTCATCCCAAACACTCATTACCATTGGTACTTGTAAAACACCAGCTGCATTTATGGTTTCAAAAAATAAACCTTCACTAGTACTTGCATTACCTATAGTTCCCCAAGCTACTTCATTTCCATTATTCGAAAACTTAGTAGCATCCATTTCATTTATATTTCTATACATTTTTGAAGCTTGCGCTAAGCCCAGTAAACGTGGCATTTGCCCCGCAGTTGGTGAAATGTCGGCACTTGAGTTTTTTTGTTTTGTAAGGTCGTTCCAATTTCCTTTTTCGTCTAAACTATGGGTTGCAAAATGCCCACCCATTTGTCTACCAGCAGACATTGGATCATGTTTAATATCGGTATGTGCATATAGGCCTGCAAAAAATTGCTCAATGGTTAATTCGCCTATAGCCATCATGAAAGTTTGATCGCGATAGTAGCCAGATCTAAAATCTCCATTTTTAAAAGCTTTAGCCCAAGCTAGTTGTGGTATTTCTTTACCATCTCCAAAAATTCCAAATTTTGCTTTACCTGTAAGCACTTCACGTCTACCAAGTAAACTGCACTCTCTAGAAGTTACAGCGATGGTATAGTCTTTTAAAACTTCCGCTTTAAAATCGTTATAAGAAATGTCTTCTATTTCGTCTGGATTAGATGTCATTTTTGATGCTTTCATATATTGCAAATTTACGAAAAATAAAGCGTTTTTGCAATTTTGAAAATCTTAAAAAATTGCGAAATCAATATTGTTTAAAGCGTGATTTTATTAAAAATTAAAAATAATGCAATTATTAGCATTTTTGTTGAATATTTTTTAATGTATTTTCAGTTTATTAATTTTTTATTGAGAATTTTTAAACTGAGAAAAAGTTCTGTTTTTAAAAAAGTTTATAGCACTTTAGTAGGAAAGAATTAGATGTAAATTGTAAAAGCATTCTTATTGTTTGTTGGTAAGTCGGATAATTTCAAAAAGAATTAAAAGTGTTTCAAATGCACATATAAGAATTAGCTTTACAGCGATGATTTCTTTATAGCTTTTATATGTAAAGTATTTTCAGAAAAAGGTATCCAATTAATACCAACGTCTTCTAAACAATCCTAGAAGTGATTGTATGTCTGCTGTGAATTTAAAGCGTATTTTTTGGTTGTATTGTGGTTGCGCTATTTCCCAACCAAGATTAGAATATACAGGGAAATATATTTCAAAATAATCTTCAACTAAATTAATTCGAACACCCGAATCATATACAAACTTGGCGTTTTGGTGTTTGTTTTTTAAAGTTCCTAAATCTCCATAGGCATGAATATATTGCCAAATTGATGTGCTTATGTTTGTTGTTGCCATCCATTGGTTAGCAAAGGGGGTTTCTAATTTAGATTTAAAACCTCCTTCTGCAATAATTAATTCTTGACTAAATAATCCAGTACTTTCAGATCTCCCCAAATAACTGTAATCAAACAAGTAATCAGTTGGTCTGTCCAAAGCAAAATTAAAGTAATTACTGTTAATATCGTTTTTGTTTTTTAAGAATGCACCAGCGAAGAAACGTACATTTAATTGTCTATTGTTTTGGTACAGTTTTCTGTATTCGTAATTAAAGGATACTTTACTAAAATTTTGGGATGCTTGAAAATCTGCAAACCAGCTTGAAAATTCTATTAATCCTGGATTTTTATTAATGTATCTAAGATTAAGTATGTTGTAGTTTGGTGCAGCTTCGTCTAAGAGAATATTATTTACATCTTCGTCTCTATGAATACTAACATATCTAAGGTTTAAATACCCTCTTTTATTAGCGCGTAAGTTTTTTGTGTCTCTAAAATGAAGTGTTATAGATGGTTTAATGGAGGTTACAAATAGGCCAGGAGCATAGCTATCATAACTTCCAGTTAAAACATATTGAATTTTTAATAAGTTTCTATTTGTGGTATTAAACTGATCATATACAACATTTCCAGAGCCTGTTATTGCATTCGATTTTAGACCATATTGTGGAGCTATTTTGTATGTCAGATTTTTTTTAAGCATGGTTTTATTATATGCTTTTGTACCTACAACGATGCCATCATATATATTATTAAACTCTAAAATGGGCATGATTAATACTTGATTGTATCTAGTGTCTTCTACATCTTTTATAAGTCTAATTTGTAAGGGTTTATTTAATAATGAAGCTGTTAATGCTTTTGTGTTATTTCTATTATTTAATTCTGGTGTTATTTTATCTTGATTAATTACTAGTTTTGTTGCCTCGTTTTTTTCTATTTTAATAGTATCTAATTTTTTATTGCTTTTTAGCCATGTTTTATTGATGATGCTATCTTTTTGTAAAGCAAATAACGAAGAAGGCATGTTTGTTTTACTTTTGTTTTTTACAACTACTGTAATAGAATCTTTACTTTTTTCTATGGTTTTAATTTTGTAATCTATCTTTTTAGTTGTTTTTAGATATTCGTCAAAAAACCAATTAATTTCTTTGCTTGCTTTGGGTGTTATAAAATTTTCAAAGTCTTTAGTATTGGTTGCTTTTAATTTTTGATTAGAAACAAATTCAAGAATAGATTTTTCTATATCTAGGTTTTCATCATAACTATTTAAGTACTCTAAACCAATAGCAGCTTTGTTTGGGTTTGCAATATTTTTGTTGAATTTTAACAAAGAATCTTTTTGCATAGTTAGTGGCTGGTCTTGGTTACCTCTGGCCATATTCATAAACAAAAGACTGTATTGATCATTAAAATTAAGCTGTGCAGCATAAAAGGATTTTATTCCCCAAATATTAGAAAGGCTTCCAAAAATTTTCATTTCTGGATAATTTTCTTCTACATACTTTTTTAAATAATAAATTTGAAAACCATCTATTAACCATTGGTCTTTTCGTGGATTTATTAGAAGTGTGTTTTCTAGGTAATTATATAATACGGTTTTTAATAGTTTTAATTCATATTGAAAACTATCTGGAAAAGGACGGAAGAAATCTGGAAGTAAATTAAGTCCGTATATTGGTTTTTTTCTGTAATCTGTATTAGAAACTAATAAGCGTTCATGTGGATAATCGCCAAGATTTTTAGTGATAAATCCAGCAATTTTGTCTGTTAGTAGTACTCTTTCAATTTGTGCTAGATTTTCGTCATCAATACTAGATACCACATTGAAATAATCGGTTTCTACTGTATTAAATTGTGGGTCTTGTAATAAAAATAATTTTGAATTAATTCTATCTTTCCCTTCTAAAGTAGTTGTAATTGTGTTATTGCTTTTGGTGCTTCCGGTTTCGTTAAGTTCTGAAGTTAAAATATAACGCTCAGGATACGTTATTTCAAAGTTGTGATTTGCTTTAGGAATATAAGCATCTTCTAAATCTTTATTACTAAAGTAATGCCATTCGCCATCATAAACTGCAGGAGTGATATACCAATATCGTAATGTAATATTGTTGTCTTTATAAATACCTTGTCTTGTAAACTTTGCATTAGGTATTTGAACTATATAGTTTAATTGTAGTGTGTAGGTTTCGTTAGGAGCTAATGGAGTGTTTAGTTTTACTTTAATAATATCTAGTTGCTCTTTCAGTCTTTCGTGGGATACTTCTTTGTAGTCTTGTTGTAAAGAGGTTATAACCGTATAGCCTCTGTCTTCATTTTTTGCGAAATGAAAATCGTTTTTATATTCTTCAGCAAAACGTTTAGCTAACGGTGTACTTTTTGTGGAATAACTATTGCTCCAATCGGTTAAATAAATGTAATCTAAAGTATTGTTTGTTGTATTTTGGTATTGAATTGTTTGAGCTATTTTAATTTTTTTTTCAGCCACATCAAAAGTAGCCTTAAGGTCAATGGTGTTTTGACTAAAGCTAAAAAAACTCACAAAGGTGAATACGATAAAAAGTAGGTTGCAATTTCTCAATATACTTTCACAAACTTTAAAGGTTCTACATTAAAATTAGGTGTTGTAATGTAATATAAACCATTAGATAAATTAGAAACGTCTATGCTATGAATTTCGTCATTATTTAAAGGAATTATTTTTACTAATTGACCTAAAGTGTTAAAAATGTTTAGTTTTTTGTTGGTGAATGTTTGGTTGTTGGTTCGTAAATTTAAAGTATTAGAAACAAAGTTTTTCCCAATTATTTCATAATAATTAGATGTTATGTATTCTGGGATGCTTAAAAATTGCTGATTTGTTTGCATTTGTAAAGAAACTGGTAGATGATCACTAAAATTATAAAGTGCATCTCTAATTGCTTGAGAAAAATCTGCTGTAGAGGCATCTCCATCTTCAGCACAACTTGTCGATGTGATTTCTTGATTAAAACAATTTACATTCGCGTTATTACCAATAACTTGATAAGAATCTTCAACAAAAAATAAATCGGTATTAATATTTGTCGAATTGTCTAAGCTTTCGGAAGTTAAAATAAAATCAAATCGATCATCAAAGCCTCCAGTGGCTCCACCAAAACCAGTAGTGGTTCTTGTGGACTGTGTAAAAACTTCTATAAAATCAGTATTGTTATGCCAAGAACCTATTTTGTTTGCTGGATCAACAAAGGTAATGTGGTTTTCGGAATTTATTAATTTTTGAAAAGCCTCTTCAGAGCTAGTATATAAGTTGAAATCTCCGGCTAATAGGATATGATTTTCTTGCGGTATAGTATTTAAATAAGTTTCTAAGTCTTGTACCATTTGCAAACGCAAAGATTGGTTTTCAACGCCATTAGAAGCTTTTAAATGGCCAACAATTACATCTAGATAAATAGGGTTTGTATTTATTTCATCTGTATTTAGCTTTAGTTTGTAGTGGTTAAAATCCCTATATATTGTTGTAATTATAGTTTGATTTTCTAAGCTAAATTTTGTGTTATTAAAAAACAATAGGTTTTGTAAATCGTTTTGATTTCCTATAGTATCATCCGAAGTATTTAACTCAAAATTAGCCATAGCATAATTAGGGTTAATTTCTTGTTGCATCATATTAATAATGCTATTAGCACCTGTTTCATTATTTAATTCACAAACCATAAATATGTCTGGTTTGTATTCATTTAAAATAATACTTAAATGGTCTATTCTATTAACAGGATTTGTTTGTGTTGGAAAGTTTAATAAGTTATAAAACATAGCATTAAAAGTGTCTTGTGCTAAAACACTTTTAATACTAATTAAACTTATAAAAACGATTAGTATGTTTTTTTTCATGTTTACTTTCCGCGAAAATGGAAATGTTTTATAGGTTATAATTTTTTAGAAGTTAGGGCTAAAGCCATATTCTTTATAAAAAGCATCTAAGATTTCTATTACTTCATCTTCGGTATCTACAAGGTGAATTAAATCTAAATCTTTCGCACTAATATTTCCAAATTTATCTAATAACGTAGCTTTTACCCAATCAAATAAACCCTCCCAAAATTCAGTTCCAACAAGAATAATTGGGAATTTTTCAATTTTATTGGTTTGAATTAATGTAATCGCTTCAAATAACTCATCTAATGTTCCGAATCCTCCAGGCATTACAACAAAGCCTTGTGAATATTTCACAAACATTACTTTTCGTACAAAAAAGTAATCGAAATCTAAACTTTTATCATGATCGATATATGGATTATCATGTTGTTCGAAAGGTAATTCAATATTTAAACCAACAGATGTTCCTCCGCCTAGATGTGCTCCTTTGTTACCAGCTTCCATAATTCCTGGTCCTCCACCAGTAATTACACCATAACCATGATCTACAATTTTATGTGCAACTTTTTCTGTTAACTTATAATATTTATCTTCTGGTTTTGTTCTAGCAGATCCAAAAATAGATACACAAGGTCCAATTCTACTTAATTTTTCATAACCATTAACAAATTCTCCCATGATTTTAAAAATCGCCCAAGAATCATTCGTTTTCTTTTCATTCCAACCTTTTGGATGTTGTTCTTTTCTCATATATTTTACTATTAATTTTTAGTATTTTATTTTTTTTGCAACTAGCTAATTTACTTCTTTTTTTAGCCGTTCGACAAAACTAAATACTATTATTTTATTTTAATTCTTTCTTTAAAAATTTTGCGGTATAGCTGGTTTTATGTTTTGCAACTTTTTCAGGAGTGCCTTCTACAAGAATTTCGCCACCATTTTTTCCACCTTCATAACCTATATCAATAACATGGTCTACCGTTTTAATAACATCTAAATTATGTTCAATAATTAAGACCGTATTACCTTTATTAGCTAGTTTGTTTAGTACAATCATTAATACTCTAATGTCTTCAAAATGTAATCCTGTTGTAGGTTCATCTAGAATATAAAAAGTATTTCCTGTATCCCGCTTGCTAAGCTCTGTTGCAAGTTTAATGCGTTGTGCTTCACCACCAGAAAGTGTTGTACTTTGTTGCCCTAATGTAATATATCCTAAGCCAACATCTTTTATTGTTTTTAATTTTCGATTAATTTTTGGAATATGCTCAAAGAAGTCAACAGCTTCATTTATGGTCATATTTAATACATCACTAATGTTTTTTCCTTTATAACGAATTTCTAAAGTTTCGCGATTAAAACGTTTTCCTTGACAAGTTTCACATTCTACATATACATCTGGAAGGAAATTCATTTCAATAACACGTAAGCCACCACCTTGACAGGTTTCGCAACGTCCTCCTTTAACGTTAAAGCTAAATCTTCCTGGTTTATAACCACGAATCATAGCTTCTGGTATTTTTGCAAAAAGACTACGAACTTCACTAAAAGTACCTGTATAAGTTGCAGGGTTACTTCGTGGTGTTCTACCAATTGGCGATTGGTTAATATCGATTACCTTATCTATATGTTCTAAGCCCTTTATGCTTTTGTATGGCATTGGTTTTTTAACACCATTAAAATAGTATGCATTAAGAATAGGATATAGGGTTTCATTTATCAAGGTAGATTTACCGCTACCAGAAACACCAGTTACACCTATCATTTTTCCTAAAGGAAATTTTACCGAAATATTTTTTAAGTTATTTCCTGTACAGCCTTTAAGCTCCATGAATTTTCCATTACCTTCTCTACGTGTTTTTGGTACTTCAATTTGTTTGGTGCCATTAAGGTAATCTGCGGTTAGCGTATGGTGTTTTAAAAGTTCTGTTGGGGTACCTTGACTAATAATTTCACCACCATGTTTTCCTGCATGTGGGCCAATATCGATCACATGATCTGCACGTTCTATCATGTCTTTATCGTGTTCTACAACAATTACCGAATTACCAACATCACGTAATGCAACTAACGAGTTTATTAATTTTTCGTTATCTCGTTGGTGTAAGCCTATACTAGGTTCATCTAATATGTATAGTACGCCAACTAATTGAGATCCTATTTGAGTTGCTAAACGAATTCGTTGCGCTTCGCCACCAGAAAGGGTTTTAGAACTTCTGTTTAACGATAAGTAATTTAAACCTACATCTAATAAAAATTGTAATCTAGTTCTAATTTCTTTGATGATTTCTTCCGCAATCTGTAATTGGGTTTTAGAAAGGTTTTTATGTAAATCTGTAAACCATTCAGCCAAATCAATAATATCTTTATTCGCTAATTCGGCTATGTTTTGATTGTTTATTTTAAAGTAAAGCGATTCTTGACGTAGTCGAGCTCCATGACAAGTACCACAAGCTACTTTATCCATATATTCTTTTGCCCAACGTTTTAGCGAAGTAGAATCTGCGTTTGCATATTGGCTTTCAATAAAGTTGGCAACCCCTTCAAAATCTATTTTATAATCTCTCTTTATACCAAGAGTTTTGCTGTCTACTGTAAATTTTTCGTTTCCACCATAGAGAATAATTTGTTTCGCTTCTTTAGGAATATCTTTATAAGCATCACTCAATTTAAAATTGAAACGCTGTGCAATTAATTCTAACTGCTTAAAAATCCATGAATTTTTTTCTGGTCCATGCGGTGCAAGTGCACCATTTTTAATGGAAAGGGAATCGTCTGGAACGATTTTATCTTTATTTACTTCATACAATGTACCAATCCCATTACATTTAGGACAAGCGCCTTTTGGAGAATTAAATGAAAAATTATTAGGTTCTGGATTAGGATATGAAATTCCTGAACTAGGACACATTAAGCTTCTGCTAAAAAAACGTGTTTCGTTAGAATCTTGATCTAAAACCATTAGCACATCATTGCCATGATACATTGCGGTGTTTATGGTTTCGGTTAAGCGTTTATCATTATCTACAGATGCATCAATTTTCAATCTATCGATTACTATTTCAATATCATGATTTTTGTATCTGTCCAGTTTCATACCTTTTACAAGGTCTTTTATTTCACCATCTGTTCTAACTTTCACAAAACCTTGTTTTGCAATTTGCTCAAACAATTCTCTGTAATGTCCTTTACGTGAGCGAACAACAGGAGCAAGAATATTTATACGTTTACCAGAAAAACTTTCTATAATTAAAGCCTTTATTTGCTCATCACTGTAGCTCACCATTTTTTCGCCAGTATTATAACTGTACGCATCGCTAGCTCTAGCAAATAGTAAGCGTAAAAAATCATAAATCTCTGTAATAGTCCCAACTGTAGAACGTGGTGACTTACTTGTCGTTTTTTGTTCGATTGCAATTACAGGTGAAAGACCATCAATTTTATCTACATCTGGTCGTTCTAATCCACCAAGAAATTGTCGGGCATATGCAGAGAATGTTTCGATATAACGTCTCTGTCCTTCTGCATAAATGGTGTCGAAAGCTAGCGAAGATTTTCCGCTACCTGACAAGCCAGTAATAACTACTAGTTTTTCTCTTGGAATGGTAACATCTATATTCTTTAAATTGTGAACACGTGCACCTTGAACTTCTATATTTTCTTCGAATTTGGCCATAAATTTGCAAAGGTGCAAAGATACGATTTTTGTTATTATTATTATTGAAAAGAACCTTAGTTTAAGTATTTATAAAATATGTTGCAATTTTTTCTATTTTAGAATTCAATAAAATAAAAAACTCCTAAATATATATTTAGGAGTTTTAAAAATATTGGGTTTATTGTGAATTATTCAATAATTAATTTTTTAGTAATTCTTTTACCATTATCAATTACCGTCATAATATACATTCCAGAGCTGGCATTGTTTAGTGAGATGTTTTCATTAAATCTTGAGGTAGCATCGTATTCTTTATTAAAAACTAATCTACCAGACATATCATATACTGCAACATTAATGTTTTTTCCAGAATTTGAATCAAATGCAAGAGAGAAGTTTCCTTTATTAGGATTTGGATATAATGCAAAGTTGTTTAATTCTTGATTTTCTGTACCCAAAGTAACTTGTGTTGTGGTAGTACAAAGTTCAATAGACCATTCATTTACAACTCCTGAATCTCCATTATAGAAATCAACAAATACAAGATTCCACGTTCCCGAAGGATCATTCCCAGTAAATCCAGTCATTGAACTCGCAGGAGCATAGGTTCCAGTTGTTGGCGAAGCACAAGCAATTGCGGATTCACCATCTTTAAATGTAATATCTATATTTCCGTATTGTGCATCATTGCAAGTTCTGGCCCAAATATTAGAGAAACCTCCTCCGTTTGGTGCTTGTAATTGCATAATTAAATCTCCAATATAAGAGTGAGTAACATCTGCACTTACTCTAATATCTGTAATTGGTGTGCTTTCTGTAACCGTTAAAGGAATAAATACAGGATTACCTTGCACATTAGCACCACCACCATCTGGAATAGCAGTTGCTATAGCACCTGTAGTGTAGTTATTACATTGTGTAGAAGTTATAACAGTTGCGCCAATAGAAAAAGATTTAGATATTGCAAAAAAGATATTACCAACTGCTTCAATTTTTATTCTACAATAAGGCTCTCCTTGTCCAGATGGGAATGTAATAGGTTCTGAACCATCATTAGGAGTATTTGCAGCTAAGGTTGTAGTAAAGGTTTGTCCTCCATCTGTAGATAATAGGATATTTACATTTGCAGTATTAATACCATTAGCAGTCGTTCCAGCTACATCCCAAGTAATAGTTGTTGAAGCTCCAGTACTGAAGCTTTCATTTGTTGTGTTTGGAGCAGTAATAGTAAATGGACCTGTATTTGCAAGGGTTACTGTCATATCATCTCTATTGGTTTGTGATCCATTAGGAGTGCCGTTGTCTCTAACTGTTAACGCAAAATCCATAGTTCTAGCAACGTTTGGCATTACCTCCCAAGCCGGGGTTAAGTCATTATTTAATATATCACTTAATTGTGGGAATGTACGATCTCCAGTAGCCATTGGAGAGTAAGATCTAAATTGAGGATCTGTAGTGCTTGTTGTAGATGGTACATTTGTACTAACACCTACGTCTGTTTGTTCCCAGCAGTAAGATAGTGTCGTTCCATTAACATCATTAGCAGTTCCTGTAAGAGTAAATGCTGTTCCATAAGGAATGGTGTAGTCTCCTCCTGCATTTACTGTAGGAGCAGTATTTCCATTTGCTGTATCGGTAGAACAAGTTGGTTCTCCAGGAGGTGTAATACGTGTCCACATTTCGGCAATACTAATTGCGTGAAAATGATCATCACTATTACCTTGTACATTATCAGACCCACAAATACCAGCATAAGCCATAATTGTTGTTCCGCTTCCTGGTTCTACAGCAGTTGTAGAACTTCTGTTTCCTCCAGAACAAGAGCCTTGTCCACCATTAAAAGTATGGTTTGCTCCAAATTGATGTCCCATTTCGTGAGCTACAAAATCGACATCGAAAGGATCTCCAACTGGGTTTGGAGAACCAGTAACACCTCTAGCTTTTGCATTGCTATAGCAAATACCTCCACGAGCAGCTAAGCCACCTCCTCCAGTAGTAAACACATGGCCAATATCATAGTTTGCAGTTCCTATATTGGTGTCAATAATGGTTTGGTTTTCATTGATCAATAGTGTCGCATCATCATCTGTAAAACCGTCATTTTCTGCTAAAAATATAATACTAGTATTGTCTATTAATGACATTGTTAAAGACAAGTCTCTTTCAAAAATACTGTTCACTCTTGTCATTGTTACATTCATAGCTGCTAATACTGTAGCTCTTTTTACAGCATCTGTAGCTGCAGCTTGGCCAGCAGCATTGATGTGGTAATTTGCATATTCTTGTGTACAAGCTAATGCTAAACGAAAGGTTCTTAAGACACCGTCATTTGCATTTCTTTGAGTAAAATCAACGTCGGTATTTTCGCTTTTTTCAATAGTATCTTCTAAAAGACATCCTATTCTTTCTTCTAGTTTGGAATACAGATCTTGCTTTGCATAAATTACATAAGAGTTTAGATCTTTGGTTAAAGGATCTATGTATAATGTTTTTCCAATGGTTTGAATAGATGCATGTAAACCAAAGACAGTTGTTGAGAAACGAATTATTGTTCCCGATTTTTCTTTGCTTACACCAACATAAGATTGAATTTCTGGATGGTTTGCAGCTAATTCGGAATCCATAACAGAAGCATTAAATATTTGAAAATTTTCCATTTTACCATCGGTAACTGGGAATTGTACAATAACTTCAGAATTTACATTTAATCCTCTATCTGGAGCAGAAGCTAATAATTGTTTTAAACCATCTACATCTAAAGTATATACATCATATACAGAAGGAGTTGCTTTTCTTTCTAGTAATTGTTCTTGTTTAATATTTGTATTTTTTACTTTTTGCCAAAAAGAATTCTCTTGAGAGAAACCTATAATTGGAAGAAGTAATAAAAAAAATAAGTAGTTTTTAATCATTATAATAGCGTTTTATAGTTTATCAAATTTAATATATAAATTCCAATGGCTAAGGAATACATTGTTAAATTTTATATTTTAGTGTCTTGATTTTTATTATAAAATCATGTAATTTTTAACTAGAAATAATTAGTAATTTAAAAGTTGTACGTATGAAAATATTAGGAATAGGTTCTAGAATAAATCATAGTGAATTTGGTAAAGGAGTAGTAACCAATGTTACATCCAAACACTATTGGGTAACTTTTATTGAAAACGGTCTTGAAACAATTGGTTTAACGGATGCATTTGAAGTGATTGAAGTTGCAGAGGATGAAGTAGATACCGTTAGCTTGTTTGATGTAGAAAGTAGTTTGGTTCAAATTTTAAAAAAATGGAGTGATGTAACTGAGATTGTGCCAATAGGAGATAAATGGAAAGGGGGGAAACTTATTCTACAACCAGAAGATGTTAATTTAAAACCAAAAGAAATTAAAGTGGAAGACTTTTTTCATAAAATAACTATGGTTAGAGATAGACTTCGGGTGATGGAGCAAAAGGTGAATTCTAGTAATTTGGAAGAACAAGAAAAAATAGATTTGCAACAATACATTACGCGTATTTATGGGAGTTTAACTACATTCAATGTGCTTTTTAAAATTAAAGACCAGCAGTTCGTAGGGCAAAAAAGTAAGTGATTCTATCTTACAATTTTAATTAAAGTTTACAGTCTTTGTTTATAATATTCTTATTATTTTATTCCTGAGACTGTGAACTTTTAATATCTTCAATTTCCAATCCTAATACCAACAACTTATGAAACGTTGGAAGCATCGCTCCAGTTTCTGTAGTAATCCAATCACTCCAAGTAGCTAGTAAACCGTCAATAGGTAAAATAGAGGTCCACATTTTAAAACCTGTTGGTTTTCCTGTATCGTCTAATAACCATAAATACGAATCTCCAGGAGTAGACCCACCAGAAGTGTAAGTAATTAAAAGTGCATGTTCTCCATTATCTAGAGTAACTAAACTTCTTTTGGTACCAGTGTCAAAAACCTTATAAGGAGCAACTAACCAAAACGAATCGTTGTTAAAATATTTTGTAGCTTTTCTAATTAATTTTTCGGCTTCTTGTTTTTCTTTTATTTCTAAATTAGAAGCATATACTTTATTTTTTGAGCTATCCTTAAAATCTAAAAACACCACATAGTTTTTCCAAAAAACTTGGCACTTTCCTTCTTTTTTATTCCATTTAAAGTGATGTCTCTTTTTAAAGGTCCATTCTAAATAATCTGTTGCTTCATATTTTTTATGGTTTAATGCGTCTAGCATTTTGTAAGCTAAAGCGTCCGCTTGTTTATCTACAATTCCTAAAGGTATTTCTTCGTTATATTTAAAATATAAAAACCCGAAGAAAAGGAAAGTAGGTAAGGTGAAGAAAATGATTACTCCTGCAATTATTTTTGCTATTTTTTTTGCGCTTGTTTGTTTTGCCACTTGTTTGTTTTTTTATGCTTGGATTGCTATGTAAAATACAAAAGCATTAAAGTAATTTTCTAATAGCTTCTCTTTTGCTTAAAGGTTTTAAGTTACTATTCTTTACAAAGGTAAGTACATCTTTTGGATTATACGTGCCATATTCTCGAAGTGCCCAACCAATTGCTTTTTGAATAAAAAATTCATTAGATTCTTTATGTTCTAAACATTGATGGAATAGCAATTCTTTGTTTGTGTTTTCTTTATAACCCAATTGAAAAATAATGCTACTTCTGTTTAACCATAAGTTTTCAGAGTTCGAAAAATTTGTAATTATTTTTTCTGTTTCGTTTGGATGTATAATAAGATATTTACCAAGTATTTGTTTTGCAATAAAGTCTACTGAATCCCACCAAGAATTAACACTAATTAATTTTTCAATAGAATTAATATCTTCTTTTTTATACGATTTACGTAATTGTTTTTCAAACAATTCAATAGCGCATAAATGCATTTCTCTTTGTTTAAAATCGTATAAATTAAAAGCTAAAGTTCGTATAGTATCTCTAATTTCTAATGCATTGTTTTTGGCCAATGGTTTTAGTAAATCTCTTCGTAATTTCGATTTTATGCCATATAATTCAAATCTATCTTTTAAATAAGATTTCATTTGTGCTGCAAATTCCGAATTTGAATTTGCTCTAAAACTTTTGTCTAATTGTGTAATAAAATCCATAATTAAAATCCATAATTAAAATCCAGATGCTTCATCATCACCACGTCTATCTGCTCCACCTTCTAATGAACCATCCTCTAAAACTAAGATAGCGTCCACTTTTCCAATGATTGGAGAATCTTTTTCATTAATGAGATACCCTTTTTGTTCTAAATTATGTATCATTTTTGAAGAAAAAGAATACGGTTCCATTCTAATTTCATCTGGTAACCATTGGTGATGAAAACGAGGAAGATTTACAGCTTCTTGCATGCTGCTATTGTATTCATGCACATTTAAAATGGTTTGCATAACCGAAGTGATTATGGTAGAACCTCCAGGAGAACCAACCACCATGTGCAGTTTTCCATTTTTTTCTATAATAGTTGGAGTCATAGAACTTAGCATACGTTTTTGAGGAAGAATACTATTTGCTTCAGCACCAACTAATCCGTATACATTTGGGACTCCAGGTTTACTAGAAAAATCGTCCATTTCATTGTTTAAAAAGAAGCCAAGCTCTTCGCAAAATAATTTGGAACCAAATCCGGAATTTAAAGTTGTTGTTACTGCAACTGCATTACCAAATGCGTCAACAATAGAGTAGTGTGTGGTTTCATTACTTTCTATTATTTCCACTTTTCCGTGAGCGAGTGCTTCAGATTTAGTAGCTTTTTCAAACGAAAAATCCTTCATTCTATCTTGCAAGTAACTATTAGTAATTAATTGTTCTTGAGGTATATTTACAAAATCGGGATCGCCTAAGTAAAAGCTTCTGTCTGCGTATGCACGGCGTTCTGCTTCAGTAATTATTTGGATTGCTTTTTCTGAGTTATGTCCTAATTCATGTAAATCATATGGTTCAATCATTTTCATTATTTGTGCCAAACAAATCCCACCACTGGAAGGAGGCGACATGGAAATAATGTTTAAATCATCATAAGTAAATGTAATTGGTTTACGCCATTTTGGTTTATAACTTGCTAAATCTTCTTCTGTTATAATTCCACCATTTTCTTGAATATGTTTTGCTAATATTCTAGCTGTTTTTCCTTTGTAGAATTCGTCAGGACCATTTTTCATGATTCTTGTTAAAGTTTCAGCAAGGTTGTTGTACTTAATTGTATCGTTTTCTTTCCAAGCTCTACTAAATAATATAGGTTCTTTATTTGCTATTATAAAATCTTCTTGTTTTTCTGCAATACGTAATTCTTGTTTTTGGGTAACTTTTACACCTTTTTTTGCAAGCTCAATTACTGGTTTCATAATTGTTTCTATGGGTAATTTACCAAAGCGTTTATGTGCTTCGAAAGTTCCGGCAACTGTACCAGGAACGCCAACAGCTAGAGCGCCACGAGTGCTTAGGTTAGGAATTACATTACCTAATGAATCTAAATACATATTTTTACTAGCCGCTAGAGGTGCTTTTTCTCTATAGTCTAGGGCGCCAATTTCTCCATTTTCTAAACGATAAACCATAAAACCGCCTCCACCAAGGTTTCCAGCATAAGGGTAGGCAACTGCTAAAGCTAAATCTGTTGCAAGCATAGCATCGAAAGCATTTCCGCCTTGTTTCATAATAACACTTCCTATTTTGGAAGCTTCTTCGCGAGCAGAAACGACCATGGCATGTTTTGTAACTAAACCTTGTCTATTATTTTTTGTTTCTTTTTTACAAGTAAAAACTAGAATGCTTAAAAGTATTACTAAAATGTATTTTTTCATAGTGTATTCGTTTTATCAGATATAATAGTAGCTTTTAATGATAATTCGATTTATTGTTTGGATTGTATTTCTATTAATTTTTCATTAGAAAATGAAATCAATTCTTCAAAAAATCGAGTAAACTCATCTTCAAATTCGTTATAAAACTCTTGTAATTCATTTACGGCCAAATTCATTTTTGAGCGATTTTTGGTTCTTCGATTCATTCCTTCTAAAACTTTGGCAATTCCATCTATAGATGCATAACTTAGTAGCCAATTATCTGCAATCATATATGGCATCATTTTTTGAATTCGGCTAGGGAGAATTTCAAAATTATCTTGTAATACAATATAAAAATCATCTACATATTTATCTAAAGGAATATCGGAATAATTACTCCAGTTTTTTGCTAAAAAATGATCGTATAAAATATCGACGATAACACCAGAATAATGGCCGTAATTTTTATGTAAACGTTTGGTGCTTTCTCTAACTGTTTTATGGGCATCTGTAAAGGAATCAATTTGTCGATGTAATAGTATTCCTGTTTGTATTTCTTTGTTGAATTTTTGATATTTTTTTCCACGAATACCATCAGCAATAAAATTACCAATTGTTATAAATTCGTTACTACCAGAGAGATAAATATGGGCTAGAAAATTCATTCTGTGAATTTACAAATTCATAATGTAAGATTCCCGTTTTGAAATATTATATTTGTAAAAACATTACATTATTTATGACTTTAATAAAATCAATTTCAGGAATACGAGGAACCATTGGAGGCCAAGTTGGCGACAATTTAACACCAATTGATGCAGTAAAATTTGCAGCAGCTTATGGTACATGGTTAAAAGAACAACGCAATAAAGAAAACTATAAAGTTGTGGTTGGTAGAGATGCTAGAATTTCTGGTGAAATGATTCAAAATTTAGTGATGAATACTTTGGTAGGTCTTGGAATTCATGTGGTGGATGTAGGTTTGTCTACAACGCCAACAGTTGAAATTGCTGTTCCAATGGAGCATGCAGATGGAGGGATTATTTTAACAGCAAGCCATAACCCTAAACAATGGAATGCTTTAAAACTTTTAAATGCGAAAGGCGAATTTTTAAATGGAGTAGAAGGAGAGAAAATTTTAAAGATTGCAGAGGCAGATACGATGCAATTTGCAGAAGTAGATTACCTAGGTAAAATAACCAAAAATCAAGCATATATAGATTTACATATTGATGCCGTTTTAGCACTAGATTTGGTAAATGTAAAAGCCATTAAAGATGCTAATTTTAAAGTGGTTGTAGATGGTGTGAACTCAACAGGAGGTATTGCAATTCCTGAGTTATTAGAACGTTTAGGCGTACATCCTGTAAAACTATATTGTGAGCCTAATGGACATTTTCCACACAATCCAGAACCTCTTAAAGAGCATTTAACAGACCTGTCTGAAATGGTTGTTAAAGAAAGAGCCGATTTTGGAATTGTTGTAGATCCAGATGTAGATAGACTTGCATTTATGGATGAAAGTGGGGAAATGTTTGGTGAAGAATATACCTTGGTAGCTTGTGCAGATCATGTATTGAGTAAAACACCCGGAAATACTGTAAGTAATATGAGCTCATCTAGGGCATTACGTGATGTTACAGAAAAACATGGTGGAACCTATGAGGCCAGTGCAGTAGGAGAAGTTAATGTCGTGGAGTTAATGAAAAAGAACCATGCTGTAATTGGTGGTGAAGGTAATGGAGGTATTATTTATCCTGCAAGTCATTATGGTAGAGATTCTTTAGTTGGTGTTGCTTTATTTTTAAGTCTTTTAGCAGAAAAAGATATGCAAGTTAGTGCATTACGTAAAACGTATACTAGCTATTTTATGAGTAAAAAGAAAATTCAGCTTACACCTCAAATAGATGTAGATGCTATTTTAAATACGATGCAATCTCGTTATGCAAATGAAGATATTACTACCGTTGATGGAGTAAAAATTGATTTTGCTGAAAATTGGGTACATCTACGTAAGAGTAATACAGAGCCAATTATTAGAATTTATACAGAAGCAAAATCGCAAGAAACAGCAAATACTCTAGCAGATAGATTTATAAAAGAATTAAAAGAAATAGCTGGAATATAAAACAAAAAAAATCCTCGAAATGACTTCGAGGATTTTTTTTGTTTAATTGTTATTGAAATTTAGCAGGAACTTTATCTTTATGTTTCCAACGTTTATGGGTCCATAAATAATATTCTGGAGCTTCATAGATTTGTTTTTCTACTAGTTTTAGAAACATATCTGTAATTTCGTAATTTTTATAATCTTTTGCATTAATTGCTATGGTTTTAAAAGTAGTTTCATAATAACCACGTTTTACTTTTTTTACTCCAAAGAAAACTACAGATGTGTCTAGTTTTTTTGCAAGCATTTCGGCTCCTGTATGCACAGGAACTTTTATTCCCATAAAATCATTCCAATGAAAAGCTTTATTGGGTTTTGGGGATTGGTCGGATACAAAACCACTAATAGATTGTTCTCCTTTTTTAATCGAGTTCATTAAAACAGAAATGGTTTCTTTTGTTGTAATAAGTGTTGTGTTATACTTTGCTCTTTTTCGTTTTATTAAACGATCAAAATATTTGTTGTTTAAGCGTTTATATACCCCAAAGCCTTTCATTTTAATAAATCTTTGTGCTATAAAAATCCACTCAAAATTTGCATAATGTGCGCACATTAGAACAATATTTCTATTTTCATTTTCTAATTTATGTACTTCTTCTAAACCAATTAATTTAAAACGTTTAATCATTTCAGCTTCAGAGACCGTTAATGATTTTACCGATTCTAAAATCATATCACATAAATGATGAAAGAATTTTTTAGAAAGTGCTTGAATTTCTTTTTCCGATTTATCGGGAAAAACAAGTTCTAAATTATACTTGACTGTTTTTTTTCGGTAACCAATTATATAGTATACCAGAACATATAAAACATCCGAGATAATGTATAATAATCTAAACGGAAGTATAGAAATAATCCATAAAAGTGGATAAATTAAAATGTAAGCAAGAAATTGCATGAAATAATTTTAGATTTGCAAGAACAAATATATGTTATATTTGATTTAAACGTTTCAAATTTATGGGCAATTTAAGTATTGTAACAATTGTAGTGATTGTAGCAAATGTATTAATCTCTTACAAGGGGTTTAATGATTTTAATTTTTTCGAAAAATATAAGTTTAATGTTGGAGGGATAAAACGAGGAGAGCAATTTAGAATGTTTAGCTCTGGTTTTTTACATGTAGACACACAACATTTGTTGTTTAATATGTTAACATTATACTTTTTTGCAGATATAGTAATACAAGATTTAGGTACATTAAGTTTTGTACTTGTTTATGTTGGTAGTTTAATTTTGGGGAGTTTGTTATCCTTGTATTTTCATAAAAACGAATATCATTATAGTGCTGTTGGTGCTAGTGGAGCAGTAACGGGAATTTTATATTCTGCAATTTTATTACGTCCAGATATGAGTTTGTACATGTTTTTTGTGCCTATACCAATTCCTGCTTATGTTTTTGGAATAGGGTATTTGTTATATTCTATTTATGGAATGAAAACTAGATCTAGTAATATTGGACACGATGCACATTTTGGTGGTGCCATTGGAGGTTATTTAATAACACTTTTATTAGCAACTTGGCTTTTTGAAACGAATCTTTTAATGATTGGATTATTGGCAATACCAATTGTTTTGTTATTTGTTTTGAAACGAATGGGGAAGATTTAAAAAAGTAAACCAAGGATAAAAAAAATGTCATTTTGACCAAAGTGTATAAATCAAAGGATAGATTTTTTATACAATGCTCAAAATGACAAAATAAATATTGTTAAAATAGGAAGAAATTTTAATCTAACAGCGCTGCTATTTTTTCTTCAAGAGCAGGCCCTCTAAGGTTTTTAGCTACTATTTTACCTTCGGCATCTATTATAAAGGTTGCAGGAATTGCATTTATATTAAACTCTTTAGCTATAGGGTCATTAAAGTATTGTAGGTTAGATACATGATGCCAATTTAGGTTGTCTTTTTCAATAGCATCTATCCAAGCTTGTTTTGCATCTTTTTGTTGCGGTGTACCATCTAGAGAAACTCCAATAATTTCTAAACCTTTGTTGTGGTATTTTTCATATACATTTACAACGTTAGGATTTTCTTTTCTACAAGGACCACACCAAGCTGCCCAGAAGTCGATAATTGTAACTTTTCCTTTTATAGCATTTAAAGCTATAGTTTTTCCTTCTGGATTTGGACCAGAAAAATCTGGTACAACACTACCAATAGCAGTTTTTTTGTTTTCAATAATAAATGTAGCTATTTTTTTACCAGGTCTTGTATTTTTTATAGTTTCATCAAAATTGGTGTATAACTCTTTAATTTTGTTATATTCTAATTTATTTGTCATTATGGCACGTTCTAAAAGAAGAGCAGATAATAGCGCATCTTTATTTGTAGTCATAAAGTCTAAATCGTTAGCGTCATTCTCTTTCATGAGTCCTTGAAATTCTTGTTGTATACTCGTGATTTTAGAAGTGTCTGATTTTCTTTGTGCGATTTTGAACTCTTCCGCCAATTTATTGTTTTTAAAACGCAATGTTTTTATAAAAGCTTGGTATTCGTTGTAGTAGTCGTTTTCTTTTCCACCTTTAATCGAAGAAGCATAAATACTATCTGTAGGTATTTTTATATCAATGGATTCGTTTTCCACAATAAAAGGAAGATTTCCTCTTACTCCTTCAATTTGTATATAATACATGTCTGGTTTATCTACTTTACCTGTTAAAGTAAATGAGTTTTCAGTAACTCGGGTAGAATCTAGAATAATATTTTTTCTAGCTTCCGTTCTAATCAATTGTACTAAACTATTGTTTTTAGCATTATCTAAAGTTCCGTTAACTACAAATCCTTCTGTTTTTTCTTTGGTACAAGAAGTTAGAAAAAGAGAAATACATAAAAGGTATATAATACGTTGCATAAATTATTTTTTGTGCAAATATAACAGATATAAGTTATTTATTTTCAAAATGTAAATATGTTAGTTATATTTTAACAATTGCTTACTTTTGCAACATGATATTAAAGGATACCATTATTGCTTTAGCAACACCTTCTGGAGCTGGAGCTATTGCTGTTATTAGACTTTCAGGACCAGAAGCTATAAGTATTTGTTCTAATTTTTTTAAATCGATTCACAATAAAGATTTAAGTAAGCAAAAGACACATACGATTCATTTAGGTCATATTATAGAAGGGACTAAAATACTTGATGAAGTTTTAGTTTCTGTCTTTAAGAACCCAAATTCGTATACTGGAGAAAATGTAATAGAAATATCCTGTCATGGATCTATATTCATTCAGCAAGAAATTATACAACTATTTTTACGAAATGGTTGCAGAATGGCTAATGCTGGAGAATTTACGCTACGTGCATTTTTAAACGCAAAACTCGATTTAAGTCAAGCCGAAGCTGTAGCCGATTTAATTGCGAGTGATAATGAAGCATCACATCAAATTGCTATGCAACAGATGCGTGGTGGTTTTTCTTCTGAAATTGCTAAACTAAGAGAAGAACTTTTAAATTTTGCATCTTTAATTGAGTTAGAATTAGATTTTGCCGAGGAAGATGTAGAATTTGCAGATAGAACACAATTTAAAGCATTAGTAGATAGAATTGTTTTTGTGTTAAAACGTTTGATAGACAGTTTTGCAGTTGGTAATGTTATTAAAAACGGAATTCCTGTAGCCATTGTTGGCGAACCCAATGTTGGGAAATCGACATTGCTTAATGCCTTATTAAATGAAGAGCGCGCCATTGTAAGTGAAATTGCAGGAACTACAAGAGATACTATTGAAGATGAAATTGTTATAGGAGGAATAGGTTTTCGTTTTATCGATACTGCAGGAATTCGTGAAACTAAAGATGTTGTTGAAAGTATTGGTATTAAAAAAACTTTTGAAAAGATAGATCAAGCTCAAGTTGTTGTGTATTTGTTTGATGCAGAAAAGTTTAAAACAAATAGTGAAAAATTTATTGTTGAAATAGAAAAAATAAAAAACAAATACCCTTTAAAACCATTAGTAGTAATAGCTAATAAAGTCGACAAGCTTTTAGAAAATGAAGTAGAAGCATTACAGATTTCTATTGATAATCTTCATTTATTATCTGCAAAATCTGGAGTAGGAGTAGATGCTTTAAAAGAAAAACTACTAGGTTTTGTAAATACAGGAGCTTTGCGTAATAACGAAACTATTGTAACTAATTCTAGGCATTATGATGCTTTAATAAAAGCTTTTGAAGAAGTTACAAAAGTAAAATATGGTTTAGATTCTGGTTTGTCTGGAGACCTTTTAGCAATAGATATTAGACAAGCATTATTTCACTTTGGGGAAATTACAGGTGAAATTACAAGCGATGATTTACTTGGTAATATTTTTGCTAATTTTTGTATTGGGAAGTAACTTACTTTCTTTTATTTGTTAATCCCTTGTTATTGTTGGCTTTATAGTGTTTTGTCTTCTTTTATTTGTTGTTTATTTGCTCTTTTTTGATTAAATTTGTTGTATATCTGTTGCCTGAAATATAGAATTGTTGCCCATTTCTGTTGGCTAAGATATTGGCGAAATGATGCACCATAACGCACCACGTTGCACCATTACGCTACATAACGCACCATTTATGAGCAGTAATTTATTCATTCCTAAAACTTGTAAGCATTGCGGTAATGCATTTACAGCACGTACAACAGTTACTAAATACTGTGGCGATACTTGTGCAAAAAGAGCTTATAAGGCACGCAAACGTCAAGAAAAAATTCAAGCTACTCTTACTGAAGATATGCAACAGCAAAAACAAGTTGTTGAAGTTCGCAATCCTAATGCTGTAAATAACAAAGATTTTTTAAGCGTAACAGAAGCCTCACAACTGATTGGCGTGAGTAGATGGACCATTCAAAGAATGATTCAACAAGGACGTTTAAAAGCAGTTCCTTTTGGTAGAAAGCGTATTGTGGCCAGATGGCAAATAGAAAACCTTTTTAATTAATTCCATTATGAAAGTAACATTAAGACAACGCAAGAAGAACGACAAAATAAGTCTGTATTTAGATTACTATCATAAAGGCAAACGTAAAACAGAATACTTACGCTTATACCTTACACCTAATCCTAAAACCAAAACTGAAAGAGAGGTTAATAAGAAAACCAAACAATTGGCTGAAACTATATGTGCACAGCGACAAATAGAAATTCAAAATGGTATTTATGGCTTTCAAGATATTGAAAAGCTAAAAGGTAGTTTTATTACTTATATCACAGCTTTAGCAGAAAAGAAAAATACAAGCTCTGGCAATTATGGTAATTGGAATAGTATGCTAAAACATTTAAAAAAGTTTTGTCCAACAGATGTTAGTTTTCAAGATATAGACAAATCGTTTGTTGAGCGTTTCAAAGAGTATTTAGATAAAGAAGCAATAGGTAGAGCAGGTAAGCAATTGTCTCAAAATTCAAAATATTCGTATTATGGTAAATTTTCAGCGGCATTAAAACAAGCGGTCAAGGATGGCATATTAAAAGTAAATCCTGCAAATGGTGTAGAGTATTTTAAACAAGGCGAACCTCAACGAGAATTTTTAACGCTTGATGAATTACAAAAGGCAGTTAATACAGAATGTGAACTGCCTATTTTAAAGAATGCTTTTATTTTTTCAGCTTTAACTGGATTACGTTGGTCAGATATTGAGAAGTTAATATGGTCAGAAATCCAGCACTCAAAAGAAATGGGATATTATATCCGATTTAGACAAAAGAAAACTAAAGGTGTCGCAACCTTACCAATATCAGACCAAGCAAGAAATCTATTAGGAGAAAAAGGTAATCCAGACGATAAAGTATTTGATGGCTTACATTATAGTGCCTGGTCTAATTTAAAATTACAACAATGGATGATGAAAGCAGGTATTACTAAAACTATTACGTTTCATTGTGCGCGTCATACCTACGCTACCTTACAATTAACTTTGGGTACAGACATATATACTGTATCAAAATTATTAGGTCATAAAGAGTTACGCACTACACAGATATATGCCAAAGTAATTGACGATAAAAAGAAAGAAGCTGCTAACCGTATTCAACTGGATTTATAATGAAAGGAAGTATATTTTCAAGTTTGGTTTCTATAACCAATGGCTTACATAGAGATAATAGACAGGAAAAGGATTTTAAATACTTATTGTCTGATTTTAAATTGAACCAAAAAGCTAATAACGCAGTTTTTAAAGTAAC
This sequence comes from Oceanihabitans sp. 2_MG-2023, assembly GCF_030547245.1. Taxonomy (GTDB): domain Bacteria; phylum Bacteroidota; class Bacteroidia; order Flavobacteriales; family Flavobacteriaceae; genus Oceanihabitans. The sequence goes on from NZ_JAUOQT010000004.1 coordinate 271,349, forward strand.
CTTTAAAAAGCCTTTAAATGCCAAAAAAGAATACTATCAAAAGCTAATATTTAATGAAACAGAAAATACAGTAGCATCATTTGCGAAGGAATTTCCGAAAAATGCAACTACACCAGAAAATAAATACAGCTATACCATTCTACTTAATAAATTTGATAAGTACTTAAATGACATTTCAACTTATATCAATAAAAGAGGAATAACAACAGATTTAAATAATGATGACAATTATATCATAAACAACCTAAAAGTGTCTGTTATGAGGTTGTATGCTGAACTACAAGAGCAATTCGGACAGTTTTCGGAAAATACAAAATTCTCTATTTCTGAAATTGCAGAAAAATATTTTAATGATGAAACTTTTGATGTTAGCTTATTAGAAAAGAACACCACTAAAAAAGTTGCTGCTAAAACAAAATCAAAAGCTAAAGCAAAACCCAAGACTTCTTTTGGATATAAAAGTAATGACACCTCAACCTTGCTAACTGTACTTAAACAAGTAAATCTAAAAATCGATTTGTTAGATAACCGCACAACTGTTGAACAGTTGCACCAACTGTTATTAACAAAAGATTTTGCAAATACAGAATCGCAAATTTATCTTCAGTGCGAAACTACACAGTTTAGTTACCTTGTAACAAAACTAAAGCCATTTTTTAATGGTTTCAATCCTACGGCAATAGAACGTTCTGAAAAATTTGTTACTAAAACAGGTACGCTATTAAAAGCGAATAATCTTCACAAAAACAAAGTTCACAACCCAAAAGAAAAGGAAGAAATAGATAAAATCATCCAACAACTGCAATAAAAAACAGTAAGAATAGTAAGAAATCTTACTGTTGTCTTACCCTTGTTTTACACTCTTACTAAAAACGGGAAGCCAATTTTCAACCTTTGTCCTGTTCTTGAAAACCAAGAATGACATTTGGCCAGATGTCCTCATTTATTTAAAACAAAATAAACGATGGACACAAATATCATCGAAAAGTTAGACCGCATTGAAAAACTCTTGTTAGAGCAACAAGCAATGCAAAAGCAAGTATTAAACTTTAATGAAACTTGCAAGTATTTAGAATTATCCCAATCGCACTTGTATAAACTTACAAGTACGGGAACCATTCCACATTATAAACCGAATGGTAAAAAGATTTATTTCCAACGAGAAGAGTTAGACCATTGGTTACTACGTAACCGTATGGACTCAAGAGACGAAATCGAACAGCAAGCTGCCGATTACCTAATTAAGAAAGGAGCGGTGAAGTTATGACTGAAATAATCGATTTACTCTTAACGCTCTCGCAAGATGTTAAGCACTTAAAAGCACGTATCGAATTGTTGCGACAATCGAGAGCAGAAGTATTAAAAGATACGTGGATAGACAATCAAGATGTATTGCAGACCTTACATATAAGTAAGCGAACGCTACAAACTTTAAGAACCAATGGCACTTTGCCTTACAGCAAAGTAAAAGGTAAATTTTACTATAAAGTTGCTGACATAGAGCAGTTGCTTCAAGACAACTACTACAACCATAATTTCAAGCAAGATGGAAATAAGTAGAGAAGCAATTTTAGACAAAACACATTATGGTTTAAAAATCTATGCCTATGTGTTGAGACAGTATTATCCTAATCAAACAGTCCTTTCTGTAAAAGGAAGGGACTGTGGGATAACTCGAAACCCTTTTAATGGTGGTAAAGAAACCTTACGGATTCATATTGATGGTATTATAGCAACACATAGAGATACAGAATTAGAAGCCTTTAAAGGTGATGTATTCGATTTTGCACAATATCATTTTAGAATAACCGATGAAGAAGATTTGTACCAGAAGATAAATCAAGAGCTACATCTAAATTTAGAAGTCAAGGAAAAAGACGAATTGGAATGGCTTAATGAACCAGACGATACGTGGTATGCCAACTGTAGCTTTTTTAAAGCACCTGTTCGCAATGTGTTTCCTTCGGAAACCTTGCGATTACATCAAGTATTTGCATTAATCACAAGTAATAAATACAAAAAGATTACTGAAGAATTAAGAGCAATTACCAATATAAAAGAAGCGCGTAAATTCAAAGCGAATCGCTTTGATTACGTAACACTTTCAGGAACATTTGAAAAACGAAGCGATAACAATTTGCTAAAGCATTCTAATTTATTAACCATTGATTTTGACCATTTAGAGAATCTACAAGAGTTAAGAACACAGCTCTTAAATGATGAATATTTTGAAACCGAAATGCTCTTTATTTCACCATCTGGTGATGGTTTAAAATGGATTATTAGAATAGATATTTCAGAAGTATCACATTCAGAATATTTCACAGCAGTAGCAAATTACATTAAACACAATTATAACATTGAGGTTGACCAGTCAGGTAAAGACGTTTCCAGAGCGTGTTTTTTACCATACGACCCAACGGCCTTTCTACATAAAAGACATCAAGCATTATGACTAAAATATTTAACCCAAAAGATTGGTTAGAAGTTCCTAAAGAGCCAACAAAACCAAAAAGCAACACAGCAACAACCAATGTTGTTGCAGTTGCTGATAACGACATTGAATCCTACATTTCAGCAATCGAGCAATCAGGTACAGACATAACAGGAAGTTATGCCACTTGGAGAGATTTAGGCTTTGCTTTAGCAGAAGAATACAGAGAAACAGGAAGAGATTATTTCCATCGTATAAGTAAAAATTATGCAGGTTACGATGCTAAAGAGTGTGATGCACAATTCGATAAATGCTTAAACGCAAAAGGACACGGAATTACAATTGCTACCTTTTATCACTATGCACATCAATCAGGTGTCAAACCGACTAAACTACAAAACAACAACGAAGTTGCAACAAAGGTTGCAACTGTAGTTGACACACCAAATGAATCTATGCCAACAATACCAGAAAAGGTATATGAGAATTTGCCACAGTTTTTACAACAAGTTGTAAACCCTGCTAATGGACAGGAAGAAAAAGACATTTTATTGTTAGGTGCATTAACAGCATTTAGTGCGTGTTTTCCTAAACTCTTCGGGATATATGACCAACGTAAAGTGTTTTGTAATTTATATCTATTTGTAACTGCACCTGCATCTGCAGGTAAAGGAAGGCTTAACCAAATTAAAAATTTGGTAGAGCCCGTTCACAAATTAAAACGAGAACAAGCCAAAGTATTAAAGCAGCAATTTCAATCAGAAACCGCTACTTACAATATGAACAAAGGCAAAGATGAAAACTTGGAAAAACCGAGTAAACCGCCAGAGCGGATGCTGTTCATTCCTGCTAACAATAGTGTAACAGGCGTATATCAATTAATTTCTGATAATAAAGGCAGAGGGTTAATTTTTGAAACCGAAGGCGATACATTAGCACAAGCCTTTAAAAGTGATTATGGTAATTATTCCGATGGTTTTCGTAAAGCCTTTCATCACGAAACTATAAGCTATTATCGCAGAACAGATAGAGAATATGTAGATATTGAAAAACCGTGTTTATCAACAGTATTGTCAGGTACACCTAAACAAGTGGCGACTCTAATACCCAACGCAGAAAATGGTTTGTTTAGTCGTTTTATGTTTTACTATATGAATATTAAACCAACTTGGAAAAACGTGTTTCAAAATAGCAATAAAGTAGGTTTAGATGATTACTATAACCAATTAGGTAGTGAGTTTTTAGAATTGTACAAAACGCTAAAAAACAATCCAGAGATTGAAATACGATTAACCACAACCCAACAACAGCAATTCAATACATTTTTTGAATCCTTACAAACCAAATACATCAACCTACAACCCGAAGAGTACATCGCAACAATAAGGCGGTTAGGCTTAATTGCGTTTAGGATAATGATGCTATTCACAGCATTCCGAATTATGGAAGATGGTGATGTAAACGCAACTAAAGAATGTGAGGATATAGATTTTGAAAATGCACTAACTATTATTTCAATTTTAGTAAAACACAGTAGTAAAGTATTTAATGATTTACCAATAGAGCAAAAAGCAACAAAACGTTCAAATAGAAAAGAACGCTTTTTAGAAAGTTTGCCAAAGCAATTTAGCAGACAAGAGTATTTAGATTTAGCCACAAAACAAAGCATCCCACACAAAACCGCAGAAGGCTATATTACCAAATTTGTTGATGCAGGTTTAATACATAGAGAAGCACACAACAACTATTCAAATCCTGCGAAAACATAGTTAAGGATTTTAAGGATTTAAGGATATGATTAAATGGACTTCCTCAAATCCTTAATATCCTCATTACCTGTTAATAACTGTTTATATCTTTTTATTTTCCTTTACTTACTTTTTCTTACATTAGACAAATATTGACAAGTCAAAATATCTCTAAAATGACATTTGGTAATTATATAAGGAAGTTAAGGGAAGAAAAGCAACTATTACTGCGTGAGGTTGCCTCTCAAATGAATATCGATACCGCCTTATTAAGTAAGATTGAACGTGGTACACGTATGGCCAGAAAGGAACAAGTAGAAGATTTAGCAAAGGCTTTAAACAAAAGTAAAAATGAGTTACTAAACTTTTGGATGGCTGATAAAATTGTCAATATGCTTAAAGATGAATCCAACATTACGGAAATCCTCAAAAAAGTAGAAGAAGAAATTAAGAACTTAACCAACAAAAAACAGCAGCTTTAAATGGCATTATTTCAAACATCAGTAATAAAAACATATCTGGCGCAACAAGATAATTCAGTAGTAGAGCGTGCCTATAAAAAATATACCAAGTATTTTCACAATGCTACCATTCAAGAGAATATTAAAAACTCTAAAGAAGAACAGTACCAGGCAAAGTTTCTGGATGAGCTGTTTGTCAATGTCTTGGGTTATACGCTAAATCCAAAGCCTGATTTTAATATCACTACCGAGTTTAAAAACCAAAAAGGCGCAGGTAAAGCAGATGGAGCTATTTTAAAGGAAACTAAAGCAATTGGCGTAATTGAACTAAAGGGAACCAATACCAAAGATTTAGAAAGCATCCGTAAACAGGCGTTCGATTATAAAGCCAATCAAAAAGGCTGTGTGTATGTTATTACGTCCAATTTTGAGAAGTTGAGGTTTTACATCAACGATGCTACCGAGTTTTTAGAGTTTAATCTCTTTCAGTTAGCGCCCGAAGAATTTGCTTTAATGTACCTATGCTTACAAAAGGATAACATTCTTAACAATCTACCGCTAACCATTAAAGAAGCGTCTTTAGTTGAAGAAGACAAGATTACCAAACAGTTTTACAACGACTATTCTGTATTTAAACGCGAACTCTTTAGAGACCTCGTAAAACGAAATGCCAAACGCCTTAAAACAGAAGCAACTAAAAACGTCACTTCGAGTGATTCACAAAGTGAATCGTATCGAGAAGTAGAAGAACTAAAAGCACTCGAAAAAAACGTAAAACTATCCCTATTCAAAAAATCACAGAAACTCATAGACCGTTTTCTGTTCATTTTCTTTGCCGAAGATAGAGACCTGTTACCACCAAATTCAACCATACAGATATTAGATAAGTGGAAAGCCGACATCGATTTTGGTGACGAACGCCCATTATATAATCTCTTTAAACAATACTTTCATTTCTTGGATGAAGGTAGAAAAGGCACAACCTCAAGAGCAGAAATCTATGCCTATAATGGCGGATTGTTTAAACCGGATGCCATTCTCGATAGTTTAGAGATTGATGATGATTTGCTGTACAAACACACTTATAAACTCGCTAAATACGATTTTAGCAGTCAAGTAGATGTTAACATTTTAGGTCACATCTTTGAAAACTCACTTAACGAAATAGAAAGCGTTAATGCCGAAATTGAAGGTGGCGAGTTCGATAAGCAAAAGAGCAAGCGTAAAAAAGATGGCGTGTTCTACACACCAAAATACATTACCAAATACATTGTAGAAAATACCGTTGGTAAACTTTGCCAAGAGAAAAAAGACCAATTAGGTTTTAAGGAAGAAGCCTATTTCGAGATAAAAAAGGGAACACATCAAAACACAAAAAAACAACTATTAGAGGTTTTAGATAATTACAGAGCGTGGTTACTGCAAATAACCATTTGCGACCCTGCTTGTGGCTCTGGAGCATTTTTAAACCAAGCGTTAGATTTTTTAATTAAAGAACACCGTTACATCGATGAGCTAAAAGCAAAAGTATTGGGTGGCGGCCTTATATTAAGCGATATAGAAAACACCATTTTAGAAAACAATATTTACGGTGTGGACCTTAATGAAGAATCCGTAGAAATAGCCAAACTATCGCTTTGGTTACGTACAGCGCAACCACGACGAAAACTCAACGATTTAAGCAACAACATTAAATGTGGTAACTCATTAATTGACAGCAAAACCGTAGCAGGAGATAAAGCCTTTAATTGGCAACAAGAATTTCCACAGATATTTGATAAAGGTGGTTTTGATGTAATTATTGGAAATCCGCCTTATGGAGCAGATTTATCCGTTCAACTTGATTATCTAAAAAACAAATATGTGTCTTTTTCACTTTCAGGTGAAAGCTATATTTTATTTGTTGAAAAGTCCATTCAATTAGTGAAATTAGATGGTAGGTTAGGTTTTATAATTCCTGATACGTATTTGAATTTAGGATTTTCTCAAAGTATCAGAAGTTATATTCTACATAATTCTGTAGTTGAAAACATTGTTCTCTTGCCTGCAAATGTCTTTGAGAGTGCAACTGTAGATACAACTAATCTGATTCTTAAAAGAAAAGAACCTAGTACATCTGCGTACATTAATGATGTTAAGATTAATCTTGTCAACAAGAAATCTAAAATGATAGAATTTGATTCCTTAAACAAGGAAATATATGTTAACACAAAACTTTGGGTTTCAGAAGATTCTTTTCTGATACAAAGTGATAAGGATGAACTAAAACTTTTATCAAAAATTGATAAGGCAACTTATAAAGTGGAGGACATAGCAGAAATGTTTTCTGGTATTAAAGCCTATGAAGTTGGTAAAGGTACGCCACGTCAAACAACTGAAATTCGTGATAAAAAACCATATACAGCAATATTAAAAAAGACCAAAGAATGGTTACCATTTTATGAAGGAAAACACGTAACAAGCTATGGTTTAAAATGGAATCAAAATTCTTATATAAGTTATGGGGAATGGTTAGCTGCCCCAAGAGACCCAAATCAGTTTTTGGGAGAAAAGATTTTAATACGAAAAATAATAGGAGCAAGACTTATAGCAACTTATATTCCAGAAACGTCATATTGTAATACGCTTTTATTTGTTTTAAAACTAAAAGATAAGGAGATAATAGATTATAAAACGTTATTAGGAATTTTGAACTCAAAATTAATTGCTTGGTATTTTCGTCATAAATTTCAAATAAGTGATGATGATACCTTTCCTCAAATAATGATTAGGGATATTTTAAAATTTCCATTAATTATTCCATCCAATAAAAATAACTTATTAAATGCTGTGACTAATATTTTGATGCTAAACGAGCAAATTTCTAAAGTGGTAAACAACTTTAAGAATTTTTTCATATCGACTTTTAAGTCAATATCCTTGTCAAAGAAACTCGATAACTGGCAAGAATTAGACTTTGCAGACTTTATAAAAGAACTCAACAAAGCCATTAAAAAAGCAGGTGGCACACCACTTACCAAAAAAGACGAGTTTGAGTGGTTAGAACTCTTTGAGGACAACAAGAAAAAAGCCCAAAAGTTACAAACCCAAATCACCCAAACAGAAAAAACAATTGATACGTTGGTGTACGACCTCTATGGTCTTACACAAGAAGAACGTAGCATTATAGAAAATAGTTAAGATATGGCAACAGAAGAAATAAAAGCAATGCGTTTAGAGGCATTCCTAAATAGAGCATACAAATTGGATAAAAGAATTAAAAGACCTTCAAAAGGAGAATACTATTCACTTACCAGAACAGAAGAAAAAGGAGACGACCAAAAAGAACTTAAAATTATACAAAAAAGAATAGAACAAGCTATTGAAGTGTTTTTTAAACAAGATATTGACTATAAAACAGAAGAAAGTTTAAAAATTTTAGGCTCTCTAAACGCACAATCAAATAACAGTAATGATATTAATTTAGTTATTGAAAAAGGATTAAAAATAACAGAGCAATTCAAATAGATTTTATGTAAAACTGAAAATTACAATACCAATGCAAGAACACCTCAAAACCAACATACTTAATTTTAAATGGCCTAATAGTGCGCCTACAATATTTTTATCGTTAGATGATATTGAAGGTAGTCATCCCATTCATAAATCTAAATTTTCAAGACAGATTAAAGAGGTGTTTCCAGACACAGACCTATCTAATACAGACCAAATATTTACAACATTTACAACAGAAACACCTAATGCACCAAAGATTAAGCTGAATTTAGTTGATGGTAGAGAATTGAGAATATATAAACAATACCTTAAATACCAATTAAGAAGCTATTTTCAATCAAAAGACTATATAGTAGTAAAAAACTTTGTTGGTGATGTACAAGTGTGGATGCCTTCTCTTAAAGGCAATACAGTACATTATAATTTGTATTACAAATTCTCATTTAAGATACAATTTGCAAAACTCACAGACTTACCAGAGTTAATTGTATCATACGATGGTACTTCAAAAGTCCTTACAACATCGGTTAAGGATATAGAGGATTCAGAGTTAATAAAACGTTGTGTATATGGTCAAAAAACGTTCAATTACCAAATGGACCTCGATACAGAGGAAAAACAAGAATTTTACAATGCCATTCAGTTTGACCAAGCATACCCAATTTTTAATTTGCCATTAGCACGAGCATTAGATATTCCTATTGAGGAACCTATAAGACCAATTAATAAATATCAAAAGTACGTAGCACTTATTAATAATTTTGCAACCAACTATTTGTTTAAAGAAGATTTTAAAGTCATATTTCCATTTAAAACTGATACGTTTATAGATGTGCCACTCAATCGTATCAACCATATCAACCCAAAAGTAGGTTTATTGGAATTTGGTAAAGACCAATACGGTAACAAGAAAACCCATTTAGTGCCTAAAAAGGCAATGAATATCCTAAACCCTTACAGACGTCCAAACAATCAAAATATCAAGATATTTTTCATTTGCCATACTTCTCATAAAGATTCGGTATTGTCTTTCTATCAAAATTTAAAGGAAGGTGTAAATACAGAAAAGAATTATTATAAAGGATTAGAAGCCTATGTGAACATTAAAGCATCATCATCCAAAGAACACTTCATTGAATTTACCAACGAAAACGACCCAATACCAGAAATAATTGAAAAGTTAGAGAGTTTAACCTTCGACCACGATAATGTGCTTTACGCAGCTTTTTATTTAAGTCCTTTCGATAAGTTCACACAAAATCCCGAAGACCGCGAAATCTATATTCAAATCAAAGAACTGTTTTTAAATGAAGGCATTGTTACACAAGTGGTAGATTATGAAAAAATGGTGGTCAATATCGAGAATCAATACAACTTCCAATTTTCATTGCAAAATATGGCGTTAGCTATTCACGCCAAATTAGGTGGCGCACCTTGGAAACTTGCAGTAACCGATAAAAAAGAATTAGTAATAGGTGTTGGTGCATTTACCAATCAAGGCGAAAACAGACGTTATATAGCAAGTGCCTTTAGTTTTCAAAACAATGGCTTATTTAGAAAGTTCGAATATTTTGACCAAAGCGAAACAGACCTATTGGCAGGAAGTATATGTAAAGCCATTAGAGATTTTACATCGGTTGCAGAAGCAGATAAAGTAGTCATTCACTTCTATAAGGAAATGAGTTACGAGGAACTAAAACCAATTATTAGAGGGATGCATACATTAGGGTTAAAAATTCCGCTCTACATTCTAAATATCAATAAAACAGAAGCAGAAGATATTATTGCTTACGACCTTAATTGGAACAAAAAGTTAATGCCTGTAAGTGGTACATACATACGTATTAGCGAAAATCAATTTTTGTTGTTTAATAATGCACGTTACCCTAATTCACAGCGGTATTCAGATACAGATGGTTATCCGTTCCCAATAAAAATTAAGGTAAGCAGTCCAGATGAAGATGCTTTTGAAGATGCAGATGTAGTGTTAGAATTATTAACACAAGTGTATCAGTTTAGCAGATTATATTGGAAATCGCTTCGACAACAAAATGTACCAATCACAATAAAATATCCAGAAATGGTAGCACAAATAGCACCACGTTTTAATAATGGCGTTCCAGACGATGCTAAAGATGCTCTATGGTTTTTGTAATTTACCAATCAATTTATTTGCAACACCATTGCATTCAATAATTTGTATATTTGTATAAATTATATGAAAATATTTGTTTCCATATCAATGTCTATTTTATTCTTTTTTCAAGGGATAAGCATAGATATGGACTTTTGTGGTCCAATTAAAGAAATTTCAAATGTAATTACCCATTATCAAGACCATAAAGTTTATGGAGACTCTTTCTTTGAATATGTAGTTGAAGATTACATTGAGAGCGATGCTAAAAATGAAGAGCATCATCATAACCCAGATAAGGAGAATACACCAGTCCATTCCCATAATCAATGTTGTCACCCTTTGGTATTAATTATTGCGAACAATAATTTGGCTTTAACCAATCGATTAAAGTTTGAAGAGAAAAAACAATATAATTTACATAAAGTAAACTTTACTTCCAGATATTTGGAATCACTTTTCCAGCCACCTAAAGTATAATTCAGTTTTTTAATGGATAGCTATATCCAATTTTGAGCCTAAAGGGTTCATTTCATTTCGTGTAATTCTATTTTCTTATATCAGAATTGTATCGAATAGTTTAACTGAATTAATACATTTTCTATGATTAATAAAATCATTGATTTTTCAATCAATAACAAATTCATTATTGGTTTGCTTACGCTTACCATAATCGGAACAGGTATTTGGAGTATGACCAAAGTGCCAATAGATGCTGTTCCAGATATTACCAATAACCAAGTACAGGTTATAACACAATCCCCCAATTTAGGTACTGAAGATATTGAGCAAATTGTTACTTATCCAATTGAAGTGGCAATGAGCAATCTTCCTGATGTTCAGGAAATAAGGTCAATTTCTCGTTTTGGCTTATCTGTGGTTACTATTGTATTTGATGATGATATGGGAACATATCTACCTCGCCAATTAGTAGCCGAAAAACTAAACAAAGTCAAAGAGCAAATACCTACTGGATTTGGCGAACCTACAATGGGGCCTATTTCAACAGGTTTAGGAGAGATTTACCAATACACACTAAAAGTTGCACCAGAGTTTAAAGACAAATACAACATTGCAGATTTACGCTCAATGCAAGACTGGATTGTACAGCGTCAAATGGCAATGGTTCCTGGTGTGGTTGAAGTAAACGCTATTGGTGGAAAAATAAAACAATACGAAGTAGCGGTTGACCCAAACGATTTAAATGCTATTGGCCTTACCATTACAGATGTGTTTAATGCACTTGAAGCCAATAATCAAAATACAGGAGGTGCATATATTGAAAAGAACCATCAAGCCAATTTTATTCGTGGTGAAGGCTTGGTGAGAAGTTTAGAGGACATTAAAAAAATCACTGTCAAGAATATTAATAATATACCTGTCACTATTGGCGATATTGCTACGGTACAATTTGGCTCTGCAATTCGTTACGGTGCATTAACCCAAGATGGTGAAGGAGAAGTTGTAGGTGGATTGGTAATGATGCTAAAAGGAGCTAATTCCAATGATGTTATTGCCAATGTAAAAGAGCGAATGACTCAAATTGAAAAGTCGTTACCAGAAGGCGTAATTATTGAACCATTATTAGACCGAAGTAAATTAATTGGCGAAACAACTTCTACAGTAACAACTAATCTTATTGAAGGTGCATTAATCGTCATTTTTGTGTTGGTCTTTTTATTAGGTAATTGGCGAGGAGGTTTAATAGTTGCCTCTACTATTCCATTATCCTTATTATTTGCTTTTATTTTAATGAATGTTTTTGATGTTTGGGTAAACCTAATGAGTTTAGGAGCAATTGATTTCGGAATCATTGTAGATGGTGCTGTAATTATTGTTGAAAGCACTGTTTTTCTTATAGCATCACAAGTTTTGAAAAAGAAACAACTTACATCTAAAGAAAGAGATAAAGTGGCGTCAAATGCTTCAAAAAAGATGATGAATGCTGCCTTCTTCGGTCAGTTGATTATCCTTATCGTTTTTCTACCCATTTTAGCCTTACAAGGTATTGAAGGAAAGATGTTTAAACCAATGGCTTTGACCTTTATTTTTGCTATGATTGGTGCAATGGTACTTTGTTTAACCTATGTACCAATGATGTCAGCTTTAATATTAAGAGCACCTAAAAACGATAAAAAATCTTATGGAGATAGATTTGTGCATTGGGTTGAAGATAAATACCAACCTTTATTGGTTAGAGCCTTGCGAAAAGGGAAATGGGTAATTGGTATTGCAGTTGTCTTGTTCGGGATAACTGTTTTTATGTTTTCAAGAATGGGTGGCGAGTTTATCCCGCAACTCGATGAAGGCGATATTGCATTTCACGCTATTTTAAAACCAGGTAGTTCACTTACCGAAACTATTGAAACTACTACCAAAATAGAACAAATAGTAAAAGCCAAATTTCCAGAAGTTGAAAAAATTGTGAGTCGTATTGGTGTTGCCGAAATTCCAACCGACCCGATGCCTATGGATATTGCCGATGTTTTTGTAATTCTGAAACCTAAAAGTGAATGGACTACTATAGAATCAAAAGATGAATTGATTGAAGCAATGAAAGAAGCAGTTGAAATGGTTCCTGGTGTTAATTATGAGTTTACACAACCTATTGAAATGCGTTTTAACGAGTTATTAGAAGGTGTTCGTGAAGATATTGCTATAAAACTTTATGGTGAAGACATTGATATTCTATCTCAAAAAGCCGAAGAAATATCTAAAATTATCGCAGGTACTGAAGGTATTGGTGATATGAAAGCGGAAGCCACAACAGGTTTGCCACAAATGACAATCAATTACAACAGGAATAAATTGGCGCAATATGGTCTTCAAATAAATACGCTTAATCAAACCGTACAATCTGCATTTGCAGGTGGTACAGCAGGTGTAATTTTTGAAGGTGAAAAACGCTTCGATTTAGTAGTACGATTAAGCGATCAAAACCGTAAGGATATTTCAGATGTTCAAAACCTGTATATCAATTTACCTTCGGGTGCTCAAATTCCTTTACGTGAAATTGCAGATGTAAGCTATAAAGCAGGACCAATGCAAATCAGTAGAGATAACACCAATAGAAGAACCTATGTAGGTGTTAATGTTAGAGGACGTGATGTAAAATCGTTAGTAACTGAAATTAAATCAAAATTAGATGCACAATTAGAATTACCATCAGGTTATTTTATTCGTTATGGTGGTGCATTTGAAAATTTAGAACGTGCCAGCAACCGATTACAAACCGTTGTGCCTATTGCATTGTTACTCATATTTATACTAATATATTTTGCATTAAAATCTTTACCACAGACCTTAATGATTTACATAGCTATTCCAATGGCAACTATTGGTGGTGTTGTGGCGTTGTGGTTACGTGATATGCCATTTAGTATTTCGGCAGGTGTTGGTTTCATTGTATTGTTTGGCGTTGCGGTTTTAAATGGATTGGTAATGATAAGCGGACTCAACGAATTAAAAGAAGAAGGTGTAACCAATCTAAAGGATAGAATAGTTGAAGGTACTAAACGAAGAATCAGACCTATTATGCTAACTGCTTTTACAGATGTATTAGGCTTTCTACCAATGGCTATTTCATCATCAGCTGGTGCAGAAGTACAACGTCCATTGGCAACGGTTGTTATTGGTGGATTATTAACTTCAACTTTGCTTACCTTATTTGTTTTACCAATTTTATATCATTGGGTAGAAAACAAATCTTTTACGTTTAAGCCAAATAAAAAGTTAGTAACAGCAACAGCAGTTGTATTATTACTATTTGGCTTTTCACCACAAAGTAATGCACAAGAGAAAAACGATACAATTCCCGAAATTTCATTACAGGAAGCGATAAAACTTTCCAAAAGTAATTATCCATTATTAAAACAAAAGCAGTTGGAAATTACAAAACAAGAGCAATTAAAAGCGACTGCTTATGATTTTGGAACAACTCAAATTTTTACAGGTGGAGAAGAAATTGATAATGGAAATGGCATCTATACAGCCATTGGTATTGGTCAATCAAATATCGATGTATTTGGCATTGGTTCTAAAAAGAAGCTACAAGAACAACGCATTCAATTGGCACAAAAAGCCTTTCAACTTTCCGAGTTGGAATTAGAATTGGAAGTTAAAAAAGCTTGGTCTAATTGCTATCAAATGAAACAAAACTATGATTTGTATAAGGAATTGGATTCCATTTATTCCAAATTCGAGCAAGCAGTAGCTTTAAATTATGAAGTCGAAGCTATTTCTAAATTAGAATATTCGGCAGCAAAAAATCAAGCGTTTCAAATTCAGAATAAAAAAGCGCAAGCCTATAGTAATTATCTTATTGCCTTACAGCAATTCAATTTGTGGTTGGTATCAGAAGAAATTTTTACAGTTTCAGATGAATTTGAGGTAGCGATAGATAGTGATATGGAAACATTCAGTATTGAAAGTCATCCATTGTACAGTATGTCGCAGAACATTGTAGATGAAGCGGAAGCTAAATATAAAGCTGCAAAAGCAGATAATTTGCCAAAGTTCAATCTTCAAGGTGGTTTACAAAAAGTAAATGGCAATTCAGGATTTTACACCTATCAAGCAGGAATTTCAGTTCCGTTTTTATCAGGTACTAACAAAGCACAGGTTAGAAGTGCCAGAATTGATAAAGACATAGCGGAAACCAATGTAGCGTTCAAAAAACAGGAAGTACAATCAAGATTTGTTCAGGCTAAAGAAAATTATATGAAATGGAAAACATCTTGGGAGTTTTACAAAGACCAAGTTTTACCATTAACAAAAGAGCAAAAAACAGGTGCATTACTGGCATATAGAGAAGGCGAAATTGATTATACTGCATTTACGCAGTTGATAAAAGAAGCAATTCAATCGGAACTGGAAGCACAGACTGCATTAGTAAACTATTTAGAAAGCACATTTCAATTACAATATTTTAATAAATAAGACAATGAAAAACAAAATATATAAAATCCTTACCGTAATGGTGTTAGCCATATTTGTTTCAGCTTGCGGAAATAAAGAAAATCATAACGAGAATGATGGTCATTCCCACGATGAGGAAGAAAAAACAGAAGTTAACGAAGAGCATCACGATGAAGACGAAGTAATGCTTTCACAACAGCAATTCGATGCATTGAAAATGAAAATAGATACGTTAGCATTACGTAATATGAGCGGCTATGTAGAAGCAAACGGAACGTTAGAAGTACCACCACAAAACGAAGCAGCTATTACTACTGTTGTTGGTGCAAATGTCGTTTCAATTGAAGTGATTGAAGGTGATAAGGTTAATAAAGGTCAAGTTGTGGCTTATCTATCGCACCCAAATATCATACAAGCGCAAACGGATTATTTAAACGCTTATAGCAATAGCGAGCTTGCAAAGAAAAATTATGAACGTCAACAAAAATTATACGATGCTGGTGTTGGTTCTGGTGCTAATTTCCAGAAAGCAGAAGCAGAATATCAAGCATCAAAAGCAATGGTTAATGGTTTAGAAGCGCAATTAAGAATACTCAACGTTAACACTACATCAGTTCGCAATGGAACAATTGCACAGCGCATAGCATTGCGAAGTCCAATAGAAGGCTTTGTGCAAAAAGTTGAAGTAAAAACAGGTCAATATGTAGAGCCACAAACCGAATTATTTGAAATTGTAAATACGCATCACGTTCACGCCGATTTAATGGTTTTTGAAAAAGATGTTTATAAAGTACAGAAAGGTCAGAAAGTTAACTTTACGGTACAATCCATAACAGATGCAGAGCTTATCGCAGAAATCTATTCCGTAAGCAAAACCTTTGAGGACAACCCAAAAGCAGTCCACGTTCACGCAGAAATAGAAAACAAAAAAGGTAACTTAATTCCTGGTATGTATATTCAAGGTAAAATTCAAGTAGATAATACCCAAACAAAAGCTTTACCAGAAAGTGCAATTATAAAAGAAGGCGAAAGATATTATGTGTTTTCAGTAGAAAAAGAAAATGACGATTGGAGCTTTAAACCTATCGAAGTTGTGTTAGGCACTAAGGATGGTGATTGGGTATCGGTTCAATTTACTGAAAACATAGAAAGTAATACAAAATTTGCTTATAACAATGCTTATTATCTTAACGCAGAAATGAAAAAAGGAGAAGCAGAACACGCACATTAATTATGGAAACAATAGAACAAGTATTAGAGTCAAAAAATATTCGTGTTACAGCAATGCGTTTGCTTATATATAAGTTTCTTGCAGAAAAAGAGGTCGCTGTTACTTTAAGTGATATTGAAAATGCTTTCTCAAAAGCAGACAGAACCACTTTATACAGAACTATTAAAACCTTTGAAGAAAAGGCTATTGTGCATCAAATAGACGATGGTACAGGGATTACAAAATATGCATTATGTGAAAAGGGATGTAATTGTGAAATTGAAACCGATTTGCACTTACATTTCCATTGTAATAATTGCAATGAAACCATTTGCTTAACAGAACATAAAATACCTCAAATAAAAGTGCCAGATGGTTTTGTGTCAGAGAATGTAAATTTGGTGGTAAAAGGTATTTGCGATAAGTGTAGTGTCTAATTATTGCACTTCCATTGCACTTATTATTAAAGTACATTTATCCAAAATTAGAGGATATGAAGTTTCATACTAAAATACCTAAACATCTAAAACAGGCGTATAACCAAGAATTAAAACAATACAGTTTCTGTTTAGAAAATAAACAATTTGGTGATGCTTGGTATCATTTAGAACGTAGTCATATAATAGGACAATCTTATCCTATAGAACATACCTATTCACATTGGCTTATGCTAAAGTTTGGATATAGACAAAAAGATACGAAAGAAGTAATAGGTCAAATAATTAGGTTGCTTGTGGGTGGCTGGAAATCATTTATTAATCACGTTCCACTTGGTAATACAGGTGGAGCAAACGTGCCACCATTAAAACGAATGCCTATTCCAAATGACATTGAAAAATTATTAGATATTAAATGAAAAAAAAGAAAGTCAATTTAAGAGATTTAAAACCAAATTCAGAAGTGCAACACACGCATAATGATGGTCATAATCACGGTAATGGAAGTGCATTCAAAACCTACGTGCCTGCAATAATAAGTTTTACAATGCTTATCATTGGTATAGGTTTAGATTATTTTGATGTTTCATTCTTTAAGGATTGGATTCGTATTGCTTGGTATGGTATTGCATATCTTCCTGTAGGGTTTCCTGTTGTAAAAGAGGGTTGGATTAGTATTAAAAAAGGTGATGTTTTTACAGAGTTCTTTTTAATGTCTATAGCAACCATTGGTGCATTTGTTATTGGTGAATATCCAGAAGGTGTTGCAGTAATGCTATTTTATGCAGTAGGAGAATTATTTCAAAACGCAGCAGTCAACAGAGCAAAAGGAAATATTAAAGCATTATTGGATGTTAGGCCAAAAGAAGCCAATGTATTTCGTAATGGTGACTTTATAAGTGTGTCGCCAGAAGCTGTAAATATTGGAGAGGAAATTCAAATTCGTGTAGGTGAAAAAATTCCATTGGATGGTATTTTATTATCCGAAAAAGCATCATTAAACACTTCAGCTTTAACAGGGGAGAGTAAACCAGATTCCATTCAGAAGGAAGCCAAGGTTTATGCAGGTAGTATTAATTTAGAAAGCGTTATTGAAGTTGAGGTAACCAATAAGTTTGAAGATAGTTCTATTGCGAGAATATTAGACTTGGTTCAAAATGCTACAGCACGTAAATCTAAAACAGAATTATTTATTAGACAGTTTGCTCGTATCTACACACCAATCGTTGTGTTCTTGGCTATAGGCGTGACATTCATTCCTTACTTTTTTGTAGATGATTATGTATTTAGAGATTGGTTATACAGAGCATTAATATTCTTGGTAATATCTTGTCCTTGTGCGTTAGTGATTTCAATTCCATTAGGATATTTCGGTGGATTGGGAGCAGCTTCCAAAAATGGAATATTATTTAAAGGTGCTTCATTTTTAGATGCAATGACCAAGATAAATACTTTGGTAATGGACAAAACAGGAACAGTTACCAAAGGTGTTTTTAAAATCAAAGAAGTAAAAGCAATCGGTTGGAATGAAACCGAATTTATGCAATATTTAATGGCGATGGAAGAACAATCCACGCACCCAATTGCTAAAGCCATTTTAGAGTACAAAGCAGAAGGAGAAGATTTTGAAGCTACTGAAGTGTCTGAAATTGCAGGTAAAGGTTTAAAAGGCGTTGTTAATGGTAAAACAGTTTTAGTAGGAAATAAAGCCTTAATGACTGTCAATAATATTGATGTTCCATCTGAAACGGAACCTATTGTAGAATCGATAGTATTAGTTGCAATCGATAATCAATTTGCAGGTTATGTAGTCATAGCAGATGAATTAAAGGAAGATGCAAAAGAAACTATTACAGCATTACACAAAGTAGGCATTAAAAATATTATGATGCTTTCCGGTGATAAAGATTCCATTACGCAACAAGTCGCTAAAGAGTTGAACATCGAAAATGCTAAAGGTGGATTATTACCAGAAGATAAATTAAACGAAGTTGAAATTTTAAAGAAAAATCCAGCAAACAAAATAGCTTTTATAGGTGATGGTATTAATGACGCACCAGTTTTAGCAGCAAGTGATGTAGGGATCGCAATGGGTGGTTTAGGAAGTGATGTAGCTATTGAAACAGCAGATGTTATTATTCAAACAGACCAACCTTCAAAAGTGGTAAAGGCGATTAAAATAAGTCGTTCCACAAGAAAAATTGTTTGGCAAAATATTATTTTGGCATTTGGTGTCAAAGTAATTGTATTGATTTTAGGAGCAGGAGGTTTGGCAACAATGTGGGAAGCAGTTTTTGCAGATGTTGGTGTTGCACTTTTAGCAATATTAAATGCGGTTCGCTTGCAGAAAATGACTTGGGATTAAGCAGATTAGTCAATTAAACTTCTGTTAAACAAAATCAATAGTTGTTAAAATTTCGTAACTTCGCAATCAATATGAAGCAATTTTTCCATAAAATAATGTCTTTAACAATGGCTTTTGTAGTGTTATTCTCTACAATGTCATTTACTTTGAATATGCATTATTGTGGAGATACGTTAGTAGAAACTGCTATCTTTCAAAAAGCCAAAGGGTGCGGAATGGAAATGGAAAAGCCTTCAACCGAAGGATGTTCTATTACCAAGAAAAATTGTTGTGATGATGAACAATTAGCAATTGAAGGTCAAGACGAATTGCAATTGCAAGTTGACAAAATCTCATTTGAGCAACAGGTATTCATCGCTTCATTTGTTTACACTTACATTAACCTTTTTGAAGGTTTAGATAACAATGTATCTTCTTTTGAAGAATACGAACCACCACTCGTCATAAAGCAAATCTTCAAGATTGACGAGACTTATTTAATTTGATTTTTAAACAATAGACTCTTTTATCCTATGACAGCAATGTTGTAAGGATAATTTGCTGTATTCGGTGTTTTCTTAATACCGAATGAATTTTAAAATGATTGATAGTGAATTTGAATTATATTTTCTTTAGATGAAATAGAAAATATAAGCATAGCCAAAGTTACGGTTCTATTTTATATTGAAATATAAAGGAAATAGAACTGCGAAGCACATCACGAACACCTATTTATGCTATAGAATAGATGTGAGTAAACTAATTCAATCGATTATTTTGAAGTTTATCAGGTATTCTACCAATGTCTAACTGTTTAATAATCAAATTTTATGCTTAATAAAGCAATCAAATTTCTCATCGAGAATAAACTCGTTGCAGTACTACTTCTCGTCCTTTTCGTAGGATGGGGAACAGTAAATGCACCTTTTAATTGGGATACAGGATTTTTACCAAGTAACCCAGTTGCTGTAGATGCCATTCCAGATATAGGTGAAAACCAACAAATAGTATTTACTAAATGGGATGGTCGCTCACCACAAGATATAGAAGACCAAATCACCTATCCACTCACAACATCTTTACTCGGTATTCCAGGTGTAAAAACCATTCGTAGTTCCTCTATGTTCGGTTTTTCAAGTATCTATATCATTTTTGAAGAAAACATAGAATTTTACTGGAGTAGAAGTCGTATTCTCGAAAAACTTAATTCCTTACCAAGTGGTTTATTACCCGAAGGTGTTAATCCTGCTTTGGGTCCCGATGCCACAGGATTAGGACAAATATTTTGGTACACTCTTGAAGGACGTGATGAAAATGGAAACGTTACTGGTGGATGGGATTTACAAGAGTTACGCAGTATTCAGGATTACTATGTAAAGTATGCGTTGTCCTCTGCAAGTGGTGTTTCAGAGGTTGCTTCTATTGGTGGCTATGTTCAGGAATATCAAGTGGATGTGAATCCAGAATTGATGCGTCAATACGACATTGGTTTAAACCAAGTTGTAAAGGCAGTTAAGGAAAGCAATAAAGACATTGGTGCACAAACATTGGAAATTAACCAAGCCGAATATTTAGTTCGTGGTTTGGGTTATGTGAAATCCATTTCAGACATCGAAAATGCAGTAGTCACTTCAGAAGATTATACTTCAATTAGGATAAAGGATATAGGTAAAGTATTATTAGGTCCTGCAACAAGACGTGGATTATTAGATAAAGAAGGCGCAGAGGTTGTTGGTGCTGTTGTGGTGGCTCGTTATGGCGCAAACCCAATGGAAGTCATTAATAACGTAAAGGAAAAAATTAACGAGTTAAGCGCAGGATTACCTTCAAAAGTATTAGCGGATGGTAGAACATCACAAGTTACCATAGTGCCTTTTTATGACAGAACAGAACTGATACAAGAAACATTAGGCACACTTAACGAAGCCTTAACTCTTGAAATATTGATTACCATTTTAGTAATAATTATTATGGTGTTTAATCTTCGAGCTTCCGTACTAATTTCTGGACTATTACCCGTTGCAGTTTTAATGGTATTTATTGCAATGAAACTCTTTGGTGTAGATGCCAATATAGTTGCCTTATCGGGTATTGCAATTGCTATTGGTACAATGGTCGATGTTGGTGTTATACTATCAGAAAATATTATTCGACATTTAGACGAGAATCGTTCCCACGAAAGTGGGAATCTCATCCCAATTAACACAGTAGTTTATAACGCAACAGCTGAAGTGTCTGGCGCAATCGTAACCGCAGTTATGACAACTATTATCAGTTTTATTCCTGTATTTACAATGATTGGAGCGGAAGGAAAACTATTCAGACCATTAGCCTTCACAAAGACTTTTGCATTAACAGCTTCTATAATAGTAGCGTTGTTTTTAATTCCACCGTTTGCTGCATTTTTATTCAGAAAGAAAAACATCAAAAACACTTTTAAATATATTTTAAATGGTGTTTTAATAGCGTTAGGTATCGCTGCAATTATCTATGGGTATTGGTTAGGGTTGATATTAATAGCTTTTGGAATTACCGCACTTCTCAATCTTCAAAATAAGATAACAGAGAAACAAGCTAATCTTATCAATATTATTATTTCCGTATCAGCTATTGTGTTCTTGTTAGCCGAATACTGGAGACCATTAGGTGTTGATAAAAGCATTTTCTGGAATCTCATTTTCGTTAGTGTTATTTGCTTTGGTTTATTAGGTATTTTCTCATTATTCATCAAATATTACACACGTATTTTAAGGTGGTGTTTAGATAATAAATTGTTGTTTTTATCTGTACCAACGGCTATTGTAATTGCAGGTTTTTTCATTATGAAAAACACTGGTAAAGAGTTTATGCCATCATTAAATGAAGGCTCATTTTTGCTAATGCCAACCTCGATGCCTCATTCTGGCGTAGAAGAAAACAAACGTGTTTTACAGCAATTGGATATGGCTGTCGCCAGTATTCCAGAGATTGAAACCGTAGTTGGTAAGGCAGGAAGAACAGAATCAGCTTTAGACCCAGCACCTTTGTCGATGTATGAAAATATCATTCAGTACAAACCAGAATATATGCTGAATGAAAACAGAGAACGCCAACGCTATAAAGTCAATGATGATGGTGAATATGTGTTAAAAAACGGAATGTCATTGCGAGCGGAACAGAGTGAAGCGTGGCAATCTCTTAATGCAAAAGAACAACTCATTCCCGACGCTGATGGCGAGTTCTACCGTAATTGGCGACCAGAAATACAATCACCAGACGATATTTGGAATGAAATCGTAAGAGTTACAAAGTTACCAGGTGTTACATCTGCGCCAAAACTACAACCTATTGAAACCCGATTAGTGATGCTTCAAACAGGAATGCGAGCACCTATGGGAATTAAAGTAAAAGGTCAAGACTTAAAGCAGATTGAAGCGTTTGGTATGCAATTAGAAAACATAGTCAAGGAAGCTGAAGGTGTCAAAAAAGAAGCTGTTTTTGCAGACCGCATTGTTGGTAAACCCTATTTGTTAATTGATATTGATAGAGAGAAAATTGCACGTTATGGCATTTCGATACAAGATGTTCAAGACGTATTAAAAGTAGCAGTTGGTGGTATGGTATTAACTCAAACGGTTGAAGGTCGTGAGCGCTATGGTGTTCGAGTACGATACCCAAGAGAATTACGAGCAAACCCAACAGACTTACAACAGATTTATGTGCCAGTAGAAAAGGGTAGTCCTGTCCCATTAAGCGAATTGGCAACTATAAGATACGAACAAGGTCCACAAGTCATTAAAAGTGAAGATACTTTTTTGGTAGGTTATGTCTTGTTTGATAAATTAGATGGCTTTGCAGAAATCAATGTCGTAGAAAATGCACAAGCCTTAATCCAAGAAAAGATAGATTCTGGTGAATTGATAGTTCCAAAAGGTATTAACTACCAATTTACAGGAACGTACGAAAATCAGTTAAGAGCAGAAAAAACTTTATCGGTTGTCGTTCCTTTAGCATTGGCAATAATTTTCTTGATTTTGTATTTCCAGTTTCGTTCAGTAGGGACATCATTAATGGTATTCACAGGTATTGCAGTAGCCTTTGCAGGAGGCTTTATTATGATATGGCTGTATGGTCAGGGATGGTTTTTAAACTTCAATTTCTTTGGCGAAAATCTACGTGACTTGTTCCAAATGCACCCAATTAATTTAAGTGTTGCTGTTTGGGTTGGGTTTATTGCACTATTCGGAATTGCAACCGATGACGGTGTGGTAATGGCAACCTATTTAACGCAAACTTTTGATAGAAATACACCAGAGAATAAAAAGGAAATTAGAGCATCCATAGTGGAAGCAGGAGAAAAACGTATCAGACCCTGTTTAATGACTACAGCTACTACAATTTTGGCATTATTACCAGTATTAACCTCTACAGGTCGAGGAAGCGATATAATGATACCTATGGCAATACCAAGTTTTGGTGGAATGCTTATAGCCTTAATAACCTTATTTGTTGTTCCAGTATTATATAGCTGGAAAGCCGAATTTCAACTTAAAAGAACTGTAAAATGAAACAGATAAAATCACACATAAAAACAGTCTTTATTCTTTGTTCGTTATTCTTTGTTCTCATTGGAAATGCACAACAATTAGAAACACTTATAGATGAAGCCTTAACAAACAATCCAGAAATTCAAAAGTTTGAGTTACAATACAAAAGAGCTTCTGAAAAAGTAAACGAAGTCAATACCATTCCTAATACCGAATTTGGTGTTGGTTACTTTGTAAGTGAACCAGAAACACGAACAGGAGCACAACGCTTTAAAGTATCTGCTAAACAAATGTTACCGTGGTTCGGAACCATTACATCAAGAGAAAACTATGTGAGTTCATTGGCAGATGCTAAATACGAGGACATTGTTATCGCAAAGCGAAAACTAATGGCTTCGGTATCTCAATCCTATTATAATCTATACGCCAACAAAGCAAAGCAAGAGGTCTTAACTGAAAATATTAAACTATTAGAAACTTATGAGACGTTGGCATTAACTTCTGTTGAGGTTGGTAAAGCATCTGCAGTAGATGTGTTGCGATTGCAAATGCGTCAAAACGAAATGCAACAATTAAAAGATGTGTTAAGTCAACAATTTTTAGCAGAACAAACTAACTTCAATAATCTATTGAATCGAGAAAATGATGTTGAGGTCAATGTGGTAGATAGTCTAATGATACCTTCAGAAGATTTTGAAATCACTACTGAAAATTTAGCATTACATCCCGAATTGTTGAAGTATGATAAACTCTATCAATCCATAGAACAATCAGAATTATTAAATCAAAAAGAAAGCAGTCCAATGATTGGTTTTGGATTAGATTATATCAATGTTGCTGAAAGACCAAATATGGATTTCAGCGATAACGGAAAGGATATTGTAATGCCAATGGTTTCGGTATCTATCCCAATTTTCAATAAGAAATATAAATCACAGACCAAACAAAATGATTTGCAACAGCAGGAAATTACGGTCCAAAAACAGGAACGTTTAAATGCATTGGAAACGCTTTTAGACAAAGCAAATAATGAACGCATTTCTGCAAGAATAAGTTATGCTACTCAAACAAAAAACCTACAGCAAGCTAAAGATGCAGAAGATATTTTAATCAAAAGCTATGAAACAGGAACGATTGATTTTAATGATGTTTTGGATATTCAAGAACTACAACTAAAGTTTCAAATGAACCAAATAGAATCAATT
Organism: Oceanihabitans sp. 2_MG-2023; assembly: GCF_030547245.1. Classification (GTDB taxonomy): domain Bacteria; phylum Bacteroidota; class Bacteroidia; order Flavobacteriales; family Flavobacteriaceae; genus Oceanihabitans. Next base: position 296,260 of record NZ_JAUOQT010000004.1, read on the forward strand.
AGAACTTATTATGTTCAATCAACGATTATTAATTATTTAACACAGCAATAATGAAACACACATATAAGATTGCGGGAATGACTTGCAATAACTGTAAGGCTTCCGTCGAGAAATATTTGAGTAAAATAGACCACGTATCAGAGGTGTCTGTTAATCTTGAAAAAGGTGAGGCAGAAGTGAAAATGAATAAACATATTTCAACTGATATACTACAAAAAGCATTACCAGAAAAGTATACTTTATCTGAAAAGAAAGAGAAGAATGTGTTTGCATCTTCAAGTATGTCGGCAATGCCTATGGAAGAAGAAAAAAGCAAATTACAACAGCTAAAACCTTTATTGCTTATCATTTTTTATATAGCAACTGCAAGTGTATTATTACATTATAAAAATTGGACTTGGAGCGCTTTTATGCTCGACTTTATGGGGTTATTTTACATCGTGTTTAGTTTTTTCAAGATGTTAGATTTAAAAGGCTTTCCTGAATCCTTCCGTATGTACGACCCTTTAGCTAAACGTGTCCCTTTTTATGGGAAAGTTTATCCTTTTATTGAAACAGCTTTAGGACTGATGTTTTTAATGCGGTTTGAAATCAATATAGCCTTAATAATTACACTAATAGTATTAGGGATAACAACTATTGGAGTAACAAAAACATTATTGGACAAAAAATCAATTCGATGTGCGTGTTTGGGTACTGCTTTAAAATTACCTATGACTGAAGCCACATTTATAGAGAATGCAATTATGATTGTTATGGCAAGTTTAATGTTAATCTTTTAAAATCAAAAATTATGGAAAATTCAAAAAAACACTCAAACAAAGGAAACTACAAAACCTTCTTTATAATGCTGGCTTGCTCATTTGTAGCAATGTACATCACAATGTATTTAAACACCTATTCCATAGACCACGTATGGTTTAGTTTAACACGATTCTATATGACGTGTTTAGGAATTTCAACAATGGCAGTAATAATGTGGTTTTTTATGCGAAAAATGTATAACGACAAAAAGAAGAATATCGCCATACTCGCAGGTAGTTTTATTCTGTTTGTAGGTGCATTAGGGTTGGTGAGAACACAAGCACCAATTATTGGTGATGTCCTTTGGATGAAAGCAATGATACCACATCATTCTATCGCTATTTTAACAAGTGAAAGAGCAGATATTCAAGACCCAGAAGTTAAGAAATTAGCAGAAGACATTATAAAAGCACAACGTAAAGAAATAAAAGAAATGAAAGCAATGATAAAACGATTAGAGAATGAAAAATAATAAAATAGTCATATATATTGGCATACTCGTAGTAGGTGTGTTATTGGGTTGGTTGCTTTTTGGTGGCTCATCAAAAGAAGGAACAGACCATAATCACGATGCGGTTGCAGCAACCAATCAAATGTGGACGTGTTCTATGCATCCACAAATTATGCAACCAGAACCAGGCGATTGTCCTATTTGTGGTATGGATTTAATTCCTGCTGATGGTGGAAGTGATGGTTTATTAGCAGACCAATTCAAATTGACTGAAAACGCAATGGCTTTAGCTAATATTCAAACATCTATTGTTGGTAAAGGCAATGTTGAAGGCAATACTATCAAATTATCTGGTAAAATTGCTGAAAACGAAGAAGCTAATGCAGTACAAGTCAGTTACTTTTCAGGTAGAATTGAACGCTTGAATGTGAGTTTTACAGGTGAAGAAGTTCGTAAAGGTCAATTATTGGCAACCATTTATTCACCAGAACTCTATGCAGCACAACAAGAATTAATTACAGCAGCATCTTTAAAAGAATCACAACCTGCTTTATACAAAGCAGTCCGTAATAAATTGAAATTATGGAAGCTCTCTGAAAATCAAGTCAATCAGATTGAAGAAACAGGGAAAGTAAAAGAAAACTTTCCTGTTTATGCAACCGTTTCGGGTACTGTTACAGAAAAATTGGTAGAGCAAGGCGATTACATTAAACAAGGACAACCCTTACTTAAAATTGCTAATCTAAACACGGTTTGGGGAAATTTTGATGTGTATGAAAATCAGATTGACCGCTTTAAAAAAGGACAGGAAGTGATGATAACAACCAATGCTTATCCTAATAAAGAGTTTAAAGGTAAAGTAGATTTCATTGACCCAGTTTTAAACACAAAAACAAGAACTGTAACCTTACGTGTTGTTTTAAACAATAAGGACGATGTATTTAAACCTGGGATGTTTGTAACCGCAAATATTGAAGGCAGTACAGCTAAAAATGACGAAGTATTAACAATTCCTGCATCTTCTGTGTTATGGACAGGTGAACGTTCTGTGGTGTACCTTAAAACAAATCCAGACCAACCTATTTTTGAAATGGTTGAAATTAAATTAGGCAATCAAATTGGTAATGAATATGAAGTTGTAGAAGGTATATTTGCTGGAAATGAAATAGTGACTAACGGAACATTTACGGTTGATGCAGCTGCACAATTACAAGGCAAAAAGTCTATGATGAATAAAGAAGGTGGTAAAGTAATGACGGGACACGAAGGTCATTTAGGTATGGATAACAATGCATCTAACAAAGAAAGTGACCACACTAATATGAATGAGCGTTTGAAAGTGTCAGCGAAATTTCAAGAGCAGTTAAAAGCTGTTTTCAATGCGTATATCAATTTAAAAGATGCTTTAGTAAAAGAAGATTCAAAAAGTACTTCAGCAAACGCAACAACTTTATTAAATAAATTGAACAAAGTAGATATGAAATTGTTGTCAGATAATAAGGCGCATAACCATTGGATGTCATTAGAAGGCGAAATAAAATCTTCTGCAACCTCAATTTCTGAAACATCCGATATAAAATCACAAAGAGACCATTTTAAACATTTATCATCACATCTAATCAATGCTGTTCAACTATTTGGTGTCAATGAAAAGGTCTATGTAGAATTTTGTCCAATGTCAGATAACAACAATGGTGCATATTGGTTGAGTAAAGAAGAAAAAGTAATCAATCCATACTTTGGCAGCGCCATGCTAACCTGTGGTGAAGTAAAACAAGTAATAGAATAAAAAATCAAGTAATAACAATTAAATTTTAAACAATGAATTTTTCAAAGAAAAATCACGAACACAAAAACAAAAATGTAATCGACGTGAGTAAAAAAGTAATTTTAAGTGTAGCTGTAATAGCAGCATTAGGTTTTACAAGTTGTAAAAACGAAACCAAAAAAGAAACAGAAACCACAACTACTGAAATGTCAAAAGATATGGCAATCACAGACCTGTCTTTTGGTGTAAGAGGAAATTGCGGAATGTGTAAAAACACTATCGAAAAAGCAGCTAACGGTGTTGAAGGTGTAGCAAGTGCTAATTGGGATGTCGATAAAAAGAAAATAGACGTTTCTTTTGATGATAGCAAAACCGATGCAATGGCAATCCATAAAGCAATAGCAACTTCAGGCTATGATACCGAAAAAGTAGCAAGTAATGAAGAAGCATATAATGGTTTACCAAGTTGTTGTAAATACGACCACGAAATGATAATGAATCAATCTGGTGAAGAAGAAAGTGATGACCATTCAAATCACGACCATTAAACAAAAATGAAAGAGTCTTTTTCGGAAGGCTCTTTTTTTATTCCCCACAACCCAAAACCCAGTTTTTTCGTACCTCAAAATCCTCTGTCTTTTGTGTTGTTCCGCACGCCAATACATAATTGGTTTTATGTCATAATTCTTGTAGCCAGCGCTATAATAGCACATTTCTTTTTTTATTTAAAAGTATCCATTTTAATAAATTGGTACAATAAAAAAGCAAAGAGCTATTGCCAACGCTAAAAACAACTATTCCGCCACAAAACCAATCCCAAGCTATGTTACATAATAGAAGTTATAGGAGCAAAAATCCTTTCAATGGTTGCCTACGGCGTTTTATTATATTTTCGTCGCTATAACTGCTATTATGTAAAATATCCACTCACCATCCGCACAAATCGGAACTAAAATTAAACTGTGGATATTCACGAGTACATTAATTTAAAATAAAAATGAAACGAGCTAAATATCCGCTATTCCAACGCTCACATCCGAACTTCTAACTACATTTTCAACAAACATTAAACAGTCGAACATTCAAAGGGTAACGTTAATTTATTATAATATTCGTTATCTCATTCAACTGCACAAAACCATCGTTAAGTCCAAGTATTCCTTACCTCAAGTCTTTGTTTGTTTCATTTCGTTAACAAATATTAATGTCCACTTTTCCCCACCACCCAAGAAATAGGATATAAAAAAATAGGTTTAGAATATGTAGTAATACGCCATAGCACATTACTTTTTATCGTGCCTCAAAAAGGCAATAAGCTATTGTCTAAAAGTCCTGTATAAGTAGCTTGTTTAAATGCTGTTTTATCAAACAACTATTTAAAACGCTACATATACAAACGCTTCATCCAACGCTCAAATACGAACTGAAACCTATTTTTTTAAGTGTTAATTCCCCAGAAAAGTTAAAAGTAAATTGAATCAAGTTTAAACCGATTTGAAATATTAAAATAAAAAAAAATGGCAAATATATGTGGCTACCTCTGCCAACCGCACAAGGCTATAAAGGTCAAGCCCTACGGGTTTTGAATAAAACTTTTTTCAATACCCTTTTTCTTTTGATTTAGACATTCAACTCAAAAAACTTTTATCCAAAAACCTTGACAGCCTTACCCACGCCACAACAACTACGGCTATCTTTTTTCTTTTCAAAAAAAATAATGGCGCGAAGCGTAGCGAAGCAATTTTAAATTGGATAGCTATGTCAACTTTTGAACTAAAAACACACCAAATCGGAAGAACCTACTCGAACCCTCATTTTTTCATTCTAAATAAAGGTCTAAACAGCGGAAAACCACTCTTAAAATCCTGTGCTAACTGTTTCGTTGTCACTACTACAACAGAAGAGGTAAAACACACACTTTTTCACTTATCTATGATGTTGCAAATAGGCGGTTTTTACGCTTACTATTTAAAAGGTAGTGTTATTCCGTTTATTTCAATAGATGATTGTAGGAACACTTTGAAAAACAGCTACAGCTCATTGTTTTATGATGCAATTCAGTTGCAAAAACATATTAATATTGTGTCAGCAATTAATAAAAAGGAAAAGGAGCTTCATAAAATCATTTCAAAAATGGCAGATTTGAAAGTATCATATATTCAAAGTTTATTTTCTAAAATGCAAAAAGAAGCAATCTAAAGCAACAAAATCCATATCAAAAGAATAGCATAAAACTTGCCATATATTTCAGCGGAAGGTACAACTTCGTGTTAAGTCCGTACCAAGTCCGAAGAAAATTATGTTTCATTTAAATTATTTATGTTATGGGTAAAATTGCTCAAGGTATTTTAGGAGGTCTTTCAGGTAAGGTTGGTAACGTTATCGGTGGAAGCTGGAAAGGAATTGATTACATTAGAATTAAACCTTCAAGTGTAGCCAATCCAAGAACTGTTGGTCAAGTAAACCAAAGAACCAAGTTTACTGCCACTTTAGAATTTTTACAGGCTGTAAAGCCTTTTATTAAGTTAGGATATAAAGGGTTAGCTGTTAAGAAAACAGAATTTAATGCTGCAATGTCGTATGTATTGAATAATGCTATTACAGGTACTGAACCTAACTTTGTTGTTGACTATCCGAACGCTTTAGTAAGTCGAGGAGGTTTATCTGGTGTGCTAAACCCAACGACTGATTTAGCAACTGCTGGAGAAGTAACGTTTGGTTGGGATGATAACTCTGCTGAAGGTAACGCAAATGCTACTGACAAGGCGATGTTATTGGTTTACAATCCTTCAAAAAAGGAATCCATTTCTTTACTTGATGGAGCAGACAGAACAGTAGGTTCTCAAATTATTCCAATCCCAACAACTTATGCAGGAGATACAGTAGAGCTATTTATGGCTTTTATTTCTGCTGATGGTAGTCAAGTATCAAACAGTATTTATTTAGGCTCTGGTACAGCTAATTAATGCTTGGTGTTTTTATTTGGAAACCGCTCTAATCGAGCGGTTTTTTTTATGCTATATTTGTTGCTCTATTTATTAATAGTTGTTACTAATCTTCTCTTATTATCCATTTTTTGTATGCTATTTGTTGCCCAAATACGATAGTACCAATGAATACAAGGGTAGTTAAATATTGTATCGGAAAGTAATTAAAATAGACCTTTAATTTTATCAAAACGAATTTCATTAAAATCATTAATTACTTTATTCGCCAAACTATAATCTTGATTTTTAGAATGTAGACTATTGTAACCAACACAATAAATTCCAGCATCAAAAGCTGCTTTAATACCGTTTGTTGAATCTTCAATCACCATACATTCTTCTCTTTTAAAACCAGAAGCCTCTGCAGCTTTGATAAATATTTCAGGATGCGGTTTAGATGCTTTTAAATCTGCACCACTTAATTTAGCAATGAAGTATTGGTCTAAGTCAAACTTTGAAAACACATTATTAATGGTTAGCATAGAAGCAGAAGAAGCAAGAACTAAGGTTAATTTATTGGCATGATAATCTTTAATTATATCATGAACACCATCTATTAATTTTAAGTTAGGATCATTAAAGAAAAGTGTTTTAAAATGCTGTCTTTTTCTTTTCACAAGTTCATTTGCATTGGTAGCTAAATTAAAATGTGTGCACAGTTTTTTACATACATTTTTTGTAGATTGCCCTGTAAAGCTTTCATATAAACTAGTGTTAACTTCTAGATTATAATCTTTAAACATATTGTGGTAGGCTTTATGATGTAATGGTTCTGTATCTACAATTACACCATCCATATCAAATAAAATTGCTTTTGGCATTGTTGCTTTTTTTTTTTACGAAGATAAGTTATAGAATATATTTTTTTCTCTGTATTAAATAGAATATTTTGCAAATACAATTTAATAACATGATCTACACCCTTCTTTTTATAGTATTTGTAATTTTTGTATGCTATGCCTTTTATGTAATGAAACCTAAAAAAGTAGGAAAAGTACCAAAACATTGGCATGCTATTTTAATGCAAAATGTACTGTTTTATAAAAAGTTATCCCAAACTAAACAGGCGGTTTTTAGAAAACGAATGATGCTGTTTTTAAGTGAGATACATATAGAAGGAGTGCAAACAGAGATAGAAGAATTAGATAGAATATTAATTGCTTCTAGTGGTGTGATTCCTGTATTTGGATTTTCTAATTGGAGTTATAATAACTTATCAGGAATCCTAGTTTATCCAGATAGTTTTAATGCAGATTTACAGTTTTCGGATCGAGATGAAAATAAACGAATTCTTGGTATGGTTGGAACCGGCCGTTTTGAAAACCAAATGATTCTTTCTAAAAAAGCAATTCGATTGGCTTTTAATAATAAAACCGATAAACACAATACACCAGTGCACGAGTTTGTACATTTATTAGATAAAATGGATGGGGAAACGGATGGCATTCCTGCGTTTTTTATTGGTAAAGAATATATTGCGCCTTGGTTAGCTTTAATGCATAAAGAAATGGAAGCTATTAATAAAGACGCATCCGATATTAGAAAATATGGAGGAACAAGTGAAATTGAGTTTTTTGCTGTTGCTTCCGAGTATTTTTTTGAAAGACCAAAACTTTTTAAACAAAAACATCCAGATTTATATAGGATGCTTTCGGAATGTTTTCAGCAAACAAGTAATTAAACTGCTGCAGGGATTGTAAAATAGAAAGTTGTTCCTATTCCTTCTTTAGAGGTAAGCCAAATCTTCCCGCCATGGGATTCTACAATCTTTTTACAATGTGCTAACCCAATTCCTGTACCTTCATATTTTTCTCGATTATGTAAGCGTTGAAAAATAGCAAAGATTCTATCTTGATAGTTTTCTGGAATACCAATACCATTATCCGTTACTGCAAATTGCCAATATTCCTGTACATCTTCTTCTTCTGTCTTAATGCAAGATATGGTTATGTTAGGAGTAGTGTTAGGATCTATAAATTTAATACCATTACTTATTAAATTTTGAAATAATAGGCGTATTTCGATATCAGAACCAATAATAGTTGGTAGATTTTGTGTTGTTATTATAGCCTTAGATTTAGATATCATACTTCCTAAATCTGTTTTTATAGCTTCAATTAAATGCGTAGTATTTATGGTATTATAAGCTTTTGTTTTTCCTAACCTAGAATATTCTAAAAGCGAATCAATTAGTGTTTTCATTCTTAAACTAGATTCATTAATAAAGTTTAAGCTCATTTTTCCATCTTCATCTAATTTATCTTCATATTCTTCTAAAAGCAAAACAATTAATCCAGATATGGTATTTAATGGTTCTTTAAGATCATGACTGGTAATGTAAGCAAACTGTTCTAGCTCTTTATTTTGTGAGGCTAATTCTTGCGTTTGTTTATAAATTACAGCATTTTTTTGTTTTAAACTTTTTAAGAATTTTTTATTAGTAACGTACATTCTGTAAATACTGTAACAGGCAATAAGAGCTAATAAAACTAGTGCAACTAATAAGTAGTTAAATAATTTTAGTTTACTTATTTGATTATTATTTTGTTTTAATACTGCTTTCTTTTTTTCGATATCTTGAAGTTGCGTAGCAAGAAAATCATTTTGAATTTTAATTTTTTCGTTACTTTTTCTTATTGTTTCAGTTTGAGCTTTTAATGTGTCTAATTGTGAATTTATTATTTGCTCTAGTTGATTTTCAATAGCAACTTTATCTTCTAATTTTTTATTCTGTAATTGATTGTCTTTGTTTAATTGATTTATCCAATTTTCCTGATCGCTTAATTTGCTAGAAATAGTATCGATTACATTTTCTTTATCTAGAATTTCCTTTTCACTATTTTTAATGATTTCTTCTTGTAATGCAGATGTGTCTTTAGTTTTATTTAAATTTTTATTGACATCTTGATATAGTATTTTCCATTTTTCGGAAGAAGTTATAGCGTTATTAATTAGGCTTTCTGCTAAAATAAATCCTTCTTGTTCTAGACTGTTTTCGTTTATTTCATATTCAAAAGAATTACCAGCATTAACCATGTTAATCATGGATACGTGGTACTTATAATCTTCAGTAATAAGTAAAATGTTTTTGGAGGCAATTTTGTTTAAAACGTGGTTAATGTCATAGTTGTAAATATTATTAACATATAGAACTTGAATATTTCTTATATCTTCTACAGTATTAAAATTAACAACTTTTACGGGTTTATTAAAGATTCTTCTTTTTAAGGCGAGAGATTTTAGGTCAATAATCGTTCTGTCTGGACCAAGAACTCCAATATTAAATTGATTAAGCGCTTCTAGATTAGACCAACTTACTTGTTGTGTAAAATTAAATATAAAAATACTACGTTGTAGTCGTTTAATTTCTTCATTATTAGCCTCTTGAGATTGCGCGGAAATTTGAAAAAGAAAGCAAACTAGTAAAAAGGCAAATATAGATTTAGAATTTAAACTAAATTTAGGAGTATTTATTATCATAATTTTAATAAAACTCTAATGTAATAATTCGAACCTTTAACACCAAATTGTTGCACTCTTCTACTATAAATAAAGTTGCCATTTTCGGTATTAGCAGAATGTGCGTGTTTATCTGGATAGACATTAAAGATGTTAGTTCCTCCAAGAGTTATGTTGCATATTTTTTCAAAAGTATAGGTAAACGCTAAATCGGTTACTAATTTAGAAGAGAACGTTTGGTCTCTACTTTCTATTTCTCCAGAAAACTCATTTAACATCCAACTTTCTTGATTCCCATCATCTGGATGTACATATTCCACTTTTCCAAAAAAGGTATTTCCTAATTGAATATTATATTTATCAAAATGATACGATATTATGGAATTGATCTTATAATTAGGCTGTGCCGACTCCACTCTTGCGATGTCTTCCCTATTAAATAATGTACTTTCTTGACCTTCTAAAAAATCGGAAACTTTATTGAGTCTAATTACCTCAGTTTGTTTTAAGTTTCCTGCTAATGATGCATTTAACTCGCCATTTCCTATTTTGTTTTTATAATGTAGAGCTAGATCTAAGCCAATGGTTTTAGTGTCTATTGCGTTAGTGAAAAATTGAGCAGCACCAACGTTAAATGGTTCTAGGGTTTCTTCGTATCCTTCATCAAAACGTCCAGAAAGTACAATTCTATCTTTAATTTTTATATTGTAATAATCAGCAGTAAAGGATAAGTTTTTCGCCAATTTTCCAGAAAAACCTGCGTTAAAGTGGTTGGAAAGCTCTGGTTTTAAGTTTTCAATTTGAAAAGCTTCTTTTGCAACAGCGCTTTCATTATTAAAAGTTCCAACTTGTACTATGTCTCCATTTATAAATTGAGTACTTATATTTTGAAAATATACCTGATGTAGGGAAGGAGCTCTAAATCCTGTAGAGAAACCTAATCTAAAGTTTAAATCTTCACTAATTTTATATCTACCGGATAGTTTCCAAATAAATTGTGCACCAAAATCATTGTAAGATTCATATCTAGCAGTAGCTTTTAATAAGGTTTCTTTTGATGTGTTTACTTCTAGGTCTACATACCCCGAACTATTGGTTCTAAATCTACTTAATTCATTTTCTGGTTGTATGCCAGGAAAAACTTGCGCTCCAGCGATACTTTGCTGTTCGTTACCTTCACCGTCAATATACGTGTTTTCTCCATCAGCAAATGAAGCCTCTTCGCCAGCGATAATGTTATAGTTTTCTACACGTAATTCTGCACCAAATGCAATGTTTACACCTTCTAACCAATCATAAACTCTTGATACATCTAAATTGGATGTGTTTTGTTTATAGGAAAAACCACCCGAATAAAATGTACGTGGCGAGGTAATACCTAACGATGCATTATTAGAGTTGTTTACTGTATAGTCTAGAGTGTTAATACCAATGGTGTGACTAAAATCTAATTTCCAATCGTTTTTTTCTCCTTTAAAGCCTAACGAGATAGCATCATCTTGAATATCGGTTAAGATTTCTGGTGAAAAGCCATTTGGAAATAATTCTAATACTACACGATCAATCTCTTTAGGAAATCTATAAAATCCTTTTGATTTTCCTTCTCTGTAATTACGTCCTCCATGAAAATAAAATAAGGAGTTGTTTGATATTGGTAATTCTCCATTAAACGATAAAGCAAGATTTTGAGTTGCTGCATTACCAATTTCCATTACGCGTTTATTTGCATAATCATTATGGTCATAAAAATTATTTTCGGCAACTAAAATTGCATCTTCTTCAGGATCATTAGAATATATCAAACCATTATAATCGCCAGCTCTATTATAGGATTCTCTATTTCTGTACTCTCCAGTAATGTTTACAAATCCTTTTTTGCCTATTTCAAAACCAAAATTTGCAGAAAAATAAGTGGTGAATGCATCTCCTTCAGTAGTTTGTTCTGCACGACCTTGCACTTCAATGGATTGTGTTTGTTTTTTTAGTATTATATTAATAACTCCAGCTATGGCATCCGATCCATATTGCGAGGTAGCACCATCTCTTAATATTTCTATTCTTTCTATAGATGCAACAGGTATTGCATTAAAATCTGTTCCAACGGTACCTTTTCCAACTGTTCCGTTTACATTTAAAAGCGAACTATTATGTCTCCGTTTACCATTTACTAAAACTAATATTTGATCTGGTCCTAGGCCTCTTAAAGTTGCTGGGTCTATATGGTCTGTACCATCGGATATCGTCTGGTTTGTAGAGTGAAAAGAAGGAACTAAATAATGTAATATATGGCTTAATTCAATTTGTGGAGAATTCGTAATATCTTGCGGAGAAATAATATCTACTGGTGCTGTATTTTTTAAAAGGGAACTTGGTTTTGCCCTAGATCCTAAAGAAACAGGTTGTTCTATAGAAAAACCAGTTTCTAATTTAAAATCTAATAGTGTTTCTTCATTTGCTTTAATACTTACCGATTTCGTTGCCGTTTTGTACATAATGAAGGCTACATTTATAATGAAATCTCCTTCATCTATTAATAAAATATAATCTCCATTAACATCACTAGTTGTTGATATATTAGTGCCTTCAATGCTAATTTTTGCTCCAGGAAGGCTTCCAAATTGGTCTGAAATAGTACCTGTTAATTTAGCTTTATTCTGTGCAAACAATGAAAAACTAAGGGGTAATATAAAAAAGAAAAATATTTTTTTTTTATTAAAGTATGTAGAGTAATGATGCAGCATAAACATGCAAAATAAATTAGGGAATAAAATTACGGATTTGTAAACCGAATTGCTTTACAAATATTTCTGCTAAGTTAATAAAACCTTTATGTTTTTTTACAAGAAGTTAGCACATAATGATTTTGTTTTACATGGTCTAAAATATCTGCAGTTAATGGCTTGTTAATAAAGTCTGAGATTATTTCAATAGTTTTTGAACGTTCAAAATCATCAGGATTGTTAGAAGTTGTTAATAGAATTACCTTGATAGACTTAGTGAAGTCCGTATCTAATTTATTAAACTCTTCTAGAAATTCCCACCCATTCATTGCTGGCATATTAATATCTAAAAAAATTAAATCAGGCTTAGCAATTAAACCATTTTTAGCATCTTTTAAATAATTTAATGCATTTTGGCCGCTATTTACAGAAGTTACTTGTCCGAAATCTTCATGTCTGTTTACAATTTTTTCATTGTAAAAGTTGATAACTTTATCATCATCAATTAAGAGGGTGCAATCAATGGAGTAATTATTCATCATAATGCAATTTTATAAAATTAATTTGAATGTTTCTTCAGTATACATTTTATTTTATTTCTTAAATCGATAAAAGGCAAATATAAGCGACATAATAACATGTTTTTTAGTCTTTTATCAAATTACATTTTAATAAAACCGAAATAATAATTTGCAATACAGTTATTTATATAACTTTGTCTAGGTAAAAATTATATTATGTTAGAAGAATTACAGCAACATTATGGGTATTTGTTTGAAAAAGAATTACTTCAAGAAATTAATAATGTAGGTACTTATAAAGATATTCCAGAAGGATTTAAACTTATAGAAATAGGGGATTATATTAAATCGATGCCGCTTTTAATAAGTGGTGCAATTAAAATTTTGCGAGAAGATAAAGATAGCGATGAACTCCTTTTATATTTTATAGAACAAGGAGATACTTGTGCAATGACCTTATCCTGTTGTTTAGGGAATTCTAAAAGTGAAATTAGAGCAATTGCAGAAACCGATACTAAATTAATAATGGTACCTATTGCAAAAATGGAAGAATGGCTAGGTAAATACAAAACCTGGCAACAATTTGTATTGCAAAGTTATCATAACAGAATGACGGAGTTGCTAGAAGCTATAGATACCATTGCTTTTTTTAAAATGGATGAGCGTTTATTTAAATATTTAAAGGATAAAGCAATGGTTAATCATAATGAAGTAATTCATGTAACGCATCAAGAAATAGCAAGAGATTTACATACTTCAAGAGTAGTGATTTCAAGATTACTAAAAACTTTAGAGAATTCAGGGAAAATAGAACTTCACAGAAATAGTATTAAAATTTTAGATTTGTAACTTAAGTTACAAACTACTAATTAAGAAGAATTATCTTTGTAGTAATATGGATATACAACAAATTATTACGTACTTAAGTGCTTTTTTAATTGGGGCTATATTAGGTTTAATTGGAGGAGGAGGGTCTATTCTTACAGTACCATTATTGGTTTACTTTTTAGGATACAATCCTGTAATTGCTACCGCTTATTCGTTATTTGTAGTTGGTTCTTCATCTTTGGTTGGAGTAATTCAAAAGCATCAAAAAGGGTTAGTAGATTTTAAAACAGGATTAGCATTTTGTTTCCCTTCATTTTTGGCTGTTTATTTATCTAGAAGATTTTTAGTGCCAGCAATTCCTGAAACTATTTTTACTATTGGAGATTTCTCTCTAACTAAAGGAATGGCAATCATGATATTTTTTGCAATAATCATGTTATTGGCAGCTTTTTCTATGATAAAGTCAAAACCTAAAAACGAAAAAAATAAGGAAACGCAAGCCTATTATAAAACATTTATTCAAGGTGTTGTAATTGGTGTGATAACAGGCCTTATTGGAGCAGGAGGTGGTTTTTTATATGTACCAGCATTAGTGCTTTGGGCTGGGTTAGAGATGAAGAAAGCAGTAGGAACTTCTTTAATAATAGTAGCTATAAACTCGTTAATAGGTTTCTCTGGAGATGTACAAGTATTAGAAATAGATTGGTTCTTTTTATTAACTTTTTCTGCATTAACAATTATAGGGATTTTAGTAGGAGGCTATTTTTCTAAATATATATCCAGTAAAAAGTTAAAAAAAGGATTTGGATGGTTTGTATTAGCAATGTCTATCTATATTACTTTAAAAGAATTGATTTTTTAATTAGGTAACTGTTGCATTAAAAATTTAAAAACATTAGTAAATTTGAATAATTAAAAGCTATAAAATGTCTAATCTTCTTAGTAAAGACATTGTATATAAAATTAAATAATAAAAAAATGAAGGTAGAACAAATTTATACAGGATGCCTAGCGCATGCAGCTTATTATATAGAAAGTAATGGCGAAGCAGCAATTATAGATCCATTAAGAGAAGTACAACCTTATATCAATAGAGCAAAACTAGATGATGCTAAAATAAAATACATTTTTGAAACGCATTTTCATGCAGATTTTGTCTCTGGCCATTTAGATTTAAAAGAAAAGTCTGGAGCACAAATTGTATTTGGTCCAACAGCAAAACCTTCTTACGAAGCATTAATTGCAACAGATGGTCAAATATTTGAAATTGGTGATTACAAAATAAAAGTAATTCATACACCAGGGCATACTATGGAAAGTACCACCTACCTTTTAATAGATGAAAATGGTAATGAACATGGTATCGTTACTGGAGACACTTTATTTATTGGTGATGTTGGTAGACCAGATTTAGCGCAAAAAATTGCTTCAGATCTAACACAAGAAAAATTAGCTGGTTATTTATATGACTCACTTCGCAATAAAATTATGCCACTAAGTGATGATTTAATTGTGTATCCAAATCATGGCGCTGGTTCTGCATGTGGTAAAAATATGAGTAAAGAGACCACAGATACTTTAGGAAATCAGAAAAAGGTTAATTATGCATTACGTGCAGATATGACTAAAGAAGAATTTATAGATGAATTATTAGATGGTTTAACAGCACCTCCAGCATACTTTCCACAAAATGTAATGATGAATATTAAAGGATATGAAAGCTTTGATAAAGTCATGACAAAATCACAAAAACCTTTAACTCCAAAAGCTTTTGAAGTAGCTGCAAATGAAACGGAAGCTATTGTTTTAGATGTACGTCATCAAACAGATTTTATTAAAGGGCATATTCCTCGTTCTATTTTTATAGGAATTGATGGTGGTTTTGCTCCTTGGGTTGGAGCATTAATAGCAGATGTTAGTTTACCAATTTTATTGATTGCACCAAAAGGAAGGGAAGAAGAAGTTATAACAAGACTTTCTCGTGTTGGTTTTGATAATGTAATAGGGTATTTAGAGGGTAGTTTTGAAGCTTGGAAACAAGCAGGAATGGATTATGATACCTTAACATCTATTAATGCAGAAGAGTTTGCTAATAGATTTGAAGATAATAAAGATGTTGTTTTTGATGTTAGAAAAGATGGCGAATTTCTATCAGAGCATATCGACGGAGCAAAACATACTGCATTAGATACTATTAATAGTCATTTAAGCGAGTTTCCAGAAGATAAACCATTCTATATACATTGTGCTGGTGGTTACAGATCTGTAATAGCAGCTTCTATTTTAAAAAGTAGAGGAATACACAATTTTATTGATATTGCTGGTGGTTATGGAGCAATTAAAAATACTTCTGTACCAAGAACAGACTATGTTTGTCCTTCAACATTAAAGTAAAAAAATAGTTTTTTTAGTTAATAAAAGCGTGTATTGCATTTTTGTATACATGCTTTTTTTATGTAACAAAAGTTACCAATATTTGGTGATTTATTGATTAATTTTATTAGATATAATTTTAAATATGAAATACATAATTATCATGTCTTTTTTTACAGCATTATTCGGTTCTAACACTTCTAAAAACAGTACTATTAAAGTGTTGTCTTCAGAAGAATTTAAAGCCCAAACAGAAAACAAAGTAGTACAATTAATTGATGTTAGAACTCCAGGAGAATTTAAATCGGGACATATCAATGGAGCAAAAAATATTGATTTTTACTCTGGAAAATTTAATATAGAATTCAATAAACTAAATAAAAACGAAGCTGTTTATGTCTATTGCAGAAGCGGAAGTAGAAGTAGGCAAACTTCAAAAAAGTTAGAAGCAATGGGCTTTACAGAAATTTATGATTTAAAAGGAGGAATTTTAAACTACAAATAATATAACAACATTTAAAAACCTAAAGGAATAGATTTAGTTTGCAGGCAAAAAATGTTTTGAAACTAAACTTGTAAAACTCTTGTAATTCCTGTAATTTTTAAGCAAATACTTTTCAAAAAAATATAAAAAATGAAGACTACAATAATAGTACAAAATTTAAAATGTGGCGGTTGTGCACATACCATCACAACAAAATTATCCGAAATTGAAAATATAAATGATATTAATGTTGATGTTGAAGATAGTAAAGTGACTTTTAATCATATAAATGAAGCAGATGCACTTCTAGTTAGAGATAAATTAAAGACTTTAGGTTATCCAACTATTGAGGATGCAAATTCTTTAACTTCAAAAGCAAAATCTTTTGTTAGTTGTGCTACGGGTAAACTTTCAAAATAAATTAAACATGAAAAATTTAATAATACTATCTATATTTTCCATTTTTATATGGAGTTGTAATAACTCCAATAAGAAAGAATTTTCAGCTTTTGAAAAGCAAATGCAAGCAAAAAAACATCCAGGAAAAAAACTAATGGAAACCAATTGCTATACTTGTCATAGTCCTACAGCTAGTCAGGAAGACCGAATTGGCCCTCCAATGATTGCTATTAAAAAACATTATATTAAAGACAATATAACTAAAGAACAGTTTATAACACAAATGCAAACTTGGATTAAAAACCCTAATGCAGAGGATGCCAAAATGTATGGTGCTGTTAAACGATTTGGAGTAATGCCAAAACAGCCTTTTCCTGAAGAAACCATAAAGCAAATTGCTGATTATATGTATGATTTTGATATTGCCCAACCGAAATGGTTTGAAAAACATTATAATGAAGAAATGGGATTGGGTAAAGGAAAACATAATGGTCAAGGTAAAGGAAAGTATAAAGGGAATGGTCAAGCACAGCAGAAACAGCAAGCAGAAACAAACTTAAAAGACTTGCCATATGACGAACGTGGTTTAAAATATGCACTAACAACAAAAGCTGTTTTAGGCAAAAATTTAATGGGAACCATTCAAAAAAGAGGAACTTTAGAAGCTTTAGCATTTTGTAATGAAAAAGCTTACCCTTTAACCGATAGTATGTCTGTTGTGCACAATGCTACTATTAAACGTGTTTCCGATAAACCTAGAAACCAAAACAATCAAGCAAATGATAAAGAATTAGTGTATATTAATTCTTTTAAAAAGGATATTAAAAATAGTATTGAGCCAAAGCCAATTGTCGATCAGTTAGAAAATAAAGTACATGTATATTACCCAATTACAACGAATGCAATGTGTTTACAGTGCCACGGCAAACCAAATCAAGATATACATAAGCCAACTTTAAGTAAGCTTACTAGTTTATATCCTCAAGATAAAGCTACAGGCTATAATATTAATCAAGTTAGAGGTATTTGGAGTATTACTTTCGATAAATAATTTAAGTTAGGTATGAGCAAATTTTCAGAATTAATAAATAAAGAAACACCAGTTTTAGTTGACTTTTTTGCTACTTGGTGTGGACCATGTAAAACTTTAGGCCCTATTTTAAAAGAAGTAAAAGATACATTAGGTGATGGTGTAACCATTATAAAAATTGATGTAGATAAAAACCAACCTTTAGCAGCAAAATACCAAGTTAGAGGAGTACCAACAATGTTGCTTTTTAAAAACGGAAAACAAGTGTGGAGGCAGTCTGGTGTGCTTCAAAAAAACGACATCATTAATATTATCAATACTTCCAATTAATGGATTTAAACCAAGAGTTTTGGGAGGATAGATATAAAACAAAGAAAACAGGTTGGGATTTAGGCGAAATTTCAACACCACTGAAAACCTATATTGACCAATTAACAAATAAAAACCTCAAAATTTTAATTCCAGGAGGTGGAAATAGTTATGAAGCTGAATATCTTCATAATAAAGGTTTTGAAAATGTGTATGTTGTAGATCTATCAAAAACGGCTTTACAAAATATTAAAACCAGAGTACCTTCATTTCCAACTTCTCATCTCATTCAAGAAGACTTTTTTGATATCGATATGGCTTTCGATCTTATTATTGAACAAACCTTTTTCTGTGCAATAACACCTGATTTGCGACCAGCTTATGCTGTAAAAGCTTCAGAAATTACAAATACAAATGGTAAATTAGTTGGTTTGCTTTTTAATACACTTTTAAACCAAACACATCCACCTTTTGGAGGTTATAAAGCTGAATATTTAGAGTATTTTAAACCGTACTTTGAAATTAAAATAATGGAAGAAGCACATAATTCTATCAAAGAAAGACAAGGGAAAGAGTTGTTTTTTATAATGGTAACTAAAAAATAAATAAAACAATTTTTTAATTTTTAACATAATAACTAAATCTGCTTATAAGATTTTTAATAAAGTAATAATTAAAAAAGATATATTATGAAAGTAAATATGAATGGTTTAGATCGTGGTATAAGAATAATAATAGCAATAACTATTGCAGTATTATTTTGGCAAGGACTATTAGTCGGCACACTAGCTTATATACTTTTAGCATTAGCTGTAATATTTGTGCTTACAAGTTTAATTAGTTTTTGCCCTTTATATACATTATTGGGTATAAATACCTGTAAAATTAAAAAGTAATTTTTTTAGCACTTATTTTGCGAAAGTGATAATTTTTACGCTGTAAAACTTATTATTTCTTATTAAATGTCGCTTTATGTAACATTAGTTACATGAAATTATAAGTTAGACTACTATTTTTATACAAATAAAATCTAACTTAAAACTTTTTTAATGAAATCTCACTATCAAATCTTAGTCATTGGTGGAGGTACAGGAGGAATTATGATTTCTGCTAATTTACTTTCCAAAGATAAATATTTAGACATTGGATTAATTGAGCCAGCAGATTGGCATTATTATCAACCCGCTTGGACACTTGTTGGAGGTGGAACTTTTGATTTTGATAAAACCAAACGCAGCATGGCTTCTGTGATGCCAAAAGGTGTAGATTGGATTAAAGATTATGCTACTGGTTTTAATCCTGAAGGGAATTCGGTTTCAACAAAAGAAAATGGTGATATTACTTATGACTATCTTATCGTTTCTCCTGGTTTAGTTATGGATACGTCTTTAATTGAAGGGCTAACAGAGTCTTTAGGGAAAGGAGTAGTTTGTAGCAATTATACAGATCCAAAACATACTTGGGAAGTTCTAAAAAAATTTAAAGGTGGTAATGCTGTTTTTACACAACCAACGACACCAATTAAATGTGGTGGAGCTCCTCAAAAAATAGCGTATTTAGCAGCAGATTATATCAAGAAAAATGGACTTAAAAACAAATCTAATGTTGTTTTTGCAACTCCAGGTTCGGTTATTTTTGGAGTAAAAGAAATTAGAGAAAGTTTAATGCAAGTTATTAGCAAATATGGTATTCATTTTAAACCCTTTTACGCACCAATTAAAATTGATGGTGAAAACCAAATGGTAACATTTAAGGGAGTTGGTACAGGTGAAAATAAATGTGTTATTAATGAAGATAATGCGTTAAGAGAAATCATGTCTGGCGAGTCTATTATTGAAATGCCTTTTGATATGCTACATCTTGCTCCACCACAACGGGCTCCAGATTTTGTTAAAAATTCTACTTTAGTTAATGACGCTGGTTGGTTAAATGTTGATAAACAAACACTACAACACAATAAACATGCAAATATTTTTGGTTTAGGCGATGTTGCAGCTTTACCAACTGCAAAAACAGGAGCAGCTATACGTAAACAAGTACCTGTTGTTTCCGATAATATATTACAATTAATAGCACATAATAAAAAAGGAACTAAATCTTATAATGGTTATTCGTCATGTCCTTTAGTTACTGGATATGGTAAAATGATTTTGGCAGAATTTGATTACGATAACAATTTTATTCCAGATCCAAAATTAAAACAAATGCTGGTTTTTAATAGTGAAAAAGAACATTGGAGATTGTGGATGCTTAAAAAATACGGATTGCCTTATTTATATTGGAATAAAATGATGAAAGGAAAAGAAGTGTAACAAAAGTTGCAAATAGAATCGATAGATTACTATAAGTTTGTATAATATTAGTTTTTATAAAACGATATATGATTGATTAATAGCAAAGCATCTTATTTTTTAAGATGCTTTTTTTGTTTTATGATATTTGTCATATTTATTTTTCTTCTTCCATTGTAATTTTACATTAATATATAAAGCTTAAAAATAAAAATTATGATATCTCAAAGTATTGCATTATCTAACTGGAATAACGGAGTAATAATGATAGCTGTTTTCGCATTCGTTTGTGCAGCTCTTGTGTTTTTTTTAGTGAAATCTATGTCTAGTAATGATAGAAATAAAGGAGAAGAACCAAAGGAAAGATGATTTTTAAAAAATAATTTATGGTATAAAAAAAAGGAGAACAATTTTTATTGTTCTCCTTTTTTTTTGTTCTAATACTTTAAAACTTATACTGTAAAAAGGCAGAAAAGTTTCTCCCTGGTTCTGTAATTGGTTTGTACCCAAAGTCCGCTTGGTTGGTAAACGAAAAGTTTAAATGACTATTGAAATCTTCATCTAATGCATTAAGTATTGCTACACCTAAAGTAATATTCTTTATTGGTTTTATACCGAAACGAATATCTACAGTTTGGTAACCCTCTGTTTCCGTTTCTCCATAGCTTACAGAAATGTTTTCCTGCTTAGAAACAACATTGTATTGTACATTAGCCCATACTTTTTCTTTTTGAAATCCTAAAAATAATCTAGTGGTAAAAGGAGGTGTTAAAGGTAAAGACTCTGCTAAATCTTTGTTTTTAGAATACACATAAGCAAAATCTGTTTTAAAATAATAATCTTTTAAAAAATCTACTTGTGCCATTATTTCAAAACCAGTTTTATACGCTTCATCTATATTTTGAAATACTTTAACGCTTGTAGGTTCTACTGTTGGATTAAATTTTCTTGAAATGGATGGATCAATGATTCCAACAATATAGTTTTCAAAATAGGAATAATAAAATGACGTTTCATAAGAAAATCTATTAAGGCCATTTTTTAAAGCTTCTTTTCCCTTAAACCCTATTTCAAATTGATTGTTTACTTCTGCTTTTAAATTAGGGTTTCCTATATATTCATAAGGATCTTGCCCTACAGTAAAGTGATTTATAAAACGCTCAATCATATTAGCAGAGCGTACACCACGACCATAAGCAGTTTCTAATGTAAAGTTACTAGACACTTTACTTTTAATAGAAACAGTACCACTTATATTATGTTCTGTACGTTTTTCTAAATCATACATAGCTTCAAAATCTACTTCTGGATCTTGTATGTTTGATGTTACATGGTCATAGCGAATTCCTGCTGTAAATATGGTTTTAGGATGAATATTGTACTTAGCTTCCGTAAAAACACCTAAATCTGTAATGTAAGAATCTTGCCAAACTTTGTCATTAAAAGTTATTGGTGTAGGTAACATGGTACCATTCATTACTTTTACTAATCGAGTTCTTCCTCCATCTCTAGCTATATGCATGGCATCTACACCAGAAAAAATATTTAGTTTCTCTAATGGTTTCCAGTTTAGTTCAAGTTTTCCTCCAATAGTTGTAGCATCTACAGCAGATGCAGCTTCCATCATCATAAATGAAGGTCTATTGTTATTAGTCATTAAATGATCAACATAACTATAATACGCTTTTGCTGTTAATGATTTAGCCTTATCGCTTATATTTTCTAATTTATAATTTAAAGATAATATACTGCTATCATCATATTCTGTATCCATTGGTAAAGCAGCATGTAATACATCTCGTCCAAAAGATTGTCGCCAATGTGCTTGTAAACGTTGGTCATCTGTAAAATTATATCCAATTTTAATTCCGTAATCGGTACTTCTAAAAGAAGAAGGTATTTCAGTACCATCTCCATCCTCATAATTGCCAAAATCTCGGTAACCAGCATTAGCAACTATATCATATTTTTCTTGAATATACTGTAGTTGCGCTAAGTTTACTAAATTGTTTCCGTTACTTTCATAACCAGCAGAAACTTTTCCATGTAACCCATAATCTTCATAATCTGGTTTTTGTGTTACCAAATTGATGATACCTCCAAAAGTAGCTCCATAACGTACAGTATACGGACCTTTAATTATTTCAATTTTAGAAATTTCTTCGGGTATTATATGTGTGGTTATTGGATCCATTCGATTTGGGCAAGCATGCATAGCTTTTGTTCCTCCATCATATTGAATGTTTAATTGTTCGTATTGTGAAGCTCTAAAAGAAGGGTCTATAGCATAATTCCCTCTTTTTATTACCGAAAATCCATTGATGTTATTAAACAAATCGGCAACATTTTTAGGTTGCACAATGTCTTTCTCGTAATTATTAGAAACAACAGTCAAAACAGGATCTTTTTTTAAATTTCCTGTTACAATTATTTCATCTAAAATCGTGATTTTTTGTTGGGTGCTGTCTTTTTTTAATTCATTTTGTTCTTGACCATAAGACAGAGCTGTAATTAGTGTGCACAATAACACACCATATAATGTTTTCATATGTAGTAATTTTATTATTTATTAATTGTTTGTAGTATGAAATAATACTAGTTTGTTAATAAAATTATACTCTTGGAGGATGAAAACAATCGCTTATATTTTTAAAAGAATATAGGTTTTGATAGGTGTTTATCTGCTTTTTTTTTACATGTTGTTTTTTAGAAAACACCATAGTTTCTAAAGTATTTGTATACAATAGAAGCTGTTTAAAATCAATAATACTTTCTGGTGTTTTTTGTTCTTTGTTTTGTGATTTTGCAACCTTTTTTAAATGACATTTTCCATTACATACTAATTCTGGCTTGTCTTTATTCACACAAAAAACTTCAATAAAACCAACAGTATCCATATTATAGTATATATAGGTTAATGACACTCTGGTGCTATTAAATAGAAGTAGTGTGGTTAATAAAAAAGTAAATATATATGTGCATATTTTCATTGCTACAAAAATAAGGTTAACCATTTTGAACAAAGATGATTTTTATCATGTTTAGTATTAATTAAGACTTTTTTGTCCAATATCGTTTACCCTTATAATACTATAAGCTTTTAATATGATTTAAGTGACAATTGTTACATACAAAAAAGCGCTTCTAAAGTAATTTTACAGTATTGATAAATTAAAAATCTATATATTATGACTACATTAGAAACAACACAACAAGAAACATTTGCAATGCCAAGAATTGGAGATAAAGCACCTCAATTTACAGCGGTTACCACACAAGGAGATATTAATTATCCTTCCGATTATAAAGGGAAATGGTCTATATTATTTAGCCACCCAGCAGATTTTACACCTGTTTGTACTTCCGAGTTTATGACATTTGCGCATTTAGAAGAAAAGTTTGAAAAAGCAAATTGCAGCCTAATTGGTTTGTCTATTGATGGTTTATACAGCCACATTGCTTGGTTAAGAACTATTAAAGATAAAATCGAATTTAATGGCATGAAAGACATTGAAGTTAAATTTCCTTTAATAGAAGATATTTCTATGGAAGTTGCTAAAAAATACGGAATGATTCAACCTGGAGAAAGTAAAACTCAAGCGGTAAGAGCTGTCTTTTTTGTAGATCCAAATGAAACCGTTCGAGCAATTATTTATTATCCATTAAGTTTAGGTCGTAATTTTGATGAATTGTATAGAGCTTTAATTGCTATGCAAACATCCGATAAATTTAACGTCGCAACTCCTGCAGATTGGAATCCTGGAGATGATGTTATTGTTTCTCCTGCTGGATCTTGCGGTGTAGCCGAAGAACGTATGAGTTCTACTGAAGATTTAGATTGTAAAGATTGGTTCTTCTGTACGAAGAAATTAGACAAGGATTTAGTATTAGATTCAATCTTAAAAAAGTAAAATAAATTCAATTAAAAAAGAAAATGTAATCCGTTAGCATCTATGGCTCCTAGTTTTACCAAAAAGATGATCATTAAAATTGCCGATATGTAAGTTTTTATTTTCAAAATATGTACAATGATAAAATAAAATAAAGGTATCAAGTGTAACTAATGTTACTAAACTGCGTTAAGATGATGTTAAAACCACACTCATAATGTAAAATGCAGATTTTCATAATTTATAGAATTTTTAGTTACATATGTTACATAGTTTAAAAAGTATTTAAAATATCTTTACAGAATAAATTTATTGTTTAAAAAGTCTTTTATTATGGAAGATATGCTCTTTTACGATAGAATGCAATTTGCATTTACTATCACATTCCATTATTTATTTCCACAATTAACTATGGGTTTATCGTTATTGATAGTCTATTTTAAAGGGAAATTTCTCTACTCTAAAATGGAAAAATATAACGATGCTGCGAAATTTTGGATGAAAATTTTCGCCCTTAATTTTGCCATGGGAGTTGTAACAGGTATTCCTATGGAGTTTCAATTTGGTACTAATTGGGCAAAATTTTCAGAACTTACAGGGGGTATTATAGGACAAACCTTAGCCATGGAAGGCATGTTTTCTTTCTTTTTAGAATCGTCCTTCTTAGGGCTCTTTTTATTCGGAGAAAAGCTTTTAGGTCATAAACTTCATTTTCTTACTGGTTTCCTCGTTTTTTTAGGCTCTTGGGCAAGTGGTTATTTAATTATTGCAACACACTCTTGGATGCAATATCCCGTAGGTTATGAGATTTTAGAAAATGGAAAATTCGTTTTAAATAATTTTGGTGCTTTGTTTTCTAATCCTTGGTTATTACCTTCTTATTTGCACAATCAAGCTGCATCTTTAGTAACTTCTTCTTTCGTTGTTGCTGCAATAGGAGCTTTCTATTTGTTAAACAATAAGCATCATGAGTTTGGAAAACTGTTTGTAAAAACTGGCGTTGTATTCGGTTTGATTTCTAGTTTGTTAGTGGCTTTTCCAACAGGAGATTTAGTAGCAAAAAATGTAGTAAAACATCAACCAGCAACGTTTGCAGCAATGGAAGGGATTTTTGAAACCGAAGATGGTGGTTCAGAAATTGTTCTTATTGGGCAACCTAATATGTTAGAAAAAAAACTAGATAATAAAATAGCAGTTCCAAATATCTTAAGCTTTTTAACCTATCAAGAATGGGATGCTCAAATTAAAGGTTTAAGCGAATTTGATGAAAGTGTACATCCTACTAATGTTCCAGGCTTGTATTATTCGTATCATATTATGGTTGGTTTAGGTACTATATTTATTGGTTTAATGTTACTAGCATCTGTGCAGTTATTTCGTAAAAAACTATACCAAACAAAATGGATTTTATGGTCCTTATTATTTATGCTTCCATTTCCATATATTGCAAATACGACTGGTTGGTATACTGCAGAATTAGGTAGACAACCATGGTTAGTTTACAATTTATTACGTACTGCAGATGGTGCATCTCCAACGGTTTCTTCCGGGAACACCTTATTTACTTTACTTGGTTTTATTGGTCTATACCTACTACTAGGCTTATTGTTTTTAATGCTAGCAGGAAAAATTATAAATAAAGGACCACAACTTAATCAACACTAATTATGGAATTATTTTGGTATATCGTTTTAATGACAATGTTAGCTGTTTATGTAATTTTAGACGGTTATGATTTTGGAGCAGGAATTATTCATTTATTCTTTGCTAAAAAAGAAAAAGATAAAAAAGCAATTACTAATGCTATTGGCCCTTTCTGGGATGCAAACGAAGTTTGGTTAATTGCTTCTGGTGGAGTGTTGTTTTTTGCTTTTCCAACTTTATATGCTTCTTCTTTTAGCGGTTTTTATTTGCCCTTAATGATGATTTTATGGTTACTTATTTTTAGAGCAATTGGTTTAGAGTTAAGAGGACAGATTCACAATAAAATGTGGGAAACTATTTGGGATAAAGCTTTTGGAATATCCAGTTTATTATTAGCACTCTTTTTTGGTGTCGCTTTAGGTAATGTTGTACGTGGAGTTAATTTGGGAGGTGTTGTAGATGGGGTTTCAACGCACGAAGCACATTATTTCTTTTTGCCACTTTGGAATCCAACGTTTAGTCCACAAGCAGAGCAATTAGGAATACTAGATTGGTTTACCGTTTTATTAGGTGTTGTTGGAGTAGTAGCTTTAACCATTCATGGTGCCAATTGGATTATTTTTAAAACGAATTCCGATTTAAATGAAAAATTAAAACGCGTCGTTTTTAACCTTAATTTTGTATTGTTGGCTTTAGTCGTTATTTCACTTCTAGTTTGGCATGTTATAGAACCTAAACCTTTTCATAATTTTTTAGATAAACCTTGGTTATGGATTTTTCCAATAATCACTTTTATAGGATTATTTGGGTTGTTTAAAGTGAAATCTTTCCAAAAACATGGTAAAGGATTTTTATTTTCTTCTTTATTTTTAGCAGGAGGATTAGCGTCAACAGTAGCTTCCATTTTCCCAAAAGTACTACCTTCTACAAATTCAATAAATCCAGATTTAACTTTATATAATGTAGCAGCCCATGAATATGGTTTGTCTGTTGGTGTGTATTGGTTTGCAATAGCAGTAGTTTTAGTCGCTATTTATATGGTTATTCAATATCGTGTTTTTAAAGGTAAAATGGATGATGTTGGCTATGGCGAACATTAATAAAACAGTATCGTTATGACAGGAACATTAATCTCATTAATTAGTATTTTTATAGGAATCCTAGCTGCAAATACATTTGCTTACTTTAAAAAACAATATTCTTTTGGTTTTACAGGAAATACATTAGTTGGTGTTTTTGGAAGTATCTTTTTTATTAAATCTTTTGGTCGATTAGGTTTTGATCCTTGGTCCATTATGCATAATGAAACATTTCATAGTTTTCCCTTTTTTATAAACTGTTTGGTCTCCATTTTAGGGGGTGTTTTAGGTCTCTTGTTTATTACGTACTTAGATAATAAAATGAACAAAAAAGCAGCTAATTAGCTGCTTTTTTTGTGTAACAAAAGTTACTGTGTAGCTTATTTAAAAACGCAACCTTTATAGTGTAGTTAAGAAGTGTAATGCACATGAACTTATAAATAGTATAAGTTGAATAGAATCTTAATTTATAATTGTAAATCAAAAATTAAATCATATAAAATGTCTAAAATTGTAATTCTAGGAGCTGGAATTTCAGGTCACGTAGCTGCATCACATTTACGCAGAAAATTGCCGAAAAAACACGAAGTAGTTGTAGTGTCTCCTAACAGTAATTACCAGTGGGTCCCTTCTAATATTTGGGTTGGAATTGGAAGAATGAAATCAGAAAAAATCTTGTTTCCATTAGCGCCTTTGTATAAAAAGAAAGGTATTGGTTATAAACAAGCTAAAGCAATTTCGTTTTACCCAGAAGGAGATAAGACTGAAAAAAAACCTTATGTTTTAGCAGAATATGTTGTTGGAGAAAATAAGGGAGAACAGGAAAAAGTGACTTATGATTATTTAATTAATGCTACAGGGCCAAAATTGAATTTTGAAGCAACTGAAGGTTTAATTCCTGGTAAAAACAAGACCTATTCTGTTTGTACATATACACATGCAGACCATGCTTGGGAAGGTTTAAATGAAGTAATTCAGCAAATGAAAGCGGGTAAAAAAGCCAAAATTTTAATTGGTACAGGTCACGCAAAATCTACCTGTCAAGGTGCTGCTTTTGAGTATATTTTAAATGTAGAACAAGAATTACGCAACCATAATGTGCGTGATATGGCAGAAGTTACATGGATTTCTAATGAATACCAATTAGGTGATTTCGGTATGGATGGTATGCTATTAAGTTATGGAAGCATGACCATGAAATCGCATGAAATGGTCGAAATGATTTTTGAGGATAGAGATATTAAATGGATACTTGGCGCAGGTGTTAATAAAATTGAAGAAGGGGTTGCGTATTATGAAAACTTAGATGGTGAACACAAATCAGAATCTTATGATTTTGCCATGTTAATCCCCTCGTTTTCAGGGCATGGGTTTAAAGCTTATGATAAAAACGAAAAGGATATTACAGAAAAACTTTTTAAAGGTTTTATGTTAGTAGATGCAGATTATACTCCAAAACCTTATGAAGAATGGTCGGTTAAAGATTGGCCAGAAACCTATCAAAATCCTAGTTATAAAAACATATTTGCACCAGGAATAGCATTTGCTCCTCCACATGCTATTTCTAAACCTAGAACGAGTAAAAATGGAACTGTAATTGCACCTGCACCACCACGAACAGGAATGCCTTCTGGTATTACCGCAAAATTGGTAGCAGATAATATTATAGATTCTATTAAAAATGGTAAACAATCGCTTGAACATAAAGGAAGTTTAGGAAATATGGGGGCAGCTTGTATTGCTTCAGCTGGTTACGGAATGACTAAGGGAAGTGGTGTTAGTATTACTACATATCCAATAGTTCCAGATTATGAAAAATATCCTAAAACACAAGGAAGACAATTAGGTAAAACCTTTGGAGAAATAGGCTTAGCAGGCCATTGGTTAAAATTAGCCTTGCATTATGCTTTTATTTATAAAGCTAAAATGAAACCTTTTTGGTGGTTAATTCCGGAATAAGAAATTTTTTAAAAGACAAAATCATGACACAAAGAATATCAAAATATCAAAGATTTAAAATGATGAATCCTATCCTGCAGTTTTTTAAGTTTATATACTTAAGCATAAAAATTATGCTAGTAGTTGCTGGAGGTCATGGAGGAACAAGACAAAGCAAAATATAAAAAATGAAAAGTATAGTACGTGTAATTATTTGTTTTATTTTTTTAGGATTTTTTTCCTGTCAAAATGAACAAAAAAAGGAAGCCCATAAAACAAAAGAAAAAACAGTATTCGAGCCAATGAGTATCGATGATGGTCGTATTTCTCTAAAATTAAATCCAATGCAGAAAAACCATCAACTTTCTAATATGAGAAGTCATTTAGAAGCTGTGCAACAAATTACTTTACTTCTTTCTCAAGAAAAGTATGATGAAGCTTCTAAAGTAGCATATACTAAATTAGGGTCTACTACAGAAATGAAGTTAATGTGTGCTTCTTTTGGTGATAAAGGGTTTGAAAATATGGGACTAGAATTTCATAAAAGTGCAGATAAAATGAGTGAAATTTTAAAAAAAAGAAATAAGGAGCATTCTCTTAATGCACTTTCAAATACATTAAACTATTGTGTGCAATGTCATGCAACTTATAAACAGTAAATAGAGTTAACTGATGTGGTTATCAGTTTTTTTTTGGTTGGTTAGTAAAAAGCATTTGTAAGAAATTATAAATGCTTTTTCATTTTTTAATTCCCTTTTAAACGCGTCCATAAATCTGCTAGTAATCGTTTACCATCTCTATTGTTTTTGGGCATTTCAATAAATTTTACATTTTCTATAGTATCCACCTCTATCTTGTATTGAAATACAAAATTATCTGCTTTTGGTTTTAAGCTTAACAATCCGAAACGTAAATCATTAAAATAAAGAACACCTTCTTTTTCAGATATAGTATACCAACCTTCAGAAATTGCAATCATACGTTGTACCTTTTCGTTTTTAATTAAATTACCTAACAAATAATGACGCTTCGGATAGGTTTCAAAAGAAATAGGTTGACTATCAAAAAACGAATAATTTCCTAATAAATAAGCATCTTCAATTTCTACATTAGCACTCCAAAGAATGGTGTTTAAAGGAGAAGGTCTAGTGTCCAATTGTAAATATTCGACATGTTGGTTTTGTAAAGCTTTTTCAAATTGTTTAAATGCGATGCCTTTAAAAAGAAAAGTGAGTAGTAAATAGAAAGAACTCAATAGCAATCCAAAGTTATTATACAAACGACGTTTGTTGGATGTTCGTTTTTGTCGCATTGCTAATATTAAAAAAAATAAAAACGGTAAAGTATAAAGAGGATCTATAACGAATATGGTTTTAAAAGCTAATCGCATATCCATAGGCCAGAACAATTGCGTTCCCCAAGTAGTGTGTGCATCTAAAATTGGATGTGTTACAAATGCCCAAAAGAATAACCAGGACCAACTTTTAAAATCTTTAAATTTTTCGTAGCGAGATACCAACCATCCAAAAACAGGAGCAAAGAATATAGAGAATACAATCGAATGGGTAAACCCTCTATGTATGGAAAGTGCAGAAACGGTATCTGTAAAAAAGGAAGCAAACACATCTAAATCGGGAATGGTTCCAGCAATAGCGCCATAAAGCATGGCTTTATTTCCAACTTTTTTACCTAAAACAGCTTCTCCTACTGCAGCTCCTAAAACAATTTGAGTTAATGAATCCATATAGTTTTCAAAAGTAAGCCATTCCGCTTTAAACCACATAAAAAATAGTTTTAAAAGCGCCTTTAATTGCTTGGTAACTTTTGTTACTGACTTCGGTGTTTTTCTAATGTACTTTTGTATGGTAAAATATTAATTAATGAAAAAACATTTTTATATATCCTTAGCACTTTTGGCTTTTTCAATATCGATAAAAGCCCAAGAAATGGTGCCAATTGCTAAAGCGGAAGTCTTAGCTAAAGTCTCTGAAAATAATACAAGTATTAAAATTTCAGAAGAAGAGTTCAAGCAAGCTAAAGCAGATTACAGACAAACCAATGCAGTGTTTTTACCAAATATTACAGCTAGTCATACGGCAATTGCTACAACAAATCCTTTAATGGCTTTTGGATCTAAATTAAATCAGGAAATATTAACACAAAATGATTTTAATCCTGCATTATTAAATGATCCTTCTCAAATAGAAAATTATGCTACAAAGTTTGAAATACAACAACCATTAATTAATGTAGATGGTATTTTTCAACGTAAAGCGGCTAAGTCTAAAATGGAAGCCATGTCTTTAAAAACAGAACGAACCCAAGATTATTTAGCTTTTGAAGTAGAGAAAGCTTATATGCAATTACAACTAGCATATAAAGCGGTAAATGTTTTAGAAAAAGCATTAGAAGCTGCAAATGCAAATAAAAAATTAGCAGATAATAGTTTTAAACAAGGCTATTTACAACGCGCAGATGTTTTAAATGTAGAAGTTCGTGTAACCGAAGTTCAAAACCAGTTGCAAACTGCAAAGAGTAATGTGCAAAATGCATCTAATTATCTGTCTTTTTTAATGCATGATGAAAATTATGTGGTGTATACTCCAACAGATGAATTAACAGTTGCTTCGTTTACTATGGAAGATAAAAAAGTTTCCGAAAATCGTTCGGATATTAAAGCAATGCAAATGGCATCCAATGCATATGAAGCTATAAACAAAGCAGATAAAATGGCATTTTTACCAAGATTAAATGCTTTTGGTAGTTATGAGTTATATGATGATCAAATATTTCAAGGTGATGCTAATGGATATTTATTTGGAGCACAATTAAGTTGGGATATTTTTCAAGGTTCTAAGCGTTTTGGTAAAGCGCAAAAAAGTAAATCGGAATTGGAGAAATCTAAATTAGAATATAAGCAATACGTATCAAAAAGCAATTTAGAATTGAATAAAGCAAAACGTGCTTTTATAGATGCGGAGAATAAATTAAAGCTTACCACATTGGCTTTAGAGCAATCGGAAGAATCACTAAGAATTAGAACCAACAGATTTAAAGAAGGTTTAGAAAAAACATCCGATTTATTACTTGCAGAAACGCAATACTCCCAAAAACAATTAGAATATTATCAAACCATTTTTGAATATAATTATACACAAGCATACGTACAATTTTTAACCAAAGAATAAATTTTTAAGATGAAAAAAATATATACAATTCTAACTTTTTCTTTTGCATTGTTACTAGCAAGTTGTGGTAGCGAAGACAAAAAAATTGTTGTAGATAATACACCAGCAATTGCTGTAAAAGTAAGTCCAATAGAAGCAAATGCAAATAGTCCGTTTTTAAGTGTTAGTGGAAAAATACAAGCTGCTAACAGTGCTGATTTAAGTACAAGAATGATGGGATACGTAAATAAAGTTCACGTACATGTTGGAGATAAAGTACGTAAAGGGCAACTTTTAGTTTCGATTAATAATAGTGATTTACAAGCGAAACGTGCGCAAGTTAATGCAGGAATAACAGAAGCCACTGCTGCGTATACCAATGCAGAAAAAGATTATAATCGTTATAAAAATTTGTTTGCAGACCAAAGTGCATCTCAAAAAGAAATGGATGATATGACTGCTAATTTTAATATGGCTAAAGCACGTTTAGAAGGAGCAAGACAAATGAAAAACGAAATCAATGCACAATTTGCATACAGTAATATTACGGCTCCTTTTAATGGTACAGTTACTAGTAAAAATGTAGAAGCAGGCAATATGGCAAATCCAGGAATGCCATTAATTAGTATAGAATCTCCAGGTAGTTTTGAAGTGATGGCAATGGTACCAGAAACAGAAATTTCTGAAATTAAAAAAGGAACTACTGTAGATGTTTTGGTGAAATCTATAAAACAAATTATAAAAGGAAAAGTAACAGAAGTGAGTACTTCAGCAAAAAATACTGGAGGACAATATTTAGTAAAAATAGCTTTAGATAAAACCGATGCTAATATATTATCTGGAATGTTTACCACCGTGCAGTTTCCTGTAGAACGCAAAGTGAAATCGTCTATGGTTTTAGTACCAACGGATGCTATTGTTACCAACGGACAATTGTCTGGAGTGTATACGGTAAGCCAAAGTAATACCGCAATGCTACGTTGGTTACGTTTAGGTAGAACCTTTGGTAATCAAGTGGAAGTATTGTCTGGTTTAAATGCTGAAGAAACCTATATTGTTTCGGCAGAAGGAAAACTATTTAATGGCGCTAAAATCTCTATTCAATAACTAAAAAGCCGCGTTAAGGATAGAAGAGGAAATCCTTTTTACGTACGTTTGAGTGAATTTGCCTAAGCAAATTTGTATCGAGAACAAGTAAAAAGATTGTAACGGATAGCCTGTTAAAACGCCCAAAAATATAAAATTTCCCAGCCTCATGGGAATGAAAAAAGATAACAATTATGAAAGAAGGAATCGCAGGTAAAATTGCCAAAATCTTTATGCAATCCAAATTAACCGTGTTGTTAATGATTGTATTTATGGTTGTTGGTGTGTATAGCTCATTTTTAATTCCACGTGAGGAAGAGCCACAAATTGACGTACCAATGGCAGATATTTTTGTAGGGTATCCTGGAGCTAGTCCTACCGAAGTAGAATCGCGAGTAATAAAGCCATTAGAGCAATTAATTTCGAATATAAAAGGGGTAGAGTATGTGTATTCTACGTCTATGAAAGAGCAAGGAATGGTCATTGTACAATTTTATGTAGGCGAAGATATTGAACGTTCTTTTGTGAAATTATACAACGAAATTAATAAGCATATGGATCAAATGCCAGCAGGAGTAACCTTTCCGTTGGTAAAAACAAGAGCAATTGATGATGTGCCAATGTTAGGTTTAACCTTGTGGAGTGAAAAGTATGACGACTATCAATTAAGTCAGATGGCTCAAGAGTTAGAAGCAGAAATTAAAAAAATAAATGATGTAGCAATGACGCATAAAATTGGTGGTAGAAATCGTCAATTACGTGTGGTTTTAGATAAAGATAAATTAGCAGCTAGCGGATTGGATTTTTTATCGGTTTCTGAAATGATAAAAGCCAATAATAGTCAATTAAATTCTGGAAGTTTTGATAAAAACGATAAAGAGTTTTTGGTAAACACTGGGCAGTTTTTAGAAACAGTTAACGATGTGGAAAATTTAGTGGTTGGTGTACAACAAAATCAACCAATCTATTTAAAACAAGTTGCTACAATTGTTGATGGCCCAGAAATACCACAAAATTATGTGAGTTTAGGTTTTGGAAAAGGTGCAGAAAAATCTGCAGAATATAAGTCTGAATATCCTGCGGTTACCATTTCGGTAGCCAAAAGAAAAGGTGCAGATGCCATGAAAATTGCAGAAGTAATTATTGATAAAGTAGCGCATTTACGCAGTACTTTAATTCCAGATGATGTACATGTAGAAATTACTAGAAATTATGGGGAAACCGCTTCGCATAAGGTGTCTGAATTGCTGTTACATCTAATTGGTTCTATCTTTGCCGTTACACTTGTTGTAATGTTAGCAATGGGTTGGAGAGGTGGATTGGTCGTGTTTTTATCGGTTCCAATTACTTTTGCTTTGACCTTGTTGAGCTACTATATGTTAGATTATACTTTAAACCGTATAACATTATTTGCATTAGTTTTTGTAACCGGAATTGTAGTAGATGATTCTATTATTATTGCCGAAAATATGCACAGGCATT
This sequence comes from Oceanihabitans sp. 2_MG-2023, assembly GCF_030547245.1. Classification (GTDB taxonomy): domain Bacteria; phylum Bacteroidota; class Bacteroidia; order Flavobacteriales; family Flavobacteriaceae; genus Oceanihabitans. The sequence goes on from NZ_JAUOQT010000004.1 coordinate 330,970, forward strand.
TTAAAATGAAACGCTTGCCTTTTAAACAAGCCGCTTTATATGCAATTAATGAAGTTGGTAATCCAACCATTTTAGCAACATTTACGGTTATTGCTTCGGTTTTACCTATGGCTTTTGTTTCTGGATTAATGGGACCATATATGGCACCCATGCCAATAGGAGCGTCTATCGCTATGATTTTATCGTTATTTGTTGCTTTGACTATTACGCCATATTTAGGATATATTTTCTTAAGAGAAAAGGACAAAAAAGGAGTAGAAGAAAAACCCGAAAAAGCAGTAGAAGATACGCTTATTTATAAAATATATAACAAATTTGAACGTCCGTTATTAGAAAGTAAAGGGAAACGATGGATGTTTTTAGGTCTAACTTTTCTTGTATTGATGGGAACTATGGTACTGTTTTTTACCAAATCGGTTGCCGTAAAAATGTTGCCATTTGATAATAAAAATGAGTTTCAGGTTGTCATTGATATGCCAGAAGGAACTACCTTAGAGCGAACAGGAGTAGTTGCCCAAGAAATATCACAATATTTAGCTACGCGACCAGAAGTAGTGAATTACCAAAACTATGTTGGTACTTCTGCACCAATAACATTTAATGGATTGGTACGTCATTATGATTTACGTGGTGGAAGCAATATGGCAGATATTCAAGTTAATTTATTAGATAAAGAAGAGCGCTCAGCACAGAGTCATGATATTGCTAAATTACTGCGTCCAGATATTCAAAAAATAGCAGCAAAATACCATGCTAATGTAAAATTAGTGGAAGTGCCACCAGGACCACCAGTACTTTCTACAATTGTAGCAGAAGTCTATGGGCCAGATTATGAAGAGCAAATAAAAATAGCGAATAGTGTTCAAAATATTTTAAAAAACACAGACGACGTTGTAGATATTGATTGGATGGTGGAAGCGAATCAAACAGAATATCAATTTCAGATTAACAAAGAAAAAGCCATGTTATATGGAGTTGCGCCACAGCAAATAGCGTATACTATGCATATGGCATTGTCTAATAGAGCAATTACCAATTTATATGATGAAGATGCGGTAAACCAAGTAGGTTTGGTGTTGGCACTAGATGAAAAAGAGAAATCTACAATTACAGATATTTCACAATTAAAAGTAAAATCGAAACAAGGAAATATGGTTCCTATTGCAGATTTAGTAAGTATTACAGAAAACACTGCAGCTAAAAGTATTTATCGTAAAAACCAAAAACGTGTAGTATATGTCATGGCAGATATGGCTGGAGCATTAGAAAGTCCTGCTTATGCCATTTTAGGTATGGAAGAAAAATTAAAAGAAATTCCGTTACCAAAAGGCTATACTATTAATGAAATGTATTTAGGGCAACCTGATTTTGAAGATGATTATACCGTAAAATGGGATGGTGAATGGCAAATTACTTTAGAAGTATTTAGAGATTTAGGAATTGCCTTTTTAGGAGCTATTATATTGATATATATATTAATTGTAGGATGGTTTCAAAACTTTAAAGCACCAATTGTGATGATGGTTGCTATACCATTATCCTTAATTGGAATTATTCTTGGTCACTGGATTATGGGAGCATTCTTTACAGCAACCTCTTTTATAGGAATGATAGCTTTAGCTGGTATTATGGTTAGAAACTCCGTGTTATTAATTGATTTTATAAACTTAAGAACCGAAGAAGGAGTTCCCTTAAAACAAGCAGCAATTGAAGCTGGTGCAGTACGTACAACTCCAATACTATTAACTGCAGGAACGGTTGTTATAGGGGCATTTGTAATCCTGTTTGATCCTATTTTTCAAGGATTAGCAATCTCATTAATGGGAGGAACAATTGTTTCTACAGTATTGACTTTATTAGTTGTTCCGCTTGTGTATTATATGATAGAAAAAAAGAATTATAAATAATTAAAAAGAAATTAAAATGTTAAATACATATTTTAGAATTATAGTAGGTTTTATGGTGCTTTTAAGCGTTGTTTTAACGGTTTATGTAAGTCCAAAATGGATGTGGTTTACGGTATTTATAGGTGTTAATTTAATTCAATCTGCGTTTACAAAATGGTGCCTTTTAGAAACTATTTTAGTAAAATTAGGAGTGAAGAAAGAAGTTACAGGTTGTAGTGTGAAATAGATTATTACATTTTTTATTCGATTTATATTCCATAAATACGTTTTTAGCATGTACTTTTGCCAAAAATTTATTTATGGAATTTTTCTTACAACCTTGGCCTTGGTATATTTCTGGATTTTTAATAGCATGTACTATGTTATTGCTATTACTTATGGGGAAAAAGTTTGGTATGTCTTCAAATTTAAGAACATTTTGTTCCATTTGCGGAGCAGGTAAAGCAAGTGATTTTTTTCGATTTGATTGGAAAATGGACAGTTGGAATTTACTTGTGGTTTTAGGAGCAATGCTTGGTGGTTTTGTAGCTTCTCATTATTTGTCTACTTCCGAAATGCCAGCAGTTAGTGAAGCAACAAAAGTTTCATTAGCAAGTATAAACATTGCAACAGAAAACCAATATCTACCTGTGGAGTTATTCTCTATTTCCGCTTTAAGCGATATAAAAACCATATTTATTTTAATAATAGGAGGAATACTTATCGGATTTGGTGCGAGATATGCTGGCGGTTGTACATCTGGTCACGCCATTTCTGGTTTAAGTAATTTACAACTACCTTCTTTAATTGCTGTTATTGGGTTCTTTATAGGAGGACTGGTTATGGTACATTTAGTATTTCCTTTAATTTTTTAATGATGAAACAGATATTATTTATACTTATTGGGTTTATCTTCGGAATAATTATGTACAAATCGGAAGCAGCTTCTTGGTTTCGTATTTATGAAATGTTTCAGTTTCAATCGTTTCATATGTATGGGATAATAGGAACAGCTTTAGCTTTTGGGGTTTTATTTGTGCAAATGATCAAGCGTTATAAAATAAAATCATTTGACGGGAAACCTATTGTTATACTTCCAAAAGAAAAATCATTTTCTAGATATATGATTGGAGGAATCATTTTTGGATTAGGCTGGGCTTTAGCAGGAGCATGCCCTGGACCCATTTTTGTGCTTATTGGTGCAGGATATTTACCAATACTTATTGTTTTATTTGCTGCTGTATTTGGTACTTTTTTATATGGTTTATTAAAAGATAAATTGCCACACTAATAATTTCCTCTAGTTTTTGTAACATTTTTTGGTGTTGTGCGTCTTATAAGTATCAATCAATAACACAATCCTCATGAAAAGACAAGACAAACAACTTCTAGTTATCACGCACTTAAGCCAATTAATTACTTTGGTTACTGGTTTTGGTAGTTTAATTCTTCCGCTTATTCTTTGGGTTACTCAGAAAGAAAAAGTGCAAGAAATGGATGCACATGGTAAAAACATTATTAATTTTCAGTTAAGCTTAATTGTATACTGCATTATATGTGTACCATTAATCCTTTTATTTGGATTAGGTCTTTTAGGTTTTATTATTTTAGGAATTATTTCTATAATCTTCCCAATAATTAATGCTATAAAAGCAAGTAATGGAGAAACACCAACATACCCTTTATCTTTTAATTTTATTAGTTAGTTAATTACTTAGATAAAGAAAAACGCAACCCGAAAAGGTTGCGTTTTTTATTTAAAAACATTTTAAAATCTTATTGCTTAACAAATTCAAATCCTGAAAAGTTTGCTAAAATCAGATTTCCATCTGATGTGAACTCAAAAGTTGTAACTATATTTTTTCCGTCTTGTGATATCGTTAATGAATCATTCTTAACATTCCAATCTATGGAAACAATATTAGAAATAATACCAGTTTCTGTTTTTTTTTGATCTACTATAAATCCTGTATTGTTTTCCTCAAAGGTAACTGTATATTCCGAATCTGCTTTAAAATCATGGCGTAACCAAGCACCAATTAAAGGAGCACTAGCATTTTTACATGAAAATTGCACAAGGAAAAGTGTAACGAGAAAGAATAGCTTAATGCCGTTTTTCATTTTTTGGATTAATTGTTTTCATTACTTGGCAATATCTAGATTTAAGGGAATCTTTTAGGATATTGGTTGTTGTAAAGGTAGTAAAAATACTACCGTTTTAGAAAGAGAATTTGAAAATATGGTGTTAAAAAAAAAGCAATTCCGAAGAATTGCTTTTTAATTATATTAATAAAGTAAAAATCTAGCTATTAAGCATCACTGGCATTACAAGCATAGTTACTTGTTCTCCTTCGTCTAATCCATCCACAGGAGTTAAAATTCCTGCTCTATTTGGTAAACTCATTTCTAACTGTACTTCATCGGAAGTTAAGTTATTAAGCATTTCTGTTAAAAAACGCGAGTTAAAACCAATTTGCATATCGTCTCCTTGGTAATCACAAGTTAAACGTTCTTCTGCTTTGTTCGAGTAATCAATATCTTCAGCAGATATGTTTAATTCTGCTCCAGCAATTTTTAAGCGTATTTGGTGTGTTGTTTTGTTAGAGAAAATACTAACACGACGCACAGAGTTTAAAAATTGTGTTCTGTCGATACTTAATTTATTCGGGTTTTCTTTAGGAATTACCGCTTCGTAGTTAGGATATTTTCCATCAATTAATCTACAAACTAATTCGGTATTCTCAAAAGTGAATTTTGCATTAGAATCGTTATACTCAATAGTTACATTATCATCACTAGCAGCTAAAATTCCTTTTAAAAGATTTAAAGGTTTTTTAGGCATAATAAACTCTGCAACTTGGCTCGCTTTTACATCCTCGCGAGTGTATTTAACTAATTTGTGTGCATCTGTTGCAACAAAGGTTAAACCTTCGGTAGAGAACTGAAAAAAGACACCACTCATTACTGGTCGTAAATCATCATTTCCTGCAGCAAAAATGGTTTTGCTAATAGCAGTAGCTAAAATATCGCCAGAAATAGTTGTAGAACTTGGGTTTTCTAAAGCTACTGCTTTAGGAAACTCTGCACCATCGGCATATGCTAATGCATACTTACCATGGTTAGAGCTAATTTCTATCGTGTTATTTTCTTCTACAACAAAAGTTAACGGTTGCTCCGGAAAAGTCTTTAAAGTGTCTAAAAGTAAACGCGCAGGAACTGCAACACTACCTTCGTTATCACTTTCTACATCTAGCTTAGAAGACATGGTCGTTTCTAAATCACTTGCAGAAACTGTAAGTTCGTTATGATTTAATTCGAATAGAAAATTATCTAAAATCGGTAAAGTGTTCGAGCTGTTAATTACACCTCCAAGAACTTGTAGTTGTTTTAGTAAATAGGTACTGGATACTATAAATTTCATGTATATAATACGTTAATTCGTTTCAATATTGAATAGATACAAATATATCTTAAACCTAGTGAAAAAGGAAAGAAACTTATTAACAACTTGTTTCCTTGAAAAAGGGGATTTCAGGTCGCATTTAAGTTGCTATTTTGCATATTTTTTTCTTCGGAAATAATTAAAAATAAATCCGAAAACGCCTAATAAAACTAATGGTGACAGGATGTTTACTAATTGCCATTTTGTTTTTTCGGATGCTACTTTTTTCGGATCTAAAAATGCAACCGCTATTTCTTTTGTACGAATGTTTATAAGTCCATCGTCGTCTAATAGGTAATTTACAGCATTTAGTAGAAATTCTTTGTTTCCGTATGTTTGTCCAGACCATTTATCGAAACCAAGTTCTTGTGGTCCATTTCTACCTACATCGTTTTTAATAAGGTCTCCATCTGCAATAACAATCATTTTAGTTGGTATGCTGGTGTTTATTTCTTCGGAAATTGGAAAAGGTTTAACCCTATTATTGTACACCGAAGTGAATGCACCTTCTAACAATATTGCAAGATTTTGACTGCCTTTATTATATTGTTTTGGGTCTGGTTCTTTTTGCGTCATTTCTAAACTAACCTCTCTTGGGGTGCCATCTAATTTGGTCAATACCGAACTTTTTAAAAGAATCGTTTTATCGATATTATTTTTTAAGGTATCTATTTGGTTTGCAAAATCAAATTTTACTAGATTTAAATTGTTGGTTATTGCGTGTTTACTTTCTGCATTTACTAATGGCGAATAATACCATGGTAATTGTTGAAATTGCGATTGGCTACCTTCTCCTGAAGCTAAAGTAATGGGAGCAGAGTAGAGGTCGTTTATTAAAATTGGGTTAATACGAACGCCATATTTAAAAAAGAAATCGGTAAGGTTTAAATCTCTTGCAACGGCAACCCCTTTTCCAGAAGGGTTGTATAAACTGTCTTTTTCGATAGCAACAGCGTCTAACAACCATAAACTTTTTCCACCTTTCATGGTAAATTGATCTAGTACAAGTTTTTCTTTTTCGGTAAAAGCTTCTGTAGGTTTTGCTGAAATAATTAAATCAAAATCATTTAGTGCTTTCGATGTTTTTTGCGGACTACTAGCTACGCTGTCTAAAGTAAAAGGAGCAATAAAATAATAATCACCAATGGTTTTTACAAAATCGAAAATGTATTTGTCTTCTAATTGATTATTTCCTCGAAGAATAGCAACTTTACGTTTTTTAGGATTTATAAGTTTGCTAAAACCATCGGCAAAAGCATATTCTAAATGTTGTACGGAGTTCGTTACTAGCTCTTGTTGTGTAGCTCCAATTTTAGTTTTTACCAATGGAATTTTAACCGTCACACCATCATGACTCGCTAATGCCCAAGGAAAAATTACTGCTTGGCTAGATTTGCCACTTTCTTGAACCGTTAATTGCATGGGGATTAAACCTCTATCATTAAGTTGTTGCATGGTACGTTCGCGAGTAGCTTCGTTTGCAATAGGATTTATAAAACTGAATTTTATGTTTGGGTTTTCTGCTTCAAATTCTTCAAGAAGTTGTTTGGTTTCTGCTTGTAGTCTTCTAAATTCTGTTGGGAAATCTTCGCCTTCTAAAAATACATCTATTAATATTGGGGAATCTACTTTATCTATAATTTGTAAAGCAGCATCACTAATAGTATAGCGTTTATCTTGTGTTAAATCATAACGTTGGTATAAACCACTAGAGGCAGAAAAGATATTAAAAACCAAAAGCCCTAATGGCAATAAAATAAGAATCAAATAGTCCTTTTTTATAAGAGGTTTTGTTTGAATGTTTCTTGCTGTAAATAGAATAAATATAAGGGTTACACTTAAAAAATATACAATATCTCTAGTGTCTAAAACACCACGACTCATACTTTTAAAATGAGCACTCATGCCTAATTGTTCTATTAAAGTACTAGACATAAAATCTGCTATACCTTGAAAACCAATATAAAAAAGCAAGCACAAAAACACAGCGCTTATAAAGGCAACAATTTGATTGTCTGTTATACTAGACGCAAATAATCCAATTGCAGTGTATGCTGCAACTAAAAATAGTAATCCAAAATAGGAACCAAGTGTACTACCAGTATCAAGATTTCCTTGCGGATTACCAAGTTGGTTAACAGTGTATACATAAAGAAGTGTAGGTAAAAGGGCCATTAAAATTAATACAAATGCACCAAAATATTTACCAAGTACAATGTTTAAATTGCTAATGGGTTTGGTGAGTAAAAGTTCTAAGGTTCCTTGTTTTTTCTCGTCGCTAAAACTACGCATCGTCACTGCAGGAATAAGAAAAATAAGAATCCAAGGAGCAAGTAAAAAGAAAGAAGATAAGTCTGCAAAACCATTATCTAGAATATTAAATTCTCCTTTAAACAACCATAGAAATAAACCATTTAGCAATAAAAATATTGCAATCACCAAATACCCTATTGGTGAAGCGAAGAAGGCGTTTATTTCTTTTTTGAGTATTGCTAGCATACTTTGTTTATGTATTTTCTTTATGTATTATCTGTTTATCTAGAACAGTATTTTTTTTGCTCACTGCTCACTGCTCACTGCTTACTTAAGCGAAGCTAATTTATCCACACTCCAAGCTTCTGGTTTTCCGTTAAACATTGGTTTTGTTTTTGCCCAGATACCTTTAAATAATTCCGAGTTTCTATAATTTTCTAAATCGGCTTCAGTTTCCCAATAACTATAGGTGAAAAATATATGGTCTTGTTGCTTGTCTCTATATAATTCTAAAAAACGACAGCCTTTAAAGTTTCGTATATTTTCTTTCTTCTCCTTGAAGTTTTTTAAAAATTCTTCAATTCTTGATGGATCAAAACTCATTTTTACAATACGTACAAACATAGATGTGTCTTATTTTTCTTCCGCGAAAGCGTAAACGGATTAAACTTTATTAATATTAATGGTTACCGTATCTCTAAGTTTTAAACCCATTAATGTCGATGCGCTACCAACGGTTTGTGTATTACTTTTATACAATGCGATTTCTAAATAATTAGAAGAATTAAAGACCACAACACCACGTCCTTCATCGTGTCTTTTTTCTTCAGGAGTATCAAAATTAATAATATCGCTATATTTTTTATGAATGGTTTTAAACTTGTAATTTCTAGCAGAAATTTCAAAACCACGTCCTTTTTGTATTTCTTCAAAAAACGACTTTCTTATATTAGTTACCACATTACCATAATTATCAATATAGATAATGCTTCCTATAATTTGTGTCTTTTCGTCGTTTACAAAAGGATGAATGTTTTTAATAGGTTTTATATCTTTTATCGGTTTTCCAATCACTTCTAAAGTACCACCACGCGCCATATGTGTTGCTACTTTTACAAACACATCTAAAACAGGAAAACTAGTTATTATTTTATCATGAATATTAATTTCTACAATTTTTTCTGGAGCAATTTCTGCACAAATCATACTCATAATACCATTATTGGCACATATAAAATAGTGACCATCTAACTTTACGGCAATATGTTTGTTTTCTGGGTTTATTTCTGCATCAATACCAATAACATGAATGGTACCTTCTGGAAAACTACTATACGCATTTTGAATAATATATGCAGCTTCTGGAATATTAAAAGGAGAAACAGAATGTGAGATATCAACAATTCTAACATCAGGCATTTCACTATAAATAGCGCCTTTTATCGCGCCAGCAAAGTGATCTTTCTCCCCAAAGTCTGTCGTTAAAGTTATTATTGCCATGAATTATTGTTGATATTTTTTTAACATAATACACCTTAAAATTGTTTAAGTTTGTTTAGCTTTCTAATTGGATAACAAATCTAATAAAATGGAACAGATTAATATAATTAAATCGATGCGCTTTTGAATGAATTAATACTTGAACTTGAAGAAATTACTCCAAAAGAATTTTTTGGAGCTGGAAACGAAAATATTAAACTATTAAAAAAGTACTTTCCTAAATTAAAAATTGTTGCTCGAGGCAACCAAATTAAAGCTTACGGAGAAGAGGAGCTTTTAGATGAGTTCGATAGGAGGCTTACCATGTTAATGCAGCATTTTGGCAAATACAATAAGTTAGACGAGAACGTTATTGAACGTGTATTAACTAGCAATACTAGTGACGACTATGCTACAAGTACAAAAAGCGGAGAAGCTATTGTTCATGGTGTAAACGGAAAAATTATTAAAGCACAAACTGCAAACCAACGTAAATTGGTGGAGCTTATGCATAAAAATGATATGGTTTTTGCTATTGGTCCAGCTGGAACTGGTAAAACTTATACAGGCGTTGCATTAGCTGTAAAAGCGTTAAAAAACAAAGAAGTAAGACGAATTATTCTAACACGTCCAGCGGTAGAAGCTGGTGAAAATCTAGGATTTCTTCCTGGTGATTTAAAAGAAAAATTAGATCCATATATGCAACCTCTTTACGATGCATTGCGAGATATGATTGCTCCAGAAAAGTTAGCACATTACATAGAAAATGGAACCATTCAAATTGCACCTTTAGCATTTATGCGTGGTCGTACCTTAGATAATGCATTTGTAATTTTAGACGAAGGTCAAAATACCACACATGCACAAATGAAAATGTTTTTAACCAGAATGGGAAAGAACGCAAAATTTCTTTTAACAGGAGATCCCGGACAAATAGATTTGCCACGTCGTACCGTTTCCGGACTTAAAGAAGCCTTGTTGGTTTTAAAAGATATTGAAGGTATTGGTATGATTTTCTTAGACGATAAAGATGTGGTTCGTCATAAATTAGTTAAAAAAGTAATTGCCGCATATAGAAATATTGAAAATATAGAAGCTTAATTTTTTTAGTAGCCAGGAACCTGCTTTCCGTTATATCTTTTTATGTTGCTCCTCGATACAAATTTGCAAAAAAGCAAATGTGCTCGAACCAACATAAAAAGGATGCCACTGCAATCAGGGCTAAAAAAGCATTACGTAAAATAAAAACACAAAAGGCTATCGCTATTGGCCAAAAGCATACAAATAATGAGTAACACAATTATAGATACTAACTTTAATTTTCCAAATCAAAAAAGCCTTTACAAGGGAAAAGTAAGAGCCGTTTACAATATCGATGATAAAGAATTGGTAATGATTGCAACAGACAGACTTTCTGCGTTCGATGTTGTGATGCCTAAAGGAATACCATATAAAGGGCAAATACTAAACCAGATAGCAACTAGTATGATGAAAGCTACCGAAGATGTAGTGCCAAATTGGTTAACCGCTACGCCAGATCCAAACGTAGCTGTTGGTCATTTATGCGAACCTTTTAAAGTAGAAATGGTAATTCGTGGTTATATGTCTGGTCATGCAGCAAGAGAATATAAAGCTGGAAAGCGTATGCTTTGTGGTGTAACCATGCCAGAAGGAATGCAAGAAAACGATAAATTTCCTAATCCAATTATTACGCCTGCAACCAAAGCAGAAATGGGAGATCATGACGAAGATATTTCTAGAGAAGACATTCTAGCAAAAGGAATAGTATCGGAAGCAGACTATCTTATATTAGAAGACTACACTAGAAAATTATTTCAAAGAGGAACGGAAATTGCTGCATCTCGCGGATTAATTTTGGTCGATACCAAATATGAATTTGGTAAAACAAAAGACGGGAAAATTGTTTTAATTGACGAAATTCATACACCAGATTCCTCGCGTTATTTTTATGCCGATGGCTACCAAGAAAGACAGGATAAAGGGGAAGCACAAAAACAACTGTCTAAAGAGTTTGTTCGCCAATGGTTAATTGCAAATGACTTTCAAGGATTAGAAGGGCAAACCGTTCCTGAAATGAGCGATGAGTACATTGAAACAGTTTCCGAAAGATATATTGAACTTTACGAGAACATCATGGGAGAGCCATTTGTAAAAGCAGATGTTTCTAATATTCAAAAACGAATTGAAAACAATGTTTTAGTGTATTTGGGAAAATAGGATTAATAATACTTATTAAAAAAAAAGACCTAGTTATTAGCTAGGTCTTTTTTATGCTTACTCTTTAGGATAGCGATTAATATCTTTATGTTGCCAAATAAGGTTTACAATTTGCCAGGTACCATCTAATTTCATGAGGTGTAGATATTCTACCCAATTATCTGAAACCAATTTTACATTTGCAATACGGTTGTAAATGTCAAGTATAGTTACCTTGTTATTTGGTGGATCTGGAAACATGGTATTCGATTTATTCCAAGAATTAGCAAATTCTATCATTTGTGCTTTTGTGGTTCTTCTGGAGTATTCCTTTTTAGTTGCTCTATCCCAGCCAATGGTAACTTTGTTTAGGCTATCATTCATAACCGTATTCATTAATTCTGGTTTTAATTGTTGTAAACCAATAAGGTAACCCAATGCTTTTTCTTTAATTTCTGTAGAATCTTTTTTGGTAGCTACTGTACTTAAAGTTGTTTTGGTATTAGAATATACAAATCGATCTCTTAAGAATTTCCCTTCGGTATCATAATAGTTAAGCTGTATATTATTACCAATACTATCATATACTTTTTCGCCAATTGAAAATTGCCATTGGTTCATTGTTAAATTGTTGTCCTTATCATGATATGTGTATTTTACATGATTTAGCATAGCATCATAAGTGTCTTGGTAAGAAGCAACACCAGCAGCGTTTTCGGTTGTTTCTAATTTATCATTTACATTGTAATGTCCTTTTGGTATGCCGTTTTCATCCACTTCTATACGTGTAGTACCAAATGCAAAATAAGGAGATACAGGAACCGCTTCGTTTTTAAGATTAAAGCGTTTTTCAATAATCCCATTTTTTGTTTTTGACCATTGGTAGGTAGCTATTTTCCAATTAGTTTCGGTTGCGTCATCCTCTAAATTATAAAATGCTAACTTATTTTTAAATCCTTTTGCATCATAAGAAAAGACTTCTTTATAAACATCTCGATCGTTTGTAATTCGTTTATTGTTTATGTCGAAAAAGATTCTGGTTTCCTTGTTATCTTCATAAGTAATAACCATTCTATACACACCAATAGAGGCAAGAGGGTGTTTCTTTTCGGTGTGATAATGGTTGTTAATAATTTCGGTGAGCCTTTCCGAAGCATCGTAAGTAAATTTATAATGTGATGTGTTTTGCGCTTCTTCTTTTGAGATAGGGTGAATTCCAGCAAGATCAATATAAGGTGATACATGGTTGTACCTTAAATGCCTGAAATGTTTTTCGGTAGTATTATTTTGTGCATGTAAAGAAAAGGCAAAGCAAAAAGCGAATAATAGTTTTAATAATTTCATGATTTTGATTTTGATTGATGAATAATAAAGGAACTAAATTACCTTTTTAAAATCTAAAAGTCAATTCGTTTCAATACATTTATAAAAAAAATAGAAGCCGTTGAAAATATTAGACCAATTTATTGCCGATTTTGCCTCCTTCGTTTGGGGACTTCCATTACTAATATTATTAATAGGAGGTGGGTTGTATCTACTTTTTTTGTCTAAATTCCTTCCATTTCGTTACTTAGGGCATGCCATTCAAGTGCTTCGTGGTAAATATGACAATAAAGAAGATGCTGGAGAAATCACCCATTTTCAAGCCTTAACTACGGCATTATCATCTACCATTGGAATGGGAAATATTGCTGGAGTTGCTGTGGCAATTTCTATTGGAGGACCAGGAGCTGTTTTCTGGATGTGGATTAGTGCTATTATTGGTATGTCTACCAAATTCTTTACTTCTAGCTTAGCAATCATGTACCGAGGAAAAGATAGTAAAGGCAATACTCAAGGTGGACCCATGTACTTTATTACCGAAGGTTTAGGAAAACACTGGAAGCCTTTGGCAGTGTTTTTTAGTCTTTGCGGATTAATAGGTGCATTACCCGTTTTTAATGTGAATCAGTTAACGCAAGCTATTAATGATATTGTTTTAAAACCAAATGGTGTTGCTGTTAATTTTACTTCTAATTTAATAATAGGTCTTATTCTAGTAACTATAACTTCGGTAGTTATTTTAGGAGGTTTAAACCGAATAAGTAAAGTGGCATCTAAGTTAGTGCCATCTATGGTATTGCTATATTTTGTGCTGATTCTTATTATTTTATTCGCTAATGCGGAAGTAGTTCCAACCTATTTCAAGCTTATTTTTACAGATGCTTTTGCTGCCGAAAATTATAAAGGAGATGCTTTTTTGGGTGGACTTTTAGGTGGATTAATTATTTTAGGAATTCGTCGTGGTGCATTTTCTAACGAAGCAGGTATTGGTACAGCACCTTTAGCACATGGAGCAGCAAAAACCAACGAGCCAATTCGTGAAGGTTTAGTCGCTATGTTAGGTCCTGCAATTGATACTTTAATTGTTTGTACACTAACCGCTTTGGCAATATTAGTTACTGGTGTTTGGCAAACTACCGAAGCAAATGGCGTGAGTTTAACAGCAAATGCTTTTGGAGCAGCTATGCCAACTTTTGGCAGGTATTTATTACTTGTTTGTATTGTGGTTTTTAGTGTCTCTTCTTTGTTTTCGTATGCATACTATGGCGGAAAATGTTTATCGTTTTTAATAGGAGACAAAAACAAACATTACTATAATTATTTCTATATTTTAAGTATCCTTCTTGGAGCAACAACCTCTTTGGCTTTAATGATTAATTTAATTGATGGTGTGTTTGCCTTAATGGCAATACCAACCATGACAGCAACTTTAATTTTAGCGCCAAAAGTAGTAAAAGAAGCGAAAGCGTATTTTAAAAGAATGAAGCACAGTTAAGACTTATTTATAGATGCCTTAAATTGTTGCGGAGTCATCATTTCCATTTTTTTGAATTGTCTGTTAAAATAACTCGTATTATTAAACCCAGATTTAAATGCAATTTCCGACATTCTAAAATCTTTAGATTGTTTAATAAGTTTCTTTGAAAATTTAATCTTTTCCGAATTTATATAATCAATAGGAGAGATGCCTAATGTGTTTTTAAACTGTTTATGAAAATGCGAAGTGCTCATGTATGCTTTCTTGGCTAAAACATCTACAGATATGTCTTTGTTAGTTAAATTATCTTTAATAAATTTAATAACTGTTCCAATTCTGGTGTCGTTAAAAATTTGATGTGGATCGTTTATTATTAAAGATTTGGCCTTTGTTTGTAGGAGTCTAACAATGAGTTCTTGAATCATTAAATCTAATAATACATCTTTAGATTTATTGTTGTTGGTAAAAGTGTAGGTAAGTCTTTCAATTAAATGGTTAACATCTGTATTGTTTATTAAATGTGAAGTAGTTTCGTCTAAATCCCAAGTATTGTTTTCATTTTCAATAGCTACTTGCTGATTAAATTTTTCAACAACCTCTTCAATTTTAAATGCGTCAATACCTAAGGCTAAACATTGTGTCGGATTTTCTTTTGTTGCCATAGGAAAATCAATAACCATTTCTTTGTTGGTTGGCATCACAACCGATTCGCCAGGAAAAAAATCAAAAGCTTCAAAACCATCAATATGCATAATCTTCTTTCCAGCAAGCATACTTGCTATAATAGGAAAGTTAAACGTTAGCGATACTTTTTCCGCGAAAGCGTGTGTTTCAAATATATTAAGCTCTGCATAATCCGCATTATACGTAGTTCTATTTTCCACCAAAGTGGTGAGTTTTCTATTGTTTCTATGTTGACTTATTATGGACTTCATACTCAATATTACAAAATTTCAATTCATAATTATCTAAATAATAGATATGTTCTAAACTATGATAAATATGTTCAAGTTAATTAGAATATGATAAAATAACTTTATCAAAAATAAAGATAATGTATTTTTTGAATTAATAAATTATCTAATTACTAATTTAACATTAAATAAAATGAGTTATTCTAAACCACAATTTAAAGAAAAATATGGCAATTTTATTAACGGGAAATTTGTCGATCCTATAGGAGGTCAGTATTTTGAAAATACATCTCCAATAGATAATAGTTTAATAGCTAAATATCCAAGATCGCAAAAAGAAGATGTTGATCTAGCTTTAGATGCGGCAAATGCGGCAAAGGAAGCTTGGGGAAATACCTCAGCAACAGAACGTGCTACTTTGTTAAATAAAGTAGCAGATATTATTGAAGCAAATTTAGAAGAGTTTGCATTGGTAGAAACCTGTGATAATGGTAAGCCAATTCGGGAAACCTTAAATGCAGATATTCCTTTAGCAGTAGATCATTGGCGCTATTTTGCAGCTTGTATTCGCTCGGAAGAGGGAAGCGCAACCGAGTTAGACCAGAACACATTATCGATGAATATTAAGGAGCCATTAGGTGTTGTTGGTCAAATTATTCCATGGAATTTCCCATTATTAATGCTATCCTGGAAATTACCTCCAGCTTTAGTAACTGGTAACTGTGTGGTTTTAAAACCTGCAGAACAAACACCATCTTCTGCAACTTTACTAATGGAGAAAATAGCAGAAGTATTTCCTCCTGGAGTAGTAAATATTGTTCATGGTTTCGGACCAGAAGCTGGAAAACCTTTAGCGTCAAGTTCTCGTGTAGATAAAGTGGCTTTTACTGGAGAAACTACCACAGGACAATTAATTATGCAATATGCTTCAAAAAACTTAAATCCTGTAACGATGGAACTTGGTGGAAAATCGCCAAATGTATTCTTTAATTCGGTGATGGATCATGATGATGCATTTTTAGATAAAGCGATTGAAGGTGCTGTTTTATTTGCTTTTAATCAAGGGGAAGTTTGTACGTGCCCTTCTAGAATTTTAGTGCAAGAAGATATTTACGATGCTTTTATGGCACGTGTAATTGAAAGAACAAATGCCATCATACAATCCAGCCCATATGATGTAAATTGCATGGTTGGAGCACAAGCATCTAACGATCAATATGAGAAAATTCAATCGTATTTTAAAATCGGAACAGACGAAGGAGCTAAAGTACTTACAGGAGGAGAAGCGAATTCATTGGAAGGAAATTTAGCAAACGGATTTTATATCAAGCCAACATTATTAGAAGGCCATAATAAAATGAGAGTCTTTCAAGAAGAGATTTTTGGCCCTGTAGCTTGTGTTACCAAGTTTAAAGATGAAGCGGAAGCTATAGAAATCGCTAACGATACACTTTACGGATTGGGAGCTGGAGTTTGGACGCGCGATGCACACCAATTATACCAAATACCAAGAGCTATTAAAGCTGGTCGTGTTTGGGTAAATTGTTACCATGCATATCCTGCACATGCTCCATTTGGAGGTTATAAAAAATCTGGATTTGGTAGAGAAAACCATGTGATGATGTTAAACTACTATCGTCAAACTAAAAACATGTTAATTTCTTACGATAAAAATAAATTAGGTTTCTTTTAGTAGTAGATTAATAGCAAAAATAAGGCTGGATTTATTAAAATTCAGCCTTTATAATTTATACCTTTAAATATGGAAAGAATTGCAATAACAGAAAAAGCGGCAAAGGTTTTAGAACAATTAAAAATTAAACATGGGGAATTAATCTTCCATCAAAGTGGTGGTTGTTGCGATGGCTCTGCACCAATGGTTTTTGAAAAAGGAGATATGTATTTAGACGAAAGTGATATCCTTTTAGGAACTTTAAATAGCGTAAATTTTTATATGAATCAAGATCAATTTGAATACTGGAAGCATACACATTTAACTGTTGATATAACCGAAGGTAGAGGCGCAAGTTTCTCTTTAGAGATACCTTTAGGGCTACGTTTTTTAATCCATTCTAGATTATTAACACCAGAAGAAGAAGTTTTTTTTAATACTTAATATAGTTGCGTATTAGTTTTCTGTTTTTTCATTTTATTAAAATAAGCCCTTAAAATTATAAGTATTCATGATTTTTGGGCTTTTTTTATGATTAAACAATGATTTTTTAACATTTTAATAAAAATTAAGTTGCTAATTTAATATATTTATGCTAAATTAATATATATGAATATAGATTTGTGTCCAAATTGTGGTTCCGACCATTACATTAAAAGTGGAATTGTTAACGACAGACAACGTTATAAGTGCAAAAAATGTAATTACTTTTTCTCTGTAAATAAGATAGGGAAGAAGATAGATGATTATTACGTAAACAAATCATTGCAATTATATTTAGAAGGATTAACCTATCGGGAAATCGAACGTATTTTAGGTATTTCTCATGTAAGCATTATGAATTGGGTTAAAAAATACAATATTAAACGACCATATAATTCTAATTATCATCCAACATACAAGATTTTAAATGCTTTAGAGCTGGGAATATATTTTAGTAATTCTGAAAATATAAAAGGAGCAGGAGTTGTAGTTACTGAGTTAGGAGATAAATTTATGCTTATTAAATGGGAGCGTTTTAAAGATTAGTATACTAAATTAACAAATAGATATATTAATTTTTTGTTAACAGATTGTTTTTAAGAGCTTAGTGGTGCACACAAAACCAATTACTAACTAATCCTTTTAAACAATGAGAAAAAAAATCCTTTTATTGGTTGGACTCTTTTTAATGTCCTTTCAATATATTAAAGCGCAAGGATCTCCAGATTATTCTGGAGGACTTAAGTTTAAATTTAATGAAGATGGTTCTAAATATCTTCGGCTAATTTCTTGGGCGCAAGTTCAAGCCAATTACAACACAGATGAAACATTTGATGCAAACGGAAACGAAAACAGTAAATTAAATTTTAATTTACGTCGTGCTCGTGTTTTAATGTTTGCTCAAATTAACAAAGACTTTTTAATCCTAACACATTTTGGACTAAACAGTTTAACAAGTACTACCTTAAGTCCAACCGGAAAAGGAGATGGATCTCAACTCTTTTTTCATGATGTTTGGGCACAATATAACATAGGTGCTAACCACACTGTTGGTGGTGGATTACATTATTTTAATGGTATTTCTAGATTAAATAATCAAAGTACTTTAAATATGATGACCTTAGATAATAATCGCCAATCTTGGGCTACTATAGGTTTGTCAGATCAATTTGCACGTCACTTAGGAATTTTTGCAAAAGGTAGTTTTAACAAGCTTCAATACCGTGTTGCTATTAATGATGCTTCCAATGCAACTTTAGATAGTAGAACTCCAGTCGCTGGAGAAGATGCTGTTTATAATGGTCGTTCTTCTTTAGGTTCTAAAGATGCAGGTAAAACCTATGCCGGTTACTTTGATTATCACTTTTTCGATCAAGAATCGAATTTTTTACCTTATAAAGTTGGAACTTATTTAGGCGGAAAAAAAGTATTTAATGTAGGTGCGGGTTTCTTTTTACATCCTAAGGGATCTGTTGTAGATGATGGTACTTTATTAAATCCTGATTTAAAAGGAGAGGATGTTTCTATTTTTGCTTTAGATGCATTTTATGATGCACCAATTGGAGATAAAGGTAGCGCAATTACAGCTTATGCAGTGTATCAAAATAGTGACTATGGAAAAGATTATTTATACAGTGCTTATGGAACTGGAAGCATGTTATATGCTCATGTAGGCTATGTATTTAATGGAGATAAAAAGAAAACAAGATTTCAACCTTATCTAAGCTATGGTATGCATAACTATGATGCTGTAAGCGATGACAGAACTACTTTGGGTGTGGGGATAAATGCTTTTATGAGTGGCCATAACTCTAAGCTAACTTTAGAATATAAAAATCAACAATTTGGTGCTTTAGATGAAAATATTATTTCTCTTCAAGCAATGATATATCTATAAAATAACGAACTATTATGAGCGAAAAACAAGAACACGCATCTGCGTATTGGAAAGAAAATCTTAAATATTTAATCATATTACTAGTCATATGGTTTGTAGTATCCTTTGGATGCGGCATATTATTTAGAGAAGAGTTAAACGAAATAAGACTTGGAGGCTTTAAACTAGGTTTCTGGTTTGCACAACAAGGATCCATTTATGTATTCGTAGTACTCATTTTCGTATACGTAAGATTAATGAATAAACTAGATAAAAAATACGGTTTCGACGAGTAGTCTTAACTAATAACTAAATGTTTGCTTTATAGTTTTAATGCGATTCTTCTTTTTCTTTAGAATTTGTAGCAATAAAATTAAACACTAAAGGAAACCTAAAAAAAATAAAAATATTATGAGTGTACAAACTTGGACGTGGTTATTAGTAGGAATTACTTTTGCCTTATATTTCGGAATAGCAATTTGGGCTAGAGCAGGCTCAACTAAAGAATTTTATGTTGCTGGTGGAGGTGTTTCTCCTCTTGCAAATGGTATGGCAACAGCTGCCGATTGGATGTCTGCAGCCTCCTTTATTAGTATGGCGGGAATCATTTCCTTTGCTGGTTATGATGGTTCCGTGTATTTGATGGGTTGGACTGGAGGATACGTGCTATTAGCTTTATTGTTAGCACCTTATTTACGTAAATTTGGTAAGTTTACTGTCCCTGATTTTATTGGCGATAGATATTATTCTAACACGGCTAGAACCGTAGCAGTAATCTGTGCGCTAATTGTATCGTTTACTTATGTTGCTGGTCAGATGCGAGGCGTTGGTATCGTGTTTTCTCAGTTCTTACAAGTCGATATTAACTTGGGTGTTATTATTGGAATGACAGTCGTTTTAACTTTCGCTCTCTTAGGAGGAATGAAAGGAATTACATATACACAAGTAGCACAGTATTGTGTCTTAATCTTTGCTTTTATGGTTCCAGCATTTTTTATCTCTATGCAAATGACAGGGAATATTATTCCGCAATTAGGAATGGGAGGGACAGTAGAAGGCGGCGAGTTTCTATTAGATAAACTAGATAAATTACATACACAACTCGGTTTTAACGAATATACTAGCGGAACAAAATCTACTTGGGATGTTTTTGCTATTACTTTAGCATTAATGACAGGAACTGCAGGATTACCGCACGTGATTGTACGTTTCTTTACAGTACCTAAAGTAAAAGATGCTCGTAAATCTGCTGGTTATGCTTTATTTTTAATAGCAATTCTTTACACTACAGCTCCTGCTATTGCAGTGTTTTCAAGAACAAATTTAATTGAAACTGTTAGTAATAAAGAATATTCTGAAATTCCTGAATGGTTTAAAAATTGGGAAAACACGGGCTTAATTGCTTGGGCTGATAAAAATGGAGATGGGAAAATTCAATATGTAGCAGGTAGTGCTTTATCAAGTAAAAAACCAGTCTATACGGATGCAAGAGGAGCACATGGTGAGCGTATGGTTTCCAATGCTAGTGAAGCAACAAACGAATTATATGTAGATAGAGACATTATGGTGTTAGCTAATCCAGAAATTGCCAATTTACCTAATTGGGTTATTGCATTAGTAGCAGCTGGTGGACTTGCTGCGGCCTTGTCTACAGCAGCAGGATTATTACTAGTAATTTCTACTTCTATTTCTCATGATTTAATTAAAAAGCAATTAAAACCAGACATTTCGGATAAAGGCGAATTAACAGCTGCAAGAATCTCCATTTTTGTAGCAATATTAATTGCTGGTTACTTTGGTATTAATCCGCCAGGTTTTGTAGCTGCAGTCGTCGCGCTCGCATTTGGTCTCGCAGCTGCATCATTCTTCCCAGCAATTATTTTAGGAATCTTTGATAAGCGAATGAATAGCCAAGGTGCTATTTCAGGAATGGTTGTAGGTATCGTTTTAATGTTATTCTACATGATGAAATTTAAATTAAACATGTTTGGAGGAGGAACAAGTGAAGATTGGTGGTTTGGTACATCTCCAGAAGGGTTTGGTACTGTTGCAATGTGTGTTAACGTTGTGATTTCCTTAGTCGTTTCTCGTATGACAGTAGAGCCCCCCAAAGATGTACAAGATATGGTAGAAAGTATAAGAATACCTTCTGGAGCAGGGGAAGCTTCAGACCATTAGATTGAAGTTCTACTATAAATTATTAGAACTTGATTTAATTTAGTTAGTTAGCAAATCAGCATTACATTTATGTAGTGCTGATTTCTTATATTAGTAGAATAAAATCCAATTTATTTTTAACCGAATGAAAAAACGTCACGAACAAAAACTAGTAGTTTTATCTATAGCATTGTTTTTAATTTTTAATATCCCTTTTATACTTGTTTTTAATTTTCAAGGTGCTGTTTTTGGTGTACCAACCTTATATTTCTCTATTTTTTCTATTTGGTTGTTATCTATAATTATTTCATATATCGTTTTAAAACGCCACTATGAATAATTACGCTTTAATTTTTATTATCATTATCTATTTAGCAGTGTTATTTTACATTGCTTTTCTTGCGGAAAAGAAACGCCAAAGCAAATGGGTTAATAATCCGTATGTATATACTTTGTCTTTAGCTGTATATTGCTCGGCTTGGACGTATTATGGTAGTGTAGGAATTGCTGCAAATTCTGGGATTAACTTTTTACCTATATATTTAGGCCCAGTTATAGCAGCTCCTTTATGGATTGTTGTACTTAGAAAGATTATTAGAATTTCTAAGCAACATAAAATTTCATCTATAGCAGATTTTATTTCTCTTCGCTACGGAAACAATAGATTTTTAGGAGCATTAGTAACTATTATTTGTTTATTTGGTACTTTACCTTATATCTCATTACAGCTTAAAGCAGTTTCAGAAACTTTCGAAATTATGTCTGATGACACTAGTTATATTTCAACTGCTGTTATCGACGATTCTACATTTTATGTCGCTTTAATACTAGCTATTTTTGCGGCTTTTTTTGGAACACAAAATACAGATGCTTCCGAGAAACATAAGGGTATAATTGCTTCTGTAGCTTTCGAATCTATATTGAAATTAGTTTTCTTTTTAATCATTGGTGCTTATGTTACTTTTTATTTGTTTAATGGTACTACAGCTATTTATAATCAAATATCTATAACCGATAATTTTAAACAACTTACCACACTTAGTGGAGTAGAAGATGGTTTTAATTGGTTTTTTCTAATTGGTTTGTCTTTTATGGCTATTTTTTTATTACCAAGACAATTTCAAGTATCCGTTTTAGAGAACAATAGAGAGAAGCATTTAAAAAAAGCAATATGGCTCTTTCCTCTCTATTTGCTGCTTTTTAATCTCTTTGTTATTTTTATTGCTTGGGCTGGAAAACTCACTTTTGGTTCTACACAAAATGCAGAGTATTATTCGTTATTGTTACCGTTAGAAAATGGAAACTCCTTTTTAGCAACACTTGTTTTTTTAGGTGGATTTTCAGCGGTCATCTCCATGGTAGTTGTATCTACTTTAGCGTTATCGACCATGGTGAGTAATAACCTAGTTATTCCTTATGGTTTTTTAGATAAATTCATTAAAAATCAACCAGAGCGTAACTCTAAGTATATTAAGAATATACGTCGTATTTCTATTTTTACAATTATTATTTCTGCATATTTCTTTTATATTTCCTTCTCAAAAGAACTCTCTCTATATTCTATTGGCTTAATTTCTTTTGTCATTATTTCTCAATTAGCACCTTCTTTTTTTATTGGATTGTATTGGAATCGAGGTTCTTCAAAAGCAGCAATCATAGGTATTATTGTAGGTTTTTTAATAGCAGTATATACTTTAGTTTTACCTTTTACTTTACGCGCATACACTGGTACAGAAGATTTTACACAACTTGGGTTATTTGGTATATCTGCATTAAAACCTTATGCCCTTTTTGGTATCCATTTTTTAAGTCCACCAGCCCATGCTTTTTTCTGGAGCATGACATTTAATGTATTGAGTTATTTAGTGTTTTCACTAGTTTCTAAAGGAAATTATAGAGAACGTAATTATGCCGAGATGTTTGTAGATAGCAAAAATTTTACAACACTTCAAGATAGTGCATTGGTATGGAAAGGGGAAGCGTATGTATCGGATATTAAAAATGTATTAGTTCGTTTTTTAGGAGATAAAAGAGCCACTCGTGCTTTAAAAATTTTCTTCACAAAATATAAATTATCACAAGATACACAATTAGCAGATGCACGATTAATTAATTTTTCAGAAAAACTTCTTACAGGTAGCATTGGTTCTGCTTCTGCCAAAATACTAATTGCAAGTGTGGTAAAAGAAGAGCAGATTAGTTTGGTGGAAGTATTAAAAATTTTAGAAGAATCTAAAGATAATATAGTAAGTAATAAAGTATTGTTAGAAAAGTCTAATCAACTCACACAACTATCTTCAAAGCTTAAGGATGCTAATGAAGAATTAATTTCAAAAGATAAACAAAAAGATGAATTTTTAGATACGGTTGCACATGAACTCAAAACGCCAATTACTGGTATACGAGCTGCAACGGAGCTTTTAATGGATGAAGAAGATGACATGCCTCAGGAAATTAAATCGCAATTTTTAAAAAATATTCTTCAAGATTCTGATCGTTTAGCGCGTTTAATTCACAATATACTAGATTTTGAAAAGTTAGAAACTGGGCGCTTGCATTTAGATATGCAATATCAAGACATTCAAAAAACTATTACTAAAGCAATAAGTAGTACTTATCAAATTGCAAAGAAAAAAGAAGTCCAGATTATTAATAAAAATACACATAGTTTTAAAACCAATTATGATGAAGACCGAATCTTACAAGTACTAACCAATTTACTATCTAATGCTATTAAATTTTGCCTACCAAAAAAGGGTGAAATTATAGTAGATTATAAACTTGGTAATACATGTCTTGAAATTTCTGTAACCGACAATGGTAAAGGGATTCCAGACGAAGATCACGATTATATTTTTGATAAGTTTTATCAATCTCAAGATCAAAATACACGAAAACCCCAAGGCAGTGGTTTAGGTTTAGCAATTACGAAACAAATAGTCGAAAAGCATCACGGAAAAATTTGGGCTATAAAAGACATAAAAAACGGTGCAAGACTTGTTTTTACCATCCCTTTTAAGTAAATTGTTGTCTTAAAGTATGAAGAAGAAAATTTTAATTGTTGACGACGAACCAAATATTGTCATGTCGTTAGAATATGCCTTCAAAAAACAAGATTTTGAAGTGTTTATTGCAAGAGATGGAAGTGAAGCTTTACAGATATTAAAACATCATATTCCTAATGTGGTTTTGTTAGATATTATGATGCCAAATGTAGATGGTTATCAAACCTTAACACACATAAAAAAAACAAACGATTTTAAAGATGTCAAGGTGGTATTTTTAACTGCAAAAAATAAAGCTTCAGATATTGAAAAGGGTATAAAACTTGGAGCTGATAAGTATTTAACCAAACCTTTTTCAGTAAAAAAAATAGTTTCAGAAATACTGGAATTAGTAACTTAGAAATAGTTTTTTAAGTTTTTTTAAAGTTGGTTTTGTGTGCAAACAAACTAAGTTTAATTAAAGTTTAAAGACATGAAATTTCACATCAATCCATTAGCATCAGATATTATTATTAGTATCTACATTATTGCTACACTTTTTTTAAGGTTTAAATTCGAAAGTGAAACCTATACAAGTCCTATGCTTTCTATAGTAATGGGAATTTGTTTTGTAGCTATTATTTGGGTGCTTATCAAGCTTAAGGTGCTTAATCCTAACTGGTTTGGATTACTAAACTCTAAAAATTAGTAGTCATGAATTACCAAGAATTTTATCAAAAAAGTATTCAGCATCCAAAACATTTTTGGAAAGAACAAGCAAATCAAATCGATTGGTTTAAAACACCAAATACTATCTTATCTAAAGATAAGTATAATTATAACCAATGGTTTGCAGATGGGGAGCTTAACCTCAGTTATTTGTGTGTTGACAAGCATATTAAAGATGGTTTCGGAAACCAAAATGCACTCATTTACGACTCGCCTGTTACTAACAATAAAGAACATATTACCTTTAATCAATTGCACCACGAAGTTTCAAAATTAGCTGGTGGATTACAAAGTTTAGGACTAGAAAAAGGGGATACTTGTATTATATATATGCCAATGATTCCGCAAGCGCTATATAGCATGTTAGCTTGTGCAAGAATTGGTGTTATACATTCGGTAGTTTTTGGCGGATTTGCACCGCATGAATTAGCTATTCGAATAGATGACTGTAAGCCAAAAATAATTATTACAGCATCCAACGGTATAGAAATCAATAAAATTATTCCTTATAAACCTTTTGTAGATCAAGCAATCGCTAAAGCTGAAAATAAACCTGAACGTGTTATCGTTTTCGATAGACAGTTAGGTGTAGATATTCCAAATAAAAACTACGATGTAGATTACACAACTTTAGTTGAGAAATCCCCTAAAGTAGAAGCGATATCCTTAAAAGCAACACATCCTTCTTACATATTATATACTTCTGGAACAACAGGGACTCCTAAAGGAATTATTAGAGACACAGGAGGTTATGCAACTGCTTTAAAATTCTCTATGAAATATATTTATGGTGTAAATGAAGGCGATACCTTTTGGGCAGCAAGTGATGTTGGTTGGGTGGTAGGACATAGTTATATTGCCTACGGACCATTATTAAACAGAAATACTACAGTTTTATTTGAAGGAAAACCAATACGAACACCAGATGCATCTACTTTTTGGCGCGTGATTAGTGAACATCAAGTAAAAGTAATGTTCACTGCTCCAACAGCAATTAGAGCGATTAAAAAGGAGGATCCTAATGGTGACTTATTAAAAGCATTTGATTTATCCTGTTTAAAATATCAATTTTTAGCAGGAGAACGTTGCGATGTAGCTACACTAAATTGGACCGAAGAAAAATTGAAAGTTCCAGTAATAGACCATTGGTGGCAAACCGAAAGTGGCTGGCCAATGTTAGCTAATATGGTTGGAGTGGCATTACAAGAAGTAAAACCAGGGTCTGCAAGTTTTCCAGTTTGCGGTTATGATATTCAAATTTTAGATGAAGATGGTGACGAAGTAGCATCTAGTGTAGAAGGTTATGTTGCTGTAAAACTACCATTGCCACCAGGTACTTTAATGAATCTTTGGGAAAACCCAGAACGTTTTAAATCTGGATATTTAGATCGTTTTCCTGGGTATTATTTTTCAGGTGATGGAGGCTATAAAGATGAAGACGGTTATGTCTTTATAACAGGTCGTGTTGATGATATTATTAATGTTGCAGGGCATCGATTGTCCACTGCAGAAATGGAAGAAATTGTAGCATCTCACAATGCCGTAGCAGAGTGTGCCGTATTTGGTGTGCATTGCGAAATTAAAGGCCAAAAGCCATTGGGGCTTATAGTTTTGAAGTCTGGTGAAGAAAAAATGAAAAACCAAATTGAAACAGAAATAGTACAAGATGTACGAAGGGAAATTGGAGCAGTTGCTTCGTTTAGAGATGTTTTAGTTGTTAATCGATTGCCAAAAACCAGAAGCGGAAAAATTCTACGTAAATTGTTACGTAATATCGCAGATGAGCAACAATACAATATACCTTCAACTATTGATGATGTACATATAATTAACGAAATTGAATCTGTTTATAAAAGCCATCATATTGGAATTCACAAATAGTTCTCGATACAATGCTATTAAAATCGCATTACTCAAAGAGACGAGATAGTATAAAGAATGAAAATGATGACGTCACATCTAGTGATTTTTGAGGAGCTAGAAAATAATATTGAGAAGCAAATAAAAGTAAAAAAAAACCACACTGCGCTTGCCAAAGTGTCTAAATAAAATAAATAACACATTATGAGTAATTACCACATTAAACACCTAGAAGAATATTATCAAGTCTATAGAAAATCGGTTAGAAATCCTGAGAATTTTTGGGAAGAAATTGCAGAAGAACATTTTCTATGGCGAAAAAAATGGGATACCGTTTTAGAATGGGATTTCTCTAAACCAGAAGTAAAATGGTTTCAAGGAGCACAACTAAATATCACCGAAAATTGTATCGATAGACATTTAGCGACTCGAGGGGATAAAACTGCTATTTTATTCGAACCAAATGATCCAAATGAAGGAGCAGAGCACATCACATATAAACAACTTCACCACCGTGTTAATAAATTTGCAAATGTTTTAAAGGAGCAAGGTGTAAAAAAAGGAGATCGCGTTTGTATTTATGTTCCAATGATTCCAGAGTTGGCAATTTCGGTTTTGGCATGTGCTAGAATAGGAGCAATTCACTCTGTCGTTTTTGCAGGTTTTTCTGCAACAGCATTGGCAACTAGAATAAATGATAGCGATTGCAAAATGGTAATTACTAGTGATGGTTCTTATCGTGGTGCAAAAACAATTGATTTAAAAGGAATTGTAGATGAAGCTCTAGAAAGTTGCCCTGGTGTAAAAACGGTTCTGGTCGCTAAGCGAATCAATTCCGATATAAAAATGAAAGAAGGTCGTGATAAATGGCTACAACCTTTATTAGACGATGCTTCTAACCAATGTAAGGCCGAAATTATGCAAGCTGAAGATCCATTATTTATTTTATATACTTCAGGTTCTACAGGTAAACCAAAAGGAATGGTACATACCACTGCAGGTTATATGGTATACACAGCATATACGTTTAAAAATGCATTTCAATATAAAGAAAATGATGTGTATTGGTGTACAGCAGATATTGGTTGGATTACAGGACATAGCTATATTGTTTATGGGCCATTAGCTAATGGGGCAACTAGTGTTATGTTTGAAGGGGTACCAAGTTATCCAGATTTTGGACGTTTTTGGGATATTGTAGAAAAGCACAAAGTAAATCAGTTTTACACTGCACCAACTGCAATTCGTGCCTTGGCAAAGCAAGGTGTAGAATTGGTAGAAAAATACGATTTATCCTCTCTTAAAGTTTTAGGAAGTGTTGGAGAGCCAATCAATGAAGAAGCTTGGCATTGGTATAATGATAATGTAGGTAAAGGTCAAAGTCCTATTATAGATTCTTGGTGGCAAACCGAAACTGGTGGAATTATGATTACACCAATTCCGTATGTAACACCAACAAAACCAACCTATGCAACTTTACCTTTTATTGGTATTCAACCTTGCTTAATGAATGAAAACGGGGAAGAATTAAAAGGCAACCAAGTAGAAGGGCGTTTGTGTATTAAATTTCCTTGGCCAAGTATAGCAAGAACCATTTGGGGAAACCACCAGCGTTATAAGGACACCTATTTTTCAGCCTATGAAAACAAATATTTTACAGGGGATGGCGCATTGCGAGATGAGGTAGGTTATTACAGAATAACTGGTAGAGTAGATGATGTTATTATTGTTTCTGGCCATAACTTGGGTACAGCTCCAATCGAAGATGCAATTAATGAACACCCAGCTGTTTCCGAAAGTGCAATTGTAGGTTTTCCTCACGATGTAAAAGGAAGTGCACTATATGGTTATATTACATTAAAAGATGTTGGTGAAAGTAGAAATCATGATAATTTACGAATTGAAATAAACCAACTAATTTCCGATAGAATTGGTCCAATAGCAAAATTAAATAAAATACAGTTTACTAACGGGTTACCAAAAACAAGAAGTGGGAAAATTATGCGACGTATTTTACGTAAAATAGCAGAAAAGGACACTTCTAATTTAGGAGATATTAGTACCCTATTAAATCCAGAATGTGTACAAGATATTATGGATAATGCACTTTAAAAGTTAAATCTTTTTTTTGTATATTTATTGAAGTTAATTTTAACTATTTCTTCCTAGAAATAAATTAATAGCATCAAACTATCTGCATTCAGATAGATTCACGCGTAGAAAACTAATTTTCTGCGCGTGAATTATATGTTTTATAAAACATTAATTAGGTGCGTATTATGATAAAAAAAGCAAAGTTTTACGGAAATGAAATTAAAGTGGATAATATTGATAGTATTCTACCAATAGCATTACACAATAAATTTGAATTAAAAACCAGTATTGAGGTATCTTCTAATAGATCAGAAAATAAACCAATAATTGTAGAATTTGAAGCACACGATTTGCTGGCTTTGCAATTTACAGATAATACAGAATGGATAGGGCATCCAGAAGATATTCAAGAAATATATAATGAAAAAACATTAGAAAAAAGATCTGGTGGTGACGATGATTATTTATTTGAAACTCAAATAGCAACAGACGAAAATTCTAGAGGACTCATTAAACGCGCTTTAGTAAAGGTGTTTAGTGTTTTTAAGGCAAAAAAAGTAGCTCAAGTTTCTATGAAGATTCTTGGTCAGACTTATGATAAAAAAATTCAGCCACATCCAGGATTATATCAAGTAGATGCTAATTTTAAATTAGTGCCTTATAAAAAATCAAAACAAGATAAATACTTAGTATTACTTCATGGTACATTATCTACTACTATTGATGCTTTTGGTAGTTTAAATAGTAGTAATACATGGCAAGAAATAATGGATATTTATGGTGACAATATTTTAGCATTAGAACATTATACCTTATCTCATAGCCCATTGCAAAATGCATTAGATTTTTTAAAACTTTGTCCAGAAGATTGTACTATCGATATATTAAGCCATTCTAGAGGAGGATTAATAGCAGATATTTTAGCTAAATGTGATTTTAGAAATTATATTTCTAAAGTAGGTTTTAGCGAAAATGAATTAAGTATTCTAAAAAAAGAAGATGCGCATTCCTATAAACTAATGCAAGAAATTAATGCGCTAGTAGTAAATAAGCGAATTAAAATAGATAAAGTAGTACGAGTAGCAGCTCCAGCTAGTGGAACTACTATTCTTTCTAGAAGAGCAGATCATTTTTTTAATCTCCTTTTAAACGCTATTTCTATAGCTTTAGGTGTTAGAAATCCAATGTATGAAGCTGTAAAATCTTTCCTTATGGAATTGATTTCTCAAAAAGAAAACCCTGAAGTATTGCCAGGATTAAATAGCATGATGCCAGAATCTTTGTTTCAAAAAATGATGAATGCGGCAGATACAATTGTTGCTGGTGATTTGTATGTTATTTCTGGAGATTCAGATGTTTCAGGAGTAAACTTTAGCTCGCTAAAAGTAATTCTTGCTAATCTTTTTTACCGAACAGCAAATGATCTTGTAGTGGATACCTATCGTATGGTTCATGGTGTACAAAGAACAAATGGGGTTCACGTTTTTCCTTCCAAAGGAAGTAATACAAATCATTTTAAATACTTTTCTAATGTAAAATCTTGCGATGCTATTATCCAGGCTTTTAACGATTCCGAACAACATCCAGCTTCTGTTTATACGAAACTTCTTAATGCAGAAAATGGAGATAGAGGAGTAATACTTGATAAGTTTTCGTTAGAAGGTTTTTCATTAAAACCAAGTAATATTACTCGAGATGTTGTTATTATTATTCCAGGAATTATGGGATCTACTTTAGCTACCGATGAAGATGACCAATGGGTAAACATGCGTAACATTAATAAAGGAGCTATTGTAAATGAATTAAATATTAGCTCAGATAAAGTAAAAGCTTCAGGTATTATTAAAGACTTTTATTCTAAAATAAGTGAGTATTATGCAGGTAAGTATGATGTAATAACCCTAGAGTTTGACTGGCGAAAATCTCTAAAAGGTGCTGCAAAAGAATTAAGTAGTCAATTAGAAAAGCTAATAGAATCGAATGCTAATATTAATATTATAGCGCATTCTATGGGAGGATTAGTTGCTAGACAATGCATGATGGATTTTAAAGATTTATGGGCTGCGTTTTCTGATAATAAAAAGAATAAATTTATTATGCTTGGTACACCTTGGATGGGCTCTTATCTCATCATGGAAGTACTAACAGGTCATAGCAGACGAGTAAAACAATTAGCCGCTTTAGACTTTAGAAATAACAAAAAAGACCTACTAAAAATTTTCTGGAAATACCCTGGAGTATTCGAGTTATTACCAATAGAAAAATATAGCAAAAGACCGTTTTGGGATCCACAGTTTTGGGCAGATTTAGATAAAGTAGCCAATTTAAAACACATGCCTCCAGCTAGTAAAAATACGAGATCGTTAAAGGAGTTTGAGAATTTTAGAATAAGCGTACTTGACTTTCTTAAAGATTTAGAAAAACAGGAAAATAAAGACTTTTTTAAAAATATATATTATGTAGCTGGAAAAGCAGACGAAACTGTTTTCGACTATACATTTAAAAGTAGATTTTTATCTAGTTATGAAAAACTAGTATATAAAGCAACCTCTTATGGCGACGGAAGTGTAACCTGGCAATCTGGAATTCCGAAACAATTAATAGGCAGTCCAAATTTATACTATTCCAATACAACGCATGGCGAGTTAGCAAACGAGTCTTATATTTTTGATGGTCTTGAAGATATAATCGCAACAGGAAGTACTAATAAATTAAGTACACAACAACCAAAATCTAGAAGTGGCGAAGTAATTAGCGAAGTATATAAATATGCCGAACCACTAAACAATGAACAGGATATTATTAAAGCATTATTCGATACACAACAAGTTGCAGAAAAGGAAGCAGAAATGATTAATGTTAGCGTAATAAATGGTGATTTACGTATCTCTTCTTATCCAGTATTGGTTGGTCATTTTTATATGGATTTAATTTTAAGCGCAGAAAAAGCATTAGATAGTTACTTAAATAGTCGCTTGTCGCAGCGTTTAGATATTGGTTATTATCCAGGTAAAGTAGGTGAAAGCGAAGTGTTTTTTAATTTAAAAACCCAACCAAAAGGAGCTGTGATTTGCGGACTAGGAAGCTCCGATACATTAACCACTTTTTTATTAGCTAAAACAGTAAAAATGGCAACCCTAAAGTACGCCATGTTTTTGCGAGATAACTATACCTTACCAGAAGCTAAAAAATATGCTACAGGAATTTCGGCAATATTAATAGGTATTGGTTATGGTAAATTACCGTTAGAAGATTCTCTTAAAGGTATTTTACTAGGCATATCTGCAGCAAATGCATACATAAAAGATAGAGGAGAAGGTTTAAAACAAATTAAAGATTTAGAAATTATTAACTATTACGAATCTGTAGCAAGTCAAGCATATTTCAGTTTAAGTAGAATGCAAGATAATGATAACCGAATTTTAATTAATCTAACAAAAGGTGTTTTGCGTAGAGCAGGAGCCAAAAAGAAACAACTATATTCCGATAGCAAATATAACTGGTGGTATAACCTACACATTAATGGTGTTTTAAAATCAGATAATGATAAAAATGAAAAAGACAATGTAGTAGGATTTAAATATTATTCCTCTAATGGGTTGGCAAGAGTTGAACAAGAAATGATAGATATTGGCTTATATAAAATTAACTTTTTATTACAACAAAAATCTTATCAATCTACTTGGGACCAAAGATTATCTAAGGCATTATTTGAAATGTTAATACCTAACGAGTTTAAAAACACTTTTAGAAATCAAGCCAATATGATTATCAAGTTAGATAAAAATGCGGCACAAATACCTTGGGAACTTTTACACGATCACGAGACTGACGAAACACCAGCAGCAGTGAGTTCTAGTTTTATTAGACAACTAGTAACAGAGTACGCAACAAACAACACTCAAGTATCCTTAAATAATAACAGTGTTTTTGTAGTTGGAGACCCAATATATAATAGTGACAATTTACCTCAATTACCAGCAGCAAAAGAAGAAGCAGAATGGGTAACCAAAAAATTAAATCAGTTTGGTTTCGAAACCAATTCTATGATTAGTGCCTCGGCAGCACCTATAATGATGGAGCTGTTTAATAAAAAATATAAGATATTACATTTTGCAGGACATGGTTTATACGATCCAGAAAATAAAGAAGTAGGTATCGCAATTGGAGATAACATTTGTATAGATCCAGCAACCATAAACCAATTGGGGTACGTACCAGAATTTGTGTTTATTAATTGTTGTTATTCAGGTACAATAAATGTAAAAGACGAAAAATATACTAGAGAACGTTACCGATTAGCTGCAAACGTAGGAACGCAACTTATAGAAATGGGAGTAAAGGCCATTGTAATTTCAGGTTGGGCTGTCAATGATGCTGCAGCAAAAACGTTTTCCGAAGTATTTTATAAAAACATGCTCGATGGAGATATGTTTGGTAGTGCTGTACAAAAAGCAAGATTAGCATGTTATCAAAACCATTCTAATACCAATACTTGGGGAGCATATCAATGTTACGGAAATCAGTTTTATAGATTTTTTACTAGAGGTTCTAATAAAAAAGAAGAATTCGAATATGTAATCCCTTCTCAAGTATATACAGATTTCGATAACCTTTTAATAGCGATTAGAGATCAAAAATATAACAGCAATCAAGCACTTAAAAAATTAGAATACTATTTAGAAAAAGTAGAACAAGCAAACCTACTAGACGCTAATATTTTAGAAAAAGAAGCATTAGTGTACAACGAGTTAGGCGAAACAGAAATAGCATTACAAAAATTTAAAGACCTATTTGTTTACTCAAATGGTAATTTTTCAATCGAAGCCTTAGAGCAATACTGTATTATTAAAACCAATCATTTAAATAATAAAACGCTTATAAACGATCTTCAAGAAATCGAATTTTTAACTTTAGTAGGCAAAAACCCTTGTCGATTAAACATTGTTGGTAATGCTTACAAACTAGCATCAACACATTTAGAATCTAAAAACAAAAAAATAGAATACCTTAAAAAAGCATTTGCAATGTATGTAGATTCGTATAAAACTTCTACCAATAAATACGATGGTAATAGCTTAGATGCTATGTCAAACCTAATATTTATAGGACATATTATAGAACTTTTAGACGACGAAAAACTAGAAGACCTAATAGCAAATAGTGGCGCTTTCGAAAACAGTGTAGACATAAAATCTTACCTAATAGATTTTCATCAAGAACTAGAAGATTATGATAAAACCGACTTAGATGTCTCTGTGCTAATTGGTATGGCAGAAGCTAATTTCGGGCTCATGCTAATCAACAATAACTTTAAACCAAACATCGAAATAGATATTATAGACAGGTTTAAACATGTTTTTCAGCTCCTATATAGTCCACGATATATTAAAAATGAAATTATTCAAATCGACTTTTTACTATGTTATATAAAAGATAAAACCATTAGAGAACAATTAAAAACAATAAAATTAGAAATAGAAAAGTTGCTTAATTAGTTGGGCATTTCACTTTTTCGCTAAAGCTACAAACTGTCGGGCTTTCACTACTCGCTCTCTGCGAGGAGCTCAAACACGCGTTCAATCCCTAATGCGAAAACAACCTCTTTCTTAAAAACAAAAAACCTTGCGATTTTATGCTTATAAAAGTATAAAATCGTAAGGTTTTCATTTAAACTATAAAATTAAATAACGTTCTTTGCTACACACAAAAAATAGTGCATGAATTTTAGAGAGTATATTGAAAAAACGGTTCCAGTTTCCGATGCAGATTGGCAATTGTTTTCCTCAAAATTAGAAAACAGAGTCTTTAAAAAAAAGACGAAACTTTTAGAAGTTGGTGCAACCGAAAACTACATCTCATTTATAGAAAAAGGAATCGCACGTTTTTTAATTCCTAAAGAAGAAAAAGAAAAAGAAATCACCTTCGGGTTTTGTTTTAAAAACGAATTCATAAGTGCCTACGATTCTTTTCTAACCAGAACCCCTTCCTTATACCAAATAGAAGCTTTAAGTAATATGTCTGTTTGGAGTATTTCATATGCAGACCTCCAAGAAGTATACGAAAAAACAGCAATCGGAAATCTAATTGGGAGGCTTTCCTCAGAACGTTTGTTTCTTATAAAATCTAAAAGAGAACAATCCCTTTTAAACGAAACAGCAAAAGAACGTTACCTTAATTTATTTACCGAAAGACCAAACCTAATAAAAGAAATTCCGTTAAAATATGTCGCCTCCTATATTGGTGTAACACCACAAGCATTAAGCCGAATTAGAAAACAAATTTCTTAACCTAGATTCATTTTAATTGGCATCCAGTATGCAGACCTTTGTGTATTAAGCAAACACTATGGCAATTCTTATATTTATTATTATTTTATGGTATACCGGTTTATTTTTTCAAACCTTTTTCTTGCATCGTTATGCAGCACACCAAACCTTTACCATGTCTAAATTTGCCGAAAAAGTATGTTTCTTTTTAACTTGGGTATTTCAAGGCTCTAATTATTTAAGCGCTTATGGTTATGGCGTTATGCATAGAATGCATCATGCTTATGCAGATACCGAAAAAGATCCTCACTCTCCAAAATACGACGCTAATGTATTTGCAATGATGTGGAGAACAAAAAACATATACCAAGACATTAACCAAAAACGAATTGACGTAGCAGATAAGTTTACTAAAAACGTACCACAATGGCAAAGCTTCGATGCCTTTGCAAGCTCCAGAATATCTAGAGTCGTTTGGGCAGCAGCATACACCATATTTTTTATCGCATTTGCAACCGCTTGGTGGCAATGGTTATTATTACCAGTTGCTTTTTTAATGGCACCAATTCATGGCGTAATAATTAACTGGTTTGCACACATTTATGGCTACCGAAATTTTAAAGTAAGCGACACTTCAAAAAACCTACTACCATTCGATTTTTTAATGATGGGAGAAGGCTACCACAATAATCACCACACACACAGCGGACGCGCAAATTTTGGCGTAAAATGGCACGAAATAGACGTTACATACTGTATTATGGTGGTTTTAGATAAACTACATTGTATTAAGCTTAATAAAACAAAAGCATAATTTAGTACTACCTAAAGCAAAATAAAAACGTTTTAAACTTGGGCATTACCCTTTTCCGCAAAGCTACAAAGCGTCGTGCTTTTCGTTATATCTTTTGCAAAAAAGCAAAAGGATGCCACTACAATCACTAATGCAAAAAGCAACCAAAAAAAGTTGCTTTTTTAGTACCATTAAAAATCTTGTTTTTACGAAGCATTACGTATTCAGTTTTTAAAAAGATGTTATATTTAAACACTCCCTTAAACAATAATATAGTACATAATAGATCTGTTAAACCCCATGGCTTAACGGAATAAGAAATTACAAGTAACGCACATAATGTATTTTAATTATAATAAACCTAGTTATTAAAGTGGTTTTATGTTATAATGCCATTATCTTTATACACAATTATTTAAAACAAAAAAATGACAGACATAAAACTTGCAGTACTTATTGATGGCGATAATATACCATCCGCCTATGTAAAAGAAATGATGGAGGAGATTGCAAAATATGGAAATCCAACCATTAAACGTATTTATGGCGATTGGACCAAGCCACATCTTTCTAAATGGAAAAATATGCTGTTAGAAAATGCCATTACGCCAATCCAGCAATATGGATATACAACAGGTAAAAATGCTACAGATTCTGCTATGATTATTGATGCTATGGATATTTTGTACTCGCAAAAAGTAGATGGTTTTTGTTTGGTGTCTAGCGATAGCGATTTTACTCGTCTTGCTACTCGATTACGAGAAGCAGGAATGCAAGTATATGGTATTGGCGAAAAGAAAACACCGAATCCTTTTATTGTAGCTTGCGATAAATTTATTTATATCGAAATTCTTAAAAATCAAGCAGAAGAAAGCGATAGTAGTTCTACCGAAAAAGAAACAAACAAACAAAACAAGTTAGATGCCATAACTCAAAAAGAAATTAAATTTATTGCAGCAACTATAGACGATGTTGCAGACGATGATGGTTGGGCATTTTTAGGTGATGTTGGAAGTTTATTACAAAAAAAACAACCAAATTTCGATTCTAGAAATTATGGGTTTCAAAAATTAACCCCTTTAATTAAATCGATAAAAAATTTCGAAATCGAACGTCGCGAAGATGCTAGAGGACGAATGAAATTGATTTATGTAAAAATAAAAGAGGTAAAGGCTAAAGGCAAGAAACGTTAAGTGTTAAACATAAAACAAGAAATATAAAAGATACAATTTGGTGCTTTATTCAGTATGTAAGTATCGTATAAAGTAAAAGGGATTATTAATAACAGGTTGGCATGTTAAACACATAATGTATATCCTTAATAATCACGTAAGGTTAAATTTCTATTTTTCTTTTTTTTCAATAAAGCAGATAGTTTTAAAAATAACATAGCGGTTAAGTATGCATCACCAGAAGCTGTATGCCTATCGTGCATAGTAATATTATAAGTAGTACATAGCTGGTCTAAGCTATAGTGTTTGTTGTCTTTTACGTATTTGGTTTTTTTATAAAGTTGTCCTGTGTCTACTAGTTTGTTTTTAAGCTTAGGCAATTGCATACGTTGTAATGCTTGGTTAATCATAGCAACATCGAAAGCAATATGGTGTGCAACTAAAACTGCGCCTTCAATATGTTTTAAAAACAGTTTAATGGCCTCGGTTTCTTTTATTTTGGTGATATTACCAGCTTTTAAAATACCATGTATCTCTACCGTTTTTGCATTAAAATGGTCTTGTTTTAAGTAGCACTCTAAGCTATCTGCAACATGAATAGTAAAATCTTGAACAGTAATGGTTCCTATGGAAAGAATATAATCTTCTTTCGTATTTAGCCCTGTAGTTTCGGTGTCAAATACTACAAATCGTGTAGCTTCTAAAGGTTTTTTTTTACCTTTAAAACTTTCCGCGTAAGCGTTATAAAAATCTGGATATGTTTTACGTTTAAACCAATGCATCTATAATAATTGAGAGAGTTTAAAGCGTGTTTTTAATGCTTCCTGAATATTTTTTATAGGCTTAAAACAGCCTTTAAGTTTTAATCGATCTGCTTTACTTAAATGATTAACATTTATAAAGCGACCAGAATCTTTATTTTTTAATCCTTGTTGTGTTCTAAATCGTAATAATATTCTAAAAGCACTAATACACGATTCGTATAAATCTTTGTTTTGCGGTTCTATTTCTGCTAGCTTTTTATAACGCTCAATTGTGCTATTGACTCCCTTAATATTTTGCGATAAAATGAATAGTCTAGCAGCATCTACCAGAGGCATAATGGCTCTTGCTTTGATATCGAATTGGTCTTTATGTTCTCCAGAATCTTCCACAAGAAAGTTTCTAAAAAAACTTAAAGGCGCAGGGTTTTTTAAAGCATTTCGACCCATGAAATTTAAAAATATCTCGTAACTGCTTATAGCTTCAAAAATACTGGTAGACATTTCATCTACCAGTTCCTGATTTCCGTAAACCATATCATAATCGAAAAAGATATTGCATAACAGTATTGTATCTTCATCTGGATGTGTAATCCAACTTTTAAATTGTGCTTTCCAATCGGCAAGAGATAAACACCATTTAGCATTGCTTGCCATCATGTTTGCTGGGCATAGCTCGAAACCAACTGTGTTTAGTTTGTTGTTAATGGCTAGGGATAGTTTGATAAAATAAGTGTTCACTTTGTCTTTGGTATCTTCATCGGTAACATCTTCAAATACCAAGGCATTGTCTTGATCTGTGAGTAGTAATTGTTCTTTTCTACCTTGACTACCAATAGCTAACCAAGCAAAGCTAACTGGCGGTTCTTGGTTCATTTCAGAAATACTTATAGTAATAATACGTTTAGTAATAGCTTCGTTTATCGCAGAAATAATATTTGCAATAAATGAAATTGGTATGTGTTGTTCTATATAATTTGTTAGTAGTTCTTGCGCTTTTTCTCTTATGTATTTTAGTGTTTCTGCTGTAGTTGCTCGCTTTATTTCTTTAATTAAAACCGAAGGATTGTTACCATGTATAACAATAATATCATGTTCGGATAAAATACCAATAAGTTCTGAGTTTGGCGAACCATTTTTGGTGATGCATAAATGCGAAATATCGTTTTTTAGCATCGCTATTTGTGCTTCGGCAACGGTTATGCTTTGTGGAAACGTAATAACAGGGAAGGACATAATGTTTTCTACTTCTTCTGTAATTGCATGTAAACCTGTTGCAATTTTATTACGTAAATCTTTATCTGTTATAATACCAATTGGTTGTTTGTTTTTTGTAATAACAATAGAACCAACTTTGTTTTTACTCATAACTAAAGCCGCTTCTTTAATAATAGTATGTGCTTTGCAAATAATTGGGTTTTTAGAGAAGTTAGCCGATTGAACTTCGGTAAAACTAGTACTATTGGTTTGCAAAAAGTCTTCGTTGGCAAATAGCGTTCCTTTATCTTCTTCCGAATACGGATTTCTTGTATTGGTAGCAAAACTTGCAATTAAAAACTGATTGGCTTTGGGGTTGGTAATTATAATATCCTCTAACACTTTAGAAGACATACTGTATACAATACTTTCTTCAATTGCTTTGGCATCTAGTAAATATGAATCTTTTCTAATTAAAGCACGCAATCCAAAAATATCTCCTTCGTCACATTCATCTACCAAACTAGACCCTCTATAAATGCCAATAGCACCATCTTTTACCACATAAAACGAATCGTGCAAATGCTCATTTTGCTTAAATATAAAATCCTCTTTTTCAAGATAAATTACTTTTACTTGTGAAGCTATAGTAAAGAGTTGCTCGTAAGTTAATGCATCAAAAGGAGGGAAGCTTTTTAAGAAATCTAAAATACGTTCTGCAATAGTATTCTTCATTGTACTAAGTTATAGAAAATCATTCATTAATAACTTGATAATTATCATATTGTTGGTAAAATGTTATAGCTAATAATTAGTAATAATTTAAGTAACTTCGTGTTCTAATTATTCCATTATATGAAAACTAAACTACTTGTAATCGTTTTATCCTTGTTATTGTGTTTTAATTGTAAAGAAGAAAATACTCCTATAGTTGAAGCTGTTGGCATACATTCTTCTGCAGTAACTTATTTACAACCTAATACTGAAGATCAATTTCTTGGCGGGATTAAAATGATACCAATTACAACACCAAAAGGAGATTTTAAAGTGTGGACTAAGCGTGTTGGAAATAATCCTACAATGAAAGTGCTATTATTACATGGAGGCCCAGGAATGACACACGAAATTTACGAGTGTTTTGATGGCTACTTTCCACAAGAAAATATTGAATATTATTATTATGATCAATTAGGATCTTATTACAGCGATCAACCAAAAGATTTAAGCCTTTGGGATTTAGATCGCTTTGTAGAAGAAGTAGAACAAGTACGAATCGCTTTAGGTTTAAATAAAG
Organism: Oceanihabitans sp. 2_MG-2023; assembly: GCF_030547245.1. Classification (GTDB taxonomy): domain Bacteria; phylum Bacteroidota; class Bacteroidia; order Flavobacteriales; family Flavobacteriaceae; genus Oceanihabitans. Next base: position 371,302 of record NZ_JAUOQT010000004.1, read on the forward strand.
ATAATTTTTATCTTTATGGACAATCTTGGGGCGGTATTTTAGGCATGCAATATGCATTAAAATATCAAGAAAATTTAAAAGGATTAATTATCTCTAATATGGTTGCTTCTATACCAGATTATCAAAAATATTCTGACGAAGTTTTGGCTCCTAAGCTAGATCCAGAAGTTTTAAAAGAGATTATGAGTTTTGAAGAAAAAGAAGATTATGAGAATACACGTTATTTAGATTTAATAGTAAAAAACTATTATACCAAACACGTAATTAGAATGCCTGTTGAAGAATGGCCAGAACCGATAAATAGAAGTTTTAAACATTTAAATCCAGATGTGTATATCACCATGCAAGGACCAAGTGAATTTGGAATAAAAGGGGACGCAACTCTTAAAAATTGGAATGTTAAAGATAGATTGAAAGAAATTAAAACACCAACATTAACTATTGGTGCAACACATGACACTATGGACCCAGAACATATGAAATGGATTTCTACAGAAGTACAAAATGGACAATTTTTATTGTGTCCTAATGGAAGCCATCTCTCGCAATTTGATGATCAAAAAGTATTTTTTAAAGGATTGATAAACTTTATAAAAGAGGTAGATTCAGGTGCTTTTTAAAGAAGATTAAGATGTTTTTTGTAGTGTTTTAAGATTTAGAAATAAGAAGAACGAAAAGAAATTAAGCTTGTATTTCTTCTCTTTTATGAATTACCCGCATTCGAATAAAGATTAAAAAGGAAAGGGAACCAAATACCGTAAACCCAATAAATAGAGGTAAAGCAGTATCGTGAATAAAACTACCAATAAAATTAGCAATTGGCACAGCCATTATAGTAGAAACAAAACCTGTAATAGCAGCTCCAATTCCTGCAATATGCCCAATAGGTTCCATCGCAATGGCTCTTAAATTTCCAAAAATAAAGCCAATGGTAAAGAATTGTATGGCCATAAAAACTAAAATGATTGCTAAAGAAGGATTTGTAGTTGCATTCCAAAATAAGGAAACATATAATAAAGCGTTTACACTAAATACTATAATAGCAAAATACGATAAACGCCACATACCTAAACGCATAACAAAGCTACCATTTAAAAAAGTAGATAAACCAACACCTGCTGCTAATCCAGCAAAAATGTAAGGAAACTCTTCAATTAAACCATATTGCGTTTCAAAAATAACCTGAGAAGCACTTAAGTAGACAATAAAAGCCCCAGAGATAAAACCAGAAATCACAGTAAAACCCATTGTTTCTTTATGTTTTATTAACTCTCTTAAACCATCTAAAAAAACATGCCTGCTAAATTTGATTTTATATTCTGGTTTAAGTGTTTCTGGTTGTCTTTTCCAAAACCAAATACTAACTAAAAAAGCCATGATTAATTGCACATAAAAAATGCCTTTCCAATCATAATGATTAAGAATAAATTTCCCCATTACAGGAGCGATCACTGGAACTAAAATAAAGAAAGTAGTTACAAAAGACATAATTTTAGCCATGTAATCTCCTTTGTACATATCTCTAATCACAGCAATTGCAATTGTTCTAGGAGCAGCTAAACCAATACCTTGAAGTATTCTTCCTAATACCATGACTTCTAAACTATGCGATAGTACACAAACAATACTACCAATAGTAAAGATAGAAAACCCAATATAAACGATTGGTTTTCTTCCAAAACTATCCGATAATGGCCCAAATAATAATTGTCCAAATCCTAAACCTAAGAAAATCATAGTAATTAGTAATTGGTTGTTATTGCTATCCAGACTGTTAATAGAAATGCCAATAGAAGTCATTGCTGGTAAAATTGCATCAATTGCTAATGCTACAATCGACATTAAAGATGCCATTAAACATATGAATTCTAATTTTACAGATTGGTTTTCTTGCATCCTGCAAAAGTAAGCCAATTATTAGCTATTTTTGGGTTTCCAATCTTAATAAAATCTTAATTATGTTAATAGAAACTTTAAGTAAACTTTTCAATAGAGATTTAAACGCAATTATAGCAGAAATAAATGCATATACCAACGAAAGTAACTTATGGAAAGTAGAAGGTGATGTTAAAAATTCTGCAGGCAATTTATGTCTTCATCTGGTAGGAAATTTAAACACTTTTATAGGCGATTCATTAGGTAATTCAGGATATATAAGACAACGAGAATTAGAGTTTTCACTTAAAGATATTCCTAAAACAGAATTAATTAAACAAATTCAAGATACTATTCTGGTTGTTAAGCATACGTTGAAAAATCTAACAGAAGCCGATTTACAAAAAGAATATAGACGTCGGGTTTTTGAAGATACCATGACGACCGAATATTTTTTAGTACATCTTACCATGCACCTCTCCTATCATTTAGGGCAAATAAATTATCACAGACGTTTGTTAGATCAATAATTATAAAAGATTACTGTTTTAATTAAAAACATACAACTTTTATTAGAATGAAAATATCATATTATTTTTACATTTACACTTTCATTAAATAAAGTATAAATATGTTTAATAGCTACCCAAAAGGTATCGTTTTTACTTTCGTATTATTTTTTAGCTTTTTTAGTTTATTTGCACAATCTAATAAAACTGAGTTTATAAAGTTTATAGATTCGGCAGCTAGTTATATAGATGAAAACAAAAAATTAGCAAATGTTTATTTAGATTCTATTCCGAAACCTATTGATAAAAATATTGAAGGTCGTTTGGCTGAATATTATCAGTTAAAAGGAATTATTAATGATGATTTTGATGAGCAAACATTAGTGTTTCAAAATTTCATGCAAGCTTTAAAGTATGCTAAAATTGAAGCGGATTATGACATTGCAGGAATGAGTAGTTTAGAACTTTTTTATAATATTCATTTAGTAAAACAAGATTCTGTTTTAGCATTAAAATATTTAAATGAAGCTGAAAAGTATTATTCTCTTTCAAACAATACTAACGGTTTAGCGGAGGTAAAACAAATGACCGCTTATATGGCTCTAAATAATAAAAACTATTTTAAGAGCAACGCAATAATTTTTAAAGATTTAGAGTACTATAAAAGTATAGAAGACGATGCATATTACTATATGTATGCATTATTTATGTTAACCACTAATTACACTAATTTGGGCGATATAGATAATGCCCACAAATATTTTAATCATTTAAAAAAATTAAAAAAGAATAAAACAATACCAAAGTCACTCTATAATAAACATGAGGTTACCTTGTATGGAGCTATTGCTAATTTTTATTTTAAAAAAAATAATATAGATTCATTACAAGTTTATTTACAAAAATTTGGATCCTTGCGAAAAGCAATGAATGATCACGATACCCGAAATTATTTTAGATTAAATTTCGATTATTATGATCGTATTAAAGATTTTGATACCAGAAATGCTTTTAATGATTCTTTACGAGATTTTGAAGCTCTACAAATGAATAAAGTTCTAGATGCAAGTATTCAAATTAATAATGAATTAATAGATTCCGAAAATCTCTTGCTTAAAGAAACCAAAAAAAAATATTTAAATAGAAATTTGTTTATCGCTGCATTACTGGTTTTACTTTTTTTAGCTGGATTTGTAAGTATGCGTTATAAAAAAATAAAACAGTCTTTTAAAGAGTTTAATAAAAGAGATAAAGAATTTGTGTTTTTAAAAAAGAACCATGAAAAACTTCAAGTAAAAGTTCATGGTTTAGAAGATTATATTACTGAAGTAAAAAAGGAAGTAAAAAATATTGCTGTTTTAAATAATCAATTAGAACAACGAAATAGAATAAAAGAACTTTATAAAAAAATTCATCATAACTCCTCCACTATATTAGCCAAAGGAGAAAGCCATTTAGAATTAATTAATGATCTAAATGTTTCCTTTTTCTCAAAAATTAATGTGTTGCATCCAGAGTTAAATTCATCCGAGCAAATAATATGTTATTATCTTTTTACGGGTTTCAAAAATAAAGAAATTGCAGCTTTTTTAAATACTTCAACGCGAGCTGTAGAGAGTAAAAGATACCGAATTACCAAAAAAATAGATGGTATAACCAACAGTGTTTCACTTGTGGATTATATTAATAAAGTATTTGAAGAATCAAAGCAGAACAACACTTAACAAGCTATTTTATGAATGCGTAGTTATTGCGTAGTTTAAAACTATGATACTAAAATAGAATATGTGGATTTTTGTAGATATATAATTTATAAATCTACTTTTAAAAATGAAAAAAATCTACTTAGTAACATTGTTGCTTTCATATGTAATGATGTTTTCACAATCCGATTCGAAATTTCAATCGAAAATAGATTGGACAAAAATGAATAATAACGAAGGAGTTACCTTTTATCAAGTACAAGAAAATTTTAATACTTATTGGAAAGGTAAATCACCAGAAAGAGGAAAAGGATATAAACCTTTTAAGCGTTGGGAAGATTATATGACACCAAGAGTATATCCTTCTGGAGATATGTCATTACCTACTACAACCTACGATAATTATTTGAAATGGCAATTAGCAAAAGCGAATCCATTTAATAGATCTTCTACTACAGTAACAAGTAACTGGACTCAACTTGGACCAATAGGTGCCGCAAACGGACCTTTGCCTTATACAGGTACTGGAGCTGGGCGAGTAAATTTTGTGCGTTTCGACCCAACAAATGCAAATAACATGTATGTTGGAGCTCCAGATGGTGGTTTATGGAATTCTACAGATGGAGGTACAACTTGGACCACAAATACAGATTTCTTAGCGGTTATTGGATGTTCAGATTTAGCAATAGATCCTACCAATACACAAATAATGTATTTAGCAACTGGAGATATTGAAGGTAATAGAAATAGTTTAGGGATTTTAAAATCTGAAGACGGAGGTGTAACATGGAATACTACATCTCTTGTTTTTGATCCTGCATCATACGAGGAGAAACTTTCTAAATTATTGATGGATCCAAATGATCCTTTAAAAATGATTGTAGCCTCAAGCTATGGTGCTTATTATACCACAGATGGTTGGGATACCTATTATAGTAGTACTTTTAGTAGTGGTACTCCAGTATTAAAGGATATGGAATTTAAACCAGGATTATTAAATGCTGGAACTGTGTATGCTTCTGGTACAGAATTTTATAAATCAACAGATTTTGGAGCAACTTGGTCATTAGCTGGTAATGGCTTACCAACTTCTAATGTTTCTCGAATAGCTTTGGCTGTAACTCCTGGAAATGACTCTTATGTGTATGCGGTAATTGGTAAAGATAGCGATCAATCTTATATGGGTACGTATCGTTCTACAGATAGTGGAAATAATTTTACTACCATGTCTACAACACCAAACCTATTAGGATATGATTTTGATGGCTCCGATTCTGGTGGACAAGCATTTTATGATTTAGCAATTGTAGCTTCTCCTACAGCACCAAATACGATTACAGTAGGTGGTGTTAACCATTGGCAATCTACAGATGGTGGTGTAAATTGGTCAAATAAATCGGTTTGGAATTCCGGAGAGATTCATGCAGATGTTCATGAGCTTGTATATAAACCAGGTAGTTCTTCAATAATGTATTCGAGTAATGATGGTGGCTTTTATATTTCTACCGATAATGGGGATCAATGGACAGATATTAGCGGTAATTTAGCCATTGGTCAAGTTGTTAAATTGGGATTGTCTAGTAACAACCCTTTCGGTATTGTTGCTGGTGAGCAAGATAATGGGACTATTTTAAACGATGTTTCATTAAATGATTGGTATGGTATCAATGGAGGTGATGGAGGTGAATGTTTTATCGATTATACAGATGATAATATTATTTATGTGCAATATGTAGAAGGCAAATATAGTCGTGTTGAATATCCTGCCGAAACAAATACACCAATTCAGTCAGGACTTCCAACTGGTATAGATTTTTATAGTCCTTTTAAAATGGATCCAGTAAATCACTTGAAACTTTATTCTGGTGGTACACCAACGTTATACACATCTGTAGATCAAGGTAACAATTGGTCGGCTCTAGGAACATCTCCAGGTACTGGTAGTATTACAGATTTTGTAGTTGCACCAAGTGATCCAACGGTTATTTATACGGTACAAATGGATGCTATTTCTAAATCAACAAATTCAGGAGGATCATTTACAGATATTACAGGTACATTACCAACTACTGTTGCATTTTCAAGTATAACTGTTTCTAATATAGATGCAAATAAAGTTTGGGTAACATATTCTGGTTATGATAGTGTAAATAAAGTATTTAAATCTACCGATGGAGGTGTAACATGGACTAATATTTCTGCAGGACTGCCAAACGTACCAATAAATACGCTGGTTTTTAGAAATGCTGGTATTGCAGATGAAATTTATGTAGGAGCAGATATTGGTGTCTTTATTATTAATAATAATGTGACTTCATGGCAACCATTTATGACTAATTTACCTAATGCTGCTGTTAGAGATTTAGAAATTTTTTATCCAACCAATAAATTAAGAGCAGGAACCTATGGTAGAGGTGTTTGGGAGTCTGATCTTAATACTCAAACTTTAGGTATTGAAGAAATTATTAATGTTAATAGTAATAGTGCAGTACTTATTTCTAGTGATGAAAATGAACAATTACAAATAAAGTCTTCTTTACATAATATAGATAAAGTAGTAATTTATGATGTTTTAGGAAAAAGAATATTTAAAAAAGAAGGAATAAATGCTACAATATTTAAAGATAATTCTATTACAAAAAGTCAGCGTGTTCTATTTGTTAGAACTTCTCTTTCTGATGGTTCTATTTCAATTAACAAAGTTTTATTTTAATTTTTAGCAGCGTTTAGTAATTAATGATATTTGAATTCCATATAAATTGAATTAAGAAAAAATTACAGGAAGTACTTATAGAGTAGTTCGTAAATTAAATGTTAAGGAAAAAAGAGCCGCGAAAGTGGCTCTTTCTTTTATTATAAGAGGTTGTAAATAGGAAATACAACTTGTGCCATAGTATTAAATTAACAAAACATTTGTTCTTACACTAAAGCCTATTAGGTTTTCAAACGTATCTTTGCTAGATATAATAATAGACATGCAACATTTAAAAACTCCAGACTCTAAAGATAAATCTAAGTCAAAAGTAACCCTAAAACAGGCGTTTAAAACCATTATTTGGCCTAGGCGTAAATTGGTGTTTATTGGTTTGGTATTAATTGTAATTAAAAGTATTTCTGGTTTAATACTGCCTTGGCAAAGTAAAGTATTGTTAGATGATGTAGTCCCAAGTGGAAACACAAGTAAATTATGGACCTTAATTCTAATTGTAATTTGTGCAATAACAGTGCAAGCAATTACTTCTTTTTTACTTACTAAAATTTTGAGTGTGCAAGCGCAATATTTAATTTCTGAGTTACGTGCACAAGTACAAAAAAAAGTGCTTTCTCTACCAATTCGTTTTTTCGATAATACCAAGTCTGGTGCATTGGTTTCTCGAATAATGACCGATGTGGAAGGAGTTAGAAACCTCATTGGTACAGGTTTAGTACAATTAGTAGGAGGAACATTTACAGCAATTATTTCACTAATTATCTTAATTAAACTAAATCCATGGATGACACTTTTTGTGTTTATTCCGTTATCTATTTTCGGAGTAATTGCATTAAAAGCATTCAAATATATAAGACCAATTTTTAGAACTAGAGGTAAAATTAATGCAGAAGTTACTGGTAGATTAACCGAAACTTTAGCAGGAGTTCGTGTAATTAAAGCATTTAATGCAGAAGAACAAGAAAACATAGCTTTCGAAAAAGGAGTAGATAGATTATATCAAAATGTAAAAAAGAGTTTAACAGCTACTGCTTTAATGACAAGTTCTTCTACATTTTTAATAGGAGTGGCAACTACGGGAATTATGGGTATTGGTGGTTATTATATGATTCAAAATGAAATGACTACTGGAGATTTTCTGTTTTTTACTTTAGTTCTAGGATTTATGATTGCACCAATTATTCAAATGAGTAATATTGGAAGTCAATTAACCGAAGCCTTAGCTGGTTTAGATAGAACAGAAGAGCTAATGAATATGCCAGCTGAAGCGGATGACGAAAACAGAACCATAGAACTACAAACAGTAAAAGGAGACATTGCATTTAATAAGGTTAATTTTTCTTATGAAGCAGGTAAACCTGTATTACACAATATAGATTTTAATGCACCTTCTGGTTCGGTAATTGCCTTGGTTGGTAGTTCCGGATCTGGAAAATCTACCATCGCTGGATTATCTGCAACTTTTTTAAATCCAGAATCTGGTCAAATTACAATTGATGGTCAAGATCTTTCTAAAGTAAAATTAAATAGCTTCCGAAAACATTTAGGTGTTGTTTTGCAAGATGAGTTTTTATTTGAAGGAAGCATTAGAGAAAATATTATGTTTCCTAGGCCAAATGCTTCCGAAGCACAAGTACAAGCAGCAATAAAAGCAGCGTATGTAAATGAATTTACAGATAGATTCGAGGATGGTTTAGAAACTTTAATTGGTGAAAGAGGAGTGAAGCTATCTGGAGGTCAAAGACAGCGAATAGCCATTGCAAGAGCTATTTTGGCAGATCCTAAAATTATTATTCTAGACGAAGCTACTTCTAATTTAGATACAGAAAGTGAAGCACTAATTCAAAAGAGTTTATCGCAATTAACTAAAAATAGAACGACTATAGTAATTGCACATAGATTGAGTACGATTCGTAAAGCGGATCAAATTCTAGTTATTGAAAATGGTGAAATTGCTGAACGTGGTACTCATGATACATTAATTGCTTCACAAGGAAGATACTTTGAACTGTATACATATCAGGCAAAAATTTAAAGTAAATAGTTTTTTAAATTTTTATAGTATTAAATACCATCCATTGCTTGACAGTATGTATCCAGTATTTTAAAAATTCCTCACTTAAAAACGGATTAGAAAAATCGTTAAATCGTTGGATGTGAATCCCATTATAATGTAGCCAAATCGCTAAACTACCAAAAGGAATTAATCGTTTTTCTTCTTTATTAATTGGAGTGATATTTTCATAGCCTTCGTAAAAAGCAATTTGTTTTTGTTTAAAAACTTCTTTGTTAGGTTCGTTCCTAAACAAAATCATTAAGAAATAGGAAATATCTAGAAACTGCCAGCCATTACCGCAATTATCGAAATCGAAAATGGTAATTTCAGTAGCACCTTTAATCTTCATATTTTCATACCAAAAATCTAAATGCACAACACCTTTTCGTAATTCGCCGGTATTTGCCATTTCAAATTCGGTAGTAATTCTACTGTTTGCTCGTTTATAAAAAGCCATTTCTTCAGACCCTTTTTTAAAGAATTTTGTTGCAGTTTGATAGGCTTCACTTACAAGAGTATTCGCATTGTAATCTATCCTGTTTATCGTTTTATTTAAAGTAGACTGATGAAATTTTGCCATCGTTTTGCCAATAGTATTGCAAATTTCTTTGGAAGGATTTCGTATCGTTTCCCCTTCTGCATAAGAAAATAAAACTGCAAAACGTTTTCCTTCGGAAGCATTTAAACTTTGTATATAAGTATCTTTTATATTTTTTATAGGAAAGGCAACAGAAAGCCCATTAAGTTTTAAATAGGTTAATAAATTTAATTCTTCTTCAATTTCATTTTGGGTTCTCCAATTTAAAAAATAGACGCGTAAAACGTATTTTTTAGATGAAGATGAAATTAAATAGGTATGATTAATTCCGGTTTTTAAAATGCTACACGTTGTAGAAGCATCTAGATTATATTGCTTTTTTACAAATCCTGAAAGATATTCTGGCGAAAGTATACTGCTAATAGTAGGAGTGTGGTGCATGATAAAAATGACTTAAGATATAGAGGTTTTCTGTCTGCGCAGAAATTATAACGGAATATTACCATGTTTGCGTTTTGGTCTTACAACCTCTTTATTTTCAAGCATTGCAAAAGCTTTAATTAGCTTTCTTCTGGTATCTTTAGGTAGAATCACTTCATCTATAAACCCGCGTTCTGCAGCACTATACGGATTTGCAAAAAGTGCAGCGTATTCTGCTTCTTTTTCCTTCCATTTTTCTTCTGGATTGTCAGCTAATTTAATTTCTTTTTTAAAGATAATTTCAGCAGCACCTTTAGCTCCCATAACCGCAATTTCTGCGCTTGGCCAAGCAAAATTCATATCACTACCAATGTGTTTTGAATTCATTACATCGTAAGCGCCACCATAGGCTTTTCTAGTAATTACAGTAATTCTAGGTACAGTAGCTTCACTAAAAGCATATAAAAGTTTTGCGCCATGTACAATAATACCATTCCATTCTTGATCGGTTCCTGGTAAAAATCCTGGAACATCTTCTAATGTTAATATCGGAATATTAAATGCATCGCAAAAACGAACAAAACGTGCCGCTTTTTTAGAGCTATTAACATCTAAAACACCTGCTAAAAACATAGGTTGATTAGCAACAATACCAATACTTCTTCCGCCCAAGCGAGCAAAACCTACTACAATGTTTTCTGCATAATTTTTATGTATTTCGTAAAACGAATCTTCGTCAATAATACCAGAAATAACTGCATGCATATCATACGGTTTATTTGCATTACTAGGAATTATATTCGATAAGTTATCACGTACTTCGTCTTGTAATTCAAAAGGAAGTTGTGTGGGAGTTTCAGTATTATTTTGAGGTAAGTAGCTTATAAGTTTTTTAATATCTTCTAAACATTCCACATCATTGGAAGCTGTAATATGTGCTACTCCAGATTTAGAAGAGTGTGTACTCGCTCCACCAAGTTCTTCGCTAGTTACTTCTTCGTTCGTTACTGTTTTTACAACGTTTGGACCGGTTACAAACATGTAACTGGTATCTTCTACCATAATAGTGAAATCGGTCATTGCTGGCGAATATACAGCACCACCAGCACAAGGTCCCATGATTGCAGATATTTGCGGAATCACTCCAGAGGACTGTACGTTTTTGTAAAATATGTCGGCATAACCACCAAGCGAACGAACACCTTCTTGAATACGTGCTCCACCAGAATCGTTTAAACCAATTATTGGTGCACCTACCTTAAGCGCTAAATCCATAACCTTACAAATTTTCTCTGCGTGTGTTTCGGATAAGGATCCACCAAAAACAGTGAAATCTTGTGCGAATATGTAAATAAGTTTTCCGTTTACGGTTCCATAACCAGTTACAACACCATCTCCATAAAACTGTTGGTTTTCCATACCAAAGTCTTTCGTTCTATGTGTTACCAAAGCACCAATTTCTTCAAAAGAACCTTCGTCTAGTAAGTACATAACGCGTTCTCTAGCTGTTAGTTTTTTCTTTTGGTGTTGTTTATCAATTCTTGCTTGCCCACCTCCTAAATAGGCTTGTGCTAGTTTTTCGTTGAGGTTTTTTATTTTGGATTCCATTTTTAAATACTTTTTTCTCGCAAAAACGCAAAGGCGCAATGCAGTGTATGGTTACTTTTTATTTAAATTAAAATAATGAAACATCGCTACTGTTTTTATATCTTGAGTATTGTAAATTATTTTATAGGTAATCGCAATACTTTTTGGTCTTCAATATATTGTTTAACAGCTATTAATGCAGCAATTTTAGCTTCTTCTTCCTGCTTTTCTTTTAAAGCTTCTGAAGAGTAATATTTTTTCACAAAATGTGTGTCAAAGTTTCCAGATCGAAATGCTTCATGTTCGCAAACAAAGCTTCCAAATGGTAAGGTGGTTTCAATACCTTCTACTTGATATTCTTGAATTGCTTTTAGCATAAGCTCAATAGCTGCTTCTCTAGTTTCTCCAAAGGTAATTAGTTTTGCGAGCATAGGATCGTAATAAATTGGAATATCCATACCTTGTTCAAAACCATTATCTACACGAATATTTTTGCCAATAGGTAGTTTATAGACTTCTAAATTACCAACGCTAGGTAAGAAATCGTTTAAAGGATCTTCGGCATATACACGCAATTCTAGCGCATGGCCATGAATTTTTAAATCTTCTTGTTTAATAGGAAGTGTTTCTCCTCTAGCTACTCGAATTTGTAATTCTACTAAATCTGTATTTGTGATAAATTCTGTAACTGGATGCTCTACTTGTAAACGAGTATTCATTTCTAGAAAATAGAAATTAAGATCATCATCTAGAAGGAATTCTACAGTTCCAGCACCAACATAATCACAAGATTTTGCGACTTTTATTGCGGCTTCTCCCATTTTTTCTCTCATTTCTGGAGTTAAAACGGCAGAAGGTGCTTCTTCTACTACTTTTTGATGACGACGTTGTACACTACATTCTCTTTCGAATAAATGTATCACATTACCATGTGTATCTGCCATTACCTGAATTTCGATATGTCTTGGTGAAGTCACATATTTTTCAATAAACACGGAACCATCACCAAAAGCATTAACAGCTTCGCTAATAGCACGATCCATTTGAGAAGTAAAATCGGCTTCTTTTTCTACCACACGCATTCCTTTTCCACCACCTCCAGCTGAAGCTTTAATAAGGATTGGAAAGCCTATTTCTTTAGCTATTTTTTTAGCTTCAGGAATATCTGTTATCGCTTCATCTGTACCAGGAACCATTGGTATATGATATGCTTTAACAGCTTCTTTTGCTGCTAATTTGCTTCCCATAATCTTAATTGCTTTCGATTTTGGACCAATAAAAAGGATGTTGTTCTTTTCGCAAGCTTCTGCGAAATCGGCATTTTCAGAAAGAAAACCGTATCCTGGATGAATAGCATCTACTTGTAAATTTTTAGCTACAGCTATAATTTTATCTCCTAATAAATACGATTGATTAGAAGGAGCTTCTCCAATAAAAACGGCTTCATCTGCAAACTTTACATGTGGTGCATTTCTATCTGCAGTAGAGTAGATTGCTACGGTTTGGATGCCCATTTTTTTTGCGGTTTGCATCACACGAATGGCAATTTCACCTCTATTTGCTACTAGTATTTTTTTCATCGATAAATTTATTTATCGTTCCCTAAAAAACGGGAATCTTTTTGTTTATAGTTTACTTAGATTATGCTTCAAATTCAATGAGTAGTTGGTTTTTTTCTACAGCATCTCCTTTTTTTATAGAAATCGATTTTATAATTCCATCTCTTGGAGAGGTTATAACGTTTTCCATTTTCATGGCCTCTAAAATTAAAAGAGCATCATCTTCTTTTACTTCTTGACCTACTTTTATATTGATATCTAAAATCAACCCAGGCATTGGCGCTTTTATGTCTTTTACTTTTTTGGCTGCGCCAATGGTAAATCCCATTTCTTTTATTAACGAATCTAAACTATTGTTAATTAGTATTTTGTATGTGTTGTTGTTAACTTTTACTTTATACGTTTTTTTGTTAAAATCTGCTTCTGTGATTTCTGCTTTAAACGATTTGTTTTCTTGAAGTATATGAAATTTTGAAGGAGCAATTTTTATATTATCTAATGCTAATGCGTCATTTTTTGTAATATCAATTTCTGAAGCGTCATTGATTTTTACTGTATAAGATGTGTTCATTATTATAAATTTAAATGCAAGCAAAGATATGTATAATTACGAAAACGATTTAGTTGGAAGATTATATTTCTGCTAATTTGTTATAGTTTTAAGTTTTATATTGTTGAAGAATCTTTAAATCTAGAATTATTAGAGTGTTTTTTAATTGCTTTTCGAGAAAGTAGTAGACCAATAAACAGCGAAATAAAAGCACCAATCCAGATACCAGGAATAAACTCTAGGAATAAAAAGAAATCATAAGCACCATGAAATAGTATTGCTAGTAGTAAACCTAATAGGTTTAGGATCATTCTATTGTTGGAAAACTTTGCTTTCCCCATAAAATAGCCCATTAATACAGCAAATGTAGCATGTGCAGGAACTGCAGTAAAAGCTCTTAAAAGTGCAGTTTCTATGCCTCCTTGAAGGACATACATAATGTTTTCGGTAGCTGCAAAACCCATGGATACCATTACCGCGTAAACAATGCCATCAAATTGCTCATTAAAAGCTTTATTTGGTTGCGCAAAATAGCGTACAATGATGTACTTGCTAAACTCTTCAATTAAAGCAACGATAAAAAAAGCTTTAATAAAAAGTTGTAGCACACTTGTATTACCAGCAATAGCAATAGGAATTGTATAATCGGAAATCACATAAAGTATGGTTGTAACTAGTATACTTACAATTGCACCAAGTAAGAAACTATAAAAAAGTAGAAGTTTGGGTTCTTTATCGTATTTATCATTGTAATAAATGTACAATATGATTAAAAAAACCGGAGCTATTGCTAAAGCGAGTAAATGCATTTGGCTAAATTAAGGTATTCTTTTTAAAATTTCAGCTATAATTTTAGTGTAGTATGCTTTATTGCTTGCAACGAAATGATTATTACTTTTCGAGTGTTTTAATAACTCGTTAAATTCAGTAATATGAACAAGTTTAAGTCCTTCAACCTCTTCTTTTTGGAATTTTAAAGCGGAAATATTTACATTTAAACCTGCTAAAAAAGTATGGTGAAATTCGTTATCTATAATACCGTTTTCATAAGTCTGAAAACATTTAAAAACACCAATTTTTTGTAAACCTTTTTTTGAAATACTTAATCCTATTTCTTCTTGTATTTCTCTAATAGCAGCTTGCTCTATGGTTTCGCCAGCATCTACATGGCCAGCAACCGAAACATCCCAAAGTAAAGGACAAATTACTTTTGAAGCTGCTCGTTGTGCTAATAAAATCTCGCCTTTTGGAGTATAAAACCAAATATGTGCTGTGTTATGGTAGTAGCCTTTTTGATGAATTATAGATTTTGCTACAGATTTCCCAGTAGCTTCACCTGTTTTTGAAACAATGTCTATTTGTTCGTCTTGCATTTAATAAATATTACTTTGTTAATATACAGAAAAAATCTAACGTGTCTTTAGAGTATTTTTGAAGTGAATAGTCTTCTAATTTTATGTTGTTAACTAATTCTCTATTTTTGTTTAATAGCGTAATTCTATTCATTCTATTTGCTATTTCATAAGGTATTTTAAGTAATGTTTTAGGCAGTTTATATTGTATATTAAAAATATCAAAGCGCATAATTCGCTTAACAGATTGTTCGTTTTTAAAATAATACTGATCTGTTTTTTTATTACCTTGAATACCTTCAATAGTATATTTTATAAATTTTTTTTTAATTAGGTCGTTTAATTCCGAATACTTATATTCTTTAACATGCCAAGGGTTTCTTGCTATCGATTTTTTTGCGTTTGGGGTAGTTATATATGCTTTTCCATTAGGTTTTAAAACTCGATGAATTTCATTAATAAAAAGATTGACATCTTTTATGTGTTCGATTACTTGAAATGAAATAACCACATCAAAACTATTGTCTTTTAAATTACTTAAAGGAGGTATGTTTTGATGTAGAATTGTGGTTTTTGGATGTCTGTATTTTATTTTATCTAATACATATTTAGATTTATCTATAACAGTTATATTCTTTGCTTTTTTTAGAATAAGATCTAAGCCATAGCCTTCTCCACATCCAATTTCTAAAACATTTCCATGTATTTTTTCAGCTATTAAATGATATGCTTTTAATGTTCTTTGAAATAATGGTTGGTCTGAAGTTATTTGGGAAGAGGTAATCTCGGTTGAAAATGAAAACATTTTAAATAATTAGGTTAATATGGCCAATTTATCTTTTGCCATTGTATATAATTTGGTTCAAAATTTTTAAAGCGTTGTTTGTTAGATATAATAATTTCTTTATCGCCAGGGAATTGATTTATCATTTGTAAATACATGTTTTTTAATTTTTCAGCATGTTTTACATTTATTATTGGATTTGGAGGGTTAAAAGAGGTTGTCCATTGCAGTTCTTCCCAGAGATTATTAATAGCTAAAACACATATTTTAGTGCCTTTATTAGGTAGACCAGCTCTAAAATATAATTTACCTAATGCATATGCATATTGCTTATAAGCAATAGTGTTATTAGGTAAAACAGAAAAAGATTTGTCTAAAACAGCTATGGCTTGTTGTTTTTTGCCTTCTTCTAATAATGCTTGTGCTAAAAAATAATAATTACGCCTTAAAATATCTTGCGCATAAGTTCTATTTTCATAAGTAATAAATTTTGTATCATCATTTAGTCTATTAAATTGTACTTTCTCTATTAAAAAAGGATACATCATTTTTGTATTAACAATTTTCTGGTTTGCTAGAGGGTTTTTTCTTTGAATGGGAGCTAACTCCTCTACTAAGCCATTTTGAATAAAGTAATTTTGCAGGCCTAAATAATGACTAGTTTTTCCATTAATGGCAAAGCATATTGATCTATTTTCAATATTATTATTAATTATATTTAGTAATACAATCTCGTTTAAACCGTAAAAGTCTTTAGCATATTCCCATGCTATCTTATTGGTATATTGAGCATTTAATGCTTCAGCACTTAGGTGTTTGCTTTTTATTTTTACAGTATCTATAGGGATAGCAAATTTGGTTGCAGGTATGTAATGTCTTAACTTTCCATTCCAATTAATTTTTGTGTTGCTATTCTTAAAAAATTCAAATAAAACAGGTAATACAGCTGCAGTATTGGTTTCTTTTTGAAGCGGAATTAATTTATCGACACCATTTACATAAAAATCTTTCTCTAAGCTAATTTCAATTGGATTGGAATTGTATATTTTATGTTTCAGTTTATCGATATGTGTATCTAAATTCATTTGATCAAAATTTAGAACTCTCACATCTGTTCTATATTTTTCAACTTCTTGTAAGTACCATAAAGGAAAAGTCATGTTGTCTCCATTAGTAATAAGTATGGATTGTTCTGGGCATGAATCTAGATACGCTTTAGCAAAATCGTATGCAAAAGTGTCATAACTACGTTGGTGATCATTCCATCCTTTAGCTACTAATTGTATAGGTGCACCAATAAAAACAATACTAGCTACAATTAGCAGTCTCGTTTTACTAGATAAAATAAATTTAAAAGCGTTGTAGATATAAAGAATGGATAGTCCTACCCAAAGTGAAAAAATCACAAATGCCCCCATAAAAATATAATCCCGTTCTCGAACTAAAATACTAGATGGAACTGGGTTAATGTAAATGGTAATACCTACACCAAAAGCTAAGAAAATAAAAAGTGTTGTTAATAAATATTTTTTACTTTTTAGTAGGGAAAGCAATCCTAAAATTCCGAAAAGAAAAGGAATAAAATAATAGGTGTTTCTACTTTTATCTTTTTTAAAACGATCTGGCATGATGGAGTAGTCGCCAACTCTTGATTTATCGATACTATTAATTCCGCTTACCCAATTCCCATCTTTTATATAACCTAAGCCTTGATTGTTGTTTTGTTTCCCTATAAAATTCCAATATAAATACCTTAGATTTAGCCAAGAGATTTGATAATTTATAAAAAAGTGGAAGTTTTCTTTATAGGTAGGCTTATAAAGTGTTTTGTTCTCCCCATTAACTGGGTAATTAATAGGCGCTCCTTTTATTGTAGTCCAAGATTTATAATTTCCTGCATTACCAGCGTCAAATAATCTAGGAAATAACATGGAAAATTCTTCCGAATAGTTTACCTGATTATATTTCCCATCGTCTATTGTAATGTATTTTTTTTTGGAAGTATTATAAGTTAAAATAGGTTTTCCATCTGTAAAAGGTACATTTTTATCTAAAGGAGCATTATATGTATATCCTTTAAGAAGTGGTATATGTCCAATTCCAAATTGATCTCCTTTAATGTATTGTAACATTCTATTACTAGTACTTACGCCATTTGCAATTAATGTATTAGCATTCGCTCTTTGAAGTGGCATAATATAGGAGCTAAAACCAATTAAAAAAAACAGAAAAGCTAAAGTACAATAGTGTATTATGATTTTTTGTTTTCTATAGGTAATCCATAATGTAACCGAAAAGAATAGGACTAATAATAGAATTGTAATTAGCACACCTGTATTTACATTTGCATTATAAGTATTTACTAACCATAAATCTATGGTATAACTTAATTTAATAAGACCTTGTATAGCAAATAAGTAAATACTAAAAAAGAGTACAGTCCCAATAATTAAGGATAAAACGATGTTTTTAATAGTTAAACCATATTTTTTATGCGTAAATAGAAGCGATAATGGAATAATTATAGAAATGGTTATTAAATGAACACTACTTGCTATTCCTAAAAGCAAAGCAAATAATAAAAGAAGTCTCCTTTCAATATATTTATTAGAAGTATTCTCCCATTTTACCATTACATAAATCATTATTGTCATTAATGCAAATGAAAGTGTGTAGACTTCAGTCTCTGTTGCGGCAACCCAAAAACTATTAGAAAATGCTAATGTTAAGGCAGCTGTAATACCAGTAAAAAAGGGTAAGTATTTAGTTTCAAATAGCGATGAATTTATTTGTATTTTAGTGGTTATAAAATAGGTTATTTTAAATAGGAAAGTTACGGTTAGTGCTCCAAAAAAACCGGATATTAAGTTAGAAATAAAAGCAACTTTTGTTACAGGAAAAAACTGTAAAATAACACTGCAAAGCATCGTGTAAAAAGGGGATCCAGGAGGATGAGTTGCCTGTAAATTATAACTACTAGCTAGAAACTCTGGACTATCCCAAAAAGTGATGGTTCTTGGTGCAGAAATATAGTATACAATAAATACAATTATAAAAAGAATAAAGCTTACAATTCTTTCAACTTTTATCATGTTAACAGTAGTAATTTATTTAAAATTAATGGCAAGATAGGAGAAATATAAATTGGATATATAATTTAATCTAATAAATTATATATTTCATTACTAGCTAAAAGAATGGCTCCAGAGATGCCAATATTCCATTCTTCACTTTTATATTTTTTTTCAAATATGGGTTGCATTAATAATATCCAAGACTCTATTGTTTTTTGCTTGTGGCTAATTGGAATAACACCATCATTAATTCCTTTAGCAATTGTATAAATAGAAAGTGCATTTGTGTATAGCTGTTTATAATTTGTAACGTTTTTTTGGGTTTTCAATAAATCGGCTACATGTTTAAGGTATAATTGCGATAGATTTTCCTTTTCTAAATTATCATTTTCATTAATTAAGCTTAATAGCTTCGATAAGGTAACTACTTTAATATCTGGGTTTATTTGTTCTATATCTTCTGTGTTTAATGCATTTAATCTATTTACTACCGTTCGATTATCTCCTAAGTTAAAGTTCCAAATAAGGTTTTCTAGTGAAAGTACATCAAATTCAACTTCTTCCTCATATTGAAGTATGTTAAGCACTTCATTTTTGTATCGGTTTTCATTAGTAATCGTGTAAAAAGCTTTTAATCCATCTAAAAAGATACCATATTCATGTTCTCCTTTTTTTAAAGCAGAAGGGTTTTCTAACTGCCAATCTGCTAATTCACGCATGGTTTGAAGTATTCCTTCTTTTGTTGTTTCTTTGTCTGTTTTAGGATATTTAACATCCATTTTTATGGCTGTTTTATACCTGTCTTCAAAGTGAAGCGCTCTGTTTTTATTTACAGAAAACAAGGAGTAATTAATGTAATTTGTATTCTGAATCCATAAAATTTGCGGATACTGATCTTTTTTTGCATTTCGAATGGCAAATGGTCTAATATTATTTTTAGTAGAATTATTAGTTATATGCTTCACTTTCCAAGTTTTTCCATCGTCTTTGGTAATCCATTTTTCTATTTCAAAAAAATCATTCCTTTTAACCGATAAATATAATGTGTTTGGCGTTTCATGGTCTATAGTAATTCCTCCAGAGTAATTTGGTTCTGAAGCTTTGTCCCCTTCTGGGATATCAAGAAAACTAGTGCCAGAATTTATTAAATCATAATTATGCCATTTATTGTTTTTCCATATAGCATAACAGTAAATATGGTTTTCGCTATCAGGAAATTTTGCGTAGACGATTATTGGGTTTCCGTTTTTACTTTGCGCAATATCCCAATTCCAAACTTTATTGTTTTCAGGTGTTTGTTTGTAAATAACATCCAAATCTTGTTCTTGAATAGGTAACTCGTCTATAGTCTTTATTTTTGTTCCATCTGCTTTATAAAAAGCGCCAGCTTCATAATACATATAATAGATCGCGTTAGAAGTTTCTTGAGTTGGATGCCCATTAGTAAAAGTAAAATGGATTTTAGACACTCCATCCGAATACACTTTTGTATAAGGCACTTTTAAAGAAGCGACTTCATTAGGCTTAAAAAGAATTTTGCCAGAACTCCATGTTTCTCCATTGTCTATAGATGTTGCAAAATTAGGTTTTAAGTCCACTCCTCTCCAAAATAGAAATATTTTATCATTTTCGGCACTTAATTGAATAGGATTGGTGTAGGTATGATTTAAGTTTTTTGCATTTTTATAGTGTGTTTCATCGTTTAGAAATAACTCTTTTACTGTATTCCAATTATCAATACGTTCTGGAGCACTAGATTTAACCATGTACAAAGGTTTTTCATTTTGTAGGTGCGAGTTAAAAAAGACGGTTATATACCCGTTTTTGTCTATTAAGAGAGATGGATTATTATGATCATCTATCTCGAGGTTATCAAAAATTACTTTAGATTTAATTTTTTTATTATCATGGTCATAATATGCTATATGGATGTCTCCATAATTATCAACCCAACCAGTATATGTTCTTTTATGTTTTCCTTCATAATAAACAGCTCTGGGATCTGAAAACCAACTCCAAATTCCATTAAAAGTAACGGATTGAAAATCTAACGAGCGAGTAGTTATTTCTTCTTTATTAGGATTGTTTTTTTTTTGACTAAATAATAAATTACTAAATAAAATTAGAAGCAATACTAAATATCTTTGCGTCATAAATAGGTAAAGGTTTAATTTTTAAAATTATATTAAAAATATTTATTATATTCGTAAAAGCTATTAATCTTCTTAACCTGCATGAAAACACTTGTTTCGTGTGATTTTTTTTGTCTAATTCACGATGAAAAAGGTGTTCCGTAAGATTTTATAGTCTATTTAATCAATATTTGGTGTAAAATATTGTTGAAAAATCAGAATATAAATGAATTTTAAGCATTACAAAAAGATTTTATTTGTTTTAGTTCTCTTTAATATATCTGCATTTGCTCAGAAAAGAGAAAATAGAATAGATGAAGAATTTCCAACCCCAATATCTTTCCCTTACGATTATTTTGGCAATTATTCTGGAAACTTAAGAGTTTCAGATTATACAGGTGTTGTTGCTAATCTTCCCTCAGAATTTTCATTTAAAGAAACAGATGTTAAAGATGAATTTGTCTATTCTTTATCTTATTTACAAGGTAAAGATAAAAAAAGTAGCACATATAAAGTATTTATAATCGATCAAGAAAAAGGATTTTATGCTATAAAAGATGACATGGGCTTAGAGTTTACAGCAACCTTAATAGATAATACGCTATATAGTACGTTCGAAATTAATGAAAACATAATGTTTACAGCATTAGAATTTACTAACAACGGAAAAGTTAAATTAAACATTATTTTATCTAAAAAAATAAATAATAAAAGAACTAAGGAGTTAGAAAAAGATGCGGCTAAATTGTCTAATGTAATTTTATTACAAAAAGCTGTTTTAAGTAAAGTATAAAGTAATTAAACCATAAAACCATAAACCAAAATAATTAAATCATGAAAAACTATTACATTTATTTATGTGTTTTCTTTTTCTCTATGTTAGGGATGAAAGCACAAACTTTAAACGAAACAATGGGTACAGGCTCTGGAGTATCCATAACATCTGGAGATTTTAACACCTATTACGGAGACAGTACCGGATCTTTTACAAGTACAGGATCTAGAAACACATTGTATGGTTATAGCGCCGGAAGAAGTGTTACTACTAGTGAGCTAGTTGCCATTGGGTATCTTGCGGGATACTCAAATACTACAGGTTTTGATAATACATTTATTGGTTATGAAGCAGGTAGATTAAACATTAATGGTGGAGATAATACTTTTATTGGTGCAGAATCTGGAGAAAATAATACAACGGGTTACGACAATACTTTTGTTGGGGAAGAGTCTGGAGCAAATAATACTACAGGTTACGAAAATACGTTTATTGGAGAAGATGCTGGTTTTAGCAATACAACGGGGTATAAACAAACCTTTATTGGAAACGAAGTTGGAATTTCATCAGATGTAGGATATAGAAACACAGCTGTTGGTAGTGAATCTATGAGTGATGTAGACGATGGACATCACAATACTGCATTAGGTGATTCTGCTGGTATTGATGTTGGGGATGGTATTTATAATACTTTTGTAGGAGCTGCCTCTGGAGTTGCAACAGAATATGCAGATTATAACACGTTTATAGGTGCGCAATCGGGTTGGGATAATAACCGTACAAATAATACAAGTAATGCAAACCACAATACCTATGTAGGTTTCTCTACTGGTTTTTCAAACAGAGAAGGACAATACAATGTTGGTATGGGATCATTAGCAGATTTTGACAATACAAACCGTTCTAACACGATGTTTTTTGGATATGATATAACTGCTAGTAATAATAACGTAATGGGATTTGGAAATAGAGCTTTTGTAGATGGACAATATTCAATTTCTTTAGGACACGATCATGATGTTAGAGGTGATTACTCAGTGATGATGGGATACTTAGGAAACATGAGTACATTAGCAGATTATTCTGTTGGTATAGGTGATCGAATAGATATTGAAGAAAATGATGTAGTAGGTATTGGACGTAGTGTAGATGTAGACAATCAACAAGCTGTAGCTATTGGTTCTACAACAATAGCGCAAAATGATGGAGCTATTGTTATTGGTTATACCGCTTCTTCTACAGATCCATCTGCTTTAGATCCAACAAATAATATTGCAATTGGATATGCAGCAAATGTACAAGGAATAAACTCAGTTGCTATTGGAAATGCAGCAACTGCAATTAATGATAATACCATGGTACTTGGTGGTTTTACTAACCCTTTAAGTGTTGGTATTGGTACAGATACTCCAAATCCGAATGCGTCTTTAGATTTATCCGGAACAACAAAAGGTTTACAATTAAACCGTATGCTTACCTCGGAAAGAACTGCATTAGGTACTTCTTTAGGAACTACAGACGAAGGTTTAGCTGTATATGATACAGAAGATACCGCTTTATACGTTTGGGATGGTACAGCATGGTTAAGTGGCATTAATACAGATGCTCAAGACCTTTCGGTAGCTAGTGATATATTGAGTATTACAGGAAGTACAGATACGGTAGATTTAACCCCTTATTTAGATAACACAGATGCTCAGGCTATTTCTTTAACTACGAACACTTTAAGTATTACTGGGGATGCAGGTACCGTAGATTTAGCTCCTTATTTAGATAATACCGATGCACAAGAATTGTCTTTAACAGGAACAACACTTGCTATAACAGGAAACGCTACAACAGTAGATTTGTCTGCTTTACAAGATGGAACAGGAACCGATGCGCAAGAGTTGTCCTTAACAGGAACAACATTAGCAATAACAGGAAACCCTACAACAGTAGATTTGTCTGCTTTACAAGATGGAGCAGGAACAGATGATCAAAATTTAACTTCTGCTACATTATCTGGAAATACTTTAACAGTAGCTATAGAAGGAGGAACGTCGGTAAATGTTGATTTAGCTCCTATTTTAGCAACATTAGATGCTCAAGTTGCAGATTTAACTACTAGATTAGAAACATTAGAAGCTTGTGCTTGTCAAACACTATCTGTTGAAGATTCTAACCCAGCAAATAGTAAAAGTGGTCCAATATTATATCAAAATATTCCAAACCCATTTAATGGGACTACTTCTATAAAGTATTATGTTCCTGCATCTAATAAGAGTGCTGCGATTGTATTTAGTAATACATCTGGTCAAATAATAGATAATGTTGCACTGAAGCAGTTAGGAGATCATGAAATATTTTTTAATAGTGAATCTTTAGCATCTGGTATGTATTATTACACATTATTTATTGATGGTAGAAAATTTGATACTAAAAAGATGATTATAGAGTAATTGATCTAAAAATTAAACATACAAAAGCTACACTTCATGTGTAGCTTTTTATGTTTATATATTTAAATGTCTTTAAATATATCTTTAAACCACTACGTATGAAAACTCTTTATATAGATAAGTTAAATTTAATATTATTACTCATTAGTTTTGCTCTTGCTTGTTTCCTTCCTTTTGAATTATTTCTTTTTGCATATGCATTTTTAGGGCCTTTACATTATTTAACAGAAACAAATTGGATTGCAGATAAAAACTATTTTGTTGCTAACAAAAACTGGAAGTATTTAGTTTTAGTAGCTGCTATTATTTATTCTATACCCTACATTTTTAGTTTATCTATCATGTTAGAATTTTTAAACGAATCAACAATTACATTCTTAACTTATAAAATTGGGAAATACACGAATTTCGTTCTCTTTTTTATACTAATTTCGGCTATTTTAGCTTTGGTTTATAAAACGTATAAAGCATTTGTTATTAGTTTTTTAATAACATTATTATTATCTATTTGGACATATACTACCAGTGTTTATCTTTTAATTATTGGTGTTTTATTACCAACAATTATACATGTATATATTTTTACGATTCTTTTTATGGTTTATGGAGTGAAAAATAAAAAAACGATATATGGTTTATTAAATATCGTTTTAATTATTGTTTTACCTTTAAGCTTAGTTTATTTAGATGTTGGTATATTTAATTATCAATTTTCTTCTGAAGTAAAAAACACCTATTTAAGTAATAATTTTCATTTACTTAACGCTAATTTAGCTAAACTATTTGGTGTCTATGAGGATCTAAAGTTCTTTTTCTATGAGAAAATAGATTTAAAAATTCAAATATTTATAGCCTTTGCATATATATACCATTATCTTAATTGGTTTTCAAAAACAACAATTATTGGATGGCATAAACAATTAACCAATAAGAAAACAATAATTATTTTAGGTGTTTGGATAGGAATATTATTATGTTATTTATATGACTTCCGATTAGGTTTAGTGTTGTCTGTTTTTTTGAGCGTATCTCATGTGATGTTAGAGTTTCCTCTAAATATAATAACAATCCAAAGTTTGTTTTCAAAAAAAACAACTTAAAATATTATTTGGCTAAAACGGAAGTTAGACAATGTACCAATCTAGAAAAATCTTCTGTAGTATTCAATAAATGGCAAGATACACGAATGTAATTCCCTCTAAACGAAACAAAGATTTGTTGTTGTGCTAAACTTGCTTTTAAAGCTTCTATGTTTATGTTTTCTGGTAATTTTATTCCGAAAAGGTGATGTGTTCTAATGGATTCTTCTTCAATTTGACAACCTAGATTTCTTAATTCTTTTACAGCTTCAGATGAAATATTTTTACAATATTCTTGAATTGCATTAGGAGTCCATGCTATAATTTGTTTTAGTGCAGCAATTTGCATTTTTACATATATAAAGTTTCCACTTTCACCAACAGAATATCTATTCGCTAAGGGTTTGTATTCTTCTTGGTAATTAGTTAGCCCAGCAAAGTTTTCACTATCTAATCGATTACTCCAGTTTTCTTCAATTGGGTTACCATGATCAAAGTGTTCCCCAAAATATGCATAAGCACAACCATAAGGACCAAATAACCATTTGTATCCTGCACAAATTAGTGCATCGGGTTGTATTTCTTTAACAGAAAAAGGTAAAGCGCCAATGGTTTGGCTACCATCTATAATGAATAAGGCTTTATGTTGTTTTGTTTTTGAACTGATAGTTTTTAAATCAAAGAGACTTCCATTAGACCAATGAATATGACCCATGGCAACAACTGCTGTTTTGTTTGTAATCGCATTTAGAATATTAGTGTTCCAAAGTTCTCCTTCCTTTTTAGAAATTGTTTTAATTGTAGCATCATATTTTTCTGCTAAATTTTTCCAAGAATAATAATTACTAGGAAACTGTTCATCAATTACTAAAATTTCATCCCCTTCCTTTAAAACAATATTATTTGTAACCGTTGCAATTCCATAGGAAGCAGAAGGTATACAAGCTATTCTATTATAATTGGAAACATCTATTAATTCAGCAAACAATTTTTTGAGTTCTACTACCGGTTCAAAATAATCGGATCCTTTAATAGTATACGGTCTGCTTTTCTGTTTTAAACCTTCTATTCCAGCTTCATAGATTGCTTTAAAAGCAGGAGCTTGTGAAGCAGTATTTAGGTACGTAATATTTTCAGGAATATCGAAATGCTTTTTTTGGTTTGCTAAGCTCATAATAATGTGTTTATTAATACTAAGGATAATCTATTTTAGTAAATCTCATAATGCATTAGATTTATTAGGATAAAAATAGAGTTGTATTTGATTTATCTTACTACATACAAAAGACAGATTTTAATAAATGTAGGTCATTCATTAATCAATTAAATTATAATAGCTTAATTCTGTAGCGTTTAAATCATAATTATAGCATCTCCAAAGTTCACCTCCTAAATTATTATATTTCCATACAACCTCTTTATTTGGAGTGACCTCCCAGATTCCATAATCTCCTTCACAAATTAAAGTATTCCCATTTGTAAGTCTTACAGCTCCAGAGATATTATCATCATATAAAGCTTCATCTTGAAACTCCCAAGCAACAACAGGTTCGTTATCTGTATTAGGTAATAAATTAAAAGTTTCAGGTAGTTCTAATTCGTATATTTTAGATTTATTTTCGCTTTTTCCATTAACATATACTAATAAATTTCCTTCACCAGGTACGCCATTCTCTAATAAATTTGGAAAATGGTTTCTATCAAAACGTATTTCTCCTTGAAGATTATCATATGCTAGCGGGTTACCAAATCTATAAATTAAATCTCCGCCTTTATTATAATTTCCACCAGAATTAGTTGAAGCTTCTAAAGTAGAAGTACTATGGTCTACGACCCATATTTCATTAAAAAAATTGATACTTAAAAAAATAACATCCTTATTTTCATCATAGTCTATTCCATTGGCATGCATAATATCTCCATTTGATGCAGCATTATAGTTTATATTAATTAATTGCGGGTTTTCGCTTACAACGCCATGGTTTGGAAAATTGCTATCATTATCTTGTATAATATGATCCCAGCTTCTCCATTCCCATACAATTTGATTTGTATTTGGGTTGATTTCTATTAATTTTTCAGGATAGATACTACCACTTGATATGGCTCCATTTTGTTCTGCAATTTCTTCCTCAATTTTTTCCCATACTAAAAACAAGACATTTCCATTTGGTAGCATTTCTATGTCGTGATGTGAAATATAATCATGTGAACTTATAGTATATTCCCAATCAACAGTATGATCGGGATTAATAATTTTTAATTTACCACCATAACCGCCAAAAGTAATTTGTGCGTTTTCATCTTTAAAAATACCTAATAATTTACCATTTGGCATAATTTCCAAATCATTACCCAAATTGTCTTCAAATTCCCATTCATGTTTTTTGTAGCCTTGTTTGTCTACTAAAAAGGCCGATTTTTCACCTTTTAGAATAGCAAGAGTTAGACTATTATCTAATTTCTCGTTATTAAATATTTCAACATTACTAGTTAAAGAAATGGAAGTATTATTTTCTGTGTATTCATCATCTTTACAATTGAAAAGACAAATCAGTATAATAGATAAAACAAAAATATATTTAGAAGTATACATTATAATGTAATTTTAGTTAATATATATTAAAAGTAATATAATCAACTAAGTAAGCTGTTAAAAGTATTACTCATTTTTTATATTAAATAAAAAAAGCCTCTTAAAGAGAGACTTTTTTATTTTGTATTTATTATTCTTAAAACTTTATTTAAAATATGAAAATGTCTCTCCATCTTCAATTTTAAGAAGCGTTTCATAAATCATTTTTATTACATTTTCTACATCGTCTCTATGAACCATTTCGACTGTGGTATGCATGTAACGTAAAGGTAATGAGATTAGGGCAGAAGCAACACCACCATTACTATACGCGAAAGCATCTGTATCTGTTCCGGTAGCTCTTGATAAAGCAGAACGTTGAAAAGGTATTTCGTTAGCTTCGGCAGTTTCTGTAATTAAATCTCTTAGTTTTTGTTGTACAGCAGGCGCATAAGCAACCACAGGACCTTTGCCAAGTTCTAAATGACCTTCTTTCTTTTTGTCAATCATTGGCGTCGTTGTGTCATGCGTAACATCTGTAACAATCGCAACGTTAGGTTTGATGGTTTGTGTAATCATTTCGGCACCACGTAAGCCAATTTCTTCTTGTACCGAATTGGTTATGTATAAACCAAAAGGAAGTGTTTTTTTATTTTCTTTAAGTAAACGAGCAACTTCAGCAATCATAAATCCGCCCATCCTATTATCTAAAGCACGACATACAAATTTGTCTTTGTTTAGTATATGAAACTCATCAGGATATGTAATAACACAACCAACATGTACTCCTAGTTTTTCAACTTCTTCTTTAGTAGTACAACCACAATCTATAAAAATGTTTGTTGGTTTCGGAGCTTCTTCTTTAGCTCTATTTCTAGTATGTATTGCTGGCCAGCCAAACACACCTTTAACAATTCCATTTTTGGTATGAATGTTTACAATTTTACTTGGTGCTATTTGGTGATCGCTTCCTCCGTTTCTAATTACATAAATTAAACCATCATCACTAATGTAGTTTACATACCATGAAATTTCGTCTGCATGTCCTTCAATAACTACTTTGTATTTTGCTTTTGGGTTAATAACACCAACTGCAGTACCATAAGTATCTGTAATAAAATCATCTACATACGGTTTTAAATAGTCCATCCATATTTTTTGTCCTTCCCATTCGTAACCAGTAGGAGCTGCATTGTTTAAATATTTTTCTAAAAAGTCTATAGACTTTTTGTTAAGTATGCTCTTTTTTGCCATTTGAATTAATTTTTGTCTAAATTAAGAATATTAATAATAATTTAAGGGTTTACAAAGTGTAAATTATTAATTTTACTCTGTTTGTTATAAAGAATAGATTAGTTAATTTTGTACGTATCTAATATGCTATAATTTTAAGAAAAAAAGTTTCTTATTAGGTTTGGAATGATTTTGGCATTTAGTATTAAAAATCAAAATAATTCCGTTTTCACAGAAATACAAATGAAATATTTTAGTTCCCTTTTTATACTTTTTCCAATGTTTCTCTTTGCACAAATTAAAGAAGTAGCAAAGGATACAACAGATTATGAATATATTATTGTTGAAGGAGATTCTATTGCAACATCGTCAATCGATTTAGACGAAGTCATGTTATTAAATAAATTAAAATTTGATAGTAGAGCAGATAGAAAACGTTATCTTATTTTAAGACGAAAAACCATAAAAGTATATCCTTATGCTAAACTTGCAGCAGAACGTTTACAAACCATGCAAGAAAGAATGGATGCCATTGAAAGAAAAAATTTAAAGAAAAAATATGCTAAACGGGTACAGAAATATATTGAAGAAGAGTTTTCTGAAGAGTTAAAAAAATTAACACGTACCGAAGGACAAATACTCGTAAAACTAATACACAGACAAACAGGTAGTACTGCTTTCGATTTAATAAAAGAATTACGAAGTGGTTGGAGAGCTTTTTGGTTTAATAGTACAGCAAACTTATTTGATATTTCGTTAAAAAGGGAATTTGATCCAGAAAATGAAAAAGAAGACTATCTTATTGAAGATATATTACAAAGAAATTTTCAAAACGGAATTTTAGAAAAACAAAAACCTGCGATATCTTTCGATTTTTATGCGCTTTCTAATAAATGGTTATCTTCTAAAAACCTACCATAATGCGTATTCAAACTCCTTTTGAAGAAAAACTAAATGCAATAACACATAGTTTTGGTGTTTTATTTGGTATTGCAGCCTTGGTGCTCTTAATAATTAAAGAGTCGCATAAAAGCGATTGGAGCCTTTTTAGTGTTATTGTATATGGCATTTCTATTATTATTTTATTTGCAGCATCTACTTTGTATCATTTTGTATTAGATGAAAAGAAGAAACATTACTTTAGAGTTTTAGATCATATTAGTATCTATATCTTAATCGCTGGAACCTACACGCCAATTCTATTAATATCTTTACAAAATAGTTTAGGATGGCCTTTGTTTTATACGGTTTGGGGTATTGCTGCTTTTGGTGTAATCTTAAAAATATTTTTTACAGGACGTTTTGAAGCTTTTTCGGTAATCCTATATTTAGCAATGGGGTGGTTAGTAGTTTTCGATTTTAGTCATTTGAGTGAAGTTATTGGTAGTACAGGAATTTCACTACTCTTTGCTGGTGGATTAGCATATACGGGAGGAATTATTTTTTATATTATAAATAAAATACCATACAATCATGTTATCTGGCACTTGTTTGTATTAGCGGGAGCTATTTTTCATTTCTTTATGGTATATTTTTATGTGATATAATTTTAATTATTTCGCGTATATCTATCTGTTTTTCAGTAATATACGTGATTGTTTAATCGCGTATTTATACTCTTACTATTCCCTTTGTTTCCTTTTAAATTTGTATAGAAATCAAAAACTACATATTCAGATTGAGTAGCTACTATCTTTTTTTTGATTTTAAAAACGCAATTATCAATTTTTTAAATATCAAAAATTATGGAAACACAAACAAAACCAGTAAAACATTTAACTTATCATGTTTTAGTAACAGAAAAAGGATCATGGTGCATGCTCCAGGATCAGATTTTTTATTCGCTTATTTAGATAATGATTGGGATCCTAGTACTACAAAAGCGGTAACAGACGCCTTTAAAGAAGCTCTTAAAATGTCTACAAAAATTAAAGATGCGGTAAAAACGACTAGTGGTCAAGCTGTAGTAGATGGTTTGTATCTTTTAGATCAACCAGCAATGACAAAAGCAATGAATTCTATTGATGGAATGGGGTTAACCGCAAGTGCGCAACATGAAAATCAAGGTTCTGGAACTGCAGTAGGTATTACTAAAGAATTTTTTCAAGTAGTTTTAGGAGGATTAACAGGTGACGTTGCACCTATGCTTAAATATTTAACAACACAAATGGGAGATGTGCAAGCACAAGTAAAAAAGAATACTGTAACAGATACTTTTGGTGTAGTTGTAGGTTTAATATCTGTAATGCCAGTTTTAGAAGTGCCTGTAACAAGCTTTCAATATGTGTTCTCTTCTGCAGAAACAAGCCAATGGTTTGTTGATGTTTTATGTGTTAGCACAGATCATTACTCTTATGACTATAAATATACTGTTGCAAATTATAATTATGTTAAATCATAATTAAACACAGTACATTTAATTTTTATGAATGCGAAATGCAATAATGTATTTCGCATTTGTTTGTATTAGCTGTAAGTTTTTATCTACTATATGAGCTAGTAATTCTTTTGATTATATGGGAGTTTTAAATGAATTTCTTATTCTATCCACTCTAATTCTGTGTTGGCGTTGTAGCAGAATTGGGTAAAAGTTTCCTATTATGTTTATTATAGTGATAATGCTTACCAAAAGTAAATAACCTTGTAGTAATAAACCTATAGATAAAATAAGGAGGATAACCAAAGCGGCAAAATGTCCAAATTCGGATTGCTTGGTTTGATATACAAAGTTTGTCAATCCTTTTTTAGTCCCATTAAAGTATTTTGTTTTATTTTTTTTAGTACCCCAGAAAGCAATGAGTAGTAGGTATTTAAAATATTTAACACCAAGAATATTACTAATAGTTGTTAGCGCTTTTACATTTTTAAGTCGATAGTAGCGGTTAGGAAGAATGCGATGCGTTGGGAATACAAATCCAATAAAGGCAAAAATACCTGTAACAAATAAAGTAATTAAAAAGGCAATTATAAAATTCGCTAAAAGACTATAATCATCAGGTTGCGTCGCTATTAGAAGTTTTAGCATAGCAATTGTTTGATAGCATAAAAAAACAGATATTAGAGGAAATAGTATTTTCTTAATGGTCTTCAAATAGAATTCGTTAGGTTTTTATAAGTTGCAAAACGAAGTTAGTCTAAATTAATTAAACAATCCTCTTTGCCATTTATTATTAGTCCAACGAAGGCATAAAAAAACAAGGTCTGTAATGGGACCTTGTTTTTATTTAATAACGCTTTGTAGTATTAAGCCACAACGTCTTTCTTTTTAATTTTTCGGTATGGAAATGAGTTAAAAATACTGCGTTTTCCAAAACGAGATTGCTTATCGCTTTGTGAGAATTTAATATATAAACCTTTGTTTACACCAAAGTACTCATAGGTGTTACCATCTAAAAAAGAAACCTCTAACAACAATCCTTTATGTTGCCAGTCTACTATTGGACTAGAAATAGTAGTTGTGTATTCTTCTTTATTTGCAGCAATAGTTTCTGGTGCCATACTTACTAAAAAGTGGTAACCATCAATAACTTTACGGCTCATGATTTCTGCTTCTACAGCCTTTTCATCTCCTTCTTGAAACTTATCTGGATGCCATTCTTTTACTAAACTTCTATACGTAGTTTTTAAACTTTTTAAAGTCATTTCTTTTTCTACGTTAAATAATTTCTTGTATTCGTTGATGCGTTTCATGTATAAAGCTGTTTTCTAAATCGAGTGCAAAGGTACTACTTCTTTTTAGATGTTGGAGTTTTAGTTTAATTTTTTGTGTGTTGGTTTATTATATACCTAAAAACCTCTTCTTTAGAGATTAAAAAGAAGAGGTTTTAATTTTTATTAGTTGAAGCTGTATTAAAATAGCTCGTCTAAATTAGCACGAACACCAACTAAACAATAACTGCAATGCTTAAAAGGTTAAAAATAGTTTAGCAACTTCTTTAAGTTCTTTTTTTGTGACATTCTGGTTTTCAAAATAGGAAATTTTTAAACCGATAACTTTTTAAATACTTCCTTTGCCATAATATTTTTTTCGTAACCAAAAGGATACTTTAACTAACAATATTAATGCAGGAACTTCTACCAAAGGGCCTATTACACCTGCAAATGCTTGTCCGGAATTCAATCCAAAAACAGCAATAGCAACCGCTATAGCTAATTCAAAATTATTACCTGCTGCTGTAAATGCAACCGAAGCTGTTTTGTCATAAGTTGCTCCTGTAGCTTTAGTAAAGAAAAAGCCTATAATAAACATTAAGGTGAAGTAAATGAGTAGAGGTATAGCAATAATTATAACATCCATTGGGATTTGTACAATAAGTTCTCCTTTTAATGAGAACATAACAATAATAGTAAAGAGTAAAGCAATTAAAGTAATTGGTGAAATAGTAGGAATAAACTTGGTTGTATACCAATGTTCTCCTTTTAAAGGAACAAGAATAAGACGACTTAAAATTCCTAAAGCAAAAGGAATTCCTAAATAAATGGCAACACTTTCTGCAATAGTAGTTATTGAAATATCTACAATAGCACCTTCAAAACCAAAATAGGGAGGAAGTACTGTAATAAAAAGCCAAGCATAAAAACTATAGGCAAACACTTGGAAAACACTGTTTAAGGCAACTAAACCTGCTCCATATTCGCTGCTGCCTTCGGCAAGGTCGTTCCACACTAAAACCATAGCAATACATCTTGCAAGACCTATTAAAATAAGTCCAACCATATATTCAGGATAATCCCTTAAAAAAGTAATGGCTAGAATAAACATTAAAACAGGACCAATAATCCAATTTAGGATTAAGGAAATGGAAAGGATTTTGGTATTTTTAAATACTTTAGGTAATAGTGCATAATTTACTTTTGCCAAAGGCGGGTACATCATTAAAATTAAACCAATTGCAATTGGAATGTTTGTGGTACCACTACTTAGCGAATTAATAAAATCTGGAAAACTTGGTGAAAAATAGCCTATAGAAACACCAATAGCCATTGCTACAAAAATCCATAAGGTTAGATTCCTGTCTAGAAAACTTAGTTTTTTATTTGCCATTTTAAGATTGAATTTGTGAGAATACGTAAAACATTTCGGTAGCAATTTGTAAGCTTCTTTCTTTATATTTTTCTGCTTGTAGTGGTGTATTATCGAAAGCTTTTGGGTCTTCGAAAGTAATTGGAATTCGTTTTTCTGCTCCAGCTATAAAAGGACAACCTCCATCTGCCTGCGAGCAGGTCATGATTGCTGCGAATTCGGATTTCGGATTAAAATCAGCTTCCAGCTTTTTGGAAAAACCAATTATTGGATGTGCATTATCTGTATATTTAATACTGTATATTGGGTTGCTTGCTTCTGCTATTTTTTGAATTTTAAAACCGGCATTCTTTAAGGTTTCAGTAACCATTGGAAATAGAGCAGTAGCTTCGGTTCCTCCAGAATAGCAAAATACATTCCTAATACTAAAATGGTTTGCCATGGTTTGCGCCCAAACTTGCGATAAATGACTTCTTCTAGAGTTGTGTGTGCAAATAAAGTTTAACCTAATTTCTTGATTTGCTTTCACTTTATCTTCAAGGTAAGTAACTAATGGTTGTAGTATTTCTTTTCGAGTAGCATCTATGCTTTCTACATCTAGCGAAGCAATAGATTTTTCAATAGATTTGAATATGGACATTTTATTGGTATTTGATTGATTTTATTAATTAACAACAACCACTTCCTGGTTCGCAAGTGTTTCCTGTTTGTATTTCTGAAAATTGCAATTTTGGTTTTTCTGTAGGAATACCGCAATTATCTTTTGCTAAGCAATCTGTTTGTTTTGTTGTTAATAAGAAGTTTTTTCCATCAAAATCTAATCCGAATTTACCAATGGTTTCCGCTTGATATTCTACTTCAATTTCTAAATCTTCGATTCCAAGTGTTTTTTCAGATAGAGAAATAATATGCACCAATTTTTCAGGATGTAATCTGTGATCGTAATCATTTGCATTCCAAAGTTGAAAGTTTACTACTTCTTCTTTTCTAACAGTTCCTCCACAATCTATAAAGTGTTTAGTTATTTTTCCAACTTCAGTTACATGAAAGTGATTAGGTACTAACTCGCCATTTGGTAATTGAAAAGCAATCGTTTTTAATTCTTTTAAGATGTTTTTAATTTCAGATAGTTTCATATTTTATTTTTTTACTTGATTTTCAGGTCTTTGTTATGAATGTTTTACAGTTATATTTGTTTATTGCGATTATACGATTAATGAATTCAAATTTTTTTTAGCAGCAATTGGCAATATTAATATCCTGATCTAAAAACAGAAGCATTACATTTTTCATTTTTGTCCAGTTTTCTTTATCTATACAATAGCAAACGCTAGTGCCTTCAACATTTCCTTTTATTAATCCTAGTAGTTTAAGTTCTTTTAAATGTTGCGAAATGGTTGGTTGTGCTAAACCAATTTCGTTAACTAAATCGCCACAAACACAAGTGTTAATCTTAAATAAATGCTGTAAAATTGCAACTCGAGCAGGATGCCCAAATACTTTTGCAAATAGGGCAATTTCGTTTTGTTGATCTGTAAATATTTCCGTTTTCGCTAGTCCCATTTTAAAGTGTTAATTTGTTCATTGCAATATTACGATTAATGTTTTGAAAATTAAAATATTTTATCAAGTATTTATAACTTCTTTTATATTCAGGTGTTTTTACGCTGTTTGTATTTAATTATAAATCAGATATTTATATTGTTAAACGAACTAGTCTAATTATTAAAAACCTGTATTATGAAATCTTTAAAATTCATTTTAATTTTTGTTGCTTTAGTCATTATGTATGCTTGTAAAAAAGAAGTAAAGCAAGATGTTAAAAATAATAATACTTTGTCTGAGTATGTACAGATTTCAAATATTGAAAACTCGAATTGTTCTCCAGATCCTAGTTGGTTTACTATGGTAAATGGTTCGCGTAGAACTCCAGCACCAAATGAAGGACAAACTAGTGTATTTGCAAATAATGTTACGGTTTCTAATTGTAATTTTCACCAATGGTCCTGGCAAAAATTTTTATGGTTAACTAATGAATATAATGAAAGACCAATGTTTTTAGATAGTTTGCACCAAGTTTCATCTATAGGAGAAAAATATCCTAAAAATAAAACGATTGTATTAACAGATACGTCGCAAGCAAGTAATAAACAAGATATTTTAAAAACACCAGTTTTTACTTCAGGAAAACCAGTATCAAGCACTATATATTATGCGATTTATATGAATGATATTAGTTATAGTACAATGATAGAATATGGTCCGAAAGTGAAAGCAGATCCTTTAAGCGCGAAAAATGTTGCTTTTCCTGTTGGTGCATTAGAGCTTAAAACTTCTTGGGTAGATGTAAATGCTTTAAGTGATGCTTCTTCTTATTTTGTAACCGATGCATTAATAAATGATATACCTACTAAAGTAGCACTTTTAGGAATGCATGTTGTTGGAGTAGTAGAAAACCATCCAGAGTTTGTTTGGGCAACTTTTGAACATGATGCACTTGCACCTTATTACGATTGGAGTAAAGCTACAGCTACTACAGATGCACCAGTTACTAGTACAATAGATTATCCGCTTTTTGATAAAAGTAACACCTCTAGCGTAAAAAACATTACATCGCCAAATAGTATAAACACGAATGTCTTTTCGGTGTATAAATATGGAACACCAATTGAGATAAAAAGCATTGATAATAAAAATGTGCAATCGTATATGGAAACTAGCCAGAATGGTTCGGAAAACTTTAATAACATACAAAACATAAATACTAGTGTAAAGAGCCAGCTATCTGGAATTTGGAATAATTACTTTTACAATGGTTCTTTATGGATTAATACCGAAGGTTATAAAGGTATAGAAGCACAGGCTAAATTAATTGATTCGTTATCTGAAAAATTTGCACTTCAAAATTCAAAAAAAGGAGATTTTACTAGAGGTTCTGTTGCTGCATATAATATAACTATGGAAACCTATGTGCAAGTAGGTTTTACTTCTAAAGGAATACATACTACCATTGATAGTAATCTTGTAAATTGTTTTCTTTGTCATGGTGCAACTCATAAAAAAAGTATTACACCTCTAAATATTAGTCATATTTTTACTGGTTATGTTGGTGGTCTAAAAGGACTTACAAAAACACAGGTAAAAGAACAACATGTAGCTTTTGTTCAGGAGCAACTAGTTATGCTTAGGAAACGAAATAAAGAATAGATTTTAAAAATTTTAAAAAGGAAGTTTAGAGTAGCGTATTAATAGTATGTAGCGAATGTTTTTGGTTATAAACAGTCACTAATATTTATTTAATAATTCCTCTTTTTTCTTTTCAAAATCATCTAAAGTTATTATTCCATCATCTAGTAATTGTTTTAATTCTCTCAATTTGTCTGCACTAGATTTTTCATTACTGGATGTATTTAATAAAATCGAATTGTCTTTAAAATCGGAATACATTTTAAAATGTCTATAATTTAATTTTTTATCTGAAATTGGCGAATCTATTTGTTCCATTATAGTCTTGCTAAACTTAGGGATGGTTTGAAAATAGTAACTTTTCCCCTTTTCTAAATAAACATCATATTTTTGAACTTTACTTTTTGAGCCAATAGCAGAAGCATAAATACCAATTGTAATACTGTCTGAATTGAAAATCTTATATTCTAAATGTCCTCCATTTTTTAGGTAGCAAATTTTTTCGCCATTCATAATAATATGATGCCTAGCTCCAGAACCATAAGTCATCTTTGGTCTATAAATATTTATTGTAGCAAAATCACTTTGACCATAAGTGGATGTACAGAAGAAAATAATAAAAATAATTATAATATAGTTGGCTAATAGTTTCAAGGTTGATTTTTATTGGGTTAAAAAGGAGTAAATATATTAAGTAAATTCTATTTTATTTAACTTATAACTAATGAAAAAGTTACTTAAGCTAACACCTTATAAACAATTGTTTGTTTGTAGGTAAATCCATGGGTAATGCATTTTTTGATATGTCTATACTTTATATACAAAAATCCAATTAAGTAAATTAGTAAAAGAATAGTTGTTTTTTTATATAAACACAAAATAATAAAAGACTTATTATCCATGTATTTGTTCTTCGGTAAGGTTTTCTATTAAAAAATTTGCTGTTTCTGGTAGTTTATTTATTAAGTCTTCCATTACTTTTGGATTAGAAAATTCTGTTGTAATTCCTGGCAACATACTTAAAGATGGATCATCAAAATCTGCACAACCCATAGCCCAGTTTTTAAAAAGACGATTGTTTACTAAATTATCATAAATTATTTTTATTTTGGTATGTCTAGAATCTTTTCGTATTCTAAATAAAAGATCATCAATAATTTCTGGTTCTCCTTCTATCACTTGAATAAAGAATCCTTTGCTATGCATTAATACTCCGCTAATGTTATCTATAGTATTATAACCGTGTGAATCGTGTAACAAATTTAATAAATCACGTTTACTAAACGGAGTTGTAGCTTGGCTAGAATAAACCAGACGACGTAATTTCATATTGAATAATCTTTAAGTATAATAAGTTCCTTGTCAGTCGTTTAACGAAGTTAGTAGAAACTTTTATTAAAGGCAAGTTAAACCTTTATAATATCTTGATATTCGTTGAAAAAGGCTTCAAATTGATGCATGTTTTCATTAAAAAACACCATAACTTCTTGCCATGTATTTTTGTTGTGTATAGATACTTTTTTACCTAAAGGAATATAGATACGAGAAATTTCTTTTCCATTTTCTAAAAAGTATTCTTCTTCAAAAATCGCTTCTGGTAGGTATTCGTTAACTAAAATATTTTGGAGGGATTCTAGTTTTTCCCAATAGGTTATTCGATTTTCTAAATCATCTTCAAGATCTAGTGCGACTAATGCTTTTTTGTTATCAAAATGAAACTTAAAGCTAAATCCTTTTATTTTGGTGTTATATAAAATCCACTTTCTTGGAAAAGATTTTCCAAAGCTGGTCCAAAATAACTGTTTTATCTGTCTTGATTCTTCTTTGCTAAACATATATGGTTACACAAAATAAGCAATTGCAATAGCTGCAACAATAGTTATTAATTTAGTGATATTAAATTTATGATCTTCATTACTTTCAAACAAAATAGTTGTCGAAATATGTAAAAATATACCAATTACTATTGCTGAAAATTCAAAATAATATTCTTGTATAAAGCTAAAATTTTCAGAAAGTAAAACACCAAAAGGTGTCATTAATGCAAATAAAATTAAGAAAAAGGCAATTTTTGTTTTTGGTAATTGGGATGCAAAAAAGAAGGATGCAAGAATAATAGCAACTGGTAATTTATGTATAATAATACCAAACAGTAAACTACTGTGGTTGTGTATTGGTATACCTTCTAAAACGCTATGTATACTTAAGCTTATAAATAATAGCCAGGGAAAAGCAGTTGCGCTTTTATTTAAATGCACGTGACCATGTTCTGCACCTTTAGAGAAAAACTCTAAAATTATTTGAAGTAAAATACCAATCATAATAAACAATCCTATTGGTTTATTAGTGTGTTGGTATACTTCAGGTAAAAAGTTGAAAACAGTAATAGATAGGAGGAAAGCTCCACTAAAAGCGAGTAATAGTTTTAAGTTTTTATTTCGCGATGGTTTTAAAATTAAAACAAAAGCATAACCTAAAAGAACACTTAATATTGGTAATAATATGTTTTGCATCTATTTAAAGCAATATTTAAATTAATGACTCTTAGACAAGCTTAGAGTAACAATTTTCTAATTATTTAAAAATTAAGATTAATCTTTCACTTTGTTTGGCGTGAAAGGGATTGAGTTTATAATCGCCAAAAGCATCTAATAAATAAACTCCTGCTTGATTAAAGAGAGATTCAAAGTCAGCTAAAGTAAATCCTCTAACACGTTCTTGAAACGAATAATCTTTACCATCTACAGTAAAAGAAATATCTTTAATAATATAACCATCAACAACACTTCGTTTTTGAGTAAAAGCTATCCCTTCAACGGTTTTAACATCTTCAGCAACTAGGTTATCTATTACATATTCACTATTCATAAAATCGATTACACCAAAACCAAACTCGTTTAATTCTGCTTTAATAGCTTTAATAGTGTTTAAGTTGTCTTCTTCTTTATCAAAATAACCAAAACTGGTAAACAAATTAAAAACTGCATCAAATTGATCTGGATATGACTTACTCATATCGTGCACCTTAAATTTTAAGGTCTCATTTTCAAACTGTTTTGCATGTGCTATGCTATTAGCAGACAAATCTACTCCAGTTATAGTATAACCTATAGTGTTTAAGTATATGGAATGTCTGCCTTTTCCGCAGGCAAGATCTAGTATGCTTCCACCTTCTGGAATATTTAAATAATTGGTAAGATTATCCATAAACTGTTGGGCTTCGGTATAATCTCTATCTTTGTAAAGAATATGGTAAAATGGCGAATCAAACCACGAAGCAAACCATTCTTTTTCGCTTTTTATCATGTATTGTTATATATCAGCACAAAAATAATCTATTTTTGCAATCTATTTGTCGTAATACATGGAGAATAATTATAAAATGCTAGCCAAAACTTTATTTGGCTTTGAAGATTTATTAGCAAAAGAGCTAACACAACTTGGTGCACAACAAGTTAAAATAGGAGTGCGAAGTGTTTCATTTGTTGGTGATAAAGGCTTTATGTACAAAGCGAATTTAGGACTGCGTACTGCAATTAAAATTTTAAAACCTATAAAGACTTTTAGAATTGTAAACGAAGAGGATTTGTACAAGCAAGTGTATAAAATGGATTGGAGTGAATATCTAAAATCTTCTGGAACTTTAGCTATTAGCTCTACGGTAAATTCTAAGCAGTTTACACACTCACAATATATTTCGCTTAAAACAAAAGATGCTATTGTAGATAAGTTTAGAGATACTACTGGAGAAAGACCAAATGTAGATTTACGTTTTCCAGATTTAAAGATTAATGTACATATAGATAGACAAATGTGTACGCTTTCTTTAGATTCTTCTGGAGAATCGTTACACAAACGTGGATATAAAACAGCAACTAATATTGCACCAATTAACGAAGTTCTTGCTGCAGGTTTAATTATGCTTTCTGGTTGGGATGGACAAACCGATTTTATGGATCCAATGTGTGGTTCTGGAACTATGCTTGTAGAAGCAGCAATGATTGCTTGTAATATACCGCCAAACCTAATGCGTAAAGAATTTGGTTTTGAACGTTGGAACGATTGGGATGTAGAACTTTTTGAAAAAATTGAAGCATCTTTATTAAGTAAAACTAGAGATTTTCATCATAGATTACTTGGTTTTGATAAATCACCAAGTGCAGTTACCAAAGCAAAAGAGAATTTAAAAAATGCACATTTAGATGAATTTGCCACTATAAAACATGAAGATTTTTTTAAAACTCAAAAGGGAGGAGAGGAAAAATTACACATGGTATTTAATCCTCCTTACGGTGAACGTTTAGATAATTTAGATGTAGAAGATTTTTATAGTAAAATAGGAGATACCTTAAAGCAAGGCTATCCAGGAACCGATGCTTGGTTGGTTACTTCAAACTTAGAGGCCCTAAAGTTTGTAGGTTTACGTCCTTCACGAAAAATAAAAGTATTTAATGCAAAGCTGGAAGCGCGTTTGGTGAAATATGAAATGTATGCTGGGAGTAAGAAAGGTAAATATATGAATAAGGAAAACTAGTGTTTTTGCGTTGCAAATAGTTTTTTTTTAGCTTTTTTACAGCGTATAGCTTTTCATGTTTTTATTTGCTAATTTCAGGATATTCTAAAAACAATTGGTCTACTAATTCTTTTGTGTACTTTTTTAAAGCATGTTTAGATTTATTTAATTCACAAGGAATGGAAGCTTGCCATATCACTTGATTTTTTTCAATATCGGAAACATAAATAATAAGTGCTTCTTGCGTATAAATTACGGTATTTATAGTGCAAGTTCTCCAATAGTCGAATTCACTTTCGAATTCACAGTTTCGCACTATATTTTCTTTTTCAATAATTGAGATTTTAAAACCAGCCTGTAATTGTGGTTTAAATACATTGGTTTTGTATCCCAAAGCAGCCATTTGATTATCTAATTCATTTCCTATTAATTGACGTACAAAAGCATTATCTAAATTTGTATACTTGGTATTGTCAACTTGAAAATCATCTAAACAAAGAACATATGTTTCGTAGTAATTAAAATCTATTTTATCATCATAATCGGAGATAATGTCTTCTGTTACAGCACAACCAAATAAAAGAATAACTGTAAAAAGGCTTAAAAATTTTAAAACGATTAAAGATCTCATGATATAAGTATTATACCTTAAAGGTCTTTCTTTAAAAAGTGTTTAACTATGATATTTGTCAGTTTTATAGCTAATATTTTTCTTGAAGTATTTTAGTATGATGTTCTATATGATATGCTGTCCACATAATAATTTCTCTTACTGGCATTTTTCCCATTAAAGGATGTGGTAAAATATAGCTATCCAGTTGTTTATCGTTCCAGCGTTTTAAGGTTTTGTATTGTAGTTTTTTATTCTCTACTTGTAATCTGTTAAGAATGTATTCTTTTTCACTTAAAGTAGGGGTTTTCATGTTTTGCGATCCTTTAAAAGTGCTTCCTTTTACGTTTTTTAAACGTTCATGATACCGATTTACAATTGTATCATAATCTCTTAAGTCTCTATTTGCTTTACCAAATTTAAATTTTAATAAAATTTTTGGCATACTTAACGCATCATTTAGCGGCTTTATACTTTGAAGCAAGTGCAATGCTTGTTGACCAGAGGTCCATTTTCCTTCTGGGCCTTTTTGCCATTTATCGTCTTCTTGATTTTGCAACCAATTTAAAAGTGTAGTATGTTTTTCTTCTAAATTGCTTACAATATCTTCCTTGTTCATTAGTTTATCCTTTTTTAAATAAAGGAATAAGGTAAGAAATATTATAGCCATAGCCAACACCAAAGCTACTACCATCATAAGTTCTATTATAACCTGGAACATATAGATTTTCAAAGTTCTCTGGTTGGTCTTGACTAAAAATATTTTTTAATTGCGCATTAAGCCCGATAAATAAATTTGGTAATATTTCTGCTTTAATACCAATTATTAATTCTGCCCATATTGCTGTAAGTCCACTAAATTTTTTGGATTCGTTAGAAATTTCAGGATCCCAATATTGGTCTTGAGAATATACCGAGTAGCTATTTCTAGTTTGACTAAAAGTACTTGCACCAACACGTAAACCTCCATAAATC
Organism: Oceanihabitans sp. 2_MG-2023; assembly: GCF_030547245.1. Lineage (GTDB taxonomy): Bacteria > Bacteroidota > Bacteroidia > Flavobacteriales > Flavobacteriaceae > Oceanihabitans. The sequence goes on from NZ_JAUOQT010000004.1 coordinate 414,561, forward strand.
ATATTATGCATACCAAACCAATTGGTGTATGTGTTGTAATCTACTCCAGCCTTAAAATAAGAACCAGAAGCTGTTGCGTTAATATTGTCGTTACCTAAAGTTCTTTCTTCTGTACCTAATTCTCCAGCAACATATAAACGTTTTGTTAGTCTAAAATCTGCCATAATCTCAAAACCTTTATAGTCGTCTTCGAGGGCAGTTCTTATTAGTTTACTTAAATCTCCTCCAATACGAAGTCCGTATTTTTGAATATGTTTAATAGAATCTTTCTTTGCTTTAGCAATACTGTCATTTTGTGCATTAACAGATACACAAAAGAGCATAAAAAAGAGAAATATATTAATGGAAAAGGTTAAAGTGCGCTTCATCTTCGTTGCTAATTGGTTCGTTATCTGTTGTTGATAGTATGTAGTCTATCCATTTATCTCCATCGTCTTCTATGCTTATAGTAACATTTTCGAAAACGGTTTTATAGCCACAAGCTTTAGATACATATTCTAGTTTTGTAACATAATGAATGGTTATTATATCTTCATTTCCGTCTACATAATCATCTGTATCATCATCTGGAGTTCCATTATCATTAATAGAATAATCATTATGTAATTTAAACTGCGTAGAAGTTTCTGTAGTTTTTAATGGCAAATAAACACTATTAGCAGTAACTACATCATAATCACTTAAAACAGCATCATTGTCTACGCCCTGTGCTCTAAAATTTAGTACATTTTTTAGGTTTTCTGTATTTGCACTATTATAAAATTGCATATAAAGATGTGCTGTGGTAGAAGTATCGTCGGAACATAAATCATCTCTTTCACAACTTAAAAAAATGGTAAAAAGGATAAGTACTGGTATTAGTATGATTTTTAATTTTTTCATATTTATTTTCCGAAAAAACGGAAATCGCATTAAATTTATCTTTTTTCTAAAAGTACAACATTTTCAACATGAAAAGTTTGCGGAAACATATCTACAGATTGTAATTTAGTCACTTTATACATGTCTTTCATTAAAGCTAAATCTCTAGCTTGTGTTGCACTATTGCAACTTACATAAACTATTTTATTTGGCGCAATGTTTAATATTTGATTAACAACATCTTTATGCATTCCATCTCTAGGAGGATCTGTAATAATTACATCAGGTTTACCGTGTGTTTCAATAAACTCTTGATTAAATACGTTTTTCATATCGCCTACATAAAAATCGGTATTATCAATTTTATTTAGTTTGGCGTTTTCTTTTGCAGCAAGAATAGCATCTGGAACAGCCTCTACACCAACTACTTTTTTAGCTTTTTTAGCAACAAATTGCGCAATAGTTCCAGTTCCTGTATATAAATCGTATACTAACTCATTGCCAGATAATTCAGCAAAATCACGTGTTATTTTATATAATTCGAACGCTTGCGCGGAATTGGTTTGGTAAAAAGATTTAGCATTAATTTTAAACTTTAAACCTTCCATTTCTTCAAAGATATGATCTTCTCCTTTATAGCAAACAACTTCTTGATCGTAAATAGTATCATTAGCTTTTTGGTTAATGATATATTGTAAGGATGTAATTTGTTTAAATTCTTCGGAAAGGAAATCTAATAATAATTCTCGTTTTTCTTTATCGTCTTTAAAAAACTGAACTACTACCATGATATCTCCAGTCGAAGAGGTACGAATCATTAACGTACGAAGCAAACCTGTTTGATTTCTGGTATTAAAGAATTCCATATCATTATCTAAAGCAAACTGTTTAACAGCATTACGAATAGCGTTTGAAGGATCTGCTTGTAAATGACACTTTTTAACATCCAGAATTTTGTCCCACATACCAGGAATATGAAAACCTAAAGCATTTCTGTCTCCTAAATCGTCTGAAGATTCAACTTCTTCATACGTTAACCAACGAGAATCGCTAAAAGAGAATTCCATTTTATTTCTATAAAAATATTGTTCAGCAGCTCCTAAAATAGGAGTAACTTCTGGAAGTTCTATATGCCCAATTCTAGTTAAATTATTGGTAACTTCTTTTTGTTTATAAAACAATTGGTGCTCATATGCCATGTCTTGCCATTTGCAACCACCACAAGTTCCAAAATGTTGGCAAGCAGGTGCTGTACGTTTGTCTGATAATTTATGAAAAACGGTTGCTTTTCCTTCGTAATATGCTTTACGTTTTTTAAATGTTTGTACATCTACAACATCTCCAGGAACTGCGTTTGGTAAAAAAATCACTTTTCCATCTGGTGCTTTTGCAACGGTTTTACCTTTTGCTCCTGCATCTATAACTTCCACGTTTGTGAAAACTTGTTTTCTGTTTTTTCTTCTTGACATGTTGCAAAAATAATAATAGCAGTAAATAAAATGTATGTTATTTGAATTATCTTTAAAAGATTTCTAGTTTATTTTAAAAGTTTATCCTTTTCGTGAAGTAAATTTTAGTTTTATTCCTAAGATTCTCATTTTAGTGGAAATAAAATGAACCTTTTTAATTTTTTTACGTCTTTATAATATGCAAGTAGTAAATGTTCATAAACGAAAAATTAAGCAACCTATTGAAAATGTTTCCGTGTTATTTAATACGATAGCAACAAATAAGGATGCCATTTGGCCTGTTAAAAATTGGCCAGCAATACGTTTTAATGAAGGAGTAAAAGTAAAAAGTAAAGGCGGACATGGTATTATTAAATATACAATTATTGCTTTTGAAGAAGGAAAAAGTATCACCTTTAAATTTACCAAACCAGATGGTTTTATTGGAATACATCAATTATTTCTAGAAATAGTTTCAGAAAAAGAAACAGAAATCATTCATGAAATAAGAATGCATACCTCTACTTTTAGAGCGTCTATTTTATGGTTTTTTGTAATTAAATGGTTGCACGATGCATTAATAGAAGAGGCTTTTGATAATGTTGAAAATCATTTTATGGAAGTAAAGAAAATTCCGAGATACAATATTTGGGTACAATTTTTAAGAAATAGGTATAAAAGAAAACCGTTGCTAACCAAACAAGTATAATTGAAACCATACAAACATATAGATGCACAATTGGTAGAAGCTTTTCAATCTGGCGATAAAGAAGCTCTAGCCAAACTGGTAAAAAGATGGCATTTTACGTTTTGTAAGAAAGCTTTTTGGATTGTTAAAGACGCAGAACTTTCTAAAGATATAGCTCAAGATACTTGGCAAACAATTATTGATAAAATAGATACTTTGCAAGATAAAAATAGCTTTAGTAGTTGGGCTTTTCGTATTGTGTATTCTAAATCTTTAGATGTTTTACGAAAAAAAAATTACGAGCGATGTAATAACGAAGAATATGCGAAAAACCAGGATGCTATAGCAGAAGATGCTTCTGAAGATACAGCTTTAAAAAAGAAAGTTTTAAGAGCAATTCAAGGTTTGTCTACAGAGCAGCAATTAGTTGTTAAGTTATTTTATGTAGAAGAATATGGACTAAAAGAAATTAGCAAAACACTTAATATTTCTGTTGGTACAGCAAAATCTAGACTATTTTATGCTAGAGAGAAATTACGATTAATATTAAAAAAATAAAAAATAATTAATAACTGTTTTCCTCTTTTTGGAGAACTATAAAATTCGTTTTATTATGAAAAATAATATGGAAGACATCGATGCACTAATAAAAGAAACTTTATCTGAAGAAGAAGCAAAATTTTACGACACACTTGAAGAACAAGGTGTTTTAGGAATGATTTTCGGATTATTTAAAGGGAAAAATAAATGGCTATTAATACTAATGAACATGATGACTCTAATCTTTTTTGGATTATTTATTTACTGTTTGGTCCAATTTTTCAATGTTGAAGCAACTAAAGATTTATTAAAATGGGGATTAGCAAGTATCCTTTTTATGCTTGGAGTGAGTATGCTTAAAATTTTCGCATGGATGCAAATGGATAAAAATGCGTTGTTAAGAGAATTAAAACGATTAGAATTACAAGTATCCTCTATAGCTGGAAAAATATCTTAATAAGATTTTTTATTCGGCACTAATATTTAGTAATTTGCAAGTCTTTAGGGATGATTTCTTTCCCACGCTGAATTTTCGACACTTCGAAAGGATAAAGGTAGATAAGGAATGGTTATTTTATAAATTAAAAATTATTAAAAATGGCTGTTTTAGACCAATTAACATCGCAAGAAGCGATGGATTTAGAAAACAAGTATGGCGCACACAATTACCATCCGCTTCCAGTAGTACTGAGTAGAGGAGAAGGTGTATATGTTTGGGATGTAGAAGGAAAAAAATATTACGATTTTCTTTCCGCTTATTCTGCAGTAAACCAAGGGCATTGTCATCCAAAAATTATTGGAGCAATGGTAAACCAAGCACAAACTCTTACACTAACTTCTCGTGCGTTTTATAACGATATGTTAGGAGCGTTCGAAAAGTATGCAACAGAAACTTTTAAGTACGATAAGTTATTACCAATGAATACGGGAGCTGAAGCTGTAGAAACAGCTTTAAAACTATGTAGAAAATGGGCTTACGAGGTAAAAGGAATAGACGAAAATGAAGCAGAAATTATTGTTTGTGAAAATAACTTTCACGGAAGAACTACTACAATTATTTCGTTTTCTAACGATCCAGTAGCTAGAAAAAACTTTGGACCTTATACGAATGGGTTTATTAAAATTGAATACGACAACCTTATAGCTTTAGAAGAAGTACTTTCTAGCAATAAAAATGTTGCAGGATTTTTAGTAGAACCAATTCAAGGTGAAGCTGGTGTTTATGTACCAACCGAAGGATATTTAACAAAAGCAAAAGCATTGTGCGAAAAGTATAATGTTTTATTTATTGCAGATGAAGTGCAAACAGGAATTGCAAGAACTGGAAAAATGCTCGCAATTGATCATGAAAATATTAAGGCAGATATTTTAATTCTTGGAAAAGCATTGTCTGGAGGAGCTTATCCAGTTTCTGCAGTTTTAGCGAACAATGCTATTATGAATGTTATTAAACCAGGAAATCATGGAAGCACATTTGGCGGTAATCCTGTAGCTGCTGCAGTTGGTATGGCTGCTTTACAAGTGATTAAAGACGAGAACCTAGCCGATAATGCACAAGCTTTAGGAAAATTATTTAGAACAGAACTTTCTAAATTTATAGAAACATCTAATATTGTTAATGGTGTAAGAGGTAAAGGTTTGTTAAATGCTATTTTAATTAATGATGATGAAGAAAGTGAAACAGCTTGGAATATATGTATAGCTTTACGTGATAATGGGTTATTAGCAAAACCTACACATGGAAACATTATTAGATTTGCTCCACCTTTAGTTATGACCGAAGCGCAATTATTAGATTGTGTTGCTATTATTATAAAAACTTTAAAGCAATTTGAAAACTAATATAGAAGTGAAATATAAGTAATAAAAAAAGCGACCAATTGGTCGCTTTTTTTATTTCAAAATAATATATATTATTGGTTTGTTTGTTGTAACTCTTCCATTCTTTGTTGCATAAGTTCTGGGTTTTGCATAGCATCCCAACCAATAAACATTACTGCCCAAATCATAAAAATTATAGTAGCAATACATAATATAATGCCAATTATTGCCATTATTTTACCAGCTTTTACATTTCCATATCCTAAGTAATTTTCAGGAGCTTCCTTGTATAAAGCAGTTGCTTTGCTGGATAGTACTATTGCAACGATTCCTAATACTAATCCAATAATTCCATAGCACCAGCAGGTTAAAATAGATAATATTCCAAATACTAAAATAAGTGTCGAGTTTGGTAATGTTTGTTTTTCCATAGTTAGTTTAAATAAATTTGTTGATATAGTTAATAAAGATAATTAGAATATTTATAATAAATAAAAGCATTAAGTATTTATGTCCGTTTTTTATTTTAAACTTAATGTGTAATACTAATAAAATTAGCATTAAAATAATGGTAAAAATTGCAGGATACATATTAAATGCAGCAGTAAAATCTCCCTGAACTATTAGTGCAACAGAGCGTTGCATACCACAACCTGGGCAGTCTATACCAAATAGTTTTTTGTTTAAACAAGGAAGCATGTAATCTTCAAATGAAGACATAAATTTGTTTGTTTTATATAATGCAAATGTATTAAAAAGCCAATTGTATACAATTGGCTTTTTAGATTATAAATTGGTGTTGTTTAATTTTTTTGTGAAATAACTACTTTCTTACTACTAGTGCTTTGGTTTGTAAAAGTTACTTTAGTTATATAAACACCATCACTTAAACCTTGAGTAGAAAATTGGTAGCTATCTTGAGTAGATAAATTTACTTCATTAAAAATTCTTTTTCCAGAGACATCAAATAAAGATATTGATTGTACTTCTAATTGTTTTGGGTTTAAAACAATTAATTGCGCTGTATTATTGTTTTGCATAACCAAGAAGTCCTCCTCATTAAATTCTTCTGTAGATAAAGACTGCGATTGAAATACAATTTCAAAGCGATCGGTGTAATTTCCGGTTTCGAGTGTTATTTCATAGGCTTGATCTTGTAAATTAATATAGGAATCATTGATTTTATCGTGAATGTATATAGGTTGCTCTTCATTAAAATTTTGAACATCATAAATACCAAATCTTACTAATTGTTGGTTGTTAATATTTACAATTAGTGGTATTTTCAATGTTTGGTCATAATTAAAAGCTTGAATAGCATATGGAGTTCCATCTAAAACCCAATTTGCATCCGATGAAACTTGTTCCGCTATTTGTGCTTCTAGACCATAGTCAAAACCATCTGTAGCAGTTGCATGAAAATTTAGTAATAGTTGTCTAGTGTAGGAGTCGTTTCCATTATTATCAAATCCAACATTTATTCTAAAGCGTTTAAAATCTGCAGGAACGATATTGTTACCATCTTCGTTGTATCTAGATTGGGGTAGTGTTTCACTATTTGTATCTGAACTTGAATTTGATGTTCTAAAAAATTCACTATTAGGACTAGATTGTTTATAAAATACTCTATGCGAGTTAGAAAAAGAAATGTTAGTTGCACTTGCGGTTCCCTCCATCATAAACCCTTGTCCAATAGGTATATATCTTCTTCCTGTTTTAGATCCAGTTCCTGGAGATGGTCCACCAGCAACATTGCCATTTAATAAATACATTCTAAAAACAGCAGGAGTAAAAGAGTCTACACCTCCTGCAGAAATGGTATATAATGCATAACCTCCAACATAGTTCGATAATACATGTGAAGTAGCACCAGGAGCTTGTTCCCAATATTTTAGAACACCAGTGGTATTAGCTTGCGTATTTGTGTCATGAATAAACTCTAGAGCATCTATAGCAGAAGGATAAGGATTGCCAACTAGAGTTTCTCTATTTGGGTGTAATGTTACTGTGATATCTCCATTGTTAGGTCTTCCTCTAAAATCGTATTGCATTGCTCCAGTAGCATTCCCTTTCATAGAAAAACCATAACCTGAAGCTAATGTACCATTTGGGTCTCCACCAACAGGTAAAGAACCACCACCAAGACCAATCCAATCCTCATAAGCATTAGTTGTAGATGGCAATCCAATAAATGTATAAAGCCAATAGCTTGCTATTTGAGTTGTAGTACCATCATAACCAGCTACAAATCCATAAGGAGTACTTGTTATAGGTGCACCAGTTTCGCGATACATATTATTGGATGGCATTAAAGCAGAATTACCAGTTACTCCACTATTTTGACCAACAGGAGAAGCCCAGTAATTATACATATAAGTATTAGAATTACCTGTTTGGTATACACTAAGTTGTCCTGTACCAGTATTCGTACTAGCTAGAGTAGCATTACTCTGTAATAATTGTGCATCATTACGTAAATATACATGACCATTTGTATCTAAATTAACATCGTCTGTTACATATAATGGAGCAACATTTGGTCCACTTGTAAATGCAGTACCATCTACATAGACATAACTACCATTACTGACAAATAAATCAGATTGAGCAAATGTTATGCTAGATATGGTTAGCAATAATATAGAGAGGGAATATTTCATAAAATTTTAATTTTAACGGATTATTTAATTGCGGATAGGTATAAATAACAAATATATTAATTTTGATTATCAATCAATTCATTTAATTTATTTTCTAACACGGTAATTTTGTCTTCAAGAGTATCGATTTTATTGTTTTGATTTTCAATGATTTCTTGTTGTTCTTTAATAGCTTCAACAGTTACAGGAATTAATGAAGTATAGTCTACTACATTAAAGACTTCTCTTTTAAATTCAGAATTATTAATTGTTGATGATACTTTATCAGGACCGTCAACAATTAGATTTTTTTCTGCAACAGCTTCAGGAAAAGTTTCTTTAATATTTTGTGCCAAAAAACCTAAATAAGTTCTTGTATCTCCTTTAGCTAAATAATTATATTCATCTAAATTATATGTGTAAGAAACACCACGAATTTGTTTAAGTTTGTTAATAGCATTATCAATAGTTACAATATTAGATTTTACTCTTTCATCAGATAAATTATAAAGGCCATTTGCATATCCTAATGCTCCAGTAAATAATCCGCCAAAACCAAGCCATGAACCAGTTGTTGGAATAGTACCATAAACACCAATAGCATCCGAACTATTTGAAGTTCCCCAAATGGAAGTTCCAGAGCCAGTAGCAGGAAGATGAACACCATAAATACCTAATCCATTATTATTATTTGTTATTCCACCTAAAGCATTATATGTACCATTTACATAGCCTGCTAAACTTGAACCATTTGTGTTTGTGTTTTCGAAATAAGCTAAGTAATTATTTCTATTGTTAACCAAATGAAAATGATATGCAGGAGCAGTCAAACCAACACCAATATAGCCATTAGTTTGAATTGTTAATCTAGTATTAGCTGTAATTCCGGTTGTACCAATTTTAAATTTATCATCATCATTATCATCAATACCCATAGTAATTTGTGAATTTCCATTTACTTGATATTGTAATATGGGATCTCCATTTCCACGAGTATTGTTTATTTGAATACCATCTGCTAAAGCATTAGTTTCCACATCAAGCATTAAACTAGGTGTAGTTGTACCAATACCTATTTGAGCAGAAGCAGTAGTTGTAAATATAATAAAAAACAGTAGAAATTGGGAGTTTAAAAGTTTTGTAATCTTTTCCATATAAATAGCGTTTTATTAGGTTTTAATTTTAAAACTATAAAAAAAGTTATACTTAATTAATTTATAATCAGTATTTTCGATGTAATGTAAAAATGTGGGGATAATGTTGTTAAAAGTAAATGAGGTATGACAAAAAAATACGATTATCTGTTAGTGGTAATAGGTTGTATTGTAGCAATTTATGCTAGTGCGGAATCAAAACAAAACACACTAATTTTAGTTGTGGGGATTGTTGTTTTAATGTTTGGTTTGTTTAGAATTTCTAGAACTATTCCAAATAAAAAAAAGGAGGAAGAAAATGAAAATATTTAATGTTGGAGATTCTGTTATGGTTTTAGACGATAATCTCTCTGGAAAAATAACAGCAATTTTAGGAGAAAGTGTTACCGTTTTAACGGAAGATGGTTTCCCATTAGATTTTAATAAAAAAGAGTTGGTTAAAATAGAGGATACTTCCGCATTTAAAGCAAATGTTTTTAGTGAAGCTTCTCTCCAATCGGTAGTTACAGAAAAAGAAAGTAAAAAACGAAAGCCCATTATAAGAAAGTCTAAAGAACGTTACGAACCTACTTTTGAAGTAGATTTACATATTCATCATTTAACAAAATCTTCTAGAGGCATGTCTAACCATGACATGTTAAATTTGCAATTAGACACAGCGAGACGTCAGTTAGAATTTGCTATACATAAACGTATGCAAAAAATGGTTTTTATTCATGGAGTAGGAGAAGGTGTTTTAAAAATGGAACTAGAATACCTTTTTGGTAGATATAATGTGAAATACTATGAAGCTAATTACCAAAAATATGGATTAGGAGCAACGGAGGTATACATTTACCAAAATGCGAAATCTTAAAAAGGAATTTCTACTGTTCGTTCATCAATTAAACTATCATCTTCTAGAGTTCCAAAATCTAAATAATCAAAAGTCACATTAGAAGGCAGTTCTAAGCTTGTTATTTCTACGGTTACTTCAAATGTTTGTTGGATATCATGGTCTTTATAAGCAGTTGCAAGAACCGTATTTGCAACTTCAGCGTTTAAAAAATCGGCAACTGTAATCGCAGGATTGGTCGATGTAAAATCGTTACTCGGATCTTCGTCTTGACTATCGTTTTCTTCATCAATAGTAGCTACACCATCATTATCGTCATCTGTATCTAAGTAATCTGGAATGCCATCAATATCTGTGTCTAATGCATTTGTTGTGGGATCGTCATCTCCATCCTCATCCTCTGTATCTATTTCTAAGCGTGTTAATACATTATCACCATCATCATCTTCATCTAAGTAATTTGGTAACCCATCACCATCGGTATCATCATCTGTTAAGTCTCCATTACCATTAATATCTTCTAAATCGGCTTCAATACCATCATTATCATCTTCAATTAAAGCAATATAAACTGTTGCTGTACCGGTTGTACTTTCTTCGTCATGTGTAATTGTTATATCAGAGGAAGGTACATCGTTACAAAAGAAATCTGTTGGTGTAGTATTATATCTTCTGTAATTAAAAGTATTAGTAGTTCCATTAATGGAGAATTCTTCTTCTGTAGTTTCTAAAACACCATCTGTTTGGATTAACAAATCTGCAAGAGATAACTCTTCCGATGTTATTTGTAAAGAAAGGGATTCTGCTGGATCTTCTTTAATTTTATAAAATACTAATTCACCACAAGCTAAAAAGGTATCTTCAAAATCAAGTTCTTCGGTAATTATATCTCCATCATTACAAGAAATAAGCAAAAAAGCAGATAGAAAACCAAAAAGTAATTTTTTCATAGTATTGTAATTTTAATCAAAAATAATATAATTGTTAAACTTATAACGATGCTTCTTGCAAATAATTTTAATTGCACTATTTTTGTTGTTTCTAACACACAATTTTATTTATGAAAACTGTTTATTTTGATAGTGCTGCAACCACACAAGTACGTGATGAAGTAATAAAAGATATGCAAGATGTTCTTGCTGTACATTATGGTAACCCTTCTTCAACACATGCATTTGGTCGTGCTTCAAAATCTATTATTGAAACAGCTAGAAAAACCATTGCAAAGCAATTACATGCATTACCGCAAGAAATTATTTTTACTTCTGGTGGTACTGAAGCAGATAATATGATTTTACGTTGTGCGGTTAGAGATGGAAATGTAACAACTATAATTACTTCTCCAATAGAACATCATGCCGTTTTGCATACTGTAGAAGAATTAAGGAACGAATATAATGTTACTGTAGAGTATGTAAAGCTACAACATTGTGGTACACCAGATTATGAAGATTTAGAACGATTGCTAGCTGCTAACGATGAACGAAAACTAGTTAGTTTAATGCATATAAATAATGAAATTGGTAATATTTTAGACATAGATAAAGTAGCAAATTTGTGTAAGACTAATAATGCGCTTTTTCATAGTGATACGGTACAATCTATTGGTCATTATGAGTGGAATGTTGAAGAAATCCCTATTGATTTTATGACTGCTGCAGCACATAAATTTCATGGGCCAAAAGGTATTGGTTTTGCATACATACGAAAGAATAGTAATTTTAAACCACTTATTTTTGGAGGATCCCAAGAACGTGGTTATAGAGCAGGAACAGAACCTGTACATGCGATAAAGGGGTTAGAAACCGCTTTTAAATTAGCTTATGAGAATTTAGAAGAAGAACGTGCTTATGTACAAGATTTAAAAGATTATTTTAAAGCTATTCTTAAAAAAGAGATTCCAGAAGTTAAGTATAATGGAAACTGCGAAGACCAAGTAAAAAGTACTTATACATTAATTAATGTGTGTTTGCCAATGAGTCCAGAAAAGGCATTGACATTACAGTTTCAATTAGATTTAAAAGGAATTGCATGTTCTAAAGGGTCTGCTTGCCAGAGTGGAAGCGGAAAAGGCTCTCATGTTTTGGCGCAAATTTTAGATGAAGAAGATATGCTAAAACCTTCTATTCGTTTTTCATTTTGTAAATACAATACCAAAGAAGAGATCGACTATGCTGTTGGTGTATTGAAGGAGTTTGTTTAAACCGCAGTTATGTTATTAAATATAAAAAAAACCTTCAGATTTTTTCTGAAGGTTTTTTATTCCATTTGATTCCGGTTTATGCGGCCTGTTCGTTTTTATGTGCTTTACTTTTAATTTTAGTTTCCCATTTTTCTAAAAGAGCAATTTCATTTGTCATTTCAAGATTTACATCTACATTATAAAATTCTAAGATTTCTATATCCTTGTTTGTAGTAAAACTAATAACTAAGTCTATTTTATCGGTTTCTGTTTTAAAAACCTTATTATTTTTAAAAGTTCTATTGGTTCTAATAATTTCGCAAGAATTAATTGTATTTAAATCCAAGATTTTGGTGTTGTATACTTCATTAATTATTTTAGAATATATTAATTTGTTTTTACTTTCATCTATAGCAATAGCATAGTATGTTCCCCAAAAATCTGGTTCTATAATATTTAAATTGTTTTTTATAGCTTCATCTATAAATCGCTTTTTTGATTTTTTCTTTTTACTCGTTTGTGATCTTTGAATACCTATAATAGGTAATAATATGATAAGTGTTATTATAACTCCAATAATGGTGCTTGTAGATTCCATAATTTTATTTTTTTATTTGATTATAAGTAATTTTTCTTGGATAAAAACCAAGAGTAATATAGTGTAACAACGAATGCAGTTTTATGCACTTGCTGTTCGAATAAATAAAAAATAATTTTATGTAAAACGGTGAAAAGGATAGAGTAGTGCGTCCTTATCTAATCCAGGTTGAATATGAACACTTCGGAAAAGATATTGATTGTTTTTAGTTACGGTATAGTTTTCAACGTATTTGAAAAGTATAAACTTCGATTTTAACTTTTCCGTTTTAAAACTAAAATTGGTATCATTTGCTAAATCTGCAAGTGGTTCTAAGCTCGGAAAAGCAGCTAACTCTGGTGTTTTAGAATCGGAAGTATGATAAGCAACATCTTGCTGTTTACTGCTATCTGAAACAACATCGATAATTAGATTTTGCATAGAAATACTCATGCTTAAACTATAAGCAAGTAGCAGGCTTAATGCCATTATATTTCTAAACATTTGTTTCATAAGTGCAAATTTAGCTAAGTTGTAAAAAGCAACAATAAAAAGAAATGTTAAAACTTCATTGTTGTTCTTACATTAAAAACTCTAGGCGTTAAGTAGTTTGGTATTGCATACTGGCGTTTGCTATATACGTCTCTAACCCAAGTATTGGTAATTGAGTTTTGCACATCGAAAACATTAAAAATTTCTAAACCTAAAGTAAGTTCTTTAAATGGTTTACGCCAACCAGAATTAAATTGTTTTTTATCGTCTACAATTACATATTGGATACCTAAATCGGCACGTTTATAATCTGGTAAACGGTTTTGATACACATAAGGATCTGCATAACTTGGGGAACCTCCAGGAAGTCCCGTATTATAAACTAAGTTTAAATACATTTTTAAGTTAGGCATGGTTGGCACGTAGTCTTGAAACAGTGCAGCAAATTTTAAACGTTGGTCTGTTGGTCTTGCAATATACCCTCGATCATCTATGTTTTCTTCGGTTTTAAGATACCCAAAACTAAACCAAGATTCTGTACCAGGAACAAATTCTCCATTTAATCTTAAATCTAAACCATAGGCATATGCTTCGGCAGAATTATTTGCTCTATAACGAATTCTTACGTTTTCAACAGTGTACGGATTTACATCATTTATTTTTTTGTAATAAGCTTCAGTAGTTAGTTTAAAAGGTCTATCCCACATTTCAAAACTATAATCATTTCCTAGAACAAAATGTATAGATTGTTGCGCTTTTACATTAGGTTGTACCTCTCCGTTTTGGTCACGTAATTCTCTGTAAAAAGGAGGTTGGTAGTATAAACCAGTTCCAAATCGAAAAAGCATATCTTTTTTCCAATTAGGTTTAATTGCTACTTGAGCTCTTGGACTAAAAACGGTTTGTGAACTACTTTCAATTCCGTCACCTTCTACATTCCAATTATGCATTCTTGCTCCTGCATTTACCCAAAGTTTACTATCTCCAACATCAAACCGTCTGCTCCATTGTAGGTAGGCTTGAATTCTATCTATAGATGTATTGTTGGTTGCTCTAACGTTTTGGTATGCAGTAATAGGACCTTCGTTTGGTTGGTAAGGTTGTGTGTTAAAATCATCTAGGCTAGGAGGGTTGATTGTAAATCCTGCTGAATCAATAACTTCCCATTCTACTAATCGATCCCTAATATCTTCGTTGGTATATTTAACAGACCACTCGAAGTTGTTTTCATTTATTTCATAGTCTCCTTTATGTTCTATTGTTGTAATAAGTGCATCTAAATCATTTCTACCATGATTTAATTGTCCTCCAATACCTTCGCTAAATTCAACTTCTCCTAAATCTTCGTCACCAATATTGGTATTTACTTCACCAAGTCTATATTGCGCTAAAATGTCGAAATATTCCTCTTCTGTGGTGTGATATGTAGAAGCTACTAAACTTAAATTTAAATCGTCATTAACTTTATAAGTACCTTGTAATGCACCAAAAAGGGTTTGGTAAGCATCTTTTTCTTGTCCTTCATAAAAAACAAGTAATGCAATAGGATCTGTAAGTGTACCAAAATTGGTTTGTCTTGTTTGTGGCTCGTAATTGTATTTGTTTAGAGAAGCGTTTCCTAAAAAGCTCAGGCTAAACTTATCGGTAAAATTATATGTTACAAACGATTGTACGTCTAAAAATTTTGGGTCGTAATTGGTTTCTGTTTCTTTTGCATTTACCAACAAGCTGTTATCTCTATAACGTACACCAACAATTCCAGTTAGTTTATTGTCATTACTTACGGCTTCAATAGCTAGGCTTCCTCCAAGTAGGCTTAAATCTGCAGCAATTCCAAAATCTGTAGGTTTTCTATAAGTAATATCTAAAACAGAAGAAAGTTTATCTCCATATTTGGCTTGAAATCCTCCAGCTGAAAAGTCTACATTTTGAACTAAATCGGTATTTACAAAACTTAAACCTTCCTGTTGGCCAGAACGAATTAAAAATGGTCTGTAAACTTCAATGCCATTTACATATACTAAGTTTTCATCGTAATTACCACCACGAACAGAATATTGCGTACTTAATTCATTGTTACTATTTACACCGGGAAGTGTTTTTAATAAGTTTTCTACACCTGCATTTGCACCAGGAATTTTTCTAATAGTTGCTGGTTTTAAAGTAAGAACACCTTGAACATCTTTCCTTTTTCTACTAGAAATAACAACTGTTGCAATTTGCTCAATATTGGTTTGCATTACTGGATTAAACTCTAACTCTTCGCCATTTTTTAGATTAAAAGTAGCAGTTATTTTTTTTAATGAAATATGAGTAAAGGTTACTGTTATGTCTTGGTTTGCAGGTATTTTTATAATAAAAAAACCATTTGCATTGGTAGTGGTTCCAGAATCTTCCGTTTTAATATTTACATTATCTACTGGCTTGTTAAATTCGTCAAGAATAACACCTCTTAATGTTCCTGTTTGTGCGAACATGAAAAAAGGTAAAAGAATAAAGAATGAAGTTAGGAATCGAAATTTAGTATTCAAGATAGTTCGTTTTTATTTTCGGTAAAACATAGTTTCAAATGTAGAATTATTTCCAACATTATCCGTAACAATTAGCTTTAAATTATTTTTAGTCTCTGTGGAAACCCCATCATTAAAGTCGTAAGTTAATGTTTTTGTTTTATAATCGTACTCAGTTAAAATCCATTTTCCATTAATAGTGGCTCTATAATTGGATATTCCAGAGCCTTGATCTTCAATTTTAATTTTTAAAAACCTGTATTTGCTTAACCATTTTCCTTTAGAAAAGTTTTTTGGTTTAATAGTAGGAGCAATAGTATCTGTTGCTAATGCATATTTCCCTAAGGTTTTTGTACTAGTGGTTAGTATATTTCCTTTTCTTTTTGTAGTGGAATATAGCGGATAATCATTCCAACCTACTAATCTGGCAATATATAATTTGCTAGCATCTTCGGTTGTATAACCACTTAAATCATAACTAATGTCGAAATTCTTTTTTGCAGGGATTGTGTTTTTATGAAGTGTTAATGTATCTTTTTCCACTTTAAAATCGATAAAAAAATCATCATAAAAAGTGTTTTTAGAAATATTTACATGAACGCGACCTTCGTTTAAATTTTCATCCTGGTTTGCATATATATAAAATGGAGTAGTGGTATCTTCCAAAGGTTCTATATCATTAGATTTTACACCTTTAATATTAATTTGCAGCCAAGCGTCGTTATCTTCAATATCTTTAACACGCACTTTATAAACAGATGATGTGTTGTCTTCTACTTCAACATAACCATCATTAGAGCTGTTATTGTACATACTCAATGGATTGTTTTCTTCTATGAATAACTTTTGAAGCCTTTGTTTTTTCGTTTTATAAAGGTCGTAATCTATTAATCTGTTTAAATGTTTAGTTTCGTTAAATGAAAATCGTTTAAAATCTAATTCAAAGCATAAATCACCATTGTATCTAGCTTGTATGTTGTAAACACCATTTTTATTGGCAGCTAAATCTTGTCTATCTATAGTAGCAATAGCAAAGCCAATTTTGCCATAAGCTTCTATGTTTTCTACAGAATATGTGCCGTTTTTATTATCTATTAAACGGAGTTTTTGCTTTTTCTTTGATTTGTTTATATGTGCATTTTCTCCAATGGCATATGCGTATACTTCTGTGATAATTGGTTTTGTACTATCTTTAATATCTAAGCCGAAAAGTAATGGATTTATAGGTCTTTCTTGGTTATCTCTTATTTCGTAGTGTAAATGAGGACCGCCAGAACTACCGGTATTTCCAGAATAAGCGATAATTTCTCCTTTATTTATTTTTAATTCTTCGGGATTAGGAAATAATTGAATTTCAAACGATTCCTCTTCATATTGCCGTTTTTTTACATATGCTTCAATTTCTTTAGAAAAACTTTGTAAATGACCATAAACCGTAGTGTATCCATTTGGGTGTGTTACATATAAAGCTTTACCATATCCAAAATGCGAAACTTTAATTCTACTAATATATCCATCTGCAGCGCCATAAACATGTAAACCTTGACGTTGTTGTGTTTTTAAATCCATTCCAGAATGAAAATGATTAGATCGTAACTCTCCAAAAGTACCAGCGGCAATTAGTGTGATGTCTAAAGGAGACCTAAAATAATCTGTAGGATATATACTTTGTGCATTGCAAAGCGAAGTATAAAAGAGCATTAAAATAAATAGAATTTTCATAAAATAATTTGTGTTGCTAAAGTATTAAATTGAAATGAGCATAACCAAAAAGTTATAAAATATTCAAAAAAAACATATGTAGAATATTTTCTATAAATATAATTATTTTTTTTTATTATGGAAGAATATTTACAAATACTACTGCATTGTATTGATATCTAGCACATTTGAATGTTTTTTAATTTTATTATAAAAAACAATTGCTAATTTGCGTTAGGTATGTTAACTTTGTGAGATAAGTATTGAATTTGTAAATGAGTCATATTGAAGATATTGTAGATGCTTTAGAGAATAAAATTAGCAAAGTATTACATAAACTAGAAGTTTTAAAACAAGCTAATATTAAACTAGAGAAAGATTTACAAGCATCCAATCAAGAGCTTTTAAAGGAGAAACAACACATTGTTGTTTGGCAAGAAAAATATGAAGCACTCAAAATGGCAAATTCTTTGCTTGGCAGTGATAATAATAAAAGAGAAACTAAGCTTAAAATAAATACATTAATTAGAGAGATAGATCATTGTATCGCTCAACTTTCTGAATAATGCACATAGTTAAATGGCAGAACAGCTTAAAATAAAGCTATCTATAGCAAATCGAGTATATCCTTTAACCATTAATCCAAGTCAGGAAGAAGGTTTACGTAAAGCAGCCAAAAATATTGAAGCTATGATTACACAATTTGAGCAAAGTTATTCTGTTAGAGATAAACAAGATGTATTAGCCATGTGTGCTTTACAATTTGCATCACAAACAGAACAAAAAACTATAGATAAAGAAAATGTTAACGAACATGTACAAGATAAGCTTAGTGCTTTGAATGATTTGTTACAGGAGCATTTAAATTTATAATTCGTTCTTTAAATAAAATAAAGGTTACTGCCTGCATTAGTTATTTTTTTTGATAAACTCAACGTTAATTCTTTAAAAAGGGTGAGTTGAAGTTGTAAAAGCGAGCTACCTTGAGTAGATACTTGATCAGCTTGTTAGCCCTAAACTTGTTTTTAAGGAGTTTATACAAAACCATAAATTAATGTAGGCTTTTTTATACATTAAAACTAATTAACTAAACATGGAAAACCCAATTGTATTAGCAATAATAGGCATTGTAGTAGGTGTAATTATAGGATACATTATAGCTAAAGCATTAGAAAAAAGTAATGCATCAAAACTAATTAAAGAAGCAAAAAAATCTGCAACTTCTATTCTTAAAGAAGCAAATATTGAAGGAGAGTCTATAAAAAAAGATAAAATTCTTCAAGCAAAAGAAAAGTTTATTGAATTAAAATCGGAACATGAAAAAGTTATCTTATCTCGCGATAAGAAAATGGCAGAAACAGAAAAACGTATTCGTGATAAAGAGTCACAAATTTCTAACGAACTTTCTAAAAGTAAAAAAGTAAATACGCAAGTTGAAGCTAAAATAAAAGACTACAACCATAGGTTGGATATTATTGAGAAAAAGCAAGAAGAAGTAGATAGGTTACATAAGAGTCAAATACAACAATTAGAAGTTATATCTAGTCTTTCTGCCGAAGAAGCAAAAGAACAACTTGTGGAATCTTTAAAAGGAGAGGCTAAAAATGATGCTATGGCATTTGTGCAAAGTACGCTGGAAGAAGCAAAAATGACGGCACAGCAAGAAGCTAAAAAAGTGATAATAAATACCATACAACGTATTGGTACAGAAGAAGCAGTAGATAACTGTGTTTCTGTATTTAATATTGAATCTGATGATGTTAAAGGGCGTATTATTGGTAGAGAAGGAAGAAATATTAGAGCTATTGAAGCTGCAACAGGAGTAGAGATTATTGTAGATGATACTCCAGAAGCAATTATTTTATCTTGTTTCGATTCGGTAAGACGTGAAGTTGCACGATTATCTTTACATAAACTAGTAACCGATGGGCGTATACATCCTGCTAGAATTGAAGAAGTAGTTAAGAAAACGCAAAAACAAATAGAGCAAGAAATTATTGAAGTTGGTAAACGTACTGTTATCGATTTAGGTATTCATAACTTGCATCCTGAGTTAATAAAAATGGTAGGTAGAATGAAATACCGATCTTCTTATGGACAAAATTTACTACAGCATTCGCGTGAAGTTGCTAAACTTTGTGGTGTGATGGCAGCAGAACTTGGTTTAAACCCTAAATTAGCGAAACGTGCTGGTTTATTACATGATATAGGTAAAGTTCCTGATGCAGAAGCAGATATGGAAACACCTCACGCAATTCTTGGTATGCAATGGGCAGAAAAGTTTGGTGAAAAAGGAGATGTTTGTAATGCTATTGGTGCACACCATGATGAAATAGAAATGACTTCTTTATTATCGCCAATTATACAAGTATGTGATGCTATTTCTGGAGCTAGACCTGGTGCAAGACGTCAAGTATTAGATAGTTATATACAACGTTTAAAAGATTTAGAAGATATTGCTTTTGGTTTTCAAGGGGTAAAGAAAGCTTATGCTATTCAAGCTGGACGTGAGCTAAGAGTCATTGTAGAAAGCGAAAAAGTCTCTGACCAAAATGCAGCGGATTTATCGTTTAATATTTCGCAAAAAATACAAACAGATATGACTTATCCTGGTCAAGTAAAAGTGACAGTAATACGTGAAACTAGAGCAGTAAATATAGCGAAGTAAGTAATAATAAATATTTATATAAAAAAGTCTAACTATTTAGTTAGACTTTTTTGTTTGGTAACTTAATATTAAAAGTAGTTCCAACATTTACTGTGCTAGTAACATCTATAGTGCCATTAAAAGCTTCAATTTGACTTTTTATAAGATAAAGACCAACACCTTCGGAATTTGCGTTTTTATGGAATGTTCTATACAGTCCAAAAATAGCATCTCCAAATTTATCTAAATCTATTCCTAAACCATTATCTGAAAAAGTAATAATTATATGTTCGTTAGTTTTTTCTGAACTTATATTTATTATCGGATTTCTCTCTGGATGCTTGTATTTAATTGCATTAGTGAGTAAATTTTGAATAATACTTTCAAGATAGGACAAATTAAATTCTAGGTACAAATCACTATCAATTTGATTGTTAATAATAGTATTAGAGCTAATAATTTTTACTGCTAAAAGCTCTAAAGTGTTCTTTACAATGTTATTTAAATTTATTGTTTGTAAGCTTTTATTTTTAGAGTTACTTACATTAACAATCTTGTTTAAATTTGAAATTGTTTTAGATAGTGAGTTATTAACCGTTTTTAAATGATTAATAATATCCTTTTTTTCATCTTCATCTTCTGTTTCATCATGAAAACTTAAAAGGCTTTCAAAATTTGCAGTATGTGATTTTAAATTATGTGAAACAATTAGAGCAAAATTTTTAAGTTTTGTATTTTGATCTTTAATAATATTATTCTTTTCTATTAATTTAGCTTCTTGTTTTTTTCTTTCACTAATATCTATTGTTGTACCAATCATACGGGTGTGATTTCCATTTTCATCACGTTTTACAACTTTACCAATATCTTTTATCCATTTGTAACTACCATTACTAATAAGTATTCTATGTTCGCTTATATAATTAGGTGTTTTGTAGTTTAAATGATTTAGTAAATTTTCAATTACATTATCCAAATCATCCGGATGTACTTTTTCTTGCCAATTATAAGTTTCGGCATTATGGTCTGTGTTTTTAAGATCAAGTATTTGTTTAGCTTCTTTAGAGTAGTTAACTGTTTTATTAATTACATTAAAATCCCATACACCAATATTAGAGTTTTCTAAAGCAAATTTAGAAACGAATTCTTCTAATATTAATTTTGAATCGTAATCAACAATATTTGAAATATCTTGATTTGAAGTTAAAGTAGTTTTCATTTAGTAGAAATAATAATTTGGGACTCCAAAAATAAGTTATTGACTTTCATCATAACATTTAATCGGTAATTCTTGCGAATATACGATTAAAAGCAAATAAAAGCGTCTAAATACATGTTTTTTTTATTCAGATTGCTCTAAACTATAATAGTTCATGGTTAATTTGCGGTTAAACAAATAATTTTTGCAAGTAAAGTTTTAGCACGAGCTTGTTACTTTCATTGTATTTTTGTTGCAAGGGAAAATTAGCAGGTAACCTTATCATAGTGCGTTTTTGAAGAATTATACTTTAACTTAATTAGTTAAAGTAACCGTAAAAGTAGTACCTGTATTTATTTTACTGGCTATAGTAATTTTGCCGCCAAAGGATTCAATTTGATTTTTTATTAGATATAAACCTACACCTTCAGAATCTTCATTATTATGAAACGTTTTATATAAACCAAAAATAGTATTACCGTATTTTTCTAAGTCTATACCTATTCCATTATCCGATATTAATAACTCCATCCTTTTTTCTAATATATTTAAATCTATATTTACTACAGGATCTCTTTCAGGATGTTTATATTTTATTGCATTCGTTAACATGTTTTGTACAATGCTTTCAAAATAAATAGGATTATAGTTTATATATATATTTTCAGGAACATTATTGTTTATTATGGCATTGTTATTTAAAACAACAAATTCAAGGTTATTTAGAATATTATTAATTTCTTGAGCGATAAATATTTTTTCTACCCTTTTGTTTTTATTTGTTTGTACTGATACAACTTGGTTTAAATTTTTAATCGTTTTTGTTAAAGAATTAGAAGTAGTTTCAATATGCTTTACTAATTCATCTTTTTCGTTAACTGTTTCCGCTTCGTTATAAAACTCAATTAAATTTTCAAAATTACCTGCATGTTGTTTTAAATTATGTGTAACTATGTGCGCAAAATTTCTTAATTTATTATTTAATTCAGTAGCTAAGTTTAATGCCTCTTTTGTTTTCTTTTCTGCAAGTTTTATTTTTGTTATATCAGTATGTGTGCCTATTACTCTTTTAGGTTTACCATTTTCTCCTACCGAAACTATTCTGCCTTTATCTAGTATCCATTTATATGTACCATTTTTGCATTGTATTCTATGTTCACTTTCGTAAAAAGGGTTTATCCCATTAAGATGGTCGTTAAATTCTTTAAAATAATGCGCTTTGTCTTCTGGGTGAACACGATTATTCCATTCTTCAGCAGATGATCCAATTTCATGATCTTTAAAACCTAAAATGTTTTTAGATTCTTTAGAGTATATAACTTTTTGTGTACTAGCATCATAATCCCAAGCGCCAATATTAGAATTTTCTAGGGCAAACCTTAAAACTTGTTCTTTAATATTTAGTTTTGTACTTTTTTCGTTGGGGTTGGAAACTGTAGTATTCGAATTATTATTGTTTTCCATTAGAGGTCTTTAATTAGCTTTGGTAAAACAAAAATATACTCGTAGGGTTTATTCTAGTTTCTAAAAAGTGTAAAAACCTTTAAAACACGATTAAATACAATTTTTTCCGTTTAAGTACGTGTATTTGAGGTGGTAATTATTTTAAACCTTTAGAATAAAGAGTAATAACATAAATAGAGAGAGAAGAAAATAGTTTATTTATTAGTTACTGTAATGGTGAAAGCGGTTCCTGTATTCACAGTACTTGCTACAGAAATTTTTCCACCAAAGGATTCAATTTGGTTTTTAATTAGATATAAGCCAACTCCTTCGGCATCTTCATTCTTGTGAAACGTTTTGTATAAACCAAAAATATCATTTCCAAATTTATTTAAATCAATTCCGATACCATTATCGGTGACAATTAAATCAATAGCGTCCTTTTTAAAAATAGAATCTATATTAATTACAGGGTTTCTATCTTTGTGTTTATATTTAATAGCGTTAGTTAATAGATTTTGAATTACACTTTCAAAATAGGATATATTATAATAGATAAAATACCTTTCATTTACATTATTATTAATTGTAGCCTTACTTTCTTTAATAACAAAATCGAGTGTTTTTAAAACATTATTAATTTCTTTAGCAACGTATATTCTTTCTATTTTTTTATTCTTATTTGTTTGTACAGAAACGACTTGGTTTAGATTATGTATTGTTTTAGTTAAAGAGGAGGAAAGTGTTTTTAAATGATTCATTAAGCTCTCTTTTTCTTCGCAAGTTTCGGCTTCATCATGAAATTGAAGGAGGCTTTCAAAATTGGCTACATGTTGTTTTAGGTTATGGGTAACTATATGTGCAAAATTCTTCAGCTTATTATTTTGTTCTGTTGCAATACTTAAAGCTTCAATTACTTTGTTTTCAGCAACTTTTTGATTGGTTATTTCTGTATGTGTACCAATAACACGTTTTGCAATACCATCTTTAGTGAATTCTACTATTTTTCCTCTGTCTAAAATCCACTTGTAACTCCCGTCTTGACATTTTACTCTATGTTCATTTTCATACATAGGTTTTAATCCATTGAGATGGTCTTGAAAGTCTTGATAATATTTTTCTATATCATCTGGATGCACTCTTTCATTCCAGTCGTTTATATTAGAACCAAAGGAAGTTTTGTTTTGAGTACCTATTATCTTTTTGGATTCATTAGAAAAGTAAACTTTATTCAAATCTGCATCAAATTCCCAAAAACCAATATTAGTATATTCTAATGCGAGTTTCCACTTTGTGTCATTAAGCACATTTAAAGTGTTGTTTTTTATAATTCTTGGGTTTAGAGCAGACATAGATATTATATTTAAAAATGTTTTTAGGGATATTTTTAAATTATTTAAGTCAGTTTCAACTTACATAAGTCTACTCAAATATAACAAAACACCGACTAAAAACAAATAATTATGAGCTAAAAGCTCTAGTTTCTAGGGTGATAGGAATTCATAACTTCCTTTAAATGACTTTTGTCTACATGCATATATATTTCTGTAGTTGTAATACTTTCATGGCCAAGCATAAGCTGTATTGCTCTTAAATCTGCTCCATTTTCTAACAAGTGGGTTGCAAAAGAATGCCTAAAAGTATGTGGTGAAATATTTTTATTTAAATCAATTTTTACTGCTAATTGTTTAATTATTGTAAAAATCATAGCTCTTGTAAGCTGTTTTCCCCGTCTGTTTAAAAATAAAACATCTTGAAACTCTTCTTTAATAGGACTGTGAACTCTTACTTGATTCTTGTAGATGTTGATTATCTTCTGTGTTTCTGGTACAATAGGCACAAAGCGTTGTTTGTCTCCTTTACCTGTAACTTTTATAAAGCCCTCTTCAAAAAATAAATCCGAAATTTTTAAACCAACAAGCTCGCTAACACGTAATCCACAACTATAAAGAGTTTCTAAAATGGCGCGATTTCTTTCTCCTTGTGGTTTGCTCAAATCTATAGCATTAATAAGTGCATTGATATCTTTTTCCGATAATGTGTCTGGAAGTTTTCTTCCAATTTTTGGAGATTCTATTAGTTCTAGTGGATTTGTTTTCATGTAATCTTCAAAAACTAAGTAATTAAAAAAACTTCGTAAGCCTGATATTATTCTAGACTGCGATCTTGCATTAACATGTTTCGCAATTTCATAAATAAATTGTTGAATAATTTCTGAAGTAATTGTTAAAGGGGATTCTTGAATGCTATTTTCTTCTAAAAAACCAATTAGTTTATGTACATCTAAAGCGTAATTATCTATAGAGTTTTGCGATAAACCTCGTTCTATCTTTAAATACATTTTATAATCTAAAAGTGCTTGTTCCCATTTCATTGCTGCAAAAATAGGAATTTAGATTTTGTTCTAATTTAATTCAATTGTATTAATTCAATATCATTATATTGTTTGCTAACAACTTGATAATCAGTTGTTTTTTTTGGTGATAAGTTAAAAAAAAGTGTTAGTTTGGACTAATCAATTTTTAAAACTTATAAATTATGAGAAAATTATGTATTGCAGCTATTGCTGTATTTGGTTTATCGTTTGGTTTACAAGCGCAAGAGGTTTCTTTTGGAGCTAAAGCAGGTGTTAATTTAGCTTCCATAGATGGAGATAGTAATAATACGGATATGAAAGTAGGGTTTCATGTTGGAGGTGTTGCAGAAATTATGTTTAATGACAAGCTAGGTGTGCAACCAGAGATTTTGTATTCTTCGCAAGGTGGTAAGGAAGATATTGGTGATGATAACTTTAAATATAACTTTGATTATATTAATGTTCCCGTTATGGTTAAATATTTTGTAATAGAAGGTTTAAGTGTAGAAACAGGACCACAAGTTGGTTATTTGGTTAATGCAAAAGCGAAAAATGATTCCGATTCTATAGATCTTGATAACATAAAGGATATAGATTTTGGAATTAATTTTGGAGCAGGTTACAAAATGGATAGCGGTATCCTGTTTTCTGTACGTTACAACTTAGGAATAATCAATATTAACGATGGAGGTAATGATGTTAAAAATAAAGTAATTCAATTTTCTGTTGGTTATATGTTTTAACAGTAATTATTATAATATTGTAAAAGCCGAAGTTCTTGCTTTGGCTTTTTTTATACAATAACTTTTGTATTTTTACTTTATGAAGAAACTCATTATCATTAATGGTCCTAATTTAAATTTATTAGGAACTCGAGAACCAGAAATTTACGGAAGTTTATCTTTTACTGAATTTTTAGAGGAAATAAAAGGGAAGTACCCACAAGCAGATCTAGATTATTACCAATCTAATGTAGAAGGAGAACTGATTAATAAATTACAAGAAGTAGGGTTTTCTTACGACGGAATTATTTTAAATGCAGCAGCTTATACACATACTTCTGTTGGAATTGGCGATGCTATTAATGCTATTAAAACACCAGTAGTAGAAGTACATATTTCTAATACATTTTCAAGGGAAGAGTTTAGACATACCTCATATGTTTCTCCAAATGCGAAAGGAGTTATTCTTGGTTTTGGATTGCAGAGTTATGAACTTGCTATTCAGAGTTTTTTGTAGGTTTGTTGGTTATAGAATAAAAAAAAGACGATTTCATAATGAAATCGTCTTTTTTTATTCTGCTTTTTTTTTCTTAAAGATGTATCACTTCATCATAAGCGGCAGCTACAGCTTCCATAACCGCTTCACTCATGGTTGGGTGTGGATGAATAGCTTTTAATACTTCATGACCAGTTGTTTCCAGCTTTCTACCTAAAACAGCTTCGGCAATCATATCTGTAACTCCAGCTCCAATCATATGGCAACCTAACCATTCGCCATATTTAGCATCAAAAATAACTTTTACAAAACCATCTTTTGCTCCAGAAGCACTTGCTTTACCAGAAGCAGAGAATGGAAATTTACCAACTTTAATATCGATACCTTTTTCTTTTGCTTGTTTTTCGGTTAAACCTACAGAAGCAATTTCTGGAGTACAATAAGTACAACCAGGAACGTTCCCGTAATCTAAAGCTTCTACATGCTGTCCCGCAATTTTTTCTACACATAAAATAGCTTCTGCAGAAGCAACGTGTGCTAAAGCTTGTCCAGGAGTAATGTCTCCAATAGCATAATAACCAGGAATGTTTGTTTGGTAGAAATCGTTAACTAAAACTTTATCTCTATCTACAACAATACCTACGTCTTCTAAACCTATATTTTCTATATTCGATTTTATACCAACAGCAGATAATACAATATCGGCTTCTAATACTTCTTCTCCTTTTTTTGTTTTAACCGTAGCTTTTACTCCTTTACCAGAAGTATCTACACTAGTTACTTCGGCAGAAGTCATAATGTTTATACCTCCTTTTTTAAAGCTACGCTCTAATTGTTTAGAAACTTCATCATCTTCAACAGGTACAATTCTATCTAAATATTCAACAATAGTAACGTCTGTTCCTAAAGAGTTATAAAAATATGCAAACTCTACACCAATTGCTCCAGAACCTACAACGATCATTTTCTTTGGTTGCTCTGGTAAAACCATTGCTTCTCTATAGCCAATTACTTTTTTACCATCTTGTGGTAAACTAGGTAACTCGCGAGAACGTGCTCCAGTTGCAATTATAATATGATCGGCACTATATTCTTTGCCATCTACATCGATCTTTTTTCCAGTTTTTAGTTTCCCAAAACCTTCAATAACATCAATTTTATTTTTTTTCATTAAAAACTTAACGCCATTACTCATTCCTTCAGCAACACCACGACTACGTTTTACAACAGCATCAAAATCTTTATCAAAACCTGCTACAGAAAGTCCATAATCTTCTGCATGTTTCAAATATTCAAAAACTTGGGCAGACTTTAAAAGTGCTTTAGTAGGAATACAACCCCAATTTAGGCAGATACCACCAAGGCTTTCTTTTTCAACAACAGCGGTTTTAAAACCTAATTGAGATGCTCTAATAGCAGCTACGTAGCCTCCAGGACCACTTCCAAGTACAATTATATCGTATTTACTCATTGTGTGTTTTTTAATCGTTTTATAAAGCAACGAATTTACAAAACAAAGCCGAAATAATAAATTGATGCTTCATTTTTATTTGGGCGTGACCTAAAGGTCGGGCTATACACTGTATCTTTTGCTATAAAAAAGCAAAAGGATGCCGTTTCTATCCCTCACGCGAATGCTAGAATGGTTTATAAATCGTCGGTAAAATGTTTTCTTTCTTTTTCTTTCGAAAATTTTTCTTCATTATAGGAAATAGATTCCCCTTTAGCAATAGATAAGGTTTGCCAATTGCTTCCTTTTAAAAGTTTTCCTAAAAAAACTATTTGTCCAATATGGTAAGAGTAGTGTGCAAGTTGTCTGTTAATGGCTTCGGTTACAGTATGTCCTTGGTTTCGTATGTAGATAATAGATTCTAAATCTATAGTCTTTAATGGAGTAATTGCATTAAATAAACAATGCCATCCACTTTCCCAAGAGGCAACAAGTTGTTCTTTTGTAGTATAAGTATCATTAAATTCATCATCTCGTTTACGCCATGTTTTTTCACCATCTTCGGTCAAAAAGTTAGTCCAACGCGATAACATATTACCAACAATATGTTTTATTAGAATAGATATACTATTAGAATCGACATGTACTTGCCATTGTAATTCTTCAAAAGAAAGTTGGTTTATGGTTTTATCACCTAATGACTTATAATATTCAAATTGTTTAATAGTACTCGATAAATAGGAGTTTTTCATTGTATTAAAAACGGATTACCTAAAATAAACAATCTAAAGGTATAAAAAAGAAAGGGAATTATTTATAGAATTTATTCTGTTATTGCTTTATTCTATTGGGACAAATACTAAAGCATCACCATTAATACAATGGCGTTTACCGGTAGTTTTTCTAGGGCCATCATTAAATACATGACCTAAATGACCACCACAGTTAGCACAATGTTCTTCATCTCTAGAATACCCCAATTTGTTATCAGAGCCATATGCAACATTTCCTTTAATTTCTCTGTCAAAACTTGGCCAACCTGTTCCAGAATCAAATTTGTGTTCGCTTTTAAACAAAGCAATATTACAAGCTGCACAATGGTAGGTTCCTTTTTGGTAGTTTTTGTTAAGCGGACTAGAAAAAGGGCGTTCGGTTCCTGCTTCTCGCAATACATAATATTGTGCTTCAGTTAGCTCCTTTTTCCATTCTATATCTGTTTTTGTAACAGGGTACTTTTTTTTAGTATTCGAATCACTTTTCTGTGCAGAAGAATTGCAACTAAAGAAAATACCAATAAGACTCACTAATAAATACTTTTTCATGTTTAAATATATATTGTTTTTGTTTCTTTAATAGGTCGTAATAAAAACGACTTCATTACGAAATCGTTTTAGTTTTAACTTTATATTTATTATTTCCTAAAAAAAGGATTGTATTAATAATAAATTACTAAATTAGAAGAGTAAAATTGAACATTATTTAATGAATATAACCCATATTAGTGCAGAATGTTATCCTATTGCTAAGGTTGGAGGCTTAGCAGATGTTGTTGGTGCGTTACCAAAATATCAAAATGAACTTGGATTAAAAAGTAGTGTTATTATGCCTTTTTATGACAATAAATTTAGCAAAGAAAACGAATTTGTATCTATCTGTAAATCAGAAGTTTTGCTCGGTGTTTATGATCATAAATTTGAAGTATTAAAGCTTAAAAAAAACATATTAGAATTTGATGTTTTTTTTATAGATATTCCAACTTTACTTTTTAAAGATTATGTGTATTCGTATGAAGATACTGATCGTTTTTTGGCATTTCAAATTGCAGCTCTAGATTGGATGCTTGCTCTAGAAGATAAACCAAACATTATACATTGCCATGATCATCACACCGGACTTGTTCCTTTTATGTTACAAGAAAGTTTTAAATATACATCCTTAAATAAAATTCCAGTTATTACTACCATTCATAATGCACAATACCAAGGATGGTTTGCTTATAATAAATTGCATTTAATTCCACCTTTTGAAATGAATAATGCAGGTTTATTAGATTGGAATGGTATGATTAATCCACTTGCAGCTGCAATAAAATGTGCATGGCGAGTTACCACAGTTTCTCCAAGTTATATGGAAGAATTGAAAATAGAAGCTAATGGTTTACAAGATTTATTAAAACAAGAAAGTCAAAAATGTGTTGGTATTTTAAACGGAATAGACATAAAAGTATGGAATCCGGAAACCGATGTATATATTATTGAAAATTTCTCTGAAAAAAACGTAACTTTAGGAAGAGGTAAAAATAAAAACTGGTTGTGTGAAACTTTTAATTTAGATAAAACAAAACCTTTATTTGCTTTTATTGGAAGATTAGTAGGTGAGAAGGGAACCGATTTACTTCCAGAAGTTTTTGATACTATTTTAAAAGAAAAAGAATGTAATATTCTTCTTTTAGGCTCAGGTCATAATGAAGTGGAAGAACAGTTAAACGCATTAAAAGAACATCATAAAGGAAACTACGATGCTTTTATTGGGTACGATGAAAAACTATCGCATATTATCTATGCAGGAGCAGACTTTTTATTAATGCCTTCTCGTGTAGAACCTTGTGGATTAAACCAAATGTATTCCTTACGATACGGAACCATTCCAATAGTAAGAAGTACAGGAGGATTAAAAGACACAGTTATAGATATTGAAGATAAAAACGGATTTGGTATTTGCCATAACGAGGTAACAGTTTTGCAAATAGAACAGGCAATAAAAAGAGGTGTTTCGTTATATAATAATCAAGAACGATTTAAAGAAATTAGAAAAAACATAATGAAAATTGATCATTCCTGGGATGCATCAGCAAAAGAATATATTAAATTGTATAATTCAATAAACTAACAAAACTATGATTAATGATAAGGTGTTATCTATTATTTTAGGTGGAGGACAAGGCTCCAGATTATATCCATTAACTGCAGACAGATCTAAACCAGCTGTTCCAATAGCAGGAAAATATAGATTGGTCGATATTCCAATTTCTAACTGTATTAATTCCGATATTAAAAGAATGTATGTTTTAACACAGTTTAATTCAGCTTCTTTAAATAAACATATAAAAAATACCTATCACTTTAGTTTCTTTAGTTCAGCTTTTGTAGATGTTTTGGCTGCAGAGCAAACCATGCAGAGTGATAAGTGGTTTCAAGGTACTGCAGATGCAGTAAGACAAAGTATGCATCATGTTTTAAGTAATGATTTTAAATATGCTTTAATACTTTCTGGAGATCAATTGTATAATATGGATTTGCAAGATATGATCGATAAGCACGAAGCAAGTAATGCAGAAATTACTATTGCAACTTATCCTGTAAATGCAAGTGATGCTACAGGTTTTGGGCTTTTAAAAACTGATGATGATAATATTATTACTTCTTTTATAGAGAAACCAGCGGCCGATTTATTACCAGATTGGACATCAGATGTTAGTGAAGATATGAAAAAAGAAGGTAGAAATTATCTAGCTTCTATGGGGATTTACATTTTTAATAGAGATCTTTTAGTCAAATTAATGGAAAATCCTGATACAAACGATTTTGGGAAAGAAATTATTCCGCAATCTATTCATGAGCATAAAACACTTAGTTATCAATATGAAGGATACTGGACAGACATTGGAACCATTGAATCTTTTTTTGATGCTAATTTAGGTCTAACAGATGATATTCCTAAGTTTAACTTATATGCAGACGATAGAGTATACACAAGAGCAAGAATATTGCCTACTTCTAAAATTTCTGGAACACTTTTAAATAAGACTGTAATTTCAGATGGTTGTATTATACATGCAGCTAAAATTGAAAGAAGTGTGATTGGTATTCGTTCTCGAATTGGTAAAGAATCCGTTGTCTTAAATACTTATATGATGGGTAACGATTCTTATGAATCTTTAAAAACAATTGAAGAAAATAAAATTGTAAACCTTTTAGGGATAGGAGATAGATGCTATATAAATAATTGTATTGTAGATAAAAACTGTAGAATTGGTGATGATGTTAAAATAGAAGGTGGTAAACATTTAAAAGATATTGAAACCGATGATTATTTAGTAAAAGATGGAATAGTTGTTATTAAAAAAGGAGCAACAATTCCAAAAGGAACAATCATAAAATAATAGTATACTTACCTAAAAACAACATATGTCTAAAGTAATAGCGCATAGCTTATTTACAGATTTTGATATTAATTTATTTAAATCCGGAAAACATTATAAACTTTACGAAAAATTTGGATCACATATAACCACTTTAAATGGAGTAGAAGGAACTTATTTTTCAGTTTGGGCACCAACAGCAAAATACGTTTCGGTTATTGGTGATTTTAATTATTGGCAAGAAGGAGAACACCAATTAAATGTACGTTGGGACGAAAGTGGTATTTGGGAAGGTTTTATTCCAAACATAGGTAAAGGAACTACCTATAAATATAAAATTGAAAGCCATAATAATGGTATTAAAACCGAAAAAGCAGACCCTTATGCTAGACGCTATGAACACAACCCAAAAACAGCATCTATAGTTTGGGAAGATGAATATGGTTGGAAAGATTCTAAATGGATGAAATCTCGAAAGAAAAAAAATGCATTAGATGCACCATTTTCTGTTTACGAAGTGCATTTAGGTTCTTGGAAAAAACAAATCGAAGAAAATCGATTCCTTTCTTACGTAGAATTAGCAGATCAATTAGTGAATTATGTAAAAGAAATGAACTTTACGCATGTAGAGCTTATGCCAATTATGGAGTTTCCTTACGATCCAAGTTGGGGCTATCAAGTTACTGGCTATTTTGCACCAACATCAAGATTTGGTTATCCAGAAGAATTTAAACTTTTAGTCGATAAATTACACCAAAATGATATCGGCATTTTATTAGATTGGGTACCATCCCATTTTCCTGAAGACGCTCACGGTTTAGGCTTTTTTGATGGTTCTTGTTTATACGAACATCCAGATAAACGCAAAGGCTATCATCAAGACTGGAAAAGCCTTATTTTTAATTACGAACGTAATGAGGTAAAATCTTTTCTAATTAGCAATGCTTTGTTTTGGTTAGACCAATATCATGCAGACGGATTACGTGTAGATGCTGTAGCATCCATGCTATTTTTAGATTATTCTAGAGAAGAAGGTGAATGGGAACCTAACCAATATGGAGGTCGTGAAAATTTAGCAGCTATTGCTTTCATGAAAGACTTAAACGAAGCTATTTACGGTACATTTCCAGATGTGCAATCTATAGCAGAAGAATCTACATCTTTTCCAGGTGTTTCTAAACCAGTATTTTTAGGAGGATTAGGATTTGGAATGAAATGGATGATGGGATGGATGCACGATACACTTCAGTATTTTGCTAAAGAACCAGTATATAGAAAACACCATCAAAACGATTTAACTTTTAGCATGACTTATGCATTTTCCGAAAACTTTATGCTACCATTAAGTCACGATGAAGTAGTCTATGGTAAAAAATCGATACTAAATAGAATGCCGGGAGACGAATGGCAAAAATTCGCTAATTTACGTTTGTTATATAGTTATATGTTTACGCATCCAGGAACAAAACTATTGTTTCAAGGAGCAGAATTTGGCCAAAGTGAAGAATGGAATTTTGAAACAAGCTTAGATTGGCATTTATTACAATACAAACCTCATAAAGGTGTACAAAAACTAATAAAAGACTTAAATGCGCTCTATAAATTAGAACCCGCTTTACACCAAAATCAATTCACACAAGATGGTTTTGAATGGATAGACTATAACGACGCCGAAAATTCGGTTCTAGTATATATTAGAAAAGGAAAAAAAGCAAAAGATAATTTAATTATTGCTTGTAATATGACTCCTGTACCTAGAGAGAATTATCGTATTGGGCTTCCAAAAAAAGGAAAACTTAAAGAAGTTTTTAATAGCAACGAGAAAGAATATTTTGGAACTGGAGATTTTAAGAATAAAGTAGTAACATCTCAAACAAAAAATTGGCAGTTTAGAAAGCATTCTGTTGCAGTTAATATTCCTCCTTTAACCATGGTTGCTTTTAAATATCAATAAATATATATCTCATTTTAAGGCTTACATATTAGATATTTAATAAAAAAATGAAACTAAAACGATGTAGTTAACAATTAGTTATAACTACTATTGCTTTAGTTTTTTTTTCACCATTATTTTATGTTTTTTTACATACCTATTTAAAAGATTACTTGATGATTGTAAATACAGAATTAGAACAAAAAGGGAATTTATTTCCTTCGAAAATTATAAAATTTAAAAAAGATGTAGACACATTATTCTTTTATACAGAGAACAATGTAATACTACAATTAAAAGTATTAAGAGATAGTGTATTTCGTTTTCGATATACAACAACTGGAACTTTTGAAAACGATTTCTCATATGCTATAACCAAATATGCAAGTACTGGTTATAATAAGCTTGAAATTGAAGAAAAAGAGGAGTATTATGAAGTTTCTACTTTAAAATTAATTTGTAGAATTTCTAAAGAAAATTTAGGCGTTTCTTTATATGACGCTTTAGATATGACGCTTGTTAATCAAGACGAAATTGGTTTTCACTGGGAAGAAAGTTATGAATTTGGTGGGAACATTGTAAAAATGAGTAAAGTGGTTAACGAGCGTGAAAGTTATTTTGGGCTTGGTGATAAACCAGAACATTTAAATTTAAAAGGAAAACGATTTCAAAATTGGGTTACAGATTCTTATGCTTTTGGTAAAGAAACAGATCCTATTTATAAAGCAATTCCGTTTTTTACAGGATTACATCACAATAAAGCCTACGGAATCTTTTTTGATAATACTTTTCGTTCGTATTTCGATTTTGGTCAAGAAAGAAGAAATGTAACTAGTTTTTGGGCGCAAGGAGGAGAAATGGATTACTATTTTATCTATGGACCAAAAATTCAAACAGTTGTAGAAAAATATACAGATTTAACAGGTAAACCACATCAATTGCCTCCACTTTGGGCTTTAGGATTTCATCAATGTAAATGGAGTTATTACCCGGAAGCTAATGTAAAAGAAATCACCAATAAATTTAGAGAACTACAAATACCATGTGATGCTATTTATTTAGATATCGATTACATGGATGGTTTTAGATGCTTTACTTGGAACAAAGAGTACTTTCCAGATCCCAAGCGTATGGTAAAAGAATTAGCAGATGATGGTTTTAAAACCGTTGCTATTATTGATCCAGGAATAAAAATTGACGACGAATATTCGGTGTTTAAAGAAGCACTAGATAAAGATTATTTTTGCAAACGTGCAGATGGTCCATATATGAAAGGTAAAGTTTGGCCTGGAGAATGTTATTTTCCAGATTTTACAAAACCTGAAGTTCGTGATTGGTGGTCAGGATTATTTCAAGAGCTTATTGAAGACGTAGGTATTCAAGGTGTTTGGAATGATATGAATGAACCAGCAGTTATGGAAGTGCCAAATAAAACATTTCCTGACGATGTACGCCATGATTATGATGGTAACCCTTGTAGCCATAGAAAAGCACATAATGTGTATGGTATGCAAATGGCAAGAGCTACGTATCATGGTTTAAAAAAGTTTAATTATCCAAAACGACCATTTGTAATTACTAGAGCTGCATATTCTGGTACTCAACGTTATACTTCTACTTGGACAGGTGATAATGTTGCAACTTGGGAGCATCTATGGATTGCAAACGTACAAGCACAACGTATGTCAATGTCTGGTTTTAGTTTTGCAGGTAGTGATATTGGAGGGTTTGCCGAACAACCTCAAGGCGAATTATTTACACGTTGGATTCAATTAGGAATTTTCCACCCTTTTTGTCGTGTGCATTCTTCTGGAGATCATGGTGATCAAGAACCATGGGCTTTTGATGAGGATGTAACAGATATTGTTAGAAAATTTATTGAATTAAGATACCAACTACTTCCATATTTATATACCTGTTTTTGGAATTTAGTAGAACATGGTACACCAATTCTTCAATCTTTAGTAATGTTCGATCAAGAAGATACGCAAACACATTATAGAACAGACGAATTTGTTTTTGGTAATCACATATTAGCATGTCCTATTTTAGAACCTAATGCTAAAGGAAGACGCATGTATATACCAAGAGGTAATTGGTATAATATATGGACAGACGAGATCGTAGAAGGAGGTAAAGAAAAATGGGTAGATGCAGAAATAGATAGTATGCCAATTTTTATAAAAGCAGGAGCTGTTATACCAAAATATCCGGTACAACAATATGTTGGTGAAAAAAATATAGAAGAACTTACTCTAGATATTTATTATACAGAAGGAAAAGAAAGTTCGCAATTATTTGATGATGCACATGATGGTTATGATTATACAAAAGGACGTTATAGTTTTAGAACTATTAAACTTACTGGTAAATCTAATGAGCTAATTTTGCAACAACATAAAGAAGGAAAATACGAAGCATCTTACCAATCGTTCAAATTAAATATTCATGGCCTACCTTTTAAAATTGAAGAAATAGAGGTTGACAATGAAATAATTCCATTAAATCATTTACATGAAAATGGAACTTCTTATATGTTAGTAGATAAGAATTTTAGTGAAATTCATATAAAGGGAAGTCGTTAATAGGATTTATTTGTATTCTATCGGTATTGTTGCTATTAATATAGTGTAGTTGTATACTGATTTAGGAACAGTTTTTGTAAATTTATAGTCAATATTTAAAACACTTACCTAAAATGAAATTTAAAAATACAATAATTGCATGCGGTACAATTGTAGTTTTTCTGTCTTGCGCAACAAACCCTTTTACAGGAAAACAAACTATGGCATTAGTGCCAAATTCGCAATTGTTTCCAACTGCATTTGCTCAATATAATCAAGTATTATCCGAAAGTAATGTAGAAACTGGAACTGCTAGAGCAGATATGATTACTAGAGTCGGTCAACGTATTGCTGTTGCTGCAGAGCGTTGGTTAAATGCTAATGGCCATCAAGGATATTTAGCAGATTATAAATGGGAATATAACCTCATTAATGATGCTACTGTAAATGCGTGGTGTATGCCAGGTGGGAAAATAGTATTCTATACAGGAATATTACCAATTGCACAAAGCGAAACTGGTGTTGCAGCAATAATGGGACATGAGGTAGCTCATGCATTAGCAAACCACGGGCAACAACGTATGAGTGCTGCTTATATACAACAAGGAGTTGCAATTGCAGGAAATATAGCAATACAAAATGAGCAAGATAGAAACACTTTTAATCAATATTATGGTATTGGTTCACAAGTAGGAGTTATGCTGCCTTTTAGTAGAAGTCATGAAACCGAAGCAGATAAAATTGGTTTATATTTAATGGGAATTGCTGGGTATAATCCTACAGAAGCTTCTAATCTTTGGGTTAGAATGAAAGAAAACAGTGGAGGAGAA
Source organism: Oceanihabitans sp. 2_MG-2023 (assembly GCF_030547245.1). Lineage (GTDB taxonomy): Bacteria > Bacteroidota > Bacteroidia > Flavobacteriales > Flavobacteriaceae > Oceanihabitans. Next base: position 451,789 of record NZ_JAUOQT010000004.1, read on the forward strand.
GCACCACCAGAAATATTAAGTACGCATCCATCTAATGATAGCAGAATTGCTAACTTAAAAGCATTAGCACCTCAAGCTATTGCCGAATCTAAAAAGTTTGGGGTACAATCATTCCGACCAATTACTAGTTTTTCGTACTAATTAAAAATATTTGTTTACTTTAGAAGCTGCTCCAAAAAAGAGCAGCTTTTTTTATGAATAAACTTGAAAAAGGAAGTCAGAAACTTCTAAATGCCTGGGCATTTTACGATTGGGCAAACTCGGTGTATACACTTACCATTGCATCTTCCATCTTTCCTATATTTTATTCTGCCTTATTTCTTAGCGAAATTAAAACAGTACATGCTTTTGGTATGGATTTTAAAAGTACAGCATTAATAACTTATGTTACAGCTTTTACTTTTTTAGTGGTAACTTTTACATCACCAATTCTATCTGGTATTGCTGATTATGTTGGTAATAAAAAGAATTTTATGAAGTTCTTTTGTTATGTTGGTGGTTTTGGTTGCATAGGTTTATACTGGTTTAGTATAGAAAATATACACTTAAGTTTACTGTTCTATTTTATGGGCTTAATAGGGTATTGGGGAAGTTTGGTTTTTTACAATTCCTATTTACCAGATATTGCATTCCCTGAACAACAAGATAGTATTAGTGCCAAAGGATTTAGCTTTGGTTATATTGGTAGCGTTTTGTTATTGATAATCAATTTAGCAATGGTTATGACTCAAGAAACGGGTGAAGAAAAAATGCAAATGATGCGTTACTCTTTTATAACTGTTGGTTTATGGTGGGTTTTATTTAGTCAATACACTTTTTATATTTTACCAAAAGGAGTTTCTTCTGGTCATAAAGTAACTAAAGCTATTGTTTTTAATGGTTTAAAAGAATTACAAATTGTTTGGAGTCAATTAAAACAAAATCTTAGGCTAAAAAGATATTTAGTAGCTTTTTTTGTGTTCAGTATGGCTGTGCAAACTATTATGTTAGTTGCTGTATATTTTGGTGAAGAAGAAATAGCTTGGGGAACTGATGGTGAAAAAACAACAGGACTAATTGTAAGTATATTAGTAATTCAAGTAGTAGCGATACTTGGTGCTTATTTAACCTCTAAAGCTTCATCTAAATTTGGAAACATTAAAACTTTAATTGTTGTTAATTTTGTTTGGATGGCATTGTGTTTTTATGCCTATTTTATGCAAACCCCATTTCAGTTTTATTTAGCGGCAGGTTTTGTTGGTTTAGTAATGGGAGGTATTCAAAGTTTAGCCCGTTCTACTTATTCTAAATTTCTACCAGAAACAGAGGATACGACATCGTATTTTAGTTTTTATGATGTAGCCGAAAAAATAGGAATTGTTATTGGAATGGTAATATTTGCAACTATAGACCAAATAACAGGTAGCATGCGTAATGCCATACTATTTTTATTTGTTTTCTTTTTAATAGGAATAGTTCTCTTGTTTAGGGTTCCTAAAGAAGATATAAATTAAATTATTTCACTAAGTTTGTTTATATTATAAATTAAATTAACAATATGTTTATGAAAAACTTAAAAATTGCTAGTGTTTTTATTTTATCACTATTTATGCTTGTTGTTTTGTCTTGTAATGATGAACCATTAGAAGGGGATTTTGTCACAGATGGTGGAGGTGATGTTACATGTGTAGAAGCAACTCAAACTCTTTCAACTGCTTCTGCAGCTTATGGAACAACTCCAACAGACGATGCTAATTATGCAGTTGTTTGTAATGCGTATGCAGCTGCATTACAAGATGTTATTACAGCTTGTGGCGATGATACTGGAGGAATACAAACGCTATTAGATGCGTTAAATTGCCCGGCTATTACAGAAGATTGTGCAACTGCACAAGAAACAACAAGTAGTGCAGAATTAGCTTACACAGCAGATACTACAAATAATAATTTATGTTTAGCCTATAAAACTGCTCTAGAAAATGAAATTGCTCTTTGTGGTGATGCAGATGGAAGTTTACAAAGTACTTTAGATGGGTTGGATTGTGAAACTACTAATTCAGAAGATTTATTATTAAAAGAAATGATCTGGACAGAATTAGATGGTACAAGCTATACCGATACGTTCTCTTATGATGGAAATAAATTAACATCTATTACAGAAAACGGAGATTTAGTTAATACGTATATATATGAAAGTGATGTATTAACTAGAATTAATAGTTATGAAGATGGTAGTATCCTCGACTATGTGATACCAGAATACAATGCAGATGATGAATTGATTTCGTACGTTGTATATATTACTAATGGTAATGAAGGTTTAAAATTTGACCTTACCTATAATACCAACGGAACCATTACGGAAAGGAAGTATAGTGGAGACCATGTATCTCAAACTAGCTTTCTTAGTGAGACAATAATTACTATGGAAAATAATCAAATTATAGCAGAAAGCTATGATGATGGTACAGATTCTGTTTATGCTTATGACACCCGAAATGGGATGTTTAAAAATATTTCTAATTTACGTACGCTAAACTTAATTAACATAGATTTCTCAGGCTATATAGATGGTGGATTTAATAATCTTATATCATTAACAGAAGATGTTAATGGTACTCCTGTTGTATATGAGAATTATGAGTATACGTATAACTCTAGTAATTATCCTGTAAGTTCTAATGATTATATAGAAGGAGATTTAGATTCAACAAGAGAGTATATCTACGAATAATCTTTTTTAAAACATAAAAAAAGCCACTCTATTTGAATGGCTTTTTTTTATGTCATTATTTTCTAACTTCGACTAATACTTCCAGAGCCAGCAACTTTAGTATCTTCTTTTTTAGGGTTTCCAGAATATTCTATATCACCAGAACCAGAGACTCTTGCTTTTAAAAATTCGGTGCTAACTACTTCTGCATCACCAGAACCTGTTACAGAAACCTCTGTGTTTTCTGATTGTAGGCTGTTTCCGTTGAAATCTCCAGAACCTGTAACACTAGCTTCAAGGTTAGTCGTTTTTCCTTTTAAAGTTACATTTCCAGAACCTGTTACGCTTCCTTCTGCATTATTGGTATTAATATCTAATACAATATCTCCAGATCCAGTTAAATCTACATCTAAATCGGTAGTGTTAATGGTATTAGTATTCCATAAATCTCCAGATCCTGTTAGTGATACTTTGTTTATATCTTCAAAAGGAATTGTAATTTTAATTGTTTTATTATAGCTAGTACTTAAGTTAACTCCTTTTTCTACTTTTACTACCAACGTATTGTTTTTTACCTCTGTTACAATATGTTCTAATAGGTTTTCTTCTCCTTCGATAGTAATTTTCCCTTCTTGTCCTTTTACTAAAATAAAGTCCATAGATCCTGTGCAAGCAACAGCATCATAATCGTTAGTGGTTCTAGAGATGGTAGTAACATTACCGTTTCCTTTTACTTTATTACCAAACCAAGATTGTGCTTGTGTTTGCGTAGTTAATAAAATAGTCGCAACTATTAAAATAGATTTTTGAAATGATTTTAAAGTTTTCATAATTTTCGTTTTTTGATGGATGATTGTTATTTATTAATTTTTCTTTAGTGTTACGCTTCCGTAATCGGAGGATATGCTAAGTGTGTTTCCAGAATTTGTATTCCCATTATAACCTTCGTAATATTTGTCTGTAGATTCAATTCTTTTTTTAGTGAATTCTAATCCTTCATAATCTCTTAATGAAGCATATTCTAAATCTATATTAAAGTTAAAGTTATAGTTAGGATGATAGCCAATAGTTATTCCTACGTAATCGGATACTATATTAACATTTTTTGCATTTGCAGTTATGTTTTCAATTTTTATAGAACCATAATCTGCATTAATAGTTAGGTTTTTGTAAATATCTCCTATTCTAGTTGTAAGATAATCGCCATCTCCTTTTATATTATTTGCTTTTTCAATATAAATAGATCCATAATCACAATCGTAAGTAACATCTTCTGCAATTTCGACAACCGATTTTGTGTAGTCTGCAATAATATCTAAATCTTTAGCTTTTGCTACTGTAAAGCCACTATAATCTGCGTTTATTTTTCCCTTTTTAATGTATTCAAAATAGCAATTATTAGAGTAGTCAAAATTGATATTGTTCGTGTCTCCTAAAAGTTCTTTGGTAGTAATTTTTCCGTAATCGCAATTAATTGCAGTATTGCCTTTTAATTTATCTAGATTAATATTGCCATAATCATTATATAGGTTTACATTATTGGTAATAGGCATTTTTATTACGTAATTAATCTTCATATTAACGCTATTGCCTTTATTCCATTTCCACCAAGAGCTAGATTTACTATTGTTAAAAAGTGTCTTTGCAGAAACTTGGTTAGAAGAAGCTTCAAAATTAACAGAGATGTCGTCTAATTTTTCCTGTACTTTTTCTAGATCATTACCATTTGTTGTTATGGTAACTTCAAAGACTATTCGGTTTTCTTCCCAAGTAATAATGTCTAAATTACCATAACTATTATCTACTTTTAAAGTAGCATCTGGAGTAACATTAAATTCTTTTTTTATTACTTTTTCTTTGGTATGTTTTCCTATATGAACAGGGTTTGTACCTGCAACAAGTAACATTGGTAATAGCATAAAAGCTATAAGGGTTTTATATAGTTGTGCTGTTCTCATTATAATTATTCTTTAATTGTTTAATGTTTTCTATTTGTGATAATGTGTTTTGTAGAATATCAATTCTGTTTTGAAAATTGCTAATCATGGCATAGATAACGCGCTTGTCTTCGCCACTTTCCGATAAATCTTCTTTTAAGCCTTGATATTCTTTTTCTAATCGTTGCATTTGCATCATTGCATCTGCAATTAATAATTTTGTTTCTGGATTAGATTCTTGTTCTATTTTTGTTAATTCACTTGCAATTGCATTAGTAAAGAAATTTTGTGTTTCTGCCATTTCGGGAGAAATACTTGCTAGATCATTAACCGCTTCTTCTTGTTGTGTAGTTACAAAAACAGTAACTAAAATTGCTAATGTGGCAGCAATACCAAGAAAAGGTTTCCAAAAATTATTTTTTGGTTTAGATGTATATGCAATTTCTTGCTTGTTTAGTTTCTTTAAAAATCTTTTTTCATGATCTAGTGTAGGAGTTTCTACATCAAAATCATCTTTTAAATTATCAAAGAGTGTATCTAAATTGTCTTTTTTCATCTTTATTAATTTTCTACTAGTTCTAATTTTTTTCTTAAGCTTTCTTTTGCTCGAGAAACTGTTGTTCTACAATTTGCATAAGTAAGATTCATAATTCCACTTATTTCCTCGTAATCATATCCTTCAATAAGATGCAATGTTAGCGCAATTCGGTAATTGTCTTTTAGTAATTTCATAGTCTCTAAAACTTGTTGCGCTTTTAAGTTTGTAAACTCGTAATCACTAGAAATACCATCATTGTCTTCCATTTTATACAATACATCATCTAAAGGAACGTCTTGATACTTATTATTTTTATTAAAATGATAAATACTATTATTAATTACAATTCGCTTTAACCAAGCACCAAAAGTCATTGTATCTTTTATAGTGTCTAGTTTTGTAAAAGCCGAAAGAAAAGAATCTTGCATAATATCTTCTGCTTCAAATCTATCTTTTACAATTCTATATGCTACATTAAACATTGCTTTATAGTACCTATTGTAAATCTCCAATTGCGCAAATTGGTTGTTAGATCTACATAGCGCTATGAGCTGTTCGATATTTTGGTTGGTTAGTGTCAAAAAAATTAAATCAAATTGTTATAGTATAGATACGCATAAAGATAAACTGTTACAGTTTACAAATAAAAACTTTCTATTTTTTCTGTCTATTGGCATATTAATTGACTTTAATGTATAGAATGAATACTAGAGAAATGATAGCAATACGCTGGTATTCATTGTAGTAAGTTAAAAAATAGTATTAATTTTAAACAAAAATCATTTTGTTATTATTTTAATTAATGACATTATGACTTAAATATATATATGAAAAAATCAAGTTTATTAGGCCTTGACAGTTTGTCATTACAGGATTTTGATGAAAATTCAGAGTTAATTCCATTAATGACACCTGAAGATGAAGAAGAAATAAATAAAGAAAAACTACCAGAAACCTTACCAATTCTTTCTTTAAGAAACACGGTTTTGTTTCCAGGAGTTGTAATTCCAATAACAGCAGGTAGAGATAAATCGATCAAGTTAATTAACGATGCCAATAAAGGAAGTAAAGTTATTGGAGTTGTTGCTCAAAAAGATGAAAGTGTAGAAGATCCCAAAGCAGGAGATATACACGAGACTGGAACTGTTGCTAGAATTTTACGTGTTTTAAAAATGCCAGATGGTAATACAACAGTGATTATTCAAGGTAAAAAACGTTTTAAAGTTGCAGAAGTTATAACAGAAGAACCTTACATGAATGCTACCATTCGTGAAGTTCCTGAAGCTAAACCAGCAAAAGAGAATAAAGAGTTTGATGCTATTATAGATTCTATAAAGGAGCTTGCTTTACAAATAATTAAAGATAGCCCAAACATACCAAGCGAAGCTTCTTTTGCAATTAAGAATATTGAAAGCAATTCGTTTTTAATAAACTTTGTATCGTCTAATATGAATCTTTCTGTAAAAGAAAAACAACTTTTATTAGAAAATAATGATTTAAAAGAACGTGCTCTTGCAACATTAAAATATATGAATTTAGAGTTTCAAAAATTGGAACTTAAAAATGATATTCAATTAAAGGTTCAAAGTGATATGAGCCAACAACAACGCGAATATTTCTTACACCAGCAAATGAAAACGATCCAAGAAGAACTTGGTGGTGGTGTTTCGTCTGGAGAAGAAGTAGAAGAAATGCGTACTCGTGCTAAAACTAAAAAGTGGGATGATAAAGTTGCAGCGCATTTTAAAAAGGAATTAGCTAAAATGCAACGTATGAATCCGCAAGTTGCAGAATACTCCATACAACGTAACTATCTTGATCTGTTTTTAGATTTGCCTTGGAATGATTTTTCTAAAGATAAATTTGATTTAAAAAGAGCTAAAAAAATATTAGATAGAGATCATTATGGTTTAGATGATGTAAAACAACGTATCATCGAGCATCTTGCAGTTATTAAATTGCGAAAAGATATGAAGTCCCCAATTCTTTGTTTATATGGACCTCCTGGAGTTGGTAAAACATCTTTAGGGAAATCTATTGCTGAAGCTTTAGGTAGAGAATATGTACGTATGTCACTTGGTGGTTTACGTGATGAAGCAGAAATTCGCGGACATAGAAAAACGTATATTGGTGCAATGCCAGGACGAATTCTTCAAAGTTTGAAAAAAGCAGGAACTGCAAATCCGGTTTTTGTTTTAGATGAAATAGACAAGCTTTCTAATTCGCATCAAGGGGACCCTTCTTCTGCAATGTTAGAAGTGTTAGATCCAGAACAAAATAGTGCCTTTTATGACAACTTTTTAGAAATGGGCTTCGATCTTTCTAAAGTCATGTTTATTGCAACCTCTAATAGTTTATCTACCATTCAACCTGCTTTAAGAGATAGAATGGAAATTATAAATGTTACAGGTTATACTATTGAAGAAAAGGTAGAAATAGCAAAACGTCATTTATTACCTAAACAATTAAAAGAACATGGTTTAACAGACAAGCATCTTAAAATAGGAAAGCCGCAATTAGAAAAAATAGTGGAAGGATATACAAGAGAATCTGGTGTTCGTAGTTTAGAAAAGCAAATTGCAAAAATGGTGCGTTATGCAGCCAAAAATATTGCGATGGAAGAAGCATACGATGTAAAAGTATCTAACGAAGATATTATTACTGTGCTTGGGGGACCAAAACTAGAAAGAGATAAATACGAAAATAATAATGTAGCAGGAGTAGTTACAGGATTAGCTTGGACTAGAGTAGGAGGAGATATTTTATTTATAGAATCCATTCTTTCTAAAGGAAAAGGAGCAATGACCATTACTGGAAACCTTGGTAAAGTCATGAAAGAATCTGCAACCATTGCGATGGAATATATTAAAGCAAATGCAGAAGAATTAGGAGTTAATCCAGAAGTTTTTGCTAAATACAATGTGCATATTCACGTACCAGAAGGAGCTACACCAAAAGATGGACCAAGTGCTGGTGTTACTATGTTAACTTCTTTAGTATCTTTGTTTACGCAACGTAAAGTAAAAAAGAGCTTAGCAATGACTGGTGAAATTACGTTAAGAGGAAAAGTATTACCTGTTGGCGGAATTAAAGAAAAAATTCTAGCAGCTAAGCGTGCAAGAATAAAAGAAATATTACTTTGCGAAGATAATAGACGTGATATCGAGGAGATTAAACCAGATTATTTAAAAGGATTAACTTTCCATTATGTTTCAGAAATGAAAGATGTTATCGATATTGCAATAACAAATTCTAAAGTTAAGAATTATAAAAAACTGTAATTATGAGGTCTCTAATTTTTATTTTAACTTGTTTCGTTTCGTTTGCTTCCTTTGCACAAGAAGCAGAAGCTAAAGAAGAATTTCTTCCTATAAATCTAGAAGGAAAAGAAGCATTCCTTTCTACTAAAACAGGAGAATATGTTTTTTTAGAACATGCAAAAACAGATGCAACTAAATTAGAGACTACTAATAATGGTGTTATTTATACAGATATAAAAACACATGATGTAGCCAAAAAGGAAACGATTTCTAAAATTGCAAAACTCTATAGTTTAAGCAAGGAAGAGGTAATAAAACAAAATAAATTATCTAATTCTAAATTAAGTATTGGTCAGCAACTTAAAATCATTAAAAAAATAGTAGTAAAATCTAGTAGCCCTGTTATTAGTCAAGAAGAAGCTACAATTATAGCAAAGTTGAGTCCAGGTCAAACACCAACTGGTTTAGATGCTGCTCCTACAAATAGACCTACTGTAGTTACATCTAGTCCTGTTGTAAAGGAAACAGAAGTAACTAAAAAAGCAGAAGAAATTGAAAATACAGAAGAAATTATTGAAAATGTGAAGGCTTCCACTAAAAATTCTTTAAATTCTTTTTACACAGTTAAAAAAGGTGACAACTTGTACAACATTGCTAAAAGGCATGATATATCAGTAGATGTCCTTAAAAAATTAAACAATTTAGAATCCAATAATCTAAGTATTGGGCAAAAGTTAAAGCTTCAATAAAAATATATTTCTTATATCTACGTTTTAAGATAGATTTAGTTACTTTGCATCTTTATGGTTAAGAAATATTTTACTTGTATTTGTCTTTTGTACTTTGTTACTTCTAATGCGCAATTAGGAGGAGAAACAACATACCAATTTTTAAACTTGGTGTCTTCCCCTCGTCAAGCAGCGCTTGGAGGAAAAGTGTTAACTAACGTAGATTACGATGTAACGCAAGCTATATTTAATCCAGCTACTATTAATTTAGATATGGATAATCAATTAGCGGTAAATTATTCTAGCTATTTAGGAGGTGTAAACTATGGTACTGCTGCATATGCATATACTGTAGATAGAAGAAATCTAACCTATCATGTAGGAGTTACTTATATTAATTATGGAAGTTTTGATGGTTATGATGAACAAGGTAATGCTACTTCCTCCTTTTCCGGTAATGAAGCAGCAGTCTCGTTTGGACATGCAAGACAAATAGGATATTCCAATTTTTATTTAGGAGGGAATATAAAATTAATCACATCAAAACTAGAAGAATATAGCTCTATTGGAGCTGCTATAGATGCAGGCTTAATTTATATAAACGAAGACATAGAGTTTCAAGCAACATTGGTTCTTAGAAATGCTGGATTACAAATTACTACCTATGCTGGACAAAATGAACCTTTACCCTTTGAGGTAGACTTTGGTATGTCGCAAACATTAGAATTTGTTCCAATACGTTGGCATTTAACTTTCGAGAATTTGCAGAAATGGCCAATAGGAGCTTCAAACCCAGCAAGAGCTACAACAGATCTAGAAGGAAACCAAACGCAAGAAGAAGTTGGTTTTTTTAATCAAGTTTTACGTCATACAATAATAGGAGCAGAGCTGTTTCCAGAAGGAGGTTTTCAAGTTAGATTTGGTTATAACTTTAGAAGAGCAGAAGAACTTAGAATTGTTGAACAAAGAAACTTTTCTGGATTATCTGCAGGAATTTCAATCAAATTAAACAAATTGCGTTTTAGTTATACACACGCTAAATATACAAGTGCAGCAAATGCTAACTTTTTCGGTTTACAAATTGATTTACAATAAAAAATAATTTAGACATCTCTAATTTATTATATGAATAATATTACCATAGCCATCGACGGATTTTCATCCACAGGAAAAAGTACAGTAGCAAAACAAATAGCAAAACATTTGGGTTACATTTATGTAGATTCTGGAGCAATGTATCGAGCTATTACGCTATATGCAATGCAACATGATTTTATTGATGAAAACCATTTTGACATAGAAGCTTTAGTTGCAAAGCTAGCAGAAATTAATATCAGCTTTTTATTTAATGAAAAATTAGGCTTTGCGGAGGTGTATTTAAATAGTGTAAATGTTGAAAAACAAATTAGAACACTCGAAGTATCCAGTTTTGTAAGCCAAATAGCAACCATTCCAGAAGTACGTTACCAATTGGTAAAACAACAGCAAAAAATGGGAAAAGATAAAGGCGTAGTAATGGACGGAAGAGATATTGGAACCGTAGTTTTTCCGTATGCTGAATTAAAAATATTTATGACTGCTTCTGCCGAAACTAGAGCACAACGTAGATTTGATGAGCTTATCAATAGAGGCGATAATGTCTCTTACAAAGATGTACTGCATAATGTACAAGAACGCGATTATATAGATTCGCATAGAGAAGACTCGCCATTAGTAAAGGCAGATGATGCTGTAGAAATAGATAACTCGAACCTTTCTTTAGAAGAACAATTTAATAAAGTTTTAGATCTAGTTAACATGACTTTGAAGGATTCTGAGTAGTTAAAAATCTTAAATTATAAATTAGGTTTATTATAGATTAAAAACTTCGTTTTTTTAACCTAACGAATTCCGCTAAAGTAGAATTGTTCTTCCTTCCGTTTAGCGAAGTAGCTAAGATGGATTATTTTTCTAAATTACAACTTCAATTTCAACTAGAAAACATTTGAGAATCAAAAATATAATTGTAAATTTGCACTCCTTTTAGCGAATAGTAGAAATATAAAAGGGATAAAATAAAACAATTTTAACACTTCTGTGTGTTCTCGCATTTCATTTCTTAAAACATAACAGAATACAAAACATAATGTAAAGACGTTTAAATTAAACAATTACATTATTAAATTAATTTAATGGCTGAAAAAGCAAAACAAGCGGAAGTTGAAGCAACGGAAGCAGTAGTAAAAGAAACTCCTCAAGTTTCTGAAGCACAAGCAAACCCAGAAAAATTCTTAGCAGATTTTAATTGGCACAATTACCAAGAAGGTATTGATGAGGTTGAAGATTCTCAATTAAAAGAATTTGAAAAATTAGTATCCGAAAATTTCGTAGATACTTTAGATGATGAAGTAGTAGAAGGTGAAGTAATTCACATTTCAGATCGTGATGCAATTATTGACATCAACGCAAAATCTGAAGGTGTAATTTCATTAAACGAATTTCGTTACAATCCAGGTTTAAAAGTAGGAGATAAAGTAGAAGTATTAATTGATGTTCGTGAAGACGCAACTGGTCAATTAGTATTATCGCACAGAAAAGCTCGTGTAATTAAAGCTTGGGATAGAGTAAACAATGCACATGACACTGGTGAAATAGTAAACGGTTTTGTAAAATGCAGAACTAAAGGTGGAATGATTGTAGATGTATTTGGTATTGAAGCATTCTTACCAGGTTCTCAAATTGACGTGAAGCCAATTAGAGATTACGATCAGTATGTAAATAAAACTATGGAATTTAAAGTGGTGAAAATTAATCACGAATTTAAAAACGTAGTAGTATCTCATAAAGCTTTAATTGAAGCGGATATTGAAGTACAAAAGAAAGAAATTATTGGTCAATTAGAAAAAGGTCAAGTACTAGAAGGTGTTGTTAAAAACATTACTTCTTATGGTGTATTTATTGATCTTGGAGGAGTTGATGGATTAGTTCATATTACAGATCTTTCTTGGTCTAGAATCAATCATCCAAATGAGATTGTTGAGTTAGATCAAAAATTAAATGTTGTAATCCTTGATTTTGATGAAAACAAATCAAGAATTCAATTAGGTCTTAAACAATTATCTAAACATCCTTGGGATGCTTTAGGAGAAGAAGTAAAAGTAGGTGATAAAGTAAAAGGTAAAGTTGTAGTTATTGCAGATTACGGTGCTTTTGTTGAAGTTGCTGAAGGTGTTGAAGGATTAGTTCACGTAAGTGAAATGTCTTGGTCTACACATTTACGTTCTGCTCAAGATTTCGTATCTGTTGGAGATGTTGTTGAAGCGCAAATCTTAACTTTAGATAGAGAAGATAGAAAAATGTCTCTTGGTATCAAGCAATTAGCTCCAGATCCATGGACAGACATTACAACTAAATATCCTGTAGGTTCTAAACACTCAGGAACAGTTCGTAACTTTACAAACTTTGGTGTTTTTGTAGAATTAGAAGAAGGTATTGATGGATTAATTTACATCTCAGATTTATCTTGGACTAAGAAAATCAAACATCCATCGGAGTTTTGTGCAGTTGGAGATAAATTAGATGTAGTTGTACTTGAGTTAGATGTTGAAGGACGTAAATTATCTTTAGGTCATAAACAAACAACAGAAAACCCTTGGGATAAATACGAAACTGAATTCGCTTTAGGTACTACACATACTGCAGAAATTGCAGAAGTTGTAGACAAAGGAGCAACTATCGAATTTAATGAAGATATCGTTGCCTTTGTACCTTCTCGTCACCTTGAAAAAGAAGATGGTAAGAAACTTAAAAAAGGAGATTCAGCAGAATTCAAGATTATCGAATTTAATAAAGAATTTAAAAGAGTAGTTGCTTCGCATACTGCTATCTTTAGAGAAGAAGAAATCAAGAATGTAAAAGAAGCTGTTAAAAAAGCAGCAAGTCAAGCAGCTGAAGCAAAACCTACTTTAGGAGATGCTAATGAAGCTTTACAAGCACTTAAAGATAAATTAGACGGAAAAGCATAGTCTTTCCTGAAATTTTTTATAAATAAAAGCCTCTCCTTTTGGAGAGGTTTTTTTTATACCTTTATCCATATAACTAAATGATTATGAAATATAAAGTACTTCTTTTTTTTGCCTTCTTTTACAGTTTAATTATACATGCGCAAACCGTTGCTTATGATGCCACTTTTATTAATTTTGATAATACAGATTGTATAGATTTGTTTATACTTAATACTACAGTAAAAGGACATCAAGTAGATGTAGAAGTTTCCTATCATAATTCTTTAGTAGATGCGCAAAATAACATAAATCCATTAACTCGTTTTTATACGTACACTTCCAATAATGAAACGGTATACGCAAGAGTAAGTAACACAGTAAACGCAACGTATGCAACTTCGCAAATTACTATTGCTTTAAATGTATTTACTTGTTGCCCACCACCTCCAAATGGCCAATATCAATTCGATTTTTGTGATGTAGATAATGACGGAGTAGAAACAGCATATTTAAATAATTTATACCAAACAGAAGGGAGAATCTATAATACACTGCTTTGTGGTTTGTACGATAATGAATTAACAGTTACATACCACTTGTCTTACCAAGATGCTGTAGATGATTTAAATCCTATTAATCCGGTTTTTACATTTAGTACAGATACTTACATATATAGCAAAGTAAAAAACACAGTAAATACAGAAGTTAATATCTTCGATTATATTTTAAATATTACTACTTGTACTCCTGTAGATGATGATGCAGATGGAATTGATAATGTTAGAGAAGATGCAAACAGAAATGGAAATATTAATGATGACGATACCGATAACGATGGTTTAAAAAACTTCGAAGATGATGATGATGATGGCGATGGTGTTTTAACCATAAATGAAGATTATAATAATAATGGTTCTCCTTTAGATGATGATACTAATAGTAATGAAATACCAGATTATTTAGAGTCTAATGTTACTTTATCTACTGTTACTTTTAATGAAGTTAAAATTAAAATATATCCCAATCCAGTTACTGACTATTTAAAAATAGAATCTAATCCTTTAAAGGAAGCATCGGTTGCAATATTTGATTTAAACGGAAGAAAAATTTTAAACCATACATATTCTGTAAATTACAATGCTATTAATGTTACCAAATTACATACGGGAGTCTATTTTATAAGTATAAAAGTGAATGGCGTACAAACCACTAAAAAGTTTATCAAAAAATAAAGGTTAATAATTTAATTAAAAAAGCCTCTTAGAAATATGAGGCTTTTTTAATACATATAATTAGTCTTTCAACTTCTAAAATTTTACCGTAACTTTGTTTACCAAATACGTTTGGATATTCTATGAGTCAAAAAGTGTTACTTAACGAAAAAGAGGTAAACATCATTCTTCATCGATTGGCTTGTCAACTTATTGAAAATCATAAAGACTTTTCTAATACTGTTTTAATAGGTATTCAACCTAGAGGTAAGTATTTAGCAAATAGACTAATTACCTTACTAAAAGAGGATTATAAAATTAAAAACTTACAATCTGGGCAGTTAGATATCACTTTTTATAGAGATGATTTTAGACGAAGTGATAAACCTTTAGAAGCTAACGCTACAGAGATGGACTGTGTAGTTGAAGATAAAAAAGTAGTTTTTATTGATGATGTATTATTTACAGGTCGAAGCATCCGTTCTGCTTTAACAGCAATTCAATCTTTTGGTAGACCAACAGAAATAGAACTATTAACACTAATTGATAGGCGTTTTAGTAGACATTTACCCATTCAACCAGATTATAGAGGCAGACAAGTAGATGCTATAAATAACGAAAAAGTGAAAGTAAATTGGGTAGAAAATGAAGGTGAAGATGCCGTGTATTTAATTAGTAATTAGAATTTAAATTAAAATATTAGTACGCTAAATACTGCTACTAAAGAGAGAAAAATACAACAATATGAGCGAGTTAAGTGTAAATCACTTATTAGGTATTAAATATCTTAACAAACAAGATATAGAACTCATTTTTAAAACTGCAGATCATTTTAAAGAAGTGATAAACAGACCAATTAAAAAAGTGCCTTCTCTTCGTGATATTACTATAGCTAATTTATTTTTTGAAAATTCTACACGTACCAAATTATCTTTCGAACTAGCAGAAAAAAGACTCTCTGCAGATGTTATTAATTTTTCTGCAGCACAATCCTCAGTTAAAAAAGGAGAAACATTAATAGATACAGTAAACAACATCCTTTCTATGAAAGTAGATATGGTAGTTATGCGTCATCCTAATCCTGGAGCTGGAGTATTTTTATCTAAACATGTAAATGCAAGTATTATAAATGCAGGAGATGGTGCGCATGAACATCCAACACAAGCACTATTAGATTCATACTCTATAAGAGAAAAATTTGGAGAAGTAAAAGGTAAAAATGTAGTTATAGTTGGTGATATTTTGCATAGTAGAGTGGCATTATCCAATATTTTTGCATTGCAATTACAAGGTGCAAATGTGATGGTTTGTGGGCCAAAAACATTGATACCAAAGTACATACATAAGCTTGGTGTAAAAGTAGAAACAGATTTAATAAAAGCTTTAAATTGGTGTGATGTAGCAAATATGTTACGCGTACAAAATGAAAGAATGGATATTAGCTACTTTCCTACAACTAGAGAGTATGCACAACAGTTTGGAGTAGATAAAAATATATTAGATGCTTTAGATAAAGAAATAACCATTATGCATCCTGGACCAATAAATAGAGGAGTAGAAATTACTAGTGATGTTGCAGATTCTAAACAAGCCATTATTTTAGATCAAGTACAAAATGGTGTAGCTATTAGGATGGCAGTAATTTATTTATTAGCTTCTAAAATAAAACAGTAAATTATGATTTTTGATAAAGAAGAAAACATAACGATTATAACCCAAGAAAAAGCTTCAATAATTGAGTTAGTCAAAAAGCTAAATGTGTTATATGAAAGATTTAAAAACGATAATATAATTGTAAATTTAACGAGTATAAACCCAATTACATTAGAAAATATTGTTGAGTTTTTACAAATATCAAATACACATAGAAAAGAAAAAAAATCTTTTGTCATTGTAACAGATAAAATAAACCTTAACGAAACTCCAGACGAAATAATTGTAGTGCCAACATTACAAGAAGCGCATGATATTATAGAAATGGAAGAAATGGAACGCGATTTAGGTTTCTAATTTTTTTGTTGATTCTAGTTTAAAAGAATTAACAAAAAATAAAGCATCACTTTTTTAATGAAACTACGCATTTTAGGCTGTTATAGTGCAACTCCAAGGGTAAACACCAATCCTACAGCTCAAGTACTAGAAATTAATAACCATATGTTTTTAATAGACTGTGGCGAAGGAACTCAAGTACAATTGCGTAAACATAAAGTAAAGTTTAATAGAATTAAACATATCTTTATTTCGCACTTACATGGTGATCATTTCTTTGGTTTAGTAGGGCTTATTTCTACTTTTAGATTACTTACTCGCGAAACAGAATTACATATTTATGCTCCAAAAGGCTTAAAAGAAATTATTACGCTTCAAATGAAAATCGCTAAATCATGGACTAATTTTCCGTTAATTTTTCATGAACTAAATGGAACAACTTCTGAAATTATTTTTGAAGATGATCTTGTAGAAGTACATACTATTCCACTAGATCATAGAATATATACTAACGGTTTTTTATTTAAAGAAAAAGAAGGGGAGCGTAAACTGGATATAAGTAAAGTCGAAGAGGCCAATATTAACGTTGCCTATTATAGAAAATTAAAAAAGGGTTTTGATGTAGAAAATGAAGATGGCATTTTAATAGATAACACTAAAGTTACTAAGCCAGCTAATAAACCTAAAACTTATGCTTTTTGTAGCGATACCGCATATTCTGAAGCTATAATTCCTATAATTAAAGAGGTAGATGTCTTGTATCACGAATCTACTTTTTTAGAAAAAAATGAAAGCCTTGCCGCACCAACAAAACATAGCACAGCTAAACAAGCAGCATCTATTGCGAATAAAGCCAATGTAGGCACTTTAATTCTTGGCCATTATTCTACTAGATACGATGACATTCAGGATTTTAAAACAGAAGCAAATGCTATTTTTGAAAATGTAGAATTAGCAGAAGATGGAAAACTTTTTGAGTTTTAATTGCTCTCTTTTAGTTCTTCTAAATTTAAAACCCAAGAAACTGCTTCTTCAATAGAATCGGAACGTTTTATACTTTTTTTAGAAAATTGTTTTTCTAATGTAGCATTAATATAATTAATATCCGAATAATACACAGATACACTAGCAATTAAGAAATCATATTCTTTGTAAAATTTACCCCAAAGATTGGGATCATAAGAATAGGAATTTACTTTATTAGAAATATATCCAATTTTGCAATCTAATCCATAATGATTTTGGATAAGTTTAATTATTTGTTGAATTTTTTTCCAACATAAATGTATGCCATAGTTCATTTCAGAAATCATGAAACTATCAAAAAAATAAAAAACACCAAAATCAAGTGTTTCTTTTGTATATGTATATTGTTTGCTTAATGAAGAATCTTCAAATCTCATTTTAAGAATTTAGGGTTGACGAATTTACATAATTTAATTATAAAATCAATTTTTTATATTTTATTAAATCTTTAATAAAGTTGGATGAAGCGATTCTAAAATATTTAAAAAACGTGTAAATTGCAGTTATGGAAAAAGACCTAGGAAATTACAGAAAATCTTACGAAAAAGGAGTACTACTACTAATAGATACTCCAGAAAATCCAATGGAGTTATTTCAAAAATGGTTTCATGAAGTCGATAAACATTTTCCTGAAGATGAAACCAACGCGATGACTTTATCTACAATTGGTATAGATGGTTATCCCAAAAGTAGAGTAGTGCTATTAAAAAAATATACGTACGAAGGTTTTATTTTTTACACCAATTACAATAGTGAAAAGGGAAAAGCAATTGCTAATAACCCAAATGTTTGTATTTCATTTTTTTGGCAAGCCGCAGAAAGACAGATAATTATTAAAGGAAAAGTTGAAAAAATTGCAGCTAATTTAAGTGATGGTTATTTTGAATCTAGACCTAGAGGAAGTCAACTAGGAGCCTTAGTTTCCAACCAAAGTGAGGTAATAACCGATAGGAATATTTTAGAACAAAAATTAAATAAGTTAGAAGTAGATTTTGAAGGTAAAGAAATAACACGTCCCAATTTTTGGGGAGGATATATTATTAAACCAATTGAAATAGAATTTTGGCAAGGCAGAGCAAATAGATTACATGATAGAATACGATATGTTTTAGATAAAGAATATTTTTGGGTTAAAAATAGATTATCTCCATAAAAAATCGATAAAAAACATATTTTTATGTGATTTAATTACATTTCGTCGATTATGTGTATTAAAAATCGATGAAATGCATGTGTTTTATCGATTTTAACATTTTGTTAACATTTTTTTTAGACTTGGTTTGTATATTTATAATCCCAAATCTAAAGAAACCTAACCATGAAAAAACCTACTCTATGGCTTATGGCATTAATTATTTTGTTTACCACTTTTTCGTGTTCAACAGAAAATAATGATCATGAAGTAAATGATGTAAATAGCGAATATGTTGTTCCCGCAACCAAAGTTATTGAAATTGAAATTCTAGAACTTATTAATGATTATAGAATAGAGCAAGGCCTAAGTGTTCTCGAAGGATTAGACTTAATTAAATCTCAAGCCTATGTTCATACAGATTATATGGTAGAAACTAGCAATATTTCTCATGATAACTTTTCGCAAAGAAGTGCATTTTTAAGAGAATATGCTGGTGCAAATAGAGTTTCAGAAAATGTAGCTTATGGTTATAGTAGTCCTGCTTCTGTGGTGAACGCTTGGATTAATAGTGAAAGCCATAGAGGAGCTATAGAAGGAGATTATACACATTTTGATATATCTGCAGAACAAGATGAAAATGGGTATTGGTATTTTACTAATATATTTGTAAAAAAATAAACTTTACTTTTTTAATATAGATTAATACCACTCTATTTAAGAGTGGTTTTTTGTTTTATCTATACAAGTACATTTGTATTTAATGCTAGTTTTTTATTATTGATTGTAATCTTTGCTCTGTTTAGATAAAGGTTATATTAAAGTTTAAATTGATTATTGTCCTTTTAATATAAATCGAATCTAACCTAATTAGGAGCGATGTAATAGATTATCGTTTCTATTTAATGAGATTGTCAAATAAATGAAAAGCCACTCTTTTAGAGTGGCTTTTTTTAGTATATGATGTTGTTAGGACCATTTTATAAAAAAATATAAAATAACACCTTATACTATATTTAATATTCGTTGGTAATAATGAATTTTGATCTTCGGTTTTCTTGGTGTTTCTCTTCAGAACACTTTACACCATTAGCACATTCATTAAGTAATTGATACTCTCCATAACCAATTGCACTATCAATTCTATTAGAAGTAATTCCTCTAGAAATAATATAATCTCTTGTTGATTTTGCTCTTTTGTCAGATAGTTTTTCATTGTAAGCATCACGACCACGACTATCGGTGTGCGCTTCAATTTTAATATGCATTTTCGGATGATTTTTCATTACAGTTACAATATTCTCTAACTCATAAGCAGCATCTGGTCTGATGTTAGATTTATCGTAATCGAAGAAAATAGGGTTAATTACAATTTCATTATTCACAATAAAAGGTGTTAATAATAAATCTTGTACTTGTTCTTCTTCCGGAACATCAGTTGTTTCCACTTCCTGTATATCTTCTCTATAATCTAATTTGCTACCAATTAAAGTATATTTTTTTTCACAATCGACTTCAAATTCATATGCTCCATTTTCATCAGAAATTATTTCTTCAAGTTCTTTTCCAGTTTCGTCTAAAAGTTTCACTTTTGCTTCAGGAATTGGTAAAGAGGTTATTTCATCTCTTACAACACCCTTGATTACTTGTTTACATTGGAAAGAACCAAATTGATATATATCATCGCTACCACTTCCTTCTTCTCTGTTAGAAGATAGAAAACCGGTTTCTTTGTCAGAATCAATAAAGAAAGCAAAATCATCAAATCTACTATTAAAAGGAGCTCCCATGTTTTCAGGCTCTTTTATAGAGTCTTTAACTTTAGCTTTAATTAAATTAGATTTAAAAATATCTAATAAACCTAAACTTATATGTCCATCTGATGAAAAGTAAAAGGTACTGTCTTTAGCAACATAAGGAAACATTTCTCTACCAGGAGTATTAATTTTTTCACCTAAATTTTCAGGTTTACCATAACCATTATCGCCTCTAATTTCTACACTATATATATCGGTTCCTCCATAACCACCTTCACGATCGGAAACGAAATATAATATTTTGTTATCTGCACTTAGAGCAGGGTGACCTGTAGAGTATATTTTATCATTAATTGGAAGTGCAACAACATTACTCCATGAATCTCCCGATTTAGTAGCTTTGTATATTTTTAAATATGAGGTGCCTTCATCATCATAAGAAATCTTTTTACGATTATTGATATTATCTCTAGTAAAGTACATTGTTTTACCATCATTGGTAATTGCAACTGTCGCTTCATGGAATTCGGAATTTATCTCATTGGTAAGCGCTTTTATATCTTCAATACTTGCATCTTCTTTTTCATTATTAATTGTTCCTGAAAAAATATCTAAATATGGTTCTTCATTCCATTTGTAAATTTTTCCAGAACCTCCTTCTCCAGATACTTTAGTAGAGGCATAATAAAAAGTATCTTCATGAAGATAACCACCAAACTCGGAATATTCAGTATTTATCGCTAAAGGAGAAAACTCAACATATTTTCCTTCGGTAGAAGATAATTCTTGGTATTTTGCGAGATCCATGATTTCAAAATCTTCGGCTCTTTTATCACTTGTTTGTAATTCTTTGAATTTAGTTATCCAGGTATTAGCATCTTCATATTTACCTAAACTTCTTAAAGATTGTATATATTTATAAATAAATTCAGGGTTAATATTCTTGTATTTATTAACCGCTTTTCCATACCACATTGCGGCTTTTTCAGAATTAGAATTATTGTAATAACAATCTCCTATTCTTGTTAAAACATGTTCACTACTATCTCCTTTTTTTACAGCAGCTTCATATAGTTCACTTGCTTTTATATACGCATAGTCTCTAAAAAAGTTATCTGCAACTTTTACTTGTGCGAAAAGCATGGTATTGCAAAGAACTAATAGTATTAATATAACTTTTGTTTTCATCTGTATATCTTTTTCATTTTAACTGTCAGAAATAAATTAACATGTAATAAATTTATGTTGATTTATCTGAATATCTATTTAGAAATATCTCGGTGATTTAATACGTTTTACTTTGAATACTTCGAACATTAATAAGATTTCGTGAGTACCTCCAGTATATGCATTTATATCAGATATAGGATATTCGTAAGTATAACCAATTCTTATTTCTTTTGAAATTTGAAAATCTGCTAATCCTCCAATAGCTGAAGTATAATTATTAATTCTATATGAAGCACCTAACCAAAGTTTTTCATGAAACAAAAAGTTTGCAGTAAGGTCATAAGATAAAGGAGCTCCATTGGTAGCTTTAATTAAAGCAGCTGGTTTGAATTTTGTATTATCACTTAAATTAAACACATAACCTCCAGTAAAATAATAACTAATTCGTTCTAAAGCTTCATATTGCACTCCGCTTGAGTTTCCTTCTTTATTATAATCTGTATTTAAAATTCTTGGAGCAGATAATCCTAAATACCATTTTTGTGTATGCCAAAATAAACCAACACCAATATTTGGGCTCCATCTGTCTTCAACACCATAAATAGATGGATCGTCAGGTTCATTACCTCTTAATGTTGCACTAAGGCTATATTGTGTAAAACCAGCTTTTAAACCAAAAGCTAATTTTGTTTTTTCTCCAGTATTAATAGTATATGAAAAATCGCCATATATATAGGAGAAATCTTGATAGCCTAATTTATCATTTATTAAAGATAAACCAACACCAATTTTTTCATTTCTAAGCGGTGTATGTGCAGAAAGTGTTTGTGTAATAGGCCCTCCTTTAAAGCCAACCCATTGACTTCTATGCAGACCAACAACACTTAGCGTTTCTCTACTTCCAGCATAAGCTGGATTAATTGATATTGTATTATACATGTATTGTGTAAACTGCGGCAACTGTTGAGATAACCCAACTGTACAGCTTAATAACGCAAATGCAACAATATAGTTTTTTATAAGTTTCATAGGTTAATATTTTATTATTTGGTTCCTACGTAGATATATCCATTTATAGGATCAATTCCACTTTCTTTTAATGTCACTATGTAATAATATGTACCATCAGGAACTGTATTCGATCCTCCAACAGAGTTGTTATGTGCTGTTCCAGCCCAATTGTTTTGATAATTATGAGATTCATAAATTAAAGCTCCCCAACGGTTAAATATTTTTACATCTACAACGTAATTACAAAGTTCTATACCAGTTACCTCAAAGAACTCGTTGTATTGATCTCCATTAGGAGTAACGGCATTCGATATTTCTACATCATCTTCACCACAGTTTAAAACAAAACATCTATTATGGACTTCAATAGAAGCTTCAACGTATGTAGGGCAAGCCGAATTATTTTCCGTATAACTAAATTCAATAGTTACACCAACATTTTCTCCATCAAGAGTTATGCTTAATGGATCGAAATAATGACCATCAATAATTTCAGCATCACCAGAAATAATTTCCCAGGTACCACTATCATCATAGTAACCATTTAATAAATCAAATAAGTCATAAACTTGTGCTTCTAATTCATCCGTATTACATAAACTTATGTTGTTTGCACTAACAGAATTGTTTTGTAGTGTTAACATAGCATAAACTTCTGTTTCATTACCACAATCATCTGTAATTATATATTCTACATCAAGCATACCGCCTAATCCTGGAGCAGAAGATAAATTAGTAAAGTCATAATCTGAAGTTATTTGACCCGTAAAGTCTAAATCACAACCATCGGTAACACACGCTTCAAGAGCTGCAATGTTGTCTGCATTCCACTGGTCTGCAATTGCTTCATTATTTTCTCCATCACAATCTAATGTTTGATCGGTTACACAATTAGTTGCATCTGGAGCTGTATTATCTACTATAGTAAGTGCAGCAGTAAGTGTTGTAGCATTACCACAATCGTCTTTTACAACATAAGTAACTTCTATAGAACCAGTAAGACCACAAGAAGCTACAAGGTTTGTGAAATCATAATCAGAATTTACATCAAAAACAGCATCTGTATCACAGCTATCTGTACCACAAGATTGAAGCGCTAATATGTTAGCAGCATTCCAATCGTTAGCGATGGTTTCATTATCTGTACCGTTACATTCTATAGTTTCATCTACAACCGTACAAGCTGTAAGATCAGGACCGATAGAATCTTCTAGAGTAAGCGTTGCAGTAAGTATGGTTTCATTTCCACAATCATCTGCTACGGTATACGTAACTAGGATAGTACCACCAGCTCCACAAGTAGAAGTAAGATTAGTAAATACATAATCAGAATTTACATCAAATACAGCATCTGTATCACAGCTATCTGTACCACAAGATTGAAGCGCTAATATGTTAGCAGCATTCCAATCGTTAGCGATGGTTTCATTATCTGTACCGTTACATTCTATCGTTTCATCTACAACCGTACAAGCTGTTAAGTCTGGACCAATAGAATCTTCTAGAGTAAGCGTTGCAGTAAGTATGGTTTCATTTCCACAATCATCTGCTACGGTATAGGTAATTAATATAGTACCACCAGCTCCACAAGTAGAAGTAAGGTTTGTAAATACATAATCAGAAGTTACATCAAATACAGCATCTGTATCACAGCTATCTGTACCACAAGATTGAAGCGCTAATATGTTAGCAGCATTCCAATCGTTAGCAATGGTTTCATTATCTGTTCCATTACATTCTATAGTTTCATCTACAACCGTACAAGCCGTTAGGTCTGGACCAATAGAATCTTCAAGAGTAAGTGTCGCAGTCAGTGTAGTTTCGTTATCACAATCATCCGATACCGTATAGATTACAGTAATAGTACCACCAGCACCACAAGTGGAAGCAAGGTTCGTGAAAGCA
>NZ_JAUOQT010000005.1 GCF_030547245.1 Oceanihabitans sp. 2_MG-2023
GATTATACCGGGGTGTTAGGTTCTCCAGTAACGCTAGATGCAACAGGGGAGGCAGTAATTAATATCCCAGGAGTTACTACGGACCAAACGATTAGTTTAACGCAGGTTACTAATCCAACAACGAGTTGTTCGGGAGTACTAACAAGCAGCGAAACAGTAACAATAAGTGCTACACCAACGGTAACATTAACCAGTAATACGACGACCTGTTCTGGAGGCACAGCAACATTCACAATACAAGGTAGCCCAGGGGATATCGTAGATTATACCGGGGTGTTAGGTTCTCCAGTAACGCTAGATGCAACAGGGGAGGCAGTAATTAATATCCCAGGAGTTACTACGGACCAAACGATTAGTTTAACGCAGGTTACTAATCCAACAACGAGTTGTTCGGGAGTACTAACAAGCAGCGAAACAGTTAACGTATTTGCAAACCCAAGTATACTATCATTAGCAAGTAATTCTGTTGTTTGTGAAGGAGATGAAGCTATTTTTACCATAACAGGGACTTTGGGAGACGAGGTTTTTTATAATATTAATGGAGGGCCTTTACAGCAAGCATTAATAGGGAATTCTGGAACTGTAAACATCAGTATAGTTGGTGTAGTAAATAATCAAACTATAGTTTTAGATAGTGTAATGAATTCTTCAACCACTTGTTCTAGTCTATTAGTTAATACAGAAACAGTAAGTGTTATACCTCTAGTAAATGCTTCTTTTGAAATGAATCCTAATTGTAATGGGGCAACACCAATTATAAATGGAACTACAGGAGGTGTTTTTGCATTCAACATTAATCCTGGAGATGGTGCTGTTATTGATAGCGTTTCAGGAGAAGTGACTAATGCAGTTTCAAATGCAACTTACTCTATAATTTATACTGTAAATGGAATGTGTAATTCCGATTTTAAAATAGAAAGTTTCACTGTTTTTCCTTATCCTAATGTTGATTTAGAAGATGAATTTATTTTATGTTTAGACGCAGAAGGAAATATTATTAATCAACCAATAATAGATACAGGTTTGTCTTTGAGTGATTATTCTTTTGAGTGGATAGAAATGAGTAACCCTTCAATTGTTTTAGGAACTAATTCGTACTATCAACCAGAGGTAGCAGGTACATATAGTGTTTTAGTAACTAACAATAATACGACTTGTTCAACCCTATTAGGTGATTTTAATACAATTGCAACAGTAACCAAAAGTATTGCTCCGAGTGGATTAAATGTTATAATCACTTCTGAAACATTCGAAGATAATAATATAATAGAGGTTAGTGTCAATGAAGAGTTAGGAATTATTTATGAGTTTAGTTTAGATGGAGGTATCTTTCAAAATAATGGAACAAACTCTTTAACATTTTATAATGTAACCTCTGGAACACATCTTATAACAGCTAGAGATGTATCTGGTTGTGATGAAGTAAGTGAGACTGTATTTATAATAGATTACCCATTATTTTTCACACCTAATAATGATGGCTATAATGATACATGGCAAATTACTGGGTTAAATAATCAGTTGGAAGCTACGGTTTATATTTATGATAGGTATGGTAAATTATTAAGGCAAATAAATGCAAATAGTACAGGTTGGGATGGAACTTTGAAAGGACAGCCATTACCTTCAAGTGATTATTGGTTTACTTTGGAATATAGAGATCCAAATAATATATTAGACTCTACCAAGAGAGTTTATAAATCCCACTTTACATTAAAACGATAATTTTTAAAAAGTAAGTCTATTTTGTTCTCTTTCAGATAAATTGAAATTTTAAATAGAAAGCACAAGGAATAATAAATAGTTTTTATTTTAATTTCAAGAGAAGTACATTTATTATTTTCATAAATTTTAACTAAATTAATGCTAATTTTTTCTTAATTTTCAAGATTGATTAATTATATCCATTATAAAATCAATACTATATACCTCATTATAAAATTTTTAGATATGTATTTTAATAATAAATTAAAACCATTTTTAGTTTTTTCACTGTTTTTTATTTGTTCTTTTACTCAGTTATGGAGTCAAATAGTAGCTATAGATGATGTTCTAGTTGGAAGTGCTGATAACACTAGTGAAACAACAGCTATATCTGGTAGGTTTTATGAAAATGATTTGTTTAATGGTTCATACATAACACAGCCAACAATAGCAGATTATATTATTACAGAAACAGTTCCAGACCCAACAGGCTCAGTAAGTTTTCATCCAACTATTCCTGGATTAATTAATATTGCTGCAAATACAGTAGCTGGTATCTATTATATAACCTATGAAATTTGTGAAGCTGCAGACACCACTAATTGTGATGATGCTGTAATAGAGGTTAGGGTAAACGAGGCTTCAGCCATCACTGCAGGAGCAGGATCTGGGCAAATTGAAATTTCTAGTGATAGCTTTAATGTAAACTCAAGTGGAGGTGTAGCCATAACAAATGGCGGTTGTGTAGATTTAAATACAGGAATGATAAATCCAATAACTCTTTCTGCTGAATATACAGATTTAGGAGACACTAGTTCTTATAGGGTAGAGGCAATTCAATTTAATCCACCTTTTAGTTTAGTTGATAATAGTTCAGCTTCTACCAATTTAACGACAGATGATAATTGGAGTAATGTAATTAATTTTAATTTTGATTTTGATTTTTATGGGCAAACGTATCAGGATTGTGTTATTTCAACTAACGGAGCTGTTAGTTTTGATTTAACAAATGCTAATGCTTTTCATTATTGGACGCCAGGTGCAGGACAAACAATTCCTAATAATACGGATGCTGCTTTAAGGGATGGTAATATTTTTGGTGCAGTTCATGATATAGACCCTAGTGTAGGACCTGCTTCCGCATTTAGTATATGGTATAAGGTAGAAGGAGTAGCTCCGTTTAGAGCATTTGTTTTTACTTTTAATAATCCTGCTCATTTTGGTTGTAATACTTTAAGAACTACGCAACAGATTGTTTTTTATGAAACAACTAATATTATAGAAACCTATATATATCAAAAGCCTAGTTGTGCTACTTGGGCAGGAGGACGGGCAGCAATTGGTGTTCAGAATAATGACGGGACTATAGGTACATCTCCTCCTGGGAGAAATACAGGAGTTTGGGATGTAGTAATGCCAGAAGCATGGCGTTTTACTCCTGATGGAGTATCTACAACTACTTTTGAATGGTTAGACGAAAGTGGAGCTGTAATTGGCACAGGTCCAGATATCAATTTATCGCCAAGTGAAACAACAACTTATATAGCAAGACTTACTTATACAAATGCTATAACTGGAGCTACTACTTCTTCTATTCGACCTATTACTATTAATGTCCCTCCAACTCCAGTAGTTACTTTAACAACTAATGCTTCTTCAGGATGTTCAGGAGGAGATGCTGTGTTTATTATAACTGGAGAAGAAGGAGATGAAGTTACTTATAATATTAATGGAGATCCTTCTCAAGTAGTAACTTTAGATGCGACAGGAGTGGAGACAATCACAATATCTGGTATCACAACAGACCAAACTGTTACTTTAGAATCTGTTACAAATGTTAATTCTGTTTGTGGAGGACCTTTTACACAAACAGAAACTGTTACAATAAGCTCGAGTCCTGTGGTAAATTTATCAAGTAACACTTCTACTTGTTCTGGAGGAAATGCTGAATTTACAATAACAGGAACAGCAGGAGATGTCGTAGATTATACAGGAGTTGTAGGTTCGCCAGCAAGCCCAGTAACATTAGATGCCACTGGTACAGCTTTGGTAACAGTAAGTGGGGTTACTACAAATCAAACAATTACATTAACGAACGTAAATAATCCTACTACAGGATGTAGTGGAACATTAACTGAAACTGAAACAGTTACAATAAGCGTAAGTCCAACAGTAAATTTAACAAGTAACACTTCTACTTGTTCTGGTGGAAATGCGGAATTTACAATAACAGGAACAGCAGGAGATGTCGTAGATTATACAGGAGTTGTAGGTTCGCCAGCAAGCCCTGTAACATTAGATGCATCTGGTACAGTTTTGATTACGGTAGCTGGAGCGACTGCTAATCAAACTATTACATTAACAAATGTAAATAATCCAACTACGGGATGTAGTGGAGCATTAACAGAAACAGAAACAGTTACAATCAACGCAAGTCCAACAGTAAACTTAACGAGTAACACTTCTACTTGTTCTGGTGGAAATGCGGAGTTTACAATAACAGGAACTGCAGGAGATGTTGTAGATTATACAGGAGTTGTAGGTTCACCGGTTAGCCCTGTAACATTAGATGCATCTGGTACAGCTTTAGTTACTGTTACAGGAGTAACTACAAATCAAACAATAACTTTAACAAGTATTAATAATCCAAGTACAGGTTGTGGTGGTACATTGTCAGAAACAGAAACAGTAACAATAAGTGCTAACCCAACGGTTAGTCTAACGAGTAATACATCTACTTGCTCTGGCGGAAATGCAGAGTTTACTATAACAGGAACAGCTGGAGATATCGTAGATTACTCAGGAGTTGTAGGTTCGCCAGCGAGTCCAGTTACATTGGATGCTTCAGGTATAGCTTTAGTAACTGTGGCTGGAGTAACTACAGATCAAACTATTACATTAAATAGCGTGAGTAATCCTACTACAGGATGTAGTGGATCATTAACAGAAACTGAAACGGTTACAATAAATGCAAATCCAACAGTTACTTTAACGAGTAATACTTCTATTTGCTCGGGGGGAGATGCAGAGTTTACTATAACAGGAACAGCAGGAGATATTGTAGATTATACAGGAGTTGTAGGTTCACCAGCAAGTCCAGTGACGTTAGATGCTTCTGGAGTTGCATTAATTACTGTATCGGGAGTAACTACAGATCAAACTATTACATTGGTTAGTGTAAACAATCCAAGTACAGGTTGTAGTGGAGCATTAACAGACACCGAGAATGTTATCGTAAATGCAAATCCAACAGTTACTTTAACGAGTAATAATTCTACTTGTTCAGGAGGAAACGCAGAGTTTACTATAACAGGTGCTGTAGGCTATGTAGTGGATTATGCAGGAGTAGCAGGTATGCCAGCGAGTCCAGTAACCATAGGAGCTTCGGGTACTGTTTTAATTTCAATAACAGGAGTAACGACAGATCAAACAATGACATTAACGAATGTAAACAATCCAAGCACAGGTTGTAACGAGGTTTTAACAGATTCGGAAACAGTAACGATAAGTGCAAATCCAACAGTTACTTTAACAAGTAACACTTCTACTTGTTCAGGAGGAGATGCTGAGTTTACAATTGCAGGAACAGCAGGGGATGTAGTAGATTATACAGGAGTTGTTGGTTCCCCAGCAAGCCCAATAACATTAGGAGCTTCTGGTGTTGCTTTGGTAACAGTAGCAGGAGTCACTACAAATCAAACAATAACATTAACTAACGTGAATAATCCAACTACTGGTTGTGGTGGGGCATTAACGGATAGTGAAACGGTAACTATAAATGCTAACCCTACTATAGTGTCTTTAACAAGTGGTAATTCAAGTGTTTGTTCAGGAGATGATGCTGAGTTTACAATAACAGGAACGGCAGGTGATGAAGTTGCTTATACTGGAGTTTCAGGTTCGCCAGCAAGTCCTGTAATACTAGATGCCTCAGGTGTAGCAACAATAACTGTTGTTGGAATAACAACAAATCAAACAATAACGTTAACTAATGTAACTAATACTACGACTACTTGCTCTAGTTCATTAACAGATTCTGAAACAGTTACTATTATTGCAGCACCTACAATTGTATCTTTAACAAGTAATACGAGTGTTTGTTCTGGAGATGATGCCGAGTTCACTATAACTGGAACAGCAGGGGATGTTGTTGATTATTCTGGAGTTGTAGGTTCACCAGCAAGTCCTGTAACACTAGATGCTTCAGGTGAAGCATTAGTAACTGTAGCTGGAATAACAACAGATCAAACAATGACATTAGTGGCTGTAACAAATACAACTACTTCTTGTTCTAGTGTGTTATCTAATAATGAAACGGTTTCCATAATAACACCTCCAACAGTTAGTTTGGTAAGTAATGGTAGTGTTTGTTATGGAGAAGATGCAGTATTTACTATAACAGGAACAGCAGGCGATATAATAGATTATAATGGTGTTGTAGGTATGCCTGCAAGTCCAGTTACTTTAGATGCTTCTGGAGAAGTTATAATTACAGTAACAGGAGCAATTACAGATCAAACAATATCATTAACAAATGTTAACAGTCCAAGTACTGGGTGTAGTGGGGTATTAACTGATAGTGAAACGGTAACAATAAATGCTAATCCAACGATACTTTCTTTAACAACCAACACGGATATATGTTCAGGTAGTGATGCCGTATTTACTATAACAGGTACAGCAGGAGATGTAGTTGATTATGTAGGTGTTGTGGGGTCGCCTGTTAGTCCTATAACATTAGATGCTTCTGGTCTAGGAAATGTAACTGTAGTAGGTGCAACAACAGATCAAACGATTATGTTAACTAATGTCGCAAATCCAACTACAACTTGTTCTAGTGCTTTATCTGATACAGCAACAATAACTGTTAATACTAATCCAACTATAATATCATTAACAAGTAATACTAGTGTTTGTTCAGGAGATGATGCAGAGTTTACTATTACTGGAACAGCAGGAGATGTTGTGAGTTATTCAGGAGTAACTGGTTCGCCAGCTAGTCCATTAACACTAGATGCATCTGGTATAGCTCTAGTTACGGTAACTGGGGTTACAGTAGATCAAACAATTTCATTGTCGGCTGTTACTAACCCAGCTACTACTTGTTCTAGTGTGTTAACAGATGTTGAAACAGTAACAATAATTGCGCCACCAACAGTTGGTTTATCAAGCAATGGTAATACTTGTTCAGGAGATGATGCTATATTTACAATAACAGGAACAGCAGGAGATATAATCGATTATACAGGAGTAGTTGGTATTCCAGCAAGTCCAGTAACATTAGATGCAGCAGGAGAAGCAATAGTAAGAGTAATTGGAGTGACTACAGATCAAACAATTTCTTTAACAAATGCTAATAGTCCAAGTACAGGTTGTAGTGGTACTTTGTCTGAAACAGCAACAGTGATTGTAAACCCAAATCCTTCAATAATATCGTTGAGTAGTAATTTTATTATTTGCTCAGGAGAAGATGCAGAGTTTACTATAACAGGTACAGCAGGCGATGTAGTTGATTATTCAGGAGTTGTTGGTTCTCCAGCAAGTCCAGTAACTTTAAATGCTTCAGGGGAAGCTCTTGTGATTGTATCAGGAGCAACAACAAATCAAACAATTACTTTAAGTAATGTAACAAATCCTTTAACGACTTGTGATACTGCATTAACAGATACAGAAACGGTAGTTGTTACTCCATTAGAAGACGCTAGGTTTAGTATGACTCCAAATTGTTCAGGAGGAACAGCTTCTGTATTGGGGACTTCAGGAGGGGTTTTTATATTTGATGTTGACCCTGCAGATGGTTCAGTAATTGATAGTGCTACAGGAGAAGTTACAAATGCTATTCCTGGAGCTTCTTATACTATTTTATATACCACGCCGGGAGCATGTCAGGATTCTCAAGTAGTAACATTTACTGTTAACCCAAGACCAATTGTAGATCTTCAAGATTCATTTATATTATGCATTGATAATGATGGTAATATTGTTAACAATCCAATTATTGATTCAGGTTTGTCTATATTAGATTATTCTTTTGAGTGGACAGAAGCTAGTAATCCAACGACTATTTTAGGTACAAATTCTTTTTATGAGCCGACTATAGCTGGAACTTATAGTGTATTTATAACAAATAGTAGTACAGGTTGTGTAACTGTTGTTGGAGATCCTGATACAATATCTGTAGTAACAAATAGTATCCCGCCAACTGGTTTAGAAGCTGTTATTGTTTCAGAAACATTTGCAAGTGATAATGTTATTCAAGTTAGTGTAGATGATATTTCTGGAGCAAATTATGAATTTAGTATTGATAATGGTTCCTTTCAAAGTAACGGAACAAATGTATATACATTTAATAATGTAACAGCAGGACTGCATACATTAACAGTAAGAGATGCCGACGGTTGTGGGGAGGATAGCACTACAATAGTAGTAGTAGATTATCCATTATTCTTTACACCAAATAATGATGGACATAATGATACCTGGCGAATTTCAGGTATTAATTCGGATGCTGTAATTTATATTTTTGATAGATATGGAAAATTAATAAAACAATTAAGTCCTACAAGTATTGGTTGGGATGGTACGTTTAATGGTCAGCCTTTGCCTTCTAGTGATTACTGGTTTTCTTTAGAATATAAAGACCCTAATGACTTAGAAGATACAAGTGTTAAAGAGTTTAGAGCGCACTTTACTTTGAAGCGATAAATAGTTCTAGTGAATAGCCAAAAAAGATGTAATAGTATAAAAAAATATCTTTTTCCATTTTTATTTGTTTTACCATTTACTTTTTGTTTTGGTCAACAAAGTGGAGGTGCTTCGACTTGTAATATTGCAGAACCAATTTGTAGTTCTTCAGAATTAACTTTTTTAAATACATCCAATGGTTCTGTAGCAGAAATTGGTCCAGATTATGGCTGTCTTTCCACACAGCCAAATCCAGCTTGGTTTTTTCTTCAAATTGGAAATTCTGGGAATATTTATTTGAATATTTACCAGACTAATGATTTACTTGGAACTCCAAATTTAGATGTAGATTTCATTATATATGGCCCTTTTTTAGATGTTTTAGATGCTTGCAACTCTGGATTGTCAAGTGCAAATATTGTGGATTGTAGTTATTCTCCAAGCGGAATTGAAAATGCGGAGATTGAAGGTGCGATATCTGGTGAGTTTTACATGCTTCTTGTTACTAATTTTTCTGGAGACCCCGGAGTTATTACCATTAATCAAAGTTCTGGAACCGGATCGACTAATTGTGCTATTCTTGAAGGCTTAGTTGCGTGTGATGGAGATCCTTTAGAGTTAAGTGCTCAAACGACTGGAGCTGAAACTTATTTTTGGTACGAAGAAGATCCTATAAATCCTGGTTCTTATTTGCTTATTCCTAGTGAAAATGATCAAGTATATTATCCTATTGAAACCAATAACTATAAGGCAGAGGTGTTTGATATAGATGGAGGGTTGCTAAATGTATTTGAATTTAGTGTTACGTTTTTAGATGTGCCTGTTATTTCCAGTATTATAGAACCGTATATTATTTGTGATAATCTAAATGAAAACGATGGTGTTGGTCAATTTGAACTAGATTCTTGGAACGAAGAAGTACTTGATGGTTTAGATGCAAATACTTTTTCTGTTTCGTATTTTTCCAATGAAATAGATGCCATTTCCTTAGAAAATCAGTTGCCAAATATTTATATAAATAGTTCGGTTAATGAAACTGTTTTTGTAAGAATCGATAATACAAATTCAGTTTTAACAGCTTGTTATGCTATTGAGACTTTAGATTTATTGGTTTTATTGAAGCCTCAGTTTACTCTAGAAGATTTTTATTTGTGTACTTTTACAAATGGAACGGAAGCAATTAATGACCCAATAATGGATACAGGTTTATCTACAATGGATTATCTTTTTGAGTGGACAGAAAACAATAATCCCAATTTGGTTTTGGGTACAGACTCTTTTTACGTTCCAACTCAAGCAGGAATTTATAGTGTATTGGTAACAAATCGTTTAACAGGTTGTGCAACAACCATAGATAACCCTAATACGGTTTCTGTGATAACCGAAAGTTCTCCTCCAGATAATCTTACAGCTACTGTAGTTTCTGATGCTTTTAGTACTACAAATAGTATTGAAGCAAACGCTATAAGTGACAATAATACTATTTATGAGTTTAGTTTAGATAATGGACCTTTTCAATCTAATGGAACAAATACATTTGTTTTTACGGATGTTGCATATGGAAATCATACGATAATTGCTAGAGACATAAATGGGTGCGGAGAAATCTCTGTTTCGGTTTTAGTTATAGATTATCCATTAATTTTCACACCAAATAACGATGGAATTAATGATACTTGGCAAATTTTTGGGTTAGATAATAAAATGGAAGCTAAAATTTATGTTTTTGATAGGTTTGGTAAATTATTAAAGCAATTAAACCCTAATACAATCGGATGGGATGGTACCTTTAAAGGAAAACCATTACCAGCAAGCGATTATTGGTTTTCTATTGAATATGTAGAACCTAATAATTTAGAAAATTCGAGAAGAAAAGAATTTATTGCGCATTTTACCTTAAAAAGGTAAAATGTAATAACAAAATAAAAAAAAACTGAACATAAAATGTTCAGTTTTTTTATAAAAATAGTTTTAAAGATTATAAGTTAAAACTAACAGACATAGTAATATTTGCGTTTTTGCTATCTAAATTTGTAGTATCTGTTAAACCAACTTGGTACAATTGATAATTAGTTTCTCTTTGCCATTGATCAAAAGTTAAATCAAGTTTTAGTTTTCCAAAATTATATCCTAAACCTAAAGAATAACCTGTTAAATCGCCGACGGTCTTTTCATCTTTGTATGGGCTTTCTTCTAATCTGTAACCTCCGCGTAAACTGAATTGTTTTATTTTATATTCGCCACCAATTTTATAGGTTGCAGCAGCGGTTAAACTTTCGTTTATAATATTATTCTGGTAAGAAAAGTACGTGTCAGAAGTTGGTCTAAATTTAGTATTGCTATACTCTTTTATAGAGTAATCAAAACTTAATAAGCCACGTGTTCCAAATACATAAGCTAAACTTCCTGTTAATTTCCCTGGAGTTTGTAATTTATATTGTTCATATATGTTAATGACTCTAGGGTTAATATTCGCATTGGTAAAGGTGGTTTCATCTTCTAAAGTAATGCCATCATAACTTAACGTTTTGATAGATTGACTGGTTTCATCTTCAATGGTATACCAAGTTGGTGTATCATAAGATAAACCAACTCTTAGGTTATCTGCAATTTTTAAAATACCACCAAGTTGTAAAGAAACTCCAGACCCAATAGTTTTTAAATTGTTTTGAAAACCAACCTCATTAATTAAAGAGCCTGTATTGTTATTTTCTTCAAATAAGTATGTGGAGCGTTCGTAGTTTATAAAATGTGTATTTAAGTTTACGCCTAAAAATAAGTTTTCTCCATATTGAGTAGAAGCGTTAATTGTAAATTTACCGTTATAACCAGTAGCAGCATATGTATATTCTTGATTGTATTCTCCATCTGCAATATTGGAGGTGTAAATAGTGTTTGCGTCTTCATTAATTTCAGGTTCTAAAATATAAGATTCATAACCTAAAAAAGCCTGTTGGTTTTGGTTTCCAAAGTTAATACCAATATCGCTATAGGCATCTGCATACGATTCTCCTTGAAAAGCAGAGATTTCATCTAACCTTAACCCGTTAGCATTTTCTAAAAAATAATTACCAATGGAGTTGTTATTATTTGTGCCATGAGCAAACCAATCATTATTATAATCTTCAATTTTATTATAGCTAATTCCTAATGTGAATTTTTTCCATTTAGAATCAAGATTTCTATTTTCAAAAACAAAAGCCGCACCAATTTGATTTAAATCTATGTTAGAGTCTGAAGCATTATCCTTTCCATTAAAATATTGCGAATCTGTTTTATTGTTTTGATTAGAAAGCGATATTGAAATGTGGCTATCGTTAAATACCGAAGATCCTGCTGGGTTAATAGTTATTGCACTCATATCTCCTCCAAGAGCTCCAAAGGCTCCACTTAAACCTCTATATCTTGCAGTTCCTTGCACATCATCTTTAGCATAACGTAATGCGTCTGTAATGTCTTGTGCGTAAGATAATGACATAGATATAAAACTTATGCACAGTAAGATTTCTTTTTTCATATGTAAATAATTTAATTAGTATAAATAAAACGAGCTAACACCTCTGTATAGAATGGTTAGTTAGCTCGTTAGTATTTTTTTTTTTTTTTTTTTGATTTGAATTTTATCTTCTTCTACTCGAAGAACTACTTCTGCTAGAACTACTTCTACTCGAGGAGCTGCTTCTGCTTGAAGAAGATCTAGATATAGAACTGTTTCTATTTGTTGAAGATCTTGGTGTTGAATACGAGTTATTTCTTGGTGTTGTTCTATTTGTGTTGGTTCTAGGGCTTCTTGTAGTAGTAGTTTTAACTCTACGTTTTGTAGTTGTAGAAGTATTTGTTCTTGGTCTAGTCGAATTTTGAGTTGTTGTTGTATTACCTCGTCTTGTCGTTGTTGTACCAACTCTAGATCTAGTTGTGTTACTTCTATTTATCGTGCTATTTCTTCTATTAATAGCATTGTATCTGCTTAAAGTGTTTCCGCGTCTTGAGTTGTGATATGCAACGCTATTTCTACCGTAGTAATGGTGATTACCGTAGTTATTCCAATATGGAGAGTTGTAATATCCTCCATAGCCATAAAATCCACCATAATAAGGAGATCCCCAAAAAGGATCATAAAATCCTGAATATCCCCAGCCCCAGCCAGTATTCCAGTAAGGAGAATATCCGTATCCATATGGTCTATACCAATTATTATAACCGAAGGCACCAAAATTAGAATAGACGTTAATAGTTACATCATTTGTGTCTTGTCCCCAACCTGCGTATGATTCTTGTTCTGTATTATCTTGTTCAACATAGTTACCTTCGTAGGAATCAATATCTGTAAAAACAGCATTTTCATCCGTTATATAATCATATTCAGTAGATTTTTCTTTAAAATAGTTTTGATAGTAAACGCTATTGTCATTTTGCGCTACATCATTTTGTTCTACAGTTTTTTCACTTGAACCATAAATGCCATCATTATCTTCGCTAACATATTGTGAAGAGCCACAAGAACTCACTACAAAAGCAATAGCTAATACTGCTAAAAATGGTATTTGGGTTTTGGTATAATTTTTAAATTGCATATCTATTAAGATTTTATTGTTGAACAATACAAAAATAGTTAGTTTTGCTGAACTATTTCATTATTTAACATAGTCACAATATTTGTGCCAAAACCCTGTATATGAGCAAAAAACTAACAAGTAGAGCAGAAGATTATTCAAAATGGTATAACGAACTGGTTGTAAAGGCTGACTTGGCCGAGAATTCAGCAGTTCGTGGATGCATGGTAATTAAGCCATATGGATATGCTATTTGGGAAAAAATGCAAGCAGAATTAGATAAAATGTTTAAGGAAACAGGGCATCAAAATGCATATTTCCCACTTTTTGTCCCTAAAAGCTTGTTTGAAGCAGAAGAAAAAAATGCAGAAGGCTTTGCTAAAGAGTGTGCTGTTGTAACGCATTATAGATTACAAAACGATCCTGATAATCCAGGTAAACTTCGTGTAGATCCAGAAGCAAAACTAGAAGAAGAACTAGTAGTAAGACCAACTAGTGAGGCTATTATTTGGAGCACTTTTAAAGGTTGGATTCAATCGTATAGAGATTTACCATTATTAATTAATCAATGGGCTAATGTTGTACGTTGGGAAATGCGTACCCGTTTATTTCTTCGTACTGCAGAATTTTTATGGCAAGAAGGGCATACCGCACATGCCACAAAAGGGGAAGCATTAAAAGAAGCTGAGTTAATGAATAATGTGTACGCAACTTTTGCTGAAAATTTCATGGCTATTCCAGTTGTAAAAGGAGTAAAAACGGAAAGTGAACGTTTTGCAGGTGCAGATGAAACTTACTGTATAGAAGCTTTAATGCAAGATGGAAAAGCTTTACAAGCTGGTACTTCTCACTTTTTAGGGCAGAATTTCGCTAAAGCGTTCGATGTAAAATTCACCTCTAAAGAAGGTACTAAAGATTACGTATGGGCCACTTCATGGGGAGTTTCTACTCGATTAATGGGGGCATTAATAATGACACATAGTGACGATGAAGGATTAGTATTGCCTCCAAGCTTAGCTCCAAACCAAGTAGTTATAGTTCCTATATATAAGACAGACGAACAGTTTGAAGAAGTTAGTAAAATAGCTAATCTTATAAAAAGTGATTTGAATGCTAAAGGAGTTTCTGTAAAGTATGATAATAGAGATACGCATAGACCAGGCGCTAAATTTGCACAGCATGAATTACAAGGTGTACCATTACGTATTGCTATTGGACCAAAAGATTTAGAAAATGGTACTGTAGAGATTGCTAGACGAGATACCAAAACGAAAGAAGTAATTGCATTAGATAATTTAACATCTACTGTGGAGAATTTATTAGAAGAAATCCAGAATAGTTTATATAAAAAAGCATTAGATTATAGAGATTCTCATATTACTGAAGTAGAAAATTTTGATGATTTTAAAAATATTTTAAAAAATAAAGGAGGGTTTATTTCTGCACATTGGGATGGCACAATAGAAACGGAAGATAAGATAAAAGAAATTACAAAAGCTACAATACGTTGTATACCAGTAGATACAAAAGAAGAAGAAGGGAAATGTGTGTTTACAGGAAACCCTTCTAAACGTAGAGTATTGTTTGCAAAAGCATATTAATTTAATTTTTTTTTAAAAAAAATTAGTTTAGCTATTGCAACACTTAAAAATAGTTGTATTTTTGCACCCGCAATGGAAACGTTGTAAGTTTTTTGAAAAGTATTGCAAGTTTAAAAATAATGTTTATATTTGCATTCTCAAAAGCAAAAATGGCCCGTTCGTCTATCGGCTAGGACGCCAGGTTTTCATCCTGGTAAGAGGGGTTCGATTCCCCTACGGGCTACAATTTTTTAATAAAAGAAAAGAACAAACAAATGGCAAATCATAAGTCAGCGTTAAAAAGAATTAGAAGTAACGAAGCTAAACGTTTAAGAAATAAGTATCAGCATAAAACTACTCGTAATGCGATTAAGAAATTACGTGAGTTAACAGATAAAAAAGAAGCAGAAACAATGTTTCCTTCAGTTGTGTCTATGTTAGATAAATTAGCTAAGAAAAACGTTATACATGCTAATAAAGCAGCTAACCTTAAATCTGGTTTAGCAAAGCACGTTGCAGCTTTATAGGTTTGTAAGTTCTACAAAAAAATATAAAAGCTTCTCCATTAGGAGGAGCTTTTTTTGTTATCTATATTTTTCATGTGTAGTTGCGTTAGCGATAGTAATGGTTAGCTTTTGGCGAGCATAAGCTTCGAGCCAAAACTAGTAATGTATAGCGCGACCCTTGTGGTAACGCCCAAGAAATAATAAAAGAGATGAATATATGGTGTATAAAAAAGCCTTGGGAAATAATATCTCAAGGCTTTTATTTATACTAATAGAAGAGGTTTTATCCGTTCATAGAGATTAAGAACTCCTCATTGTTTCTGGTTTGTTTAAATCTATCGTTTATAAATTCCATAGCTTCTACAGGATTCATATCGGCAAGATATTTACGCATTACCCACATTCTTTTAATAGTCGTTTCGTCTAATAGAATGTCATCACGACGTGTACTTGAAGAGGTAAGGTCGATAGCAGGGAAAATTCTACGGTTAGATATTTTTCTATCTAATTGTAGCTCCATATTACCTGTTCCTTTAAACTCTTCGAAGATAACTTCGTCCATTTTAGATCCTGTTTCAGTTAATGCAGTAGCAATGATGGTTAAAGATCCTCCGTTTTCAATGTTACGTGCAGCACCAAAGAAACGTTTTGGTTTGTGTAATGCATTCGCATCGACACCACCACTTAGTATTTTCCCGGATGCCGGTTGTACGGAATTATATGCTCGTGCTAAACGTGTTATGGAGTCTAATAGTATTACTACATCGTGGCCACACTCTACAAGGCGCTTTGCTTTTTCTAAAACTATATTTGCGATTTTTACGTGCTCGTGTGCTTCTTTATCAAAAGTTGAGGCAACTACTTCGCCACGAACATTACGTTGCATGTCTGTTACTTCTTCTGGTCTTTCATCAATTAGTAAAATCATTTGATATACTTCTGGATGATTTGCAGCAATTGCATTTGCAACATCTTTAAGTAACATGGTTTTACCCGTTTTTGGTTGCGATACTATCATACCACGTTGTCCTTTACCTATTGGTGCGAACAAATCCATGATTCGAGTAGAAATAGTGGCTTGTTTTTCGGCAATATTAAATTTTTCTTGTGGAAATAATGGTGTTAAATGCTCGAAAGCAACGCGATCTCTAACTACATTTGGATCTTGCCCATTTATTTTACTTACTTTAATTAGTGGAAAATATTTTTCGCCTTCTTTTGGAGGACGAACATTTCCTAAAACAGTATCACCAACTTTTAATCCGAATAAGCGAATTTGAGATTGCGATACATAAATATCATCTGGAGAGGATAAGTAGTTGTAATCTGAAGAACGTAAAAAACCATAACCGTCTTGCATGACATCTAATACACCTTCACTTTCTATAATGGCATCAAATTCGAAATCTGGTTCTCTGTAACGATTTCTTGTGTCTTTATTACCGTTGTTTCCAGCGTTTTTGTTTTGATTTTTATGTTGTGGTTTCTTATTTTCTCTAGGCTTGTCTGCTCTTTCCG
The DNA here is from genome assembly GCF_030547245.1 of Oceanihabitans sp. 2_MG-2023. GTDB lineage: Bacteria > Bacteroidota > Bacteroidia > Flavobacteriales > Flavobacteriaceae > Oceanihabitans. Next base: position 16,546 of record NZ_JAUOQT010000005.1, read on the forward strand.
TTTTATTGTTATTAGGATTAGCTTCCTTTTTATCTTTTTGAGGTTCTCTTTTTGCCTGTGGCTTAACTCTTGGTTTTGGTTGTTGTTTAGCCTGAGGTTTTGGTTGGTGCTTTGGTTTGTTTTCTACTGTGGTTTCTGTAGCAGCAACTTCTTCCTTTTTTTCTGGAGTTTTTGGCGTTGTTTTTTGAGCAGCAGGCTTTTTAGTAGCAGGTTTTTGTACTCTTTGTCTAGGTTTTTTTACTGTTGTATTTTCAACAGGTTTTGCAACAGCAGCAACAGCGGCTACAGCTTTTGGGTTTGCAGCTTGATGATCCAGTATTTGGTATACTAAATCTAATTTTTTTAAAGTACGATACTTAGATACGTTTAAAGTTTTTGCAATTTCCTGTAACTCAGGAAGTTTCATTTCTTTTAATTGTGTGATTTCAAACATTATGTTGAATTGAATATTTTGTGTTAGATAAAGAATTTGAATTATTTTGAAGAAAATAGATCTTATTCTGAAGAATTAACAAAGTATAACCGTGTATGTTACATATTGTTATTGCAATTATACAACTTTATTTTAAGTTTTTCCGCTCTTTTTATAAAAGAAACTGTTATTTTTGTTGTCGATAATTTAAAGAATTTTATGATTCAACGTATACAAAGTATTTATCTATTATTTGCAGCTGGAGTTTCTGCAGGTTTAACTTTTGTCTTTAATTTATGGACAACTGTAAATGATACTTTAGTTTTTGCTAAAGATAATATGTTGTATTTTGGATTGTTTTTAGGCTCTGCAGCTTTGTCTTTAATATCTATATTTTTGTTTAAAAATAGGAAGTCGCAATTTATGTTGGGACGACTTAACATCATATTAAACTTTATTTTACTAGGATTATTTGTGTATCAATCGCTAAACATATCTGGAGAGACTAACGTTTCTGAGAAAGGTATTGGGATTTTTCTTCCTATTATTTCTATCGTGTTATTAGTTTTAGCTAATAAGGCCATTAAGAAGGATGAAGATCTTGTAAAATCTGTGGATAGATTACGATAAACCTATCATCTTAGTAGTATTAGTGCGTGAGCCCAAGGTGAAGATCTTGGGCTTTTTTATTTTTTAAACTCTATGACTTCGAGGTCTTTTATATTATCGCCATCAATTACAAAACGCAACATAGTTCTTACTTTATGAAAACCATGCTTGCCAGCTGCTCCAGGATTCATATGTAAAAGATTTAATTTTTTGTCTTGCATTACTTTTAAAATGTGCGAGTGCCCAGAAATAAAAAGTTTAGGTGGATTTTTTTTTATTGCTTCTCGTATTCTAAGATCATATCTATTTGGATAGCCTCCAATATGCGTAATCCAAACATCTACCCCTTCACATATAAATCTATTGTTTTCTGGGAATTCCATTCTTGCTTTGTCGTTATCAATGTTTCCAAAAACAGCACGTAATGGTTTTAGTTTTTTAATAGCATCTGTAACCTTTAATTCGCCTATATCTCCTGCATGCCATACTTCATCAGCTTGTTTTACATATTTTAATATGGCATCGTCTATAAAACTATGGGTGTCTGAAAGTAGTAGGATCTTTTTCATGCTTTATTTCCGTGAAAACGAAAATCTCTTTATTAATTAACTTTTTTTTGAAATTTAAAGATAGATTAAAATTCTATCTTTGCCTTTTTACAAAAATACTACTTTAGCTTGAAATATTTTTTACAACTTTCTTATAATGGTTCTGCATATCATGGTTGGCAAAATCAACCAAATGCTATAACGGTACAAGAGGTTATAGAAAAATCGTTATCTATTTTATTAAAAGAAAACACAGCAATTGTTGGAGCAGGTCGTACAGATGCTGGAGTTCATGCTTCTCAAATGTTTGCGCATTTTACTACAGAAACACCTTTTTTAGAAAAAGATTTGGTGTATAAGCTAAATGCCTTGTTGCCAAAAGATATTGCTGTTTTTACTGTTTTTAAAGTAAAAGATGATGCCCATGCTAGGTTTCATGCCCAAAGTAGGGCCTATTTGTATCGAATTTCATTACAAAAAGATGTATTTAATTTTGATACAGCATATTATGTGCGACCTAAATTAGATATGGATAAAATGCAGGAAGCATCTCAAATTTTATTACAATACACAGATTTTCAGTGCTTTTCTAAAAGTAATACAGATGTAAACACGTATAATTGTAATATTATGTTTGCAGAATGGAAATTAGTAAATCAGGAATTACGATTTACTATAAAAGCAGATCGGTTTTTACGCAATATGGTTAGAGCAATTGTTGGTACTTTAATAAATGTTGGATTAGGTAAAATAGAAGTGGAAAGTTTGCATAGTATAATTAAATCTAAAAACAGGAGTGAAGCTGGTTATTCTGTTCCAGGGCATGCACTTTACTTAACAGAAGTCGCTTACCCAGAGTCTATAAAATATGATAAATAAAAAACAAGATAAAATATTAGATGTAGGACTTTTAAAACGTCTTTCTTATTACATAAAACCATATAGGAAAGTTTTTGTATGTGTCTTTTTTGCTGTTATTTTACTAGCGATTTTTAGTGCTGCAATCCCTTATTTAACACAGTATGTGGTTGATAATAATATAATTAAACAGCATGCGGAAGGTTTTTTGTTTTTAATAATAATCATGATTAGTTTGTTGATTGTACAAACCGTTTTTCAATTATTTTTTATTTATTATGCAGGTTGGCTCGGACAAAATGTGGTAAAAGATATTCGTGTAAAACTATTTAATCATATGCTTCAGTTTAAAATGAAATACTATGATAATTCTTCGGTAGGTGTTTTAATTACTCGTGCGGTTACAGATATGGAGCGTATAGCAGATATCTTTGGCGAAGGTTTATTCATGATTTTTAGAGATGTGTTAACGATGGTAGTAGTTTCGTCTGTTATGATTTTTATGAATTGGAAACTAAGTCTTATTGTGTTTGCAATGTTACCTTTAGTATTATATGCTACTAGAGTTTTTCAAAAATATATGAAGCGTGCTTTAGAAGAGGTACGAACAGAAATTTCAAATCTAAATTCCTTTGTGCAAGAACGCGTTACAGGAATGAAAATTTTACAACTTTTTACAAGAGAAGAAACAGAGTATAAAAATTTTAAAGCAATAAATGAAAGACATAAAAAAGGATGGTTAAAAACGGTTTGGTATAACTCTATTTTCTTTCCTATCGCAGATCTTTCATCATCTATAACTATTGGACTTGTTGTTTGGTATGGTGGTTTAAATGCAGTTGTGGATAGTACGGTTTCACAAGGAGATTTATTTGCTTTTATTATGTTTATTCCTATGCTTTTTAGACCATTACGTCAAATTGCAGATAAATTTAACACACTGCAAATGGGAATGGTTGCTGCAAATAGAGTGTTTAAAGTTTTAGATACTACATCGCAAATTGATGATACAGGAACACAAGTAGCTGCTAACTTTAAAGGTGATATAGCATTTAAAGATGTGCATTTTAGTTATTTGGAAGATGAAGAAGTGCTAAAAGGAATTTCTTTTACAGTAAATGCAGGAGAAACAGTTGCTATTGTTGGAGCAACTGGTGCTGGAAAATCTACTATTATTAATTTATTAAATCGTTTTTACGAAATAAATAAAGGAACAATAGCTATAGATAGTTTTAATATTAAAACGCTTACATTAGCTTCATTACGATCTAAAATTGCTGTGGTATTACAGGATGTGTTTTTGTTTGCAGATACTGTTTTAAATAATATAACTTTAAATAATCCAGAAATAACTGAAGCGCAAGTACAACGTGCAGCAAAGGAGATAGGTATTCATGAATTTATTATGAGTTTGCCTGGTGGTTATAGCTATAATGTAAAAGAAAGAGGAGCTATGCTGTCTTCTGGGCAACGTCAGTTAATTTCATTTTTAAGAGCCTATGTAACTAATCCTAGTATTTTGGTTTTAGATGAAGCTACTTCTTCTGTAGATTCGTATTCCGAACAATTAATACAAAATGCAACCGATAAAATAACCAAGGGAAGAACCTCTATTGTAATTGCACACAGGCTCGCAACTATAAAAAAAGCTGACAAAATTATTGTTATGGATGCTGGGCAAATTGTAGAAGAAGGAACCCATCAAGAACTTCTTAAAAAGAAAGAAGGTTACTATAAGAATTTATACGAAGTACAGTTTATGCAAGCGGAAGAGGTTTAGCTTAATGAAACTGCTTTTTGAGCAGCTTTCATTTCTTCAAATCCTCCAGAGAAGATCATAAATACAATAACAATAATAATTATAAGTACGAATAAAACAATTAAGATTATTAAAAAAAGTAGGGTTCTTGCAATAATTTCTTTTACTCTTAGTTTAAATATTTTTTTTAAACAATATGCTGAATATAGTATTTGAAAGGGTAAAATAAATCCATAGGTAAGAATAAAAATAGATAAGCCAAACGTAGCGGATAATACGGTAACAACACTTCCTATTATAGATGTTTGAGCAAGAACATACATGAATATTACGATGTGTTCGGTGTAGTTAAATTTCTTCAGATTGTAAAAAACCAATTTAGATATTATTGCATATAAGGGAATGTATAGCATCATAACAAAAGATTGATACTCAATAATAAAATCCATGTTCTGCTTTTGAATATCTTCTACGCCATTGGTTGCTAAAGAAGAGAAATCAAAATAGTTAGGAAAAAATTTATTGAGAATAAACATTTGCAGACCAAGCAAGGTTAGTGCTAGCGCAAAATAGCTAATGACATTTACATATTTTTTTCTAACCCCATTAATATATCCACCAATTACATCTTCGGGTTTTGTAAATAATGAGATAAAAGTTCTTAAAAGTTTATTGTCATAATTAAAAAAAGTTTCACTAAAGTGCTCGAAAAGATTTCGAATAGTTAATCTGTTTCTAATAACTTTTGCTCCACAACTATTACAATAGTCATCGGTTTCTTTTAAAGCAGTATAACAGTTTTTGCATGTCATTTTATTAAGCTAAATCTTTCTTAATCATTTCGGTAAGTTCTTCGGTGTCTTTAAACATTACAAATTGTCCGTTTTTAAAATAAGATATTTGTCCTGTTTCCTCACTTACAGCTAAAGCCAAAGCGTCTGTTTTTTCAGTAATACCAACCGCTGCTCTATGGCGTAAACCAAAACGCTGTGGTAAGGTTTTTTCGTTATTTACAGGTAATATTACTCGTGTTGCTTTTACTACATTATTTTCAATAATAATAGCGCCATCATGTAGTGGGCTATTTTTAAAAAAGATACTTTCTATAATCGGTTGTGTCACTTCAATATTCATAACATCTCCAGTAGCTTTTAAAAAATCTAGACTATTGTTGTGTTCTAAAACTATTAACGCTCCTGTTTTAGAGGCACCCATTTTTGTACATGCAGCTATAATAACGTCTACATCTGTTCCATCACTAGTTTCGGTTTGTAAAAATTTAAGTTGTTTAAAGAATTTTTTTCGGCTTCCAAAATTGGTAGATCCTATCATTAATAAAAATTTTCTAATCTCTTGCTGAAATACAACAATAAGTGCAAACATACCTACACTAATAAAACCTCCAAGAATATTACTTAAAAGTTGCATTTGTAGTGCTTGAGTAATTTTCCAGATAATATAAATAATTACAATACCAATAAAGATATTAATAGCAACAGTACCCTTTACTAATTTATATACGTAGTAGAGTAGAAGAGCTACTAAGATGACATCAATAATGTCTACAATAGTAAATTTTAAAAGGTCATCAAATATTTCCAAAGGTTAGGTGTTTTTGTAAATTTAGTAAAATAAGATTAATAAATAAATTCATTGTTAGAAACCGTTGGTCCTTCTGTTCTAAAAACTCGAAATAAGGATTTCATGTTAATGTATTCTTGAAAACTTAGATTTCTATTAAAATGTAAATTCACAGTAAATTCACTAGCATCTAGATCTATACCATTAGATCTTTTTATTGTTTCTATATCTGAAAGAATACCTTTAATTATCGTGTTTTTTGTGTTTACGGTTTCTGGTAAAAAAGAATTAATTAAAATCTCCTCCATACTATTTACCTTAACATTTAAAACAAAAATAGTATTGTATACCTTAAATTCCTTTTCATCTGCATAGGTATGGTAATTACTAGTAGTAAAATCTAAAAAACCTAGATTTTTAATGCTTGTATCATTACATGTAAAGTAATTTTTTACACCTTCTTTTTTATGATTTGAATTCTTTTTTTTTTCCTGTAAAAATATGATTTTTGGAATTGCTTGATCTAGCGTTAATCTTTTATCGACATTAATTAACCAATTGGTAGTGCTAATTAAATTTTTTCTATTCAGTTCTACACTATCAGTTTTCGTTTCGTCATAAAAAATATAGGCAGGAGAAACATCAAGTACTTCTTGAATATCTGAATTGTTTATTTCTGCTAGCTGCATTGTTTTTTCATTACCACAAGAAGTAATAAATAGGAATAGGAGTGCGTAAAAAAAATGTTTCATTATTGGTTAAGCTGTGCTGTTAATTTAATTGTTTCGGTAGCTTCTTTTACATCATGTACACGTAATATATTAGCTCCTTTTTGTAAAGCAATAGTGTTTAAAACGGTGGTTCCGTTTAATGCTTCTTGCGCTGTGTTTTCTAATGTTTTATAGATCATAGATTTTCTTGAAACACCTGCAAGTATTGGTAAATCTAATATTTTAAAAAGTTCTAGATGCTTTAATACTTCAAAATTTTGAGAAACATTTTTAGCAAACCCAAAACCAGGATCTACAATAACATCTTTAATCCCTAATTTTTTAGTTTCCGCAATTCTTTCCGAAAAATAAAAAATAATTTCTTTCCATAGATTTTTATAACTGGTATGCTCTTGCATGTTTTGTGGTGTTCCTTTCATATGCATCATTATGTATGGTACATTTAAATGCGAAATGGTTTGCAGCATGTTTTTGTCTAATTTTCCCGCTGAAATATCATTAATTAAAGACGCTCCAGCTTCAATAGATTGTTTGGCAACTTCCGATCTAAAAGTATCTATTGAAATTATTATTTCAGGAAATTCTTTAATTAGCAATTCTATAATTGGAAGCAATCGTTTTAATTCTTCAGCTTCACTAATATGTGCTGCTTTTGGTCTTGAACTATATGCACCAATATCTATAAAAGTAGCTTCGTTATTTAACATAGAATTTACTTGCGATAGTATTTCGCTTTCCTTTTTATATTTTCCGCCATCATAAAAAGAATCTGGTGTAAGATTTAAAATACCCATAACCTTTGGTATGGATAAATCGATAAGTTTGCCTTTGCAATTAATTGTCATTGGTACTTAGTAAATGGTTGTTTGTTAAAGTATACAAAACTTTAAACGCTAAACTTTGAACTTTAAAATTATTTATGCGAAATTTACGCAAAATAGATTTTATTAGATGCAAGATACTTCAAAACAATATGACGCTGTAATAAATATGTGCAGAAGCTTATTTATTAATAAAATGTCTGATTACGGAAGTGCATGGCGAATACTACGTTTACCATCACTTACAGACCAAATTTTTATAAAAGCACAACGCATTAGAAGCTTACAACAAAACGATGTTAGAAAAGTTGATGAAGGAGAAACTAGTGAGTTTATTGGAATTATTAATTATAGCATTATGGCACTAATTCAGCTAGAAAAAGGAGTGGTAGAACAACCAGATATGTCTACAGAAGAAGCAACTATTCTGTATGATGAAAAAGTAGCCATTACCAAAAAGTTGATGGAAGATAAAAACCATGATTATGGCGAAGCTTGGCGAGATATGCGTGTTAGTAGTTTAACCGATTTAATTTTACAAAAATTACTTCGTGTAAAGCAAATTGAAGACAATGCAGGAAAAACTATTGTTAGTGAAGGTATAGATGCGAATTATCAAGACATGATTAATTATGCCATTTTTGCTATGATTCATTTGAAGGAATAGTAACTTTCATTCCTGCGAAGGCAGGAATCGATTAAAATAAATTAGTTTCAATCAAAAAGTTTCCTGCTTTAGCAGGAATGACAAAAATTTTATGAAATACATCACACATCTTTGTAGAATCCTAGTAGGAGGGTTATTCATTTTTTCAGGACTAATAAAGCTAAACGACCCATTAGGGTTTTCTTATAAACTACAAGAATATTTTAGTGCAGACGTTTTAAATCTTCCGTTTTTTGAACCCTATGCATTAGCAATATCTGTCTTTGTTGTAGTGCTAGAAGTTGTTTTAGGAGTCTTTTTACTTATTGGTTATAAACCTAAGTTTACTGTTTGGAGTCTTTTTGCAATGATTGTGTTTTTTACATTCTTAACTTTTTATGCTTGGTATTTCGATAAAGTAAAAGACTGTGGCTGCTTTGGTGATTTTCTTCCAATGAAACCAATAGAAAGCTTTATTAAAGACCTTATTCTTCTATTTTTAATCGTTATTTTATTAATTGGATTAAGACACATAAAATCAATATTTGGTAAATTTCCAACAACATTATTAGCTCTTTTGGGCTTTTTAGGAAGTCTTTGGTTTGGTTATCATGTGTTAATGCATTTACCAACTTGGGATTTTAGAGCATATAAAGTTGGTGCAAATATTCAAGAAGGAATGACAGTGCCAGAGGATGCGCCTAAAGCAGTACAAGAATACACTTGGACATTTAATGTAAACGGAAAAGAACAAGAGTTTGTTACCAATGGTAGTTACCCAACTGTAGATGGCGAATATGTTGGAGTAGAAACAAAAATTATAGATGAAGGTTACGATCCTCCTATTAAAGATTTTTCTATTGAATCTGCAGATGAAGATTTAACCGAACAATTTTTAAATGAAGAAAATTTAATTATTATAATTTCTTATAATTTAGATACAGCGGAAACGGAAGGCTTACTAGCTTTAAAATCTGCAACAGATAAAGCTATTAAAAATGGTTACACGGTTATAGGTTTAACCGCTTCTGGAGAAGGAGAAAAACAAAATATAAACGCAAAATATTCATTAGATTTTAAATGGTATTTATGTGACGAAAAAGCACTAAAAACTGTAGTTCGTTCTAATCCAGGGGTTGTAAAACTTAAAAAAGGTACAGTAACACAAAAACTACATTGGAATGATATTGAAGATTTAGAGTTGCCAACTGTAGAAAGAAAACCAGAAGCTAAAAAAGAAGTATCTTCTTCTGTTTTATATTTAATTGATGGTGAAATAAAAACCAAAGCAGAAGCAGATGCTATACAGCCAGATGCAATTGAAGCTGTTAATGTGGTAAAAGAAAGATCAGAAGGAGATGCATTAGACTCAATTAATCTTGCAAATAAAACGTCTTATGAGTCAATTGTTGAGATTGTATTAAAAAAATAAGCAAATGTCATTTCGAGAATTTTTGGAGCATGAGCAAAATGTATCAAAAAATAAACAAAACAAATAACAACTCTACTTATTGATAAGCTACTTACTAAATAAAATACTTTATGCATTACTCACCTTATTTGGTGTAGTGACAGTTATATTTTTTTTATTTAATATCCTTCCAGGCGATCCTGCTCAAATGATGCTTGGTCAAAATGAAGATAGTGAACAATTAGCTTTAGTTAAACAAAAATATGGTTTCGACAAAGCGATAAGTACTCAGTATTTATACTATATAAATGACTTGTCGCCAATTTCATTTCATTCTAAAAACGAAGCAGATTATACCTTTTTAAGCGAAAATAAGTATACAGCAACCAGTTTGTTCTCTATTAGTAACACCACAACAGTCTTAAAGTTTCCTTATTTAAGAGAGTCTTTTACTAAACAAGGTAAAAAAGTAAGTAAAGTATTAGCAGAGACTTTACCAAATACATTTGTGTTAGCTGTTTCTGCAATTGTAATAGCAATGTTTCTTGGTGTGTTTCTAGGGATAATTTCGGCATTAAAGAAAGACACTTTTTTAGATAAAACCATCCAAATTTTTAGCACCATTGGTATGTCGGTCCCTTCATTTTTTTCAGCCATATTATTTGCATGGCTATTTGGTTATGTATTGCATAAATACACCAATTTAGAAATGACAGGGAGCTTATATGAATTAGATGATTATGGTGAAAATTTGAATCTAAAACTTAAAAACCTAATTCTTCCAGCCATCGTTTTGGGTATTCGTCCATTGGCTGTAATTATTCAGTTAATGCGAAATTCTTTATTAGAAGTATTTAATCAAGATTACATTCGTACAGCACGAGCAAAAGGGTTAAGTGAGTTTCAAATTATTAAAAATCATGCTATTAAAAACGCATTAAATCCTGTAGTAACAGCCATTTCAGGTTGGTTTGCATCTATGCTTGCTGGAGCAGTATTTGTAGAATATATCTTTGGGTGGAATGGTTTAGGAAAAGAAATAGTAAATGCATTAAATACTTTAGACTTGCCAGTAATAATGGGATCTGTATTAATTATAGCTACACTTTTTGTAATGATTAATATTTTTGTCGACATAATCTACACTTGGTTAGATCCTAAAGTGACTTTAAAATAAAAAAAATACTAGATCGAAAGCACTTAAGATCTCTATTTAATATAAACATGAAAAAACACCTATTAATATTACTTGTCAGTATTACATTTCTTAGCTGTAAAGCACAAGAAACACCTACTCAATTTACCGAAGAAGCATTAAATGACACCTTTATTTCTTATGAAAACGAAAATATTACCTTCAAAAATATTTTAAAAAAACATAAAGGAAAAACCATTGTAGTTGATGTTTGGGCATCTTGGTGTGGCGATTGTATTAAAGGAATGCCAAAAGTAAAAGCTTTACAAGATTCTAATCCAGAAGTAGTCTTTTTATTTTTATCGGCAGATAAATCCTTAAAAAGCTGGAAAAAAGGGATCGATAAATACCAAGTTAAAGGAGAGCATTATTATATGCCAAAAGGAATGAAGAGTGTTTTTAGTAAGTCTATTAATTTAGACTGGATACCACGTTATCTAATAATTGATGCCGATGGAAGCATAAAACTATTTAAAGCTATAAAAGCTGACAATACTAACTTGTTAAAAGCATTAAATTAGTTACTTTTGTTATACATTTAAATTACACACAGCATGAGAAAAAATATAGTAGCAGGGAACTGGAAGATGAATAATGATCTTTCACAAACAGAAGCATTAATCACAAAACTTAAAAAGCAAAAGCAAACTTCTAATGCAGAAGTAATGGTTGCACCAACATTTACAAACCTTTGGCTTTCATTTGAAGCATTAAGACAAACAGATATTGAAGTGATTGCTCAAGATATGCACTTTGCCGAAAGTGGTGCATACACAGGAGAAGTGAGTGCTGCTATGTTAAAAAGTGTAGGTGTGCAAACTGTAATTTTAGGACATTCCGAACGTCGTGCCTATTTTAATGAAACAGATGACTTACTAGCAAAAAAAGTAGATGCCGCATTAGCGAATAGCATGCGAGTAATTTTTTGTTTTGGGGAAGAATTAACCGATAGAAAAGCAGATAACCAAGAAAACATTGTTGCCTCTCAAATTAAAAATGCTTTATTTCACTTAGAAGCCGAAGCATTTAATAACATTGTTTTAGCCTACGAACCTGTTTGGGCAATAGGTACAGGTGAAACAGCAAGCCCAGAGCAAGCGCAAGAAATGCACGCATTTATTCGTGAAACTTTAAGCGCTAAATATGGTGAAGCAACTGCAAATTCCGTTTCTATTCTTTATGGAGGAAGTGTAAAACCAGCTAATGCCAAAGAAATTTTTTCTAAACCAGATGTAGATGGTGGTTTAATTGGAGGAGCTGCGCTAAAAGCTGCCGATTTTTACGCGATTGTAAATGCGTTTTAAATGGAAAAAGCATCCCTAAAAAGACTTTTAAGAAATATAGGTGTTATTAGAGTATCGGATAATTTTCGATATCAAATAATGAAAATCCGTAATAAAAAGGAAAATAATTCATTTCTCAAAGACAACCCTTCCATAAAATTACCTCCAGATTATTTGTTGTATGAATCTCACCTTTTAAACTATAGAGAGTATATAAAAAATGGAATAGCCGATGCTCAAAAATTAAAAAACATATTTGAAAAACATATAGATTTAAAAGGGAAAAAAATTTTAGATTGGGGGTGTGGACCTGCTCGTATTTTAAGGCATTTTCCTGACTTATTACCAGAGGCACAATTTTATGGAACCGATTATAATGAAAAGAGTATTGCCTGGAATAAACGAAATATTGAAAATGTACAATTTCAAAAAAATCTAATTAATCCACCAACAGGTTTTAAAGAAAATACTTTTGATGCTATTTATGGTTTATCCATTTTTACACACTTATCTGAAGAAAATCATACAAAATGGATTGATGAATTATATAGAATTTCAAATAAAAATGCCGTTTTAATAATTACTACGCATGGTGAAGCATTTAAAGAAAAGCTAATACAAAAGGATCAATTAAAGTTTGAAGCGAATCAACTTGTAATTCAAGCCAATACTTTAGAAGGACACCGTACTTTTGCAGCCTATCACCCTCCAATTTTAATGCGTAAAATGTTTAAAAGTAAATTTGAAATTTTAGAGCATATTCTAGGTGAAAAAGAAGATTGGGGTATTTCTCAAGATACATGGGTAATTAAAAAACTTTAGTTTTATTAAATTATAGTTAGTTATTCCGCTTAAATTTGCAACTTAATACAGCATCAAATGTCAAATACAATATATCTAGGCTATTACTTTAAAGTAGCACCATTACAACCAGGAACCGAAATTTTAATTGCAGAATTAGGTTATGCAGGTTTTGAAAGTTTTGTAGAAACTCTAGATGGCGTTACTGCATACATTCAAAAAGAAGAATGGTATCCAGACATTTTACAAGATATTCAAATATTAAACTCTGAAGAGTTTACCATTAGTTACACTTTTGATGAAATAAAGCAAACCAACTGGAATGCAGAATGGGAAAAGAATTTTAACCCAATAGTTGTAGATAACCTTTGTTCTGTTCGTGCACCTTTTCACGAAAAACCAAACACAGAATTCGATATTGTAATAGAGCCTAAAATGAGCTTTGGTACAGGACATCATGAAACTACACACATGATGTTACAACACATTCTTCAAAATAATTTTGAAGGAAAAACAGTTCTAGACATGGGATGTGGTACAGGTGTATTAGCAATTCTTGCCGAAAAAAAAGGAGCACTCCAACTAGATGCAATAGATATCGATAATTGGTGTTATTTAAATAGTGTAGAAAATGTAGCACGTAATAATTGTAACAAAATATCCGTTTTCGAAGGAGATGCAAGCCTGTTAAAAGGAAAAACCTACGATATTATAATCGCCAACATAAATAGAAACATTCTTTTAAACGATATGGAAACCTACGTGTCTTGTTTAAATAAAAACGGGATCCTTTTTTTAAGTGGATTTTATAATAACGACATTCCAATTATAGAAGAAGAATGCAACAAGTATATGTTAAAATTAGACGAAAAATTAGAAAAAAATAAGTGGGTTTCGCTAAAATTCATAAATTAGTAAAGTAAATAATACTTTTTCCTTTTGGGAAATGTATGAAAGACAAAAGGGAAATGAGTACAAAAGAAAAAATACAAGAGCAGTTTCAAGTTGAAACCAAAGCACAGAATCTTAATGAAATAGTGCTGTATAATGATGATGTTAATACTTTCGATCACGTAATAGATACCCTTATTTATGCATGCGATCATACTCCAGAGCAAGCAGAACAATGTTCTATTCTTGTTCATTATAAAGGACAATGCACTGTTAAAACAGGGGTTTACGATGAATTAGAACCTCGTTGTACTATGCTGTTAGATGCTGGTTTAAGCGCAGAGATTGTTTAAATATTTCATAAATAAATTTCAAATTAGAACATTCAAATTAATACTCGTATTTTTGCAATATGATAGAGGAACAAGTAATTCTTGTAAACGAAAATAACGAGCAGATTGGTTTAATGCCAAAACTAGAAGCGCACGAAAAAGCAGTTTTGCATCGTGCTTTTTCTGTTTTTGTATTTAACGATGACAATGCACTTATGTTACAACAACGCGCTTTGGGTAAATACCATTCGCCAGGACTTTGGACCAATACTTGCTGCAGTCACCAACGCGAAGGAGAAACCAATATTGAAGCAGGAAAAAGAAGATTGCAAGAAGAAATGGGTTTTGTTACCGAACTCGAAGAATCTATTTCATTTATTTACAAGGCTCCTTTCGATAATGGTTTAACAGAACATGAATACGATCATGTGTTAATAGGTAAATACAACCAAAAGCCATTTATAAACAAAGAAGAAGTTGCAGACTGGAAATGGATGCCTTTAGAATCTGTAAAACAAGACATAAAAAATAGACCAGAGTTATATACTGCCTGGTTTAAAATAATATTCGATAAATTCTACCAACACATAAATATTACAAAAAAATGAAAGTAACTGTTAGTAGAAAAGCACATTTTAATGCAGCACACCGATTGTATAGAAAAGATTGGAGCGACCAGAAAAATACCGAAATATTTGATAAATGTAGCAACCCAAACTTTCATGGTCATAATTATGAGTTAATAGCAAGTGTGACAGGAGAGATAGATCCGGAAACTGGATATGTAATAGATATTAAAGTTTTAAAAGATATTATTAAAACCGAAATAGAAGATGCTTTCGATCATAAAAACCTAAATGTAGAAGTGCCAGAATTTAAAGACTTAAACCCAACTGCAGAAAATATTGTAGTTGTAATCTATAATAAAATAAAAAAGCAATTAGCAGCACACTTAACATTAGAGGTAACACTTTATGAAACACCTAGAAATTTTGTTAGTTACTCCGGAATTTAAATGTTGAATATGCTAACATACCCAATAAAGTTTAAACCCATTTTAAAAGAAAAAATTTGGGGAGGACAAAAACTTAAAAACCTTTTAAATAAAGTGACCAACTTATCTAATATAGGAGAAAGTTGGGAAATTAGCGATTTAGAAGAAGTGACTTCTGTAGTTGCTAATGGTGTTTTAAAAGGAAAAACAATAAAAGAGCTTTTAGAAGTTTACAAAGGAGACCTATTAGGAAACAAAAACTATATAAAATTTGGAGCTAAATTTCCTTTGTTAATCAAGTTTATTGATGCAAAAGAAAATTTATCTGTACAATTACATCCAAATGATACACTAGCAGCTGCACGACATAACTCCTTTGGTAAATCAGAGATGTGGTATGTTTTACAAGCTGATGAAGATGCGAATTTAATTGTAGGCTTTAATCAAGAGACGACTCCAGAAAAATATATAAAGCACCTAGAAGATGAAACGATTCTAGATATTTTAAATTTTGAAAAAATTAAAGAAGGGGATTCCTATTTTGTAGAAGTTGGTAGAATACATGCCATTGGAGCAGGAGTAATGCTTGCCGAAATACAACAAACAAGTGATATTACCTATCGGGTTTACGATTGGGATAGAGAAGATGCAGAAGGTAACCAAAGAGAGTTACATAATGATTTAGCAATAGATGCAATTAATTTTCAATTGAAAGACAATTTTAGGGTGAACTATTCTAAAATTGAAAATCAAGAGAATGAAATGGTGGATTGCCCTTATTTTACAACCAATTACTTAGAAATAACAGCGACAATTAAAAAGGAAAATAAAGTAGACTCTTTTATTATTTATATGTGTGTAAGTGGTGAAGTAGAAATAGAAACAGCACATGCAAGCGAAATAATTAAAAAAGGAGAAACCCTATTACTTCCAGCGGCAATTAAAACATATCAAATTTCTTCTAAAAAAGGGAAACTATTAGAAGTTTATGTTTAATTTTGCAGCAAATTAAATAAAAATATTATGGCAAATAAAAGAATCCTAAAAAAAGACATAAACTATGTATTAGGAGACATTATTGAAGCAGTTTACGTTTGGGAATATGCAAACCCAGAAAAAGATGCAAAAGGAAGCGAGAAAATTATTGATGAAGCTATTGCAACATTTGATGAATTAATTGCAAAAGTTAACGATAGAAACGTTGAAAACAAAAAGGCTCATTTTAAGGCAATTAACCAAGAGTTAGAATCTAAGGGGCTTGCTTTAATTGAAAAAATTAATAAACTAGGATAAATTTCTAGAAAAAACATTTGCAAATATCGTTTACAAGATTATATTTGCATTCGTTTTTTGCCGATGTAGCTCAGCTGGCTAGAGCAGCTGATTTGTAATCAGCAGGTCGTGGGTTCGAGTCCCTCCATCGGCTCTTAAAAGCCTCTCATTTTTTTGAGAGGTTTTTTTATACATTATACTCTACACATAAAAGTTTCTCTTGAATGTAGTTGCTGGAGCAGCTCTAATAACTCTTAAAAAAAATCTTTTTATTAGAGCGTTTTTTTTAAACCTTACTTACAAGAGTATACTAGTTAGTACTAAAAAAAAATCCCAAACATTTCTGTTTGGGATTTTTTTGTTTTTAGAGTGTTTAATCGTTCTCCTTTTTTCTTTCTATAAGAAAAGCATCAAGTTCTTTTCCATATTTAGAAGCTTTAACTTTAGGTGTTAAAACCTTGTTTATGGTATCTAACCATTTTGTTTGTGCGTCAGCAATTTCAGTTAAAGCTAAATAAGGAGCAATTTCATTGTCTTTATTCGTTATAGCAAAGTTTACAGTATACAAATATTTACTTTTTAATAAACTATTATATGCTTTTGTGTTTGCTAAAATTTTTGCCGTATCATTGGCAACTTTTGCTTCAAACTCTTCTTTTATTAAATCTAAGTTTTTATTATTAAAACGAGACATTACTAACAGGTATTCTTCTAAAGCTTTTTGCTGTTTAGATCCTTTAATTTTTGCATCTATACCAAAATTTTTAACGGTAGTATTTATTTCTGTAATTCCTTTATCTGCAAAAAAGGAAATGGTTTCATCTTCGCTAGTGTTTTTATCTAACTGTAAGAAATACATTTCAGGAGTTTCTAATTCGCTGTTAAAAATAATTGGAGATTCTCCTTGAATGACTAAAGAATCTACAGTTATAATAGTAGTGTCTTGTGCTTTTTTAAGATATACGGTTCCTTTTTTTAAACCTTTTATATTCAATTTTACAGTTAAATCTTTCTCTTTACCGCAAGAACAAAGAATTGCTAATGCTAGTACAAATATTGTTTTTTTCATTTATGCTGAATTATTTCAGAGTTATTTCCGTGAAAACGAAAATATATTTAGTGTTATTTTTAAGAATCGCAAATATGCTATAAATAATTATTAATACCTATTTAACGATAAAATATAGTTCTATCCTGCAGCTGCCATTCGCATTAAAATAGTACAGCCAATTGCAGCAATTGTTCCTACTGCGTATCCAAATACAGCTAGAAGGACACCTACAGTTGCAAGAGATGGGTGAAATGCTGATGCTACTATTGGTGCAGAAGCTGCTCCACCAACATTTGCTTGACTACCAACAGCTAAAAAGAAATAAGGTGCTTTAATAAGTTTTGCAACTACAATTAAGAGTATGGCGTGAATGGTCATCCAGACTATACCAATTGCTATTAGGCCTAAGTTGTCAAAAATCATAGTTAAATCCATTTTCATACCAATAGAAGCTACTAAGACATAAATAAATATGCTACCTATTTTACTAGCTCCAGCTCCTTCATAATCTTTTGCTTTGGTATAGGATAAAAGTATTGCAATAAGGGTTGCAATACTAATCATCCAGAAAAAAGAGGAACCTAAAAAGGTAAGCATGTTTCTGGTTCTTTGTGATTCTATTCCTGAAATTAAATTATCGAAAAATGGTGCTAAAAATGCAGAGCATAAATGCGCAAAACTAACAGCTCCAAATGCTATAGCTAGAATTAACATGTAATCGGTTAAACTTGGGTTTCTTTTTACACTTTCGGAATAAGAAGAAACTTTTTCTTTAAGTGCTTCAATAGAGGAAGTATCTGCTTTTAACCATTTATTAATTCGGTCACGTTTACCAATGCCAATAAGTATAATTGCCATCCATATATTAGCAACTACAATATCTACAAATACCATTCCTCCATAGAGTTTTTGGTTGTATTCATAAATTTCTAGCATTGCAGTTTGATTTGCTCCACCACCAATCCAGCTTCCTGCTAGAGTAGATAAGCCTCTCCATACGGCATCTGGGCCAATACCACCAACCGTTTCTGGTGACACCATGGATATTAATAATATTGCAATTGGTCCTCCAATTATAATACCTATAGTTCCTGTAAAAAACATAATGAGTGCTTTCCAACCTAAGTTAAAAACAGCTTTTAAGTCTATGCTTAATGTCATTAATACTAATGCTGCCGGAAGTAAGTAACGACTAGATACATGATATATACTGGACTTATGACTTACTATTTCTCCTGCTTTATCAACGGTTTCCCATTCTGGAGAAATAAGACCTATAGAAGTTAATACAGCAGGAAGCATATATGCCATGAATAGCCCAGGAACGATTTTATAAAATTTAGACCAAAACCCTGTTTTAATATTCTCTGTATAGAATACAAAGCCTAGTGCAAGCATTAAAAAGCCAAAGACTATTGCATCGTTAGTAATAAGTGGTGTGTTTTCCATGTTTGTTAGTTTATAAACGCAAAATACCAAATAAAAAGGGAATTTTGAAAGTTTGGCACGAGATTTGAAATATACTTTACAGTTACTACAAGAAGCTTTTTAAAGTGTGGTTACTTTTAATAAAAGTGTAGTAACTAATTTTTGGTTGGTTAGTTAGGAAAAGCATTCTTTGGAATGCTTTTCTTTTTTATTGCAATTTGGTGAAGTGTTATTTTATAAAACTAACAATACTTTCAATAACCTCAGGATTTATTTTTCTAAAAGATTCGTTATACGATTTCGAGTTCTCTAAAGCATCCCCTGCTATAGTAAATAGAATGTGATTCATGTTTTCTATAATCTTAATTTCGGCTTTTAGATTTGCTTCTTTTAGAAGGGTTGCTTCAGCAGTTGTTACTTGTAAATCTTTTGTGCCATTAATGATAAGAATAGGTATGTTTAATTCTTTAATTTTTTCGGTAGGATTATATTGTATCCAATTACTCATAAAAGGCTGTAAACTAATATCGAAAACCGAAGCTAATGCAGGAGGATAGTCTGTTGTTGTTTTATTTTCTTTTAAAATGGCAAATACCCTTTTAGAATCTTCGGTATAGGTTGCCATATTTTTTTCTATTTGTTCTTGTATAACAGCATCAATAGATTGCCCTGCTCCAGCTAAAGAAATATAACCATCTACTTTATCTTTTGCTGCAAGCATACCTATTAGACTGCCTTGACTATGACCAATAATATATATTTTTGAAAAAGTTTTCTTTTCTTTAAAATAATCTATTACAGAAATTGCGTCTGTAACATAATCATCGAACATTATATTCTTATCGACTTTACCTTTTCGTATTTGTTTTACTATTCTTTTATCATATCTAAAAGTTGCGATTCCTTGATTGGATATACCTTCGGCAAGTTTTTTTAAGGAGTTATTCTTTAAGAAATTCTGATTTCCATCTCTATTTGTTGGTCCAGAACCTGCAATAATAATAGCTAATACATGTTTATTTGAATTGTTAGGCGTTAGAAGTGTGCCATCAATTAATTCATTAACTGCAATTTCTTCAGCATTAAAAAGATTGTTTTGAGCAACAGTTACAAGACTTAGTAATAGAGTAAGAATCAAAAAGTTTATTTTCATAACCTATAATTTAAATGATTTTTAGCAAAAAGAAAACGCTATATATTATTTATAACGTAAAATTAGATGAAATTAATCTACAAGATGATAAAAAATTATATTATTTCATGTTTTATAAATATGCATTTCATCGATATTTTAGTTAATTTCGACATTAAATGTTAAAAAAAAGTGTATTTCATCGAAAATATATACTTTTAAACGTTGATATTTCAAATAAGTTTTATATTTGAAGTGTACTAAAGACACACTTTTAGTTCAATGGATTAATTAATTAATATTTGCATTATGTTGTTGATACTAGAGACCCTAAATCATACCATAATATAATATGCAAATTACAAGAACAGAGGTTGAGGGACCTCTGTTTTTTTTATGCTTTAATTTGAAATAATTCTAAATGTTAGATTAATTCTTTTGCCTATTTCTTTCTTTGTTTTTGGTACTTGATGTAACCAGTTTTCTTGTGTTGCTCCTTTCATTAATAATAAGCTGCCAGATTTTAAAATCAGTTTCTTTTTTAAAGATTTATTTGTTTTATGTTTTAAATAAAACATGCGTTCTTCTCCAAAACTCACCGAAGCTATTATTGGGTTTTTACCTAATTCTTTTTCATTATCTGCGTGCCAACCATTACTGTCTTTACCATCTCGATATAAATTGGCTAAACAAGTTGTAAAATTAGTTTTGCAAACCTTATCTATATGTTGTTTAATTTCTAAAAGTTCTTTTGTGAAAACCTTGGGTTTCATGGTAATATTAGAGTAGGAGTACGGTTTGTTATTATTAGCATATAATGCTGTAAGTCGAGGTTGTAAATATGTTTTGCCAAAAAGAGTGATGTTATCTTGTTGCCATTCGATAGTTTGTAATAAGATATTAAAAAAGCGATTTGCTTCTTTTAATGAAAAGCATTCAGGATAATAGATAACTTCACCATCTTCTATTTGTAAATTTACAGGATCATTAAATAACATGTTTTTTTTTAACTAAATTAGCATTTAAAGATTCTAAAATGAAAATTAAAGTTGCCTTTTTATTTTTACTATTTCAATTATCTGTGTTTGCACAATTACCAGAAGGTTTTGTTTATGTAGATGAGGTAATTCCAGATATACAATTAGAACTTCGTTATTGTTTAAATAATAATTTTGTTGGAAAACCAGTCGAGGGTTATCACGCTGATGTTTGTATTCTTACTAAACAGGCAGCTTTTGCTTTAAAAAAAGTACAAGAAGATTTAAGAAAAGATAGTCTTTCTTTAAAAGTATTTGATGCATATAGGCCACAAGAGGCAGTGAATCATTTTTCAAAATGGGCTAAAAATATTAAGGATACTTTAAAGAAGCAACAGTATTATCCCAATGTAGATAAACGTAATTTGTTTAGAGATGGTTATATCGCTTCCAAATCAAGGCATAGTAGCGGAAGCACTATAGATTTAACTATTATCGATTTAAAAACAGGAAAAGAGTTAGATATGGGAACTCCGTTTGATTTCTTTGGAAAAGCTTCTTGGTATTTGCATGAAGACCTTACTATTGAACAAAAATACAATAGAAAACTATTACATGATTTAATGAGTACACATGGTTTTAGACATTACCCAAAAGAGTGGTGGCATTTTACGTTACGAGGTGAGCCTTATAGAAATCAGTATTTTAATTTTCCTGTAGAATAATTTATTCTTCTTTGAATACCTGTAAACCTAAACCAATAGCATAATTATTTAACCCCGCTTTTAGTAAGTTGGAATCTTGAATGTTTTTTTTATCAAATAAAATCCATTGATTGTTATTTAAAAAGATGCGTTTTACGTAAGTTTTTGGCGTTTTTACTTGGTCTGTAAAAGGTAAAAGTGGTCTAAATGTTGTAGATATTTTTACAATACCACGAGCTGTTTTTACTTCTCTGTATTTTTTGTTTGGTAATAATTTTCCTGCTTTATCGGTATAGCCTAATACTTGTAAAGAAACATACATACCTTCTTTTGGAATAAAAATATTATTGCTAGTAACATCTACTTTAAAAGTACTTTCGCTAGCTTCGGTTACTCTAAAAATTATTTTGTCGTAGGTTAAAACATCACCAGGAATTCCGTTGTTGTTTTCATAAAACTGCACGCGAAATAAAGTTGAAAAAGGAAGCTTGTTGGATGTTTTTGTTTTTCGTTTACTCCAGTCTTTTGCCTCTACTTTTATTGGTAAAAGTAAAGTGTTTACTTTTTTTGGTTTCGCAGGATTATCATTTTCAAAATACACAGCAATTTCACTCTCTATAGTAGGCAGCCAACATTTATAATAATCATCATGAACGGTTGGTTTTAAGGTTTCTACTTTCGATTTTCCTTTTGGTGCATAACGTAAAAGCACTTCGTCTAATGCATCTTGAAAAGCATCAAGCGCAATAGTATCTGTAAGATTTGCTGTTGCTATTTTGGTGTTTTTATAACCTAAAGCAGAAATAAAAAGCGTGTCAATATCTGCATAAAGTTTTTTTGTAAAAGTGAATGTACCTTCATCGTCGGCAAAAATTCCATTTCCGTTGCCAAAAGAAACCGTAGCATAAGATACTGGGTTTTTATTTTCTTTATCTAGAATAGTTGTTTGACTATAAGTAATAAAACCACTTAGTAAAAGAGTTAAAAGTATTAAGTTTTTTGTCATATTGTTTGTTTCACTTCTCGTTACAATTTGTTTATACTTCACAAATCTTTGTGTTTCGACGCAAGGAGAAAAGTATCGAGAACTTATTTATTTGTAGCAATCCAATTATCAATTTTAGTTTCTAATAAAGCCAATGGTACACAACCAGTTTCTAATACTTGGTTATGAAACTGTTTTATATCAAACTTTGCGCCTAATTCTTTTTCGCTTTTAGCACGTAGTTCTCTTATTTTTAGTTGTCCAATTTTATACGATAAAGCTTGCCCTGGGTTTGCCATATAACGTTCAATTTCTGAAGTAATGCTTGCTTCACTTTCGGCTTCATTATCTAGAGAGTATTGAATAGCTTGCTCACGAGTCCAACCTTTTACATGTATTCCTGTGTCTACTACCAAACGAATTGCTCTGTGCATTTCCATACCTAACATTCCAAAATATTGGTATGGGTCAGTATATAAACCTAACTCTTTACCAAGTGACTCGCTGTATAAA
The DNA here is from genome assembly GCF_030547245.1 of Oceanihabitans sp. 2_MG-2023. Classification (GTDB taxonomy): domain Bacteria; phylum Bacteroidota; class Bacteroidia; order Flavobacteriales; family Flavobacteriaceae; genus Oceanihabitans. Next base: position 39,480 of record NZ_JAUOQT010000005.1, read on the forward strand.
GCCCAACCTTCACCATACGCACTATACCAAAGTGTTTTTCTAAATTCTGGTAAATCTTGGTCTTCTTGTTGCAGTGATATTTGATAATGGTGTCCCGGAATTGCTTCGTGTAAAAATAACGCTTCGTCACTAAATGTATTGTATTTGGTAACGTCTGGAATTGGTGTATAAAAAATTCCTGGTCGTGTACCATCTAAAGAACCTGGATTATACTCTGCACTTCCAGATGCTTCTCTAAATGCTTCAGTACGTCTTACTTCAAATGCTGTTTTTGGTTTTACATCAAACAATTCTTCCAATTTTGGTTTCATGGTTTCATGAATGACATTAAAGTTATCTAATACTTGTTGTGGATCTGTAAACGGCATCAATTCTTTATTATTTCTAACAAAATCAAAGAAAGATATAATGTCTCCTTCATAACCAACTTGGGTTTTTACTTTTTCCATTTCCGATAAAATTCTAGCGACTTCCTTTAGACCAAGTTCATGAATTTCATCTGCAGTCATATTGGTGGTTGTGTATGTTTTTATTTGATGGTTGTAGTATTCTTTTCCTTTAGGTATTGCCGAAATTCCGCTAGATTCTCTTCCTGCTTCTAAATACGAAGTACTCACAAAAGCATGCATTTTTTGGTACGCAGGAATTACTTTATCTTTTACCATGGTAGTGTATGCTGCTATTATTTTTTTCTTGTCTTCTTCTGAAAAACCTTCTGGAAGATTTTTAATTGGTTGATAAAATAAGTGGCTTTCCACATCTTCTTCCGCCATTGCAGCCATTTGCGGAATGATTTTTATTATTAACGATTTAGGTAAAACAAAACCCGTTTTCATTCCTTCTTTCATATTACTTTCCGCGGAAGCGAGCCACTCTAAATAACCATCTACACGTTTTAGCCAATGGTTATAATCTTGAACCGTTTCAAAAGGTTGTGCGCTAGAACCACTAGCCAATTGCCCAAAACTTAAATTTAAAGACCACATTTGATCGATTGGCATGAGGTCTTTTTTGAATTTTAAATTGGCAAGGTTAATATCTATATCCCAATTTAGCGTGGCTTTGCTTAGTTTCTCACTAGCATTTAAATCTTGGTCTTTGTAGGTGTTTAGAATATTCTTGTAGTTGTTATAATATGCTAAAACTTTTTCTTTGTATGCAGGATTAAGCATGTTTGGCATTTTATCATTGTATCTATTATCTCCTGCATAAGTTGCAGCCAAAGGATTTAGCTTTAAACCATCTTGATAATAGGTGTCCAACATATTTTTAAAGTCTGTATTTACAGTGGTAACGGTTTTTGTAGTTTTTGTTGTTTCCGAATCCTTTTTACATGCTGTCATGGTAACACACAAGCAAAGGATTGCTAAAATATTTTTCATAATTATAGAAGTTATGTTTTCTGAAAGCTAAAGATACATTTTTAAATAAAAAAAACCGCTAGTGATTGGCTAGCAGTTTTTTAAGATGTTTTGTTTGTGTTTGTTATTCTTTATCTAAATTTTTAGTCAGATTAAATCCTATAAATAAGCCAACACCAGCCATAAAGAAAATAGTTGCAGGATAAATAGCATCTTCATCCAATGAGGAGTAAGTGTCTAATAAAGAAGCAATAAAAGTACCTAAGCCAATTCCCATTAATAATAAGGCTAAATTTAAAATGAGCACCTTCCATATTGGAGCAGTTTGTCCCTTGCCTTTTGTAAAAATGCTGGCGTCTGCACCTTTTTCAATAAGTGCTAAGCGTTCTTTATTTCTTGTAGAGAAGTATAAGTAAAATACTCCAAAAATTGCACCAAAGATTACTGGTAAAATAATTAATTCTGATCCCATAATTGTTTGTTTAAATTGATTAATTTTATGTGTTCTTATGCTTAAGACGACAACTTTTAAATGATGGTTACAACTTTTTCAAAATATTTTTCTTTTATAGATGTAACCACGTCTTCTGTTTTGTCGTCCAAGGTGCAAATGACTACTAACCAAGACCAGATAATTATCCAGAGAATCCTAGAAGGAGAAACCAAAGCATTTGCTGTGTTGGTAGATCGTTATAAAGACTTGGTATTTACTTTAGCTATGCAAATGGTTAAGAACAGGGAAGAAGCAGAAGAAGTTTCGCAAGACACTTTTATTAAAGTGTTTAAAAAATTGCAACATTTTAAAGGCGATTCCAAATTTTCGACATGGATTTATAGAATTACCTATAATACCTGTTTAGATAGAATAAAAAGCAATAAGTGGAAGCAAAATACGGTTGCGATAAATGAATTTACAGAACAAGAAGTTAAAACTTTAGACAATGCTTTAAGTAGTTTAGAAGCCACAGAAAGAAAACAAGCGATTCATGATTGTTTACAAATGTTGCCAGCAAATGATTGTGCGTTACTCACCTTATATTATTTTGAAGAATTATCTTTGGAAGAGATTGCCAAAGTTATTGGTGTTAAGGCAAATAATGTGAAAGTGAAACTATTTAGAAGTAGAAAAAAATTGACTACTATTTTGCAGAATAAATTAGAACCAGAAATTATTGAAGGTTATGAAAGAGCAAGAAAATAAAAACATAGAGGAATTAGCAGATAAGATGATGCATGAGATGTCTACAGTATCTCCTTCATTAGATTTTACCAATACAATAATGGAGCAAGTGGAAGCTTTGCAAAAGGAGAAAATTACTGTATATAAACCATTAATACCTAAACATATGTGGTTTCTTTTTGGGTTCTTGTTACTCGTAGTAACAAGCTATTTGTTTTTCAATACCAGTTCAACCGAAACTAGTTTGCTTAGTGCTTTAGATTTTAGAAAACTTACAAATAATGCATTTACACAGTCTCTTTTTAAATTTAGTTTGCCTAAAACCGTTTTGTATGCCATTTTATCTTTAGGATTAATGATTTGTATTCAAGTTCCTTTATTAAAGCATTATTTCGATAAGCGATTAAGTGTGTAAACTATTCGTGATAATACCAAAAAGGAATACTAATAATATTACCAATAGAATCGGTTTTTGGTTTCATGATTCGTTTAAGATGCAGTGTGTGTCTACCGTTTTGCAGACTATCTATATCTATGATCGTTTCAAAACCAATTTGTTTCTTTTTGTTTTCTGAAATAATATAATCTAGATTATACTTTGTACTATCTATACTTACTTTATATATGCTTTTAAAAGTTTTTAAATATAAAGTAACTAAACTATCTCTATTTGTTTTTGAATTTTTAGAGGTAAAAGTAATATTACTGCTAAGTCCTCTTGTGTCTTTTAAAGGAGCTAAAGTTGGGTTGAATTCAAAAATGCGATCTTCAATGCTTTCCACATAGGGTATAAATAAAGGAAGGTGAGATTTTGTAATAATTTTACTAGTAATTGCTGCTGTGTTTATAAATTCTTTTTCTGGTAATACATCATAATAATTATTATTACTTGCATATTGACTAGTTGAAAGTCTTGTTGTTTTTATATAGTTTGATGTTTTATAATAAGTAGCTGTAGATAGAAATATTAAAAAATATAGTGGAAATAATAATAAGCTAATGCGTCTACCAAACTTATTATCTAAAAAGTTATAGACTAATGGTCTATATAAAAACGAAAGCGTTAAAAGGCTAAAAATCTTATAAAAAGGAAAATAGATATTTGCTAGTGCTTTTTTCTTTTTTAAAAAACCTTGCGATACAAAATCAATTAAAGTTAGTAGCATGCCTATAGCAAAAAAGAAGCCTAGAATATTACCAATAATATTTAATACGCTGGCAAGCGGGCCTTCGTATAAATTGAAATAGTTTTTTGTAATAGAAAAAATGAAAATCACCGAAATTATTCCTAAAACATAAAAAACCATAAGAAAGGAAACAGCAAACATGATGCTGCAATAATCTTCTAATTTAGAGATATACTTATCAAAAGAACCAACTTTTCGCTTAAGGTAAGCTGTAAATTTTACGGAGTAGTTTAGTTTTTCATATTCAATATCTCCAGAAACATAACGTAAACCCAAAGCACCAATCCATAAACCTCGTAATAAAACATGTATGATTAAGTTGAATAATAAAATAAAAATAATTGGTGTTGCACTAGCTAATAAAGCAATTTTGTAAATATTAACATCTTGAACATTTTGTGCATATTCATCAAAAATATATGCTTGTAGACTAAACAACCCAAAAATAGCAAAACCTGAAATAAGTAATTCTAATTGCCAACTTTCTTGTTGCAATCTGTCGAGTAATTTTTTAAACCCTTCTGATTTATAATCGTTTCTCATTAATTACTATATTTAATAAGCAAGATAATTAATTTATTAAAACAATCTGAGCATTTTCTATACAAGCTAAAATGATCTATTTTAACAATTAACAATTAACAATTAACTAATACCAACGCTTCTTTTTCTTTTTTGAAGCTTCACTTTTACGTCCTTTTTTATGCTTGCTTCCTGTTTTTTTAGAGGTGTGCCTCACTGGTTTTGCATTTGGATCTAAAGGATATGGATGGTCTTCTTCTACAGGAATTTGTACATTAATTAATTGCTGAATGCTTTTTATATACGCTTTCTCATCTGCAGAACACAAGGAAAAGGAAGCTCCAAAGTTTCCTGCCCTTCCTGTTCTTCCAATTCGGTGCACATAGGTTTCCGGCACATTTGGTAAATCGAAATTTACCACAGCATCTAGTTCGTTAATATCAATTCCGCGTGCAGCGACATCTGTAGCTATTAAAATATTAACATACCCGTTTTTAAACTTTTTAAGTGCATCCTGACGTAAGTTTTGTGCTTTGTCTCCATGAATCGTTTCAACTTTAAAATCGTTTTTTAAAAGCGTCTTCTCTAACTTATCTACACCAAATTTGGTGCGTCTAAAAATAAGAATGTTTCCTTTTATAGTGTTACGAAGTAAGTGTAAACATAGTTCGATTTTATCTTTTTTAGGTACGTAATACAAAACCTGACTAACATTTTTTGCAGCAGATGAGGTAGGTGTAACTTCAATGCGTTCTGGCGATTTTAAAATAGTATTAGCAAGTTGTTCTACTTTAAAAGGTATGGTTGCCGAGAATAATAAAATTTGCTTTTCTTCTGGACAAAGGCGTTCTATTTTTTTTACATCGTCAATAAATCCCATGTCTAGCATTAAATCTGCTTCGTCTAAAACCAAGGTTTCCACATAATCTAGATTAACACAATCTTGTTTGTGTAAATCTAACAAGCGCCCTGGGGTAGCAATTAAAATATCGACTCCTTTTTTTAATATGTCTTTTTGAGGTTCTATACTTGTACCTCCATAAATAACCGTAGTCGTTAAGCTTGTGTTTTTAGCATAGGTTTTAAAATTTTCTTGTATTTGAGCGGCCAATTCTCTAGTTGGACTTACAATAACTGCACGAATCTTTTTGCCTTTTTTAGATCCTTCTTGCTTATCGTATAACAGTTGCAAAATAGGTAAAGCAAAAGCTGCTGTTTTACCTGTTCCTGTTTGTGCAGAACAAATAACATCTTTTTTGTCCAGTACAAAAGGAATGGTTTTTTCTTGTACTAAGGTTGGATTGTCGTAACCAGTTTCGGCAATAGCACGTAACAAAGGTTTATTTAGTTGTAAGTCTTTAAATGACATGTGGTTTATTTTGTGCAAAGATAACTTAAAAGTTATAGCAGACTAAATATAAAAGAATCCCTTTTTATAAACTTAATTAAAAGCCGATTTATATTTTGCTGCTACATTAGTTAAATTAATAGATAAGGATTTTAACCAAAGCAATTGGTTGCTAATTAAATGTGCTTCTTGTAGATTTAAAAGGGCTTTGTCATCAATTTGTGTTTGTCCAGCTTCGATAGCAATATCTCTTTTTTGGGATAAATTTTGATAACGTTCTTGTAGCTTTTTATGGGCTAATACTATTTCTTTCTCTTCGGAAAAAGGAATCGTTTTACTACTTTCGAGTTTAGAGCTAGAATGATTTAAGGCTTTAGAAATACTTTCGATAATGGTATCAAATTCTTCGGAAGCAGAAGTAGTATTGTGATTTAAAATATAGCTTCCAATGGAAGCTATTGCCGAGAGAATCGTATGGTTTAACGTTACGATATCATAAATTAAAGCAGCTTCTTTTTGTTTTGATTTTGGGTCCTGAGTGACTCTTTGAAAAGCGGCATTTAAATTACTCATAGCAAGAAAAGCCTTTTTTCTAGATATTTTATATGCTAAGTTATTTTCTTCTTTATTATGGTATAACTTTTTAGTGGCTTCTAAGTAGTTCTTATTCGAGGAAATTACATCTATAATTACAGTGTCTAGGTTTTTGTATTCCCAACTAGGGAAAAGTAAATAGTTAGCCAAAACTGCTAAACTCGCACCAATGACAGTATCTATAACTCGATATTGAATTACAGCAAATGCGTTAGGCTCTATTAACGAATACACAAAAACGATATGAATAGTTATAAATGCAGCACCTACTTTATAACTCTGTTGTATTAAGGAAAAAGCAAAAGTTAAAGAAGTTACCGCTAGCACCATATAAATAGTAGTGTTTTTTGTAAGTAAAACAATACTAGTTGCTATTAATGCTCCAATAATAGTTCCTATAATTCGATTTTTCGAACGTTCTTTAGTTAAACCATAATTTGGACGCATAATTACAATAATAGTTAACACGATCCAATAGGCGTTTTTTAAATCTAAAATACTTCCTAAAAGAAAACCTAAAAGGATAGTTATAGAAAGTCTTAAAGCATGTCTAAGCATTGGCGATTTTAAACTAAAATGCTGTAGTAAGATATTAAATCTATAATCTTGTGAAGTTAAAAATTGCTTAGAATCTTGTGCTTTTAAAGATGCTTTTGTATTGTCTTTTACTTTCTTTAAAACACGTCTAACGGCTTTCACTTCTTGTAATAATTGCTTTTGGTAATCTTGAAGATTTCTAAGTGTAATTGCACCTTCACGTGCTTTTGGTAGGCTTACTATTTGCACGTATTCTTGTATTGCTTTTTCTGTTTTTGTAAAGGTTTTATTTAAAATTTCTAATTCTGGAAGTTCTCCTTTTTTAATTAATAGTTCCGATAAAATGATGAGGTGTTTTCCCAGCTCTTTATTCATTTTTTTAAAGGATTTTAAATACACTTTATGTAAGCCAAATAGGGTGTCTATTTTCGAATAATCTAAGGAATTTGCTAAAGCCAATTCAAAAATATCTACACAAGAAATAAATATTAATAATCTTCGCTCGTTAGAAAAAGATCTACCAGAACGCTTTCTACCTTCTAAAAGTAACTCTCTTAATGTTTCGTGTTTTTCACTTATTTGTGTTTGTAGTATTAGTGCTTTTTTTGAAAATTTTTCACGCTTATTTTGCTTGGTAAGTAGCTTGGCTCTAATTTTTAAAAATTCACCAGTAAGAGATAAGGTGTCAGAGAGTAGTTGGTCGTCATCTTTTTTAGGAAACAACCAATTAGAAAGTAAGGATACAACTAAATACCAAACTCCACCAATAGCTAATAAACTAATATGAATTAGTATCGATTTTAAATCTGTTTTTTCTACAGCTAAAGCTAATACAATAGCTAATAAACCAGAAAATGAAATTAAAGAAGCGCGAAAACCATACACCGAAATTAAACTGATAAAAAAACTTAAAACTGTAATGGCAAAAAGAAGTAAAATAAAAAACGGTTTGCTTATAAATATTATAAACGTAACCATTAGTGTTAATAATATACTTATTAGAATACCATTAATTTTACGTTTTAAACTACCAGGAACATCACTTGGAGCATTTAAAAAAGAACCTAGCGCAATAGCAGGAGCTAATGCAAATAAATCTATAAAATTAAAAATTATTAGTGGTAAAACAATAGCGATTGTAAGTACAATGCCTCTATAAAAGCTGGAGCCTTTAAGGAAAAGTTCTGTGTTTATTAAATAGTTTTTAAACTTTTTTTGCATGGTAGAGCAAAGGTAGTTTAATTGTTTTTTAAGCTAGATTAATCTTGTGTTAATTATAATTAGATTCCATTTTTTAGTTTTTTGTAATCTCAAAAATATAAGTTGCAACGATATCCTCTTCCAATTTTAAATGCACATCATAATTGCCCTTTTGCTTAAATTGATATCGAAAAGAAAGGATACCATTTTCGTTTTTAAGAGCATAAATTTTAAATGGTTTTTCAAGTAATCCAGAGTATTGAATCAATTTTACTTTATCAGTGCTTATCTTTTTTAAAGTTTTAAAGCGGAATTCAATTTCTTGGTATACTTCAGAATTGATTTTCATTTCCTCTGGAAGTAAAGGAATTATTTTATGAGTAAAAGTATCGCCATAAACTAGGGGTGAAGCCTTAAATTTGGAAGCGATTAATGTACTATCTAACAACCATTTTTTTTGCGAAGGATAATGGTTTTTAGCAAATAATATTGGATTTGTTAAAAAATAACCATCATTATAATCTTGTACAAAACGCGAATAATTAATCATATATCCACTAGACCAAGTTGCATCACATAAATACCATTTGTTGTTTAGTTTTACTGCATTCCAGGAATGGTTTATTAATTCTAAATCCAAAACATTTGCTTCTGTAGATCTGCCGTAACCATTAATAATCTTACATTCTATATTAGCAATAAAACATAATTCTTTAATTAAATAAGCATATCCAGTACACATGGTTTTTTGCTTTTTTAGCAGTTTTTTAAAAGCGATTTTTTTATAGGAATTATTCCATTTTAGATATGCTAAACTGTCGTTTTTTAGTTTTTTTCTTTTCTTAGTTACCTTGTTGTCTTGGTTGGCATCTCCTTTAATATTAGTGCAGACCCAAGTATAGATAGCTCTAAATTTCTCGACATCTGTTTTTAAATTATGTGTAAGATTATAGGCGAGTACAGGAAGGTTTTCTAAACCTGCTCCTTCCTGTAGTTTTGCGGTATTATTAGCAATAGTAAAGTCTATGTTTTTAAAGTCTGAAACCTGTGCTATGGTAGTAATTGAAATAAGAAAAGCGATATAAATACATCTGTTTTTCATATAAAATAAAGTGTTTATTATTTTTTTGAAGCATACACTTTTTTAACAGCAACTTTTCCTGTTAAGATGCAAACATCCATTGACATGTCTACTTGTAAACTTATATTGGAGGTCGAGTTTTCGTCGCTAATTACTACCTTTTTTGTTTGATAGCCAACATAGCTAAATAATAAAACATCTCCTTTTTTTAATTTTTTAGGAAACTCAAAATAGCCATCAAAATCTGTGGATGTTCCAATAGTTGAGTTTTGTAAGATAACAGTAGCAGTAGGTAAAGGCAAACCATTTTCATCCAAAATGGTTCCTTTTACTTCCATTTCTTTTAGTTGGTCTTTGGTATTTATTTCTGAAGAATTTTTGTTAGTTTCTATTTTTTTACTGTCTTGAGCTTGTGCTGGAGCAAGACTAAAAATGGATAAGCATGCTATACCAAAGGCACTAATAAAACTGCGAATTTTACTTTTTTCTGGTTTGTAGTTATAGGTTGTTAATTGCTTGCTATTAAATCTACCACAAGTGTTTTCTGTCTCTCTAGTTTTAAAATAAGACATGATTTCTGGAGCACTCATTTTTGTAAAATCGATGACTTCTTTTTCACAAGAATTACAAAACCCTCCTTTTTTAGTTGGAGAAAATTGGTTGAAATCTTGAGAACAAGGTTTGTTGATGTTTACTTGGATTTGATTTTTCATGATATATAGTGTTAATGTTAGTATGCAACAAACCTATATATCTAATAGATATTTTAAAACCGCTAATTCGTAAAGACTGCTTTTCGGTGCGTGAAGTAGTTGTTTTTGTAAGTGAACTAATTACACAATTTAGGTTTTATACCTAGTTGATTTGCTAATTTTCTTCTTCTTACTGTTATTTTCTTGGGATTGGTTTTTAAAAACTGAATAGGTAATTGTGTTTCTAAAGTAATAGCTTCAAAAGTTGCTTGGTGTTCGAAAAAACATTCGCCTTCAAAGACTTGATTGTTATATGAAAATTGAAATTCAATAGCATATAGAAATTCTGCTATTTTTTTCGATTTACCACCATCAAAAGAACTCGTCGTATGCGAGTAATCGTCTATTCTTTTGTTTGTAATTGTTGCAGTTGTGTAGCTTCCGTATTTTTTTGTTAGTGCTTGTTCGTAATAATAAATAATACTAGACGGAAGTGTAAAAAGCATGAATGTAGAACTTAATACAATAAAAGCAATTCCAAAAAGGATAAACCCATAGCCCTCTTTTTCTATATTATTTCCTAAAAAAATAAAAAAACAGCCAAATAAAATGAAAACCAGCCAAATACCAAGTAGTCCTATATGTTGTTTTAGTGCAAATAGAGTAAAATTTTTTCTGTCGGAAAAAGAGGTTTTCAAAAGTTTAATTTTTTAGGGTAAATCTACCCATGAATCGTTTCGCTTTTTCCATAACTTTTAATGAGTTCTCCTTCAAATTCTAAAAATTTTTCCCAACGTTTTTCTACATCTACACCTTTACCATATTGTCTTGCAAAGCCAATAAAAGTAGTGTAATGTCCTGCTTCACTAATCATTAATTCATGATAAAACTTGGCTAGTTTTTTGTCTTTTATGGTTGTCGATAATAATTTGAATCTTTCACAACTTCTAGCTTCAATCATTGCCGAAAATAAAAGTCTATCTACCAATTGTTGGTGTTTATTTCCTCCTTTAATAATAAATTTAAAAAGTTCGTTTACATAGCTGTCTTTGCGTTCAGGACCTAAAGTATAACCACGTTCCTTAATAATATTATGCACCATTTGAAAGTGCTCTAGTTCCTCTTGTGCAATAATTAAAAGTTCGGTAACTAAATCTACATGTTCGGAGTTTAATGATACTAGTTTTATAGCATTAGTAGCGGCTTTTTGTTCACACCAAGCATGGTCTGTTAAAATCTCTTCTAAGTTAGATTCTGCAATATTTACCCAACGAGGATCGGTTTCTAGTTTAAGTCCTAACATATTAATTTATTGCGTTTTCTAATGCTTTCAATCCATCAACGATTGGTAAAGAAATGCTAGTTTTATCTAAGTCTACAGTAACTTCAGTTCCTGGTTCTGGGTGTAAAGTAAATTCTTTATCACTAGAAAAAATAACCAAACCTATTTGTTGTCCTGCAGGAATTATTTGATCGTCTGGTTGTAAAGTAAACTTTAAATTGTAAAATTCTCCTGGAATTAAAGGAGCACTTTCGCTTAATGATTTAGAGTTTTGCGGATCTGCCCAACCACGGGTAATAATATTATCAGTAATGATTTTAGAGTCTTCTTTCCATGGTAGAGATACCAACCAAACCGATAAGTTTGCAGCTGGTTTACTACTAGAAACACTTATGTTAATCGTACTTTCTCCAGAAATATGCACCTCTTGTTTTAACTCTGGTGTAACAAATAATAGTCTGTTTTTAGACTCTACAGCTGTAGCATGAGCTTTTCCAGAACTTTTAAAATCGTCGATTAAAGTTTCTTGTCCTTGGTTTTTGTTTTGTTCTAAGGAAAGCGTGCCAACTTGATTTCCATTTTTGTTTAGGTATAGGTTTACCGGCTTCGCATTAGGATTAGGATAGGCTGAATATGCAGTAGGGTTTTCGCGTTTGTCATTTTCTCTAACAATCCATGCTTCTGCATCTTTTTCTACACCATTATCGATACCATGAAGGTAGTGTGTAAACCAACGGTTCATCATGGTCATTGGTGGAGGACCACCATGTCCATTTTGGTGGTAATAAATTTGAGAAGGAATGCCTTGTTTTTTCGCTTGCTTAAAAATGCGGTAACTATGCTCTGGCATCACATTCCAATCGTTAAAACCATGCGACATTAATAAAGCCGCATTCATGTATTTCATTTTATTTAAATAATCACGACCAGCCCAAAAATCGTTATAATCTCCGGTAAGTCTGTCCATGCCATTTTTCATTTCGGTATCTCTAACGGTTTTATTGTTGTACGGACGTTTACTCTCGTCTCCACTATGAATAAAATCGTATAGTACATCAATATCTTCACCTAAGTAGCCTCCAGGAGAGCGTACTAATCCGTTCGATCTATAGTAATGATAGTAGGAAGTATTTGGAGCAATAGGAATAATCGCTTCTAAGCCTTCAACACCTGTAGTTGCAGCAGCAAGGGGAATGGTTCCATTATAAGAAGTTCCTGTCATACCAACTTTTCCGGTAGTCCAAGTAGCTTTTACTTCTTCATCTCCATCTTGAGTAGTGTATCCTTTTACACGACCGTTTAACCAATCGATAACTGCTTTTGGAGCAAGAGATTCATTTTCACCACCAACGGTTGGAGCTCCTTGTGATAAACCAGTTCCTGGTGAAGACGAATGTACGACGATATAACCACGAGGTACCCATTTTCTAATATGCGAGTTAGAAATTATTGGTCGTTCCCCTCTGCGAGTAACTTCAGGGTGTACACGTTCTTCATTTGCGGGTTCGCCAAGTTCGTGTTCTACATTCCACATGACTCCAGGAAGGTCTCCTGCTACACCAGCAAAATACGGGCTACTTACATATACTACAGGTAATTTCAAACCTTCGGTATCTGTTTGTTTTGGTCTAGTAACGGCAACATGCATTCGATCTAATTTGTCGTCTCCGTCGGTGTTAAAAGTAGTTTCTACCCATAGATCATGTCTTATCCAATCTTTATTATCGCTAAAACCTTCTACTATTTGTGCTTCTCCATCTTTAAAAACAGGAACCGTTTTGTCTTGTGCAAAACCTGCTGTAACTACTAAAAATAGGAAGGCAAATACTCCTAATGTATTGTACTTTTTTACCATGATAACTTCTTGTTATAAATTGTTGGTACAAGTTAGTTATTTTTTGGAAATAGGGAAGTGCTAAAATGTTAAGGGTATGGTAAATATTTTTAGCAGAAATTAGTTGTGTATTTCAGTAAACATCGAGTGCATAGAAAATGTCTTCGTATTTTTCGTCATTAAGGTTGTTCTAAAAACACATAAATAGCTATTTGTATGCTTTCCGCGAAATCGATATGGTTTTTATACTATTTTAACGGGCTACATTTAGATTTGTTGTAATAATAAGATGCCAAATGGTCGCTGCCCAAAGCCAAAGTATGGCGATGTAAATAATACGAAGTAAGAGTATGGTTTTTATTTTTTTATGTAAAAAATGCCATGCTATTCCTGCAAAAACAAAGCCTAAAGACCAAGCAGTTCCTGCTACTATAACTGCTGGCCAAACCCAGTCTCCAGTCCAGTCGTTAATATTTGGATAGTTATTAAATAAAAAGAAAACGCAATAGTAGAGTGCAAAGCCTAAAAGTCCCATACTTAGTAGACCTAAAATTGCAGCTAGTAAAAAGGCAATAATTGAGAATTTTGAAGTGTAGCTAAGTGGTTTCCAAAGTTTAATCATAATGCAGTTATATTTCCGAAAAAGCGATATTTTATTTAAGTTTAAAATGCATTTCTACGGGTAGGTGATCGGAAGCAGAGCCAAATTTATTTAATACTTTTCCGTCGATATAAGCAATATACTTTTTGGTGTAAAAAATATAATCGATGCGTACTTCTGGTTTTTCGGAGTTATAAGTACAAGCGATATTGTTTTTAGAAAAAGCAGCATTGCCAATGGTTTTAGATTTTAAAAGGGTTTTTATAACAGCATTTTCATCTTTTGCATCACTATTAAAATCACCTAATAAAATAGTAGGGTTGGTAGCTGCATAGGTGTTAAAAATAGCCATTACTTCTTGTAATTGACTAGCACGTGTTTGTGTATTAAAAGCTTCAAGATGAACATTTATTAAAACGACTTCTTGGTTTTCTATGGTTACTTTTACCACTTGTGCTAAACGTTCTAAATAAAAAGCATCTCTATAAAACGGACTGCTTGTAACGCGTTTTAACACCTTTCTTTCTTGACTATTTATTGGATATTTACTTAAAACGGATTGCCCAGAAATCACTTTACCAAAATGAATGGTTGGTGGCCAATATGGAAATGGCACATAGGTTTTATCCCAGTTTACTGTTTCGGCTTCAAAATTGTAACCTAGTTTAGCTATGGTATCATGCTGGTTGATGTGATATGACCTGGAAGCATCAAAATCAATTTCCTGAAAAGCGATAATGTCAGGATTAATATTTTTAAATTCGGTTAATACATGTTGTAAATTAGTATCGAATAGTGTTTTTGGTTTTTCTACAGCAAGATTATTGGTCATACCACTTAAGTAGCCAATATTATAGGTAACAATGCTATAAATGGAATCGGTATCTGTTATTTGTTTTAGTTGATTTACTTCTAGTTTTTGGTAATTATTCTCTGTTAGATTAGAAGCAGAAGCCCAAAAGAAAAAGATTCCGGAAACTAGGAAAAGTATACCAAAACTTACTAGAATTTTTTTTAGTGTTTTTTTCATTTAAAAATTATTCTATAATAATTACTAAATTGTCTATTTGCTATTGTTTTTCTATTCTTTTGGTAATCGTTTTACGATCTAATAATATAGGGGTTCACGTTTTGGTAATTTCTTTTAATAAAGTCTAGAGCAGCTTTTAGTAATTCTCCCATGTTTTTTGCGCGTTTAAATCGTACATCACCTGTTAAAACGAACAAGCCATTTTTTAATTCTTTAACTTTTTCAGGTGTAGAGATGGTATCTTTTTTCATGCATTGCAATAAGTGCTTTAATCGTTTTTGTTCACTTTTTGCACGTTTTGCTAATAAGGAGCGTTCTTCTTTTTTATATTGTTCTATAGATTCTTTTGCTAAAACTTTTAAGCTCATGTTTACAAACGGATTGTTTTCTTTTAAAAACTGAGGTCTGTAAACTTTCGCATTTCCTTCATAGCTTTGTTGGTCAAAATCTACTGCTCGAATTCGGTATTGTTTTCTGTCAAAATCATAACTAATAACAATAACATAGTTGTAGGAGCGCATATCTCCTAATAGTCTTACGAAACAACGTTCGTTAAACTTAACAAACTCTTTAGCCAACTCTCTTTTATCTTGCTCTGAAATCGTATGTAAATGCTCTGTTATGTATATGTCTCCTGGTATTCCAGAAATATGTTCTTCAATTAAAGTGTCTTTGTGAACTAAATAGTTAATATGATTTGGGGATAGAATATCTTCTAGTTCTAAACCATAAATACGGGATGCATCTGCCTTTTTTATGTAAAGAAAAAGGTAGTTGTCGTTTAGTATATTTCGTACTTTAATACGAAAAGGTTTGCTGTTACCAAAAGTGCAAAAATCGATACTATCAATATTTAAATAAGGTAAAATATTATCACTTCCATCTGAATGTAAGATGGAATACATTTGCTTTAAACTGTTGTGTATTTCTTCCCGTTCGTGTTCGGCGTAGAAACAGCTAACCCAAAGGGTATCATTATCGTTTTTATCAAAAATTTCAATAGCTCCTTGAAAACGTAGTAAGTCATCATAATAAATAGGTATTTTTATATTCCTTCCTTGTATCGTAAGATAATTGGATAGCATTTCGTTAATTGGAAATGCTGGTTTTTTTTTAGAAATTAACTTTTTGTCCATTGCTATTGTTTAATGGCTATAAGGTAATTTGATTTTTTTTTAATACCAAGTGTAAAATTATTATTTCTCTTTATTTAAAATTTCTTTTACTGCTTGTTTGTATTTTATTGGATTTCCAGCTTTTTTTATGGCTTTGTATGTTTTTTGCGGATTAGAAAAGGACTGCGAGAAGAATTCCCAGAAGCCTAACATTTTCATTTTTATTGGTGTTGGACCAGAAAGGTATGCATCGTATTGCTGATAAATGGTATCGTGAAATTCGGAGAAAATTTCCCATCTATTTTTGGGATACTCTGTAGTATTATTTTTTATCATACTTGGTAAAAACGGATCTGCAATTAACCCACGACCAATCATAAAATGATCAATACTTGGAAAGCGTTCATCCATTTTTTTAAAAGCTGCAACACTAGTAATATCACCATTGTAATATAGTTTATGTTTGGTACTTGATATACAACGTTGAAATGCATCTAAATCTACAGGGCCTTTGTATAATTGTTTGCCAATTCTAGCATGAATGGCAATACTTTTTAATGGGTATTTATCTAGAATAGGGAAGGTGTCTAAAATTTCTTCGGCGTGATCATAACCCATTCTCATTTTCATGGATACCGTAATATCGGATTCGTTGTGCGCTCTTTTTAAAATCTCGTCAATTTTAGTAGGATTGCAAATTAAGCCAGAACCCATTCCCGATTTGGTAACCATTGGATACGGACAACCTAAATTCCAGTTTAATTCTTTATAGCCTAAACTTTGTACGTATTTTACAACAAATAAAAACTCGTCGGCATCATTGGTCATTACTTGCGGTATTACCTCTAAAGTCGTGTTGTTTTCCGGTTGTAAATCTAATTGATACGATTGCTTGATTTTTAGTTTGCCGTTAAGTCTAATATAAGGCGCGTAAAAAGTATCGATGCCTCCAAAATAATGGTGAAATGCATTACGAAATCTAAAGTCTGTAAAGCCTTGCAAAGGGGAAGATAAAAGTGTGATTGCCATCTAAAAGATTAGTTAGACAAATATAGTTTAAAAATAAAAGCCACTTTGAATAAACAAGGTGGTTTTTATTTTGCACTTGTGATTTTAGGAGTTTTGTTTCTGTATACTGGTTATATAATATAATTGGTGAGCTATTAAGCGCTCTCTTAGCGTTTACATTCTTGTGGTATAGGTGAGTTAGAGTTTGTATATTCCCATCTTCCTTTTTCCACTCCTTTACTATTTGTTAATGTATAACGATCTACTGGCATCCAATGTCTTATAAAAATATCGCCTTCGTCTTTATCTAGTTGTCGGTATTCTTGGATGATTCTTTCCTTTATGCTTTTTTCTTCTGAGTTGGTTTTTTGATCAATTGTTTTCGTTTGGTCTTGGTATTGATATGCAAGTTTTAAAGCGGCTCCAACTTCATCTTTTGCTGTAGCAGATAGACCGCTATCTTTCACACCGACTTCTCCTGTTCGTTTACCATAAACATCAATAGATGCATTAAAGGTATGACCAATAGTCTTTTCTATACTTTTGTAATCTGAACTTTTAAAAGCAGAGGTATATTCTTTATCAAATGTACTTTTTTTATTTTTTGACAAGGTGATAAATTGAAGTTGTTTTGCACTCCATAGTCTTTCATGTTTAAGATAGTAATACGGACTCATAGATAATTGGTCGCTCTTATTTCTATAATCATCATCTGTTATTAATGCCGCTGGAATCGCTTCAATAGAGACCACTTTAGTGCCCCATTCTTCTCCGTTGGTTTCCTCATAATTTTGTGGTGGAGCTAATTCGCTTGTTGAATACTTCACGGGAGCTTTAAGCCTATTTGTGTCTGGTGCTATAATATCTACAGGTATAAACTTTAATTTTGTTTGATCTGTAGAATTCGTAGAAGGAAAAACATATCTATGTGAGGCAAAGTCAAAATTTAAATTTACACCAACTCCTTGTAAATAATTCCATTCTTGCGTTTTATCCTTTTCGATTGCTGGTGGAGGAGCAATTTTAAATATAAATCTCTGGAAGTCAGAGTTTTTATGTTTATCCATGCGAGCACGATCACTTTCTAATTGTACTTGAAACTCAGGCCAGCCAACAACAACAAAGCGGTATTTACCTTCACTAGTTGGATCTGGGTAAATTAGAAATTTATAATAATCATTGTAAGTCGTTGTATTAGGTGGTGTCCATCGCATTAAATGACCACTGGTTCCGGAACCAGATTCTTGAGCAACAAAATCAGGCCCAAAAGTAGTTTTTATTACAAAGTAACAGGTTTTTGATGTTAAAGTTTTGATGATTTCCATGGTGGTTTTGTTTTTATTGGATTAGTAATTATTTCGTTTGATTTTATTAAATCTTTAAAAGAGATTTTTTTGAATACTTTATTTATTAACCTAAAAATGGTTATGCAAACAACAAGTAAAAATAAATGTTGGAATTAATGCGAGCTAACAATTAACGGTTTGTATAATACAAATATATTGCCTTTTGCCAACCTTTTTAAGAGTATAAACACCTGATTATCAAGAATTGATAAGTATGTGGTTTTGATGGTGAATTACTTTGGATTGCTTTTTTTTAAAGGTTATATCGATTCTTTTTATCTTCAGTTGAATGCTGGACAAGGGGGAGTTACAAGCTATTATCCTTTAAAAAATCGTTTAATTAAACAGTCAATTCTTTTATAAAATGATAATTTTTTTTGGATTGAGGCTATAAAAAAACCACCTAGAATAGGTGGTTTTTTTAATTGTTGTTTTATAAGCTGCAGAATCCTTCCTAAAGGCTTTATGTACAGCATGAAAAATGAATTTAATCTTTCTTATCTTGTTGTTCCGTTTGAGTCTGATGGTTAGTAGCGTTTTTTTCTTCGTTATATATGCCATTAGACATACCAATCATAAGTGCAGCAAGAATTAGAAAAGTTTTCCTTTTTATCCAATAGGCGAAGTGCTTGGATTTCTCCAAGACGGTTTTGTTTTTTTGTGTATACATTTTAGTAATGATAAAGGATTATACATTTTTTTATCAGGATACTAGCGTAGACAGAAAATCTGTTCTAGGCTTTGATGTATAAGCAGGAATAGGTATTACAGGAAGTGTTTCTTTGGTTTAAAAAAATGCTTTGCGCTATTTTAGAATCTATCTTTTGATAAAGCGCTATGCGTAACTCTAAAAGAATAAGGGTTTGTGTAGTATAGATATTTTGCAGATTACGATAAGTAATTCGTGCAATAGCTACTTTTTTGGAAAGTATTTTTCTAGCATAAACATAAAATATAGTATGTTTATTGCTAATTTTTTTCTAGTCTTTACAAACGATACTTGCTGTTGTTTACTGTATATATTGAGGAATATATAGAACATTCATTAACCGTCAGGCCAAAAATTAGCAGGAAGGAAATAAGATGTTTTAGGTAGTTCATCAATGTATATATATATGGTATGTAAATTAAATAAAAACCACCTCGAAAGGTGGTTTTGTGTTTTAAGTAATGAAAATCAGATTCTCTTTTTCAAGGGAATTGTACTTCACTTACTTTATCATTTCATAGCTACGTTTAATAAAATTAGTTAATTCTTCCCCTTTTAATAAACCTTGAGAAAGTCTTGCTAAATCTAAACTTTGCGTAATTAAACGTTCTTGTTTCTTTTTGGTTTTAGTGCTTAAAATTTCACTCACCAATTCAGAATTTGTGTTTACAATAAGATTATGCATATCTGGCATATTACCAAACATTTGCATTCCGCCACCACCAGTTTGCTGCATTTCTTTCATTCTACGCATAAATTCTGGTTGTGTAATCATAAAAGGCGAAGCACTGCTATCCATTGCTTCTAATTGTACAGTGAATTTTTCAGAAGGAATTACCTCTTTTAATAATTCGTCTAAAGCTTTTGTTTCGTCTTCGCTTAATTTTGAAATTGCGGTATCTTCTTTTTTGATTAAATTATCAATATGATCTCCATCTACACGAGCAAAAGAAATGTTTTCTTTTGTACTTTCTAATTTCTGAATTAAATGCGATACAATTGGAGAATCTAGCATTAAAACTTCATATCCTTTTGCTGTAGCAGCTTCAATATAACTGTGTTGTTCGTCTTTATTGGAAGCATATAGAATAACCAGTTTGTCGTCTTTATCGGTTTGTTTTGCTTTTATTTTATTGAATAACTCTTCGTAGGTATAGAATTTTCCATCAACAGTAGGGTATAATGCAAATGCATCTGCTTTTTCAAAGAATTTTTCTTCGGAAAGCATTCCGTATTCAATAACAATTTTAATATCATCCCATTTAGATTCAAAATCTTCACGATTGGCATTAAATAAAGATTTTAATTTGTCGGCTACTTTTCTAGTAATATAAGACGAAATCTTTTTTACTGCACCATCTGCTTGTAAATACGAACGAGAAACGTTTAAAGGAATATCTGGCGAATCAATTACACCACGAAGCATGGTTAAAAATTCTGGAACAATACCTTCAACATTATCGGTTACGAATACTTGGTTTTGGTATAGTTGAATTTTATCTTTTTGCACATTTAAATCGTTTGTCATCTTAGGGAAATATAAGATTCCTGTAAGATTAAAAGGATAATCAACATTTAAGTGAATGTGAAATAAAGGCTCTTCAAATTGAGCTGGATATAATTCTTGGTAGAAACTTTTATAGTTTTCATCTTCTAATTCTGTTGGCTGTTTGGTCCAAGCTGGATTAGGGTTATTGATAATATTATCTACCGTTATTTTTTTCTGAGGCTCTGTTGTTTCTTTTCCTTCTGCATCTTTTGTTGTTGCAGGAGTATGTTCAGGATCATTAATTTCTTTGGTTCCAAACTTAATTGGAATAGGCATGAACTTATTGTATTTGCTCAATAAACTGCCAATTCTTGCTTCTTCTAAAAACTCTGTAGAATCTTCCGCAATGTGCAAAATAATTTCTGTACCTCTATCTGTTTTGTCAGCTTCTTCTAAAGTGAATTCTGGAGAACCATCACATGTCCAATGTGCAGCTTTTGTACCATCTTTGTGTGATTTGGTAATGATTTCTACTTTTTCAGCAACCATAAATGCCGAATAAAAACCTAAACCAAAATGACCAATAATTCCAGAGTCTTTTGCAGCGTCTTTATATTTATCTAAAAATTCTTCGGCTCCAGAAAAAGCTACTTGGTTGATGTATTTTTCAACCTCTTCAGCAGTCATTCCTAATCCTTGATCAATGATGTGAAGTTTCTTTCCTTCTTTATCAATTTTTACTTCAATTTTAGGGTTTCCATAATCGGATTTTGATTCCCCAATACTTGTAAGGTGCTTCAGTTTTAAAGTAGCATCTGTACCATTACTAATAAGCTCACGTAAAAATATTTCGTGATCGCTGTATAAAAATTTCTTGATTAATGGGAAAATGTTTTCTACCGAAACATTAATTTTTCCTTTTGACATGATTATTTGTTTTTTAAATGTTTCCCACGAAAGTGAAAAATGGTTTAAACTTAGTTTTATTATTGTTACCCATTGGTAGGCAACAAAAATGCCAATTGATAAAAAGTGACAAGATGGCATTAACTAAGCAGTTATAAATTGGATGGATGTAATTGATTATTGTAAAATAAAGAAGCTCGCTTTTAAGGCGAATAGATAATAGCAGAAATTTTTATTACAGGATAAATATTATGCATGCATAATAAATAAAAATTTATTTTGAAACCATTATTTACGAAATACTTAAATTGCGAGTCTATTTATTAGTAAATTAATAATCTACGTTTCGCTTTTAGCAGAAATAAAAATAAAATATTCTCGATGTATAATTCCAAAATAATAGGGCTTGGTCATTATGTTCCTGATAACGTTGTAACTAACGACGATTTGTCTAAAATGATGGAGACCAATGATGCCTGGATAACAGAACGAACAGGAATAAAAGAGAGACGTTGGGTAAAGCCAGAAACGGGAGACACTACAGCAACCATGGGTGTAAAAGCTGCTAAAGTAGCTATAGAACGAGCTGGAATAGATAAAGAGGAGATCGATTTTATTGTATTTGCAACCTTAAGTCCAGATATGTATTTTCCTGGTCCTGGAGTACAAGTTCAACATGCATTAGGAATAAAAACTATTGGAGCTCTAGATGTTAGAAACCAATGCTCTGGATTTGTATATGCTATTGCTGTTGCAGATAATTTTATAAAAACAGGAATGTATAAAAACATTCTTGTTATAGGTAGTGAGTTACATTCTCGAGGTTTAGATAAAACAACAAGAGGAAGAGGAGTTTCTGTAATTTTTGGAGATGGTGCAGGAGCTGCAATATTAACTCGTGAAGAAGATAATTCTAAAGGAATTTTATCTACACATTTACATAGTCAAGGGCAACATGCCGAAGAATTAGCACTTGTAGCTCCAGGAATGGCAACACGTTGGGTAACAGATATTCTAGCAGATGATGATCCAGATGATGAAAGTTATTTTCCGCACATGAATGGGCAATTTGTATTTAAAAATGCAGTTGTTCGTTTTAGTGAAGTAATTATGGAAGGCTTAAACAAAAACGGATTGGAAAAAGAAGCAATAGATATGTTAATTCCGCATCAAGCGAATTTACGCATTGCGCAATTTATTCAGAAAAAATTTGGGTTAACCGATAATCAAGTGTTTAATAACATTCAAAAATACGGAAACACAACTGCAGCATCTATACCAATAGCTTTAACTGAAGCTTGGGAAGAAGGAAAAATAAAAGAAGGAGACACTGTTGTACTTGCTGCTTTTGGTAGTGGTTTTACTTGGGGAAGTGTAATTATTAAGTGGTAATAAATTACTAAGAAAGCTAAAACTTATATTTAATGAAATAAAAAAAAATCCGAATACTTAGCAAATTCGGATTTTTTCTTGTTGTAAACGTAATTACAACAATCACTTCAATTAATATATTGTATTAAAAGGACTAATTCAAACATAATATAATAGTTGGTGGTTGTTTGAGTTTAACGTAGTTTATTGTTTTTTATTGTATTGATTATCAGGTTTTAACGTATTTTAACAATTGTTGTGTAAAAAAACAAAAACCCAAAGCAATGACACCTTGGGTTTTCTTATTTAATAACCATACATTAACACTAACCATCAACTATTATGTTGGTTATTAAATTTATTTTTTTTCTATATAAATCCGCCACCAGATTTTTCATTGTTATCTCTCTGTTTTCTACTTAAAGCTTTATATTTTCCACCACCAAACCTGTAGTTTAATCCAACTTGCCAAGCATTACTTTCCCAATTAAATTCTCCATGTGAAGGATAAGGACGTTCTTGGTCAAACTCAAATTTCATAGTATTAAAAATGTCATTATAGCCAAAACTTAACGTTGCTTTATTGTCTAAGAACGTGTAGCGTAGACCTGTGTTTACTAGTATCATTGGTTTTGTAATAAATTGTAAACCTTCGTCTTCACCTCTGTACATACCAAATAAAGAAAAGCTTATTTTTTTTGAGACTTTAAAATTATTGTTCATTCTAATATTAAAGTTTGCATTATGGATATCAACATTTTCTAGCTCGACAACACCTTTTACATTTTTCAGGTAATATTCTGCACTTGTATTAATATTCCACCACTTTGTTGGTCTATAGTTGCTAGAAGCTTCAAAACCATAAGCAGCATTTTTGTCGAAATTATCATAAGTTAATAATACGTTGTTTGGGTCTTCTGGATCAATATATACAGCCCTGTTGATTTCGTCTTTAATGACTCTATAAAATGCTCCAGCTGTTATGCTTCCTTTTTCTAATTGTCTTGTGTAATTAAATTCTATAGAGTTGGTAAACTGTTGTTTTAGTTCTGGGTTTCCAACAGAGGTTAATCTTGGTGTGCTCCATTCTCTAATAGGATTTATTTGCCCTAATCCAGGTCTATCTACACGACGACTAAAGCTTAATTGGTAGCTGTTTTTTTCGGATGCTTTATAGCTTACAAAAGCCGAAGGATATATGCTTAATTGATCATCAGTAAATTTTGCGTTTTCTTGCGTGTTTTGTGCAAAATTAGCTTCAACTTCATATTGTTCTATACGAGCTCCAACTTGATACGACCATTTTTCGTAGGTTTTTCCAAAGGTGGCATAAAAAGAATAGATGTTTCGGTCGTATTCGTAATTAGAATCCAAAAAATTAACATTGTTAGTATTGTAGTCGTTTTCAGAATTATTTACTCTGTATTCTGCACCAATTTCTAGTTTTGTACTTTCAGATAATGGGTTGGTGTAATCAATATTTAAAAGTGTGTTTGTTCTTTTATTATCTACTAAATCTAAATAATTTGGTGCATTAGAAAAACTAAAATTAGCTGTCTCATCGCTATTAAAAACGCTATAATCACCTTCTAAAATAATGTTGTGTCCTTCTTTTTTAAAATCGTGTTTAAAAGAACTATTGTAAGTAGAAGTGTTGTTGTCATTAATATTATTGAATCTTTGACGAAGATCAGAATCGTTATTATCTAAATAAAGTAGATCTGTAATACCTTTGGTTTTACCATCATGAATATTTTGATTGGTGTATATAGAAAATGTATTTCTGTCATTTATATAATAATCTACGCCAATCTTATATAAGTGTGATTTGTTGTTATCGTAAAACTGAAATAACTGTTGTGTGTTGTCGTCAAACCTATCTATTTGTCCATTATTGTTTCCTTTTCTATAGCTAGTACCATAGTTTCCGTAAAAGTTAAATTTTCCATTTCGGTAATTTAAATTTATAGCACTATTAAAGTTTGCGTTAATTTCTTTTCTTAAACCTAAATCAATACTTCCATTAAAACCTAGTTTAGTATTTTTATGAAGAATAATATTAATAATCCCGCTCATGCCTTCTGGGTTGTATTTTGCTGAAGGATTTGTAATTAATTCTACACTTTTTACAGAAGAAGAAGGAATTTGTTTTAATAATTGTGCAGCAGGAACATTGGTAGGTTTACCATCTACAAGTACTCTAACATTTTCGTTACCACGTAAGCTAATGTTTCCGTTTTGACTATCTACACTAACCGAAGGGAGGTTATTCATAATCTCGCTAGCTGTGGTTCCTGTAGTGGTTAAGTCTTTACCTACTGTTATAACTTTTCTATCTACTTTTTGTTGAATGGTAGATACTTCGGCAACAATAGTTACTTCGTCTAATCCAGTAGCTTGTTCTTCTAGTGCTATGGTTCCTAAATCTATTTTATTATTGTTAGAAGTAATATTTATTTCTTGAGTAATTGTCTTGTAACCAATAAATTGAATACTTACAAAGGTTTTTCCTAAAGGGATATCTGCTACTTTAAAATAACCATCGTCATCTGTGATACTTCCTGTAATTATTTTATCTGCACTGTTTTTAATAACAATGGTTACATAAGGTAAGGGTTCGTTTAATGTTTCGTCTATTACTTTACCAGAAATGGTTCCAGATTTAAATAAAGGTCTTGTAGAGGTTTGTGCTTGTATTGTAAGAGTTAACAATAGCAAGAAAACTGCGATTCGTTTTTTCATTTGATTGATTGATTGATTGATTGATTGATTGATTGATGTTTGTTAATAATAGTATAGACGACTACTTTTACATCTTGTTACCGTTTTTAACATTCGTTAACAAATTTTAACATTATAAAACAAAAAGAATATGAATAAAAAAACATTGGTGTTTGGAGCTTCTTTAAAACCAGATAGATATTCTAATATTGCATTACAAAAATTAGTAAACTATAAACACAAAACTGTTGCTTTTGGTTTACGAAAAGGAGAAGTAGCTGGAGTGATAATAGATACCCAATTAAAATTATATAAAGACTTAGATACAGTGACCTTGTATATAAATCCGAAAAGACAAAAGGAATATTATATGCATATAATTTCTTTGCAACCTAAGCGAGTAGTTTTTAACCCAGGAA
Organism: Oceanihabitans sp. 2_MG-2023; assembly: GCF_030547245.1. Lineage (GTDB taxonomy): Bacteria > Bacteroidota > Bacteroidia > Flavobacteriales > Flavobacteriaceae > Oceanihabitans. Next base: position 65,013 of record NZ_JAUOQT010000005.1, read on the forward strand.
CCGAAAATCCTGAGTTTTATTCTATTTTAAAAGAAAATAATATTGCTTTTGAAGAAGCTTGTACTTTGGTTTTACTTTCTACGAATCAATACTAATCCTATAAAGGTAAGTAGACCATTTAGAATTAAAATAAAGAACCCAAATTCGAATCCAAACCACTTTAAGCTATTCACACTAATTATGTAAGATAAAATAGGAGAAAGTATAGCTATTATTGGTACAATTTTATCTTTTACTTGCCATTTAGTAAATAAACCAAAGGCATATAAACCTAAAAGAGGACCATATGTATAACCCGCAAAAACAAAGAGTTTAGCAATTACACTTGCATCTTTAATTATATATTTAAAAGCAATTATTACTAAAATTAATATAAGAGATATTAATATATGAATGCGTTTTCTAATTTGTACTTGTTTTTCTGGATTGTGTTTTTTTTCAATATCTAAAATATCAATACTAAAAGAAGTGGTTAAAGAAGTTAAAGCAGAATCTGCACTACTATAAGCTGCAGCAATTAATCCTAAAAGAAAAAAGGCAAAAACACCAATACTTAGATGATTTTTAGCAAGAATAGGAAATAAGTCATCCTTATGTGCGTCTATACCATTTTGTTGCGCATAAACGGTTAGAAGTAGTCCTAAGCTTAAAAAGATGAAGTTTACAATAGTTAGTACAATTGTAAACCAAAACATGTTTTTTTGTGCATCTTTCAACGTTTTGCAAGTTAGGTTTTTTTGCATCATATCTTGGTCTAATCCTGTCATAACTATAGCAATAAAAGCACCAGATATAAATTGTTTCCAGAAGTAGTTTCCAGATTTAAAATCATCAAAAAAGAACGTTTTACTTAAGTCACTATCTAAAACAAACCCTAGAATATTTTGTCCTTCTAAATTCAAGGACTCACTAACAAAATATATGGCAACACCAACAGCTATAAGCATAAATAGAGTTTGTAAAGTATCTGTCCATACAATAGTTTTTATTCCAGATTTAAAAGTATATAACCAAATTAAAAGCACTGTAATAGTAACGGTTTGCCAGAATTCAACCCCTAGTTCATCAAACAAAATAATTTGTAGAACATTAGCAACTAAAAACAATCTAAAACTAGCTCCAATAATTCTAGATATTATAAAAAAAGAAGCACCAGTTTTATAAGAATAGTTACCAAAACGTTCTTCTAAATAGGTGTAAATAGAGGTAAGGTTTAATCGATAGTATAAAGGAAGTAAAACAGTACCAATCACTAAATAACCTACAATATAACCTAAAACTACTTGCATATAGCTAAATTGGGAAGCTTCAATCCATCCAGGAACAGAAATAAATGTTACACCAGAAAGCGAAGCACCTATCATACCAAAAGCAACAACATACCAAGGCGATTGTTTGTTTCCTTTAAAAAAGGCATCATTTCCAGACTTTTTACCAGTTAAATAAGAGATTATTATTAACACCCCAAAATAGGCTGCAATAAGTAAAATAATTTGTGTAGCTGTCATAGATTATAATTAAAGTAGGCAAAATACAAATTACTTTAAAAGATACTCAAACAAGTTGATAATAAATATTAAATTCGCAACCATGGAATTTTCTTCAAAACTATTAGAAAGCGCAGTAAACGAAATGTCACAATTACCAGGAATAGGTAAGCGTACGGCATTACGTCTGGTTTTGCATTTGCTAAGACAACCAGAAGAACAGACTTTAAAACTATCCAAAGCTTTAGAGAATATGCGTTCTCATATTAAGTTTTGTACATCTTGTCACAATATTAGTGATGTGGATTTGTGCGAAATTTGCGCAAATCCACATAGAAATCAAGAATTAATTTGTGTTGTAGAAGACGTAAAAGACGTTATGGCAATAGAAAACACAAGTTCTTTTAGAGGATTATATCACGTATTAGGCGGGAAAATTTCGCCAATGGATGGTGTTGGTCCACACGATTTAAATGTTACCTCTTTAGTAGAAAAAGTGAAATTAGGTCAAGTAAAAGAACTTATTTTTGCCTTAAGCTCTACTATGGAAGGCGATACCACCAATTTTTATATTTTTAAGCAAATTCAAGATTACAACATAATAACCTCTACAATTGCAAGAGGAATTTCAGTTGGTGATGAATTAGAATATGCCGACGAAATCACATTAGGAAGAAGTATTATTAATAGAATACCTTTTGAAACTTCTTTAAAATCTTAAATACTTTATTTGAAACTTTCTATAATCATATTAAATTATAATGTTCGCTACTTTTTAGACTTATGCCTACAAAGTGTGCAAGCTGCTATTGCAAATTTAGACGCAGAAATTATTGTGGTAGATAATAATTCGCCAGACGATAGCTGTGTTATGATAAAGCAAAAATATCCCAATATAAAACTGATTGAAAATAAAGAGAATTCCGGATTTTCCACTGGTAATAATATTGGAGTTGCTCAAGCTAAAGGTGAATATATTTGTATATTAAATCCAGATACAGTTGTTGCTGAAGATACTTTTATAAAGATTTTAAGTTTTGCCGAAAAACAAGAGAAGTTAGGAGCAATTGCGTGTAAATTAATTGATGGAAGTGGAAATTTTCTTCCAGAAAGTAAGCGTAATATTCCTGTGGTAAAAGTAGCTTTTCAAAAAATGATTGGAAACGCTAAAAACTACTATTCTAACCATTTAAAAGAAGATGAAATTGGAAAAATAGATATTCTTGTTGGTGCTTTTATGTTTATGAAACGTAATGTTTATGATGAAGTAAAAGGTTTTGATCAAGACTATTTTATGTATGGTGAAGATGTCGACTTGTCGTATAAAATTTTAAAAGCAGGCTATCAAAATTATTATTTTGGCGAAACGACAGTTATACATTATAAAGGAGAAAGCACATTAAAAGATGCCGAATATGCAAAACGCTTTTATGGAGCAATGCAGATTTTTTATGAAAAACATTTTAAAAGCAATATCCTTTTCGATGCTTTAGTGTGGTTCGGAATTCAGTTTGCCATACGTTTTAGAAAAGCACCTCCTATAGAACCCAAAGCAGTAAGTAGTTATGCTTTTTTTTCTTATACTAAAGATCCAGGTTTTATAAAAAACTTGCCATTTGAAGCATCTCAAATTACAGAGGTAAAAGATGTTAGGCCAAATGCAGAAGTAATTTTTGATGCCAATACAATGCATTACAATGAAATTATTAAGCATCTATTAGAATTACAAAAAAATAATACACATACATTTAAAATTATTCCGAAAAGTTCTAATTTTATCATCGGAAGTAACGACTCGCAAAACCGAGGAGAGATTCTTCATTTTTAAATAAAAACACACTTTGTTAAATCTTAGTGAATAATGAACGAAATCGTTCTTTTTTTATTAATTTTGCAAAACAAAAATAAAAACTAAGGCTTACGTTATAGATATGGCAAAATTTGAACTGAAATTACCTAAGATGGGAGAGAGTGTTGCAGAAGCAACAATTACCTCATGGCTAAAACAAGTTGGAGAAACTATTGAAGAAGATGAAGCGATTTTAGAAATAGCTACAGATAAAGTAGATAGCGAAGTGCCAAGTGAAGTAGATGGCGTTTTGGTTGAAATATTGTTTAATGTAGACGATGTTGTACAAGTAGGTCAAACCATTGCTATTATTGAAACAGATGCTAATAATACTGTTACTACTTCTGCTCCAAAAGTTGAAGAGGTAAAACCAGAAACTCCAGTAGAATCAGTAGAAAAAGTAGCGCAAACGGTTGTAGCAGCAAAAGAAACTACTGCTCCTGTAATTTCTAGTGGCGAACGTTTTTATTCTCCTTTAGTAAAAAATATAGCAAAGAAAGAAGGAATAACGCAAGCAGAGTTAGATACACTTCCAGGAACAGGAAAGGAAGGTCGTGTTACCAAGAATGATATTTTAAATTACTTAAAAAATAAAGGTGCGCAACAAAGCACAAAAGCTTCACCTACACAAGATATTAATGCTGTTAAAGCTACAAATACAACTGCAAAACCAAAAGCAGAGGTAGCTCCTGCAGTAGTAAGTGGTGAAGATGAGATTATTGAAATGACAAGAATGGGCAAATTAATTGCGCATCACATGGTAGAGTCTGTGCAAAAAAGCGCACATGTACAAAGTTTTATTGAAGCAGATGTAACTAAAATTTGGAATTGGAGAAAGAAAGTAAAAGACGATTTCATGAAACGTGAAGGAGAAAATTTAACTTTCACACCAATTTTTATGGAGGCGGTAGCAAAAGCACTTCGCGATTTTCCTATGCTTAATATTTCGTTACAAGGAGATACTATTATTAAAAAGAAAAATATTAACCTTGGTATGGCAGCAGCTTTACCAGATGGAAACTTAATAGTTCCTGTTATTAAAAATGCAGACCAATTAAATCTAGTTGGTATGACAAAACAGGTAAATAGTTTGGCTAATAAAGCTCGCGAAAACAAATTGAAACCAGACGATATCCAAGGAGGAACTTATACTGTAACGAATGTTGGTACCTTTGGTAGTATTATGGGGACTCCTATAATTAATCAACCTCAAGTAGGTATTCTTGCTTTAGGAGCAATACGTAAAATGCCTGCAGTTATAGAAACTCCAGAAGGAGATTTTATTGGTATACGTTACAAAATGATAATGTCTCACTCTTATGACCACAGAGTTGTAAATGGAGCACTTGGCGGACAGTTTGTAAAAGCTGTTAAAGATTATCTAGAGGCTTGGGACAGCAATAGGGAAATATAATTTCTGTAAAGAAGGAAATCTTAAGAATAAAAAAAAGCACCATTTTAAATGGTGCTTTTTTTATAATAATGCGACTTGTTAATAATGCGCTTGTAAGGTTTTAATTAATTCTTTTTGGGTTTTTATATTGGTGTAAAGGGAATCATCGATTTTTAAAACAGGAACCGTCGCTTTACTTTTTAGATCCTTCTTTTTAAACTCTTTAAGTAAACCTATTAAATAGGTCGAATCTTGATCAATATTTATTTCTTGATAATTTATTTTATTATCACTTAAAGTGCTTTTAGTTTGATTACATAACAAACAGTTTTCTTTAGTAAATAAAGTAACCGTTTTAGCGGTTAGCGCATCGTCAATTTTAAAATCTAAACCAATGTCATCTTTTTGCATGGTAATTTCATAGCTAACTTCATTAACAACCAAAGTGTAATTGTATTTAGATTCCTCATTAACAAGTTTAACTAATGTAATCATTCTTACTTTAGAGTTTGCAGGAATCGTTTTAATAATTGGTCTTGCGCTACTTCGTCTATAGCCAGTTGCATCTACTTTTAAAAACACATCATAAGAAATGTCATTGGTGTTTACAGCAAAAAGTTCTACGCGTTTTCCTGTACTTTTTTCTTCAATACGAACAAACTCATGGTCGTTTTGTGCTATTGTAGGTATGGTAAATAATAGTATAAAAATACTTAAAAATAGAAATTTCATTATTTGTAATTAAAAGTGATTTTTTAAAGCCTTAATAAGTTTGTCTCTGCTTTCTAGTCTATTGTATATGGAATCTTCAATTTCTATAATAGGAACAAGAGAAGTCTTGTCGTTCTTTCTATTTAGAAGCTCTTGCTGTATTTTTTGGTAATACTCTTTGTCTTCATCAATATTATAAATAGTATGTACAATATTATTGTCACTAAATAATTGAATTGTATTATCACATAAATCGCAGTAGTCTTTCACAAAAACAATAACAGGTTTGTTTTTTTTGCTTTCCTCAAAAGTAAAATCAATAGCGTTGGCTATCTTTTCTTTATCATGTCCAATTTCATTAACAATCATACCAAAACTAAGGTTAGACTCGTCCGATATTTTAATTAAAGAAGCCATTTTTACTTCAGAGTTTGCAGGCACTATTTTTGTAACTGCATTTTGAGCTATTTTTCTATACCCAGCGGCATTAATTTTTATAAAAACTTCATAGTCTGTAGCGCTAGAATTAACAGCATAAACAGCAACGTGTTTCCCTTTTTCTTTCTTTTCAATAGAAATATGAGCATGGTTATTTTGTGCAAAACTTGATGCAGACACAAAAAAAAGTAAAAAATAAAAAGTAATTTTTTTCATTATTAGTTATAGATTTAAAAATAAGATAAATATAATAAAAAGTATATTTGCATAAACCATTCCAAACTAATGAATTTAAATTTAATAAAACCAATTTGTTTCTTCGACTTAGAAACTACAGGAATAAATATTTCAAAGGATAGAATAGTAGAAATTTCTATTTTAAAAGTTTTTCCCGATGGAAAGCAAGAAAGTAAAACCTGGAAAGTAAATCCAGAAATGCATATTCCAGAAGAAGTGACCTTGATTCATGGTATTTCTAACGAAGATGTTGCAGATAAACCAACCTTTAAGGAACTAGCAAAAGAAATTCATAACGTCATTAAAGATGCCGATTTAGGAGGCTTTAACTCCAACCGTTTTGATATTCCACTTTTAGCAGAAGAAATGCTACGTGCAGATGTAGATTTCGATATGAAAAATAGAGTATCTATAGATGTACAAACCATTTTTCATAAAATGGAACAACGTACATTGGTAGCGGCATATAAATTTTACTGCGATAAAGATTTAACAGATGCACATAGTGCAGAAGCAGATACCAATGCAACCTTCGAAGTATTAAAAGCACAAATAGAGAAATACGATACCTTAGAAAATGACACCAAGTTCCTAGCCGAATTTAGCTCTCGAAAAAAGTTTGCTGATTTTGCAGGATTTATTAATTTTAATAAAAATGGAGAAGAATGTTTTTCTTTTGGTAAGCATAAAACTAAGCGTGTTGTAGATGTGTTAAATGACGAGCCAGGTTATTTTGGTTGGTTATTAAATGCCGACTTTCCTTTATATACTAAAAAAGTATTAACAGCTATAAAATTGCGATCATTTAATAATAAATTGGGTTAGAACTTAATACTTTTTACCTTTACTAAATAAGGAAACCTGATACATTGAAGCCATAATGTTTTCGCTTTCGCGGAAACTAAAAATTATAAATTCGAAATGAAAATAATCTGCATAGGAAGAAATTACACAGATCACATTAAAGAATTAGAAAACGAAAAGCCAACAGATCCAGTTGTGTTTTTAAAACCAGATACAGCGATTCTATTAAAAAAGCAACCGTTTTTTATTCCAGACTTTTCACAGGATGTGCATTATGAAGTTGAAATTCTAGTGAAAATTAATAAAGTTGGTAAGCATATTCAAAAAAAGTTTGCACATAAATATTATGACCAAATCGGATTAGGAATAGACTTTACTGCAAGAGATTTGCAAGCAAAACTAAAAGAAAAAGGTTTGCCTTGGGAAAAAGCAAAATCCTTTGATGGAGCAGCGGTAGTTAGTAATTGGATAGAAAAAGCAGAGTTTCCAGATGTAGATAATTTAAATTTTTCGCTTCAAAAAAATGAAACCATTGTACAGCAAGGAAATACAAGCCTTATGCTATGGAAAATTGATGAAATTATAGAATATGTATCAAAATATTTTACTTTAAAGATTGGAGATATTATATTTACGGGAACTCCAGCAGGAGTTGGCAAGGTCGTTGCAAACGATAAACTAGTAGGAAGTATAGAAAATAAGCAAATGTTTTCAATAACAGTAAAATAAATGGAACAACATTACAAATTATCTCGAGTACGCGAATTAGCAGAAGGGGACCAAGAATTTATTAACATACTAGCGCAAACTTTTTTAGAAGAAGTTCCTGCAGATGCACAAATCTTAAAAGAATCGGTAGAAAATGACAACCATTTAGCGGCGTACCAAACTGCGCATAAAATGAAACCAACGATTGATATGTTTGAATTAGGTGTTCTTGAAGATTTAATTGAAGTACAAGATTGGGGGAAGTATGAAAAAAAAGAAATAGATATACTCCCTAAGCTACAAATTGTACTTGCAGCTGTAGAACAAGCATCTAACGAAATTCGTTCTGACTTTAATTTATAATGCAAGCAGAAATAATAACCATAGGCGACGAAATCCTAATTGGTCAAATTGTAGATACTAATTCTGCATTTATAGCACAGCAACTTAATAAAATAGGCGTTTCTGTTTACCAAATAACATCTGTACAAGACGATAAACAACATATTCTAAAATCACTTCGTGAAGCAGAAGAAAATGCAGATATCATTATACTAACTGGAGGATTAGGGCCAACAAAAGATGATATCACAAAAAAAACTATAGCAGCTTATTTTCAAGATACACTTATACAAAACAAAGCCGTTTTAAAAAATATAGAAACCCTTTGGGAAAAATATATTAAGCAACCACTTTCTCAAGTTAATATAGACCAAGCATTAATACCAAGCAAGGCTACTGCGCTAATGAATAAAGTAGGTAGTGCACCAGGAATGTGGCTGGAAAAAGGTGATAAAACCTTTATATCACTTCCAGGAGTGCCATTCGAAATGAAAGCCTTAATAGAACAGGAGGTAGTGCCAAAACTTCAAAAAAAATATAAATTCCCATTCATACTGCACAAAACCTTACTTACTTATGGAATTGGTGAAAGTAATTTAGCAGCTAAAATTGAAACTTGGGAAGATCAATTACCAAAGCATATTAAATTAGCATACTTACCAAATTTAGGAAAAGTACGCTTGCGTCTTTCTGCAAAAGGAAATAATAAAGCAGAAATAATACAAGAAGTAGACCAGCAAATAAAGTTACTCCTACCACAAATAGAAGATTATTTTACAGGTTTCGAAGACCAAGAAGAAACCATAGAAGCAGCAATTGCAAAAAAACTAACCTTAAAAAAACAAACATTAGCAACTGCAGAAAGCTGTACAGGTGGAAAAATTGCTGAACAAATAACTGCAATTCCTGGAGCATCTTCATATTTTAAAGGGAGTGTGGTAAGTTATACCGAAGAAATAAAAAAAGAGATATTAAAAGTGCCAAAAGCACTTATAGCAAAACACACAGTCGTAAGCGCAGAAGTTGCAGAAGCAATGGCAGCAAGTGTTTTACAATTATTTAGTACAGACTATGCAATAGCAACTACTGGAAATGCAGGACCAACCAAAGATAATACAACAGAAGAGCTAGGAACTGTTTTTATTGCAATTGCAACAAAAAACAATGTTTATTCCCAAAAATTCACTTTAGGACAACCCAGAATAAAGGTGATAAACAAAGCCGTAAATAAGGCTTTTGAAATGCTTAATAAAGAAATTTTAAAAAATAGATAAAAATAAGATTGTCAAAACATAAAGTATTTGTATATTTGCACCTCGTTTTGAAATAACAATAATACATTTAGAACAATGTCAAGAGTTTGTGAACTTACAGGAAAGAAGGCAATGGTTGGAAACAACGTGTCTCACGCAATGAATAAAACTAAACGCACATTTGATGCTAATTTAATCAAAAAACGTTTCTTTATTCCTGAGGAAGATAAGTGGATTACTTTAAAAATATCTACATCAGCATTAAAAACTATTAATAAAATAGGTATATCTGCTGCATTAAAAGAAGCAAGAACCAAAGGTTTTATTAAATAATAGCCGCATTTAAAAGTTTAAGAAAATGGCAAGAAAAGGCAACAGAGTACAAGTAATATTAGAGTGCACAGAGCACAAAGAGTCTGGTAAACCAGGAACTTCTCGTTATATTACTACAAAGAACAAAAAGAACACTCCAGATAGAATGGAAATTAAAAAATTCAATCCTATCTTAAAGAAGATGACTGTTCATAAAGAGATAAAATAATTAAAGATTTTTTATAAATCTTATAAAACATTAAATCATGGCAAAGAAAACCGTAGCATCATTACAAACTTCTTCTAAAAGATTAACTAAAGCAATAAAAATGGTAAAGTCTCCAAAAACAGGAGCTTACATGTTTGTTGAGTCTGTAATGGCACCAGAATTAGTAAGCGATTTTTTAGCAAAAAAATAAGTTTACTTTAAAAAAGATATTTTAAAGCTGCTTTCCAAAAGAAAGCGGCTTTTGTTTTATATTTACATTTCAAGTTAATGACAATATTTCAGGCTAATAAAAAAGGCTTGACTATTGTTATAGAAATATTAGCGTTCCCTAAAGGTCGCGCTTTCGCAAGTCGCTATCAGAGATGAGCTCCAACAATTGCTCTATCGCTAACGCAACTTCAGTTTAGTATCAACTAAACAGTAAACAATAAACAAAACGTAAAATGAGTTTTTTTAAAAAAATATTTTCTTCCGATAAAAAAGAAACACTAGACAAAGGTTTAGAAAAATCTAGCACTAATTTTTTAGGTAAGTTAAGCAAAGCAGTAGCTGGGAAATCTAAAGTAGATGACGATGTTTTAGATAACCTAGAAGAAGTATTAGTATCTAGCGATGTTGGTGTAAATACCACATTAAAGGTAATTACACGTATTGAAGAACGTGTAGCAAAAGACAAATACTTAGGTACAGACGAACTTAATAAAATACTTCGCGAAGAAATAGCTGGGTTATTAAGTGAAACCAATTCTGGAGAAGAAACCGAATACACTATTCCGCAATTACCAAAACAAGAAGATGGTAAAAAAACACCATATGTACTTATGGTTGTTGGAGTAAATGGTGTAGGAAAGACTACAACTATTGGTAAATTAGCATACCAATTTAAAAAACAAGGATTAAAAGTAGTGCTTGGTGCAGCAGATACTTTTCGTGCAGCAGCAATAGATCAATTACAAGTATGGGCAGACCGAGTAGATGTGCCAATGATACGTCAAGAAATGGGATCGGATCCAGCTTCCGTAGCTTTTGATGCTTTAGAATCTGGTGTAAATCAAAATGCAGATGTTATTATTATTGATACCGCTGGTCGTTTACACAACAAAATAAATTTAATGAACGAGCTTACTAAAGTAAAACGTGTCATGCAAAAGGTAGTAGGAGATGCTCCACATGATGTGCTTTTAGTTTTAGATGGTTCTACTGGTCAAAATGCTTTCGAGCAAGCAAAACAATTTACTGCAGCAACAGAAGTAACAAGTTTAGCGGTTACCAAATTAGATGGAACGGCAAAAGGAGGAGTTGTTATTGGTATTAGTGATCAGTTTCAAATACCTGTAAAGTATATTGGTGTTGGAGAAGGTATTGAGGATCTTCAAGTATTTAATAAATTCGAATTTGTAGATTCTTTCTTTAAATAAGAAAATCATAAAAATAAAAAAGCCTTAAGTAATTTACTTAAGGCTTTTTTTATTAATAAAAGGTGTTGTTTATTGTGCGGTAACCGTTATTGGTCCAACCCAATCACTATATCCATTAGTGCCTCCGCAATTAGCTCTTAGATAAAAATCATAAGCTTGTCCAGAACTTGTAGAACCATATGTAATCCTAACGCTATCAAAAGAAGTTGCTAATATATTTGCAGTTGATGCATTAAAAGTTGACCCAGCTATAATACGAGCTACTTCCCAGCTATTTTGAGTACTTGGGTGACTCCATGTAAAATCAAAATAATTACTGTTGTTGACGTCTGTTCCAGTTCCTGTAGAAGTAAAAGCGGTAGGGTCAATACAGTTTGGGTTAGAAGGGGGCTCCAAAGTGCTATGTGTATATGGTCCAACCCAAGTACTATAACCACTTTCATTACAATTGTTGCGTATATAAAAATCATAAGAAGTATCTGGATTTAGTCCATCCACTCTATAACTACTAGGGTAATTACTAGAAATTGTAATTGTTGTGCCAGATCCAAAAGCAAAGCCTTCTAAACCGTATTGGATTTCAGACCCACCATATTCACCATTAGACCAAGATAAGTCAATGTGTTCATGTGTTACAGAGTCTGGATATAATTCTACGCTAAGGTTATCCGGGTCATCACAGTAAGGATTACTCTCTAAAGTTACAAAAGAAAAAGGACCAGTCCAGTTGCTATACCCATTAGAATCATTACAATATACTCTAGTATAGAATGCATATTGTGTTAACGGATCTAAGCTAGTTACATCTGCATAGGTATCTGGTACTGTTAAAGTCGTTCCAGTACCTAGACTAAAACCAAGAGTACCATATTCTACTTGATATAGTGAAGAATTCACATTCGTGCTCCAGCTTAATGTTGCAGTTGTGTTGGTAAGATTATTGACATCTAAATTGCTAGGTTTAGAACAGTTGTTCGAATCTCCAGAGTCATCGCTACCACAACCAATCATAAATAAAGAGATTGTAAATAATAAAATAATTTTTTTCATAAATAGATTTATAAGATTTTTCAGACGCGAATATATAGATTGTATTCAAAAAAAAAAAGAATATAGTTTGTTACTAAGTAATGGAATTATATCGTTTTATCTTTTCAGCGTAAAATGACCAGAATTACTTTTACCACTTGCTCTAGTAACAGTAAACCAATAATCTGAATTTGGCATATATTTTCCGTTAAAAGTGCCATCCCAAGAGGTATTGGCGTTTAGTGTTTTAAGAAGTTTCCCATATCTATCAAATATTTGAATAATCATGGTAGGTTCCGTTTGAGAAAAAGGGATAGACCAAGTGTCATTATAGGAGTCTCCATTTGGGGTGAAGAATTTTGGATAACTAAGAATATATACCAGTTCTTCTATTGTACCACAACCGTTTTTGTCTCTAATATAAACCGTATACTCACCAGGGATTAACCCAGAAAACACATTGCTATCTTGGTAGTTTATAGCATCTAAGGAATATTCGTAATCTCCTAAACTTGTATCAGACAAATGCACCGTAATCGTATTTTTATTATCCGTCCAATCTTTTACAATTATATTCAAGACGATGGCAGTGTTTGATAATACTACTTGAAAGTTTTTTGTAGTAGAGCAGCTGTAATTGTTATAATCTTGTGTAACGGTTATGGAATACTCGCCAATATCTTCGATAGCAACAGTAATTTCTTGGGTTGTACTTCCGTTAGACCATAAATAACTGTCAAAACCATCTCCAGCATTCAAAATAATGCTGTTTTCTCCTTCACAAATACCAACAGAATCTGCTATTGGTATTATTGGCGACTCTTGAAAAAGTATGCTAATTTCTGCAATTTGAGAGCAATTATCAGAGGAGTCAATTCTTACGTATACGCTATATATATCTTCTAGCCATTCAAAATTTGTTGGAGCGGTAATAAGGTCTTCTTCTGCATCATTTTCAGCAGAGGAATAGGTTGTGAAATAATGAAACTCACAATCCAAACAATCCGTTATATCTAATTCGTAGCTTGTTAAATCTATAATTTCTGAAGCATCATTATATGCATCACAAACGGTAGTTAAAACATCGTTTATAATTAAACTTGGAGCTATTATTTGTATAGAAATAGCTAATCTGTCTTCACTTTCACAACCATTAGTATTGGTATTTGTAGCATAGTAAGTCGTGTTGTTAATTAGATTGGTTGTTTCGGGAAGGATATTTCCGTTTGTTGCTGCATCATACCAAATAGCTGCTGTGTTCACTTCAATATCGCTAACGGTTGCGTTTTGTGTTGTGCAAAAAGTTTGTGCAGTTTCGGCTGTAGTAATTTCTGGCGTTTCAATAACTTCTACATAAAAAATATCAGAAGCTATCCTGCAAGACTCTGTATTAATATTTGCGCCATTTGCAGCAGTTAATCGGTATAAGAAGGTGCCAGCAATGCCTGTGCTAGAATAGGTGTACGTTGTTGCTGTTTCTCCAGTAATATCCATCCAGGTTGCTCCATTATCTTCTGAGTATTGCCACTGGTATTGCGGATTGGAATACCCCGAAGAAATAGAGGTTTGAAAATTGTAGCTAACGGTGTCATTTTGGCAAACGATTATACTGGAGTCTAATTCTCCTTCAATAGCGTTTGTAATTGTTGGTCCGCAAGGTCGAAATGCGATATCATCTAGAGCAATATCATTGCCTGGATGTGCACTAGGAGCAGAGTTTAGTATACTTATAACGGCTTCTGTTTCATTTCCAAGAGTGAAAAAGAAACCATATTGTATCCAGGTACCAGAAGTGGTTTGTGCAATATCTTCTGTGTTATAAGCACCTAAAATGTTACCAGAGGTATCGCTTATTCTAAAGGTTACATCAGGATGGTACTCATCTGTTCCAACGGTAGGATTCATTAAATTAATCAACCAGGCAGAAAATTCGTAAGTAGTATCTGCACAAAGACCAGTTACTGTTTTGTTATAAAAAACACCTTCATCTGCAAGTACAGCACTATTTATAACCATCATATACCCATTAGTATTACCTGTGTGATCATTAGTTACATGCCAAGCATTACCTTTTAAACCACTTGTGGAATTGGCTATGGTGTATTCGCCTTCATCTAACTCTCCAACGGCACTATAAGTAAAAGCTGTAACATCATTACCTAAGGCGCTACCAACTCCCGAGCCAGAACCGAAATCTATTTCTACAACAGAATCTCCTAAGCTACCTTCACATAATTGTGCATGTGTTTGTAGAGTAAAGCAAAAAAGAATAACTAGAGCAAGTGGTTGTTTTATATACAAAGTATCATCATTTTCAATATCTCAAAAAGAAAATGGGATGCTTTTTAAGAATGTGTTGTCTTTTTAGATGCCATCTTTGTATAAAACTTGCGTTATCCATGCTATGTTTTATTTCAATATATAAAAAGCGGTAGTATAGTAATTACATTTACTATCGTGAATAAAGTACACCTCTAGAGGGTTCTAGTGTTTTTAAAAAATAAAATAGCTGTTATTCAACAATTTTTGAGCGGAAGTTAATTTATTACAAGATTTATTTTAGCCCATAAATCATTATCAAAAGTAGAAAGCCCAAAGTTTGTATCCTCTGCTGCTTCTCCCATTCTAATAACCACTAGTTTCTTACTAGGAACAATATATATTTTTTGATCGTTTTTTCCTAAGGCAGCATACATGTCGCTTGGCGCATTAGGGATTAAAGAACCAGAGAATTCAAACTGTGTTGTAGGTAAGTGATAAGTGGTTTTTCCATTTAGCCACCATAAATAGCCATAAGCATCATTTATATTTTGCGATGTATTTGTTGCTTGGCTAATATAGTTTGAAGATATAATTTGCGTGTCTTCCCATTTTCCGTTAGCAGAAGTTAATAATCCAAATCTGGCCATGCTTCTGGTGTCGCTCCAATATACACTTAAATCTCCTAATGGTATCCAGCTTCCAGACATGCCTATTCTGTCTTTTAATTTGGAGCTAAAATAGTTAGACCATGTTTGGTTACTGGCCTGCGCAACAACGTCTTGTAACTTTACATACACGTTATGATACGCCCATCGTTGTCCTGCATCTGCTATATATTGAAGGTTTGCTGGAGATACATCATCGCCTAAAGAGTCGTCCAAGCCAGAGCTCATAGATAATAGATGTTTGCAAGTAATTAAGTTTTCTTTTTCTATGGGAGCGCTAGTCCAACCAGTTCCTAAATAATCAGATACTTTAGTATTTGTATCTAGTAAACCTTCCTCTTCTGCTATTCCGGTTAGTGCAGATGTAAGTGTTTTTCCTGCGCTAGCCCAATACCAATTCGACGAAGCTGTGTGGTTATTCATGTATTGTTCTATAACTATTCTTCCGTTATAGAGCATAATAAATCCTTTAGTATTTTTTTCTTCTAAAAAATCGAATAAAGGTTGTAAGTTGTTTTCATCCCATCCTAATTCAGAAATAGGAGTAGTTTCCCAAGTGTTTGACGTAATAGGCGGAAAGTAAATGGATGTAGTATTGCTATCTTCTTCATCTTCTATTGCTTCATCTGAAGTTGCACAACTTACAAAGCTAATTAATATCCATAATAATAAGTAAACTTTAGTTTTCATAGTGTGGTTTTAATTTAAGACAGTGAAATATATAAAAGGTTTAATTAAGATTGTATCTTTGCACCCTAAAATTATAATTAGTAATCATTAAAAAGATTCCCGGTTTTTCGGGAAATAAATATGAGAACAAAGACGCTAAAAAAAAATAAAATCAACGTTGTTACTTTAGGATGCAGTAAAAATGTATACGATAGTGAAGTGTTAATGGGCCAACTTAAAGCTAATGGAAAAGAAGTTGTTCATGAAGAAGAGGGAAATGTCGTTGTAATAAACACTTGTGGTTTTATTAATAATGCGAAAGAAGAAAGCGTGAATACTATTTTAGATTTCATGCAAAAAAAGGAAGCTGGCGAAGTGGATAAAGTATTTGTTACTGGATGTCTTTCGGAAAGATATAAACCAGATTTACAAAAAGAAATACCTAATGTAGACCAATACTTTGGTACTACAGAGTTGCCTCAATTATTAAAAGCTTTAGGAGCAGATTATAAACACGAGTTGATTGGAGAGCGTTTAACAACAACACCCAAAAATTACGCATATTTAAAAATTGCCGAAGGTTGTGATAGACCATGTAGTTTTTGCGCTATACCTTTAATGCGTGGAAAACATAAAAGTACTCCAATTGAAGAGATTGTAATTGAAGCTGAAAAATTAGCAGCAAATGGAGTAAAAGAACTTATTCTTATAGCTCAAGATTTAACTTATTATGGTTTAGATTTATACAAAAAACGAAACTTAGCCGAACTTTTAGAAGCTTTAGTGAAAGTTGAAGGAATAGAGTGGATTCGTTTACATTATGCATTTCCAACCGGATTTCCGTTAGACGTTTTAGATGTTATGAATCGTGAGCCTAAAGTGTGTAACTATTTAGATATTCCATTACAACATATTAGCGATTCTATTCTAAAAAGTATGCGTCGTGGTACTACCAAAGAAAAAACAACAAAGTTAATTGGTCAGTTTCGTGAAGCAGTTCCTAACATGACAATTAGAACCACTTTAATTGTCGGTTATCCTGGAGAAACGGAAGAGAATTTTCAAGAATTAAAACAATGGGTTCAAGACATGCGTTTTGAACGTTTAGGTTGTTTTACTTATTCGCATGAAGAAAATACACATGCTTTTAATTTAGAAGATGATGTGCCAGAAGAAGTCAAAATGGATAGAGCAAATCAGATTATGGAGATGCAATCGCAAATATCTTGGGAATTAAACCAACAAAAAATTGGACAAGTTCTTAAGGTAGTTATCGATAGAAAAGAAGGGAACTATTTTGTTGGAAGAACAGAATTTGATTCTCCAGATGTAGATAACGAAGTGCGTATTGATGCCAGTAAAACGTATTTAAAGACAGGGGAATATACAACAGTTAAAGTTATTGAGGCAGAAGACTTTGATTTATATGGAGAGGTGGTTTAGACTTATTTTTCTAAATTTTCAACAATAGCTTCAAAATATCTATCTGCAATTTCTTTTGCTCCTAATTCATTGTAATGTAAATTGTCTGCCATATAATCATCGGTCCAATTGGTAGACATATCTACAAGTATTATTTTAGATGCTTCATTGGTCTGTTCTAAAGCAATTGTAGCAAGTTGTTCTAGATAAGAATTATATGCGGTAATACCATCAGGAGTCATAACATTAGATCTTCCTGGAGCAATGCGCTCTAAAAAAATAGTGATATTTGCATTGCTGTTTTGTAAAATATCTATGGTTTGATTTATGTTATCTATTATTTCTTCTACAGGAATACCTCTTACTAAATCATTTCCTCCTATACCTAATAAAACGACATCTGGAGTTCCTGCATCATCCATAACCTCTTCAATGTTCTCTAAAACATCTTCGCTTTTAAAACCGCCAATACCTTCATGATCTGGGTCAAAAGATTTCCCTAATAATAAGGGGTACGAAGTGTTATCATTCTGCGTACCAACATAATCAATGTCCCATTCGTTAGAAACTAAATCTTTCCATAAATCGTATCTGTAACTTACAGAGTTACTAGTTGCTCCTTCCACTCTCGAATCTCCCAACGGCATAATCGTTATCGTGTTAGTATTAACATTATTTTGTGTAAAAGTATTAGAATTTTCTTCATTTTTGTGACAGTCTTGTAAAGCGAAAAATGTCGTTAAAACAAGAAACGGTAAAAGAATAGCTGTTTTTTTCATTAAAAATATTTTAAGGACTAATAGTTTTAAGAGACTAAAGATAAGTTATTTCCTTTTTGTTTTGTTTTATTAAGGGGGAAATTGAAAATAAAATATCTAAAAATTAAAGAATAAAACACTGTATCTTTACATAAAATATTAAAGTTTAATATGCCAACAGAATGTATCGCTTTTAAAAAAACCAACTATTTTTCATCTTTAATATGTGATTATTTAGAGGAAAAGGAACAACTACAATCTTTTTATAACAACTATCCAAAGCTTGAAAATTTTAAAGCACAAATAGAAGAGAAGCGAAACTCTGAAAATACTTCAGAAGCCAGTCGAAAAATTTTAGTAGAAACTTTAAAAAAACAATATCAAAATATAGAAGCTTCAGCAAAAACGCTTCAAAATATTGAAGATTTAAAACATCAAAACACGTTTACAGTGACAACGGGCCACCAATTAAATTTATTTACAGGGCCTTTATATTTTTTATATAAAATTGTTTCTGCAATAAATTTAGCTTCACAATTAAAACAAGCATATCCAGATAATAATTTTGTGCCAATATATTGGATGGCAACCGAGGATCATGATTTTGAAGAAATTAATTATTTCAACTTTAAAGGAAAAAAAGTACAGTGGAATAGAAATGTATCTGGAGCAGTTGGAGAACTAACAACAGAAGGTTTAGAAAAAGTTTTCGAAGTATTTACCAAAGAACTTGGTGTAGGAAAAAATGCTGAAACTTTAAGAGAATTGTTTCAGTTTGCTTATTTAAAACATACTAATTTAGCAGATGCAACTTTGTATTTAGCAAATGCTTTATTTGCTAAATATGGTTTGGTTATAATAGAAGCAAACACGAAAAACTTAAAGCAATTATTTATACCATTTATTGAAGAAGAACTACTAAAACAAACTTCTTTTGCTACAGTTTCGGAAACAAACAAGCAATTAGAACAATTACCTAATGTTAGTAAAATACAGGTAAACCCAAGAGAAATAAATCTATTCTATTTAAATAAAAATCTTCGCGAACGTATTGTTTTAGAAGATAATGTATACAAGGTTCTAAATACAAATATTACATGGAGTAAGAGCGAGATACTTAAACACCTTCATGAAGCACCGCATCGATTTAGTCCAAATGTAATAATGCGTCCTTTGTATCAAGAAGTTATTTTACCAAACCTTTGTTATATTGGTGGAGGTGGAGAATTAGCCTATTGGTTACAATTAAAAGATTATTTTAAAGCCGTAAAAGTAACTTTCCCAATGTTGTTATTACGAAACTCCGTTTTAATTAAAACCGAAAAACAAGCAGGAAAATTAGATAAGCTTCATATTAGTAACGAAGACCTTTTTTTAAAGCGTGATGCTTTTATTAATAAAAAAGTAAGACAAATTTCTAATATCGATATCGATTTTTCAGAGCAATTAAAACATTTACAACAACAATTTAAAGACTTATACACTTTAGCTGATAAAACAGATCAATCTTTTGTTGGCGCAGTAGCATCTCAAGAAAAAAAACAGATAAACGGCTTGATGCAACTTGAAAAACGTTTACTTACCGCACAAAAACGCAAATTAAAAGATCAAGTTTCCCGTATGACAGAACTGCAAAACGAGCTATTTCCTAATGGCAGTTTACAAGAGCGTAACACTAATTTTTCGGAATTATACTTAGCGTTTGGGGAACAACTAGTGCCAAAACTAATCGAAGTATTAAAACCACTACAAGGTGACTTTACGATATTAACAATGTAAGTCTTTTAATGTTTAAAATTCTATTAAAAAAGTTTAAGTATCGTTCATGATTAAAAAATCAATTCCTATTTTTGCGCATGCAACACAACAAGGTACTTATATTAGATTTTGGATCGCAATACACACAACTAATTGCGCGAAGAGTTAGAGAGCTTAACATCTTATCCGAAATACATCCATTTAACAAAATTCCGTTAAACATAGAAGATTACAAAGCTGTAATACTTTCTGGTAGCCCAAACTCTGTACGAGGAGAAGATGCTTTACATCCAGATTTATCTAAAATAAGAGGTCATAAGCCCTTATTAGCAGTATGTTATGGCGCACAATATTTAGCACATTTTTCTGGAGGAGAAGTAGCTCCTTCAAATACCAGAGAATATGGTAGAGCGAACTTAAGTTTTGTAGACGATTTAGACCCTTTTTTTAGCACAATTTCTAAAGGAAGCCAAGTCTGGATGAGTCATAGCGATACCATTAAAGTATTACCTACCAATGCTGTGCTTTTAGCAAGCACTCATGATGTAGAAAATGCAGCTTATAAAATTGAAGGCGAGCAAACTTATGCAATTCAATTTCATCCAGAAGTGTATCACTCTACAGACGGAAAACAATTACTAGAAAATTTCTTAGTAAATATCGCTAATCTGGATCAAGACTGGACCCCAGATTCTTTTGTAGACGAAACCGTTCAGGATTTAAAAGATCAGTTAAAAAAAGATAAAGTAGTATTAGGCTTATCAGGAGGAGTAGATTCTTCGGTAGCAGCAATGTTATTACACAAAGCTATTGGTGAAAACCTTTACTGCATTTTTGTAAACAATGGTTTACTACGTAAAAACGAATACCAAAGTGTATTAGACCAATACCAAGGTATGGGTTTAAATGTAAAAGGTGTAGATGCTTCGGCACGCTTTTTGGATGCACTTGCTGGATTGAGCGATCCAGAATTAAAGCGTAAAGCAATTGGTCGTGTGTTTATTGAAGTTTTCGATGACGAAGCACATCAAATTGAAGACGTAAAATGGCTAGCGCAAGGTACCATTTATCCAGATGTTATCGAAAGTGTTTCGGCAACAGGAGGACCAAGTGCAACCATAAAAAGTCATCATAATGTTGGTGGTTTACCAGACTTTATGAAACTAAAAATCGTCGAACCTCTAAAAGCATTATTTAAAGATGAGGTTCGTCGCGTAGGTGCTTCCATGAACATGGATAAAGCCTTGTTAGGTCGTCATCCATTTCCAGGACCAGGACTTGCAATTCGTATTTTAGGAGACATCACTCCAGAAAAAGTTCGTATTTTGCAAGAAGTAGATGCTGTATTTATAGACAATCTAAAAAAATGGAATCTATACGATAGCGTTTGGCAAGCAGGAGCAATCCTACTTCCAGTAAATAGCGTTGGTGTCATGGGAGATGAGCGAACTTACGAAAAATGTGTAGCACTACGAGCAGTAGAAAGTACAGATGGTATGACCGCAGATTGGGTAAATTTACCATACGAGTTTTTACAAAAAACGAGTAACGAGATAATAAATAAAGTAAAAGGCGTTAATAGAGTAGTGTACGACATTAGTAGCAAGCCACCAGCAACCATCGAGTGGGAATAACAAATTCCTTTGAAAAAAGGAATATCATAAATAGTAATTATGGCGTTCCTTTTTGAAAAAAAAACAAAAAGTCAGGCTTTACGTTGCAATCTTTTTTAAAAAAAATAAAAAAGGATTTACACTGCAATCCTTAACGCAAGCATACTTGCAAATGTAAGTGTCATTTATAAGTTAAGGAGCATTAATAGAGATAAGGAACATTAAATAGATACCTGTTTTCGCAGGCATTAATATGAAAAAAATAATATATATATTCAGTTTCGTTTTAATATTCAGTAGTATTACAACAATACAAGCACAAGAATATAAAACACATAGAGTACAATCTGGAGAAACCATAGAGTTAATTGCAAAGCAATATAATGTAACACCTTACGATATATATGCATTAAATCCAGATGCAAAAAAAGAACTAAAACAAAATGCAGTTCTAATCATTCCAAAATCTAAAATTGCAAAACCGCAAACTAAAACTACAACTGTAAAAGAGTTTGTAAATTTTAGAGAACACAAAGTAAAACGTAAAGAAACGCTTTACAGTTTGGCAAAAAAATATAATGTAGAACAGGACGAAATTAAAAAGCACAACCCTTCACTATATGCGAATAACTTACGTAAAGGAGATAAAATTAAAATTCCTGTATACAAAACAAAAACAGTAGTTGAGACAGTAAAAACAACAAGTGATTATACGGTTTTACCAAAAGAAGGGAAATGGCGAATTGCATATAAATACGGAATTACAGTAGACGAGCTAGAAGCATTAAACCCAAATATGCCTGCAACACTTAATGTTGGTCAAGTAATACAAGTACCAAATTTAGAAACTGCAGCGGTAAAAGAAATAGACGAAAGATACTCGTACTACTCGGTGTTACCAAAAGAAGGTTTTTATCGTTTAAAAATTAAATTAGGATTAGAGCAGGAAGAACTAGAAGCTTTAAATCCAGAATTAAAAGAAACAGGATTAAAATCAGGTATGGTTTTAAAGATTCCATTTTCTAGTAAAATTACCGAAACAGGCGAATCTATTTCTGGCGACATACAAACTACAACATCCAGTTTAATAAGTAACATTAGAAATTACGAAACGAAGAACATTGCTATTATGCTGCCTTTTAGATTAAATCGAGTAAATGCGGATTCGGTTTACGATGCTAAAAAGCAAATTGAAAACGATAATTTTCTAAGCACTTCTTTAGATTTTCATTCTGGTGTTTTGATGGCTGTAGACTCTCTAAAAAAATTAGGAATCTCCCTAAAAGTAGATGTGTATGATACTAAAAATCAATTAAGCGAAGTTTCCTATTTGCTTAATTCTAAAAATATAGAAAGTGCAGATGCTGTAATTGGACCATTAATGCCTAAAAATTTTGAGCGTGTAGCTTCCGAGTTAAAAAGAAACAACGTTCCTGTAATTTCTCCTAATTTAAAGGATTTAAAACTATCAGAAAATGTGTTTCAATCCATGCCTTCTACAGCATTGTTAAAAACTAAAATGATCGATTTTGTTAAGGCAGATAGCACAAAAAATCATGTCATTATTATTGCAGATGCTAAAAATGCTGCTACAAGTAATGCTCTAAAAAGAGAGTTAGGTACAGCATCACAAATACACTCCAGAAAAGATAAAGAAGGAAAAGATTCGTATTACGTTTTAGAAGAAGATATTATTGCAAAACTAAAACCAGGAAAAAATATTATCTTTTTAGAAACCGAGAATTTCGTATTTGTATCTAATGTTACTAGTATTTTAAATTCGTTAAATAACGACGAAAATAAAATTGTTTTAGTTACAACAGATATGAATGATGCTTTCGAGAATGATGAAATTTCTAATTATCATTTATCTAATCTAAACTTTCATTTTCCTACTGTTTCTAAAACCTATAACGAAGACGATAATAACGGTTTTGCTAAACAATACAGTAAAAAATATGGAGCTACACCAAACAAAACGGCAGTTCGAGGTTTCGATTTAATGATGGATGTTGTTTTACGTCTTTCAGCTTCAGAAAACATATATAACTCGGTAAACGAATTTCCCTTAACCGAATACCTAGAAAACAAATTCGCTTACCATAAAAACTTATTTGGAGGTTATTATAATAATACGGTTTATGTGGTAAAATATCAAGATTTAAAAATTGTAGAAGCTAAATAAATGTTTTTAAGATGCTTTTTTATTATTTTTTGTATTCTCACACTTCATAAAGAGGAGTCTACAATTGCTTGGAGCGAATCGTATACGCTTTCATGGGATGATTTTAAGGGGCCAATAAAAAAGGATACAGATGCAGTTGCAACAACAGCTTCGGGTATTACGTTTAGTTATTCCATTAAAAAAACAAGTGTAGAAGTTGTTGGTTTTAAAACTAAAATACAAGCGCATTTCTATCCTAAAAAATCTTGGTATAAACCAGAGCAAGCAGATAACCACATATTAGCACATGAGCAGTTTCATTTTAATATAACAGAGCTGCATACTAGAAAGTTTAGGCAGCGTGTAGCACAGTTGCAAGTTTCCTCTAATATAAGCAAGCAATTAGATAAAATACATCAAGAAATTAATCAAGAACTTTCTAGCCTTCAAAAACAGTATGATGCAGAAACCGATTTTTCTAGAAACTACGAGATGCAATCACATTGGCAAAACCATATTGAAACAGAATTAGCCAAATTAGATAATTATAAATCTAAAGAATAGGCATGCAACTTCAGCCAGATAAAGAGTTTCTTGTAAAACTAGCACATACAAAAATGCCATTTGGTAAGTATGAAGGTCGGTATTTAATAGATTTACCAGAATACTACGTGGTTTGGTATCATAACAAAGGATTCCCTAAAGGAAAACTTGGAGAAATGCTTGAAACGGTATATACTTTAAAACTAAATGGCTTAGAAAATTTGATTAGAAATATACAAAATAATTTTTCTAAGCCTTAGGCCTTGATGGTTTCATTAATTTGTTTGTTGTTAGGTTAAGTAACTAATTTAGTAAATGTAAACCGTTTAGAAAATTCAAGTAGATTTTTAAGTATACTATAGTTAAAAATGAATGATACATCGTGTTATATAGCGTTTTCTTTTTGCCAATCGTTTTTCAGATATTTCAATGCGTCTTCCAGAGCTTTTCTTGAAGGTTTAGGATTAAAATCTAGTTCTTCTTTTGATTTACTAATATCATAATCTTGTTTTAAACCATAAAACATATCTACGTAATGTCTCTGTAATAAAGGCTCTTTCCCTGTCAGTTTACTACTAAATTCCATTAAACCAGCAACAGAATATAATAGACATTTTGGTGCTTTTTTAGGTGTTTTTAGTTTTAGTTCAGGATATAATTCTGAGGCTATTTTTACTGTTTCTTGTATCGTAGTGTGTTGTTCGTTCGATAAAATATAACGTTCTCCATTTCTGCCTTTTCGCATTGCTTGATAAGCACCAAAAGCAACATCTTTTACATCAACCCAATTTAAAGTCATGTTTGTATCTATAGGAATCTCTCCATTTAAAGCTTGATGAACTAAATTATTACTGTAACTTAATTTATGAGCTTCACATCCAATCATAGCAGAAGGCAAAATCAAAACGGTTCTGATACCGTATTTTTCACCCAATTCTAATGCTAATTTATCGGAATCGTTTTTAGAGTTATAATACCAATTTCTTCTGTCTTTGTTATATCCATTGTCCACATTAGCGGGTAATTTGGTAAAATCTAAACTAGCTACAGAACTTACATATACAATGTTTTTAACACCACATTCTTTTGCCATATCAAACACATTTTGTGTTCCTTGCATATTATTATCATAAATTTCAGTTATTGGGTCTTTTGCCCACATGCTAAAATTTGCAGCCACTGCATATACGTTTGTAACTCCTTGAAATGCTTTTTCAAGTGATTTCCTATCCATAAGATCTGCCTGTACAACTTCGCAATCTAAACCTTCAAAAGGTTTCGTGTTTTTTGTGTTTCTAACAGTAGTCCTTACGTTTTGATTATTTGAAAGTAATAACCTAACTAAGTTGTTTCCTAAATGACCTGTTCCTCCTGTTACTAATGAAATTTCGTTGCTCATAATTATTAAATTTTGTTTGAACAAATTTCGATAGATTTGAAGCGCTTAGAAATAACATTTGTTAGAAAGCGATTTGTTTTCTAATACGACTTAAAGATTGAGGTTCCATTCCTAAAAAAGAAGCGATATTGTCAATAGATACATTTAAAGCTAAATTTGGATACTGATTTACAAATTTTAGATAACGCTCTTTTGCTGTTAAAACTTGAAAATCTTTAACACGCTCTAATTTACAATTCAAATGCGCATTGGTTACATCTTTCACAAATATTGCCCAGAATTTTGTTTCTTTTTGTAAAATGTCAAAATCAGGTTTTGATATTTTTATAAGGCTACAATCTGTGATAGCCTCATAATAATCTAGAGAAGGTGTTTCAGTCATAAAACTATCTAAAGAAGTGAAGAAATCTTGTTCCGTTACAAGGTGCTGTACAATAATTTTTCCGTCGATATTTTGATATCCTTTTACAATACCTGTATCTATAAAATAAATGTATCGCTCCACTTTTCCTGCTTCTAAAAGATTCGTTTTTGCAGGAATTTTTTCGGAAACGAAATGGTTATTTATTAATTCAATTTCGTTTTGAGTTAAAGTGGTTTTTGATTGTATGTAATTAATTAGATTTTCCATTGTTGTGTTATAATGGTATATAATAATTCTGTAATAAAAAAATGTTTTATAACCAGTCTGGCTAGTCACATATGTTTTTATCAAGCTTGAAACGAAGTTCGACATTTTTTCTGACAAATTCAAATAACATACGCTTCTAAAACGCCTTAAAACTACTTATTAATTTGACTAAAAATAAAACACTAAAAACGGAAAATTTCAACTTAAAATCGTAAATTTGCTCGCGTTTAACAACGCAACATGACAACTACAACAAAATACATATTTGTAACAGGAGGAGTAACATCTTCCCTTGGAAAAGGGATTATTGCTGCCTCTTTAGCGAAACTTCTTCAAGTACAAGGTTACAGAACTACCATTCAAAAATTAGATCCTTATATCAATGTAGATCCAGGAACACTTAATCCTTACGAACATGGCGAATGTTATGTTACAGATGATGGCGCTGAAACCGATTTAGATTTAGGGCATTACGAACGTTTTTTAAACGTACCAACTAGCCAAGCGAATAATGTAACTACAGGACGTATTTACCAAAGCGTAATTGAAAAAGAACGTCGTGGGGAGTTTTTAGGAAAAACGGTTCAGGTAATTCCGCATATAACAGACGAAATTAAAAACAGAATCCAAATTCTTGGTAACTCTGGAGATTACGATGTGGTTATTACAGAAATCGGTGGTACTGTTGGTGATATTGAATCGCTTCCCTATGTAGAAGCTGTGCGTCAACTAAAATGGGATTTAGGAGATAATAATGCTATTGTTATTCATTTAACATTAGTTCCTTATTTATCTGCTGCTGGCGAATTAAAAACAAAACCAACCCAACATAGTGTGAAAACATTAATGGAAAGTGGTGTTATGGCAGATATTTTAGTTTGTAGAACAGAACATGAACTACCAGAAGAATTACGAAGTAAACTAGCTAAATTTTGTAATGTAAGAGAAGAAGCAGTAATTCAATCTATAGATGCTTCTACCATTTACGATGTGCCAAATTTAATGTTAGAACAAGGTTTAGATAAAGTAGTCTTAAAAAAATTAGATTTAGAAAGTCATACTCCCGATTTAACCCAATGGAATAAATTTTTACAGCGACATAAAAATCCTAAAACCGAAATAACAATTGGTTTGATAGGTAAATATGTAGAGTTGCAGGATTCGTATAAGTCTATTTTAGAGGCATTTATTCACGCTGGAGCAGAAAATGAAGTTAAGGTAAATGTAGAGTCTGTACATTCGGAGTATTTAAATAAAGACAATGCCAAAGTAATGCTATCCCATTTAGATGGTGTTTTAGTGGCTCCAGGTTTTGGAGAACGTGGAATTGAAGGGAAAATTAGTGCTGTAAAATATGTGCGTGAAAATAATATTCCTTTCTTCGGAATTTGTTTAGGTATGCAAATGGCAGTCATAGAGTTTGCTAGAAATGTACTAAAAATAGAAGATGCAAATTCTTCTGAAATGGATCCAGAAACTAAAAACCCAGTAATTAGTTTAATGGAAGAACAAAAGACGATTACTGAAAAAGGCGGAACGATGCGTTTAGGAGCTTGGGCCTGTACTCTTAAAAAAGATAGTATCGTAGCAAAAGTCTATAAAACAGAAGCAATTAACGAAAGACATAGACATCGTTACGAGTTTAATAATATTTATAAAGCGCAAATTGAAGCTGCAGGTATGCTAGCAACTGGATCAAACCCTGAAACAGGTTTGGTCGAAATTGTAGAGTTACCAGAACATCCTTGGTTTGTTGGTGTGCAATACCATCCAGAATATAAAAGTACGGTTTCTAATCCGCACCCATTATTTGTGGCATTCGTAAAAGCCGCATTAAAACATAAAAAAAAGAAATAAAGATTAACTAACGTGTCACAATGGCATAAAAATAAAGTTGGATTACTTTTTGTGTAATTCAATTTCTCTACTTCTCTTTAAGAAAGAAGAAAATAAAAATAGATTACCGCTTTCGCGGAAAATAAATATGGAAGAAAAAAAACTAGACCTTAATTCAATAATAGGATTCATCCTAATATTTGGAATTTTAGTGTACATGATGTACACCAACCAACCATCTCCTGAAGAACTTGAAGCAGAAGAAAAAGCAAAACTAGAGCAAGTTGAAGCAGAACAAAAAGTAGAAATACAAGACAATACTTTGGTAACAACTGCCAATGATTATTCTGCAGCAACTGTAACAGATTCTTTACAACTTGTTGCACTAAATAATAAATTAGGCGCTTTTGCTTATGCATCTACTTTGCCATCTGCAACCAATAAAGAAACCTTAGTAGAAAATGGTGTGCTTTCTTTAAAGTTTAGCAATAAAGGTGGGTATCTTAGTGAGATTAAATTAAAGCCTTTTGTAGATTACGACTCTATTCCAATTTATTTAGTAAAGGAAAATAATACCGCTTTTAATATTAATTTTAATACTTCCGATAATAGAAATCTTAATACACAAGATCTGTTTTTTGAACCAACTGTTACCAAAAACGGGGAGAATACAGTAGTTTCTATGAAACTAAAAGTGTCTCCAACACAATTTTTAGAATACCGATATGAGCTGAAACCTAACGATTTTATGGTAGATTTTACTATTCGATCACAAGGTTTAAGTAGTATTGTAAATGGTTCGCAAAAAATTAATTTAGATTGGAAACTGAAAACGTTTCGTCATGATAAAAGTATCTCTTATGAAAATAGATATACGCGTTTAACGTACCAACATGAAGAAGATAAAATAGACAAATTAAGCCCTTCAGGTGATGATGAAGAAATTCTTGAAGACGTAAGCTGGTTATCGTATAGACAACATTTTTTTAGTTCTATATTAGTTTCAGAAAAACCTTTAAAAGAAGTAACTGTCACTTCTAAAAACTTAGTTTTAGATGAAGAAATTGATACTATTTCTACAAAAATATTTACGACTAAAATGCCATTAGAGTTACAAGCTGGTGAATTTAATCAACCTTTAAAATTCTATTTTGGACCAACAGATAACAATACACTTAAGAAGTACGATATAGGCTTAGAAGACAGTATTCCTTTTGGATGGGGGATTTTTGGGTGGATTAACCGTTTCCTTTTTGTTCCGTTATTTTCTATGTTAAGTGGTTTCTTACCATATGGTATCGCTATTGTTGTTATGACCGTTTTAATTAAATTATTACTTTCATTCGTACAATACAAACAGTTTTTGTCGCAAGCAAAACTTAAAATTATTAAGCCAGAATTAGATGCTATTAAAGAAAAGTATAAAGACAATAAAATGAAAATCCAACAGGAAACCATGGCATTGCAAACCAAAGCAGGAGCAAGTCCTTTAAGTGGTTGTTTGCCAGCTTTAATTCAGCTTCCTGTGTTTTATGCTCTGTTTCAGTTTTTTCCTTCTGCTTTCGATTTAAGACAAAAAAGTTTTCTTTGGGCAGACGATTTGTCCTCTTATGATGTAGTAGCTGAGCTTCCGTTTCATATTCCTTTTTATGGAGATCACGTAAGTTTATTTCCAATATTAGCATCGATAGCTATTTTCTTTTACATGAAAATGACTACAGGACAACAAGTGGCAACGCAACCAACGCAAGAAGGTATGCCAGACATGCAAAAAATGATGAAGTATATGATCTACTTCTCTCCATTAATGATGTTATTTTTCTTTAATAACTACGCATCTGGTTTAAGTTTATACTATTTTATTTCTAATGTTATTAGTATTGGAATTATGTTAGTAATCAAGAATTATATTTTAGATGAAGATAAAATTCATGCTAAAATTCAAGAAAATAAGAAGAAGCCTAAAAAACAAGGTAAATTTGCAAAAAAGATGTCCGAAATGATGGAACAGGCTGAAAAGCAAAAACAAGCACAACAAAAAAAGAAGTAATCGCCTTCTTTTATAAAATGAAAGCTGCTAATTGTTTTTAACTTTGGCAGCTTTTTTGTTATAACAATTTTAGCTTTAAAAAAACGTTATTTAAATTATGAAAAATATACTATTCCTTTTTGTTTTTTTACTACCAATTTTTGCTTCTGCGCAAGATGTAAACCTATTGGATGCTAACGGTAAGCGTCATGGTGTTTGGAAAAAGAATTTTGATAATACAAAAGTTTTACGATACCAAGGCACGTTTTTTCATGGTAAAGAAATTGGTGAATTTAAGTTTTATAAAAATGTAAATGGTAAAGCAGTTTTAGCAGCCAATAAACAATTTAACAAAGACAATAATATCGCACAAGTTTCTTTTTATGCTTCTACAGGAAAACTAATTAGTGAGGGCCAAATGAATGGTAAATTATATATTGGTACTTGGACTTACTATCAAAACAAAACAAAAAACATATTAAGTAAAGATACCTATAATGATAAAGGGGAATTGCATGGAGAGCGTTTGGTGTATTATGACGATGGTGTTTTAGCGCAAACAGAAACATACGTAAACGGGAAACTTCATGGTCCTTCTATTTGGTACACCGAAAAAAGTGTTGTTGTAAAAAAATATGTTTACGATCAAGGAGAATTACATGGTCCAGCAACTTTTTTCGATAAAGATGGAGTTCTTATTTTAGAAGGGCAGTACCAAAGAGATAGAAAGCATGGCCTTTGGAAATACTATGAAAATGGAAAACTTGTTAAAGAGAAAGATTTTACCAGAAAGAGTAATAATCCATACAAACGATAAGTTGAAATAGGTGCAAAATATAAGCTCCTTACTTTCGTAAGGAGCTTTTTTAGGTAGTCATTCTTGTTATGAGTAAGCTATTAATCAATCTAAATGAAAGGGGTTACCTAAAATTGTAATGCTAAACTATAAAAAAAAAGAATATCTCTTTAGTTTTTATTTGTTTTTTCGACTAAATACATACCCTTTTAATAAAGCATTATAATTAAATACCATTCAAAATTTTTTATTTGTAATTTTGCAACATGAGATTAATTCTTAAATACAACGGTTTTAATAATTTCAGTTTTGATGAATTACATCTGATAAATAATACAAAAAATAACAGATGAAAAGAGTAATAGTAGGACTTTCAGGCGGAGTAGATTCAAGCGTAGCTGCATACTTATTAAAAGAGCAAGGTTATGAAGTAATAGGCTTGTTTATGAAAAACTGGCATGATGATACCGTAACTATTTCTAATGAGTGCCCTTGGTTAGATGATAGTAATGATGCAATGTTGGTTGCAGATAAATTAGGCATTCCTTTTCAAACCGTAGATTTAAGTGAACAATATAAAGAACGTATAGTAGATTATATGTTTCATGAATATGAAAAAGGAAGAACACCAAATCCAGATGTGCTTTGCAATAGAGAAATTAAGTTCGATGTGTTCATGAAGATTGCTTTAGAACTCGGAGCAGATTATGTTGCTACTGGTCATTATTGCAGAAAAGGCACTATAGAAAAAGAAGGCAAAGAGACCTATCAATTGCTTGCTGGAGCAGATGGTAATAAAGATCAATCGTACTTTTTATGTCAATTATCACAAGACCAATTGGCAAAAGCATTATTTCCTATTGGTGAATTACAAAAGCCAGAAGTAAGAAAAATTGCTGCCGAACAAGATTTAATTACAGCAGATAAAAAAGACTCTCAAGGATTGTGTTTTATTGGTAAAGTGCGTCTTCCAGATTTTTTGCAACAGCAATTAAAACCTAAAGAGGGTGTTATTGTTGAAATTCCAGAAAACAATCCTTCTTTTCATACAACAGCACCTAGCTTTTCTAATAAAAAAGAAGAACTAATATACTTGTCTGAAAAAACAAACTTCAAGGTACAAGATGGTAAAGTTGTTGGGAAACATCAAGGAGCACATTATTTCACAAAAGGACAGCGTAAAGGATTGGCTGTTGGGGGGACAATAGAACCTCTATTTGTTATTGATACAGATGTTAACGATAATGTAATTTACACAGGGCAAGGTAAAAACCATCCTGGTTTATATAAAAAAGCGCTTTTTGTAGCTAAAGAAGAAATCCATTGGGTTCGCGAAGATTTAGCGTTACAAGTTGATGAAAGCATGCAGGTATTAGCAAGAATAAGATATCGTCAAGATTTGCAAAGAGCGACCTTACACCAAGTAAATTCTGGAATGTATGTAGAGTTTGAAGAAGCACAATCTGCCATTCAAGAAGGTCAATTTGTGGCTTGGTATCATGACGATGAACTTTTGGGTTCTGGGGTAATTTCATAATTATCATTTTCATATAATGTGAGTTCGAGAGAAATTGTTTTACAATTTTATATCGAGAATATTTCAATTGCCAAATTGCAATCAAATCCGTAAATTTCAAATTCGAAACTAAATATCATACTTAGCCTGTCGAAGCATCTCTAATAAAATCAATAAAATGCAAAATAGAATCACGAAACTTTTTCATATAAAACATCCAATTATTCAAGCTGGGATGATCTGGAATTCTGGTTGGAAACTAGCCGCAGCAGCAAGTAATTCTGGAGTATTAGGACTTATTGGAGCAGGGAGTATGTATCCAGATGTTTTAAGAGAACATATTCAGAAATGCAAAAAAGCAACCAATAAGCCTTTTGGTGTAAACGTACCAATGTTATATCCTAACATTGAAGAAATCATGAATATTATTGTAGAAGAAGGTGTAAAAATTGTATTCACTTCAGCAGGAAACCCAAAAACGTGGACCAATTGGTTGCAAGAAAAAGGTGTTACTGTGGTACATGTAGTAAGTAGTGTAAAGTTTGCATTAAAAGCACAAGATGCAGGTGTAGATGCTATTGTAGCAGAAGGTTTTGAAGCTGGAGGACATAACGGAAGAGACGAAACTACAACACTCACATTAATTCCAATGGTTAAAGAACAGTTACAAATACCATTAATTGCTGCAGGAGGAATTGCTACAGGACAAGCCATGTTAGCAACTATGGTTCTTGGTGCAGATGGGGTGCAAGTAGGTAGCAGGTTTGTTGCTAGTGAAGAAAGTTCGGCACATCAAGCATTTAAAAAAGTGGTTGTTGATGCTAAAGAAGGAGATACGCAACTTACTTTAAAAGAATTAGCTCCAGTACGTTTGATAAAAAATAAGTTTTATAACGAATTACAAGAGCTATACAAAAGCTCACCATCACCAGAACAGCTGAAAGAATTACTCGGTAGAGCAAGAGCAAAACGTGGTATGTTTGAAGGTGATTTAGAGGATGGTGAATTAGAAATCGGACAAATAGCAGGACTTATTCACGACATTAAACCTGTTGCGCAA
This sequence comes from Oceanihabitans sp. 2_MG-2023, assembly GCF_030547245.1. Lineage (GTDB taxonomy): Bacteria > Bacteroidota > Bacteroidia > Flavobacteriales > Flavobacteriaceae > Oceanihabitans. The sequence continues at coordinate 98,344 of NZ_JAUOQT010000005.1, forward strand.
ATTGTGGAAGATATGGTACAGGAGTTTGAAAATGCGAAGGATAGAATATCCAGTTTATAAATGGTAAAATAAAATTCGCATAACCAAAACCGAAGCATTACTTTTACCAAATGGTTTTAAGTAAATACACCAAAGAATTTAAATACAACTGGAAGCTTGCAGCACCTGTAATGCTAGGTATGCTTGGTCATACCTTTGTGCAGTTTATAGATAATATTATGGTTGGCCAATTAGGTACTGCAGAATTAGCTGCTGTATCTCTTGGTAATAGTTTTATTTTTATTGCAATGTCTTTAGGTATTGGTTTTAGTACAGCAATTACACCTTTGGTGGCAGAAGCAGATACTGCAAACGATTTTAAACAAGGAAAATCGGCTTTCAAACATGGTTTGTTTTTGTGTACGGTTTTGGGAATTTCCCTTTTCTTTTTAGTATATTTTGCTAAACCGCTTATGTACTTAATGCAACAACCAGAAGAGGTTGTTGCTTTTGCAATTCCGTATTTAGATTTGGTGGCGTTTTCTTTAATTCCGTTAATTATTTTTCAAGCTTTTAAGCAATTTAGTGATGGTTTATCTATGACTAAATACCCAATGTATGCAACCATTTTAGCAAATGTTATTAATGTAGTTTTAAACTATCTGCTTATTTTTGGAACTTTTGGTTTTCCAGAATTAGGTATTATTGGTGCTGCTTATGGTACTTTGGCTTCGCGAATTGTCATGGTTGTTTATTTGTGGTGGTTATTAAAAGGAAAAGAAAAATCTAAAAACTATGTAACTAATATTAAGTTTTTTGTGCTAGAAAGTAGCATGATAAAAAAACTGATAAGTTTAGGAGCGCCAAGTGCCATGCAAATGTTTTTTGAAGTAGCCATTTTTACTGCAGCCATTTGGTTAAGTGGTTTGTTAGGTAAGAATCCGCAAGCAGCAAACCAGATTGCTTTAAATTTAAGCTCGATGACCTTTATGGTTGCTATGGGTTTAAGTGTTGCATCGATGGTTCGTGTTGGTAATCAAAAAGGGCTTAAAAATTATGTCGAGTTGCGCAGAATTGCTTTTTCATTATTTTTATTAGGAACAATATTTGCTAGCTGTTTTGCTTTATTGTTTTTTGTGTTTCATAACCAACTACCTAAGTTATATGTAGATTTTGACGATGCCAAAAACCTTGTAGATAATACGGAAGTAGTTGCAATAGCATCTAAGTTAATGCTTGCAGCTGCTATTTTTCAAATAAGCGATAGTCTTCAAGTTGTTGTACTTGGAGCTTTACGTGGTTTGCAAGATGTGAAAATTCCAACCATTATTACTTTTGTTTCGTATTGGCTTGTTGGTTTTCCAATTAGTTGGTTTTTAGGAAAAGAGGACGCCTACGCTAGTTTTGGCATTTGGTTAGGTTTACTAGCAGGACTAACAACTGCATCTATATTATTGTATATTCGTTTTAACTATCTAACAAAAAAATTAATTCATTCAAAACATGGAACTACCTAAATTTATTCTTGGCGACAACACAGATCATCCAAACGCTATTTTTGTTATTCATACTGAATTTCCTATGTTTATAATAAACTTGGAAGATGATGAAGTAGAATGGTTAGAAGATTTTGATCAGCATGACCAAAAAGAATTAGAACTAGAAACCGAAAATTTAATTAAAGAAGCAACAGCTTTTTACGATAGAGAAGTAGAACGTTACGAAGATTAATTGCGTTAAGGATTGAAGTGGAAATCCTTTTTTATTTTTCTTAAAAAAGATTGCAACGTAAAGCCTGACTTTTTGCAATAGGAAAGCTATTCTATACCTGCGGAGTTTTGTTGTAAAAAGTAACGCCCAAAAACATTAAAAATGCTAGATCAACTAATACAATACGATAAAGAATTATTTTTATTCTTGAATAATTTAGGAACACCTACTTGGGATGCATTTTGGTTATTAGTTACCAACAAGCTTACTTTTATTCCATTATATGCTTTCTTATTGTTTTTAATTTACAAACGATTTGGACTAAAAACGTTAGTGTTTTCTGTTTTGATAATTGTGTTTATGGTTACTTTTACAGACCAAATAACCAACCTTTTTAAAGATGGATTTAAAAGGTTAAGGCCTTGCAGACAAGAAGGAGTAATGGAGCAAATGCGTTTTATAGCAGTGCGTTGTGGTAAGTATGGTTTCTTTTCTGGGCATTCTTCTAATACTATGGCAGCTGCTGTTTTTACTGGTTTATTTTTAAGACCTTATTATAAAAAATTAATTTTTATTCTGCTTTTTTGGAGTGCAACGGTAGCGTATAGTAGAATTTATGTTGGTGTGCATTATCCTTTAGACGTTTTTTGTGGAATGACCTTTGGAGCGCTTTCTGGTTTTATGTTTTATAAAATACTGAATTATGTGATTCAGCGTTATGTAGTACAGCAAGAGGCCTAAAAAAATCTAACTGTTTATAATAGTTTCTATTTAATGCGTTATTACTCTTAGATTGATAATTAGATATATAAACGAAATTAATGAAAGTAAATACGATGAGAAATATACTTGTTATAATAACGTGCCTACTATTTAATTTTTTAACAACACCACTGTTTGCACAACAGGATAATTTTATCAAGGATTATTTAGAGCGATTAGAAAATTCTAAAAAATATTTAATTCTTGTTGCAGAGACAATGCCGGAAGCTAAGTATAACTATAAAGCTACTTCAGAGTCTTTGAGCTTTGCCGAAAACTTATTGCATATAGGTTATGCTTTAGATTGGCATAGTGAGTCGTTGTTGGGAGAACGTGAATCAAGAGATTGGAAAACAGATACTGTTTATAAGGTGGCTAATAAATCTAAAGTAGAAATGATTGCTACAGTAGGGGAAACTTTCGATGCTGCAATACAATTAATTGCACAGTTTGATATTGCGCATTTAGAAGATAAGCTAGATTATTTTGGTTTGCATAGATCTAAAAGACAAATCCTCTTATTACTAGCAGACCATATAACGCATCATAGAGGGCAAATGCTGGTTTATATGCGATTAAACGGACTTGTTCCTCCAAGATATGTTTTGTTTCAGTAGTAGCATGAAAAACGTATTCATTTTACTCTTTTTTAGTTAGTACATAGTAATTACATGATAATCTACCATTATGAGAACTAGAACCAAGGGCAGCAGTATTTAGATCGTAAGTTGATATTTTTTCGATAGTATATATGGTATTTAACTTGGCTTGATCTTCAGGTGATATGCCATTAGTTAGCATGCCAAAAGTATTTTCTTTTGGAAAGTTATAGGTGTTTTCGGCCTGTTTTATATTTGGGATCTTACTGCCAAATTGCCAAATCATTTCTGGGGAAACATAATTAAAAGAATACACGTTTAAATTTGTAGCAGAAGCTTCTTTTTTTAAATTTGAAATAGGAGTATAATTACTACTAATTAAAGCTTTGCTTAATGGTGAAACAGTAAGTGTAATAGAAGTAAAGAATAGTACAGTATACATAAAAACCTGTTGTATGTTTTTTCTTTTTAAATGAATTAAAATTAAAATACCTAGTGGCACCAAAATTAAAGAAGCTAGTAGATACCAAAACCAATACCCAGCTAAATTATCTTTTAAAAAGAGATATGCTACTATAGGAAAAACAATACCGATGCAACCAATTAATCCAAAATTAAAATATACAGGAATAGTTTCTTTTTTATTTTTTAAGTGTTTAAATTTTCGGAATAAATACTCCATATAAAACCCAATATTTATAGCTAATGGAATTAAAACAGGCATGAGATAGCGTGATTTTTTTTCAGGAATTACAGAGAGTAACACCACAGCAATTATGGTCCATAAAAAAGAAAATGTATAGGCTTTTTTATTACTCACTCTGTGTTTTAAATACGGATACAGTAAGCTAATAAACGCTGGGATAGTCCATAATCCGCTTTGAGTAAAAAAGCTCCAATAGTAATAAAATGGTCTTACATTATAACTAGACCAATTGCCCGTTTCTTTTTTTGTAATCGCTTCAAAAGTCGCTGGGTCTTCCATTCTTACGTATATAAACCACCAAGAACCAATTATTAAAGCTAATAAGAGGACGCTAAAATAGGAAAAAGCTTTTGTTTTAAAATTACTAAATTTAAAGGTAAAACCATAGGCAATTAAAAATGGAAGCAGCAAAGCATACATAGAAACTGGGCCTTTACACATAAAGGAGGAACCAATAAAAATTCCTGCAAAGAGGGAATGTTTCCAATAGTTTTTTTCGGATTTAAAAAGTAGAAATAAATGATAGATTGCCACTAGCATAAAACCATGTGTAAAAATATCCCAAGGCGCTTCAATAATTATTGCAATAACATAGAATGCGCTAATAACAATTAGTGCATTTATAAAACTATGTCTATTCTTTTTAAGTATTTGATACGACAGTTTATACATAAAACTACCCATAAGCATAACCATAATTGCAGCTGGTAATCGTAAGCCAAAAATGCTTTTTATTCCAAAAATTAAACTAGAAATCGCGGCAAGCCAAGTAGGTAAAGGTGGTTTTTGGTACCTGGCTTCTCCATTCATAGTCGTTAAAAGCCAGTTATTATCTACTATCATTTCGCGAGCAGTAATAAAGTTTCGAGCTTCCATAATAGAAACAGAAATGGTTTCTAAATTTGGTAAAAGCATAATTGCTACCAAAATACAAACACTAAGAATTGGGTGTTTTTCAAGTGCTTTTAACATAATTCTTTTTTAATAGCATTAAATTCCTACTATAAATAACTGCTCCAAAAAGCTGACCAATGAATAAAACAGGATCTCTTCTAATAGTAGCATAAGTTAATATTAAAATGGAACCAATTAAACTTAAAAGCCAAAAACCAAAAGGCAAAGAAGATTCTTTGTGTTTTTCAGAATATAGCCATTGGTATACAAAACGCAAGGTAAATACTACTTGCGAGACTATACCAAGTATTAATAACCAAAACGGAATGGCTTCGTTTTTAAATAAGCGATCTACATCTATGGTATTGTTGTTAAAATAAAAGATAGAAATAAAGACAGGAACCAAAAGCAATAACCAACGCATTATTTTAGGGAATTTTTCCCACTGATTTTGTAATTGTAAATTTCGTATATAAATAAAATAGGTGAGACCTTGACCAAGCATTATAGCAAAGTCGTCGCGTAAATAACCATAAACAAATAAAAGAAAAGAGGCAAATAAACTTAATGTCCAGAATAAAGTTGGTGTTGATACTTGTTTTTGTTTTTCGCTAGTAATCCATTGTATTATTAATCTAGAGGAGAATAATATTTGTGCAGTAAACCCTATGCTATATATTATCCAGTTGTTCATTAACCTTGTTTTTCAACGGAATAATTAATGTGTTTTTTCTTCATCCATAGATAAGCAAAACAATCTGTTAATGGACCAAGTAATCTATTCCAAACACCAAAATTTGCTTGGCCAGCTATTCTTGGAAAGTGTTGCACAGGAACTTGTGTTATTTTTCCGTTTTGCAATAAAATCATAGCAGGTAAAAAGCGATGTAAGCCTTTAAACATTGGAATGCGTTTGGCATATTCTGTTTTTATAACTTTTAGAGGACAGCCAGTGTCATCCATACCATCATGGGTAAAGCTCCTTCTAATTCCATTTGCAATGATTGAAGACAGGTTTTTTACAAAACTGTCTTTTCGGTTAGCACGAACCCCAGTTACTAAATCGTAAGTGCCAATATCTTTTAAAAGCAAGTTGAAGTCTTCAGGTGCAGTTTGTAAATCACTATCTATGTAACCAACTAATTCGGTGTCGGTATAATCGAAACCAGCTTTTATAGCAGCACTTAAACCGCTATTTTTTTCGAAAGAAATATATGAAAATTCAGGATTTCTATTACAAATGGTTTCAATTAATTCTTGGCTTTTGTCTTTAGAACCATCATTAACAAATAGTATTTTGGTAGTTTTAATTGCGATTTTAGTATATGCAAGTAATTCTTTTTCAACTCGTAATAAATTGTCTTCCTCATTATAAACAGGAACAATAATGGTAAATTGAAAATTCATAAAAAAGGAATTAATTATACAAATGTATTCTTTTTTAAGGAATAGAAATTCTTTATAAAAAAAAATATGTTTCTTTGTAATATAATACTCTTATATGAACCTTTCATAACTAGCATTTAATATTAAAACGAATGACTAAACTTGGAAGCACCATGTGACCGTTAAAAAAAATAGAATAGACACATGAAAATATTAATTACTGGAGCTGCAGGCTTTATAGGTTCGCATACTGCCGAACGTTTACATGATTTAGGACATGAAGTTATTGGTATAGATAATTTTTCGCCTTATTATAGTTTAGAATTAAAAAAACTAAATGAAAAAGCCCTAAGCGACAAAGGTATTACAGTAATTAATGCAGATTTAAGGGATGTGAATTTAGCGGAAGTGTTACCTAAAGACATCCAATATATCTTTCATTACGCTGCCCAACCAGGGATTTCTAAAACATCGACTTTCGAAGATTATTTTACTAACAATATAATCGCAACAAAAAACCTAATTGATTATGCACTTACTTTAAACGATTTAGCGCTTTTTGTAAATATTGGTACTTCTTCTATCTATGGCTTACAAGCTACTTTTCCAGAGGATATAGCTCCAAAACCTGCTTCACATTATGGGGTAACTAAATTAGCAGCAGAACAATTAGTACTTCAAAAAAGTAGAGAGAAACATTTTAAATCTTGTTCTTTGCGCTTGTACTCGGTTATTGGACCAAGAGAAAGACCAGAAAAAATGTATACTAAGCTTATTGCTTGTGCTTTTAATGATGATGCTTTTCCGCTTTATGATGGTAGTGCAAGTCACTTACGAAGCTTTACTTATGTTGGCGATATTGTTGATGGTGTTGTAAGTGTTATTAATAATGAAGCTAAAGTAGATGGTGAAATTATTAATCTTGGTACAGAAGTAGAACATACAACACAAGAAGGTATTGAAGCTGTTGAAAAAGTGATTGGTAAGTCTATAAAAATTAATCATGTAGAAGCAAGAGCAGGAGACCAATTACGAACAAAAGCAAATATTGATAAAGCTAGAAAATTACTGAATTACAATCCGAAAACGACACTATTGCAAGGTGTTGAAGCGCAGGTGAATTGGTATAAGGAGTATTTTTTGTAACTTATTTTTTATAAGCTTAACAAATAATCTGCAGCAGCAAATGGAGTTGTTTCGTTGTCTTCAATACGTTGCAACTGTATTTGTAGAGCATCTTTAATTTTTTCATTGTTGAAGAAATCCGTTTTTAAACGGTTTTCAATAGTTTGAAGAAGCCAAAACTTATTTTGCTCGTTTCGTTTATGGTTAAGGTAATTGTTTTTAGAGGTAATAGAAATGTACTCTTCAATAATTGTCCAAATTTCTGCAATACCTTGGTTGTGTAACGCACTACATAAAGAAACTTTAGGTTGCCAACCTGAATCTTTTTCAGGATAGAGGTGAAGCGCTCTGTTGAATTCTACTTTTGCAAGTTTTGCTCTTTTTTCGTTATCGCCATCTGCTTTATTAATAGCAATAGCATCCGCCATTTCAATAATACCGCGTTTTATACCTTGTAATTCGTCTCCAGCTCCAGCGAGTTTTAGCAGTAAAAAGAAATCGACCATACTATGTACCGCAGTTTCACTTTGTCCAACACCAACGGTTTCAATAATAATAGTATCAAAACCAGCAGCTTCACAAAGAATAATCGTTTCTCGCGTTTTTCTTGCAACACCACCAAGAGATTCTCCAGAAGGTGAAGGTCTTATAAATGCATTTTTATCTTTCACCAAGTCTTCCATTCTGGTTTTGTCACCAAGAATACTTCCTTTGGTTAGCGAACTACTAGGATCAATAGCTAAGACAGCAACTTTTTTCTTTTGACTTGTTAAATACGTTCCAAAAGCTTCAATAAAGGTGCTTTTTCCAACTCCAGGAACTCCGGTAATACCTACGCGAACCGATTTATTGGCATGGGCTAAACAAGCTTTAATTATGATGTTTGCTTTTTTTAAATGCGCAGCGTTTTTACTTTCTACTAAAGTAATGGCTCTACTTAATGCAGTAATATTTCCTTTTAAAATCTGCGAAACTAAATCTTGTGCACTTGGTTGTGCTTTTCGTTTTTGTTTAATGTTTTGAATAGAAGTAGCATTGGTAATTTCACTTACTGAAACACCTTCTTTTTCTTGTAAAGCAGATTTTTTTTGTTTTGCCACTTTGTTATTGTTCTTTAATTCTAAATGTATCTCTTATTTTTTGAAATAAAACAAGTGAGAATCGAAATGGGAATGTAAGTTTACTTTAACGGAACCACAACCATCGTATTATCCCAAGCCATGGTTAGCGATAAGTTGTCTGTAGAGTTATCGAAACCAATAGTGAATTGCTCTACAGTTGTATCAATCTTTTTAACAGGAACACTAATGTTTACAATATCAAATTCTGGAACACGCATTGGTTTCATTTCCATATCTACTCCCCAAGAATATTGTTTAGAGTTAAACATGACATTCCATGCAGTGTCGTTTGGTATAGTCCAAATTGTATATTTTCCAGCAGGAAGGGAATCTTTGCCAATTTTTAAAGGTTTATTGGTTTCAAATGTAGTAGCTTCGTTCGCTCCTGTACGCCAAACTTGGTTATACGGTACAAGTGCTCCAAAAACTTCGCGATCTCTTTTAGATGGTCTATTGTAAAAAACCTGGAGTTTAATATCTTCAACTTGAAAACTAACCGTTTTTTCAGGACTTAATCGTTGGCTAAATAAACCATCGTTCTTATACGAATAAATAGAAACAGCAACCAATGCAACTGCTAATAATCCAATAACCCATTTTAAAAACCTATTCATTTTAAATTTTTTTAAATAAAATTTACGAGTGTAAAGATACTTTAAAGTAAGCATCTTTAAAAAGGTAATGCAAATTTCTTACCAATTATTTAAAAAAATATTATCTTTTTTGCAACACAACAATTTTTTAATCGTCTTTAAGGAGAACAAACCAAAAACCATAATTGAAAAGCGTGTTTCAAACGGAAATTATTGAAAAATGTAAACAAAACAACCGACTAGCACAAATGCAGTTGTACAACCAGTATTGCAATGGTATGTATATTGTTGCTAATCGATTTGTTAAGGATGCAGCAGAAGCAGAAGATGTAGTACAAGAGGCTTTTATTAAAGCGTTTTCTAAACTACATCAATATAAAGCAGAAGTAACTTTTGGTGCTTGGTTAAAACGTATTGTTGTTAATAAAAGTATTGATTATTTGAAATCTAAAAAGCAACAAGTGGTTGCATTAGAAGAAGTGCACTTAAAAGTAATTGATACACCAAATAATGACGAATGGTTGGTAGATGATACAATAACTGTTGCAGAAGTTAAAAATGCAATAGATACATTACCAGAAAAATACCGATATGTTCTTACTCTTTTTTTAATGGAAGGTTATGATCATCAAGAGATTTCTGAAATTTTAGATATCTCGCAAGTTGCATCTAGAACCCAGTTATCTAGAGGAAAACAAAAATTGCAAGAATTATTAAAACACAAAAAAGATGGCACAAGATATTAGAGATTTATTAAAGCAAGATTTGCAAGAGCATAACAAAAAAATGCCAAAAAATCATGAAGCTAGATTTCTTGATAAGCTAAATAAAGCATTACCAGAAGCTCAAAAACCAAAATTTAATTGGATGCAAATAGCTGCAAGTGTAGTAGTCTTTATAGGTTTAAGTTTTGGCGCTTTTAAATATTTTAATAATCCAGCAGTCACTATAGATAATAATGTAGCAACAGTGGAAAATACGAAAACCCTAGGGGATGTTTCTCCAGACTTAAAAAAAGTGGAAGATTATTACTTAGCAAATATTAATCTAGAATTATCTAAAGTAAAACTAACACCAGAAAACAAAGAAATGTTTGACGGTTATGTTCAACGCTTAGAAGATTTAAAAAAAGAATACGGTAAACTATCTGTAGAGTTAACACAAAATGGTCCAACCGAACAAACCATTAATGCGCTTATCGATAATTTAAAATTTAGATTAAACTTATTACACCGATTAAGAGAACAATTAAAAACATTAAGTACACTTGATACCAATCAAGAGGTCATTTAAAAACATATAAAAATGAAAAATTTAAGAATAACAATTCTGATGCTTTTTGTCGCTTTAAGTAGTGTAGCACAGCAAAAACTTGAAAAAATATCACAATCTATAAATGTAAATAAAGACGTAGTAGTTGAATTAAACACAAGCCACACCAATATTGAAATAGAAACTTGGAACAAAGATATTATTGAAATTGAAGCTTATATAGAAAGCGATTTACTATCCAAAGAAGAACTACAAAAGGTGTATGATGCTTGGCAAGTACAAGTAAATGGATCGAAACAATTAGTTACTATAGAAACCGAAGGAGTATTAAATTCCTGGTCTAATGAAAGTGTCTCGATTTTTGATGAGAACTCCTTAGAAGCTTTAAAAGAGTTAGAGTTTAAGCTAGCAGATTTACCAGTTATGCCTTTAGTAGAAGGATTAATGGAATCGTTAAATTTATCCGATATGCCAAAAATGCCTAATCTTCCAGATTTACCAGATGGCATGAATAATTTTAATTTTGATTATGAAAAATACCAAGATGAAGGAGAAGATTATCTAGAAAAATGGAGCAAAGAGTACGAAGATAAATATGGAAAAGAGTATGCTTATAAAATGGAAAATTGGGCAAAAAAGTTTGATGAAAAAGATTGGAAAGCATACGAAAAGAAAATGGAAGCTTGGGGAGAACAATTTGGTGAAAATTTTGAAGAGCAGTTTGGAAATGACTTTGAAAAAAGAATGGAAAAATGGGGGAAAGATTTAGAAAAATCTATTGAAGATAGCGACTTCGAAGAAAACATGGAAGCTTGGGGGGAAGCATTTGGAAAACGTCTTGAAGAATCTATAGAAAGAGCTTTTGGACAAGAAAGTCAAGAAGATAATAATGAAGAATTATTTTCAAGATCCAAAAAAACAAACCTAAAAGTAAAGAAAACAATAATAATTAAGATGCCTAAAAAAGCAAAACTTAAATTAAATGTAAGACATGGTGAACTTAATTTAACCTCTGTAATACATGATTTAAAAGCAGATGTTTCACATTCTAATTTTACAGCAAATACCATTGATGGAAGCCAGACTTCCATCAATGTTTCTTATTCTCCAGTTAAAATTTCAAACTGGAATGCTGGTGAATTACATCTTAATTATGTCGATCAAGCTAAAGTTGAAACAGCAAACAGCTTGGTTTTAAGTGCAAATTCATCGAATGTTAGTATTAAAAATGTAGTGAGTAATGCAATAATTGATGGTAGTTTTGGAGATTTGGTGATTGGTAATATATCTAGTGATTTTAAAAATATTAATCTTGTTCTCGAAAACAGCGAAGCCAATGTGAAACTACCACAAGGCGATTTTAATTTGTTTTATAAAGGCACAAAATCTATTTTTAACAACGAAAGCACTTCTAGTAAAACGGTAAGTAGTGATAGTAATAAAACCATTGTTATTAATGCAAAGTATAGTAATGTTATAGTAAAAAAATAAGCTTATTTAACTTCATGTTTTTTTATTTAGAGTTTTTTTAGATATTGAAACAGGTTCCCAATTATAAAATTTTATTCTTCAATTTTTATTCCTTTATACTTACTTTTGAAAGAAACTAGTATTGTATGTATTCTGAAGATTTCTCTCTATTTTTAAATAGTATTTCTGCAAAACCTCTTCGTGTATTAGATGCAGCTATTTCTAATTCCCAATATATTTCAATAGATTTATCTGAAAATAATCCAGACTTAAAAAAGTTTGACATCTCTTCTTCTAATGCTTGGCAAGAGTATATAAATAATTACCTTGAAAAAAATAACAAAACAGTTGCTTTTGGAGGTTATTTAGAGAAGAGAAACCTATATAAGAGAAGTCTTTATTTTAATCAAGAAAACAGTGAGCATGAACGAAACATACATTTAGGTGTAGATTTATGGATTGCTGCTGGGACTAAAATATATACGCCTTTAGATGCTACTGTACATAGTTTTAAAAATAACACCAATTTTGGCGATTATGGTCCTACTATTATTTTAATTCACAATATTAAAGGAGAATCTTTCTTTACACTTTATGGCCATTTGAGTTTAATATCTATTGCAAATTTAAAAATTGGGCAAACTTTTAAAGCAGGAGATTGTATTGCTACATTAGGGGAAGCATCTGTTAATGGTGATTATGCACCACATTTACATTTTCAAATTATAAGAGATTTAGAGGGTAATTATGGCGATTATCCTGGAGTTTGTAACAAAAAAAATCTGGACAAGTTTAAAAAAAACTGCCCAGATCTTAACACTCTACTAAAACTAAACTATTGATTAATAAGTACTTTAAATGTGACTACTTCATTTTCTGTAGATGTTATGGTTACAAAATATAAAGCTTCTTTTAGATTTCTAACTGGAATAGCCATTTGGTTCCCCATAGTATTTATACTGTTTATTTGCTGGATGCGTTTACCATCGATACTATGTATGGTAATGTTTTCAATTTCTGATGCTGTATTTGTTTTTATATAAAGCACATCGCTAACAGGATTAGGAAATACAGAAAAAGAATCTCTAAAATCATTTTGGTTTGTAGAAAGTGTAGCTATAATAATATTATTTGTAGATCCTGTAATATTTTCTGCAGAAGTGTTGGAAACTCCAGTTCCATTTGGTTCTGCATTAGAGTATAATACATGTTCTATCATAACACTTTCAGTTGTGTTTATTACTTCAAAAACAGCAGTAAATAATGTAGTAGTTCCAAATACATCATTAAAAGCGCCAGCGGAATATCTAATAACACCAGGCACACTCGTGTCGTTAGATAAAGGAATATTTAAATCTGTATTGTCTGGAGTTAAACTATTTAACTGTATAACAGTTTCATTAAATTCTAAATAAAGTTGTACCACCCTGTAAGGTGTAGTACCAGCCACAGCTTGAATGGTATAAGTAAATGTTTGGCCAACAGATAAAGGGGGAATGGCATCTACATTTGCAACGAGATCTACTGTTTGTGCTTTTAAATTTGCACCAGCAATAAAAAAGAATAGTATAAGTAATTTTAAAGTTTTCATATTAGATTGTTTTAATCATTTTGTGTTTCTCCTGAAACACCATAGTTTCCAGAAAATATTCCAAAGTCAAAAAAGTTTATATTTAAATTGTTGTCAAAATCTGCTCGACTGTCATATCCTGATTGAGTAGAATTTAATCCATAAGTACTCGATAATATCCCAAAATCAAAAAAGTTAATCGCATTATCATTATTTGTATCTCCAGCTAATAATTGAGGAATCATTTCTGTTTGATTACCAATTACATTGATGGTAATTAGACGCTGTAAATACATTGCATGTTTTACTAATACTTTATAATTCCCAGGAAGAATTTCGGTACTTATAGTGATCGTTCCTGCTGCATTAGCCGTTTCGTTTAAGGTATGTATAGGAGTAACTAAATCATTAATATCATAAATAATAACCGAATAGTTTCCAGAATAATCTGTTCTTCCTTGAAGGGAAACATTTAAAAATAGGCTATATGTTGAAGTGACACTTACGGTTTGTTGGCAAGTTAGGGAATCATTGCCTGCTGCATCTGTTGCAGTCCATGTAATAGTTGTATCTCCTAAAGGAAAAGGGTCTGTTAATAATAAGGCATCACTTCTAATTCCAGAATATGTAATTGCTGCCGAGCAATTATCTGTTGCAGTAGGTTCTATAATGGTTAATGATATTTCTGTAGTCCCATTAGCTACAATTTCTTCCATGTTTTCTGGGCAAGTAATCATTGGAGCTTCAGTGTCCTCAAGAACTGTCCAAAGAAAAGTTTCAATAGCATCCATACTTCCAGGTTTCGATACCGTAACCGTCACTTGATGTATGCCATCACTATTTAATCCTCCAGTTGTAGCACTAGCATCAATGGTTCCAAAAATTAGCCCATTGGTTGGTTCTATTTGCAATCCACTTGGTTGTCCGCTAATGGCATAAGTAAAGTTTTCAGAAGTGCTTCCTCCATTTGCAATTGCAGAAAAGTCTGAAATTTCTAAGGCACAGCTAGTAATATCTGCAATAGGATCGATAATAATATCGGAAGCTTGTAAAGCTAGAATTTCAATAGCATTCACCATTGGATTTTCTAAATTTCTAAAAAACTCAATTTCTAGAATCCCATCTAATACGAGTACATTGTGTTGAATCATTCCAGCAATTCTATGACCAAATCTTGAGGAAACATCAATGTTTTCTAAAAAGCGTTGGTTTTCAATATCTACGCTAAAAAAGCGTTCCTCAGGATTAGAAGTTCCATTATATAAATTAGCAACATAAAAATTAACAATATAATCCCCATTAGGTACTGGAATAGAAAACACCATAGGGTTTGAGCTAGCACTAATACTACGTTGCGAGTTCATAACTGTTTCATAAGTAGTTTGGTCTATATATGATGGAATAGATGTGTCTTTATACGTATAATCTAGTGTTGAAATAGCATATCTAGATCCTGAAGAAACAGCATAAGATGTGCCTGTAAAAGTGCCATTAGTATTGTTAGCCTCCCAATCTGGACCAGAATCGCTTGCAGTGACTAAAGGACCTCCAGCATTAATTCGTACTATTGGCGAAAATGTATCTGTAATTTCTCCTGTAAGATTAACTTGAATAGGAGAGTTGTTCCCAGAATGTACAATTTGTAAAGTCGCATTTTTTACACCTAAAAGACTGTTTGATATAAAATGAATTGGCAAGTCTTCATTGGTTCCTGCGTTAATAGTTAATGGTAACGAAACATCGGTTGAAAACATAGCTGCATCTGTACCAGAAAAGTTAAGGGCTGTAATGGTTATAGGATCATCTGTAGGGCCTCCTTCATTACTAACATTAAGAGGTTTCGTTCTTAAAGAATTTATTGTAGGAGTTAATCCGAAATCTAAAGGGGTCGGATTGGAGGATAATATTCCGTTTTGGTTTTCGTAAACTTCTATATAATCCCAAGTTGCAGTAAATGGGTTTGAAGAACTACTTGTAGCATCTCTAGCGGTTGAAATCATTCCAATGGCTAATCCTTTGTTGTCTAAGGGATCTAAAAAGTTGGTAGGTAAAGATATTGGGCTTCCTAAAACAAGTAATGTTTGTCCATCATCTATAGAATAAAAAGGTTGTGCTGTATTTGCTGCAGGATCTATACTAAAGTATAAACCAACAGATCCAGCATTTAATATTCCAGGAACATCATAAGTATTGTTAGTTGTAACGACACCATTGTCTTCTAATAATACTTGTAATCCATGTACTGTATCGGCATTACTTGTTCCATTCATTAAAACAAGTTTTAAATAGTTGTCTTGGTCACCATTTCCAAAACTAATACCATAAGATTGAGAATCTATAGGCTGTGTTTGTGAGCCATTAATACCAAAAAAAGGCGATTCAATTTTAGAATGAATAGTAAAAGGAGTAGAGTTTGTATCTACATTTACGCCAAACTGAAAACCATTTTTCTGATTATTTGTTGTAGCATCTCCACCGGTAACTAAATCCACCGTGGCTTTACCCGCAGCACCTCCAAAAGACAAGTTGTCTTCTATGTATTGTGATAAGTAATCTGTTGTTCCAGAAGGGTCTAGTATTAAACCTGTAAAACCTAAACCAAAAAAGCCAGTTCCTGGATCATTATTCCAAAATGGATAATCTATAGGCAGACTTGTTGTTAAGCCGTTATTAGCATCTAGTGCAAATACATCATTGACATCTAAAATAGTATCATTGTCATCATCGGGATCGTTTAAATCGGAAATAAAGTCGCCATCATTATCATTTGGTTTACTTCCTTGTGAACAAATATTGGTTCCGTTATCAATTTCATCTTGATTCGAAAAGCCATCCCCATCATTGTCTGCAAGCGCATCGTATCCAGGTTCTCCGGGTTGTGTACAATCTAAGTCAGATGGTTCAAAAACAGTAATGTTATTTGCTCCATAAGTTGCAGCCCAAACTGTACCTGGAAAAATATCACTATCATTTTGCGCTGTAATGTCTAGTGGTAAAGCTCCAAAGCCACTAAAAATAACTTCTTGTTCTATTACATTATCTCCTGCAGCATTTAGTACATACCTGTTAATATCGCCATTAAAAGAAGCTGTTAGAATATTTCCTTGCATGACACCATTAAAGTTTGTCGCTGTATATTCTAATATACCATTAGTAGATGATGGTCTAACATCTAAAATATTATTTTTAGTACTTGCAATAGGTTCATCTACTAGATATTCAGCTAAACGAGGGTCATCTGGAAAGTCACCAATAGTAAAAGAAGAATTAAAATATCCCGAAGTTCCAGAAAGTAAAGATTGTAATGTATTTGTACTAGTAGCAACCCAGGAACCATTTATTTTTTCATAGGCAATTACTTCTGCTCTAGAAGGAAATGCATTAATAGGTATTGGATGGCCTCCATAATAAGTTTTATTGGCATCATTAGTAGTACCTACATAATGTAATGGGTCTCCAATTAAGCTACTCCCAGACTCATTCATTTCATTTTTTATATAATGATTTAGAGGGTCGAAAGTAATAGTGCTTTCGTCTCCAAGAAAATTGTTTGTAGCACTGTCGTATATTTTTGGAATACCACCCCAAAGCGAGTTTGGGCCATTATCTGAAGTGTAAATTCTTCCATTTTCGGTGACAACAACATCATAGGCATTTCTGAAACCTGGTGCAAACAGTTGAATTGGGCCTCCTGTTTCAGGAAAAGCTTGATTTAAACTATTGTTTCCGCCAAAAGGGTCGTTTATATCTATGGTTGCATCTCGTAATGGATGACCAACAGGATACGGGAAGTTTGCATGTGTCTTATCTATATCTAATCTTGTAGGATCGTTTAATGTTGGTAAATCATATACATAATCGGTATTGTTTCTTGGGTCTGTATAGGTTGGCATGGCATCTAATTGTGTAAGATTAACAATTAGCATGGAAGCAGATAAAAAGTATTCTGGAGTACCAGCAAAATTATTACTTGGTGCGCCTTTATTCGTATTTCCCCCTTGTACTATTAATAGATAAGTGTTTCCAGAACGCTCAAAAATATCTAATCCATTTATGGCGTGATTTTCTTCACAACGCGGCAAACCTCTAATTAAATCTACTTTATCCCACGAGGTACCATTCCATTCTAATTTTGAGAGTATTCCAGAATTGGTATCTAAATTGGTGTCACTACCAGCACCTCCACCTCCAAATAAAAAATCGGAAGAGGTAACATAAAGAATAGGATTTGTTGCAGTTCCAGCAGTTGCTATTCCTGTGATTAAGCGTTGCTGGGTTGTGTTTGAAATTCCAGAATCATCATGATTAACAATACCTGTTTGTATTGTTGTAATTTCTTCTGTATTTGTAATAGTGTAAGTCCCGTTTCCAGATGTAGCAGCATCTCTAATAATAGTATATGCCCAAATTTTACCATCTTGTTGTGCAATATACAGTCTATTGTCTGGACCAAACTCTAGTGAAGTTGGATTAAGTACAGATTCTCCAACTAATCCAGAAGCTCCAAAACTAATTGTTTGAGCTAGTATTTTTGAAGAAAAAAGGACTGCGGAAATTAAGATAAATAGCACAAAATTTCGCTTTAATGCAAGATAAAGCTTCATAATTTTTTTTCGTTTTTTATTAAGTGCTATTAATCGAAAAAAATATAAGAGTTTTTTGTTATTTCTAACAACGAAATAAATTTATGAAATATTGAATAGACTACGTTACATCCTGAAGTATATTCGTTGAAAAGGAATAAAATCGGTTGTTTTGTTTATGGGAAAAAATGTCAATTATAAAGAATTAATTATTCTTCATTTAACTTGTTAATAGCAGCTATTCTTCCAACAAAAAAAGCTGCAATTACAGTGATCATTCCTGTAACAACAGACCAAGTTGGGTGCGACATAGCAAAAGAACCTCCTATTGAACCTATAATAATAATTGCAGAAACAATATATGCAGGAATTAGTGAGGTTTCTGAAACAGCAGTGGAAGCGATCATACCTCCAATAATACCAAAAAAGTGAGCAATAATCACTAAAATCATTGCTCCAGTTGGGATCAAGTGCATATTTTGCTTAATGGATTCCGGATCCATAGGATTTGCTCCTTGTGGAAAGGTGAAAAATTGTGGTCCTAAAATATACAATAAAAACACTACTAATCCAGAAACAACTAGACCTACTGCTATGGCAAACAAATTCCTCATATCTTCAATTTTGGTTAGGTATTTTTAAAGATACAAAAAAATATTTGTTAAAAAATTAAAGATTTATAAGTTAGTGATTGATGTGTGTGCTTTTTATCACTAGTTGTGCCTAATTAAAAAATTCAGTTTCAGAAGATAATTCAGATTAATGATTGTATCAAATGATAGTATCACGAATGAAACCGCCATACGAAATAACAACTTCTATTTTAAAGTTAATAACTTCAATTTCGAAAAAAGTAAAGTATACTACTTACTTACTTACTTACTTACTTACTTACTTACTTACTTTTTGTTTTATGTTATTTACTATATGGCATTATTGAATTCTATTTCTCTGTTAACATTTTGCTTTTATGGATTTCATAGTTTTTTTAAAGGATAATATAAAGTCCAATACACACTATTTAATATAAAAAATCCTGATAGGTTAATATCAGGATTTTTTGTGTGCATTTAAAAATCTATAGACTAATAATAGTCATGTATTTGGTTTCTGTTTTTAAAACATTATTTATTCTTCAATTAAAACCCATTCGCCTTTAGCTATTAAAGGTTCTGCTTGTTTGTATTTTACGGTTTTATTTTCACCACTCATAACGTGTTTAATAGTAACCTTGTCGTTACGTCCAATTTTTGGTTTGTCGCGTACAATAGTTTCAACAACTTCTGGTTGACGTTGTGTGTTACTAGCTGCTCTATTTTGAGCAGAGCGTTCATCTAGGTTAGGAATTTCTTCTTTTTGTGTTTGTAAGTTTTCCTTTTTACGTGTTTCTTTTGCTTCTTGAATGTTAGATTCTTGGGTTGGCAATTCTCCTTTAAATAAGAAAGAAATCACATCTTTATTTACTTGATCGATAGTCGTTTTAAATAATTCGAAAGCTTCAAACTTATAAATTAATAATGGATCTTTTTGTTCATGTACCGCTAATTGAACCGATTGCTTTAACTCATCCATTTTACGTAAATGCGTTTTCCAAGCATCATCAATAATTGCTAGAGTAATGTTTTTTTCGAAATCTGTTATTAATTGTTTCCCTTTTGTTTCATAGGCTTTTTCAAGATCTGTAACTACTTGTAAAGATTTCACACCATCTGTAAATGGTACTACTATTCTTTTAAATTTATCGCGTTGCGTTTCGTATACATTTTTAATAATAGGAAAAGCAATTTCTGCATTGCGTTCCATTTTTGCTCTATAGTGTTCGAAAGCAGCTTTGTAAACTCTTTGCGCAATTTCTTGAACAGGAAGTTTTGTAAATTCAGCTTCGGTAATTGGAGAGCTCATAGAGAAGTAACGAATTAATTCAAATTCAAAATTCTTAAAATCACTAGCAGCTTTGTTTGTTTCTGTGATGTTTTCAGAAGTATCGTAAACCATATTGGCTAAATCTACACGTAGACGTTCGCCAAATAATGCGTGATGTCTACGTTTGTATACTACCTCACGTTGGGAATTCATGACATCATCATATTCTAATAAACGCTTACGAACCCCAAAGTTATTTTCTTCTACTTTTTTCTGTGCTCTTTCAATAGATTTAGAAATCATAGAATGCTGAATCACTTCCCCTTCTTGTAATCCCATTCTATCCATCATTTTAGCAATACGTTCACTACCAAAAAGACGCATCAAATTATCTTCTAACGAAACATAAAATTGAGAGCTACCAACATCTCCTTGACGACCAGCACGACCACGTAATTGTCTGTCTACACGACGAGAATCATGACGTTCTGTACCAATAATAGCTAAACCGCCAGCAGCTTTAACTTCGTCACTTAATTTAATATCTGTCCCACGACCAGCCATGTTAGTAGCAATGGTTACTTGACCAGATCTTCCAGCTTCGTCTACTATTTCTGCTTCTTTTTTATGCTGTTTTGCATTTAATACGTTATGAGGCACTTTTCTAATAGAAAGCATTTTTCCTAAAAGCTCCGAAATTTCTACGTTAGTAGTACCAATTAAAACAGGTCTTCCAGCTTCGGATAGCTTGGTTACTTCATCGATTACAGAATTGTATTTTTCACGTTTCGTTTTGAATACTAAATCTTGTCTATCATCACGTGCTATTGGTTTGTTTGTCGGAATTTCTACAACATCTAATTTGTAAATTTCCCAGAACTCTCCAGCTTCTGTTACAGCAGTACCTGTCATACCAGAAAGTTTTCGGTACATTCTAAAGTAATTTTGTAGTGTTACTGTAGCAAAGGTTTGTGTAGCATCTTCAATTTTTACATTTTCTTTAGCTTCGATTGCTTGGTGTAAACCGTCAGAATAACGACGACCATCCATAATACGACCAGTTTGCTCGTCTACAATCATTACTTTATTATCCATTACTACATATTGCACATCTTTTTCAAAAAGCGCATATGCTTTAAGTAATTGGTTTAGGGTATGTATACGTTCGGATTTGATTCCGAAATCGCGAAATAGTTCTTCTTTTTCTTCTGCTTCCGCTTCTTTACTTAATCCTTTTGCTTCAATTTTTGCAATTTCAATACCAATTTCTGGCATTACAAAAAAGTCTGGATTATCTTTTCCAGAAAGGTATTCAATACCTTTATCTGTAAGTTCTATTTGATTGTTTTTTTCTTCAATTACATAGTACAATTCCGCATCAATTTTAGGCATTTCGCGATTGTTGTCTTGCATGTAAAAGTTTTCTGTTTTTTGAAGTAGTTGTTTTACTCCTTCTTCACTTAAAAACTTAATTAATGCTTTATTTTTGGGAATACCTCTATACACTCGAAGTAATTGAAAGCCTCCTTCTTTTTCATCACCAGAAGCGATTAGTTTTTTTGCTTCGGCTAAAACGCCTGTTAAATATTTTCGTTGTACCGAAACAATGTCATCTACTTTAGGTTTTAAGGCATCAAACTCATGTTGATCTCCTTTTGGTATTGGACCAGAAATAATTAATGGTGTTCTTGCATCATCTACTAAAACCGAATCGACCTCATCGACAATGGCATAATGATGTGGACGTTGCACTAAATCATCTGGATTGTGTGCCATATTATCACGTAAGTAATCGAAACCAAACTCATTGTTTGTACCATAGGTAATGTCTGCATTGTATGCTTTTTTACGCGCTGCAGAATTAGGTTTGTGATAATCTACACAATCTACACTCATACCATGGAACTCGAATATTGGAGCCATCCATGCGCTATCCCTTTTTGCTAGATAATCGTTTACTGTTACTAAATGTACACCACGACCAGCTAAAGCATTAAGATATACAGGTAGTGTTGCTACCAGTGTTTTACCTTCTCCTGTATGCATTTCTGCAATTTTACCTTGGTGCATTGCAATACCTCCAATTAATTGCACATCATAATGAATCATGTCCCAAGTAATAGGTTTACCTGCAGCGTCCCAAGAGTTTGCCCAAGTTGCATTATCTCCTTCTAAAGTTACATAATCATGCTCTCCCGAAATTAGTCTGTCAAACTCATTAGCGGTAACTGTTATAGAAGTATTGTTTGTAAAACGTTTTGCAGTTTCTTTTACTACAGCGAAAGCTTCTGGTAAGATATCGTTTAAAACGTCTTCAGTAATTTTATAGACATCATCTTTTATAGCATCGACTTCTAGGTAGATATCTTCACGTTTGTCAATATCTTCTTCTTTTTCGGCTGCTTCTATAAGTGCGTCTATCTTGTCTTGAAGTGGTTTACGCGCTTCGGCTATTTTTTCTTTAAAGAAAGTAGTTTTTGCTCTAAGTTCATCGTGAGATAAAGCTTCTAAAGCTGTTTCGAAGGTTTTAATTTTATTTACTAAAGGTGTTATGGCTTTTACATCTTGTTTAGACTTGTCGCCAACAAACACTTTTAATACAGAATTTAAAAAACTCATGTGTGGTATGTTTTTTACTTAAGCGACCTCTCGATTGTACTTGAGGTAACAATAAGTTTTTGATTGTTAATGTGTATTTTTTTTTGAAAAAATTAAAGAAATAAAAAAGCTTCTCGTTTTACGAGGATTACAATTTTAGATTGTTGCCTAAAAGCAAAGCCTTTAGGAATCTTTAATTAATATTCAAAGATACGTTATGTTGTTATTTTATTTTAATTATAGCCAATAAAAAAAGCCTCGATAAGAGACTTTTTTATTGGTAATTTTTTGATATTAATACTCGTCCTCATTCCAGAGGTAATCTTCATCTGTTGGATAGTCAGGCCAGATTTCTTCGATGGAGTCGTATGAATCTCCTTCATCTTCAATTGCTTGTAAGTTTTCAACAACTTCTAAAGGCGCTCCTGTTCTGATTGCGTAATCTATAAGTTCGTCCTTTGTTGCTGGCCAAGGTGCATCACTTAAATAGGATGCTAATTCTAATGTCCAATACATTTCTAAATAATTTTATTTTTGCAAAAATAAATTTTTAGTTTAAATAGTCAAGAAAAAAGTGGATTATTTTTTCAATAATTAAAAGAACGTCTACTTTACTGAAACTACTTGATACTAAAGTATTTTGCAGTGTTACTAATTGCAGGTTGTAAAATTATTGCTTTTCAGGAATCCATTTTACTTCGTCTGCCTGTAAATCATAAGACAACTTTCGTGCCAAGACAAAAAGATAGTCGGATAACCTGTTTAAGTACATTAAAGTAGTAGGTTCTATGGTTTCTATATCGTTTAAAGCCGTTGCTAAACGCTCTGCACGTCTACAAACACATCGTGCTATGTGACAGAATGACACGGTTTGGTGACCACCTGGAAGCACAAAGTGCGTCATTTGTGGTAATGCTTCATTCATGCTATCCATTTCTTTTTCTAGAAGTTCGATGTTTTGAGAAGAGATTTTAGGAATATTAAGTCGTTCTTTTCCATTTTTAAGGATGGCCTTTTCTGGATCTGTTGCTAAAACTGCTCCAACTGTAAAAAGGCGATCTTGTATATGTATAAGCACTTCTTTGTATTTGGTGTTTATTTCTTGGTCTCTAATTAATCCAATATGCGAGTTAAGCTCGTCTACAGTGCCATAGCTTTCTATACGAATATGGTGTTTTGGGACTCTTGTGCCCCCAAAAAGCGCTGTGGTGCCTTTATCTCCTGTTTTTGTATATACTTTCATTTTTATAATTGTAAAAGTTTGAAAGTTGAAAGTTAAAAGTTAAAAAGGAGAAGGCAAAAGTTATGTGGTTAAAAAGTTATAAAGTTAATACTTTTGAGGCATCGTGAATTTTAAACGATAACATCAAGCAAAAATATGGTCTATTTATTTGCTATTAAAAAATAACAGTAAGTTGGTGTGTGATAAGGATTGTAATGGTTGCTTTTGGTTTTTTACCAAAAGCAAATTACCCTAATAAAAAAAAATTGACAAGCGCTAAAGAACAATATTCTAAAAGCTAAAACTATCTATTTCTAGTATCGCTTTCTATAAGTCCGTCACGTAAACGAATTACTCGATGTGCATGATCTGCAATTTCTTCTTCGTGCGTAACCATGATTACGGTGTTTCCAGCTTTGTGGATTTCGTCAAATAAGCCCATAATTTCTTCTCCAGTTTTAGAGTCTAGATTTCCTGTAGGCTCATCGGCAAGAATAATGGAAGGCTTATTTACTAATGCTCTACCAACTGCTACACGTTGGCGTTGTCCACCAGAAAGTTGGTTTGGTCTATGGTCCATTCTATCTGCAAGACCAACATTGTCAAGAACTTCGGCAGCACGTGCATGACGCACAGATTTAGATGCTCCTGCATATACCATAGGAAGCGCAACGTTGTCTAATGCTGTAGTACGAGGTAAAAGGTTGAAGGTTTGAAATACGAAGCCTATTTCTTTATTTCTAATATCGGCAAGTTCATCATCACTCATTTTACTAACGTCTTGACCGTTTAGTAAATAGTTTCCTGCTGTTGGTGTGTCTAGGCATCCTAAAAGATTCATGAGTGTAGATTTACCAGAACCTGAAGGTCCCATGATTGCTACATAATCTCCACGTTCTATGTTTAAATCTATTCCTTTTAAAACGTGAACTATTTCTGTTCCTAGTTTAAAATCGCGAATAATATTTTTTATTTCTATAACGTTACTCATAAATTTAAGGTGTAAAATTTTAAGTTATAAGTGCCTTAGTTTGTAAAGGTATTGCAAGGTACATATTTCTAATATAAAGTAAGACGCTAAATAGCTTACGATGTTACAATCTAATTGTAAAATGTTCTTTTTCTTGTTCTTTTCGGAAAAATACAAATCCCCAAAAAAAGGTATCAATAGTTACAGTTACTTTAGGATGCTTTTGGATTAGGCTCCAAGCTTTTGTCATTTGTTGGGACCAATGAATATCATCAAAAATAATGACCGAATCATTATGAACGTTATGAAGTAAGGTTTTAAAGTAATTTAAAGTGGCTTCTTCTTGATGATTTCCATCTATATAGATAAGATCGAATTTTTGATTTTTTATAGCGGTTAATTCGGTTTTAAAATCATTGATTTTTAAGTCTATGTTTTTAATATGAAATGCTTCAAATTGTTGTTTTGCTATTTTACCTGTTTCTGGGCAACCCTCTATAGTTATAATGTTTCCGTTTTTATTTCCTAAACTTAAAGCAGTGGTTGCTAAACCTAAAGAAGTGCCTAATTCAAGGCTGTTTTTTGTTTGAAAATAATTTGCGATTCGGTAGAGTAACTGTGCTCTTTTTTTTGTTATACCTGCCGTTTTTGCGATTTTTGAAACTTGCCTTTGGTTGGTTTTAAAAATGCGACTTCCTGCACCAAAATCGGTTACAGATATTATAGTGTTGTTTTGATAGAGTTTTTCTCTGTGTTGGCTTAAAGTTCTGTAATCTTCTAATTTTGCTTTGTTATACAAGCATTTGGTTACCAAATTATACACAAAAGGAGAATGTACACCATGTTGGTTGGTGGATTTTTTTAAGAATTTTAGGTATTGTTTGGCTTGGTATAGCATTGTTTAGATGAAAAGGTAATAAGACAAAAGGCAAAAGTAGTGAGGTGAAAGTTATGTGGCAAAAGTTATTTTGGGTAATTGGATTGTTGTTCCTAGTGAGTAGTTTTTTAGCGGTGTGTTGTTGGGTGAAAAGTTTAAGGTGTGCTTGTATTTTTTTTATATGATTTTTAGGCAGGCTCGAAAGGATTATGTTTTTAAGAAAAGGATTTTGCTTTCGACTATGTTGGTTTAAGTTATTTCTTTTCTTCTCTTAAAATTTTCTCCATTTTACGGCCTTTAGCTAGCTCGTCGATAAGCTTTTCCATACGACGGCATTGTTTGTAAGTGTAAAATTCATCTTCAATTTCTTCAATGCGATAGCCACAAACCACTCCTTTAATCAGGTGGGCGTTAGGATGAATTGTCGCTTTTTGAAAAAAGGTTCTAAAAGTTACTTTCTCTTCTAAAAGTGTTTCTAACTCTTTATTGTTAAATCCAGTAAGCCATTCTATTACTTGATTTAATTCTTCTTTTGTTCTACCATTTTTCTCTAACCTATTTAAGTAAAGCGGATAAATGGTTGTAAATATCATATTAGCAACTTTTTCGTTTTTTTCAGTTGTAACTTTCATTCTTCATTGATTTAGGATTACTTGGTACTAAGTTAATAAATTACAAAAAAGTTATTCTTCCATTTTTTCCATAAGTTCAAACCATCGTTCTTCTTTGGTTTCCATTTCTGTAATAATATTTTGTAGTTTATCGGAAAGCTCTGTAATCTTTTCTTGTGTAAGTGTTTCGTCTAAAAATTTAGCTTCTAATTCTTTTTTATCGAATTCTAAAGATTTTAATTTGCTTTCAATGTTTTTATATTCTTTTTGTTCGTTGTACGATAGTTTTGTGTTACTATCTTTTTTCCAAGATTTCTTTTCTTTTTTATCTTCTGTATTTTCTGTTATTGCTGGTTGACTGTCTTCGTACGCTCTATAATCGCTATAGTTTCCTGGAAAATCTTCTACAACACCTTCTCCTCTAAAAACAAAAAGGTGGTCTACAATTTTATCCATAAAATATCTGTCGTGCGAAACCACAATTAAGCAACCAGGGAAATCTAATAAAAAACTTTCAAGAACATTAAGCGTTACAATGTCTAAATCGTTAGTAGGTTCATCTAAAATTAAAAAGTTTGGATTTTGAATTAGTACAGTACATAAGTATAGTCTTTTGCGTTCGCCACCGCTTAATTTTTCGACAAAATCATATTGTTTTTTTCTGTCGAATAGAAAACGTTCTAAAAGTTGTTGTGCACTTATTTGTCTTCCTTTTTTAAGAGGAATATAATCTCCAAATTCGCGAACTACATCAATAACTTTTTGGTCTGGTTTTACATCTATTCCGCTTTGGGTGTAATAGCCAAATTTCACGGTTTCACCGATGGTAATTTTACCAGAATCTGGTTGTATTGTTTGTGTTAGTATGTTCAGGAATGTAGATTTTCCTGTTCCGTTTTTACCAATAATTCCTGCACGCTCTCCTTTTTGAAAGTTGTATTCAAATTGATTGAGAATAGTTTTGTTTTTAAAGGATTTTGATATTTTGTGAAGCTCAATAATTTTGCTTCCAAGCCGTTCCATATTTAGCTCTAGCTGCATTTCATGGTCGTTTCTGCGTTGGTGTGCTCTGTGTTTTATTTCGGTAAAATCGTCTATTCTAGATTTCGATTTTGTAGTTCTTGCCTTTGGCTGTCTTCGCATCCAGGTAAGTTCTTTTTTATAGAGTTGTTTTGCTTTCCCAGTTTCTACGGTTTCTATGTTTATACGTTCCTCTCTTTTTTCAAGATAGTACGAATAGTTTCCTTTATATGAAAATAATTCGCCTTGGTCTAATTCTATAATTTCATTGCAAACACGTTCTAAAAAATAACGATCGTGCGTCACCATAAAAAGGGTGATGTTTTCTTTAGCAAAAAAGGTTTCTAGCCACTCAATCATTTCTAAATCTAAATGGTTGGTAGGCTCATCTAAAATAAGTAAATCGGGTTTGTTAATTAATGCATTGGCTAAAGAAAGCCGTTTTTTTTGTCCACCAGAAAGCGCGTTTACTTTTTGGTTTAGGTCTTCTAGATTTAGTTTAAAAAGTATTTGTTTGTATTGCGTTTCAAAATCCCAAGCATTATGCCTGTCCATGTTTTCAAAAGCTTTTTGATATGCTTCGGTATCTTCTGGATTTAATAGCGCTTCTTCATAAGCTTTAATGACTTTTAAAATTTCATTATCCGAACTAAAAATAGTTTCTTCAATGCTAAGGTTTTGGTCTAAATTAGGTTCTTGAGGTAAAAAGGAAACGACAATATCTTTTCTGAAAATTACTTGACCAGCATCTGGCTCATCCAGTTTCGCTAAAATATTTAGAATGGACGTTTTTCCGGTACCGTTTTTAGCTACAAATGCTACTTTTTGATCTTTATGAATACTAAATGAAATGTCTTGGAAGAGTGTTAATTCTCCATACGATTTCGATATGTTTTCTACGTTTAGGTAATTCAAATTTTGTGTTTTTTACAAATAACGTACAAAAAACCAAAAAAAGTTCTATAAGTTTTTATATTCCTATTGAAAACTTATATTTGTTACGTAACATTAAACTTCAAAAATGAAGAAATTATTTTTCGCTCTTTCTTTTATTCTTACTGTATTTGCTAGCTCTTGTATTCCTCATAAAGATACGTTATACATACAAGAAAAGGAATCTACCATAGATTCATTACAAACTATAGTAGAAAAGCAAAAACCATATCGTATTCAAATTAACGACATACTAAATATTCGGGTAAAAGCTTTAGATCAAGAAAACGTACAGATCTTTAACCCAATAGGGGAAGCCGATTTAAATGCTGGTAGTGTTGAACGCTCTTATTTTGATGGTTTTACTGTAGATGTACATGGTAATATACGAATTCCTACTTTAGGTAAAATGAATGTTTTAGGGTATACTACAGAAGAGATAGAGCAAATGATCGAAGAGAAGTTATTAGCAGAAGAATTTAAAGAAACGGCTAATATTTTTGTGACCGTAAAACTTACCGGTTTAAAATATGTAACTACGGGAGAAATAGGGAGTACGGGTACTAAAGTGTTATTTCAAGAACGTGTTAATATTCTAGAAGCAATTGCTAATTCTGGTGATATACCTGTAACTGGAGACAAGAAAGATGTTTTAATAATTAGGCAATATCCACAAGGACAAAAAATTCATCATCTTGACTTAACAGATATAAACGTTATGGATTCTCCTTATTATTATATTCAACCCAATGATATGATTTATGTAAAACCATTAAAACAGAAAGCTTGGGGTACTGGAACCAATGTATTGCAAAATATAGGAGCAGTTGCCACTGTTTTATCATTAATTACAACTACCGTTTTATTATTTCAACGTATATAAGTTATGGCCTACAACGAATTTGATGATATAGAAAATTTAGAATCTAATCATGTTGCTTTTGACTTTAAAGGCTTCCTGTTTAAAGTTATTAATTTATGGAAGTTTGTTCTTCTTTGTATTGGTGCTGCATTAATTATAGCGTATTTACTTAATGTTAGAAAGCAAAATGTTTATAAGTTAGATTCTTTAATAAGTGTAGAAAATGATCAAAACCCTTTTTTTACTGCCAATACTAGTATTTCTTTTAACTGGGGAGGAGTTTCTGGTAAGATGGGGAAAACGATTACGACATTGCAAACTAGGACACATAATGAAAAGGTAGTAGATTCCCTTCAGTTTTATATGGATTACTTAGTAGAAGGGAAGTATCGAAAAATTGATATTTACAAACAGGCACCTTTTTTTGTAGCATTAGACCTCACTAAGCCTCAAGCACATGGTAGATACATAGGTGTGCGTTTTGTTAGTGATACAGCATTTGAAATTTTCACAGAGTTTGAAGGAACTTCAGCAAGAGGGCAACGTTATGATACTAAGGAGTTTGTTTCTATAACAACACCTTCTGGCTCTTTTACAAAGCAATACGCTATAGGAGAACCTATTGCATTGCCTTTTTTTAGTGGAACGATTCTGCTTAGAAAAGATAGAAAAGTTAAACCTCAAACCGAATTTTATATCTTGTTTAAGAATTTTGATGCAGTAGTGAATTCTTATAAAAGCCGTGTAGGAGTTGGAGCTTTTAATAAAACCAATTCTCCAGTTTTAAGACTTTCACTAGCAGGAACTAATAAAGCAAAAATTGTAGATTATTTAAATACTACAGCAGCCATTTTAAGTAGAACCGAGTTAGAGCGTAAAAACTTATATGCAACCAATACTATTAAGTTTATTGATAGTAGTTTAGCTGAAGTAGATACTAGTTTGAAGGATTTTACAAAAGAAATGAATGCCTTTAGAAAAAAAAATAGGGTGTTTGATGTTGGAGCAGAAATGACCGATATCTCGTCTAGATTAAAAGGTTTTGAAAGCCAAAAAGAGGTAGAACAAACAAAACTTAATTATTTAAATAGACTAGAAACTTATTTAAGAACCAAAACAGACTACACCAATATAGCAGCTCCTACTTCGGTGGGAATTTCTGAAGGGAATATTTTAAGCAGTGTTGGTAAAATCACCAATTTAGCGATAGAAAGAAGGAGTTTAGAATATACCACTCGTGAGGAATCGGAAATATTTAAAAATATTGACAGGCAAATCGATGCCGAAAAAAATGTATTGTTAGAAACTATAAAGTCTACTATTAGTACTATTAATACTCAACTGAATACCATTAATAGGAATATTGCTAATATGGATGCAAAGTTGAGTGGGCTTCCAGAAGATCAACAAGAGTACTTGAAAATTCAACGAAAATTAGACATTAGCCAAGAAGCTTACGATGTGTATATGAACAAACGTAGTGAAGCAGCTATTGTTAAAGCAGCTAATATTTCGGATATCACAATAGTAGATGAGGCAAAAGATATTGGAGGAGGAAAGATAGGACCAAATAAGTCTTTAAATTATATGATGGGCCTTATGTTAGGTTTCTTTATTCCTTTATTTCTAATTTTCATTATTTTTCTTTTAGATAATACCATACACGGGTCAGATGAGGTAGAACAATTATCAAGTATTCCAATTCTTGGGTTAATAGGTAAATATAAATATCATAATAATTTAGTAGTTTTCGAAAAACCTAAATCGGCTGTTGCCGAGTCTTTTAGAGCTATACGTTCTAGTTTGCAGTTTTTTTACAAAAATAAGCTAAAGGATGAAAAAGAAGGAGGTAAGACTATAATGGTTACCTCATCGGTGAGTGGGGAAGGAAAAACTTTTTGTTCTATAAATATTGCTACGGTATATGCATTGTCTGGAAAGAAAACTATTTTATTAGGATTAGATTTACGGAAACCAAAAATATTTGATGATTTTAATTTGACTAATGAAGTCGGAATAGTAAATTATTTTATAGGGGATAGTACTTTTGATGAAGTGGTTAACAATACCAATATCGAAAATTTAGATGTAGTTACCTCAGGGCCAATACCGCCAAATCCTTCAGAGCTTTTAATGAGTGATAAAATGGCGCCATTGATTCAAGAACTAAGAAAGAAGTATGACATGATTGTACTCGATACACCTCCTTTAGGTTTAGTAACCGATGCTTTAGAATTGGTACAATATGCAGATGCTTCTATTTTTATGGTACGTTTAGACTATACTAAAAAAGGGATGTTGCAATTAATTAATGCAAAATATAGAGCAGGAGAAGTCAAGAATATTAGTATTGTACTTAACTTTTACAAACATAAAACCAACCATAATTATGGATATGGTTATGGCTATGGTTACGGCTATGGTTACGGGGTTTACGGAAATGCCTACCATGAAGACTCTAATAAGTCATTATTTAAAAAAGTTAAAGCATTTATTAAAAGTATTTAATATATTCGTTACCGCTATTAATCAATAAAATACATAATGAAAATGCATAAGATAACCGTTATTGGTTTAGGCTATGTTGGCTTGCCATTAGCTTCCGAATTTGCAAAAAAATATCCAGTAATAGGATTTGATATTAATACGCTTCGTGTAACAGAATTACAACAAGGAATAGATAAAACTTTAGAGGTCGAATCCGAAGAGTTACAAAAAGTGCTGGTAGACACTAACACTACTCAAAAAGGGCTGTATATAACCAATACGCCAGAAGACTTAGCAGCTTCTAATGTGTTTATTATCACTGTTCCTACACCAACAGATAGTTTAAATAAACCCGTTTTTACTCCTTTAATAAAAGCCAGTGAAACGGTTGCGAAAGTTTTAAAAAAAGGCGATATCGTTATTTATGAATCTACAGTTTACCCTGGTGTTACCGAAGATATTTGTGTCCCTATTTTAGAGGAGCAATCTGGATTAAAATTTAATACAGATTTTTTTGCTGGTTATTCGCCAGAACGAATTAACCCTGGAGATAAAAAACATACCGTAACCAAAATATTAAAAGTTACTTCTGGTTCTACACCAGAAATAGCAACTGTTATAGACGATTTGTATAAGTCAATTATAACGGCGGGAACACACAAAGCTTCATCAATAAAAGTTGCTGAAGCTGCAAAAGTTATAGAAAACTCACAACGCGATATTAATATTGCTTTTGTAAATGAATTATCTAAAATTTTTAGAATATTAGATATAGATACTAAAGCAGTTTTAGAAGCTGCAGGAACCAAATGGAACTTCATTAATTTTACGCCAGGATTAGTTGGAGGGCACTGTATAGGAGTAGATCCGTATTACTTAGCTCAAAAAGCAATAGAGTCTGGTTACAACCCTGAAATTATTTTAGCAGGACGTAAAATGAATGATAGCATGGGAAGCTATGTAGCGCAAGAAACGGTAAAGTTAATGATTAATAAAGGTGCTACCATTAAAGGTGCTAAAGCATTGGTTTTAGGAATTACCTTTAAAGAAAATTGTCCAGACATTAGAAACTCTAGAGTAATAGACATTATTAAAGAATTAGAAACCTATCACGTAGATGTAGATGTTTTTGATCCTTGGGCTTCTTCAGAAGAAGTAAAGCATGAATACGGTTTTGATTTATTATGTTCTAAAACTGAAATAAGCGATAATTATGATGCTATTATTTTAGCAGTAAGTCATAACGAATTTCTTAAAATAGATATCGAAAAATTAAAATCGCCTATAGGTGTTATTTTTGATGTGAAGTCCTTATTACCTAAGGAAATGGTAAATGGTAGGCTTTAACGTTTTTTAGATGCCGCGTTTCGAAAATCAAAGTACAGCAAACAAAAGTTATAATATTGGGGCATGGCGAACGCAGTGAAGCAATCTCATGAAGCATCCAATAAATAATTAACAGATTGCTGGAACGCTGCACTCCTCGTAATGGCCTATAAATTTAAAAATTATGTATACAAAACCATATCACAAACAAGATTTAGCTAATTTCAGTTTTCTAGTAACAGGAGGAGCAGGCTTTATAGGCTCTAACCTTGTTGAATATTTGTTGAAGTTTGGAGCAAAAAAAGTTCGAGTACTGGATAATTTTTCTAATGGATATAGAGAAAATTTAAGTGAATTTGAAGATAATCCTGCTTTCGAATTACTAGAAGGGGATATTCGAGATTTAGAAACCTGTAAAAAGGCGATGTTGAATATAGACTATGTTTCGCATCAAGCTGCATTAGGTTCTGTACCGCGTTCTATAAACGACCCAGTAACAACCAACGCTGTTAATATTAGTGGGTTTTTAAACATGCTTATCGCTGTAAAAGAAAGCAAAACCGTTAAGCGAATGGTGTATGCAGCATCTAGTTCTACCTATGGAGATAGTAAAGCATTACCAAAAGTAGAAGAAAATATTGGCAGTCCACTATCACCTTATGCGGTAACTAAGTACGTTAATGAGCTGTATGCTGATGTTTTTGGTAAAACCTATAATACCGATGTTATTGGTTTTCGCTATTTTAATATTTTCGGACCAAAACAAAGTCCAAATGGCGCTTATGCAGCAGTAATACCATTATTTATGCAAGCACTTAAAGATAATAAAGCACCAAATATTCATGGCGATGGCGAACAAACCAGAGATTTTACTTTTGTAGATAATGCAGTACAAGCCAATGTAAAAGGGATGTTTGCTTCAAAGGAAGCAGCTAATCAGGTATTTAATATTGCTTGTGGCGATCGTATAAGTGTTAATTACTTATGGAATTCTCTAAACCAAGCAGCAAATAAGAAACTAAAAGCGATACATGGACCTACACGTCAAGGCGATGTTAGAGATTCTTTAGCAGATATTTCTAAAGCTGAAAAATTCTTGGGGTATGCACCGCAATTTACTGTTGGTGAAGGGTTGAGAATTACTTGGGATGCTTTTAATAAATAGTATGTTTTGATATGATAACACTTTTTAACATTTACATTAGCTAAGTACTTTTAAACTTTTAATGTCTTTATATTATAGAAGATTTACTATTTCATAAATAAGTTTAACTTTGAAAATTATAGGGTTATTATTAGGCTAAAATGAAGTTCAAATTAGAAAAATTAGAACAGACATGGATTAATAAAAATTCAGACAGGTAGTTTATACTTGTTGTAGGGTAAGTGTTTATCGAATTGTTTTTACATGGCTTATCTGTTATTAAAAAATATTAAAACATTAAAAAAAATTGAGTAAAAGTAAGAATCCTGTCGTTAGTATTTGTATGATAACTTATGGTCATGAAGCTTTTATTAAACAAGCTATTGAAAGTGTATTAATGCAACATACTAATTTTGATTTTGAATTAATTATTGCTGATGATTGCTCTCCAGATAACACAAAACGAGTTGTTGAAGAGATTCAAAATTCTAATAATAAAGGAGATTGTATAGTATATTATAGACATTTGAAAAATAAAGGAGTGATGGCCAATTTTGCATTTGCTTTAAATAAATGCCAAGGGAAATATATTGCTCTTTTAGAAGGTGATGATTATTGGGTAGATGAATTGAAATTACAAAAACAATTTGATTTTTTAGAACATAATACAGATTATGTTTTGTCTTGCCATAATGCTAGTGTTTTAGATGAAAACGGACTGGTTATAAATGACTCTCTGTTAGAAGCTAATAGGCAATTAGATTTTACAGGCGAAGAACTTATGATAGGAAGACATATAGTTACATTGTCTATGTGTTTTAGAAATGTAATAAAAGAATTTCCAGAAAGTTTTTTGAAATGTATAAATGGAGATACTTTGTTAGTATCTATGCTTGGTGAGTACGGTGGTTCAAAATTTCAAAGCGAATTAAAAAATGGGGTATATAGAATACACGCTGGAGGTGTCTGGAGTGCTATGCAAGAATCAAAAAGAATTAAAGAAAAAAATAAAACATTCTATTATCAATTTAAATATTTTAAATCTAAAGGAAACAAAAAAGTAAAAAATACTTTATTTAAAAAATATTTTAGCGCCAGTAAAAGTTTAATGAAATTATTGTGGGATTCAAATGCTTACTTACAGGCTATAAAGTTATATCTTAAAATATATTTTAACTGTATTAGAAATGGTTACATTAGAAAATCATTTCAGATAACTAAGTTTTTTTTTACTACAACATTAAAAATATAAATCATCATATGAAATCAATTGTTTCTAAAAAAACAAACAAACTATGGGTGTAATTAATTTTCGAAAGATTAAAGATGTTAACTTTGTGCTATAATGAAAAATTTTATAATAAAACACCTGCCAGAAGTTCTTGTCGATTTCATTAAATTAAAACGTAAAGCTTCAAAGAAAAAAAAACAATCCGCAAAAGAGGTTTTTACTAATATAAAAGATTCAAACCATTGGAGTAGTGTAGAAAGTGTTTCTGGTGATGGTTCAGAGTTGTCAGTAACTATTGATTTAAGAAATGGACTAGAGGAAATAATTAAAGAAAAGAAAATAAAATCCATATTAGATATTCCATGTGGAGATTTTAATTGGATGAAAGAAGTAGATCTTCATGGTGTTAATTATACGGGAGGTGATATTGTATCTTCTCTCATATTAAAAAATAAGGAACAATTTTCTAAAAGTAATATCACATTTGCAGATTTAGATTTAATTACTAGTCAATTGCCGCAAGTAGATTTAGTTTTTTGTAGAGATTGTTTAGTACATTTATCCTATAAGGATATTTATAAAGCTTTAAAAAATATAAAGAGTAGTAAAAGTAAATATGTTTTACTAACCTCATTTGTAAAAACAGAAAAAAATAAAGATATTTTAACTGGTGAATGGCGGAAATTAAACTTAGAAGCTGCACCATTTTTTTTAGGAGAACCATTACATATTATTGATGAAAAGTATTTTAAAAAGGAAATGAAATATGCAGATAAATCGATGTGTCTTTGGCGAGTAGAAGACATTAAATTACCATTTATGCTTAGATGCTATTCTTGGATTATTTAATACAAGCTTATTTTTGAATAAAATTAAAACATTTCAGCTTTTTGAAACGTATGGTGAACAATATCAACCATACATACCTCCTGTAATAGAAGCTTTAAAGCAAAATAAAATGTTAGATGTATCTGTGGTAGCTTTTAATAAGTCTTCCACAACTGCAGATATCATTATTCCGTCTTATAGAGAAAGAAGATTTAAAGAAAAACTATATGCTTTAACAAATCGGTCAAAATTAAATTATTTAGAAATTATAAGCTTAAAACAAAAGGTTGATATTATTCATATTCAACAATCTTATATGTTCTCTAAGGTGTATAATATATTGCAATTACCAAAAGAGAATAGGCCAAAAATTGTTATTACGCTTCGCGGAGGAGATACTTATGTAAAACCTTGGTATATAAAAAAATGGCAAGATTTTTATACTCACTATGGCAAATTAATAGATGCATTTGTAGTTATGAGTATTCATCAAAAAGAATATTTGCACACAAAATGGAAAATACCATTAAATAATATTCATGTTATTCCAATATCTTTTGGTGAAGCTTTTCCTGTTTCCGAAAAAAAAACAGAAACTACTATTTTAAAAGTAGTCTCGGCTTATAGGATGTGTTGGGAAAAAAATATAGAAGGCAATTTAAGGGTTGTTAAACTTTTAAAAGAACAACAAATACCGGTGCAATATGAGATTTATGGAGGAGGAGCAGATACAGGTCAGGTTTACTATTTAATAGATAAATATAATTTAAGCGATTGTGTAACCTACTTTGGTAGTGTGCGTAATAAGGAACTCAAAAAACGTTTAATTGCAAATGATTTCTATTTACAATTAAGTCATTCCGAATCTTTAGGAATGTCTGTTATTGAAGCTCAAGCTCAGGGACTTCCTGCCGTTGTTTCTAATAGTGATGGTTTACCAGAGGTTGTTTTAGATGCTAAAACAGGATTTTGTGTTTCACCTAATGATATAGCATCAGCAGCATCGCATCTTATTTATTTATGGAAACATCCTAAAATATATAAAGAGTTTTCAAAAGAAGCAATTCTTTATAGTCATAAAAACTTCAATATTAACAAAGAAGTGAAAAGTCTTAAGGGGCTGTATTGTAGTTTGTTGTAGGTTTTAACTAAGGCTTATAAATACTTTGGTTAGTATTGACTAATACTGATGCCACGAGAAATAAAAAGGAATCTATTAATGCAGTTAGATAATTTTAATTCTTTTCTTAAAAAACTTATCGATTTCTTATATTAGCCCTAATCAAAAAAAATAGACATTGGGTAAATTAAATGATGATAAATGGCTCTATACCATTTCGTCTAAGCGTAAATTAATAGATTTCAATTTTAAAGAAATTTGGCGTTATAGAGATTTGTTAGTGCTATTTGTAAAACGAGATGTAATTACCGTATATAAGCAAACGATATTGGGGCCTTTATGGTATCTTATTCAGCCACTATTTACAGCTATTACATTTACATTAATATTTAATAAAGTTGCTAATATTGAAACAGGAACAGTTCCTCCATTTTTGTTCAATCTAGCTGGAATTTCTATTTGGGGTTATTTTAATTCCTGTTTAAATGCTACTTCCGATACATTTAAAAGCAATGCAGGTATTTTTGGAAAAGTATATTTTCCACGAATTATTGTACCTCTTTCTGTTATTATCTCTAATTTAGTGAAGTTTGGAATTCAATTAATAATTTTTATTGTTTTTTATATATATTATTATTTTAACGACGCAGCAATACACTTCGATTCTAGTATTGTGTTTTTTCCTTTATTAGTAATTCTTATGGGGTTATTTGGTCTAGGAATAGGAATGATTATCTCTAGCTTGGTAACTAAATATCGAGACTTAAAGTTTTTAGTTGGTTTTGGTTTACAACTATTAATGTATATTTCTGCTGTAATGTATCCTTTAGCTTTAATGCGTGAAAAACTACCTAGAATAGCTTGGCTTGTAGAGTATAATCCACTAGCTTATATTATTGAAACAGCACGTTTTATGCTTTTAGGGACAGGAACATTTAGTTGGTTTGGTATATTATATACAATAGTTATGACCTTTTTAATTTTGTTTTTTGGTATTATTATTTTTAACCGAACAGAAAAAACATTCATAGATACGGTTTAGTTAGTGAATAGTGAATAGTGAATAGTGAAAATGGGAGAAGTGAAAAGTGAAAAGTGATTAGTAGTTTCACACCTCACAATTTGCAACTCACAAAAATAATAAAGAATGAGTGTCATTTTAAAAGCTGAAAATATAAGTAAACAGTACCGACTAGGCCTTGTAGGTACAGGGACATTAAGTCATGATTTAAATCGTTGGTGGCATCGTGTTAGAGGTAAAGAAGATCCGTTTTTAAAAGTAGGAGCTCTCAACGATAGAAGCATTAAAGCAGATAGTGATTATGTTTGGGCGTTACAAGACATTAACTTTAAGGTTAAGGAAGGTGAGGTTTTAGGTATTATAGGGAAAAATGGAGCAGGAAAATCAACACTACTAAAAATTCTATCAAGAGTTACTGCTCCAACAACAGGAGAGATAAAAACAAAAGGACGAATTGCTTCTTTATTGGAAGTAGGAACTGGTTTTCATCCAGAACTAACAGGACGAGAAAATATATATCTAAATGGTGCTATTTTAGGAATGAATAAAGCCGAAATAAAAGCCAAAGAAGAAGAAATTATCGAATTTTCTGGTTGTGCTCGTTATGTAGATACACCTGTAAAACGCTATAGTTCTGGTATGCGTGTGCGCTTGGCCTTTGCCGTTGCGGCCTTTTTAGAACCTGATATTTTAGTGATTGATGAGGTTTTGGCCGTTGGAGATGCCGAATTTCAAAAAAAAGCTATAGGTAAAATGCAAGATATAAGTAAAGGGGATGGTAGAACTGTTTTGTTTGTTAGTCATAATATGGCTGCAGTAAAAAGTTTATGCACAAGAGCTATTGTGTTAGAAAATGGAACTTCCGTTTTTGAAGGCAATACAGACCAAGCAATACAGTTTTATTTAACTGCAGATAATCAAAAAGGATCTAGTTGTATTCGTTATTTTGATTCTTCTAATTTTGATACAGAAAAATGCTTAGTAAAGCATATAGGGG
The DNA here is from genome assembly GCF_030547245.1 of Oceanihabitans sp. 2_MG-2023. GTDB lineage: Bacteria > Bacteroidota > Bacteroidia > Flavobacteriales > Flavobacteriaceae > Oceanihabitans. The sequence goes on from NZ_JAUOQT010000005.1 coordinate 137,224, forward strand.
TAAAGGCTAAAATAAAAGATTTTAATGCACCAATTACTAGAGAAGATGTCATTCTTTTTCAAACAGAAATAGAAAAATTTGATACTAGTTACATAACAGTTGTATTTATGATTAAAAATGAAGCAGGTGAAATCGTTCTGGTTACTAATTCCGAATTAGGAGAAAAAACACTTAACTTTAAAGGAAATAAAAAACTGGAAATGCAAATACCTTCCCATTTTTTTAATGAAGGTGTTTTCTATGTAGATATGATGGTAACAGACACAAAAAAACCATTGTTTCATGAAAAAGATGTCATTAATTTTTCAATCATACAAGAAGAAAAGAATTTAGGAGATTGGATGGGAAAATCTCCAGGTTATTTTAAACCTAAGTTTATATGGAAGGGTTAAAAAAAATAATAAATAAAAACGAAGCTAAGGTTTTTTGTATAGGATTTAATAAAACAGGAACCACATCTTTAGAAGCTGTTTTAAAAGGTTTTGGTTATAATATTGGTGACCAAACTATAGGAGAAACTTTAATAAAAAGTTGGTATCATAGAGATTTTAAAGATATTATCAAACTATCAAAAACAGCTACAGCTTTTCAAGACGTACCTTACTCTCTACCTTATACCTACCTGTTTTTAGATAGGTATTTTAAAAACGCAAAATTTATATTAACAGAAAGAGATAGTGCAGAACAATGGTATAAATCGATTGTTAAATACCATTCCAAATTATGGTCAAACGGTGTTAAAGCACCAACAACAGAGCAATTAAAAAATGGAAACTATAGATATAAGGGGTTTGCTTACGATTATATGCGATTTGTATATGGTGAAATTGTAGAAACCAACCCTTATCATAAAGAAACTTTAATAGAAGCCTATACAAACCATAACCAAAGTGTAAAAGCCTATTTTGAAAGTCGTCCAGAAAAATTATTAACCATAAATATTTCTAATGCTTCAGATTATGGTAAATTATGTGCGTTTTTAAATAAACCGCAAAGTAGAGAAGATTTTCCATGGGAGAATAAAACAACCATTTTATGATTCATGTAACCAAAACATTTTTACCACCACAAAAAGAGTATCAAGATATTTTGCATCGTGCTTGGCAAACAGGTTGGATGACTAACAGAGGTGTTTTAGTGAAAGAATTAGAAGCATCCCTAAAACAGTATTTAAATACACCAAATATTATAGCAATGACTAATGGCACATTGCCATTACAAATAGCCATAAAAGCTTTGGGACTAAAAGGTGAAATTATTACGACTCCTTTTAGTTATGTAGCTACAACCTCTAGTATTGTTTGGGAAAATTGCACACCAATTTTTGTAGATATTCATCCCGAGTATTTAACAATAGACGAATCCAAAATTGAAGCAGCAATTACACCAAATACTTCAGGGATACTAGCAACCCATGTTTTTGGCAATCCATGCCATGTGGAAGCCATAGAAAAAATAGCATTTAAACACAACTTAAAAGTTATTTACGATGCAGCGCATTGTTTTGGTATGCAATACAAAGGAGAATCTATATTTAATTTGGGAGATGTAAGTACTTGTAGTTTTCACGCTACAAAATTATTTCATACCGGAGAAGGTGGTGCTTTGTTTTGTAAAGAAACCTATTTTAAGAAAATGTATTCACACCATAATTTTGGTCATGATGGTCCCGAGAACTTTCATAGTTTGGGTGTAAATGCTAAAATGAGTGAGCCTCAAGCAGCAATGGGTTTGGCTGTTTTACCTTATATGGAAACAATAATTAATTCAAGAAAAAAAGTAGTAGATGTTTACAATAAAGCATTTAAAAATTCAAGTTTACAAGTACTTAGAATAAGGGAGCATACCAAATGGAATTATAGTTATTTTCCAGTAATTTTTGAAAGCGAAACCCAATTATTAAAAGTAATAGAAGCGTTAAATAATCATTCAGTTTTTCCGAGACGTTATTTTTTCCCTTCTTTAAATACGCTTCCATATGTTAATAGTGAGTCTATGCCCATTTCAGAAAGTATCGCTTCAAGAATTATTTGTTTGCCATTATTTGTAGGTTTACAAGAGAAAGATTTAGAAACTATTATTAATGTAATACAAACAAATTTATGATAGTAATAGGAGCTAAAGGATTTGCAAAAGAAGTATTAGAAGTTCTATACCATCAAGAAATTATACCATTAAAGGATTTGATTTTTTTTGATAATGTCACACAAAATGGACCAGATTTACTATATAATACATACCCAATCTTAAAATCATATTTAGAAGTGAGTACGTATTTTAAAAACACGAATAATACTTTTACTATTGGAATTGGAAATCCATATTTAAGAAATAAACTAGCTGTAAAATTTAAGGAACTAGGAGGCGAATTAGTTTCTACAATTAGTGCTAAAGCAGAAATAGGAAGGCATAATGTGATCATTGGTAAAGGTTGTAATATTTTATGTCAAAGTGTGATATCTAATGATGTTACTATAGGTGAAGGAGTTATTATATATTTCAATGCTTTAATTACACATGATGTTACGATTGGGGACTATGTTGAAGTTTCACCAAATGCTGTGCTTTTAGGGCATTGTGAAATTGGTGATTTTTCTCAGATTGGTAGTGGAGCAACTATTTTAAATGGTGTTAAAATAGGTAAAGGCGTTGTCGTTGCAGCAGGAGCTGTTGTAACAAAAAATGTTCCTAACAACTGTATGGTAGCGGGTGTGCCAGCTGTAATAAAAAAAATGTTTAATTAGATATGAGCAATTTACCAGTTGTGAGTATTTGTATGATTGTTTATAATCAGGAACAATATATTATTCAAGCGATTCAAGGTGTTTTAAATCAGGAAGTTGATTTTAATATAGAATTAATTATAGCAAATGATTGTTCTACAGACAATACAGATGAAAAAATTTCTGAAATAATTAAACAACATCCTAAAAGTAATCTAATAAAATATTTTAATCACGAAAATAATTTAGGCATGATGCCAAATTTTGCTTTTGCATTACAACAATGTAAAGGAAAATTTATTGCGCTATGTGAAGGAGATGATTATTGGACAGATCCTTTAAAACTTAAAAAGCAAGTAGATTTTTTAAACACTAATAAAGAGATCAATATTTGTTTTCATAGAGCTAATGTTTTAAAAAGGGATGCCAAATATATCCATCCTATTCCTGAGCCATATCAAGAAAAAAAATTTCAGTTTATAGAATTATTAAAACATTATAATTTTATTACAACAGCAAGTGTTGTATTTAGAAAGCCAGAAAAATTGGAGTTTCCAAAATGGTTTTATAGAGTCCCTTTTGGTGATTTAAGCTTATACAAATTACTTTCTAAAGAGGCAGATATAATGTGCATAAACCAAGTAATGAGTGTGTATAGAAAACATGAAAAAGGCGCATATTCTGGTATAGATAAATTGAAAGTAAAACAAAATTTTTTAAAATTTTATACAATAATCTACCCTTTTTTAAATAAAAAAGAACAAGAAGTTGTAATCGCCAAAAAAAGAAGTACTCAAATAAATATTTCGAAATTAAAGTTTCCAAATAAACCTTTTTTACGGAAAGCCTATATTATGTATCTTCGCTATATACAATTAGACTAATTAAATATTTTCATATTAGCATTATAAATTAAATGCTCAAAAATTTAAATGAAGAATCCAACCAGTTTTTTAAAAAAAGCCCTAAAAAAACCATATCATTTTGTTAGAAAACAATACTATACAAAATTAGGTCTAGATAAAGATTTAATTTTAGTCTATACGCTTAGTAAAGTTGGTTCGTCTTCGGTTTATTATTCTTTAAAAAAGAAATTTCCGTATAAAGAAATTCATCATGTACACTTTTTAGGAGATACTTGGTTAAATAAGCTTAAAAACGATCATGAAATTTTTCAAAACAATATAAAAACAGCTAATAGGTTATTTAAATTATTCAAGAAAAAACAATGGAATATAAAAATTATATCCCTTACAAGAGATCCTATAGCAAGAGATATATCTGGAATTTTTCAAGCATGGCAACATATATTTAATGTAGACGATATCACTAAAGTATCTGCAGAAAGCATTCTAGATTATTTAAATAATAACGATTTTTCATATTCTGAAAATTGGTTTGAAACCGATTTTTTAGAATTTACAGGATGTAATGTTTTTGAGGAAACATTTAATACAGAAACAGGATTTCAAACCTATACATCGAATAATATACCAATATTAATCCTGCAATTAGAGCAATTAAATACGGTGTATAATGAAGCAATGAATGTGTTTTTAGGAAAAGATAATTACGTCTTACATCAAGAAAATATAACCTCTTCTAGAGCATCTGGAGCGCTTAATAAAAAGATTAAAAGCGCGTTAAGTATTCCCGATAAAAAATTAGATACAATATATACTTCAAAATATATGAAGACCTTTTATAATGCTTCACAAATTAAAGCTTTTAAAAAGAGATGGACGAAGCAGTAAATGGTGTAAGTGTAATACTTTGTTGCTATAATAGTGTAAATAGGTTGCCAGAAACCTTAAAGCATCTAGCACACCAAAACGTAGAGAATACGGTTTCTTGGGAAATTATTTTAGTAAATAATAACTCTTCAGATGCAACAGCTAAAGAAGCTATTTCTATATGGAAAAAACTTGGAGATCCTGTTCCTTTAACGGTGGTAAACGAAAAGAATCCAGGTTTGTCGTTTGCAAGAGAAAAAGGCATGGCTGTAGCGAATTATAATGTTTTTCTATTTTGTGATGACGATAATTGGTTGCAAAACGATTATGTAAAAATAGTTTTTAATACCTTCCAAATAAATCCAGAAATAGGAGCGGTAGGAGGTTGGTGTGAAGCCGTTTTTGAAGCTGATAAACCAGAATGGTTTGATGCTTTTGCTGGTAATTTTGCGGTTGGTAAACCAGCAACAGAAACGGGCTGTATAAATAACACCAATCAGTATATTTATGGTGCAGGTATGGCATTGCGTAAAAGCACAATTAAAAGTTTAAAACAAAAAGGTTTTAAAAACATTCTTACCGACAGAAAAGGAAAACAATTATCTAGTGGTGGAGACGTAGAGTTAATTTATGGCTTAAAACTAATTAATGTAAAAGTGATGTTTCAGGATGCTTTGTTTTTTCATCATTTTATGCCTAAAAATAGAATGCAATGGGAATATTTGTTAAAATTAAGAACCTCTATGTATTGGTCTAATTTTGTATTACATATATACTTAGATGCTTTAAAAAATAAAAAGGTGACCTTTAAATTTATGCTTAATAAAATAAAGAAGTCTTTGGTTTATATTTATACTAAAAGCAAGGCATTAAATAAATTAGAACCCAATAAAGGTTTGTTTTTAAAAAACCAAATAGAAGTAAAAAAAATGTTTTTAACGCATACTTACTTTTATTATAAAACTAGAATTGCTCTAAAAAAAATACAGAATGGTTAAAGGAATTTCTATCGTACTTTGTACCTACAATGGTAAAAAAAGACTAGAGCAAACATTGCAGCACATCGCTGCACAAAAAATTACGGTTCCTTGCGAAATTATTTTTGTAGATAATGCATCTACAGATGACACAAAAGAATATGCAGATACTTGGTGGAAAACGCATGGAGCTTCTCAAATAGAATATTATTCTTTTATACAGCCAATTCCTGGAAAATCGTACGCACAAGATTTAGGCTACGAAAAAGCACAGTACGAATATATTTTGGTGTGCGACGATGATAACTGGTTATGTGATATCTATGTAGAAACTGCTTATCAAATAATGACAGAAAACACCAGTATTGGTGCATTAGGAGGTTGGTGTGATGCTGTTTTTGAGTTGGAAAAACCAGCCTGGTTTAGTACCTATTCCAAATATTTCGCAGTATCTAAACAAGGCAAACAAAGTGGCGATATAACAAACCAAAAAGGATGTTTGTATGGTGCAGGAATGGTTTTACGTAAATCGCATTGGCTGCAGTTAAAAACATTAGGTTTTAACCATTTGTTAAGCTGTAGAAAAGGAGATAGTTTAAGTTCTGGAGGAGATACAGAATATAGTTATGCATTACGTTTATTAGGATATAAAATTTGGTATGACGAACGTTTGTATTTTAAACATTTTATGACAGATGGAAGATTAAACCTAAACTATTTATCTCGTTTACGAAAAGCAATGGTATATTCGAATCATATTTTATGGCCGTATCAAGACCTTTTAAAAGGAAAAGAGCGAACAGCACTAGATTTTAAAAAGGAGGTGTTTCAGCATGTTCCAATATATTTTACAAAAAAAATACTGAACTTGTGTATTGGTAATTTTGAAAAAAAAGAAATTTCAAAAAAATACCTAATCAATAGTAAGTATAAACTTTTTAATTATGCTACTTATAAACAGAATTTACAATCCATAAAAGCGTGGTTGCCAAACAAATTTTAATCTCTAAGCGTACGTAAATTGATTTTTTGAGCAAACAAGACAAACATATAGCCATAGTAGTAAAATACTTTCCTACTGTTTCCGAAACCTTTATCGTTAATCAAATTAACGGATTGTTAGATGCTGGTTGCAAAGTAGATTTGTATGCGTATGTAGCAATAGAAAATGCATTAATTCATAAGAGTTTAAAAAAATATAATTTATTAGAAAAGGTAAAGTATTTTATTTCTCCACCAACATTAAAGAGGAAACGTTTTATCGTTTTTTTAAATTGGATTTTTGAAAATTTTTTTAGTATTAAATGGAACTTATTATTTAAAACGCTCCATTTTTTTAAATACGGAAAAGAAGCTTATACCTTAAAACTTTTTTTTGAAGCACAATGGTTTTTAGTGCCAAATACTGTAGATATTATACATACGCATTTTGGAATGACTGGAAACCGAATTGCAAAATTAAAAGCCATTGGTATTATACCAAGTTCTGTAAAGCTTATTAATACTTTTCATGGTTATGATTTGTCTCCAGAAAAGCTTCCATTGTATAAAAAAAAATACCACGATTTGTTTCATCAAGCAGATGTATTTACCGTAAATACGCCATATTTAGAAGGAGTATTAAAACAAGTGAATACCAATAATAAACCCTGTTATATATTACCAGTAGGATTAGATACCTCCTATTTTAAAAAGGAGCAAGAAAAAGAAAATACAGGTTTTTTTGATATTGTTTTTTGCGGCAGGCTAATTCCTTTAAAAGCACCAGATTTAGCAGTTGCAATTATAAAACAAGTAATACTTGCTGGTTACCATAATGTACGTTTACATATTATAGGAGATGGCCCAATGAAAGCACAATTGCAAGAAACAATTAAAGAGAATAAGCTAAAGGAGTACGTTTCTATTTATGGGCAACTATCTCAAGAAGCAATAAAACAAAAGATGCAACTGTCGGATATGTTTTTATTACCAGGAAGATATGAAGCACATACAGGTCGCGCAGAAACGCAAGGTTTGGTTATACAAGAAGCACAAGCAATGTGTTTACCAGTAATAGTAAGTGATGTTGGAGGTATGCAATATGGTGTACTGCCAAATAAAACAGGATATATAATTGCAGAAAACGATATAAACGGATTTGTTACTGCTATAGAACAACTAATTTTAAAACCAGATTTAAAGGTAGAACTAGGAAATAATGGTAGAGATTTTGTAGTTAAGAATTATGATAATAAAGTGTTAACAGATGCGCTTTTAGTAATTTATGACAAGATTATTTAGCTTTGTTTAAGTTTGCTAATAACTTTTCACCAACCACAATCGAAAAAAGTCTAGATCCTTTATTATTTAAATGATAAAAATCGAAAGAGGCGTCTTTTCCATAAAGATTCGTATGGTCTTTGTATGAAGATAAATCTATAATATTATTTTTTGGTAACAAGTTCACAATAGGTAAAAGTGCTTTGTAATATTCTAAGTTTAACTTTGGAGGTAAAACATATATAACGTCTATTCCTTTTTCTTTAGATAGTTTTATGATTTGAATAAGATGCTTTAAATGCGAATTGTTTACCGTTAGTTTTGAAACATCTAGGTTGTCCCTTAGTTTTGCTGTTTGAACAAGTTTTTTGTAATTTGAAATATCCAAATTAAATTTTTTATAATATTCTAAAATACTTTCCAAGTTACTGGTTTTATCAGCTACTTCCTGCTGCAAAGAATAATAACCATTATTATTATTATTATTAAATGTGTTCTTAGTTTTAAAAAAATCTTTAATGGAAGTAAAATCTAAAACTCGATATATAAAGCTTAATAATATAGTTTTTTTTAGTCTATTCTTTTTCTTTTTAGAGTAGTGAGAATCATTAATTAAACTTATGCAATGTGACATGTTTGAAGTAGTGTTCCAATAATTACCCTTGATAGTTTTTGCATTATTCTTAAATAGTTCTAAATGCTGTAATTCAATAATTGCATACTTTATTTTTTTAGAATCGTTTTCTTCAATAAAGTTTTCATATAAATAAGTAGACTCTGGGTAAAACGTAGCAGGAGAAGCAAAATTAAATGTTTTAATATTATAGTCTGTTGTTATGGAGTCTATTATTCTAGGATTTAATTGTCTATAAAGTCTACTGGACCCAAAAAGAACAGTATTAAAAGGTGTTTTTGTTTTTTCAAAATAAGCTATTTTTGAAGCATAAATATCATTTCCATAATAATATGGAAGTATCCAAAAACGTAAGGAAATTAGTACCAAAAGGAATAAACAAAAAGTAAGCGTTTTTTTTATAAATAAATTCATAGCTTAAAATTGAAAATAAATAAACGTTTGTTCATTTTTACTAAACCAAAAAATGAGTATCATAATAAAATAATAGAAAGTGATTCTAATTGGTCGTTTATAACGACAAAATAATGTTTCTAAAGCATATTTATTCGTTCTTCCCAGCCATTCTATAATTAAAAAAAACACAAGTAATATAAATAAATAGGTTGGTCTTATTTCTGGAATAGCAAATAAAGAAAGACTGCAAATTCCAAATAGATATTGTAATGCATGGGCTACACTTTCTGCTCTAAAAAACACCCAAGCAAGTGTGGTGATACCAAAGGTTAATAAGATTTTTAAAACAGCTTTTAGCGAAGGGTAGCTTTTGTCGTGTGCTACAATTTCTATATGGTTTCGATTATTATTGGTTAGCAGTAGTGGTATAAAGTATAAAGCATTTAAAGCGCCCCAAATAATAAAAGTCCAGTTAGCGCCATGCCAAAAACCGCTAACTAAAAATATTATAAAAACATTTCGTATTTGTTGTTTTTTAGAACCTCGAGAGCCTCCTAAGGGTATGTATAAATAATCTCTAAACCAGGTAGAAAGCGAAATATGCCATCGCCTCCAAAACTCTGCGATGTCTCTAGAAAAATAAGGGAACGCAAAATTTTGCATAAGGTTAAAACCAAATAATCTTGAAGTACCAATAGCAATATCCGAATATCCAGAAAAATCACCATAAATTTGAAAAGCAAAAAAGATAGCTCCTAATACTAAAGTACTTCCAGAATATTCTTGATGATTATCAAAAATAATATTTACAAAAACAGCACAATTATCTGCTATTACCACTTTTTTAAATAAACCCCAAAGTATTTGCCTAAGACCATCTACAGCTTTAGTATAATTAAATACTCTTTTGGTATAAAATTGCGGTAATAAATTGCTAGCTCTTTCAATAGGTCCAGCAACTAATTGCGGAAAAAAGCTTACAAAAGCAGCAAATGCAACAAAGTCTTTAGTAGGTTTTAATTTATTACGATATACATCAATAGTATAACTCAAGGTTTGAAAAGTATAAAAGCTAATACCAACAGGTAGAATAATGTGTAAAGCCCTTCCAGAAACTGGAACTCCCATCCAAGTAAAAGCTTGTATAAAATTATCTAAGAAAAAATTATAGTATTTAAAGAAACCTAAAAAGCCTAAGTTTGTTACTATACTTATCCACAAATACACCTTTCGTTTGTTTAAAGTGTTTTCTTTGGCTAAAAATCGCCCAATAGAGTAATCGACTATAGTACTAAATAATATGAGACTCAAAAATCGCCAATCCCACCAACCATAAAAAACATAACTAGCAACCACCAAAAAGGCATTTTGTAGTTTTAAGTTTTTATTTGTTATAAACCAATAAATAATAAATACTATTGGCAAATAAATAGCAAAATCTATAGAGTTAAATAGCATTTTAATAATTTAATGGAAAGCTAAACTAAAATAAAAATTAGAAAAGCGCATTTAAAAAATAGTATTATTTCTAGTATAAAAGATATAGAATCCTATATCTATGCTTTATAAGAAAGTAAAGGCGTAAAATACAAAAGCAAAGTTATTTGTTATAGCAATAGAAAATTTTATATTGCAGTAAATTAATTTACAAATCTATGTGTGGCTTTTTAGGAGAAATTTCTAGTACATTATTAGAGCCAACTGCATTTAAATCCTTGTTAGATTTAAGTAAACAACGAGGTCCAGATCAACAAGGTCTCTGGAAAGATCAAATTTGCCAACTAGGTTTTAATCGTCTAGCAATACTGGATGTTTCAGAGGCTGGTAAACAACCAATATTAAGCCCTTCTGGACGCTATGCTTTGGTTTTTAATGGGGAAATTTATAACTATAAGAAATTACAAGTAACATATAATATAAGCGCATCTAATTTACGTTCTTCTTCCGATACAGAAGTATTAGCACATATCTTAGATAAGGATTCTATTCCAGAAATAGCGAAACAACTTAATGGTATGTTTGCTATCTCTATTTGGGATACGGTTTTAAAACAACTTACTTTAATTCGTGATTTTTCTGGTATAAAACCTTTGTATTATGGTATGAAGCAAGAGCAAATAATCTTTGCTTCGCAATTTGACCAAGTGTTTAAGCATTCCCTTTTTGCTAAAAAAGAATTGCGGCCAGATGCTATGAAAAGTTTTTTTGGTCTAGGTTATATGCATGCTCCAGATACCGTTTTTAAGGATATATTTCAAGTAGAGCCAGGAGCGTTAGTAGTTTGGGATTTTAATTTAAAACAGATTGTAAATAAAGAATACTATTATAAATGGCAAGTAAAAGAAGAACTTTTAGATACAGCTTCTAAAACAAAAGAAGTCTTTAAGTCTAGTATGCATGAAGTGATTAAAGGGCAACTCCAAGCAGATGTGCCATTAGGTACTTTTTTAAGTTCTGGTTTTGATAGCTCCTTGATTTCGGCGTTTGCCAAAGAAGAAAACCCTTTAATTAAAGCTTTTACTTTTGGTGTAGATAGTCATGGAAAATATGATGAACGTCAAGATGCGGAGGCTTATGCTGCTATATTAAATTTAAATCATGAAACAGCGACAGTACAAGAAGCAGATTTATTGGCTATTATAGATGCGCATTTTAAAGCAATGCCAGAACCTTTTGGAGATTATAGCTCCATACCAACCTATGTTATTTGTCAAAAAGCACGAAAATTTGCTACAGTGATGTTATCTGGAGATGGCGGAGATGAACTTTTTTGGGGATATCCTCGTTTTAGAACATCTTTAAATCAAGCACATTGGTTTCAGTATCCGCTTTGGTCACGAAAAATAATACTACCTATTTTAAGACGGTTAAAACAAAAACTGCCCTGGGGAGTACAAATGTTTCCGCGTTTTTCGGATTGGATATTAAATAAGCAAGTACATTTTAGTGACATTCATCGTTTTATGCCAAAAACAAATTTTACAGATTCCGTTTATAAATCGTATCAGTATAATAGTTCTCTTAAAAAAGAAGAAGTTTTACAGTATCTTAAAAAGAACGAATTTCATGCACACATGCAACGTGTATTAAAAAAGGTAGATTTAGCCAGTATGTCGCATAGTTTAGAAGTGCGCGTTCCTTTTTTAGACAAAGAAATGATAGCATTTAGCAATCGTATAAAATCGGGCTTTACGATCGATCATGACGAAACTAAAATAATATTAAAAAGTAGTCTCTATGATTATATACCTAAAGAGATTGTTAATAAAGAGAAGAAAGGTTTTTCTGTTCCTATAGCGTCTTGGTTACATGAGGAGTTAAAAGAAGATTTTAAACATACTATTTTAGAAAGACCATTTTATGGAGCAGAACATGTAGATTTAAAGTTTTTAAAAATAACGATAGCATCCTTTTTTAATAAAAATTCTTCAGTTGATGTTTGGGGATTATGGCACGTATATGCCTGGCAAAAATGGGCTATTCATCATGAATTGGTTTGATTTTAACAATTGAAAATTTTAAATAATGTCCCTAAGTATTATTACACCACATTATAATGATTTTGAAGGTTTAAAAAGAATTTATTCGCATCTTCAAGAGCAAACTCACTCCGCTTGGGATTGGGTAATTGTGGATGATAAATCTGATGCCAATACTCAAGATAATATTGTTAAATGGCACGAAAATCTTCCAGATTCTAAAGTACAGTTATATTTAAATACCGAAAAAACAAACGCTTCCGTATGTAGAAATCTTGGAGCTGATTTAGCTAAATCTAATACTTTAGTTTTTTTAGATTCAGATGATAAAATAGCACCAGATTTTGTAGCCAATAGAAACGTGAAATTTACTCATTTTGCTGTTTTTAAAAATTATTATATCCTAAACGAAAATGAAGAAAAAATTATAAAAAAAGTTAATCATGCTAATTATTTAGATTGTTTTCTAGCAGCAAATTTTATTTGGCAAACATCTTGTGTTTTATGGAATCGTGTTTTTTTTAAGGAAGTTGGACGATTTAATCCGAAACTAAAAAGGTTACAAGATATAGAGTTGTCTGTTAGGGCGATCCAGCATAGTACTAAATACTCAGTTATTGATAATACAATTGACTTTTATTATAAAACCAAGCCAATTAGTGAACGTAAAAATTTTGTACTTCCAGTATGTAATGCTGTACACTTGTTTATTTCTAAATTACTAGAAACAGATAATTTAAACAAACACCAACTCTCATTAATTTCTGGTTACTATTTTTTATGTGTTCGTTATTTTGAACGTTCAGGCAGCAAAGAAAATATACGTTTGGTGCAAAAAAATCTAAGTCTTTTTTATAAAAAAAAGCACATAAGTGTTAAAAATTTTATCTTGGGTTATTTGCTATTAAAACTATATAACTATAATATACTGTCGGCAAAAAAATTTGTAAGAGGGAATAGATATTTATTTAAACCAAAACAGATACAGAACTAACCAAAAATAAAGTTATATTTTAAGATTAATATACTATTAAAATGTCCAAAAAAATCCATATACTTTATACCATTCCAAATTTTGATACTGCAGGAAGTGGTAAAGTGGTTTACGATTTGGCCAATCATTTAGATAAAAAACGTTTTAAAGTTTCTATAGCATGTAATAATAATGGAGGGCTTTTTTTTAAAGAAGTGGAAGCTTTAGACTTACCAATTCATATTATCTTATTAACCAAACCTATAAGACCATATTATACATTAATTAGTCGCTTAAAACCGTTTAGAAAATTTTTAAAGAAAGAAAAAATAGACCTAGTGCATTCTTGGAACTATACTAGTGATTGGACAGAGCCTTTAGCGTGTAAATTAGTAGGAGTCCCTTTTATATATACTAAAAAGGCAATGAGTTGGGGAAATAAGCACTGGAAAATTAGAAGTTATTTGAGTGCTTTTATTATTACTGTTAATACCCAAATGCAAGCTTTTTTTCCTAATAAAAAACAACAAGCGCTTATTCCTTTTGGCTTAGATACTTCTTATTACCATTTAGAAAAATTTAATGTTACCAAAAACACTTCCGTTTTTAAAATAATTACAGTTGCAAATTTGGTTGCCGTAAAAAATATTGAATTACTGCTTGAAGCAATGTATACCATTAAATATTTACCAATTCATTTAGATATTGTTGGAGATATGCAAAATGAGTATGTAAATAAACTGCAACATATTGTAAATGAATTGCAATTAGAAACACAGGTTTCTTTTTTAGGAAAGCATTTAGATGTAAGACCTTTATTAGCACAAGCAGATGTATATGTAATACCAAGTAAAAAAGAAGGTATGCCTATGGCATTAGTGGAAGCAATGGCAATGCAATTACCAGTTTTAGGGGCTAATATTCCTGGTATTTCCTATGTACTTCAAGAGTTTCCAGATTTATTATTTCCTTTATCTGATGCTACTCTTTTAGCAACTAAAATAGAATCGATATATAATTTACCAATACAACAACAACAAAAATTAGGATTACGTTTACGTAATTACTGTGTAAAACATTTTTCGATGGCCGCTTTTATTAAGCAACACGAAGACTTATATTTGAAAATCGTAAAGCAGTAAATATAAATGAAAATTACTACAGGTATTATTCCAATACAACAGCAGTTTGTAGGTACGCCTCAAGAATTAGACTATGAGGCTATTTGTGTATTTGTAGCAACTGGTTTTTTTTTAGATACAGATACCTACTATAAAGGGCTAAAAGTTTTAAAACCAGGAAGAAATTATTTGTTAGATGACGAAAAAACCAAAATACTTTCTGAAAAAGCCTATTTTAAATGGCATTACACTCCTAAAGAGCGTCCTTTAAAACAGATAGTAGCAGAATTTGCAGAAATTTTTGAAACTGTAATTAAAGAACAAACTGCAGGTAAAAAAGTTATTTTACCACTTTCGGGAGGATTAGATAGCAGAACTCAAGCTGTAGCTTTACAGCATTTAAATATTCCTGTACAATCTTATAGCTATGCTTTTACTGGCGGTCATGATGAAACAAAATATAGTAAGCGTATTGCCGAAGTTTGTGGTTTTTCATTTCAAGATTTTAAAGTTCCTAACGGCTATTTGTGGAATGTTATAGATGCTTTAGCTGAAATAAATAATTGTTATTCCGAGTTTACGCATCCACGTCAAATGGCATTTAAAGAAGATTATGCTGCAATGGGAGATGTTTTTTCTTTAGGACATTGGGGAGATGTGCTTTTTGATGATATGGCAGTCCACGATAATATGAACACAGAAGAACAAGTAAGTGTTTTGTTAAAAAAGATAGTAAAAAAAGACGGATTACTTTTAGCCGAAAGTATATGGGAATCACAAGGCTTTGCAGGAGATTTTATTACTTATTTTAAACAACGTATTACCAATTTATTAGTGGCTATAAATATTCCAAATAGTGCAAATGCGCAAATTAGGGCATTTAAAAGTTTGTATTGGGCACCTCGTTGGACAAGTGTGAATCTATCTGTTTTTCAATCTGAAAGACCAATAACACTTCCGTATTACGATGCACGTATTTGTAACTTCATTTGTAGTGTGCCTGAAAAATTTTTAGCAGGAAGACAAATTCAAATAGAATATATTAAACTTCGTTTACCAGCTTTAGCAAAAATAACTTGGCAAGCAAAACGTCCTTTTAATTTATATAATTACCAGTATAATAAAACCCCTTGGAATCTCCCATATCGAGTAATCAATAAATTACAACGTATAACCGCAGCTACACCTTATGTACAACGTAATTGGGAATTACAGTTTATTGGTATGCAAAATGATAAAGCATTACAAGGTTGGTTGTTTCAGGATTTTAAAGGAGAAGAATTTGTTAATCTAGATATTAGAAAACAATTTTATACATTGTTTAAAGAAACTGATGGGGTTTTTTATGCACATTCTGTAAGTATGTTATTAACGCTTGCTTTGTTTTTTAAACAGATACAACCAGTGCAAATACAACAAAAAGACTGAAAACACCTTGTAGCTCTAAAAGATTATTAACTTTAGATTTTAAACCAATTTTATTTTTTTGAAAAAAGCATTAAAAATAGCTGTGTATTCTGGAGATATCCCATCTACCACTTTTATAGAAAGGCTAATTAATGGTTTATCTAATGAGGTTTGTGAAATTTACCTTTTTGGTTTCCGAAAACGAAAAGTGTCTTATAATAAAAACGTATCTGTTTTTGCATATCGTAATACTAGAATAAGGAAAGCCATTTTTCTTTTAAAATACAGTTTTTTGTTATTCTTTTTTAAATCTAAGGAAAAACAAAAACTAGATCTAATTCTAAAAAAACAATCTAAAAATCTGCTTCTAGATAAAGTAAAAAGCTATCCAGTGTTATGGCATAAACCAGATGTTTTTCATTTACAATGGGCAAAAGGACTGGCAGATTGGGTTTGGGTTAAAGAGTTTGACATAAAACTAATATTAAGCTTACGAGGTGCACATATTAATTATTCGCCAATTGCCGATACAGCTTTAGCAGCAATGTATCGTGAAAATTTTCCCAAAGTAAATGCTTTTCATGCCGTCTCTAAAGCTATAGGATTAGAAGCTGAAAAATATGGAGCAGCTAAAGAAAAAATACAAGTAGTCTATAGCGGATTGCCAGAAGTTACTGTAGCTATTAAAAATAAAAAACCAAACGCAGTCTTTCAAATTATTTCAGTAGGAAGAGCGCATTGGAAAAAAGGATATACCTATGCTTTAGATGCTTGTAAAATACTAAAAGATAATAATGTAAAGTTTCATTATACTATAATTGGAGGGGCCAAGGATGTAGAATACGCATATCAATTGCACGATCTCGACCTACTAGACGTTGTCACTTTATTGGATAATGTAACCTATCCCAAAGTACAAAGCTTAATGCAAGATTCGGATTTGCTTTTATTACCAAGTGTAGAAGAAGGTATCGCAAATGTAGTTTTAGAAGCAATGCAGCATAAAACCTTAGTACTAACCACTAACTGTGGAGGTATGGACGAAGTAATTGTAGATGGCGTAAACGGTTTTATAGTACCTATTCGTGATTCCGAAGCAATTGCAAAAAAAATACAAGAGATACAAACTATAGACGAAGCGGAAAGAGAAGCCATTTGTAATAAAGCATTAGCTCATCTTGAAGAAAAACACCAAGAACAAAAAATGGTAAGCAGTATGCTAGCCTTATACCAAAGGATACAAAATAATGAAGCATAAAACAGAAAGCTTAACCATTGGTATTGTATTATCTACAGTGCCTAAATATTCGGAAACCTTTTTTAGAAATAAGATAAAAGGGTTGCAAGATCGTGGTTTTCGTGTCATTCTGTTTGTAGATTATGTACATGTAGATGATGCAGATTTTTCATGTAAAGTAGTTACTGGAAATAATTTTAATGGAAGCATTTTTAAAACAGTATGGTATAGTATTTTGGCCTTAATAACTGCGTTTTGTATGCATCCAAAGAGAAGTTTTACTTTATATGCATTAAATAAAAAAGACGGAATGTCTTTAAAAAAAAATATTAGAAGCGTTATACTTAATCAGTTCTTACTTAAAGAACAAATAGATTGGTTGCATTTTGGGTTTGGTATGTTGGCTGTAACGAGAGAAAATGTAGCAGCAGCCATGCGAGCAAAAATGGCAGTAAGTTTTAGAGGCTATGATTTGTATTTATCCCCTTTAAAGCATCCAGGTTGTTATGATGTGTTGTTTACTAAAGAAGTGCAATATCATGTGTTGTCGCAAGAAATGAAACAAGCATTAGAAAGTCTAAAAATCCCATCCAATAAAATACAAGTAATTACACCAGCAATCGATACGCAATTTTTTAAATCAAATAGTCAGATTCAAAAACAGGACTGTATTCAATTTGCAACTGTTGCTCGTTTACACTGGAAAAAAGGACTAGAATATACCTTAGAAGCTTTAGCGCTTTTAAAAAAAGAAGGACTAAACTTTCATTACACCATTATTGGTGCGGGAAGTGAAAAGGAAAGACTTGTTTTTGCAGCTCATCAATTAGGAATTCTTGAAACGCTTAGCTTTACTGGTAAAATGCCACAAACGGAAGTGAAAAAACAATTAGAAAAAGCAAGCATATACATACAGTATAGTATTCAGGAAGGATTTTGTAATGCGGTTTTAGAAGCACAAGCTCTAGGATTACTATGTGTGGTTTCTAATGCCGAAGGATTGGCCGAAAATGTTCTAGATGGTACAACAGGATGGGTAGTGCCAAAACGGAAGCCAGAGTTATTAGCTAGTAAATTGAAAAGTGTTATTAAGCTTGATGATATAGAAAAAACAACCATAAAAGAAAATGCTATTGCTAGAGTAAATAAGGAATTTGGATTAAAAAAACAACAGGAAGAATTTGTAGCTTTTTATACTTCGAACTAACAAACAAAAGCTTTATTTATTAGTGTAAAGATTATGGTTTTTTAATACATAATATCTATTATTGTAAAACAATTAAAATTAAAACACACTATCTTACAAAATTATGACGCAATATGAATTTATGCGATGGTTTACTTTTTCTATAATGCCTACGCATTTAGTAACGGTACGTAATAATTTAAAACAATTAGTAAAGCAACTTAAACCAGGTGTAAATACTCCTTCCGTTTTAGATGTTGGCGGACGTAAATCTCCATACACTATAAACTTGCCTGTAGCAATTACTTTGCTAGATGTACCTCAAGAAGAAGGAACTCGGGAAGCGCTTAATTTAGGATTTACGAAAGATATTTTAACCACGATACAAAAAAAACGTAGTAATATTAAAGATGTTATTATTGAAGATATGACAGCGTCTACTTTACCAGATGCATCTTATGATGCAGTAACTTGCATTGAAGTTATAGAACATGTAGAGGCGGATGACATTTTTGTAAAAAACATAGCCAAAGTTATAAAGACAGGAGGTTGGGCATATTTTACCACACCAAATGGCGATTATATTAAAAATGAAGGCCCTAATAAAAATCCAGATCATGTTAGACATTACAAAAGATTGGAGCTACAAACACTTTTAGAAAAATATTTTGATAAAGTAGATGTGCATTATGGTGTAAAAACCGGTAAATATAGAGTGCAAGGCTTAAAAAGTTATAGTTTAAAAAGACCAATACAAACCATGCGATCTATTTTTTCTAATATAATTAATAGGTTGCAATCTAAAGGAGTAAAAAACACTTCGGAAGAAACAGCACATTTAATTGCTATTGGGTATAAATAATTTATGATAAAGAATAAATTCTAAAGAAATGTTAAGAAAACATCTGAGTAATATATATGGATTTGTAAGGAATAAGTTTTTAGATATTAGGGATGGTTTAGATTGTCTTAACGCAAAAGTTCATAATAGAAAAATAGTGTATAGTTTATATGCAAGAGTGAATAATTTTGGAGACCAATTTAATAAAGACTTGCTAAGATACTTTGAGAGAGAGTTAATATATGTGAAATCAGCAGAAAAAAGCCAGGCCGTTTTTACTGGATCTATTTTAGGTAATTTTCCAGTTGAATACTCTGGATACATATTAGGAGCAGGATTTTTATTAGAAAGGTACAAAAGATTAAACAATAATTGGAATATTTTAATCCTTAGAGGGCCTTTAAGTGCTATGCAATGTGGAGAAAAAAATGCTTTATATGCAGACCCAGGAATTTTGGCATCCAATATATATAAAGAGAATGTAGCGAAACGTTATGACCTTGGTATAATCCCTAATGGTAGAGAGAAAGACATCGTTTTAAACTTGAAATTTGGTGAAAATGTATTACTGATTAACCCACATCGAAATGCTAAAGAGGTTATAAAAGATATAAAATCTTGTAAGTGTATCGCATCATCATCTTTGCATGGTTTAATTTTTGCAGATTCTTTTAGAATACCAAATATACACCTTTACTTTAGTGATAAAGTACTTGGAGGATATCATAAATTTATAGATTATTACTTGGGGATGGATACTGAACATCAAGTGGTTAAGTATAATCCGGTTATGTCATCAAAAGATATAATTGGTCATTGTAAATTACATTATACTCAAGAGTACCTTAGTAATAAACAGAAGGAAGTTATTCAAGTTTATAATCGTATTTTAGAAAAAATATAAAACTAAAAGGAAATGATTTTTGTAATATTGGTTTTCATTACAAAGATAACGCTTCTATTATATTTAGTTTTTTAAGGAAGAATTTACTGTTTATTGTATAGATAAAATGTATTAAAAGAAAAAAATAAACGATTGAAAATCCTATTATTTCATACTTATAATCAAGGCTATCTTTCTAGCTTTTTTCACGAGTTATCTGTAAAGTTAATTCAAGAAGGACATGAAGTGGTAAGTTTTTCATGGAAAGCTTCAGTAAGCGAGCAAATAATAGAAGGTGTAAAAGTAATTGTTAAAAGAAAAGAAGGATATTTAATTAATTATCGTAACGTCTATAATGTTATTAAAAAAGAAAGGCCAGAGGTTATAGTATCTAATTTTAGTTATGTAAATCCTGCATTATTATTCGGGAAAATTTTTAAAGTAAAAAAAAATATAGTCTGGTTTCATTCATTGAATAAGCAAATAAATTCTAGTGCAACGAAAATTTTTATTAAGAGACAGTTTTTAAAGCTAACAGATGCAGTTATAGCTAACTCTTATTTAACAAAAAAAGAACTTAATAAGTTGTATCATGTACCTGAATACAAAATTCAAGCAATACCATTTTGGACGACTATTTCTGAACAAAAAAAACAACCCTCTAGTATTTCTTTTTTTAAGGATGAAAATGTAATTAATATTGGTTGTCCTGGTAGAATAGCAATAGATAAAAACCAAAAGGTAATTCTTGAAGCGCTTTCTACACTAAAGCATACCTATAATAAATTTCATCTATACTTCGCAGGAGTAGGAGAAGGGCTTTCTGATCTAGAAAAACAAGTTGAAATATTAAATCTAACCAACGAAGTTACTTTTTTAAAACACTTATCAGCAAACGATATGTTACATTTTTATAAGTCACAAGACGTCGTTGTTTTACCAAGTTTACATGAAGCTTTTGGCTTGGTTTTTATCGAAGCTATTTCTTTAGGAACTCCAGTTATTGTTTCATCTCAATTTGGAGCATTATCTTTTGTAAATGATAATAATAAAATGTTTTCTAAGTTTGTTTTTAACCCGAATTCAGAAAAAGATCTTCAAGAAAAATTAAAACCATTTCTAGAAAAAAAAGGCTTAACTAAAGCCTTTTATAAAGCGCTTTATCAAGATAATTTTAATAAAGATTTGATTTTTAAAAAATTTCTAGAAAGCATTCAAATATCATAAAAAAATGAGTTTATACAATAAGTTTGGTGTTTTTCTACTATGTACATTTAATAACACGAATACCTATTTAAACCCTCTAAATATTTAATTTGAAAATTTTAATTCTATATACTTATAACCAAGGCTTGCTTTCTAATTTTTTTCAAGAACTTTCTGAAAAACTATACCATGATGGTTACGAGGTGATTAATTTTTATTTAAAGCATCGGGAAGATTACTTTCTTCAAAACGGTGTTCGTATTTATGGAGAAAAAAAACGCGGGTATTTTAAAAATTACTATCGCATTTATACGTTTATTAAAAAGGAGAAACCAGATGTTGTAATTTCTAACTTTAGCTATATTAATCCCGCTGTTTTAGCAGGACGCTTATTAGGTGTGAAATCTAATATTGCATGGTTTCATACTGCTTATGGGCATACAAAACCTAGTTTCATTAAAGTATATAATAAAACCTTGTACTTAAACATGGCTAATTTAGTACTAGCTAATTCTAAAAACCTGCAAAAGGAAATGCATACGGTTTATAAAGTGCCTAGAAATCGTACAAAACGTGTTCCTTTTTGGACTAATATCACTAATTATGAGCCTTGTACTAAGACGTTAAATAATTTACAAAAAACAGGAGCTTTTAAAATTGGCTGTCCTGGACGTTTAGTTTCAGATAAAAACCACCAAATAGTTATAGAAGCGGTAAATGCCTTAAAAACAAATAAACCTATAGAATTGTTTATTGCAGGAAATGGAGCTTATAAACAGGATTTAGAAACTTTGGTAGAAGACTTAAATTTAAAAAACCAAGTTATATTTTTAGGTAATTTATCGCTAACAGAAATGGTTGCCTTTTATAAAAGTATGGATGTTGTAGTACTACCCAGTTATCATGAAGCTTTTGGATTGGTATTTATTGAAGCTATTGCTTTGGGTACACCTGTTATTGTTTCTTCTAAATTTGGTGCTTTAGACTTTATTGATACCCAAGAATTTTTATTAGAAACCTTTACGTTTAATCCAAATTCCGTCTCCGAATTAATTAATCATTTACAAAGCTATATTAATAAGAATGGTATGCCTAGTAATTATTTTAAAGATTTATACACGAAAACTTTTGATAAAGAGTTAATTTACCAAACCATAAAAGACATTGTTACAAATCCAAAAACTTTAAATTAAAATACTTTTATTCGTTTATATGTTATTTTCATTTTTAAAATATTTACAACCAACGCATTATTTTCAGCTGTTTACAAAAACAAATGCTTCCGTATTTCCTGAGGTTAAAAGTTTACCAGAAAGTATTTTAAAGCAATTAACAGTAGATAAAACCTACCAATCTAAAATAGCACAAGATTATGATTTATCCTGGCAAGCAGTGCAAAAAGGATATATTGGTAAAGCTCCAACCTATTCTAATTTTGATAAAATAGCATTACAAGATAATTATCATTTTGTTCGTAAGTATTTTAATAAAGCTTGGGTTTTCTATATTTTACTACTGCGAATATTTTCGTTTTATAACC
This sequence comes from Oceanihabitans sp. 2_MG-2023, assembly GCF_030547245.1. Classification (GTDB taxonomy): domain Bacteria; phylum Bacteroidota; class Bacteroidia; order Flavobacteriales; family Flavobacteriaceae; genus Oceanihabitans. Next base: position 159,822 of record NZ_JAUOQT010000005.1, read on the forward strand.
CTCTTAAAGAAGTCCGCGCTTGGTTAAAAACAAGTAAAGTAAATAGAGTTGCAATTGGTAATAGTCCTATTCTTTATACCGATTGGAACTCCTTTGATTCCATGTTAATTAAAGAAAACCCTAAAGTAAGCGTAGTTATACCAACCTTGAATCGTTACGAATATTTAAAGGATGTTTTAAAAGATTTAGAACAACAAGAATACACTAATTTTGAAGTGATTGTTGTAGATCAATCGGAACCCTTTAAAGCCGATTTTTATGCCGATTATACATTAGATATAAACCTTGTAAAACAAGAAGAAAAAGCACTTTGGTTAGCCAGAAATACAGCAATTAAAAATGCTACAGGAACACTCATTGCTTTATCGGAAGATGATGTACGTATAAAACCAGATTGGATTTCAAGTCATTTAAAATGTTTAGATTTTTTTAAAGCTGAAGTTTCTGCAGGAGTTTTTTACCCCGAAGGCAAACAAATTCCTAAAGAGAGAGCTTTTTTTGCAATAGCCTCACAATTTGCAACCGGAAATGCCATGCTATATAAAAGCGTTTTTGAAACGGTAGGCTTATTTGATAGGCAGTTTGAAAAACAACGTATGGGAGATGGTGAGTTTGGTATGCGAGTGTATTTACAAGATATAAAAAGTGTGTCTAATCCAATAGCATCTTGTATTGATGTAAAAGCAGGAACAGGAGGATTACGCGAAATGGGAAGTTGGGATGCCTTTAGACCTTCTAATTTTTTTGCACCAAGACCAATTCCAAGTGTATTGTATTTTTTTAGACGTTATTTTGGTGAAAAAGCATCTAGATTAGCCATGTTGCGTATGGTGCCATTATCTATTTTTCCGTATCAATTCAAAAAAAACAAACCCCTATTATTATTGGGCGTTTTTTTAACCATATTAATTCTTCCAATTGTATTTTATCAAGTTTTTAAATCTTGGCGTTTGGCAAGTAAAAAAATAAAAGAAGGACCATTAATTGAAACATTATAATGCCTTCAGAAAAAAAACATATACTAATTGTTACCTCCGAATTCCCTCCACAACCTGGCGGAATTGGTAATCATGCATTGCATCTAGCAAGTTGTTTAAGTAAAGAGAATTATAGGGTTCAAGTTATTGCAGATCAGCGTTCTTTAACAGGAGAAGACGAAATGCTATTTGATACGATATTGCCTTTTACTGTTGTTCGAATTAAACGATCTAGATATCGCTATAAAATGTATATGCAACGTATTATTGCCACCAATAAAAGTTTTAAAAATGCATCACATGTAATCGCAACAGGGAAGTTTTCGTTGTGGAATGTTGCTTTTATTAGTCTGTTTAAAAAACGAAAAACACTAGCTGTAATTCATGGTAGTGAGGTTAATTTTAAATCCTTTATATTAAAAAAATCCATTGATGCTTCTTTAAAAAAATTTGATAAAATAATTGCAGTATCCAAGTATACAAAAGGTTTAATTTCGTATCTCCATAAAGATGTTGTGGTCATACCTAATGGTATTCAACTAGAAAATTGGAATGTAGAAAACCTTCCTGAAATAGTTTTGCAAGGAAACCCAGTTTTTACTACAGTTGGTAGAGTGAGTACTAGAAAAGGCCAATTGCAAGTAATTAAACAATTACCTATGCTTTTAAAAAAATATCCAACGTTGCATTATCATTGTGTTGGTATTCCTTCGGAAGCTTCCGATTTTAAGGAAAAAGCAAAAGCCTTAGAAGTAGAAAAACATATTACTTTTCATGGTAGTGTTAGCGATACTATTTTAAAACAAGTACTTTTAAAAACCGATGTGTTTGTTATGTTAAGTACCGAAAGTAAAACAGGAGACGTTGAAGGCTTTGGTATTGCTATTTTAGAAGCAAATGCGTTGGGTATTCCAGCAATTGGATCCGTAAATTGTGGTATCGAAGACGCTATAAAACCTAATGTTTCTGGGATTTTAATAGATGGGAGCAATGCAGAGCAGTTTTTGCAAGCTATAGCTACAATATTAAATTCTAAAGCAAGTTTTTCTGCTGAAGCAAGAGAATGGGCAATACAACACGATTGGTCTAATGTTATACAACAATATATAGCTCTATTAAGATGAAAACTCTAACTATTATTTCGCATACAGAGCATTATAAAAAACCGGATGGAACTATTGTTGGTTTAGGTTCTACAGTAACAGAAATTAATAATTTAATTACAGTTTTTGATGCGGTAATACATGTTGCTATGCTACATCAAGTAGCTGCGCCACCAAGCGCCTTGCCATATACATCCAGTAAAATTTCATTCGAAGCATTACCAGCAGTAGGAGGACAAAAACTTGTCGATAAGCTGGCAATTATATCTTCAGCTCCCAAAACAATTCGTATAATAAAAAAAGCAATTAATAAAACCGATTGTTTTCAATTTAGAGCACCAACAGGAATAGGAGTATTTGTAATTCCGTATTTGATGCTTTTTAGTTCTAAAAAAGGCTGGTTTAAATATGCCGGAAACTGGAAGCAAGAACAAGCGCCATTAGCATATAGCTTTCAGCGTTGGTTATTAAAAAATCAAAAAAGAAAAGTTACCATAAATGGAAGCTGGCCAAACCAACCCAAACAATGCCTCACTTTTGAAAATCCATGCTTAACGGAAGGGGAGGTTGCCCAAGGAAAAAGTATCATTTCAACTAAAGTATTTTCTCAAAAAGATATAACATTTTGTTTTGTAGGAAGACTAGAAAAAGAAAAAGGAGTTGGTTTGTTAATTGAAGCATTTAAAAAATTAACAAAAGAGGAAAAATTAAAAATTAATGCTATTCATATAGTTGGAGACGGAAAAGCAAAACAGAAATATATAGATAGCACCAAAAATAGTGGTTTGCCATTTGTATTTCATGGGTTTCTATCTCGTAAAGATGTGCATGAAATATATAAAACATCGCATGCTATAATATTGCCATCTGCATCCGAAGGGTTTCCAAAAGTGATTGCAGAAGCTATGAATTTTGGGTGCTTACCAATAGTATCTAACGTGTCCTCTATTGGGCATTATGTGAAATCGGAAATTAATGGGTTTTTATTGGATGCTATTACCGAAGAGGCACTTGTTTTTGAAATACATAAGATATTACAATTAAGTCCTTCGGTATTTGTTAAAATGATCCAGATGCAAAGTGAAACACAAAAAAAGTTTACATATTCGTATTATAATCATAGAATTGTTAATCTGTTAAAGTATTGAAAAAGAAGCGTATAGTGCAGTGTGTTTATAATTACAATATATTTTAGTACGTTATACTTGGTTAATTTATAAAACATTAGGCTTAACAAAAAAAAAATTTTACATTTATCGCAAGCTATATAATTAATTTATCTGAATGATTTTAAAAAAAGTGTCTTGGTTCTTTAAACGACACCATTTTCTATATATAACACGCTTTAAGCTACTTTCAAAAAACGCAAGTCTTACAGGAATAGAGAATTGCTCCTATAATCAATACAATCTAATAAAAGATATTCCTAATAGCTTTAAAGAAGTAAATACAATTGTTTTTAATGCTAAAAAGGCAACTACAGATTTTGAATTAGTAAAACAATTAAGTATTTGGTTACAAAACAATATTAAAGGAGGCCCTGGACTGAGTGAACCATCGGACACAGCCTTACAAATTATGCTAGCAGGAAAAGGAGGTGTTTGTAGTGATATGGCTCAAATTTTTAATAATTTTTGTGTAGTTAACGATATTAAAGTTCGAGAATGGGGAACTACAAGAGCTCCTTTTAATAAAGAATTTGGTGGGCATTCTTTTAATGAGATTTATAGTCGAGAATGGAATAAATGGATACTTATAGATGTATATAATAGCTTGTTGTTTTATAATCTGGAGAAAAAACCTTTGTCTGTAATAGAACTCTTTCAATTAATACGAACAAATAAGGAAGTTAAATTTGAAACTTTTAATCCTTTAAAACCAATAGAATTAGCGAGTGTAAAAAGAAATTATTTAGAAACTAACACGATTCCTTTTTTAATTTGTAATTATTCTAATAAAACCTATGATACTTATTTAAGGTTTTTTCGACCATACCTTCCGGTTTTTATTATCCACTTTATATTATTTCTTTTTCGAAAAAGTTACCATTATCGCTTTCCTATAGATAATTATAAGAAAATGTTTTCTTGAATTATTATTTTAAAGCTATTTAGTTAGCAATTGGATTGGATATCTTATTTTTACCTCAATAATTAAAATAATTTAAAATAATTTTTTGAAGACTAATATTACATATGTTTCTGTTATTGTAATGCATATATTCATTGGAATAATAATATATTTAAATGAGTCTTTGGCAAAGCTATATTTCTTTATGGCTTTATTTTATTTTTTGCATCAAATAATTACAGCTCCTAATCATTTAAAAACTTTTGAAATTCTTAAAGCTTGTGCTTATTTCGTTGGAGCTGAGATTTTATTGCGTATGACAAAGGGTTCCATTTCTTATGAAGCTGGAAAATACCTCGTTATTGTACTCATGATTATGGGGATGTTTTATAAAGGTTTATCTGGAAAAGGGTACCCCTATTTTATATATTTAATGTTTTTAGTACCATCTATATTTGTTGCTTCTACCACTTTGAGTTTTGATGCGAATTTTAGAACTAATATTGCCTTTGTGTTGAGTGGTCCTGTATGTTTAGGGATTGCTGCGCTTTATTGTTATGATAAGAAAGTAAATATAAGACAGCTTCATAAAATATTATTATTTATGGTATTGCCTATAATTGCGAATACGGCATATATTTTTGTTTATAATCCAAGTGTTAGAGACGTTTTGTCAGGCACAGGTTCTAATCGTTCGGCATCTGGAGGTTGGGGAGCAAACCAGGTTTCTACAATTTTGGGATTAGGTATGTTTATTATGGCAATTCGTTTATTTACAAAATCACCATCTTTAGGGTTGAAAATTTTGAATTTAGCAATTTTTTCCGCTATTTCTTTTCGTGCAATTGTGACTTTTAGTCGTGGAGGAGTAATTACTGCCGTAATTGCTATATTAGCCTTTTTAGGAATGTATTATCTAAAAGTATCTAAAAAAAGGAAAAGTGAAATTATAAAAATTAGTTTACTATTCTTGTTTACCATTGTAGCAACTTGGGTAATAAGTTCTTCACAAACCGATGGTTATGTAGACTTGAGATACGCAAATAAAGATCATTTAGGACGTGAAAAAAGTGATGTAACAACAGGTCGAGGACAGTTGTTTGAAGAAGAATTAGCTGGTTTTTTATCGAATCCATTTTTTGGTATTGGTTCTAGTAGAGCAAAAGACCAACGTATTGAAATTGATGGACAAGGGGTTACCTCGCATAGTGAAACTAGTAGATTGCTGGCAGAGCATGGTATGTTTGGTGTTATCATTTTACTAATACTACTATTTAAGCCTCTAGAGTTTCGATCAAGGAATAAAAAAAGTTATTTTTTCTATGCCTTTTTATGTTTTTGGTTTGCAACGATTAATCATTCTTCTATGCGAATTGCTGCACCAGCTTTTATTTATGCACTAGCTTTATTAAATGTGACTTATGAAAAAAATCCTTTACATAGGAAACAACTTAAATAACAAGAAATCTAATACTTCTTCTATACAAGTATTAGGAACTTTATTAGAAACGGAAGGATTCGAAATGCATTATGCTTCTTCTAAAAATAATAAAGTTTTAAGATTATTCGATATGGTTTGGAACTGTATAACCATGTCTAAAAAAATAGATTATGTACTTATAGATACCTATAGTACTACTAATTTTTATTATGCATTAGTTGTAAGTCAGTTGTGTAGCCTTCTAAAACTTAAATATATACCAATACTACATGGTGGTAATTTGCCAGATCGATTAAAACAAAGCCCGAAGCTATCGAAAATGATATTTCACAATGCTCACAAAAATGTTTCTCCTTCTTTATATTTATTAGAAACCTTTAAAAATAACGGTTATCTAAATGTGGATTTTATTCCTAATGCAATAGAAATGGATAGTTATACATTTAAAGAACGAAACTTTAAAAACATAAACCTACTTTGGGTACGATCTTTTTCTAAAATATATAATCCCAAATTAGCTGTTAAAGTTTTAAAAGGGTTACAGGTAGAAGGCTTCCATGCTACACTTTGTATGGTAGGCCCAGATAGTGATGGTAGTTTGTTAGAAGTTATGCAACTAGCTAAAAGTTTGCACGTAGATGTTACTTTTACAGGTAAATTAACTAAGGAAGCTTGGATTACGCTTTCTAAAGATTTTAATATATTTATTAATACTACAAATTTTGATAATATGCCAGTTAGTGTTATAGAGGCAATGGCATTAGGTTTGCCAGTAATTTCCACAAATGTTGGCGGGTTACCTTTTTTAATAGCAAATAATATAGATGGAGTATTAGTAGCTAAGGACCATGAAGAAGGCTTTGTAAAAGCTGTAAAAAGTATAGTTAATAATCCTGAAAAAACAAAAATAATGACTAATAAAGCCAGAGAAAAAGTGATAGCGTTTGACTGGGAATTAGTAAAAACAAAATGGTTTCAAGTACTTGAGTAAAAACTTGTAATATTATCTTAACTTATTATCTTTACATTAACACTTTTAAAAATATATGGCAAAAAAAAAAGACATCCATTTTGATATTTCTGAAAGAAAAATACTACTACGTATTTTTGATCTTGTCTTTATTTTTGTTTCTCTTTATGGTGTAGGTCATTTTTTTGAATTTGATTATTTTTATATTGATAATAATAATTGGGCTTGGATTATAATATTAGCCTTGTATATCAGCGTTTTTGGAACAGTATTCGAATTATACGATCTACAAAAAGCAAGTAAGCCAGATTCTGTACTTGCTAATATTGTATTAACCGTATCTGTTACCGTTTTATTTTATTTGTTAACGCCTTATTTTACTCCTTTTTTACCAGAGAATAGGTTGCAGATTTTTTATTTTTATTTAGCCATTACTTTAGCTTTAGTTGTTTGGCGGTTAGCATATATTAATTTTATTACCTCTCCAAGATTTTATAAAAAAGCCCTCATTGTTGGTGAGGTTTCTAATATTCAACCAATAATAGATGCTTTTAAGGGTTCGGATCCTAATTATAAAATAGTTGGATTTATTAATTGTGAAGATAGAAACTATGATGCCATTAAGATTAATGGTATTGAAGAATTTCAGCCAAATCAAATGCATGCAATTATAGCTAAAGAAAATATTTCAGAAATTGTAGTAGCTAGTTATAACTCGGAAACTATAACTTCAGACATATATCACGATTTAATAACGCTTCTAGAAAGAGGTTTTCCTATTAAAGAATACACACAAGTATACGAAGACATGACGTATCGAGTACCTGTTCAATTTGTAGGTAAAGATTTTTATAAATATTTTCCTTTTAGTCGAAGTAATCAAAATAAACTCTACCTATTCTTTCATCGTTTTTTTGATATGTTTTTCTCTATTATAGGAATTTTAATAGGTGCAGTTATTCTGCCTTTTATTTTACTTGGAAATATAGTAGCTAATAGAGGCTCTTTATTTTACACACAAGAGCGTGTAGGTAAAAATGGTAAAACCTTCAATATTATTAAGTTTCGTACCATGATAAAAAATGCAGAAACTAATGGCGCTGTTTGGGCTACTAAAAATGATTCTAGAATAACTTTTTTTGGTAAGTTTTTACGGAAATCTAGGCTGGATGAGATACCGCAGTTTATAAATATTCTTAAAGGGGAAATGAGTCTAATTGGCCCTAGACCCGAAAGACCTTATTTTGTAGAGGAGTTGTCGCAAGTCATTCCTTTTTACGAAACTAGACATATTGTTAAACCTGGACTTACTGGTTGGGCACAGGTAAAAGTTAGATATGGCTCTAGTGTGGATGATAGCTTACTAAAGCTGCAATATGACTTATATTATATAAAACACAGAAGTTTCTTTTTAGACGCAAATATTATTATTAAGACTTTGAGTACCATGATTTTTTTTAGAGGTCAGTAGTAGTTTAAATTACAAATTGCCCGAAAAAAACTAAACTTAAAAAGGAAACTTAAATTGGTTATTTTGTTTTTGTATAACAATGCACTAGGTATAAATACCTAATCACTAATGCAATAAGAAGTGGTAATAGAGCAAAAGCAAATCTTTGCACGCCCATTATCCAATGAAATACCAATAAACACATAAGAATAATTAACAGTTTAATGTATTTTACTAACCAAACTTTTGGTTGTGTTTTTAGTACTTGATTAACTAAAAAAAGATTTATAGCAAAAGCCCAAAGTAGATTGTAATTGTTAGCAGTTGCAGTATGATCTGTAGCAAACCATAGTAATAGAATAAAAACACCAATTATTCCAGTAACTAAAAAGATACTAAAGTCTAACCACTTGCTTCTTTTTCCCGTTTTATAGTTTTTAAAGGTAATCCAAAGTATAAAAGCACCCAACAAACCAAGAATAAAAATGGGGCTATTAAAATAGTTTTGCTGTTGTTTGGTTTGGGTTTTATTGTATAAAGTTTGTAGCTTTTTTACTAATTTATTATTTGTACTTTTTAAAGTAGCGTTTTCGAAAAAACGATGTATATATTTAGGTAAAAACATATACTCATAAGGAGTTGCTTGTTTATCTATTATCGACCCTAAAGCGATGTCTATACCAAGGCTACCCCAAGAATTCCAATATAAATTTTCCTGTATTAAATCTCTAAAGGTTTTTTCTTTTAAATCTTCAGGAGTGTTAAAAACTATATTATTATTTGTAATTTCTTCAGCAATATCTCTAATTTTTGTTGCGCAATTATCGTAAAAGAAATCGTATAAATAATCTTTGTTTTGTGGTAATGCATTGGTTTCTAGAAAAGCATGTATGTCTTGTTTTTCTTTTGTTGTTAAATCTAAAACTTGCTCTCTAATGGTTCTATTCTGACTTGTGTAAAAATCGAGAACAGGATATGTTTTACTAACTCCTTGAGAATATAATAGTTTTCCTCTAGCAAAATTTAAGTAAAAATTGGGGTCGTTAAACGGAAACCTTCCGTAGTCGTAAACTACATCACTAAATGGTGTTTTTACTCGTATACCATTGTGTCCAAAAGCATCGTTTAAAGAAGTTCCTGGCCCTATGGTTAAAATACTAATTTCGGTTTTTTGGTAAGTGTCTTGCGCTTGTGTAAATACAAAGGAGAAAAAGAATAAAAGGAATAATAATCTTTTCATTACTAAATTATCTAAAGATACCTAAATCCATTTTTAGTGAAAAGACGTTAGAATAAAGAGCAACACTTTGGTCTCCAATGTCTGTAAATGCATAATCTACTTGAATGCCTTTGTATTTAAAGCCTAGACCAATACTTGGTTGAAAGCTAGTTTTTTCAGAATTATCTAATTGTAATTCATTTTGAAAATTACCAACACCACCTCTTAAGTAAATCATGTCTATATATCCAACTTCAAAACCAAAGGAAGGACTAATACTTGCTACAGAAGTCGAAATAATGTCATTGTTTTCTTCAAATCGAATATTTAAATCTAACTCTGTAAGTATAGAAAAATCGTAACGATAGATGAATTTTTTAGCAATACCAAACTGTAATTTAGGTATGGTAAGCTCTGTGGTTTCCGGTAATTCTTGATTTTGCCCTTCGACAGCATCTTGTACTTTAGCAAACTCATCCTCATCAATAGCCCAAGCATTAAATGTCGTTGTAATGTCTCTAGCCATTAGTCCGAATTTCCACTCATTTTTAGTTTCAAATTGCACAGCAGCATCTAAACCAAATCCCCAAGAATTAGCAAAATCTCCAATAACACGTCGTATTACCTTTGCGTTAATACCATAATTAAAACCAGGAATAGGTAGTTTTCTAGAATAAGAAAATGTTACACCATAATCTGCAGTAGAAAATAAGCTAACTCTATCGTAGTTTATATTTCCATCGTCGTCAATTAATTGTGTTGTATTTAAAATGTCATCTACAGCAAAACGTATTAATGAAACACCAATAGCACTGTTATTATCTAAAGGCATTGCAAAAGCAGCATAATCATAGCTTGCAATGTTTGCAAAGTAGCTAGAGTGCATTAAAGCGAGTTGTTTGTCTTCAATATTAACTAGTCCGGCAGGATTCCAGTAGCCAGAGTTTACATCATTAGAGTAAGCTGTTACTGCATTACTCATTCCTAAAGCTGCCGCATCCACTCCAATATTCATAAATTCATTAGAATATTTTCTAACTGTTTGCGCCGAAATAGAGACACAAAAAGTTAATAGTAGTATTGTTAGTGTTTTTTTCAAGAATAATTTTTTTACAAATATGCCATTATTTTTCAACATATTAAACTTGAAAAAGCAATAGATATTGTACTATTTTTGTTTTAGACGAAAATAGTTTGCTATTTTTACAGCTTATAAGAAATTATGCAACTTAAAAGCTACATTCCAAACTTTATCACTTTACTGAATTTATTCTGTGGAAGCATTGCTGTAATTTTAGCCGTAAATAATTTATTTTTGGCATCTGTTATCTTTGTTTTTTTAGGAATTTTCTTTGATTTCTTTGACGGTTTTTTTGCTAGAAAACTACAAGTGCAAAGTGCATTAGGAATCCAGTTAGATTCGCTAGCAGATATGGTTACAAGTGGTTTAGTTCCTGGTATAATAATGTTTAAATTATTGTCTTTATCTGCAGATGGGCCAAGTATTAATGTGTCTTCTTGGAGTACATTTATGCAATGGGAAGGATTTAAACTTAATCCTATTGCATTATTGGGTTTGTGTATCACATTAGCTTCTGCTTACAGATTGGCCGTTTTTAATTTAGACGAAGAGCAACAAAGCTACTTTAAAGGCTTGCCAACGCCAGCAAATACATTACTAATTGTTTCTTTACCTCTTATCTTAGAATTTCAAAATAGTGACGCTATGAATTCTATTATTTTAAATAAATGGTTTTTATTAGCGGTGACTTTTTTAAGCTGTTACCTATTAAATAGTAATATTAAACTATTTGCATTAAAGTTTAAAAACTATGGTTTTAAAGACAATGCTATTCGCTATACCTTTATTTTATTAAGCCTAGTAATATTGGTCGTGTTGCAATTTGCAGCAATTCCTTTAATTATCTTAATCTACATTATATTATCTCTATTAAACACTAAAAATATTTAATCCATGGCAGGAATTATTTTCACTCTTTTAATGCTAATTATGCTACAAGCAGTATTAGGATTTGATAACCTTTTATATATTTCTTTAGAATCTAAAAAAGCGCCAGAATCGGAGCAAAAACGGGTTAGAAAAGTAGGAATACTTATCGCTATCGTTTTGCGTATTGTTTTGTTATTTGTATTAGTTTCAATTATTGACTTCTTTCAAGAACCTTTTTCTTTTTTAACAGGTGAAATAAAAGATATTATAAAGTTTGCCTTTAACGGCCATAGTATAATTGTATTGGCTGGAGGTGCATTTATTATTTATACTGCAATTAAAGAAATTTGGCACATGATTTCTACAACAGGATTAGAGGTTTCAGAAATGGCAACAGGAAAAAGTACCAAGTCAGCTAATGCAGTTGTAACAAGTATTGTAATTATGAATCTGGTTTTTTCTTTTGATTCTATTTTAGCAGCAATAGGTTTAACTAGTGAAATAGAGAGTAGTACTACTGCATTTATTGTAATGGCAATAGCTATAGTTATAAGTGGTTTATTGATGCTTTTTATGGCAGATAAAATTTCTACCTTTTTATCTAAAAATAGAATGTACGAAGTACTAGGTCTTTTTATTTTATTTATTGTAGGAATTATGCTAATTACCGAAGGAGGACATTTGGCGCATTTAAAACTTTTTGGAAATGAAATTGTACCAATGAGTAAAACAACGTTCTATTTTGTTCTAGCTATTCTTATTATAGTAGATGTTGTTCAAGGAAGATATCAAAAAAGATTAACTGCAGAAAAAGCTTTACAAGAAGCTAAGAAAGCAAAAGATCTTTAATCTTTTGCATCTGTATTTCTTTTTTTAGGATTTCTCTTTGCCTTTTTTAGGCTTTCATTAAGCATCCATTCAATTTGACCATTAGTGCTGCGGAATTCATCCGCAGCCCATTTTTCAATTGCTTTGATCATATCTTCATTGATTCGTAATGCAAAAGCCTTTTTCTTAGCCATTTAAATTTTTAATTTTCTTTTTTGATTTTTTTTGTAAAGGTATTGATTATTGGTTTAATGTACCTGTGTTTAAAACAGGAGATGCATCTTTATCACCACAAAGTATTACCATAAGGTTACTAACCATTGCTGCTTTTCGTTCATCATCTAGATCTACAATATTCTTTTTTCCTAGCTCATCTAGCGCCATTTCTACCATGCTTACTGCACCTTCTACAATTTTATGTCTAGCAGCAACTATTGCTGTTGCTTGTTGTCTTTTAAGCATGGCACTAGCAATTTCTTGTGCATAGGCTAAATAACCTATTCTTGCTTCTAATACTTCAATTCCAGCAATAGATAAACGCTCTTCAATTTCTTTTTCAAGAGCTTCACTAACTTCGTTTACACTAGAACGTAAGGTGATGTCTTCTACATGACCTTCGTCTGCAAAATTATCATACGGATACATGCTGGCTAGTTTTCTAACAGCAGCATCTGTTTGTACTCTTACAAAGTTCTCGTAATTATCTACATCAAAAGATGCTTTGTAGGTATTTGTTACGCGCCAAACTAGAATGGTGCTAATCATTACAGGGTTTCCTAGTTTGTCGTTCACTTTTAAACGCTCACTATCAAAGTTGCTAGCTCTTAAAGAGATGGTCTTTTTATTATATAACGGATTTACCCAAAATAAACCGTTAGACTTTATACTACCTATATATTTTCCGAATAGTAATAAAACTCTGGAGTTATTAGGGTTTACAAGTGTAAAACCTTTAAATAGTATAATAGCAATTATTAATAATAAAGCATATTCAGGATTCTCTTTTGCAAAAGTTAAGTAAATGCTAGCTATAATTAAAGCAATGGTTATTGCTAAAATGAAATAGCCATTAATTGGTTTGATTATTTTTTCTTGATTCATAGGATTGAATTTAAAATGATATTATTTTGATATCATAAAGATATATAAAATTTTGATATAAATAATATAAAAAAAAGAAAAGTTAAAATTAAAAGGTATTTGTGTAACAAGAAGTAACTTCGGGCAAATCATTATGTTTTTTATATTAGCACGATGAAGAAGTTGAACCTATCACAGAAATTTTAAAATGGTATAGCTTATGATAGAAGTATTATTTGAAAAAAAATCAGCTGGTTTTAAAACGTTCCTATTTCTATTATTTATTGTTACATTTTATTCCTTTAGCCAAGAAAATGTTATTAATGCAAAGGTGGAAGTAGATAAGTTTGGAAATTTATTTGTTAATAATACAATTTCAAATTTAGACAAACAAAAAGACACAATAATAGTTCATAGTAGAATATTACTACATAAAGATCAAGCGTCTTTAATAGGAAGCATTAAGCTAGGTAAGGTTGTATATAAACAATACTTACCTAGAGCTAATGATTTTAGTTTTTCTGTAAATCTTTTAAAAGAAAAAACCGATAGTTATAGAATGACTAAAGATTTCTTTTTGGCTTCAATAAGTTATTTAGGAACTTTAAAACAAGATTTTGGTAAAAAAAGGAAATTTAATATAGAAGCTAAACTGCCAGAAAAATTTCCTTTAATTTATCCTAATATAGAAGATTTGGAAAGAGCTTATTTATATCCACCACCAATTATAGCTGGTGATTTTTATAATACTACAATAAATGGGTTTGATGTATATAATTTGAATGCCTTAAAAAAAAGTAAGGAAAAAGTAAAAGATATTATTGAGGTAATAAACGATGCTTATCGTTTTTATTTGCAAACATATCCAGAGCGAAATAGTAAACCAAAAATAATATTTGTGCCTTTTATAAGTAAAACGCTTTTAGGAAAAACCTTGGATAATGTTATTCTTTTAAATTCTAAAATGTTAAAAGATACAGCAAGGCTAGAAATACGTTTACTAGCACATGAGGTTGCGCATTTGTTTTGGGGCGTTAGTGGTTTGCGTTTTAAAGAGTCGGTTTTAACAGAAGGAATTGCCGAATATATGTCTTTAAAATATCTAGATTTTAAAAAAGAAAAAAAAGAATTAAAAAGTCTACTAAATAAAAAAGGCTATAGAAGTGAAGGCTTTAGAGAAGCTAGTTTAGTTTCAAAAAAAATAAAATCGGAAGATAGAAGTGTAATTAGTTATAGCTTTTCAACGCTTTTATTTTTATACAATGAAAAAGAGAATAATAATTTATATACGGTTTTGTCTCAGTTTTATAAAGAAAAATCGTCAAGCAATACTACTATTTCTTTAAATGAACTTCAAGAGTTTTTAGAAGGAAAGGAGTTGCCTTTGATAGCTTCAAATGTGCTTCCTGATTTTTTTATTACGGAAACAGAAAATAATTTAATTATTAACGGATTCACTATAAATAATACGAAAGTAGAAGTTGTAAAAGCGCTTACTAATGGTACAGAAGAAAAGCATTCTCTATCTTTTACTTATAAGAATGACACCTACACTTTTCCTAAAACTAACCTAGAAAAAATAACTATAGATCCAGATTATAAAGTTTTACAATTTTCAAGATTAAATGATGTTTGGCATAAAAATGAAACTTCTTATTCTAGTAAAAATAGATACTTTAATATAGAGGATGTTAATCCTAAGGTATTAACAATTTCAGATCAATTATTAAGCTACTTAGAGACAAAAGACAACTTAATTTTAAACGATTTGACTTGTGAAGCTAATGTTTGGTTAGCAGATAGTTATAAAAAATTAAAGGATGAAATCTACAAAGATGTAGAAGGTGATATTATAATTACAGGAGCTTCCACGTATTATAATAAAGGATCAAAAAGTATGACCATTAAAATGGTTTATTATACGAAGTCCTCCAATACCTCTCAACTTGTTTATTTACGACTTTATTTAGACGAAACGTTGCATTATGTTCAGAAGCTAAAAAAGTATTAAACTAACTTGTTTGATATTTTTTATTGCTAAGGTCTTTTTTTAATTAAATGCAAAAAAATCAAAATGAAGACTTATGCAATCAGGAGTAGTTGTTAGAAATCTAATTTTTTTCTTCTAAGTTCAAAGTTCTGACCAAGATATACTTTACGTACCATTTCATCTTCGGCAAGTTCTTCTGGTTTTCCAGCTTTTAAAATACCCCCTTCAAACATTAAATACGTTCTATCTGTAATGGCTAGAGTTTCTTGTACGTTGTGATCTGTAATTAAAATACCAATATTCTTTTTGGTAAGTTGTGCAACAATACGTTGAATATCTTCAACTGCAACAGGGTCTACTCCAGCAAAAGGTTCGTCCAATAGAATAAAATTAGGGTCTGTAGCAAGCGCACGTGCAATTTCGGTACGTCTACGTTCTCCACCAGAAAGTAAATCGCCTCGACTTTTTCTAATATGTCCCAAACCAAACTCTTCAATAAGCGATTCCATTTTATCATGTTGCTCTTTTTTGCTTAATTTGGTAAGTTGTAATACACTTAGAATATTGTCTTCTATACTTAGTTTTCTAAACACCGAAGCTTCTTGTGCTAAATAACCAATACCATTTTGAGCACGTTTGTACATGGGGTATTTGGTAATGTTGGTGTCTTCAAGAAAAATATTTCCACCATTAGGTTTTATTAATCCAACAATCATGTAAAACGAAGTTGTTTTTCCGGCGCCATTAGGTCCTAAAAGACCAACAATTTCTCCTTGATTCACTTCTAAAGAAACGTCTTTTACCACTTTTCTTCCGCTATAGGATTTCATTAAATGTTCTGCTCTAAGTTTCATATGTACAATGCTTGTTGTTAAAAATAATAAAAACCAAAATACTAGGGTGTATGTACTAGTAATTTAAGTAAAGTTTAACCTTGTGCTTCTTCTAAGGCATCCCAATATTCGTATGCTTTTCGTAAATGTGGAATCACTATAGTTCCACCAATTAAATTGGCAATACTTAAAGATTCTACTACTTGCTCTTTAGTAAGCCCTTCTTTGTGGCATGCTTCTAAATGGTATCTTACACAATCGTCACAACGTAAAACCATAGAAGCTACAAGGCCCAGTAATTCCTTTGTTTTTTTGTCTAAAGATCCTTCCGCGAAAGCGTTAGTATCTAAATTAAAAATACGTTTGATTACTTTATTATTATCTGCAAGAATTTTATCATTCATTTTAGAACGATACTCGTTAAACTCAGTTACTATATTAGACATGCTTTTTTATTTTATTTTCAGGGTTTTTTTTAGAATCTCTTTTTACTACAACTTTTGAAATATAAATACTTACTTGATATAGTATTAATATTGGTATCGCCACTATAATTTGACTTGCAATATCTGGAGGCGTTATAATTGCAGAAAGAATTAGTACGATTACTAAAGCGTATTTTCTGTATTTTTTAAGGAATTCTGGTGTCACTAATCCTACTTTAGTTAAAAAGTAGATAATAATAGGAAGCTCAAAAATTAAACCCGAAGCTATTACTGTAGCTCGAACCAAACCAATGTAGCTTGCTAAATCGAAATCGTTATGTACTTCTTGGCTAACAGAGTAGGTGCCTAAAAAGTTAATCGATAAAGGAGTTACTATATAATAACCGAAAAGAACACCTATAAAAAATAATATAGAGGAAATAATAATAAATCCACTGGAGTGTTTGCGTTCGTTTTGATGCATTCCCGGACTAATAAAGGCCCAGAGTTGGTATAATATATAAGGAAAAGAAATTATAAAGCCAGCGTATACAGAAGTCCATAAATGTGCTGAAAATTGTCCTGCAAGCGTTCTACTTTGAATTTCAAACGGAAAACTTTCTCCACAAAAAGACGAGTTTTCAATACCAATTAATTCGCTTGCACTACACAGCCATCTGTAGGTAGGGAAAGACATTTCTTTAGGTCCAAGAATAATAACATCGAAAATAAAGCCTTTAAATAAAAAAGCAACAATACCACAAAGCACTACTGCAATACAAATACGCACTAAATGCCATCTTAAATCTTCAAGATGATCTAGAAAAGACATCTCGTTTACATTTTTTTTCGCCATTATATAATACCTTCTCTAATTAAATCATGCACGTGTACCACTCCGGCAAAGGTACCGTTTTCTTCTACTAGAATTTGCGAAATGCCATAAGTCTCCAAAACCTCCATGGCATCTACAGCCATTGCGTTAACATCAATTCGTTTCGGGTTTTCGCTCATAATATCTTTAGCTGTGAGTTTCGAGAAATCGTCTACTTTAGTTAACATTCTACGTAAATCACCATCTGTAATAATTCCAATAATTTTATTGTTTTCAACTACAGCAGTAACACCAAGCATTTTTTCGGTGATTTCTACAATAACCTCTTTAATACTAGTTTCTGGAGAAACTTTTGGTTTCTGGTTTATAGAAGATATATCCTGCACTCTTAAATATAATTTTTTACCTAATGCACCGCCAGGGTGATATTTAGCAAAGTCTTTACTCGAAAAGCCACGTAATTCTAATAAACAAACAGCAAGCGCATCACCAAGTACTAGTTGTGCAGTGGTACTAGTTGTTGGTGCAAGGTTATTAGGGCAAGCTTCTTTTTCAACATAGGCGTTTAAAACATAATCTGCTTGTTGTCCTAAAAAGGAATCTTTATTACCAGTAATGGCAATCATCTTATTATTTGCATTTTTTATTAAAGGAACGAGTACTTTAATTTCTGGTGTGTTTCCACTTTTAGAAATACAAATAACGACATCGTCTTCCAGAATTAAACCTAAATCACCATGAATGGCATCTGCTGCATGCATAAAAATAGATGGAGTGCCTGTAGAATTTAATGTCGCTACAATTTTTGTCGCTATTATTGCGCTTTTACCAATTCCAGTAATGATTATTCTACCCTTAGAATTGTATATAAGGTTAACAGCATCTGCAAAATCATCATTTACTAAACTAGATAAATTTAAAATTGCTTTGCTTTCTAATTCAATGGTTTTCTTTGCTGTAGATATAATAGAATGAATATTGCTCAAAATTTATGAGTTTTTTAGGTTGTTGCTAATAAAGATTTTTTTATCTTTAATGTTGGTCAATTTTTTATAATTTGTATTCTATAAAAATGTAATGCAAAGTTAACGAAAAATAAATGAGGTTGATTATATACACTAGTAATTAATAGCAAAAAGAATTTAGTGTATTTTTATTATAATTTTAATATTAAAAGCAATACATGTCTATTATTGAAAAGGACTTACACGTCTCCCTAAAAAAATATTTTGGATTTAGTAAGTTTAAAGGATTACAAGAAGGTGTTATTCAGAGTATTTTGTCTGGCAAAAACACATTTGTTATTATGCCAACTGGAGGAGGTAAATCATTATGTTACCAATTACCAGCCCTAATGCAACAAGGTACAGCTATAGTTGTTTCTCCTTTAATTGCATTAATGAAAAATCAAGTGGATGCCATACGTAGTGTTTCCGAACACGATGGTGTTGCGCATGTTTTAAATTCTTCGTTAAATAAAACGGAAGTAAAACAAGTAAAACAGGATATAACAGATGGTGTTACAAAACTATTATATGTTGCTCCAGAGTCATTAACAAAAGAAGATAATGTAGAGTTTCTTCGTACGGTTAAAATTTCATTTATGGCTGTAGATGAAGCGCATTGTATTAGTGAATGGGGACATGATTTTAGACCAGAATACAGAAACTTAAAAAGTATTATTCAACGTATTGGCGATAATATACCAATAATAGGTCTTACAGCTACGGCCACACCAAAAGTACAAGAAGATATATTAAAAAATCTTGGTATGCAGGATGCTAAAACTTTTAAAGCATCTTTTAATAGACCAAATTTATATTACGAAATACGTCCTAAAACCAAAAATGTAGATGCAGATATTATTCGTTTTATTAAACAAAACGATGGGAAATCTGGAATTGTATACTGTTTAAGTAGAAAACGAGTTGAAGAACTAGCCCAAGCTTTACAAGTAAATGGAATAAAAGCAGTACCATATCATGCCGGTTTAGATGCTAAAACCAGATCGAAACATCAAGACATGTTTTTAATGGAAGATATTGATGTAGTCGTTGCAACTATTGCTTTCGGAATGGGAATAGATAAACCTGACGTTCGTTTTGTAATTCATCATGATATTCCAAAAAGTATTGAAAGTTATTATCAAGAAACTGGTAGAGCAGGACGTGATGGTGGCGAAGGGCATTGTTTAGCATATTATGCATATAAGGATATTGAAAAGTTAGAAAAATTCATGTCAGGGAAACCTGTTGCTGAACAAGAAATTGGGCATGCATTACTACAAGAAGTTGTCGCTTTCGCGGAAACTTCTATCTCTAGAAGAAAATTTATTTTACATTATTTTGGTGAAGAATTTGACACCAAAACTGGAGAAGGTGGTGATATGGATGATAATGTACGTCACCCAAAAAAACAACAACAAGCTAAAGAACAAGTGAAAATTGCTTTAGAAGTTGTAGCAAGTACGAACGAAAAATATAAATCTAAAGACTTAGTAAATGTATTAACGGGTAAAGAAAACGCCTTAATAAATTCGCATAAAACTAACGAACAACCCTTTTTTGGTAAAGGAAGTAGTAAAGATAAAATATATTGGATGGCTTTATTAAGGCAAGCACTTGTAGCTGGTCTATTAAAGAAAGATATAGAAACTTATGGTGTAATAAAACTAAAAGAGGCAGGTAAGGATTTTATAAAAAATCCGAAATCTTTTATGATGACCGAAGATCATGTTTTTAATAAAACCAATGACGATTCTATAGTTACAGCATCTAAAGGTAGTGGTGCCGTTGCAGATGCTACTTTAATGGCAATGCTTAAGGATTTAAGAAAGAAAAACGCAAAGAAACTTGAAGTGCCACCATTTGTTATTTTTCAAGACCCATCTTTAGAAGATATGTCTTTAAAATATCCAATTACTATGGAAGAGCTTTCTAATGTGCATGGCGTTGGTGATGGTAAAGCAAAAAAATATGGTAAAGATTTTATTTCACTTATTTCTAAATATGTTGAAGAAAACGATATTATTAGACCAGACGATATGGTTGTTAAATCTACAGGAACCAACTCCGCATTAAAACTTTATATTATTCAAAATGTAGACAGAAAATTACCATTAAGCGATATTGCTTCAGCAAAAGGAATGGAAATGGCTGCATTTATTAAAGAAATGGAAGCTATCGTGTTTTCGGGAACTAAGTTAAATATAGATTACTGGATTAATGATCTTTTAGATGAAGACCAACAAGAAGAAATTCATGATTACTTCATGGAATCGGAAACCGATAAAATTGATGTCGCTATTGAAGAGTTTGATGGCGATTATGATGATGAAGAATTACGACTTTACAGAATCAAGTTTATTAGTGAAGTGGCTAATTAGTGATTTAGACATATACTAAAGTATTAAAGAAAGAGTTAAGTAGCAAAAGTATTACTTGACTCTTTTTTTGTTACCTATCGTTCGTCATCAAAAATAGGATGCTATGAAACTTTCTATCATTAACTTTTTAACTTGAAACTTAGTTTCCTATCTTTGCAGCTTATTAAAAAACAACAAGATGCAAGACGGATTATACGCAAAATTTAATACAACAAAAGGCGAAATATTAGTAGCTTTAGAATACAAAAAAACTCCAGGAACAGTAGGTAACTTTGTTGCTTTAGCAGAAGGAAACTTAGAAAACGAAGTAAAACCACAAGGAACTCCTTATTATGATGGATTAAAATTTCATAGAGTAATCCCAGATTTTATGATTCAAGGAGGTTGCCCTCAAGGAACAGGAACTGGAAATCCAGGTTATAAGTTTGATGATGAGTTTCATCCCGATTTAAAGCACGATGCACCAGGAGTATTATCTATGGCAAATGCAGGGCCAGGAACAAATGGAAGTCAATTTTTTATCACACATATCGAAACACCTTGGTTAGACGGTAATCATACTGTTTTTGGTAAAGTAATAGAAGGACAAGATGTAGTAGATGCTATTGCACAAGGAGATGAAATTACAACTTTAGAAATTGTAAAAGTAGGAGCAGAAGCAGAAGCATTTAATGCTGTAGAAGCATTTAGAACTTTTGAAGGTTCTCGTGAAAAAAGAATAGCAGAAGAAAGAGCAGCTCAAGATGCCGCTTTAGATAAAATATCTGCAGGATTTAATAAAACAGAAAGTGGGTTACGTTACCAAATATTACAAGAAGGTAATGGTGCTAAAGCAGAAAAGGGTAAAACTGTTTCTGTACATTATAAAGGACAATTAGCAGATGGAACTGTTTTTGATTCCTCTTATAAAAGAAAAGAACCAATTGAGTTTCCATTAGGAGTAGGTCAAGTTATTTCTGGTTGGGATGAAGGAGTACAACTTTTAAAAATTGGAGATAAAGCACGTTTTGTAATCCCTAGCCATTTAGCTTATGGTAGTGCAGGAGCAGGTGGAGTAATTCCCCCTAATGCAACGCTTATTTTCGACGTAGAGTTAATGGATGTGAAATAAACGATCCTTTTATAGATTTAATAAACGCCTCATTTTAATGAGGCGTTTTTTTATATAAACAATAAAAATCGTTGAAACGCATTTAATTTCGGTTAAACGACTGTTTTTGTTTTTTTACACATTGTTTTTTAACTGTTTTAGTATACCGTTAGTCTAAAAATAGTAGTACTGTCTTCTCCTATTTTTATTTTTACTTTATTTTTGTAGCACCCCAAATTTACTGCATAATGAAAAGTATAAAAGAAACAAATCTCTATCAGGAGGTGTTAAAAGAGCTGAATTATAGTTACGGAAATGTATTTATTTTTAATGGCTATGTGGTTTCTGAAATTAATGAAGGAATAATTTTTACATGGGATGCACATGCAAAAAGAATTACTAAAGATATTTCTTGTTTTTTAGGGACAGATGGATCCGATTTAATATACATTTCCAATAGAATTAACCCTTATTCGATACAGGCTTTAGATTGGTTGAAGTATTTTAAAAGCAGTTACTCGTTAGAAGGATATTATGTTGTAGGACAAGAAAAGAGTAGTGTGATAAATACTATGTTTGAGAATCTTTTCTTTAACTCAAAAATTAGAAGATTCACTTCTTTATATGAAGCAATAGACGCAGCAAAAGTGTGTAAAGGTTTATTGGTAAAAGAATAATGATTATTTTTTTACAAAGAAAATAAGTAACAAAAATAAAAAACATTCGTCTCATTTATAATGAGACTTTTTTATTGTTAATCTAAAACCATCCAAATGAAAACCAGATTATTACTATCTTCTTTAATGTTAATCATTTTAAGTTGTTCTAAAAAAGTAACGTATTCTCCAGAATTTATAGAAGAAACATCGGGACGCTATTTATTTAATCAAGATGATGTTATTGAAGTGTTTTATGAAAATAATAAACTGCTTTTAAAATGGAGAGGTGCTAATAAATTTGAGCCTCTAGTTATAGATGAAAACACTTTTTTTATAACAGACTTATATAAAAAACTACGATTTGTACAGCATCCTGAAACCAAAAAACGCTACTTGTCTGTAATACCGAAAGTGGATAGAAACCAGATTACTTATGATTATTTAAAAGTTTCAGATACTTTTAAAACACCTAGTATGTATTTAAAAATTGGCGATTACCAAAATGCACTTAAAGGATTTCTTGAAATTAAAAAACAAGATTCTACAAGTTCGTTGATTAATGAAAGAGAATTTAATAGGTTAGGTTACCAATTTATAAGAGAAAAAAAATATTTAAAAGCAATAAGTGTTTTAAAGATTAATGCATCTTTACACCCAGAGAGTGATAATGTTTACGATAGTCTCGCAGCTGCTTATTTGGTAAATGGCGACAGTTTACTAGCATTTAATAATTATAAAAAAGCTCTTCAATTAAATTCCAGAAATAGAGCAGCAAAAAAATATATAGAAGCATATAATACTAAGAAGAATTAGTAGCTAAATTATATATAATAAGCACTTCTTTTTGAGTTGTGTTTTTTATATTTAAGGATGAATAATATTATATTAGAAAAACTAAAATTTCCTATAGGACCTTTTCAATGTCCTGAAAATATAACGGCACAACATATTGAAGAATGGATATCAGCTTTAGAATATTTTCCTAAGAAATTAGAAAAATTAATATCTTCTTTAACGAATGAACAGTTAGATACTCCATACAGACCAGAAGGGTGGACCGTGAGACAAGTGATTCATCATCTTTCAGATAGTCATCATCATAGCTACATTCGATTTAAATGGGCCTTAACCGAAGATAAACCGGTTATAAAATATTATTATGAACAACTTTGGGCAGAACTAGACGATGCTAAATATGCGCCAATAGACATGTCTATTAACCATTTAAAAGCAATACATGCTAAATTAGTGTATCTGCTTAAAAGTTTAAATGATGCAGATTTAAATAAATCTTTTATACATCCTGAGCACAATGAAGAAGTTGTTTTAAAAAAAAATATAGGTATTTATGCTTGGCATAGTAACCATCATTTTGCACACATCGAAAGTTTAATGCAACGTGAGGGCTGGTTGTAGGTTGTTTTTCTATTAGGCTTTAAAAAATATCATTTATTTTTTTGCTAAAGGACTAATAATTTCTACATTCTGAAACGCAATAGCACCTCTAATAATCCCAGCGATTACATCTTGTAATGCTTCAATAATTTGCATTTTAAGTTCGCTTTTGTGATATAGAATACTAACTTCTCTGGCTGGAGAAGGAGCATTAAAATAGTGTATGTTTTCTTTTGCAGTGGTATTCATATCTAAAGTGTGTAAGTATGGTAATAAGGTCATGCCTAAACCTTCGTTAGATAATTTTATTAATGTTTCGATACTACCGCTTTCTAATTGAAATGAATCTTCTTTATGGTCTTTAAAAGCTTTACATAAATTAATGACTCCATCTCTAAAGCAATGGCCATCTTCTAATAAAAGCATATCATCAATTTCTAAATCCGTAGTGCTAATTTTCTTTTTAGAATGCAATCTGTGACTTTGCGGTATATAACCAACAAATGGCTCGAAATAAAGTACGCGTTCTTTTATGTTTTCATTTAATAAAGGGGTAGCTGCAATTGCAGCATCTAGATGTCCTTCGTTAATTCTATAAATAATTTCTTCGGTAGTGAGCTCCTCGATAATGAGCTTCACTTTTGGGTATTTTTTAATGAACGTTTTTAAAAACATTGGGAGTAGTGTTGGCATTACGGTAGGTATTATTCCTAATCTAAATTCACCTCCAATAAAACCTTTTTGTTGGTCTACAATATCTTTAATTCGATACGATTCATTAACTATATTTTTTGCTTGATTTACAATCTTTCTTCCAACATTAGTAAGTTCTATAGGTTTTTTGCTTCTATCAAAAATTTGAATGTCTAACTCGCTCTCTAGTTTTTGTATTTGCATACTTAATGTTGGTTGCGTAACAAAACATTTTTCGGCAGCTTTCGTGAAATTCTGGTTTTCGGCAACGGCCAAAACATAATATAATTGTGTGATTGTCATCTGTATCAATTTAGACTATAAAAATATAAAAACTATCAATAAAGCTTATACTTAAAAGCGTTAATTATTGAATAAATTTGTAGTATAACAAAAAACAATAATTATGACTCTAAATAGTATAGGATTAGACTCCAAAATAACAAAAGAATTAGCACAAGATTTAAACGGATTATTAGCTAATTTTCAAACGTATTACCAAAATTTAAGAGGTATACATTGGAATATTAAAGGAAAAGCATTTTTTAATCTTCATGTAAAATTTGAAGAGTTATATACCGATGCAAATATGAAAGTAGATGAGATTGCAGAACGTATTTTAACTTTAGGGGAAACACCTTTACATACTTTTGAAGATTATAGTAAGCATGCAAAAGTTCCTGTAGGAAAAAATATATCTCAAGATACAAAGGCTGTAGAGTTAATTGTAAATTCTCTAAGTGAATTATTGCAAATAGAACGTGCTATTTTAGAGAAGGCAGGAGATGCAAACGATGAAGGAACTAACTCTATGATGAGCGATTTTATTGCAGAACAAGAAAAAACAGTATGGATGATGAAAGCTTGGTTAAATGAAACCGTCTAAGTAAGTAGTTATTCCCTAAATAACGGATTGATTATTAGTGAAAAAGCCACGAAAATTTTAATTTTCGTGGCTTTTGTTTTACATATATATTATACTATAAGCGAATAGTGATATTTGAATCTTCATTTTTTATTTCCACCTTTGCTAGATCAAAAGTTGGAGGTCCATAAAGTATTGGGTTGTTAGACATACCATAATGCTCTTTTGGCATTCCGTTTAATTCGAAGTCCATTTTCTTATTGTTATTTTCATCATGTACAGCCATAATAGCATATTCGCCAGGAAGTACATTTTTATACGTAATAGTAACCGTGTTTCCTTCAATTATAGTTTCGGCAGTTTGAAGTCCTTCTTTTCCAGTCATAAATGTACTTTTATCATGTAATGAAGAAAGTATTTTTCCGTTGGTGTTTCTAATGTTATTAACCGTTACGGTAACTGTATTTCCTTTGTTTTCATTTTGTGCTTGACTAGATATTGAGGAAGCAATAAATAGTGCTACTACTAATACAGATTTACTTACAGATTTTAAAATGTTGATTTTTGTTAAAGTGTTCATGGTGTGTTTTTTATTGATTACAGTGTAAAGATGCATTCGTTATAAAGAGTTTAGAAAAAAGGATTACTCAAATGTAGATTCATACCGATGAATTGTATTTTAAAAGTTAAATGGCATAAATTGCAGGCTTTAAAAATTGAAATTTTAAAATAAATCTTATGTTTTATATCATAGATATTTTAGGTACTATCGCTTTTGCTATTTCTGGGGTTTTAATAGCTATGAATAAAAAGATGGATCCTTTTGGAATTCTAATTATTGCATTTGTAACTGCAGTAGGAGGAGGTACTTTGCGAGATATATTAATAGGTCAAACACCAGTTTCTTGGATGACAAATATGACCTTTACCTATGTTATTTTAGCTACTACTGTTTTAACAATACTTTTTAGAAGTAAAATTAATTACTTAAGAACATCTTTGTTTTTATTTGATACAATAGGGATTGGTCTATATACTGTTGTTGGAGTAGAAAAAGGACTTTCAGCAGGATTAAACCCCGTTATTTGCATTGCACTTGGTACCATTTCTGCTTGTTTTGGAGGTGTGATTAGAGATATTTTGTGTAATGAAATTCCTGTCATTTTTAGAAAAGAAATTTATGCTACAGCTTGTATTCTTGGAGGTCTTACTTATTTTTTAATTAGAAAACTACCCATAGATAATAATTTTGTTTTTGTTATTGCGGGAATTGTAGTTATAATAGTTAGGCTAATAGCTGTTAGGTTTAAAATTAGTTTACCCAATTTATATAAGACTCAAAAATCATAAAAAAAAGCTACACATTATGTGTAGCTTTTTTAGCTTTTGGAGCTGTGTTTTATTTGGTTATAGGAAAACCTCGATCTTTCATTAATGCTTCAATTTTAGCATCTCGACCTCTAAACAATCGATATGCTTCTGCTGGATCCATTGCGTTTCTTGGAGCAAATAAATATTGAACTAATTTGTCTGCTGTTTCTTTATCGTAAAAGCCATCTGGTGCTTCTGCAAAAGCTTCCGAAGCATCGCTAGTTAAAACATCTGCCCACATATATCCGTAATATGCGGTTGCATAACCTTCCCCAGAAAAAACATGTCCGAAGTGCGGTGTTCTATGACGCATTGGTAATTCTTTAGGCATTTTTAAAGCGGCTAAAGTTTTTCTTTCAAAAGCATCAATATCTATATTAGTTGGATCTGCAAGATGTAATTTCATATCTATTAATGCTGAAGCTAAATACTCTGTGGTACCAAATCCTTGATTAAATGTAGCGGCTTTTTTAATTTTTTCAACTAAAGAAGACGGAATTGGTTTTCCGGTTTTATAGTGGACTAAAAATCGGTTAATTACTTGATCTGTAGATAACCAACGTTCTAATAATTGTGATTGAAACTCGGTGTAATCTCTAACACCTCCGTTTAAAGTTGGATACTTTACATTAGACGAAAAGAAGTGTAATGCATGACCAAACTCGTGAAAGAAAGTGGTGGCATCATCC
Source organism: Oceanihabitans sp. 2_MG-2023 (assembly GCF_030547245.1). Classification (GTDB taxonomy): domain Bacteria; phylum Bacteroidota; class Bacteroidia; order Flavobacteriales; family Flavobacteriaceae; genus Oceanihabitans. The sequence goes on from NZ_JAUOQT010000005.1 coordinate 187,141, forward strand.
CAAGAAACAAGTACTGCTTCTCCAGGAGCGGGCTTTACAAAGTTAGAATTGTTAGATGCAAGAACATTGGTTGCTCCTTCAAAAGTAGTGTGGCTTCTGTAGGTTGTTGCCCAAGCTCCAGAGCGTTTTCCTTGTCTTGCAAAAGGATCTAGATACCACAGCCCAATATTTTTTCCAGAGTCTTTATCTGTAACTTCCCAAACATTTACATCTTCATGAAATACAGGAACGCTCCCTTCTTTTACAGGGGTGAATTTATAGTTAAATAACTTTTCGGCAGTAAAGAATAGCGCCTCGGTTAATTTATCTAATTGTAAATATTGTTTTACTTCATCGCTATCTAAGTCGTATTTCTTTTTTCTTACTTTTTCTGCGTAAAATCTATAATCCCAAGGTTCTATAGTAATATTGTCTCCATTTTCATTAGCAACAGTTTGCATATCTGCAACTTCTTCAGCAACTCTGCCAATTGCAGCTGGCCAAACAGCCATCATTAAATTCATAGCGTTTTCAGGAGTTTTTGCCATGCGGTCTTGTAAACGCCAAGCTGCATAATTGTTGTATCCCATTAGTTCAACACGTTCTTTACGAAGTTTTAATATTTTTGAAATAATTGCATTGTTGTCATAATCGTCTCCATTGTCGCCTCTAGAATAGTAGTTTTCCCATACTTGTTTGCGTAATTCTCGATTGGTAGCATATTTTAAAAAAGGATCCATAGAAGATCTTGTATTTGTAATAGCATATTTACCTTCTTGTCCATTATCTAATGCGATTTTTGCTGCAGATTTTATAAAACCTTCCGATAAACCTCCTAATTGATCTTCATTTAAATAGGTAATGTAATTCTCTTCATCATGCAAAACATTGTCTGAAAATGTATTATATAAAGAGGAAAGCGCTTTGTTAATAGCAGCATAGCGTTCTTTTTTTTCCGAATCTAAATTTGCACCATTCATTTCGTAGCTTTTATAGGTAAGTTCTACTACGCGTTGTTCTTGAGCTTCTAAAGGTTTTTTTTGCGAAGCATTATACACTGCTTTTATGCGTTGAAATAGTTTTTCGTTTTGTGTTATTTTAGATCTATAATCGGATAGTTTAGGTGCTAATTCTGATTGTATTTTTCTAAATTCGGGAGAAGACATATTGCTGCTTAAAATACCATAATATGTATACACTCTTTTTAGTGTTTTTCCTGAGGATTCAAGTGCTTCGATAGTGTTTTTAAAGGTTGGTACTTCTGTATTGTTAGCTATTTTGTCAATTTCTGCTAAGCTTTCTGTCATACCAAAATGGATAGCTTCTTCAATGTCGCTTACTTGCATCTCATTAAAAGCAGGAACACCTTGGTATGGTCCAGTCCATGCTGTAGTTAATATGTTTTTACTCATTTTGGTATTTTGTTGTTTTTCTTCGGTTTTACAATTAGTAAGCGTAATTAAAACGCATAGACTTATTGTTTTTAGGTATTGTAAATGTTGTTGTTTTATCATTTTGTTGGGTATGTTTCTGGTTTATAAAGATACAAATATGTTGGTCGGAAAAGCTTAGTCTATTATCTCTACCTTTCTAATATAGACATTGTGTAAAGGCCATTCGGCATTATCGGTTTCTTGTTTTGCTATTTCGTCTACGACATCCATCCCTCTAATTACTTTGCCAAAAATGGTGTAATCGCCATCTAAATGATAGGCGCCATCTTTTTTCTGAACAATAAAAAATTGGTAGGGAGAAGCTAGTTTGTAAGGGTTTTCAATCGCTCCACTAGGCATACTGACCGCTCCTCGATGATGTTTATAGCCTCGTTTGGTATCTGTTGGTAATAAATATTTACCAATTTGTTTGCGTTTGCGTTTTACTTTGGCATCGTCTGTACTGCCTCCTTGTATGATAAAATTATTTACAATGCGATAAAATTGCGTATTATCAAAATACTTTTGTTTGGTTAAAAAGATGAAGTTTGCACGATGAAACTTGGTTTTTTCATATAGTAAAATATCAATTTCTCCATAATCTGTAGTTATACGTATTTTGTTTTCTTTGTTGTGTTTTTCGTATTCTAAAAAGAATTCCATCGCATTATCATCTGTAAGCAATGGAAATTCTCTTTTTGGCGTTATTACAGAGTCTTTTTTTACTAGTTCTTTTTCTTCGGAAGTATTTTGAATTACTTTTGAAGTATTCTTTATTTTCGTTTTTTTATCTTGACAATTCAGAAAAAGTATAGAAATAAAACATAATAATATAAGTCGCATAGATGAATTTTAATCAGTTTTTAAAAGCTACATCAAAAATAAGCAATCTTGAACTTCCTGCCGAAGCATCTCAATTTAAAATGTCTCCTCCTTTTAGAGAAGCCCTTTTAAAGCAACAACAAAGTAAGATTAAAAATGCAAAACAATCTGCAGTTATGGCGCTTTTTTATCCAGATGAGGAGCAAGAAACCAAGTTTGTTTTAATTTTACGAAAAACCTATAAAGGAGTGCATTCTGCACAAGTAGGATTTCCAGGAGGTAAAGTGGAAATAGAAGATACTTCTTTGAAACATACTGCATTGCGTGAAACGGAAGAAGAAATAGGTGTGCCAATGCAGACTATTGAAACGCTTAAAGCTTTAACGCAAGTGTATATTCCGCCAAGTAATTTTTATGTCCAGCCATTTTTGGGTTATAGTGTTAGTAGACCAAATTTTATAAAACAAGAAAGTGAGGTAGAAGATATCTTAGAGGTTTCGCTGGCTCATTTTCTAGAAGAACAGAATGTGGTAACTAAATACGTTTCAACATCTTATAATCGAGATGTGGAAGTTCCAGCTTATAAATTGAATAACCATATCGTTTGGGGAGCTACCGCAATGATGCTTAGTGAAATTAAAGACTTGTTAAAACTAGCCTTGTAAAGGCTTAGTTTTACTACATTTGTATTCTAATTAAATAGTAAAATATATTTATGGGATTGTTTAAAAAAAATCCTTTTGGACATAACCTTTTTATAAAAAAATGGTTAATACGTATTTTAGGAGCGATTTCGCATAGACGTTTTCGCGGCTTTAATGAACTACAAATTGAAGGTTCTGAGATTATTAAAAAGCTACCAGACACGAATGTTTTATTTATTTCTAACCATCAAACGTATTTTGCTGATGTAGTTTCTATGTTTCATGTATTTAACGCTAGTTTAAGTAATAGAGATGATTCTATTAAAAATATTGGGTACTTATGGAATCCTAAATTAAATCTATATTATGTTGCAGCAAAAGAAACCATGAGCGCTGGTTTATTACCTAAAATTTTGGCTTATGTTGGTTCTATTAGTATTGAGCGTACTTGGAGAGCGAAAGGCGAAGATGTAAATAGGCAAGTTAAAATGAGCGATATATCTAATATTAGAAAAGCTTTAGATGATGGTTGGGTGATTACATTTCCGCAAGGAACAACAACGCCTTTTAAGCCAATTAGAAAAGGTACTGCGCATATTATTAAACAGTATAAACCTATTGTTGTGCCAATTGTAATTGATGGTTTTAGACGTAGTTTTGATAAAAAAGGATTGCGTATTAAAAAGAAAAACATCATGCAGTCTTTCGAAATAAAACAACCTTTAGAAATTGATTATGAAAACGAAAGTATTGCAAGTATTGTTGAAAAAATTGAATATGCTATAGAGCAACACCCTTCCTTTTTAAAAGTAATACCTCAAGAGGAATTAGCTTTACAGGAAGAGCTTAATAAGAAGCGTAAATGGAAAGTTAAGGATTCTTAAACTTCTAGTTTTTTCAATTCTTTGTAATTTCTATTTAAACGTTTTAATAAAATACCATAAACTAAGTAGTAGAATAATAGTAAAATAGTTACGACAATAACTAATACTATAAGTACTCCTAGTATTAATCCAGCATAAAATTTAAATACTTCACCATTTGCTGTAGCGTTTTCTATAATACTTCTTGTGTTTTCATCATGATTTAATACATAAGGTAACATTGCTACAACACTAATTACAATAAAGGCTAAGTTAAAACCGACATATTGTTTTACAGTACGCCTGGTTTTAAGTATGTTTTCCATTAATTTACTAGCGTTATCTGTACTGTTTATTGTTTTATAATTCATATAAAACTTATAAAAGAAATATGCTAATACAGCATACGAAATAACGCTAAGTATAATAAAAATAGTACTAGATTCTATGTCTGCGATACTTTCACTATTTCTGTTAGCTTTCATTACTATGGCAAATACAAGCCAGAAAACAAATTCTAATAAGCTGATAATAAAAATCCATTTTACAATAGAAGAAGACTTCTTCAAAATCATACTGTAAATTTGGTTATAGGAAAGTTTAGGGTAACGTTTTGTATCCTCTTTCTTCCAGTCTTTTTTTAATAATTCTAATTCATCCATAGTTTTACGGATTTAAAATGGTTCTTAATTTGTTTTTCACTCTATTCATTTTCACTCTTGCATTTACTTCACTAATTCCCATTGTTTCACTAATTTCTTTATAGTTTTTGTCTTCTAAATACAAGAAAACAAGCGCTTTTTCAATATCATTTAATTGATGTACAGCTTTATATAACAATTTTAATTGCTCTTCTTCTGTGTCATCATACTCGTCTGCTTTTATTTTAAATTGTACAGCATCAAAGTCTTGTGTGTTAATACTACGTTTGCTTTTTCGGTAGAGTGTAATCGCTGTGTTTAATCCAACTCTATACATCCATGTACTAAATTTAGCGTCTCCTCTAAATTTGGGGAATGCACGCCAAAGCTGTATGGTTATTTCTTGAAACAAATCATTATGTGCATCTCGATTGTTGGTATATAGCCTACAAACTTTATGTACAATATTTTGGTTTTTTTCAAGCTGCTCTACAAAGCTATGTTCTAATTCTTTGTTCAATTTGATGGTTTAGTTATTGTATAAGTAGCATTAATTTTAAAATGTTACACGAAATAGTAAATATCTTTAAAAATAGTGTTTAAGAGGCTAATTTTGTATCTTTATAGTACAAATTTTTAGTCCTTAATTTATGAATATTCCAGAATCTAAAGTTCCTAGAATTGTTATAGTTGGTGGAGGTTTTGCAGGAGTTAAACTTGCTAAGTCTTTAAAAAATAAAAAAGTTCAAGTGGTTTTAATTGATAAACATAACTATCATGCTTTTCAACCTTTATTGTATCAAGTTTCTAGTGCTGGGTTAGAACCAGATTCTATTGCTTATCCTTTACGAAAAATTATAAAAAAGCATAAAAATGCTTTTTTTAGATTAGCAGAGGTGAAACAAATTTTTCCAGAATCTAAATCTATTAAAACAGATATTGGTGATTTAAATTATGATTATTTAGTGATTGCAACTGGTACTAAAACAAACTATTTTGGTAATTCGGATATTGAGAAAAATAGTATGGCAATGAAAACCATACCGCAGGCTTTAGATATTAGAAGTTTAATGCTTCAAAATCTAGAAAAAGCAGCTATTTCTAATTCAATTAAGGAAAGAAAAGCTTATTTAAATTTTGTAATTGTTGGAGGAGGACCAACAGGAGTGGAGTTAGCGGGTGCAATTGCAGAACTTAAGAATAATATTCTACCACGAGATTATCGAGATTTAAATTCTAGTGATATGTATATTCATTTGCTTGAAGGTAACGATCGATTATTGCCGCCAATGAGCGAGCATGCTTCTAAAAAAGCAGAGCAGTTTTTACTAGATCTAGGAGTACAAGTGCATTGTAGTACTTTTGTAAAAGATTATGATGGAAAAACTGTAATTACAAACTCAGAACTTAAGTTAGAGTCCGAAACACTTATTTGGGCAGCAGGCGTAACAGGAAGCCCTATAGATGGTTTAAATGCCGAAGTTTTAACGTCAAATGTTAATCGCTATTTGGTAAACGAATATAATCAAATTGAAACCTACGATTCTATTTTTGCTCTTGGAGATATTGCTTTAATGAAAACTAAAGATTATCCTAATGGGCATCCGCAAGTTGCACAGCCAGCTATTCAGCAAGGAGAGCTTCTTGGTCAGAATATTTTGAGATTGATACATAAAAAGCCGTTAAAGAAGTTTATTTATAAAGACAAAGGTTCTATGGCAACTATTGGTAGAAATAAAGCTGTTGTAGATGTTAAGCGCTTTAAATCTGCAGGATTTTTTGCTTGGTTTATTTGGATGTTTATTCACCTTATGTCGTTGGTAGGATTTAGAAATAAATTTATTGTATTTTTTAATTGGACCTATAATTATATTAATTTTGATAAAGCTGCAAGATTAATAATAAGACCTTTTAAGAGGTGAATTAAAGGTTTACGTGGTGTTTTTTATCTTTTTGATATAGAGTCAGGTAAATGTATTTGATAGATATTTTCTATCGTAGTTTTTTTGAAAGAATAACATGAATTAGTTAATTAGAATAGTAGGTCTATATATCAAAATTGTTTTGTTGTAAAAGTTAGTTTTTGCTAGCTAATTTTGTTAATCTACCCATTCTCCTCGATGTGGTTTTAATGTGTCTCTAAAGGTTTTTTTGTCTTCTTCGTTTATAATCATAAAAGCAATAGAGTGCATGTTATTAATAATTTCATGACCAGTCAAGTCTACATTTACGCTTTGGTTTTTTACATATTCTTTTAAATGAATTTCATGATGTTGTGCAGTTTTTTCAGCACTAGGACCTCTAAAATCCCAGATAAGTTTTAGTTTACGCATTTTTAGATAGGTGTTTTGTTTTCGGCAAATGTTTTAAAATCTGTTAAGTATTTTTTAGATTGTTTTTTAAATGCTCTAGGCATTAATATTAACATAATTCTTGTTAGAAAAGAAGTGGATGAGAATTCGTTTTCATTTATCCACTTAGTATGGCCTTCTGGAGTCGCGAAGAAATGGTTCTTCTGCGTGTTTAATATTCCTTTGGTTTCATAACTAAAATAAATTTCGTGTGGTAAATTTATATGCATTATGGTTTCAGTAAGTTCTATTTTACGGTTGTTTATGTTGTAATTTAGTTTCATTTTATTACCAATAGTTCCTGGTGTTCCAGAAATATGCTCATAGCTTGTTAAGTCCTTTTGCCAATGTTTTAAATTTGCAGTATGATTTAAAATTGCAATGCATTCTTCTAAAGGAATTTTAACAACAATCTCTGTGGTGTATTTCATTATAATCTATTAATTAAATAGTTTATAAAGATAGTTCTTTTAGAATTTTAATAACTAAAAAGCCACCTAAATTAGGTGGCTTTTGTTATTTGTTAAAAAGGATTGGACTATAAAATAGTTTTAAATGTTTTAATTCCGCTTGGAGATTGTAGTCTTATTAAGTAAAGCTGATTGGCTTTCAATTCTAAGTTAAAACTAGCGTTTGCATTCACATTTATGTTATTGTATGTTTTAACTAATTGCCCAGATACATTGTAAATATTAATGTTAACCTGTTCATTTAGGTTTCCATATAAATGGCCATTTATAACTTTATAGCTGTTGTTAAAATCAAATTCTTCTATACTTAAAGAAGATTCAGTAATAGAATAAGCTAATGTTTCTATATTAAATGAGATATCATAATCTGTATTAGAAGGAATAGTAATATTTGTAGAATTTGGGGTTGCAGTTCCTGTAAGCGAAGTCCCTCCGTAATTTAAAGACCAACCTGCATTTCTTCTAAATTTTAATTCTCCAGCAGTTAAAGTGACATCTGTAGCGGTATACGTAATGTTGTCTGTTGTCGATAGAACAAAATCCCCTGCCCAAGCGTTGAAATCTCCAATCACACTTACGTTTTGGTCTGTTGGAGTTACTGCTGTAAAACTATATTCTGTGGTTGCTATATTAATGCTAATATCGTAAAATCCAGCAACTACTGGGATATTATTGCTAGACCATGTTCCAGCAGGGAAGGTGTCTCCACCCCAGTTATTTGCCCAATCGTCATCCTGTCTAAACTTTAATCCTGTTGCTGGTAAATAGTAATTGTTTAAAGTAAAAGTAATGTTGTCTGTAGTGGTCATGTTCACATCGTCTCCCCAGCCATTAAAATCACCTAAAAAACCAATATCTTGAGCATTAACTATAAATGAAGATAAAAGTAATGTTAAAATAAAAAGTAGTTTTGTTTTCATAATTGTTTGTTTTAAAATTGTTTGTCAAAGTAATTATACAAATAATATTTAAAAATATTTTTACTACAAGGTTTTCGTGTTAATAAGTTTTATTGCATTCTAGTTCTTTTCAAATAAAATAAAACTTATTAATGCTTTGTTAATACAGCTTGCTAAATAGGTTTATATTTCTATTTTTGCAAGAACCTATATATTATATATTTATCTGTACTATGAGATTTTTTTCAACCCTATTCTTTTTTGCATTTACAATTAGCTTTTATGCTCAAAACAATAACAAACAAGTACTTTTTACTGTAGACGAAGATCCTGTTTATGCTTCCGAATTTATTCGTGTGTTTAATAAAAATTTGGACTTAGTTAAAGATGAGTCCCAAAAAGATGTGGATGCGTATTTAAAACTTTTTGTAAGCTATAAGCTTAAGCTAAAAGAAGCTAAGACATTAGGTTTTGATACTATGCCTAAATACAAACGTGAATTGAGTAATTATAAAAGCCAATTGGCTAAAAATTATTTAACCGATAATAAAGTTACAGATGCATTAGTAAATGAGGCTTATGAACGTACGACTAATGAGGTGAATGCTAGTCATATATTAATTCGAATAGATGAAAACGCAAGTCCAAAAGACACCTTAGTCGCTTATAATGATTTATTAAAACTAAGAGGTCGCGTAATTGACGAAGGATATAAAGCAGTGCAAAAAGAAGTACATAATGGTAAGACAATATATGCAGAAGATTTAGGTTATTTTTCTGGATTTAAAATGGTTTACCCTTTCGAAAACGCTGCGTATAATACTTCAATAGGCGAGGTTTCATTACCTTTTAGAACGCAGTTTGGTTACCATATCGTTAAGGTTTTTGATAAACGTAAATCTAGAGGGCAAAGAGAGGTCGCTCATATTATGATTAATCTGGATAAGGAAGATGCTGAAAGTAGAATTCAAGATATTTATAAAAAATTAGAACAAGGGGAAGATTTTGAGCCTTTAGCAAAGCAGTTTTCTGAAGATAAAAGCACTTCAACTAAAGGAGGAAAATTATCTCCTTTTTCTAGCGGTGAATTACGTTCTCAAGAATTTGAAGATCAAGCTTTCTCTATAGAGGAAGAAGGGGTTTATACAAAGCCATTTAAATCTAATTTTGGTTGGCATATTATGAAGCTTATTAAAAAAATAGAAACGCCACCTTTTCAAGATATGAAATCTACGCTAGAAGCTAAAGTAAAGCGAGATAGCAGATCTAAATTAATAAGCACCTCAAGAATAAATAAATTAAAAGAGCGTTATGCAATATCTAATGTAGATAAAGACTTGGCATATTTTACCTCTATACTAAATAACGAGTTTTATAAAAGTAAGTGGAAAACACCGGAGAGTTTTCAGCCTGAAAAAGCTTTTGTTACAATAGAGAAAAAACAATTTACCTATAAAGATTTTGCAGACTTTTTAATTAAAAGTCAACGTAGAAACAAGAAACAATTACCTTTAAATAAAATTGTAGAAAACACTTATAATGCCTTTTTAGAAGAAAAAATGCTTGCGTATCAAGAAGAAAATCTAGAATTTGAAAATGAAGATTTTGCAAACATTCTTGGTGAGTATCGTGATGGCTTATTGTTGTTTGATTTAATGGAAAATGAAATCTGGAAAGCAGCCGCAAATGATTCCGTTGCAGTACAAGAATTCTTCAATGCAAATAAAACAAACTATTTCTTTAACGAAAGAGTAGATGCAGTAGTAGCTTCTTCAGCAAAAAAGAAAGATATAAATAAAGTAGCGAAACTATTAAAAAATGGAATAACTATTGAAGAAATTAAAAGCATAGTAAATACAGAAGATCAAGTACATGTAATATTTACTTCTGGACTTATGGATGCAAAACATCAAGCATTACCAAAAGGTTTTTCATTTAAAAAAGGCGTTTCTAAAGTGTTTACTCACAATGATTCTTTTGTTGTAGTTAAGGTTAATGAAATACTTCCTAAAACACAAAAAACATTCGAAGAAGCTAAAGGTAAAGTCTCTAGTGATTTTCAAGATGCAAAAGAAAAAAAATGGTTAGTAGATTTAGAAAATAAATACAAGGTTACTATACATCAAGACGTACTAACAACAGTAAAATCTAAATTAAATAAAGATTGAAATTAACATCATACATATTTCTTATCTCCATTGTGCTCTTCTTATTTTCTTGTGATTTTTTCAAAGAACCAGATGATAGAATCCCTGTAGCGAGAGTAAAAGATGCGTATTTGTATAAAGAGGATATACAGGATTTAATTTCTTCTGAAGCTTCTAAACAAGACAGTATTGTTTTAACTAATAATTATATTAATGGTTGGGCTACACAGCAATTGTTAGTGCAAGGAGCAAAGTTAAATTTAAACGAAACAAAACTAAATCAATATAATAAATTAGTAGAGCAATATAAAAACGATTTATATGCAAAAGGGTATTTAGAAGCACTAGTAAATAGAGACCTGGATACCGTAGTTTCTTATCAAGAAGCAGCGGCTTACTATGAAAGCAATAAAGAAGCTTTTAAGTTAAATGAAGAATTAGTTATGTTTCGATACATTAATTTAGATGAAAAAATGCAGGAAGCAGACGCTATAGAAATTGCTAAAAAATTTAGAAGATTTGATGCAAAAGATAAAAAAGATCTAGATTCTATATCCATTCAGTTTAAGTCTTACTCTTTAAATGATTCTATTTGGATAAAATGGGACCAAATTGTGAAAAAAATACCAGCAATAAACTTAGATAATAAAGACGAACTGTTAAAAAAAACTAATTTTATACAACTCAAAGATTCATTAGGTTTATATTTGATGCAAATTAATGACGTACTATTGCAAAACAGTACAGCTCCTTTAGAGTATGTAAAGCCAACAATAGACCAAATTGTTATTAATAAAAGGAAATTAGAAAAAATAAGAGAATTAGAAAAGGATATTACAAAAGATGCAATTACAAACAAAAAATTTGAAATCTACAAATAAATTGAAACACCTATTTATATTAAGTATCGCAGTATTTATTACAAACGTAATCACTGCTCAAGAGATCATAGAAGATCCAGTAAAAGAAAAAACAACGACAGATAGTGTAAAACCACAACTATCCAACCAAGCAATAAAAGTAGATGGTGTTGCTGCAGTAGTAGGAGAACACATTATATTAGATTCAGATATAGACAAAACTATTTTGCAAATGAAAGCACAAGGTGTATCTACAGATGATATTCCAAGATGTCAATTATTTGGTTCCCTTTTAGAAAATAAATTATATGCGCATCATGCAGTACAGGATAGTATAGAAATTTCAGATGCAGAAATAAGATCTAATGTAGATTATCAAATTCAACAATTTCTATCACAAACAGGTGGAGATATGAAAGAGCTTTTAGATTTTTATAAAAAAGATGACGAAAAAAGCTTTAGAGAAGAAATGTATGAAATTAACAGAAGCAATGAATTAGCAAAGCGTATGCAAAGCAAAATTATTGACGAAGTAGAAGTTACTCCAGAAGAAGTAAGAATATTTTTCAATAAAATACCTGAAGACGAAAGACCAACATTTGGTACAGAGCTTAAAGTATCTCAAATAATAATAGAACCAAAAGTAGCACCAGAGGAAACACAAAAAGTTATAAACAGACTAAAAGAATTTAAATCCGATGTGTTAGAAAATGGAGCAAGTTTTCGCTCTAAAGTGGTACTGTACACAGAAGATAAAGCATCTGTAGCAAAAGGAGGTTTATATACCTTAAACAGAGAAAAACCTTTAATGGTTAAAGAATTTAGAGATGTTGCTTTTGCATTACAAGAAGGCGAAATATCAGACCCCTTTAAAACAGATTTCGGATATCATATTATTCAATTAGAAAAAATTAGAGGACAAGAATTTGATGTTCGTCATATATTATTAATGCCTCAAGTTTCAGAATCTGCAATTACTGAAGCAAAAGAAGAACTAGAACGTGTACGTGAGCAAATAGTAAATGGAGAAATTACTTTTGAAGATGCTGCAAGAAAATATAGTGACGAGAAAGAAACCAGAAGTGAAGGCGGATTTTTAATTAATCCTGCAACACAAGATTATAATTTTGAATTAACTAAAATGGATACAGAATTGTATACACAAATTCAAGAACTAAAGGAAGGTGAAGTGAGTTTAATTCTAACAGATCAAGACCGAACTGGAAAAGTTAAATTTAAAATTTTACGCGTAACAGATAGAGTAGACGAGCATGAAGCTAATTATTCTCGCGATTATTTAAAAATTAAAGAATTAACATTAACAGAAAAACGTTTTAAAGCTATTGAAAAATGGCAAGATGAAAAAATCAAGGATACCTATATTAAAGTAAATGGTGAGCATAGAGATTGTGATTTTTCTAGTAATTGGTTAAAAAAATAATATGTCAGACGTAGCAGCTGTAGAACAATTTGTAAAAAAATATAAAAACTTAAAGCAAGAAATTGCTAAAGTTATAGTAGGACAAGATGCGGTAGTAAACCAAATACTTATTTCTATTTTTTCAGGTGGACATGCACTTTTAATAGGTGTGCCAGGATTAGCAAAAACGCTAATGGTAAATACAATTGCGCAAACGTTAGGATTAGATTTTAAAAGGATACAGTTTACTCCAGATTTAATGCCTAGTGATATTTTAGGGAGTGAAATTTTAGACGAAAACAGAAACTTTAAATTTATTAAAGGACCAATATTTGCTAATATTATTTTAGCAGATGAAATAAACAGAACACCACCTAAAACGCAAGCTGCACTTTTAGAAGCAATGCAAGAAAGAGCAGTAACAGTTGCAGGACACCATTATAAATTAAGTTTGCCTTATTTTGTTTTAGCAACACAAAATCCTATCGAACAAGAAGGAACCTATCCGCTTCCTGAAGCACAATTAGATCGATTTATGTTTGCTATTCATTTAGACTACCCTTCTTTTCAAGAAGAAGTACAAGTAGTTAAAGCTACAACAACAGATTTAAAGGCAAAAGTAAATGCATTATTTAATGCGCAAGAAATTATAGATTTTCAACAACTAATTCGTCGTATTCCAGTGGCAGACAATGTTATCGAATATGCTGTGAAAATGGTTGCTAAAACTAGACCCAATAGGGATACTGCAGCAGATTTAGTGAAAAAATATATCGATTGGGGAGCTGGACCTAGAGCTTCACAAAACTTAATTCTTGCAGCAAAAACACATGCTGTAATAAATGGGAAGTTTTCACCAGATATCGAAGATGTGCAAGCTGTTGCAACAAGTATTCTACGTCATCGAATTATTAAAAATTATAAAGCTGAGGCAGAAGGTATATCCGAAGAACAAATTATCAAAAGTTTATTTTAATAGCTTCCTTATCCATATTTTTTATTCCTTTTTTTGTAAATATTTTCACTAAAATAATAATTTAGAATCGTTGTAAATAATTAGTTTCACAATATTTAGAGCTAAATTTATTAATTTGTTATTTTTAGGTGTTCAAATTTATTTATTCGTAATTTATAATGGCTAAATAAAGTTTTGTTGCACTATATTCAATCATTCTCACAGATCTTTATATATTTTTTAGTATCTCTTAAATTTCGTAATTTCGCTTGATATTTTAAAATCAACCTTAACCTTTTTCAAATGAATATTTTATCATTAATATACAAATATTAGTGAAGCTAACGAAAACGATTGATTTATAGTGTTTTCCAGAAATAAATTGACATTTAATTAAGATTAAAAAGAATTATTCTATTTATATGAACACTTATAAAGATTACCTTAAAGAGATAGAAGACAGAAAAGAATTAGGTCTTCATCCTAAACCTATTGATGGTGCTGAGTTACTTAGCGAAATCATTGCGCAAATCAAAGACGTAGATAATAAGTATAGAGAAGAATCTCTAAACTTTTTCATCTATAATGTTTTACCAGGAACCACAAGCGCTGCAAGTGTAAAAGCAAAGTTCTTAAAGGAGATTGTTTTAGGGGAATCTGTTGTTAAAGAAATTACACCTGCATTTGCTTTAGAGCAATTATCACACATGAAAGGTGGCCCTTCTGTTAAAGTACTATTAGATTTAGCCCTAGGAACGGATGCTGCCATCGCAAAAGAAGCTGCAGAAGTTTTAAAAACACAAGTATTCCTTTACGAAGCAGATACAGCTCGTTTAGAAGAAGCTTTTAAAAATGGAAGCGAAATTGCTAAAGATATTATTGAAAGCTACGCGAAAGCGGAGTTCTTTACTAAACTACCAGAGATTGACGAAGAGATTGACGTAGTAACTTACATTGCCGGTGTTGGTGATATTTCTACAGATTTATTATCTCCAGGTGGTGATGCACATTCTCGTTCAGATCGTGAATTACATGGTCAATGTATGTTTGAACATAACAAAGACATGCAAAATGAATTGTTAGCTTTAAAAGAACAACATCCGGATAAACGCGTAATGCTAATCGCTGAAAAAGGAACCATGGGAGTAGGGTCTTCTAGAATGTCTGGTGTTAATAATGTTGCATTATGGACCGGTATTTCTTCTAGCCCTTATGTGCCATTTATTAATATTGCGCCTGTAATTGCAGGTACTAATGGTATTGCTCCAATTTTTTTAACTACCGTTGGAGTTACTGGTGGTATTGGTTTAGATCTTAAAAACTGGGTGCAACAAAAAGATGCTGACGGAAACACTATTGTAGATGAAGATGGAGAACCAATATTAAAACAAATGTATTCCGTAGCAACAGGAACTGTTTTAACCATAAACACAAAAGAGAAAAAATTATACCACGGTAAAGTTGCATTAAAAGATATATCTGCTGCATTTACACCACAAAAAATGGAGTTTATGAAAGCGGGAGGTTCTTACGCTGTCGTATTTGGTAAAAAATTACAAACTTTTGCATGTAAAACTTTAGGTATAGATGTGCCTCAAGTATATGCTACCTCTAAAGAAGTGTCTATTGAAGGACAAGGTTTAACAGCCGTTGAAAAAATATTCAATAAAAATGCAGTAGGAACTTCTGGTGCAACTTTACATGCTGGTTCTTATGTTCGTGCAGAAGTTAATATTGTAGGGTCACAGGATACTACAGGATTAATGACTTCTCAAGAATTAGAGATGATGGCTGCTACAGTGATTTCACCAATTGTAGATGGAGCTTACCAATCGGGTTGTCATACCGCTTCTGTTTGGGATGATAAGTCTAAAGCTAATATTCCAAGATTAATGCGTTTTATGAACGATTTTGGTTTAATTACGGGACGTGATCCTAAAGGAAAATACTTCCCAATGACAGATGTTATCCATAAAGTACTAAACGATATTACAGTAGGGGATTGGGATATTATCATTGGTGGTGACTCGCACACACGTATGTCTAAAGGTGTTGCCTTTGGAGCAGATTCAGGAACAGTTGCATTAGCGCTTGCAACTGGGGAAGCTTCTATGCCAATCCCAGAATCGGTTAAAGTAACCTTTAAAGGGCAAATGAAATCCTACATGGATTTCCGTGATGTAGTACACGCAACGCAACAACAAATGTTAAAGCAATTTGGAGGCGAAAACGTATTCCAAGGTCGTGTAATTGAAGTGCATATTGGTACTTTAACAGCAGATGAAGCTTTTACATTTACAGATTGGACAGCAGAGATGAAAGCTAAAGCTTCTATATGTATTTCTGAAGATGAAACGTTAATAGAATCATTAGAAATTGCAAAAGGACGTATCCAGATCATGATTGATAAAGGTATGGACAACGCGAAACAAGTACTTAAAGGTCTTGTAGATAAAGCGGAAACCAGAATTACAGAACTTAAAACTGGTATCAAACCTTCTTTAAGACCAGATGCAAACGCTAAATATCATGCAGAAGTTGTTATTGATTTAGATGAAATTGCAGAACCAATGATTGCAGATCCTGATGTAAATAATGAAGATGTTTCAAAACGTTATACACACGATAATATCAGACCATTATCTTTTTACGGCGGTACTAAAAAAGTAGATTTAGGTTTCGTAGGTTCTTGTATGGTGCATAAAGGAGATATGAAAATTTTAGCTCAAATGTTAAAAAATATAGAAGCACAACATGGTGAAGTAGTATTTAAAGCACCTCTAGTAGTAGCTCCTCCAACTTATAATATTGTAGACGAACTAAAAGAAGAAGGCGACTGGGAAGTTTTACAAAAATATTCCGGATTCGAGTTTGACGATAACGCACCTAAAGGCTTAGCACGTACAAAATATGAAAACATGTTGTACTTAGAACGTCCAGGTTGTAACCTTTGTATGGGGAATCAGGAAAAAGCAGAACCAGGAGATACCGTTATGGCCACTTCCACACGTTTATTCCAAGGAAGGGTTGTAAAAGATTCTGGTGAGAAAAAAGGAGAGTCTTTACTGTCTTCTACTCCAGTTGTAGTTTTATCTACCATTTTAGGAAGAACTCCAACCATGGCAGAATATGAAGCTGCTGTAGATGGTATCGTTCTAACTAAATTTAAACCTTCTCAAAAACAATTAGTGAGATAATTTTTTTAAAATTAATATAATAAAAATCCCGAGTCTTAGATTCGGGATTTTTTATTTTATTTACATTACCATTAATTTCCAAGTAGCATAAATACGATTCATAAGTTGGGCGTTACCACAAGGGTCGGGCTTTCCGTTATATCTTTTTTTTTCTTATTTGTTAGAATAAATAAAAGAGAAAATCGAGCTCATTATTTCGATCTATTAAATATCTAGTTGTTATAAAAAAAGGATGCTACTACAATCCCTAACGCATCCAAAAAATAAACATTTATTTTTATATATATGTTTCAATAATTAATACAAAAGATGACGTTAAAGCGGCTTTTCCATTTTAAGAAATATGGGTATAGAAAAAACTTATTTCAGTATCATTATATATATGTAATTAACCTTTTTAAAGTCATCTTACATTTTGTATATTAGTAGAAATAAATTTAAAATAATAGACTATGGCATTCGATATTGATATGATCAAAAAGGTTTATGCACAAATGGCAGAGCGCGTAGATAAAGCTCGTGAAGTTGTTGGTAAACCATTAACACTTTCAGAAAAAATATTATATAATCACCTTTGGGATGGAAGTCCAACTAAGGCATTTACAAGAGGTAAAGATTATGTAGATTTTGCTCCAGATCGTATTGCTTGTCAAGATGCAACTGCACAAATGGCATTACTGCAATTTATGCAAGCTGGAAAACCTAAAGTAGCAGTGCCAACAACTGTACATTGTGATCACTTAATACAAGCTAAAGATGGTGCTTCTACAGATTTAAAACACGCAAATTCGGTAAGTAGTGAAGTCTTTGATTTCTTGGCTTCCGTATCCAATAAATATGGAATTGGTTTCTGGAAACCAGGAGCAGGAATTATTCATCAAGTAGTTTTAGAAAACTATGCCTTCCCAGGAGGAATGATGATTGGTACAGATTCGCATACCGTAAATGCTGGTGGATTAGGAATGGTTGCTATTGGTGTTGGTGGAGCAGATGCTGTAGATGTAATGGCAGGAATGGCTTGGGAACTTAAATTCCCTAAATTAATAGGAGTGAAGTTAACCGGAAAACTTTCGGGTTGGACAGCGCCAAAAGATGTAATATTAAAAGTTGCAGGTATTGTTTCTGCAAAAGGAGGAACCGGAGCTATTGTAGAATATTTCGGACCTGGAGCTACCTCTATGTCTTGTACAGGAAAAGGAACCATTTGTAATATGGGAGCAGAAATAGGTGCTACTACTTCTACCTTTGGATACGATGATTCTATGGAGCGTTATTTACGTGCTACAGAAAGAGCAGATGTTGCAGATGCTGCTAATAAAGTGAGAGAGTATTTAACAGGAGATGCAGAAGTATATGCAAATCCAGAACAATATTTCGATCAAGTTATCGAAATTAATTTATCCGAATTAGGGCCATTGTTAAATGGACCTTTTACACCAGATTTATCTACCCCAGTCGGAGTGAAAATGAATGAAGCAGCTAAAACTAACGATTGGCCAATTCAAGTAGAATGGGGATTAATAGGTTCTTGTACTAACTCTTCTTATGAAGATTTATCTAGAGCGTCCTCTATTGCGCAACAAGCTTTAGATAAAGGCTTAAAAATGAAAGCAGAACTTGGTATTAATCCAGGGTCAGAACAAGTACGTTATACAGCAGATAGAGATGGTATTTTAGGAATCTTTGAAAGATTAGATGCTAAAATATTTACAAACGCATGCGGACCCTGTATTGGCCAATGGGCAAGATATAGCGATCCTAAAAATGCACCAAAAAATAGTATAGTGCATTCCTTTAATAGAAACTTTGCAAAACGAGCAGATGGTAATCCAAATACGCATGCTTTTGTAGCTTCTCCAGAAATAACAGCTGCAATTGCAATTGCAGGAAGGTTAGACTTTAACCCGTTAACCGATAAGTTAATAAATGAAGAAGGGCAAGAGGTAATGTTCGATGAACCAACAGGATGGGAGTTACCTCCAAAAGGCTTTGCTGTAGAAGATGCAGGTTTTGTAGAACCAGTAGCAGATGGTAGTAAAGTAGAGGTTTCTGTAAGCCCTACTTCAGAGCGTTTACAATTACTTACACCATTTGAACCATTAGGTGATACCATTAATGGTGCAAAATTGTTAATTAAAGCTTTTGGTAAATGTACCACAGATCATATTTCTATGGCAGGACCTTGGCTACGTTTTAGAGGGCATTTAGATAATATATCGAACAACTGTTTAATTGGAGCTGTTAATGCTTTCGGTAAAAAAACAAACTTTGTTAAAAACCAATTGACTGGTGAATTCGAAGGAGTGCCAGATGCTGCAAGAGCATATAAGGCTGCAGGTGTAAAAACAATTGTAGTTGGAGATCATAATTATGGAGAAGGCTCTTCTCGTGAACATGCTGCAATGGAGCCAAGACATTTGGGTGTTGCTGCAGTTATTGTTAAATCGTTTGCAAGAATTCATGAAACAAACCTTAAAAAACAAGGGATGTTAGGTTTAACGTTTGCTAATGAAAATGATTACGATTTAATTCAGGAAGATGATACATTTAATTTTACAGATTTAAACGCATTTGCACCAGACAAACAGTTAACATTAGAAATTGTTCATGCAGATGGTTCTAAAGATACTATTAAGCTAAACCATACGTATAACCAACCTCAAATAGATTGGTATAATGAAGGTTCTGCTTTAAATTTAATTAAAAAAGAAAACAATTCTTAAATAAAGAGTAAAATAAATTAGTAAAAACTCCTGATGAAATTCAGGAGTTTTTTTATGCTTTATTGTAAGCTTTTATAGAAAATGTCGACTGTTAAGGAAATATTTATAAAATAAAACACCTATGAATTCACTTTGGTTTTTTGATGATGTTAATCTCTTTAAGGTACTTTGTCCTCATAAATTTAAAGCGTATAAGAAAGGGCATGATTTTGATGCGTATAAGAAAAAAGATTATATATATTTTGAAGAGGATTCGGCAAATAAGGTGTATTTAATTGAAAAAGGAAAAGTAAAAATTGGTTACTACAATGAAGATGGAGAAGAAGTTGTAAAAGCAATTTTAACGAAAGGAGAGTTATTTGGTGAAAAAGCAATTTTAGGACAAATAACCAGAAAAGAATTTGCCCAATCCGTAGATAATCTAACTTCTATTTGCCCAATTGGCGTAGATACAATGCATGATTTAATGCGAGATAATCAAACCTTCAGTTTTAAAATATATAAGTTTATTGGATTTAAATTTCAAAAACTAGAACGAAGACTACAATTACTTTTATTTAAAGATACCAAATCACGTTTAAAAGAATTTTTAAATGAATTATGTGATGAGTATGGTTATAATTGCCCAAAAACTGGAGACCATATAATTAAGCATCCATATACACAAAAAGATATAGCTTCTTTAATAGGTACTTCAAGACCTACACTTAATATTCTTTTAAATGAGTTAAAAGAAGAAAAAGTGTTAGAATTTAACAGAAAAGAGATACGAATATTAAAAAAAACTGCTTAGTGTTAGCTAGCTAACATTTTATCATCGCTCTAGTATATAATTTTGAACTATTAATAATAAAATTATATAGCAATGATTAAAAAAACAATTTTAGCAGTTTTGGCATTAGGGATTTTTGCCACTTCTTGCAGTAGTGATGATGACAATAACAGCACTCCTACAACAACAGATTTAACATTAAACTTAACAGGTTTAGAAGAACTAGGTAACGATTTCGTTTACGAAGGATGGATAATAGTAGATGGTTCGCCAGTTTCTACAGGAACTTTTTCAAGCGTATCTTTTCCACAAAATTTCACAGTAGATGCTACACAGTTAGCTGAAGCAACAACATTTGTATTATCTATTGAACCAACAATTGATCCAGATCCAGCACCAGCAGATACAAAAATTTTAGCAGGAGATTTCTCTGGTAGTTCTGCTACCGTAAATTCTAATTTAGTAGCAGATTTTTCTTCGGCTGCGGGAGCTTACATTTTAGCAACACCTACAGACATGGATGATACTAACGAGGAGAGTGGTGTTTGGTTTTTAGATAATACTTCAGGAACTGCAGTAACAGGATTAGATTTACCAACACTTTCCGATGGATGGAAATATGAAGGTTGGGCTGTAATTGATGGTACTCCAATTAGTACAGGTACTTTTACAGATGCTGCAATGGCCGATGATAATGCAGCAACATCACCATTTAAAGGAGATGCTGGTAATGGACCAGGATATCCTGGAGAAGATTTCTTGCAAAATGCGCCAACAGGAATGACATTTCCAACAGATTTAAAAGGAGCTACTATTGTGATTTCTGTAGAACCTTACCCAGATAATAATACAGCACCATTTACTTTAAAACCTTTGGCGCATTTGGTTCCTGCAGATGCAATGAATCATAGTACAATTACTATGGGAACCGGACCAATAGTATCTCTTTCTGGATCGGTTACTAGATAAAAATATATAGGTTTAATCCTTGTTTTTTTGTTAGATTTGAAGCGTTGTTTATCTATTAAATTACGCTTCATTTTTTTTGTGTTATGAATAAATTAAAATTTAAAAATATACTCTTTGTTGTAATCCTTGTTCTTCTGATTATACCGCAAACAAGAAAACCTATTCAAGTAATGTTGCATAAAGGATTGGCTTTGTTTAGTCCATCTGTTGAAGCAGAAGCAGATACCAAGTTGGTACACTATGCTAGTTGGCAATTACAAGATGTAAAAGGAAATGCAATTGACTTTAAAGATTTAAAAGGTAAAGTTGTGCTAATAAACTTCTGGGCTACTTGGTGTCCGCCTTGTATTGCGGAAATGCCTAATCTTCAGAAATTACACGATGCGTATAAGGATAAGGTCGTTTTTCTATTTGTTTCCAACGAAAAAAAGGAAAAGATAGAAGGGTTTTTATCTAAAAACAAGTATTCGTTTAACGTATTTACTTCTTTAGAAAATCCTTCAGAATTTGAAGTATCTAGTATTCCGAGAACATTGCTAATAAACAAAGAGGGAAAAATTATAATAGATAAGGAAGGTGCTGCAAATTGGAATAGTGAAACCGTTAGAGAAACACTGGATGATTTACTAAAATAGTAAGGTGTAAAAATAGAAAAAGAGAAGCCAACGTGGACTTCCCTTTTTCAAAAAAAACTGATTAATAGCTTCTTCTATTTCTTAATGAAACGTTTTACAGTTTCCGAATTATCTTTAGTTATTATTTTCATAATGTAAATGCCTTGTGATAAGTTAGATACATCAATTGTTTTTGTTTCCGCTTTTAAAACTTTTTTTCCTAAAACGGAATAGATAGTAACCGTTTCTACATCTTGTTTTGATTTTATATTTAAAATGGATGATGTTGGATTTGGATAAAGTGAAATTTCGTTTGTATTTAATTCAAAATCTGTTGTGCTTAATGTGGAAACAGATTCATAAGCTCCCATATCTACAATTGAGTTGAAAATTCTAGCATTTCCTACTAAATCTGTTAAAACATTTGATGGAAAATATTGATTTCCTCCTGTATCTATACTTGGCGAATTACTATTTAAGGTAAAGTCGTTTGCAGCTTCATTAGAGAAGTTAGGATTTGAATTTAATATACTCATTGTATTACTTTGGTTACTAAAATTATCTTGAGATAAGGAGTTACGAATAATTACAGAATTTGCTGGAGCGAAAGTATCTTGAGTATCTACAGCAACATTGTTACTTCCATTATTCCAAAGTATACTGTTATAAAGTTCAATATTTGTTGTACCATTTACACGAGTTCCTGATATTAAACCTGCTGTAGGTGTACCAGGAAAATTATTATTAAATACTGTTTGGCTTATTGTCATATTAATAAACTTACCATTATTAATACCACCAGCCACATCAGAACGTAACCAAAATAAAGAGTTAAGCGAAGACGCACCAGTTGTCGATCCAGGATAATCACTTACGGAAGTTACCCTATTATCAAATATAAGACAATTTACAAATGTAGAATTTACACCAGCTGTAGAAAGTGGATTTGCATAATAAAATATAGCTGCAAAGCGTCCTAAATTTCTATCAAACACGCAATTTGTAAACATATAATCCGACGATAGATTGGTGTTTGTGCTTTGAGTTCCAAAAATAATACCACCATCAAATACACGGTTATAGTTAAACCTTACATCATTTACTGTAAGGGTTCTTGCATCTTCTTTTATGTCTATTGCAGAGCCACGACGATCTTCGGATGTACCTCCATTTGCATTTCCACCTTTAATGGTTACACCATCAATTATTACATTATTACCTATAATTGTAATAACATGGTAGACGTTGTCTGATCCTAAACTACTGTTAGAAGAGTTATGATCAAGAAAAACAGTACCATCATCATTATCACGATCACCATCAAGAATTACAATATTTGTAGCTGGATTACGCTGAGTTAAATTAGTTTCTGTACCATCAAAACCACCATAAATTTTTTGATCTGCGCCTATCTCATAAGTATTAGAACGTGATCCATTTGCTACAACATATCTACCAGCAGCCATCCAAAATTCTCCTGCGGGGTTGTCTGCAAGTGCTGTTTCTAAATCTACATAAGCATCTGCCCAACTACTACCATCATTAGATCCTGTTGCTTGTACATCTAAATATATTTGAGGTACACAATTAGAAGAAAAACTAGTTTGCGAATCAATACTAGTCCAATTAGCATTTGCAAAAGGTAAATCATTAACTTCTATACATGTTAATGGGCTATTCATTGTTGCATCAAAAGTTGTTATAGCTGTATTATTTCCGTTTTTTACATTTAAAACAGCTAACATATTATTAGATACATTAAGTGATGTTAGCATACTGTTATTAAAAATACTTAGCTGATTTAATGAGTTATTGCTAAGATTTAGTTCTAATAAACTTGTGTAATTTGAAACATCAATAGTGGTAAACGCATTACTTGATAAATTCAAATCAGTCAAAAGTGTATTAACTCCAAAATTAGCAGAGGATAACTGATTGTTTTCTACGTTTATTTCAGTTATTAAATTATTTGAAGATAAATCAACATCAGTTAATGAATTATTAGATGCGTTTACAGATGTAATACCCGGAAAAAACTCAATACCGCCAAGGGATGTAATAGATTGGTTTGGTACGCTTATAACTCCAGAATATACTTGTGCTTCACTTACCTGAATTTCAGTATCTCCATTTAAGTTTACTGTGGAATCACCTACAAGTGCTGCTTTAAAGTTAGCATCTACAAAAGGCACCACAACCGAATTATCATCTATCTCATAAGCGCCAATATCTACACTCGTACCAGATATTCTGTTGTTACCTTCCAAATCCGTTTGCACATTTATAAATTGACTGTCTCCCGCATTTAATGCTGGTGATGTTACTAGCAAGGTATAATTATCTATATTAGAATCTGTAAATAATGGATCAGATGATAGTGTGTTTTGTTTATTAGAGTGACCAGGGAAATTATTATTAGACAAACTGTTTCTAATAATTACCGCACCTACTGTTTCGATAGCATTTAAGGGTGTGTTACTTGAGTTTACATTATTCCAAACAATACTATTATACATATTTGTAGAAAGGTTACCGCCATTATTTAATATAGTAGCTACAACTGATGATCCGTTATTAATTGTATTATCCGTAATTGTGCTATTTGTAAACGTTATAATTTGCGTACCTCCAACATCTTGTCTTGTCCAGAATAAAGCACCATGAGAACCTGAAACAGTAGTTTTTGATTCGTTATTAGTAATTAAACAAGATTCAAAAGTAATTTCAAGTAGTCGTCCATTTGCTGCTCGACCGTAATAAATTGGTGTATTTGTGTAAATATTACTATCAAAAGTTGTTCTTGCTACTGCAATGTTAACATTTCCGTTTACATCAATAGCTTTTATTACACCACCGCCAGTACCAGTATTGTTAATGACTTTACAGTCTACTATATGAACTGTAGTGGCTGAAGTTACTAAAACAGCACTTCCAGCATTATCACTTCCGCCGTTACCATTAGCATTTCCTCCAGTTATTGTAAATCCATCTATAATAATATTCGTTCCACCAACTTTTATAACTTGATAATTATTATCCGATAATGATGCATCTCCAAAAACAACAGGCATGACATCATTACTATTTACGTCACCTGTTAAAACGGTTTGATTTAAACTTGTATTACGCTGAGAAAGGCTTGTTTCAGTACCAACAAATCCACCATAAATATGTTGATCTTGACTTAATAAAAAGCTATCTGTTAAATTTGAGCCAGGATTATAACTACCTGTTTTTACCCAAAACGAATTAGAAGGATTTAATGCAAGTGCATTAGCTAAGTCTGTGTAAGCATTAGCCCAACTCGTACCATCATTTGTTCCTGTTGCATCTTTTGCGACATATATTGGTGCAACTTGAGTGGTTGTAATTGTCGCTAAAATCCAATTACCGGTAACACCATTACAAACACTACGCACATAGGTTTGGTATTGTGTATTAGCCATAATATTAGATATGGTAGCGTTAGTTACAGTAAGTCCTGTAATTTGTATTGCAGATGAGAAAGGTTGAGAAGATTCATGATATGCAACATCCCATGATGTAGCTACAGGGTTTGTTTGCCATTCTAACTGAAAAGAATTAATCGCAACCAAAGGAGTAGAAAACGCAAAAGGATCACAAGGATCTGGAGTTATTTCATAAGCACCAATATCTACAGTTGTATTTATAATTCGTTGCGCACCTGATAAGTCGGTTGTATTGGTTACATAAATGTTATCGCCATTATTTACAGCAGGTGAACTTCCTAATATAGAATAATTATTATTGCTTGGATTTATAAAGAAAGGATCTGCAGTAAGATTATTAGCAGTGTTAGAATTTCCTATAAAACCATTATTAGAAATATTATTTTTAGACTCACCAACCGCATTAGTCTGTAAGGCATTTACGTTACTATTATTAGCACCAACATTATTCCAGAAAATTGAATTATAAACATTAACAACAGTTGCAGTATTTGTACACGTAATAACAGTAGAACCATTAGTGATGGTATTGTTTGTAAGTGTTGAATTTATAATTTCTAATGTTTGATTACCTTGTACATCTTGACGTGCCCAAAATAATGATCCACCAGTATTTGTTGTGGAAACATTATTATAAAACAGACAGCCTTCAAATTTTGTGTTTAATGATCCCATAAAACCATTACGGCCGTAAAAAATAGTAGCAAAAACGGTTTCGTTATCGCTAAAAACACTATTCTTAACTAATATATCTCCAGATGTATCGATGGCTCTAATTACACCAGCTCTACTTGCTATATGATTGGTTATTTTGCAATTGTTAATTTCTAAATTTCCAGCAGCAGCCTTGTATATAGCAGGACCTTCTTCGTAGCCACCAGTACTAAAAGTTGCTTTACCATTTGTTATTGTAAAACCATCGATAATTACATTTGCACCAACTATTGTTATAACTCTGAAACTATTATCTGCTTTATTTGGGTCTAATGGATTAAAAATTACAGCATCATTACCATCTATATCACCAGAAATAATGGTCTCATTAGTAATTACATCTCTTTGTGTAAAAATAGTTTCTGTGCCATTAAAACCACCATAAATTTTTTGATCAAGACTTATAGAAAATGTAGATGTATTTAAATTTCCAGGAATATAATTACCTGAAGCAACCCAAAATGTTTCTGCTGGGTTATTGCTTAAAGCAGTATTAAGATTTGTGTAAGCATTTGCCCAAGATGTACCGTCATTGTTTCCTGTAGCATTAATATCGACATAAATTTGAGAATACCCTATTCCATAAAAAAGGATAAAGAACAATAGTAATTTTGTTTTCATAATAAAATGTTTTTTATAATTATGAAACAAAAATGCTAATGCATTGTAAGAAAATTTCTAACTTTTTTGTGAATGGTAAGATTTTGCTAATGAATGGAAAATAAAAAGAATTTTAAGAAGGTAGGGAAGTTAAAACACTCTATTAATGATTTCCATAAAATCCTCTTTACGTTCTCGAGCAATAGGAATACTTTTATTATTACTCATAATAACTTGTAGTCCATCTTTTTTTGTAATCTCTGTCATGTATTTTAGATTAATAAGAAAGGAACGATGTGGTTTATAAAACAAAGGCTTATTAACAAGTTGTTCTGCAAAGTGTTTTAAAGTTTTACAGATGAGTTCCGTTTTTCCATTTTGTAAATACACCTTTGTATATGCGCCATCTGCTTCAAAAAATAAAATATCTTCATGGGATACAAAACGAATCCCCTTAGGTACCTCTAAAGCAATTTTATTTAAAGCTAATTGTTCAAAACTACGTTCTAAATTTATTAATTTTTCTTTGATGAAGTTTTCTTCCGCATTAGAAGTGGCTTTAGAAATGGCTGTTTTTATTTCTTCAATATCTATAGGTTTTAAAAGGTAATCTACAGCTGATAATTTAAAGGCTTCTATAGCATAATGTCCATAAGCAGTAGTGAATATGATTTGAAAATGGATAGGCTCGTTTTTAAAAAATTCTAAAATTTGTAAACCAGAATGGTGAGGCATTTCAATATCTAAAAATACAATATCTGGTTTTTTAGTTTTGATTATAGATACGCCATTCTTTAAATTTTCAGCTTCAAAAACACTTTTAATTTCGGGGCATTCTTCCTTAATGATTGTGCTTAGTATTCTTCTAGCTCGTTTTTCGTCATCTATAATTATTGCTTTCATTACTTTAAGTTTAAAGTGTTAATGCTATTTTAAGGATCACTTTGGTTCCTTGTACTTCCAAATTTTTGTCTACTACATCTTCGATCTTTAAGGTTACTTTTTTATTTAGGCTTCTGTTTATTAAGTCAATGCGTTTTTGGTTCGCAGAAGTAGCAAAGGGTTTATGATTTATGGTTTGCTGGGTTCTAATTTTTGCAGATGCTTCACGACCAATACCGTTATCTATAATTTCGCAGATTAAGAAATTGGAATCGTTATCTTTTAAAAAGTTTAATTGGAGTTTTTTGTTCTTTGTTTTATGAAGTAATCCATGCTTTAAAGCATTTTCTACATAGGGTTGAATAAATAGAGAAGGCACAAGAATGGCATCAACATCTAGACTTTCATCTATATGTATATGAAATGAAAGATCGTCGTCAAATCGTTCTTTTTCTAGCTCTAAATATAAGTTTAATGTTTTTATTTCTTCATTTAGAGTCACTTCGTTTGTCTGACTGTGCTCTAAATAGGTTCTTATTAATCGGGAAAATTTCACTAAATATTGACGTGCTAGTTTTTTTTCATTTAAAATAATATAGTCCTGAATCGAGTTAAGCGCATTGAAAATAAAATGCGGATTCATTTGCGAACGTAAGTTTTCAAGTTGTGTTAAAACGAGTTCTTCACTAATGATTGCCTTTTCAAGTTGTATTGCTTGTTCTTTTTGTAAACGTTTGGTTTTTTTATTGAAGTAGTACCATATAATACTTGCTATAATTATTAACATTAGGAAATAGAATACCCATGTTTTATAAAAAAGAGAAGTGATTTTTAGCTGTATACTTATAGGCTTAGAAAAGGTGGTGCTAAATTTATTCTTAGCTTTTACTTTAAAAGTATATTTTCCGCTAGGTAAGGTGTTTATTTTTACAAAATTGACATTGTTTTCTAAAGGAATCCATTGTTTGTTGTATCCTTCAATTTTATAAGCATATTCTACAAATTCTTTGGTTTGAAGTCCATTGGTGTTAAATGCAATTCTTATTTCGCTATTGTCTTGTTTTAAGGTATAGGTTTTTTGTAATATGGTATCTTTTTCAGCAATAGAAATAGAGGTGAAGTATGGTTTTAATGTTTGTCTTTCTTTTTCAATTTTATTCGTGTCAAAATGAAATAACCCCAAATTAGAACCAAATACTACTTGATTATCTACTACTTTTAAAGTATTAATATTTCCAGAAGCTAAGCCATCTTGTTTGGTTATGTTTATAGATTTCTTAGTGAGGTAATTATAGCTTTGAATCCCTTTATCTGTAGCTACCCAAATGGTATTGTCTTTAAATTGTAATCCATTAATGGTATTCGATTGTAATCCGTTTTTTGTGTTAAAATGAAATAGCTTCTTATTATTTTTAAAACCTATAACACCATTATTATGTGTGGCAATACACGCTATCTCGTTGTTATTAATTGCTACTATAGAGCCTAGAACAGGTTTGTTGTTGTTTAAGATTTCGGTCACGGTATTTGTGTTTAAATCATGAACACGAAAACCATCTATATAACTTACATATGCTTTATTGGTATTATTATCATAAACAGAGCTGTAACTTCTTGCGTTGCGTAAGATAGAAACGCTGTCTTTTTTTACGTTGTAAATGGCAGCACTATAAGGTAAACTTAATAAATAGTTGTCTTTATCTATAGTTGTTATCGATTTGGAGTAAAAACGATATATTGTTTGCTGTTTTTTTGTTTTTAAATTGTAAATAATATTAGACTCTCTACTAGAAACTAAAAGCGTATTATTTTGTTTGTTGTAAGCAATGTTAAATACTTCATTAATATTTTGGATATCTATGTTTTCAACCTTATTTGAAGATATTTTAGATATTTTACCATTTAATGTTGCTACATAATAGTTTTCAGAATCGATAATAGCAATATCACTAATATCTTTTTTATTGTTTTTATAAATGGAATTGTAAATCTTTAACTCTTGATTTGGCACAACAAAAACACCATTATTAATTGTTGTAAACCAGTAGTTTAAATTGGAGTCTACCAGAACATCTGAAATAAAATACTCAGGATATAAATGCTCTATTGTTATGAGCTCATCATTAATTATTTTGGATATAAAAACGCCTGAGTTGGTTAAAATCCATAGTTTATTATCTATAATATAAGCGTGATTAACTTTAGTTTTTGCAATATTTTCAGGAAAGGTAATGCGAACACTCTCATTGTTAACAATTTTTGATAGGATTAGTTTACTTTGGTTTGAAAAATCCTCTTTAAAATAGAATAGCGTGTTTTCAAATTCAAAAAATTTGATTTGACCTCGCTCAGTAATATTATGTTTTGTAAATGTTTTTATGAGTTTTTTATTTTTAAAAAAAGGATCTTCTATCTTATAAGTTGATCTACCTAGAGTTTGATGAAAATGAGAGGGGTTAGGTTCTAAATCGCTAAAAGAATTGCCTTGATTTAATTTTATTGAAGTAAATGTTTCTTCTTTGGTTTCTATATTTACACTTAATGCTTCATTATTATTATTATTAATGATTAAATGATTTTTAAAAATGATGAAATCGCAAAGAAATTTTACGCTTTCAAATTCCTTGAACAGAATAAGCTTCTCATTTTCAACATAAAAAAACTGACCAGCAAGATTGTTACACCATAAACGTCCTTTTGCATCAAAAGTTAATCCGAATAAGGATCTTCCTTTTTTCTGAGGGTTGGTAAATAAGGTGTATTCACTACCATTATATCTATAAAGCCCTTTGTCTGCTGCAAGCCAAATATAACCTTCTTGGTCTTCCGCAATATCATAAAACTCAATATCGGGTAATCCATCTTTTTCTGTTAGATGAATACTTACAGCTTGCTGTCCATAATGAACTTGAACAGATAAAAAGCATAGAATAAGTAAAAGTCTTCTCAAAAAAAAGAATTGCGTTAAGTGAAACGTAAATCTATTAAATTAGAAGTAAGAATGTAAGAAAACTTTGTAAAATGCTTAATTCTTTTTGTGAATGGTAGAAAGTAAGTGAAAGTGTTACTCTGTTAATTTTATAAGTGCGCACGAGAAGATTCGAACTTCCACGTCCTAATGGACACTAACCCCTCAAGCTAGCGCGTCTACCAATTCCGCCACGTGCGCAAAATTTAAAAGCAATATAAATAAAAAAAGTTAAGCATATGCTTAACTTTTTTGTGACCGGGCTGGGGCTCGAACCCAGGACCCTCTCCTTAAAAGGGAGATGCTCTACCAACTGAGCTACCAGGTCGTTATTAATATCCATTTTATATATAATGGTTATTAAAAAAGAAAATAATACTCTAGCATTTAGAGTTAAATAAAAAAACCACTAATTTACAAATTAATGGTTTTTAGTGACCGGGCTGGGGCTCGAACCCAGGACCCTCTCCTTAAAAGGGAGATGCTCTACCAACTGAGCTACCAGGTCATTATTTCAATAACAACTTATATATTGTTGTTAGCGGGTGCAAATATAAAATGTTTAATTAATAAAACAATGGTTTTTTTAAGAAATTTTTAAAGTTTTTTTGTTTTTTTGTATCCTTATTAATGTATGTTTTTAATAATCAATTTATAACAAAATATGATAATAGTTTTACTTGGCTATATGGCTTCAGGAAAATCTCATTTTGGAAAAAAAATAGCTAATATTCTAGATTATGAGTTTATAGATTTAGATGATTTTATTGAAAAAGAAGAAAATGCTACAATTAGCGATGTGTTTTCTCGTAAAGGAGAAATCTATTTTAGAAAAATGGAGCACGAAAGTCTTAAAAAAGTAATAGCAACTAATAAAAAAGCAGTAATTAGTTTAGGTGGAGGTACACCTTGTTACGCTAACAACATGAATTTGCTTTTAAATACTTCTAATGTAAAAACTATTTATTTACAAGTTTCTATACCTAATTTAGTAGAAAGGGTAATAAATGAAACCGATAAAAGACCAGTGATTTCTCATCTTAAAACAAAAGAGGAGTTAATGGAATTTATAGGGAAGCATCTTTTTGAAAGGTTAGCATATTATTCTGAAGCAGAATTTACTATTGATGCCAATAAAACAGAGAACGAAATAATAGAATCTATTTTGATGCAATTATTTTAAAAATGCTTCAAAATTACTTCCTTCTAAAATAACATCTATATGTTCATGCAATGAAGTAGAAAGGGAAATACCTTTAAAATCTGCTTTTACTGGATATTTTTTATGATTTCTATTCACCAAAACTGCAGTTTTAAACTGTTTTAATGGCACATCTAAAAAATGCTTAACACCATAGACTAAAGTGGTTCCGCTATTTAATACATCATCTATTAATATTACAGATTTGTTAGTGTACTCTTTTGCCGAAATCGAAGTGCTTATCGTATTTAAAGGATTTTTTTTGTCTATTATAACCTTGCAGAGTATAGGTTTAATAGTTGAGATTTTAGATAAAATAGTTTTTAATTTTTTTGCAAGGATATAACCATTACTATCTATTCCAGCTAAAACAACTTCTTCTTCATTAACATTACTTTCATAAATTTGATAGGCAATTCGTTTAATTTTATGATTAATTTCTTCGTGAGTTAGAATACTATTTTTTTTTGTAATCATTATTTTAAAGTTGTTTTTATAAAGATAAAGGAGAATATTTAAATGTAATAATTTTAATCTTCATTTTCTTCATTATAATCTTCAATATCTCTTCTGTCTTTTTTTGTAGGTCTTCCAGTGCCTTTTTTTCTATAATAATCTTTAGAATATTTTAAAAGTTCTTGTGCTTCAAAAGCCTCTTTAGGCGTAATATCTGTTCTGTAAATGTCTACTAGTTTAGCTCCAATTCTATTTGGTGGAATATCATTCACTTTTAATTTGTAGTTAATTTGATTTTTTCGTACTTCAATGACATCAGTAGCATACACATCTCTACTTGGTTTTACCGTATCGCCATTAACTTTAATATGTCCTTTTTTACAAGCAGTTGTTGCTATACTTCTTGTTTTGTAATACCTAACACACCATAAAAATTTATCTATTCGCATAAAATTTTTTATAAAAAACTACGTTAATGTTCTTGCGCAAAATTAGTTTAAAATTGTATCTTGCAAGCTAAAAAAAATAGGAATAATAATATAAACTTTCAGTTTTTCGATAATTTTTTTAAAACTAAAAGGCTATTATATTTTATATTAAGTTAAAAAAGCACCAATGAAATTAAGAAAAATAGCATTAATAGTATTTGCATTAATGATTGTAATTGCATCTTGTACTCCAGATGATGACGGTACAACAACAGTCCCTGCAAGAGATAGAACAGAAGTTTATGCTGAAGATTTACTAGAAATAGAAACGTTTTTAGAAACTCATTACTTGAACCTAGAAGATAACCCATTTGATTTTGTAAATCTATATAATCCTGATAACGATGATTTTAAAATTGTTTTTAGTGAATTAGAAGCCGGTTCTACAGAAGTCGCTTTAATTGATATGCCACAGCTTAAGTTTAAAACTGTTGAAGATCCTAGTGAAGAAGGATTGTTTTATAAACTATACTATTTAGAAATGAGACAAGGCCTTGGGAATGAAGTGCATTTTATAGATGAAGTCTTTGTAACCTATGAAGGTAGTACAACAGAGTCTATAGTTTTTGATGATGCAATAAACCCTATAAATTTTGAACTTACTAGTGTGTTAAATGGAGGTGTTGTTACTGGATTTATGGAAAGTTTAATTGAATTTAAAACAGCTACTAGTTTTGATACTAATAATGATGGAACTTCAAACTACCATAACCATGGTATTGGTGCAGCTTTTTTACCGTCGGGATTAGCTTACTTTAATCAAGTATTAGAGGACGTATCTAGTTATACGCCATTAATTTTTAAATTCAATGTTTTAGATAGAGTATTACTTGATCATGATAATGATGGTATTCCTTCTTTTTTAGAAGATTTAGACAATAACTCAGATGTTTTTGACGATGATACAAATGACGATACTGCACCTAACTTTTTCGATGGTGATGATGATGGTGATGGTACTAATACCATAGATGAAATTACAATAAAATCATATACCGTTGATGATAATATGATAGCATTTGCATCTACTGAAGAAGCAAATGATTATTTTGAAAATGGTGCAGAAATTGACGAAAACGAAGTTTTTATTAGTGTAGAATACACTAAAAATACTGCTACAACACCTACAGTGTATACATTAAAAACTTTTGTTGCTACCGACTCTAACGGTAATGGTACTGCAGATTATTTAGACGAAACCTACCCAGAAGATTAAATAAAATTTTTCTTTAATAAAAAAGCCACTTTCTTACTAAGAAAGTGGCTTTTTTTAGTTTAGATTCTTATTATAATAGAATAGAAACACTTAAAATTAATTGGTCTGGTCTCGTGTCAATTCTATCAACACCCTCTAAAACATTATTACTAATAAAAGTTGCTTCGTTTTCACTAAAACCTCTTTCATATCTTAAATCAATTCCAATAGAATTAAAGCTTACTCCAAAACCAAAATTTAAACCTACTGTAAAATCATTTTCAACCTCACTAATAGTAATGCCATCAAATTCAGTATCTAAAATATATTGTAAGGATGGTCCACCAAAGGCATTAAAAAACTTTAAAAACTTCACTCCAACTAATAAAGGAGCGTCTAGTTTTTGCATAATAAATGCGTCACTATCATATTCACTCTTTGTTTTAGTATATACTAACTCTGGTTTAAAAAATACTTTTCCATCTATTTTTCCAAAAACACCAACATGAAAACCAACATTTCTTTCTGGATTTTCATAAGTAGTTTTAGTAGATTCAAGATACTTTCCATTTGCATTATAATTAAGACCTGCTTTAAAACCAAATCCAGACCCTTGTTGTGCGCTTGAATTAACGATAAAGGCAAAAAGCAAAAGACATGTAATTAAGACATTTTTCATAATAATTTGTTTTATTGATTTTTTATTAAAACGAAGATACAAAGTAATTATTTTCTTTTACAAATGTTTCTTTGCCTTTTCTTAAGATTATAATGTACTAGAAAATGTAATTTTATTAAATGTTTAAGAAGGTATCTTGTTTAGTTAATTATATTTGCCAATTCATAATATATTTAGATGAAATTTGAATTAAAAGCAAAAGATCCACTAAGTAGTGCAAGAGCTGGATTAATGACTACCGATCATGGAGTAATTGAAACCCCAATATTTATGCCTGTAGGTACAGTAGCTTCTGTAAAAGGAGTGCATCAAAGGGAGTTGAAAAATGATATAAATCCAGATATTATTTTAGGAAATACCTATCATTTGTTTTTAAGACCTAAAACAAGCATTTTAGAAAAAGCAGGAGGATTACATAAATTTATGAATTGGGATAGAAATATCTTAACAGATTCCGGTGGTTATCAAGTATATTCTCTTTCTGCAAATAGAAAAATAAAGGAAGAAGGTGTTAAATTTAAATCGCACATTGATGGAACCATGCACATGTTTACTCCAGAAAATGTAATGGAAATTCAACGTAGCATTGGAGCAGATATTATTATGGCTTTCGACGAATGCACACCTTATCCTTGCGATTACAACTATGCGAAACGATCCATGCACATGACCCATCGTTGGTTAGATCGATGCATAAATCATTTAGAAAAAACACCCTTAAAATACGACTATAATCAAACGTTTTTTCCAATAGTTCAAGGAAGTACCTATAAAGATTTACGTCGTCAATCTGCCGAATATATAGCAAATGCAGGAGCAGAAGGAAATGCTATTGGAGGACTGTCTGTAGGGGAGCCAGCTGATGAAATGTATGCAATGACTGAAGTGGTTACCGAAATTCTACCAGAAGATAAACCGCGTTATTTAATGGGGGTTGGTACGCCAATTAATATTCTAGAAAATATTGCTTTAGGAATTGATATGTTCGACTGCGTAATGCCAACACGTAACGCCAGAAATGGGATGTTGTTTACTGCACACGGAACTATGAATATGAAAAATGCCAAATGGAAAGACGATTTTTCTCCAATTGACGAAATGGGAATTACCTTTGTAGATACCGAATATAGTAAAGCATATTTGAAACATTTATTTTCAGTAAACGAATTATTAGGAAAACAAATAGCAACCATTCATAACTTAGGTTTTTATATGTGGTTGGTTCGTGAAGCTAGAAAACATATATTAGCAGGAGATTTTAGAGCCTGGAAAGATAAAATGGTAAAACAAATGGATAAACGTTTGTAAAAAAGACAATAGGAAATTGAAAATACTGGATTGGTACATATTAAAACGCTATTTGTCAACATTTTTTATGATGTTGCTACTTTTTATTCCTATAGGAATAACGGTGCATCTTGCCGAAAAGATTGGTAAAATTCTTGAAAATGATGTACCAATTGGAGAAGTGTTACTTTATTTTGTAGATTTTACAATCTATTTTGCGCATCTACTTTTTCCGCTATTTTTATTTTTATCGGTTATCTTTTTTACTTCAAAACTTGCTAATAATACAGAAATCGTTGCTTTTTTAAGCTCAGGGGTTTCTTTTACTAGGTTTTTAAGACCTTATTTAATTGGTGCGTCTATAGTTGCCGTTTTTGCTTTAATCTTAGGATTGTATTTAGCTCCAGAAGCTAGTAAGGGGTTTAATGACTTCGATTTTAAATACTTTAAAAAAGGGAAAAGTGCAGCAAATACCAAAAACGTGTATAGGCAGATTAATGATCATGACTATATATATGTAAGTAGTTTTAACATTAAAGAAAAACTAGGACACAATTTTACTTTAGAACATTTTGAAAATGATAAAATGATCTATAAAATGGAAGCACAAAATATTCGATATATTGAAAAAGATTCTACCTATAGAATGATTAAATATTTAAAAAGAACCATAGGCGAACACGAAGATATTATTGAAAAAGAAAGAAGAAAAGATACTTTGTTTGCTTTTGACTTAGAAGATTTAACACCTGTAGAATATATTGCAGAAACGCTAACCTATGGAGATTTAACTAAATTTATAGCTAAAGAAGAAAAAAGAGGTTCTTCTAATATTGGGCGTTATAAATTAGTCAAATATAGAAAATGGAGCTTGCCAGTATCGGTATTTATTTTAACCATTATTGCCGTTGCAGTATCGTCTATTAAACGCCGTGGAGGTATGGGAGTAAACCTTGCTTTTGGTATTTGTATAGCAATGATTTTTGTCTTTTTTGATAAAATATTTGGAGTTATGGCAGCACAATCCGATTTCTCTCCATTATTGGCAGTCTGGTTTCCAAATATACTCTTTGGTATTTTAGCTATATATTTATTATACAATGCTAAACGATAAGCTAAAAAATTATCTACACTTACATGTCCTCGTTTTTATAGCTGGTTTTACAGCAATACTTGGAGAACTAATAAGTATTAGCTCTGTGCCATTAGTCTGGTTTAGAATGTTAATAGCAAGTATATTAGTTGGTATTTATATTGCCGTTTCTAAAACGAAAATAAAACTTTCCTTAAATGCGATAGTAAAATTATCGATAGCTGGAATTATTATTGCCTTACATTGGATTACTTTTTTTGGAGCCATAGATGCTTCTAATATCTCTATAACATTAGCAATGTTCTCTACAGGAGCCTTTTTTGCTTCTCTTATTGAACCAATAATTTATAAACGAAAAATTATTTGGTATGAAATCCTTTTTGGATTTATTGTAATTTTAGGAGTGTATATTATTACACAAAGTGAAATGAAATATTTAAACGGAATTATTCTAGGTATTACTTCTGCTTTTTTATCTTCATTGTTTGCTGTCCTTAACGGAAAGTTTTTAGAAAAATATTCAGCAACTAGCATTTCTTTTTATGAATTTATTAGTGGCGTTGCTTTTATAACCATTTTCCTATTGGTCTTTTATGATGGTTTTTCACTTTCTTTTTTTCAATTACCAACATCCGATTATATATATTTATTTATTCTTGCATCTATTTGCACTGCTTATGCATTTATAGCTTCTGTGTATGTAATGCGCTATATAAGCCCATATACTGTCGTTCTTACCTATAATTTAGAACCTATTTATGGTATTTTATTAGCTGTTTTACTTTTTCCAGAAAAAGAAAAAATGACAACAAATTTTTATTATGGAGCTTCTTTAATTCTTGGAGTAGTGCTACTTAACGGGATTTTAAAAAATAGAAAAGCTTTAAAAGCAAAGAAGATAAAAGAGTAAACAAAAAAATACGTAATTTTGTACACTAACTATTAATTAAACTTAAATTCAAAAATGGAATATTTAGAATTTGAACTACCAATAAAAGAATTAGAAGATCAATTGCAAAAATGCCAAGTTATTGGTACAGAAAGTGAAGTGGATGTTACAGAAACTTGCAAGCAAATTGAAAAAAAACTTTTAGCTACCAAAAAAGATATATACAAAAACTTAACACCATGGCAACGTGTACAAATGTCACGTCATCCTAACAGGCCTTATACTTTAGATTATATTAAAGCGCTTTGTGGGGAGTCTTTTTTAGAGCTTCACGGGGATAGAACTTTTAAAGACGATAAGGCAATGATTGGTGGTCTTGGTAAAATTGGAGACCAGAGTTTTATGTTTATAGGACAACAAAAAGGATTCAATACTAAAACAAGACAATATAGAAACTTTGGGATGGCAAATCCTGAAGGATACAGAAAAGCATTGCGCCTAATGAAATCTGCCGAGAAATTCGGTATTCCTGTGGTTACTTTGTTAGATACTCCTGGGGCATACCCTGGATTAGAAGCCGAAGAACGAGGACAAGGAGAAGCTATTGCTAGAAATATACTGGAAATGACAAGACTAAAAGTGCCAATTATAACAATTGTTATAGGTGAAGGTGCTTCTGGTGGAGCATTAGGTATTGGTGTAGGTGATAAAGTACTAATGCTTGAAAATACTTGGTACTCTGTAATATCACCAGAATCTTGTTCTTCTATTTTATGGAGAAGTTGGGAGTTTAAAGAACAAGCTGCAGATGCTTTGAAACTTACTGCAACTGATATGAAAAAACTTAAAATAGTTGACGAAATTATAAAAGAACCTTTAGGTGGAGCACATCAGGATAGAGAAAAAACGTTCGCTTCGGTAAGTACTGCAATTCTCAAAACTTTTGAAGAACTTAAAAACTTATCACCAAAAGATCTGGTAAACCAACGCATGGAAAAGTATGCAAATATGGGAGTTTATAAAAGCTAAACCTTATAAACCCACTTGATGAAAAAATCTGAAGTACTACGCTTCAGTTTTTTTTATGCTTATTAACAATTTTTATTACTTATTAACAGTTAAAATGTTAACTACCTGTGAAGATTGAACTATCTTTATACGTACAATTATCTTAACAATTTATTTACATTCGCTCCTATGAAGCAACCAAACCCAATAAAAGGCTATCCAGTCGATAAAAGCACAATAATTAATCTTGAAAGAGGCAAGATACCTCCGCAAGCTCTTGATTTAGAAGAGGTTGTGCTTGGTGCGATGATGATAGATAAAAAAGGGGTAGATGAGGTTATTGATATTTTAAGTGCCGATGCTTTTTACAAGGAAGCACATCAACATATTTTTGAAGCAATTTTTCAATTGTTCGAAAATAGCGAACCTATTGACTTATTAACCGTTTCTAGTCAATTAAAGAAAAATCGAAAGCTAGATCTATCTGGTGGCGATTTTTACCTAATATCGCTTACGCAAAAAGTGTCTTCTTCTGCGCATATAGAGTTTCATGCTCGTATTATTTTACAGAAATTTATTCAACGTAGTTTAATAAAAATCTCTTCAGAGATCATTGAAGATTCCTATGATGAAACTCAAGATGTTTTTGATCTATTAGATAAAGCAGAGTCTAAATTATACGAAGTAACACAAGGAAATATTAAAAAGTCGAGTGAAACTGCTCAAGATTTAGTAATTCAAGCAAAAAAGAAAATTGAAGAGATATCTAATCAAGAAGGATTAAGTGGTATTGCTACTGGATTTAATAAATTAGATAAACTTACTTCTGGTTGGCAACCTTCCGATTTAATTATTGTTGCAGCTCGTCCTGGTATGGGTAAAACAGCATTAACCTTGTCTATGGCTAGAAATATTGCTGTAGATCAAAATGTACCCGTTGCATTTTTCTCTTTAGAAATGGCTTCTGTTCAATTAATTACTCGTTTAATTTCTAGTGAAACTGGACTTTCTTCCGAAAAATTAAGAACAGGTAAACTAGAAAAACACGAATGGGAACAATTAAACGTTAAGGTGAAAGGTCTAGAAAAAGCACCGTTGTTTATTGACGATACACCTTCGCTTTCTATTTTCGATTTACGTGCAAAAGCTAGACGTTTGGCATCGCAACATGGTATTAAATTAATCATGATCGATTATTTGCAGTTAATGACTGGTGGGCCAAGTCATGGTGGAAATAGGGAACAAGAAATCTCGATGATTTCTAGAAACCTGAAAGCACTAGCTAAAGAATTAATGGTGCCTGTAATCGCACTATCACAACTTTCACGTGCTGTAGAAACTCGTGGAGGAAGTAAAAGACCATTGCTATCCGATTTACGTGAATCTGGAGCAATCGAACAAGATGCAGATATTGTAAGTTTTATTTACAGACCAGAATATTATAAAATTGACGAATGGGATGATGAAGAGCGTTCTCCAACCGAAGGACAAGCCGAATTTATTATTGCAAAACATAGAAATGGTGGACTAGAAAATATACGTTTAAAGTTTATTGGACACCTAGGAAAGTTCGATAATTTAGATGATTTTGATTCGCCTTTCGAATTTCATTCTAAAATGAATGCCGCTGCAAATGATGATACTTTTAAAACAGAAAATTTACCATCACCAAATGATGCATTTGGAGGTCCTGATGATTTTGACGATAATGATGTGCCATTTTAAATTTAAAAAGGCCGATTTTTTTAAACAAAAACCTACATGCTAAACGAACGCAGAACTACGAATATACTACTGTTAATTATTGTAATACCAATAATGTTTTATTTATTAAAAGTATTATCTTTTATATTCATTCCTTTGGTTTTTGCAATGTTTATTGCTTTGTTGTTTTTACCTGTAATGCGTTGGTTAAGTAAACGTAGAGTTCCAAAAATTATAAGTATTCTTATTGTATTATTGTTAATAGCAGTAGGTTTAAAAATAGGAGTAGAGTTAATAAAATTATCTAGCAAACAAATAATGGCAAGCGATACTGCCTTTTTTGACAAAGCTGAAGTAAAGCTTAGTGATGCTGCGCTATATTTAGAAAATACTTTTGGATTAGAGCTTCAACAGGATAAAAATTTCTTATCTCAGTTTATTGAAAAAGAAAACATAGGTACTACTGTTGGCTTTTTACGTAAGTTTTTCACCATGTTACTCATGACTGCTTTTTTTGTAGTTCTCTTATTAGCAGAATCAATTAATATGCAGGACGTTTTAAATAAAATGGTTTTAAAGAAAAAACGAACCTCCTTACTTGCTTATGGCAAAATACAAAAAGAGTTAAATACCTTTATCAAAGTAAAATTTCTGGTAAGCTTTTTAACAGGAGTTGGTACAGGTTTAGCTTGTTATTTCTTTGATGTTAGTTTCCCTATTTTTTGGGGCCTTTTTGCCTTTGTAATAAACTTTGTGCAAATGGTAGGTTCCTTTATCGCAGTAATTGCGCTTTCTATTTTCGCATTTGTAGAACTAGATCCAACTAGTACTTTATTTTTCTTTATAGTAGCCATTTCTGGAGTTCAAGTATTGTTTGGCGCGATTTTAGAACCTGTTTTTATGGGTAAATCCTTCTCGATAAATATTATTACAGTATTAGTAATGTTAATGTTTTGGGGATTTCTTTGGGGGATTCCAGGACTTATTATGGCAATTCCTATTACTGTTTTTCTTAAAATTATTTTTGAACAGTTTCCTAGTACCAAAAAGATTTCCGATTTAATTTCTTAGATTAATTTCTTCATTTTTATTACCTTACTTCTTTAAATAAAAAGACAATAAGTTAATGGTTCATGGTACACATAATGCTGTAGAAGACAGCAGAAATAGAGATATTCAAGTTTATATTAATGGTGAATTCTTCCAAAGAGAAGATGCTAAAATTTCGGTTCTAGATAGTGGTTATCTTGTTGGCGATGGTATTTGGGAAGCCCTTCGTTTACACAAAGGAGTGCTCGTTTTTCTTAAAGACCATTTAGATCGATTATGGCAATCTGCTGCAAGTGTTGGTATGAAATTTCCTTTTACCAAGGAAGGTTTAGTAGAGGAAGTTTGGAAAACACTTCATAAAAATAATATGCAAGACAATGTGCATGTTAGAATAATGATTACTAGAGGAATTAAAAAAACACCATCGCAAGACCCTAGACTTACTATTTCTGGACCTAATGTGGTTATTTTACCGGAATACAAAAAAGCATCACCAGAAAGTAAAGAAAAAGGTATAACTCTATTTACAAGTACAATTCGTAGAGGTTCTCCCGACTATCTGGACCCTAGATTAAATTGCCATAGTAAATTGCATGAAGTTCAGGCGCTTATTCAAGCTATTGAAGCGGGAGCAGACGAAGCCTTAATGTTAGATATAAATGGCTTTGTTTCTACCTGCAATGCCACCAATTTTTTTATTGTAAAAGATGAAGAAGTATATACTTCTACTGGACAATATTGTATGAATGGAATCACCAGAGCTAAAGTTATAGAGGCTTGTAAATTAAATAATATAGCGTGTCACCAAAAAGATTTTTCTTTATTTGATGTATATGGAGCAGACGAAGCTTTTGTTACCGGAACCTTTGGAGGGCTAACTCCTGTAACTAATATTGATGGTAGAAAAATTGGTGAAAAGTCGTTTGGAGATTTTACAAGAAAATTAAGTGGCTTATATCATGAATTAATTGATAAAGAAGTGAAAAATGGATAATACGAAACGCATTTGTTTATGGTCTGGTCCAAGAAATATTTCTACTACTTTAATGTATAGTTTTGCACAAAGACAAGATACTAAAGTGGTTGATGAGCCTTTGTATGCACATTATTTAAATAATACAGATGCAAAAGAGTACCATCCAGGAACACAAGATATTTTAGATACTTTAGAAAAGGATGGTAATATAGTACTCTCTAAAATGATGACAAATAATGAAAAACCTGTTTTCTTTTTTAAAAACATGACGCATCATTTATTGCATATTAATCGCGATTTTATGAAAGAAAAAAATGTGTATAATGTTATTTTAACTCGAGATCCTCTAGAAATGCTTCCGTCGTTTGATAAAGTAATTAAAAACCCTAGCATTGCAGATGTTGGCTATGCAAAACACACCGAGTTATTAGATTATTTAGAAGCAAATAACATAAAACCAATTGTTTTAGATTCTAAACGAGTATTATTAAACCCTAAGAAAGTATTAACTAAATTATGTGAATTTGTAGGAATTCCATTTGATGAACAAATGCTTCATTGGCAAGCTGGAGCAAGACCAGAAGATGGTAGTTGGGCTAAATATTGGTATACAAGTATCCATAAATCCACAGGTTTTTTAGAATATAAACCTAAAACAGAAACCTTTCCAGAACATTTAAAACCACTATTAAAAGAGTGCTTACCACATTATAATAAACTAATTAAATATGCAATTGGTTAAAATTGTACTAATGCAGTTACAAAAGGAATAATTTTTGAGTATCTTTCATACAATGAAAAAAATAATAACACTTCTACTAATACTCTTAGTAACACAAACATACGCTTCTTACATCCTAATTCCAATGGATGCAGAAACGCAAAAAAACCATTTAAAAGCATACGGAATTACCTATTGGACCTTAGAAAAACAACTAAAAGTTAAATGGTTGCTTAATTATAGAGGTGGATCTTTTCTTGTTCCAGATAGTCAGGAAATTCAACGCGAATGCCAAATTAGAGGTGTTTCGTTCGAAATATTATCTAACGCTAAAGCCGAAAGTATTCTTCAAGAAATTAGTAGCCCTAGTAAAAATATGGAAGCTGTCGTGTTAGAAAAAGCACCAAAAATAGCAGTATACACACCAAGAGGAAAATTGCCTTGGGACGATGCCGTAACAATGGTTTTAAGTTATGCCGAAATACCTTATGAAACTATCTATGATGAAGAAGTGCTAAACGACGCCCTTTTATTATACGATTGGTTGCATTTGCACCACGAA
Organism: Oceanihabitans sp. 2_MG-2023; assembly: GCF_030547245.1. Taxonomy (GTDB): domain Bacteria; phylum Bacteroidota; class Bacteroidia; order Flavobacteriales; family Flavobacteriaceae; genus Oceanihabitans. The sequence continues at coordinate 230,843 of NZ_JAUOQT010000005.1, forward strand.
GATTTTACAGGACAATACGGTAAATTTTATAGAGCATACAGAACTGCAGCTTGGTATATTGAAGAAAAAAAGGAAGCAGAGGCTTTAGCAACGAAACTAGGTTACAATAAAGTATCTCAAGAAAAATTAGCCGTTTCCTTAAAAATTAGAGATTATGTTATTGGTGGCGGTTTTATGTTTGCTATGTGCAGCGCTACAGATAGTTTCGATATTGCACTTTCTGCAGAAGGTATTGATATTTGCGAACCCATGTTTGATGGGGATGGTAGTGATGCCAATTACCAAAACAATATTGATTATAGTAAAACCTTTGCTTTTAAAGATTATACTTTAGAACAAAGCCCCAATGTGTACGAGTTTTCTAGTATAGATATGACCCAGAAAAGAAGAATAGCTAAAACTGTAGATTATTTTACACTCATGGATTATTCCGCAAAATGGGATCCAATTCCAAGTATGTTATGTCAAAACCACACCGCATTGGTAAAAGGTTTTATGGGGCAAACCACATCTTTTACACGCAAAGAAATTAAAAGTAACGTATTGGTTATGGGCGAAAATAAAACCAATGGAGAAGCAAAATACATTCATGGTATAAAAGGGAAAGGGTTTTTCACCTTTTATGGTGGTCATGATCCAGAAGATTATACGCATCGAGTAGGAGACCCAAAAACCGAATTAGATTTGCATCCAAACTCTCCAGGTTACCGACTAATATTAAATAATGTGTTGTTTCCGGCAGCTAAAAAGAAAAAACAGAAGACTTAAAATAATTTGGGCGTTCCAATATTTTAAAAAAAATATTGGCAGGCTTTCCGTTATATCTTTTGCAAAAAAGCAAAAGGATGTCACTACAATCCTTAACGCAACACCGAAGAAAATTTCTTAAATTTAGAAAACAAAAATAATCATGGCAACAAAAGAAATCATACTAAATAAAATTCAAATTTTAATAACAAACAATTTTGATACACCAGAAGCTGCTTTTGCTTTTTTCGATAAAAATAGCGATGGTAAGCTAGCAAAAAGTGAAATAGTGAAACTATTAAAAGAAGCCGAAATAAATGGTTTTATACGTGGTTTAGTCACTTCAAAACTAATAGAAGGTTACGATAAAGATGGAGATGGTTTAATTGATTGGGAAGAATTTAAATTCGCAATAGATGAAATTGTAGTAAAAGGGTAAAATTAAACAAAATTTGTAAAACAAGTTTAGTATCTATGATGGCATAGGTTTTAATAACATAGTTTATAATCTTTACATAGTATTGTTTTAATCTCTAATTTAGAAAGTCCTAATTTTTTAAGGTCACTAATTAAATCTTGAAGATTTGATTTTTCAACTTCAAAAGTGTCTTTGTCCAATATTGTAAAACTATAAAAGTCTATAGTATTTAGGTTAGGGTATTTCGTATTTGAAATCGCCCAAAGATATTCTTTGCCAGGGACTAATAGCTTTTTATCTACAAACAAGGCCAAGTGGTTGCCAGTAACTCCAATTTTATGAACATAATCATAATCTCCTTTTTCTTGTAATAAAAAGTACATGGGTTTCCCTGTACTTTCCGGTATCCAAGAAAATTCTATTTCTGGACGATAAATTTTAATACTATCTACAGGATTTAACATTAATGAGTCTAAACTGCTTCTATAAACAACACCTGTGTGTTCTTTTGTATCCCCTTTTTTAGAAAATTGATTCCAAACATAAGACAAATACTTTTTAGAAAAAGAAGAAACATCTGTAGTTGCTTTATAGTCGTTGATTTCTGTAATTGGGTATTCTGTCTTACTAGAGTTATTATTTGGTAATTGAAATAAATTCCCCTTATCATCTACAATTAATAAGGAGTCATTTGGTTTTAACTGAATTATATCGTCTGTTTTAAGTTTGTTTCCCTTTTTTACTTTGGTTACGCTATTTAATAAAGGATTACCTACACTTTTAAATACAAAATAGGATTCTTGACTGTAACCAACAAAGGAGATAAGGCTAATAAATAATAGTATTAGTTTTGAAAAAAGTAACTTTTCCATGAATATTTTTTGTTTAGGTAATTCGTTAATATTTTATAAAGTGCAATAAATTCTACACTAAGTAACATGATTGCTATAATTGGAGCAGCTTTTAAATAAATGTTTTTTTTCATTAAGAATAAAGAAATCCAAATAAAAATAATGGTAAAAAGCAATTGCACTACTTTTTTTAATAACATGTATTTGGCAGGAGACTTCACACTTTTTGCAATAAAGTATACAAGAGCAAAAAAAGTAATAATAATAGTTAAAAGAGCAATGATGTACTTTGGTACTAAGTAAATAAAATCATTAGTAATTAGCATTTGTACTATGTTGGCTTGAATTATTATACCAAACATATCTGGAGCACTTTTGCCTATTGGTCTACTATTTAAAGGTGTAAAATGTTTATCTTCAATATCATAAATATTACCAAGAGGTTGCCCTATATAACCCAACAATACAATAGCATTATCTAGAGCATCAATTTTTTCTGATTCCATTATTTCAGAATAACTGTAGGTTAGATATTTATTGTAGTCTCCATAATATTTAATAGGGATTTCTTTAACTAACTTTTTTTCTAAGCTAGAATCCCATAAATTACCTAGATACTTTTTTGCTACTACAGCTGAAAAAGCTTCGTAAATAGTATCGTTTAGCTTTTTAAATCCTTGATAGTTTCTAATAACATTGTTTTGTTTGTCAAAGTTTAAATTAGAATACCCGTGAAGTGCATTTACTTTGGTTATCGAACTATGGTTTTTAGTAATAACATTATCATAAAATGCATATGAATTTATAACATTGTCTTTATTTAATTCTACAGCAAGTAAAGAATCTACAAATACATCTTTTTGTTGTCTAAAAATGGCATCTATACCAATAACTTTAGGATTGCTTTTTTGAACATTATGTAATAATTCTTGTAATTCAAAACGGTCTAAATGTTCAATGTTAATAATTACAATATCTGTGTTAATAGTAGTATCATCTCCTAATTTTTCGGAGTAAAAAATATCTAAAAAGCTAAAGTCTTTAAATGCATTTGAAAAGGGATTAAAAACAGACATATTAATCACTATAAAAGATACTATAAAAAGCATGAAAAAGGAGAATAACATACAAAAGAAGGCATCTTTGTATAGTAGTTTTCTAGTATTCAAAATATAATATTTAGGTTCTGTGAAAGATAGTTTTTTAGTTCTTTACGTTTAATGGTTGATCCATTTTTTTTAATCTTTTAAGCGCAAATTCATCCCCTTGCATCCCAGCTTTTCTATACCAATAAACTGCTTGCTTTTTACTTTTTTCGGTGCCTTTACCACGTTCAAAAAGGTTACCTAAATAGGATTGACTTTCTTTATGACCTTGATTGGATGCTTGTTTAAAATAGAATAAAGCTTTTTCGTAATCTCGCTTTACGTTGTCTCCTTCTTGAAACATATAACCAAGAGCATACTGGCAATTTAAATCATTTAATTCGGCGCCAAGCATATACCAATTTAACACTTTTTTCATATCGGTATCTACACCATCTCCTTGAAGATAAATAGTCCCAATTCTATAATGCGCTGCTGGATGGTTTTGTTTTGCAGCTGCCGAATAGTATTTTAAAGCTGTTTGGTAGTCTAATATTGGTCCTGCATCTACAGAATACATCTCTCCAAGTAAATATTGTGCGTTTACATCTTCTTTTTCTACAGCTTTATTATACCAATAAATGGCTTGTTTTTTATTCGTATTCACACCAATACCATAATGATACATTCTACCAGTATTTGTTTGTGCTTCTGTATAGTTTTGTAAAGCAGCTTTTTCATACAACTCTGCTGCAATGGCTAAATTTTTAGTTACTGCAACTCCGTTCTCATTAAATTTGGCTAAGTTATTTTGTGCATGAGCATCTCCTTTTTTAGCTGCTTGTTCATATAAGGAATATGCTAATTCTATATTTTTATCTAATCCAGTTCCTGTTTCATACATAAAACCTAAACCACTTTGAGCGGTAGCATCTCCTTTTTCGGAAGCTTTTTTAAACCAAAATTCTGCCTCTTCAAGATCTATAGATGTACCTTTCCCATTAAAATACATCATCCCTAAGCTACTTTGTGCTTTTGTATTGTTCTTTTTTGCAGACTTTTCATACCAATTAAATGCTTCCTCTAAATTTTTAGAAATACTTATTCCATTTTCTAAAGCATTTCCATAATTAAATTGTGCGTTTTCATTTCCTTGCTCTGCTGCTTTTTTAAAAAGAGCTACAGCTTTCTCAGAGTTTTTAGAAACACCTATTCCATTAAAGTACATAACACCCAATTCATTTTGTGCAATGGCATAATCACTTTCAGAAGATTTTTTAAGCCAATAAACTGCTTTTTCTAAACTTTGTGTTTTTGTGTCTGTTCCATTTTTATAAATCATGGCAAGCTTAAATTGCGAAAGTACATCACCAAGTTCTGCCGCTTTCTGTATCCAATAAACCGCTTGTTCGTTATTCTTTTCAAAACCTAAACCGTTTTCATACATATAACTTAATGCACTTGCATATATAGGTAGTTTTGTTTTTTCAAATTGTTTTGTAAACCATGTAGTTTGAAAACCTTCCGTAAATGTTTTTTTTGCTTCTTCTTCGTTTGCAGTTACGCCTACACCATTAATATATAGTTTTGCTAATTGAAAAGAGGATGCTACAGATCCTTCATTATGTCCTTCTAATGCATAGAAAAATGCCTTTTCATTATCAATAGGAGTACCTAAGCCCATAACAGACATGTTCGATAAATAAAAGTTAGCATCGCTAACACCTTCATCTGCTGCTTTTTTAAAGCTAGTCAAGGCTTCATCAAAACTTTTTTCGCTAAATTGTTTTTCTGCGGTTTTAAAAGAAGAAGAACTAACAGATCTTACTACCTCAGTGGTTGTTCCATCAGAAGCTTTAGACCATCCTTTTTCTATAGATGCAAGTCTTAACTCTTTGGCTGGATGTGTTAACGAAGGAGTGTCACTAATAAGCTCATTAATTGCTTTTTGGGTATCTTCTAAAGATGCACCCATTTTTGCTAAAACAAAACCAGAAAATTCATCTGCCTGTAGTTCAACTTTGTGAGTACTACCACCAGCTTTAAGGGTGTGACCATTTAAATGATGTCCAATTTCATGAGCCAATATACTTGTAGCTCCCCAATCGGTATTCGTTTTGTTATTTACTTTCGCAAAAAATTCTTTATCATAAAGAATATATCTTTCCATACTGCCTAGTCCAGAAGGTACAGTTGCAGCAATTGCATTATTTATATTGGGACATTCTTGAACCATAAAATTACGGTACAGTCCAACTTGTTCTAAAATTTCGTCTACAACAGCTTCTGCTTCATGGTTACTCATGAAACCATACTGTGCACAGGCGTTTTTAACTTCTTCGACACTTTGATAACCTTGATATCCACACATTTTGATATCTTGTGAAAAAACTACGGAGGATATAAATAATAGGAGTAAGAGAATATTTTTCATGATAATAGTTACTTTGATAGGGTATTTTAAGAAAATATTTATTAATAGCGTAAAACAAAGATAATATTATCTGCAAAAAAAATATTACACTTTGTTGATTTTATTGTTTCATATTTTTTTTATATTTACAAACGATGCTATTATCAATAAAAAAACTAAACTAAACTTTTATGAAATCATTAAAAAAAGACCAATTAAAATCAAAATCAATCATGGGTATTTCAGGAAAATCAGTAGCTAAAACTTTTGCAGTTTTAGGTCTAGTGGCTTCTGTATATGCTTGTGAGGAAACTGCAGCTTGTGATAATGACACTAGTACTGTAGCAGACCCAGCAAGTTCAAGCTCTGATGCCGATGTAACTTCTTTTTCAGACGACTGCTAATAAATTGTAATTTCAGGAAATTATAGAATGCCTCAAAAAAAATATTTTGATTGGTTAATTCATCCAATTACAAAAGAAACTTTTTTATCAGATTATTTTGAAAAAGAAGTTTTGCATATTAAACAAGATAAATCGAGAACTTCTAGTTATTATAATTCTTTATTAACTAGAAAAGTTTTCGATTTATTTTTAAACGAACAAAATGTAAAATATCCAGATGTTCAACTTGTTGGAACTTCTATCGATTTTAAACATCGGGATTATTTACATACAGATAACAGTATAAACTTACCAAAACTGTATAAGTTTTATGCAGAAGGTGCAACAATTAATGTTGTTGGTTTAAATAGTTATTTAATGTCTTTAGGGAATTTATGCGATAATTTAATTAAAGAAACTTCCCATAGATATCAAACAAATATATATTGTACTCCAAAAGAAAAGCAAGGTTTTAATACACACTATGATTCTCATGATGTAATTGTACTACAAGTTCATGGATCTAAAGAATGGGAAATATATGATAACCCAGTAGAGTTACCATTAAAAGGACCTCAAAATTTTACCCCAGAAATGGATTTAAACCCCGTTTTAAAGCAAAACATTACTTTAAAAGAAGGAGAATTACTATATATTCCACGTGGTGTTATGCATAATGCTAGAACAACGAATACTTCTTCAATTCATATTACTCTTGGAGTCATGGGAACTTCTATGTTTAAATTAGTTTCTAATAGTATAACAAAGGCTGCAACTAATAATATTGAATTAAGAAAATATCTTCCTTTTGGGTATATTAATAATGAGCAACTCAAAGAAGAAATTAGCAAATCTTTTAAACAAGTGATTACTGATTTAGAGAGTAACATAGATGTGAAGTCTATTATTAATGATATGGAAGATGATGTAATAAAGCATATGCCTTCAAAATTAGTTGGTCAATTAGAATTAATTGATGCACTAAATGAAAACGTATTAGATTACCATACGAGTACTTTTTCTCTTCGAAAAAATATATTAATTAAATATGAAGTAATAGGAGAGGAGCTAATTATTAAAGCGAATGGGTTAGAACATTCTTTTCCAGATTACGTTTATAATACATTTAAAATTATATCCTCTAAAGAGCATTTTAATGTTAAAGATTTAGGAAATGATTTAGATGATGAAGGAAAAGAAGTGCTATTAGAGCATTTAATTACTGAAGGAATTATTTACGTGCATTAACTTTAGCCTTTTTAAAAGACTATTATCTTTTATTATTCCATACTATAAAACAAAAAAACATCTATTAAATAGATGTTTTTTTGTTTTTACTTAATCCTTGTTTATTGAAGCTGCAAAAGCATATCATGTAATTTATTAGAAACAGGAATAATATTTTGACCTTCTAGATTGATAAAGCCTATATGCTTCAATGTAGGATCATATATTAGGTTAAGAAACTCATTATCTTTTTTAACTACAAATTGTATTGTAGGATTAATTTCTAATTTCTCAGAGTAGTTTTTCCAATCATACGAATTATCATTAAGAATGTTTTGAACTAGTAAGTTGGTTGCTTTAGTATCTAGTTTTTTTTGAAAAACAAGTTTGTTAGAGGTTTCTCCTTCAGAACCTTCTATTGGTTTTTGTACAATTTTGTATAGCGAAATTTCACTAGATTGTTCTAAAACTGAAATAGGAGTATTGTTCAATAAACTTTTTAAGGTAGTAGTATTGGGTGTACTTGCCTTAAAAGCACTTTGCTTATTCTTATTACTTTTACAGTTGTAAGTAGTTAAAAGCACTATAGATAACAAGACTATTTTTAAGATTTTAAACATCTTATCTTCTTTTTATATCCAAAATCATTAATGCAATACTACCTTCTGTAAACTCTGAAGTAAACCCTATTTTATCAGTATTTAGAGTTATATCGTCTTTACTTATTAGTTTATCATTAAATATAACATAGAGTTTGTCTAGAATATTCCCTTCCATAGTATCTAGGTTATTTTTTACTTGATCCATGTCTATTTTATCCAAAGAGAAAATTACAATAGAATAATCAGAATCAATATCTCCATTAAGTCTAAACCAATGTTTTTCTCCAGGTATTACAACCGAGGTGTTCTCATAATTTATATATGGACTAACATCTTCTTTATGAGGAAATAACACGCCGTTTTGCCCCTCGCTATCTGCACCAAGTACATAGACATAGGATGGTTTATTTACTTTGGCATACATTCTATATTTGGTGTTAGCAGGGTAAATGTTTTTTGTTGTATAGTCTCCAATACTTTGTACTTCTTCTTCAACAACAACCTCTTGCCAACCTAGAACACTTTTTTTGTAATCACCAGTACCTAAATTAATATCCATTGTAGAACCATCAAATAATTCTAAATCTAATTCTCCTGATAAAACATTTCTTTCTTGTTTGATCGGTTTTTTCTGCGGAATCATTTCAAAAGCATACTTCGTTAAATTGGCAAAATCTTCATATCTAACCCAGATAAAACCATCATTTCCCCATTGTTTTCCCCAACTATTTACAATTTCAAAAGAACCGCCGTATTTTTCATCATCATATCCAATAACACACATTGCATGTCCACCAGTAGTTTCAGTATATTCTGGTTCAAAAACAGTTTTCGCAGTATAAAAGGAATTTTCGATCATAAAACCAATAATTACTGGATTTCCGTTTACTAAAGATCTTTTTACAGATTCTATTTTAGTTTGATTACTTTCCCCATCACCATATAATCTTGTAAAATCTTTAATTTTATTTTCTTTAGCCTTGCTAATTAAAGTTTCTGGTATAGACGAATCACACATAACATCGTAATCATTAAATAAAGGCGTTCCCATTTCTACCATTACTTTTAATGCTCTGTTTATATATGCTCCTCCTTGACAATTATAATCATCATCAATATTAGAATTTAAATAAGTAAAAACAGGAGAGTAGGTGTTCTTATTAATATCTTCTTTTGCAGTAAGATCATTTCTTCTAGCATTTAAAATGGTTCTACCGTAATACGCAGAAGACCATCCTACACATGTGCCATATCCACCTTGATTTTTAATTTCTGGAACAAACTCTTTTAAGGAAGAACTTGTTTGATCGCTTATAACATCTTGAAAAGCTACATTTCTAGCTTTCATTGGAGTTTTATTATAAGATGCGTCATCAAATAAAAGGCCCGTCTTAGGTTTGTTTTGGGCAAAAATGGAAATAGTAATCGTACAAAATAAAAGAATAGTTAGTTTGTTCTTCATGATTTTAAATTTAAGTATAAGTTAATAGCTAACGACTAAGCTAGAAAAAAAATAATTAATATACAATTCATTTAATTATTAAGAGTTTACATGCTAAATAAAGGGAGGGCATTGTATGAGAATAATTTAAATCGTAAAGGACTATTTAGTATTGTATGTTGTTGATAACTAGCTGTTCAAGGATGCGTTCCACACCAAAATCATCATTATTAGAAGTCTGGTAATTCGCAATGGCTTTAATGTTATCATGCGCATTTTCCATAGCATAGCTATAAGTTGCACATTGAAGCATTTCAAAATCATTATTGTAATCACCAAATGCCATCGTTTCGGCAGTACTTATTTTATGTTTTTTTTGAAGAAATTGTATGGCATGCCCTTTATTGGTTATTGCATCCGATATATCTACCCAGTGATTTCCAGATACCACAACATTATATTTTGGAGATAAATCTTTTACAAAAGGGTAGATGTTGGCTTCTGAACTTGTTGGATGATAAAGTGCTATTTTAATAACCTCTTCTTTAATTTCTTTAATAGAATCAATGATTGTGTAATTCGAATAATATTCAGAAAACAACTGGATCATTTCATCAGAAGCTCTTTTAATATACGCTTTATGTTTGGTGCAAAAAAGAGGATATGTGTTTTCTATAGTATTTACTATATTAAATAATTGGCTTACTTTTTCATTACTTAGAGCATTAGATAGCAGTAATGTTTCATTTTCTATAACTAATCCGCCATTCTCTGCAACTATAGTAATGTCTTCTTTTATAGTTTTAAGCTTTTCAGTAATACTATAATAAGGTCTTCCGCTTGCAGCAACAAATAATATATTTTGTTTTTTTAGTTGTTTAAAAATTTCGAAAAACTTACTACTAACTTCATGGTTGGAGTTTAGTAAGGTTCCATCCATATCTGTAATAACCATTTTTACGTTTTTCATACAATCTTATATTTTATTTGAAGATATGAATATTAAAAAATAGGATTCAAAAAAAAATGTTAAGTTAATGTAAACAAAAGGATTTATGTTTTTTCTCGTTTAATGTTTGCCTAAATGACAACCGCAAGCACCTCGAGTAAAACTTTGACTTTCAATATCCCAAGGGAAACTTGCATTGTATTTGTTATTCTCCCAATAAAAAGGAGTACGTTTTTTTGGTTCATTACCTATTTCATCCATAGTTTCGCTATCATACAAACGGCCATTAATCATAGTGTAAATAATACTTTCAGAATTGCGAATATCTTCTAGTGGATTATTGTTCATTACAATTAAATCTGCTAGTTTGCCTTGTTTTAAAGATCCAATATCTGCTGCCATTCCAATATAATCTGCACCATTTATCGTTGCAGCTTTTAATGCTTCATGGTTGGTCATACCTCCTTGTTGAAGCATCCATAATTCCCAATGCGCACCAAGGCCTTGTAGTTGTCCATGCGCGCCAAGGTTGACTTTTACACCAGCATCTGTCAAAGCTTTACAAGTTTCTGAAACTAATATATGACCATTTTTATATTCTTCTTCTGGAGCCATAGTGCGATGCCTTGCTCTAGCATCTAAAATTCCTCTTGGCATAAATTGTAACAATTTTTTATTTTCCCAAACATTCGTGTTTTCGTAGAAATAATTTTCACCATTTAATCCTCCATAATTTACTATAAGTGTAGGTGTATATCCAACATTACTTCTTCCCCAAAGCTCAAGAACATCTTTATAAACAGGAGCTACAGGAATATTATGTTCTACACCAGTGTGGCCATCCATAATCATAGTTATATTATGATAAAAAGTCGATCCTCCCTCTGGCACAACAAAAATGCCTTCTTCTCGAGCGGCTTGTAATACTTGCTGACGTTGTTCGCGTCTTGGTTGGTTGTAACTCTTAACAGACAAAGCACCAAAAGCTTTTGTGCGTCGAATGGAAGAACGAGCGTCTTCTAAATTATTAATGGTGGCTTTAAAATCGCCGTCTGCTCCATATAATATAAATCCAGTAGAGTAGAGGCGAGGTCCTACTAATGTTCCTTTTTTTTGCAATTCGGAAAGCGCAAAAACGGTTTCCGAATTTGCAGAAGGATCATGTGATGTTGTAACTCCATAAGCTAGATTTGCATAGAATTGCCAATGCTTTTGCGTGGTTAATCCTGCTCTAAATGCACCAATATGCGCATGTACATCTACAATTCCTGGCATAATAGTTTTTCCGGAAACATCATAAAGTTTAGCTTGAGATGGAATGGTTACTTCTGAAGAATTTCCTATAGCTTCAATTCTATTATTTTTAACAATAATAGTTCCGTTTTCAATTATTTGATTGCCTTCCATTGTAATAATTCGTGCACCTTTAAATGCAATTACTCCTTGAGGTTTATCTGTATTTATAGTTAGAGGTATTTGAATACCAGTTTCTGTTAATTTTGTTTCTTCGGAAGCTTCCGCAGTAAAGTAGGTGTTCCCTAAAGTCCAGTGTATTTTTTTACTATCCATCGACCAATGTAAATTGATACCAGCATCTTTAGAAATTTGCGTAATTGGTACAAATTTGGATTTATCTGTTATATCTAAAGTCTGTCCAGACTTTGGCATTGGTGCTATATATACTTTATGTAAGTGTATAAAAGCAATCCAATTTCCGTCTGGACTAGGAACCAATCGATTTCCATGTTTTGACTTAATTAATACACGTTCGTCCTGTCCATTTAAATCTACACTTTTTAATTCTTTAGTAAGAGCGCCAAAAAACATGCCTCCTTTTTGATATATAATTCGGTTTTTATCTGCATTAAAAATCGGGAAATCTCCTTCTTTAGTAACGAACTCGATATTGTTTCCGTTTGCATCCATTCTATAAATACCAGTATCCTTGGTAAAAGATCTACCTTGTGCTGTATTTCCGGACTGCTTATTAAATACAATATGTTTTCCGTTTTTAGAATATGAAGGATTTCTATAAATCCCTTTTTCTTTGGATATTTTTATTGGAATTCCTCCGTTTGCTGAAATAGTATAAATAGCTCCAAGAGTTTCATCATTCCAAGTTACATAAGTAATGTTTTTTCCATCCGGAGAGTAGGTTGGTTCAAACTCAAAATCGGTTCCAGAAGTAAGACGTTTTGGAGTCCCGTTTGGCATCTTCATCGTCCATAAATAACCTATTGCATTAAAAACCACCGTTTTTTCATCTGGAGATGTTACCAAATGGCGAATAACTTTTGCTTTAAAAGACTCTGGAGCAACAGGAGTATCGACTTCAATAGCTTTTGCAATTTTAATGGTTGCTTCTACTTGAAAAGGGATAGTACTAACTTTCAAAGTTTTGGTATTAATTCGTTTTATTTTTCCGCCAGACCAAATCACAATATCTTCGTTATTTGGCATCCAATTAAAATTAGTGTAGACTCCAAAAATAGCCCAAGCTTCTTGTTGGTCTTTATTTAATGTGTTATAAATAGGCCATTCTTCGCCAGTTTCTAAATCATGAATATATAATACCGTTTTTGTACGTACACGTTTTACAAAAGCTAACTTTTTACCATCTCTAGAAATTTGTGGTCTTGCTGCTCCTCCAGGTCCACCAGTAATTCTTTCGGTTTTACCAGTTTCCATATTATAAGCATTAATAGCATAGATTTGTTGGTTTGGATTTTTATTGTATTGAAAAAAACCACCAGGATAAACATCTTCACTATAATATAAATGTTTCCCATCTAATGATAAACTTGGTTCGTTTACATCTTGTTGCTCATTTTTCTTTTTGGTAAGTTGCAATCCACTACCACCAGTTTTATGATACATCCACATTTCTCCAGCACCTAAAGATCGACCAGAAGTAAAGTGTTTTCTTGCGATAAGATAGTTGCCATCTGGTGTCCAAATAGCGTTATTTAGAAGTCTAAAATTCTCTTTGGTTATTTGTTTAGCATCACTACCATCAATATTCATGATCCAGATATTATCTCCACCACCAGCATCACTGGTAAACGAAATTTGTTTTCCATCAGGACTAAAACGTGGTTGGATTTCGAATGCTAAGCCTTCTCTAAGAATAGTTGCTTTCCCTCCTTGAATGGGCATAATATATATATCGCCAAGTAAATCGAATACAATTTTAGAACCATCTGGACTTACATCGAGATTCATCCAAGTACCTTCATCTGTAGCGAGTGGGAACTCTTTATAATCCCAGTTTCCTTCTGGGTTAGAAACATCCCATTTTTCTTTCTCCTTCTCTTCATTTTCTTGACTAAAAACAGTTATTGTAAAAGCTAGAAATAGGATGGTAATAAGAGATATACGATTCATTAGTTATGTGTTTTATACGGAAAGATACTTATAATAATTCAAAAAATTTTGTTTTGTAATTTTGATAGTAGACAAAAAAAAATCCGAATCAATTAAGATTCGGATTTTTTTATAAGCGAAATATGTTATTATTTAGGCAAAAGCCTTATTTTACTTTATCTACAATTGCTTTAAAAGCTTCTGGGCTGTTCATTGCTAAATCGGCTAAAACCTTACGGTTTAATTCGATGTTGTTAGCTTTTACTTTTCCCATGAATTGCGAATAAGATAAACCGTGTTCTCTAGCTCCAGCGTTAATACGCGTGATCCAAAGTGCACGAAATGTTCTCTTTTTATTTCTACGGTCTCTATACGAATATTGCATCGCTTTGTCCACCGCATTTTTTGCTACTGTCCAAACGTTTTTACGACGTCCAAAGTAACCTTTTGCTTGCTTAAGAACCTTTTTTCTTCTGGCTCTCTTTGCTACTGAATTTACTGATCTTGGCATAATTTAATTGTTTTTTGTAGTAGGCGACTAACTAAATAGTACTTTTTATTGTGCCTAACTCCAGGGTTATTAATTTGTTTTAACCTATTAAAATAATGTTACTTTAAACGCATCATTACTTTAACATTGTTCTCATCTGCTTTATGTACTAAACCATCATGAGTTAATTTAAGCTTACGCTTCTTCGACTTCTTTGTTAAGATGTGACTCTTAAAAGCGTGCTTTCTCTTAATTTTACCAGTACCTGTAAGCTTGAAACGCTTTTTAGCACTAGATTTTGTTTTCATTTTAGGCATTTTCTCCTAGGTTTTATAATTTCGCTTATTATCTTTATACTAAAACTATTTTAGCATGTAATCAATAGAATGAACTATTGTTTATTTATTCTTTTTTGGAGCGATAAACATTGTCATACGTTTACCTTCTAATCTTGGCATTTGCTCAACTTTTCCTAATTCTTCAAGATCTTGAGCTAATTTTAATAATAAAATTTGCCCTTGTTCTTTAAAAATTATAGAACGTCCTTTAAAGAATACAAATGCTTTTAATTTAGCTCCTTCTTTTAAAAACTTTTCGGCATGTTTCTTTTTAAATTCATAATCATGATCATCTGTTTGAGGACCAAATCTTATTTCTTTAATAATAACTTTTGTTGCCTTAGATTTTAAAGCTTTGTCTCGTTTCTTTTGTTCATAAAGAAACTTCTTATAGTCCATAACTTTACACACAGGTGGTATTGCTTTAGGCGAGATTTCTACAAGATCTAAACCTTGTTCGTCTGCTATTGCTAAAGCTTGCTTTGTTTTATATACACCTACTTCAATATTATCTCCTACTAACCGAATTTCTTCAGCTCTAATTTTAGAGTTAATTCTGTGTTGGTCCTCTTTTATTACTCTAGGCGAGGATGATCTTCTTCTACGTATTGCTATGACTTTTCTATTTAAGTTAAACTTATTATTTTAAAATTGTTTTAATGTCTTATTTACTTCTGTTGTTACAATTTCTGAGAATGCATCTACACTAATCATGCCTAAATCTTCTCCTCCATGTTTTCTAACAGAAATTTTACCTTCTTGCTCTTCATTTTCACCAACAATAATCATATAAGGGATTTTTTTCATTTCTGCTTCCCTTATTTTCTTCCCCATGGTTTCATTTCTATTGTCTACCAAGGCGCGAATTTCGTTATTTTCTAGCAAACTTAAAACTTTTTTCGCGTATTTTTCATATTTCTCACTAATTGATAGTACAATAACTTGGTCTGGCATTAGCCATAGTGGGAAATTACCGGCAGTGTGTTCTAGTAAAATAGCTATAAAACGTTCCATACTCCCAAAAGGAGCACGATGTATCATGATTGGCATGTGTAGCTCGTTATCACTACCTTTGTAGGTTAATTCAAAACGCTCAGGTAAAGTATAATCTACTTGAATAGTACCTAATTGCCATTGTCTTCCAAGGGCATCTTTAACCATAAAGTCTAATTTCGGACCGTAAAATGCTGCTTCACCAGTTTCTACTACATAATTAAGTCCTTTTTCTTTGGCTGCATTTAATATAGCGTCTTCTGCTTTTTTCCAGTTTTCATCACTACCTATATATTTATCCGGATTTTCAGGGTCTCTTAAAGATACCTGTGCTGTAAAATCTTCAAATCCTAAAGAACCAAATACATAAAGTACTAAGTCTATTACATCTTTAAACTCTTTATCTAATTGATCTGGTGTACAGAAAATATGTGCATCATCTTGTGTAAATCCTCTTACACGAGTTAAACCGTGTAATTCTCCACTTTGTTCATATCTATAAACCGTACCAAATTCTGCAAAACGTTTTGGTAAATCTTTATAAGACCATTGACTACTTTTGTATATCTCACAGTGGTGTGGACAATTCATTGGTTTTAATAAAAACTCTTCTCCTTCTTTTGGTGTTGTAATTGGCTGAAAACTGTCTTCTCCATACTTAGCGTAATGACCAGAAGTCATATAAAGCTCTTTTTGTCCAATATGTGGTGTAACCACCATTTCATAACCAGCCTTTTTCTGTGCTTTTTTCAAGAAGTTTTCTAGACGTTCACGTAAAGCTGCTCCTTTTGGTAACCATAAAGGTAACCCTTGTCCAACTCTTTGAGAAAAAGTAAATAGCTCTAATTCTTTTCCAAGTTTTCTGTGGTCTCTCTTTTTAGCTTCTTCTAGTAATTCTAAATAAGCAGTAAGTTCTTTCTGTTTCGGGAAAGAGGTACCGTAAACACGTGTAAGTTGTTTGTTGTTTTCATTTCCTCTCCAATATGCTCCTGCAACAGATAATATTTTAACCGCTTTTATAATTCCTGTGTTAGGAATATGTCCACCACGACATAAATCTGTAAACGTGTCGTGATCACAGAAAGTAATAGTACCATCTTCAAGGTTTTCTATTAATTCTGTTTTGTACTCGTTGTCTTTATATAAAGCTAACGCTTCTGCTTTGGATGCATCTCGCATTTTAAATTCGTGTTTTCCACGAGCAATCTCAATCATTTTATTTTCAATAGACTTGAAATCTTTTTCCGAAACGGTATGCTCGCCAAAATCTACATCATAATAAAACCCATTATCAATAGCTGGACCTATAGTTAGTTTTATTCCTGGGTATAAAGCTTCTAATGCTTGTGCTAATACGTGTGCACTTGAATGCCAGAATGCTGTTTTTCCTTCATCATTATTCCAGGTGTATAAAATCAAAGATCCGTCACTGGTCAACTTGGTTGAGGTTTCAATAGTTGTACCGTTAAAACTTGCTGAAATAACATTTCTAGCTAAACCTTCGCTAATACTTTTAGCAACATCCATAGGAGTAGCATTTTCTTCAAATGCTTTTATGCTCCCGTCTGGCAAAGTAATTTGTATCATTCTATATTATTAATTATAAGCTACAAATATAATAGTATAAAAATTCACTCACAATATATATATAGGTATAAATTTATAATACCTAAAAACAAGACGTTTCCATAATAGGTTGTATTATTTATTTACCAATTCTTTTTATAACTATTATAGCGTTCCGCTACTTATCCTATGGGCTAAGTATCGTCAGGCTCTCCGCTATATCTTTT
>NZ_JAUOQT010000006.1 GCF_030547245.1 Oceanihabitans sp. 2_MG-2023
GTAGTTAGTGCTTCTAAGTTTGCAACAATAGCTGCAAAGTTTAGGTTGGTAATAACACCATCTTCATCGGTATAGTCGATACTTGCTTCATCTGCGTTAAGTGCGATAGTTGTTATAGTTTCAGCACTATTTGTATTTATAGTTGTAGTAGTACCATCTTCAGATGTGTAAGTAAAAGTGCCATCAGTATTATCTAAAAGTGTTGTTACGGTTTCTAAAGCTGAAACATCTATAGTTATAGGAGATCCATTTCCACTATCAAAAGTAAATGTTCCATCACCATTATCTATAAGAGCAGATTTAATAATAGTTGTGACAGTGCCTGTTTCGTTTGTATAACTAAAAGTACCATCATTATTATCTATTAAAGTCGTAACCGTTTCATTTGCCATGACATCAACACATAAACTAGACCATGCATTGCTGTTAAATTGAAACAAACAATCCTCATCCGTATTATAGATAATAGCTCCATTAAGAGGAGTTAAAGCATTCATTTCAGAATTTGATATCCTGGTAACTACTAAAACCTTTTCCGAGCTTTCTAATTCTAAAATAGAAGAACCATCTATTGTACTAGGGTTATTTCCAATTTTTACCTGAGAAAATAAACTTGAAGAAATTAGGAATACAAATACTATTAGGGCGTTTTTCATTTTTTTACTTTTAAATCGAGATACAAAAGTATTTGATAGGCACTTGTTTACAGTGTTTTACATATTGCATTAAGTGTTTATCGATGAAACGTTCAAAAAAACAGTTGAAATGCTTAATATTTTTAAAGAAAAAGCTTTGATTTATAATAATAATAATTATTTTTGCCATCCGAATGCGAGAGTAGCTCAGTTGGTAGAGCGTCAGCCTTCCAAGCTGAATGTCGCCAGTTCGAACCTGGTCTCTCGCTCAAAAGCCTTATCTTAATAGATGAGGCTTTTTTTATTTTAACTTACTAAGTTCTGTAAGTACCTTTACCTCATAAGGAGTTTGGTTGTGCTCAAAAATTCTTGCTTGGAGCTTCCCTTTAAGTGTTATAGTGCTATTATGAACTATTAACCAACTTCCTTCTCTTAAACCAATAACTGGTTGAGAATTATATGCATGAAATTCTTTAATTCTAGTTTGGCGTGTTTCTCCTTTATGTGTAGAATTTGGGTCTGGATCTAAGTAATGCGGATTTATATTAAAAGGTACCAAGCCTAAAGTTTTAAAACTTGGAGGTTTTACTATAGGCATATCGTTGGTAGTATGCATCGTTAGACCACAAATATTACTTCCTGCACTTGTTCCTAAGTATGGTTTTCCGTTTTCTACTTCTTCTTTAATTACTGTAAGTAGTTTGTTTTTGTATAATTGATTAACTAAAACAAATGTATTTCCACCACCAACAAAAATTGCTTCTGCTTTTTTAATAGCTTCCGTAGGGTTTTTAAATGTATGAATACCAGTAACCTGTTTGTTTATTTTTAAGAAAGCTATCTTTGTTTTTTTTGTGTAATCTTCATGCGAAATTCCGCCAGGTCTTGCATAAGGAATAAATAAGATAGTAGATGCGTTTTTAAAAAAAACGGACAATTCAGGTAAAAGATATTCTAAATAATCGCTTCCATGTATGGTAGAAGTACTAGCTATAATTATGTTTTTCATATTTGTTTTCTGTAAAAAGGATAACAGGTTAATTAAACTTTAGTAAAAATAAAGAATTGTTTTTAACAAAAGTTTATATAGTCTTTTCATTTTCTTTAAGATTTGAAATACGTTCTTTAAGCTATTAAAAACTAACAACTTGAAAACTACATATTTTTTATCGCTAATGATAAGTTTAATTTGTGTCCAAATATCTTGGTCACAAAACATTGAAATTCAGGGTAAAATAGTTTCGGAAGCTTCTGATATAGAAAATATTACCATTTATAATAGTAACTCTAAAAAAGGGACAATTACAAATATAAACGGAGCATTTACTATAGAAGTGAAATTAAAGGATGTCTTAGAAATTTCTGCGCTTACTTTAAAAAAAGTAACCGTAATTATTAACGAAGAAATAATTAAAAGTAGAGCTCTTACCATATTAGTAAATGAAGAAGTAAATACTTTAGATGAAGTTGTAATACTTACACATGATTTAACTGGCGAATTATTGGTAGATGTGGATAATGCAGAATATTTTAAACCAATTCCTATAGATGTCGGAACTATGGATAATTTGGAATTTGATGATATTAGAATGGATAAAGTAGATAATGTTATAATTAAAAAGGGAGAACTTTATAATGGCTTTAATCCTGTAGAAATGTTGAAATTATTTGGAGTCAAGTTTAAAAAGAAAAAGAAACTTAATTATCTGGAGCTTAAAGAAAGAGATGAAGAAACAAAACAAGTTTTGGATTTATCCGATATATATTCTCCAGGATTTATTCTTGAAAACTTTTATATACCTATAAGTGAAACCGAAGCTTTTTATGCTTTTGTTGAAGCAAGTCCATTAGATTATACATTGCTTAAAAAAGAGAATGAAGTAGTATTGTTAGAGTTTTTGCTTAAACAAAGTAAATTGTTTTTAAAAAGTAAAAATGGACAACATTAAGTTTATAATTACATTAATGGTTTGCTCGGTTTGTTTTCAAATGTCATGGTCGCAAACTATAGATTTACAAGGCAAGGTTACAAGTGTCGATGACATAGAAAATATACATATCATAAATAAAACCTCTCGTAAATTTACTATTACTAACAAAAAAGGAGAGTTTGTAATTCCTGCAAAACTAAACGATACTTTAATTGTTTCTTCAATTCAAAATAAATTAGAAACCATTCTTATAACTATGGATCATGTTTTGTCTAAAAAAATAGCAATATCCTTAGAGGAACATATCAATGAATTAGATGAAGTGATAGTAGGTAAATACCTGTCAGGAGATTTATTAAAGGATATGGCTTCCGTTGAAGGTAAACCAATAACTTCCTTAAGTCTTGGTATACCTAGTTATCAAGGGCCTTTAAAAACCCAAAATGAAAGAATACTATATGATGCAGATCATGGTGTTATGTATACTGGACTTTCTCTTAATGTTAATAAACTACTTAACACCATTTCTGGTAGAACAAAAAAGTTAAAAACCATAGTGAAGTTAGAAAAAAAGGAAGTGCTTATGTACAAAGTAAAAACTACTTTCTCTAAGGATTTATTTGAAGAAAACCCATTGCCACAAGATAATGTTATGGATTATTTTTATTTTGTTAGTGATGCTCAAAATTTTACCGAGTTTTGCAATACCAAAAGCGATTTAGAAATATTAGTTTTTTTAAAAGAAAAATTAAAGAAATATAAAACAATAATGCATATTAAAGAATAAATAGTTGCTTTGGAATGCTTTTTGAAACCAAACTCACGAAAATATAATTACTTTT
This sequence comes from Oceanihabitans sp. 2_MG-2023, assembly GCF_030547245.1. Taxonomy (GTDB): domain Bacteria; phylum Bacteroidota; class Bacteroidia; order Flavobacteriales; family Flavobacteriaceae; genus Oceanihabitans. The sequence continues at coordinate 3,409 of NZ_JAUOQT010000006.1, forward strand.
ACATTTAATAAAAAAGTTCTGTTTTTAAGGAAAATATATATGAAGAATCTAAAAATCGCATTACTCCTTATTGTTATACCAATGCTAGCATTTTCAGCAATACATAAATACTATGTTAGTGTTACAAAAATTGAATACGTAAAAGAAAAAGAAGCAATACAAATAATATCTAGAGTTTTTATTGACGATTTTGAAAGGCTACTTCGCGAACGTTATGATGAAAATATTACACTAGATGTAGAAGACGAATTATCTACAATAAATATGTATATCGAAAGATATCTAAATGAAAAAATTCAGATACATATCAATCAGAAGCCTACAGCTTTTAATTTTTTAGGAAAAGAATACGAAGATGAAATTTTAATTTTTTATCTAGAAATCGAAGGTATTAAAGAGATACAAAGTTTTCAAATTACCAATACCGTATTGATGGATTTGTTTGAGGAACAAGAAAATATCATTCGCACCAATATTAATGGTAAAAATAAAAGTATTCTATTAAGAAACGGAAATGCTAAAGGGGTGTTAAACTTTAATTAAAAAAAGGTTAATATTTTTAAAATTTCAGTAATTTGGTCATGATTTTCTAACAAAATTTTATCCAATGAATAAATTAAAGTACGTATTCCTTTCCGCTTTATTCCTTTCGGTTGGTGCATTCGCCCAAGATGAAGAAGCAACAGAAAGAGAGCAAGGTCACACAAACAATAACAAATTTAAGCAACTCTACGATGAGTTCTCTACACCAAATATGTATAGAACCGCGTCTGGAGCTCCTGGATCTGCGTATTACCAGCAGCAGGCAGATTACAAAATGGATCTAGTATTAGACGATGTTAATGCTAAATTATCGGGTTATGAAACCATAACATACACCAACAATTCTCCAGACGTATTAAAATATCTTTGGGTACAGTTAGATCAAAACATGAGAGCTAAAGACTCTAAAACTCCTTTAATTAGTGATGATGCTTCACAACCAGCAGAAACACTAGGTGGTTTTGCAAATAAATATTTAACAGATCCTTTTGATGGTGGTTTTAATATTCAAGAAGTAAAAGATGCAAATGGTCGTGCTTTACAACACATGATTAATCGCACCATGATGCGTGTAGAATTACCAACACCATTAGCAACAGGGCAAAAATTTTCCTTCTCTATAAAATGGTGGTATAATATTAATGACCACGTAAATGGAAGAGGAAGATCTGGATACGAATATTTTCCAGACAGCGATAATAGAAACTATGTAATTGCACAATTTTACCCAAGAATGGCAGTATATAGCGATGTCGAAGGATGGCAAAATTCACAATTTTGGGGAAGAGACGAATTTGCACTTCCTTTCGGGAACTTTGAAGTAAATATTACTGTTCCTGCAGATCATATTCTAGATGGTACAGGAAAGTTAACCAATAGAAAAGAAGTTTTTTCTAAAGAAATGATGAAACGTTATGAGCAAGCAAAAAAGTCTTACGACGAGCCTGTTTTAATTGTAACTCAAGCGGAAGCAGAAGCTGCCGAAAAAATAAAATCTACCAAAACAAAAACATGGAAACTATACGCAGAAAACGTGCGTGACTTTGGTTTTGCAACTTCAAGAAAGTACATTTGGGATATGATGGCTGTTAAAATTGGGAACAAAGATGTAATGGCTGTTTCTCTATATCCAAAAGAAGGAAACCCACTTTGGGAAGATTGGTCTACTAAAGCAGTTGCAAGTACTTTAAAGTCGTATTCTCGTATGACTTTCGATTATCCGTACCATAAAGCAATATCTGTTCATGCTAAACAACAAGGTATGGAATACCCTATGATTTGCTGGAACTATGGTCGCCCAGATGCAGAAGGAAACTATAGCGATAGAACAAAATTTGGTATGATGTCTGTAATTATTCATGAAGTTGGTCATAACTTCTTTCCAATGATTGTAAATAGTGATGAAAGACAATGGACATGGATGGACGAAGGTTTAAATACTTTCGTACAATACGTAGCAGAACAAGATTTTGGTAAATGGTATCCAGCAGCACTTTCAGAAGGGCAAACAGCATACCCTTCACGTCGTGGTCCAGCCGCTAAAATTGTAAACTATATGGGAGGAGATCAAGATTTTATTGCTCCAATCATGACTAAAGGATTAAATACATATCAATTTGGTAATAATGCTTATGGTAAGCCAGGAACCGCTCTTAATATTCTAAGAGAAACAGTAATGGGGCCAGAATTATTTGATTACGCATTTAGAGAATATTCAAGACGTTGGATGTTTAAACACCCAACACCAGAAGATTTCTTTAGAACTATGGAAGATGCATCAGCATTCGATTTAGATTGGTACTGGAGAGGATGGTTCTACACAACAGATTACGTAGATATAGGAGTTAAAGATGTGAAAAAATACTACGTATCTAACGAACCAAATGCCGAAATTAAGAAAATCGCAGAGCAAAGAGGAATGAAGTTAAGTGATTTACCTCCTTTAGTATTCTTTGTAGAAGAAGGAAGTGAAGATTTTAATGAAAACTTAAAAGGAAAATCTGCTCTAGAAAATTCTCCAACGTTAAATGAGTATGTAATGGATAATTTTACTCCTGCAGAAAGAGCAAATATTAAAGAACCAAAATTCTTTTATAAAGTAACCTTCGAAAAACCAGGAGGATTGGTAATGCCTATAATTGCAGAGTATACATATGCCGATGGTACTACAAAAACAATTACATATCCAGCGCAAATTTGGAGATTAAATGATAAAGAAGTTAGCAAAGCTATCGCTTCAGAAAAAGAAATTGTATCTATAAAAGTAGATCCAAATTTAGAAACTGCAGATGTAGATACTTCTAATAATGCTTGGCCAAAAGAAATTAGTCAAAGTAAATTCGACAAATTTAAAAACAAGGTAAAAAACTAGTTTTAAAATATTTTTAAAAAAGCCGACTTTTAACAGTCGGCTTTTTTTATTTCTAATAAACAACTCACTATATTTGTACTGTGATACTAAAAACAACATCTTTATTTATAAGTAGCCCAGAAATAGTACTAATTCTATTTGTGGTGATTATGGTATTTGGAGCAGACAAAATACCAGAAATAGCTCGTGGCTTAGGTAAAGGTATGCGTACTCTTAAAGATGCAACTAACGACATTAAGCACGAAATAACAAAAAGTGCAGAAAGTCATGGTATAGATTCCAGTATCACTAAAGATGTAGACGAAGAACTAAAAAAAGTAAAAGACGAACTAGAAGATTTTACAGGTTCTGTTAAAAGAAAAATGTAAATACTTTATTAGGGCGTTACCACAAGGGTCGCGTTATCCATTATATCTTTTTTTGCCATATATGGCAGCAAAAAAAGGATGTCATTTCTACCGCTAACGCAATACAATTATAACCACAAAAATTTTACTACAATAGAGCTGCAATGTTAATTCAGTATTAATAAAGTGTTTTGTTTGTCAATTTGTTATTTTTAGAGATACTTTTTTAAGAAAAATTTATATATTTAGGTGCTAACCATAAAATATATAAAAATGAAAAAACCATTACTTAAGCTATCCATCCTATTGGTAGCTTTTACTTTTTTTAATGCTTGTCAAAACGAAGATTATCTTAAAGAACAACAAGAAAATACAGTTGTAGAGGAACAACAGGAACTCTTAACAGTTTCAGAAATAAACGCTCTAATAGACGAAAGTTTAACAGCAACAGGTACTTTCGATTGGAAAGACGTAGATGCGCATACACTCTGGAGTGCAGTAGTTAGAGGAAATAATGTTTTAACCATTGGCTACGGACAAGAAGGGGAAAGTTTTGCAGAGATAAAAACAGATCGTTTAAAATCTACTTTAGCTAATATAATTCAAATTGTAGAAGCTAACGAAGGATATTCTAAAAGCAAAGAAACTCTTGTCGAACATGATATTATTAATGTAATCGATGTAAAGGTAGAAAATTTGGAAACCATAAAGGATTTACTAGCAAGTGAAGGAGTTCGATATTTAGAACCAAATGGATATAACCAATACGAAACCATAAATACTTCACGTTCCAGTTCTGGGTGCGATAAAGATGGAGCTTCAATTAATGCGGCACATTATTCTACAATAAGCCCTAATAATGCACAAGTTTCTTGGCACTTCGATCAACATAATATTCAACAAGCATGGAATTACAGTACAGGATCTGGAATTACCATTGGTTTGATTGATACTGGTGTTTCCGCTTCACAACCACTATTAAATTCCTCTGGTATTAACGATGGGTATTCTAACGGGCGTTTTGTACAAAAATATGGTACTTTTATAGATTCTAATTGGTGGTGGTCAAGTAATTATGATGGGCCACATGATAAATGTGGACACGGTACTGCAATGGCTTCTACCATGGCAGCACCTCGTAATGATAACGGAATGCCAGTTGGTGTAGCTTACAATGCAAATTTAGTCGCTTACAGAGCTACAGAAGATGTATTGTTAAACGATTATCATGAACGTAAAGGTGTATCTGCCGCACTAACACAACTAGGAAATAGAAATGATGTGAAAATAATATCTATGTCTATTGGTTATTTGTGGTCAATAGGTAATATTAAAGATGCAGTTAAATATGCAAATAGTAAAGGAAAATTAATTTTTGCAGCTGGAGGTACATCTACTAGTTTTACAAATGGATATGGTGTTATTTTTCCAGCTACTATGAGTGAAACTGTTGCCGTAACTGGTGTAGATGACGGTCCAAATTATGACAGATGTGAAGTTTGTCATAGTGGTAGTAAAATTGATTTTACTATTATCATGGAAGGTAATAATAATACAAGTAAAGCTCCTCCAGTTTTAGGGTTTTACAATGGAGATAGACGTTACACTGGTGGATCATCTGTTGCAACAGCAACTACAGCAGGTATAGCAGCTTTGGTTTGGGCAAAACACCAAACATGGTCTAAAACACAAGTGTTAAACAAGTTAAAACAATCTGCAGAGTTTTATCCTAATAAGAACAGTAGTTTCGGGTATGGCAATATAGATGCTTTGCAAGCAGTACAATAAATTTAACTATTTTAAATTATAAAAAAGTCCTCTTGTTTTAGAGGACTTTTTTTATGTTATCTATTAGTCATGGATCTCAATAATGCTGTGTAAATTACTAAAATTGAACGATTTATGTCGTGTAAAATTTTGTCATTAACTGCATTTTATTGTATTTGAAGATCCAAACCACCAAAAAATTGCCGAGAGTGTTTTGCAGTAATTTTATTGTGTTTGTATGTCGTTTAATAAATTGCTTTAGTTTTATACATTTCTATTGCTTGTAAAAATTTTATTCCTCCAGATTCTGTTTGGTCATATATAAAACCGTTTAGTTCTGGATGATTTTTATCAATCCAAGTTAAAAGGCGGTTTTTATTCCTTCCCCAAGTTGCTTCGTTAAAATTTACATATTCTGTCTCTACACGAATTATTTTAGTGTTGTTTATTTCAATAATTTCATTTGTAATAAATGGTTCTTCATGAAGAAAAGAGATTCTTTTATCCATCTTTGAAATCTTTGCTTTTACAAGACCGTTTTTTTGCTCAATTGCAAGTATTTTATAACTAGGTTCAAAAACAGAATCCCATTTTAAAAACTCTATATAATCGCTTTTTGAATATGCTTTTTTATGTTTCCCTTCAATGGTGGTTAAACTATCTGGAAACCAATTAGATACATTAGAGTAGTGTGAATCATCAAGCACTTTAAAATATTGTTTTGCAATTTCAATATTGTCAATTTGCTTTTTCGAGTTTTTACAGGATACAAATCCGATTATTAAAAACAATAATAGTATTATAGTTTTGTTCATGGATTTTTAATGGTTTTTATTTTTTATTCCTGGTTTTAAAATGATTTAATTTCAATATTATCGTTTTCTACTAATGGTTAATCCATCGCGAATAGGTAGTAATACCGTTTCAATTCTCTCGTCATTTTTTAAAAGCGTATTAAATTCTAAAACTGCTTTAGTAGAAATGTCTTTGTCATTTAAAGGTTCAATAACCTTTCCATGCCAAAGCACATTATCAGAAAGTATAATGCCACCAGGATTTAGCTTGTTAATAATTAAATGAAAGTAATTAACGTAGTTAGGCTTGTCTGCATCAATAAAAACCAAGTCGTAGGTTTTGTTTAAGGTAGGAAGAATATCGATAGCACTTCCTAAATGTTGATGTATTTGTTTTCCGTAACCAGATTTATTAAAATATTTACGCTGAAAATCTTCTAACTCTTCATTAATATCAATAGTGTCAATTTCACCTTCTTGATGTAACCCTTCGGCTAAACAAAGTGTTGCATAACCAGTAAAAGTCCCAAGTTCTAAAATAGATTTTGGCCTAATTAACTTAGAAATCATACTTAGTACACGACCTTGGTAAGGACCAGAAAGCATAATAGGTTGTAGTATTTTTTGATAGGTTTCTCTAGTAAGTTGTTGCAATAATTTAGGCTCATCTTGGCTATGTGCCACAACGTAGTCATCTAGTTTTTCAGGTAAAAAGTACATTAGTTTTTCTGGTCGAGCGCAGTCGAGACCTTTTTTATAATAATAAACCTCTCGACTGCGCTCGAGGAGACCTTGTTGTTATCCTAATATTCGTTTTATTAGCTTGTCTTTAGCAGTTTGGTCATTTCCACATAACCATTGGATTACGTTGTCTTCCCAAATAGCATCACGCTCTGTTTCTGTAATAATCTTTCTGTCTATAGCTAAGTCTAAAATTTTTCCAGGATAAGAGCTTTGCTTTTCACTTTCCATTTCCCCTAGTGGGTAAGGATCATCTAGCCCCATTAAAACCTGTTTAGAACCTTGGTTCTTTAATAATAAATCCAAACCACCAGTGTCATGAACTAAAGTGTCGAAAAAGATATTTTTATGTCCAACCGCTTTTCTTGGATGACTTTTACCTTCAAATAAGTCGGGTCTACCATCAAAACCTTGAATTCGTCTTCCTAAGTTTATTTGTGCTAATTGTCCACCATGCGCAAAACAAGTTCGCATATTAGGATACTTGTCTTGGTAGCCATTCAAGGTTAAAAAGTGGTAAGCATCAGCACACTGTGCAAGCATCCAAATTAAATGAAAGCGCCAAGAAGTATTTTCTAATTTTATAAATTTTTCACCATCATAAGGATGAATTTCTACAGCTAAATTATATTTATTAGCCAACTCAAAAATAGGCTCGTTTTCTTCGTCAAAAATACAACGCCATGTGCCAATAGTGTCCATGTAATGCGTTGGTAAACAAAGTAATTGTAATCCTAGTTCTTCTACACAACGTTCAATTTCCCAGCAAGCACCACGAACAAATCCGGGATGTACGACAAAGCCACATGTAAATTTACTAGGGTTTTCGCGTTGTACTTTGGCATTAAAATCGTTTTGAAATTTTAAGGCTTGCTTCATTTCTTCTACTCGCAAACCATTACCGTACAATTGCGATAAGTTTAAAACTACGGCATGATCAATTTTAAAACGTTCCATCCAAGCAAGTTTCTCATCTAAAAAGAAACTGGAGTCTGTAATAGGTCTGTTCCAATCTTTTTGAAGCATGAATTTTCGATCTTTATCTACCCAAAAAATTTCTTTGTCTTGCATAAACTGAGGGATTTCTTCAGGGTATGGAAGTAAATGGGAGTGACCGTTAATTCTAAGTTTACGTTTCATAATTAGGTCCTGAGAGGTCAGGAATCTTTAAAAGGTTGGTTTTTATTTGTCTAATTTTACTTTTGCTGGCGGTTGCATGATTTCCCCACAATTAGGGCAAGTGCGTTTATTTGTATCTCCATAATATTTATCAAATATTTTTGGCATATCTGTTTCAATATTTTTCACGGTAAAATCCTCTTCGTATAATTTGGTAGTACAGTTTTCGCAAAACCAAAGTAAGGCATCTTGTACACCTTTATCTCTTGGGTATTCAATTACTAAACCAACCGTATTTGCACCACGTTGTGGCGAATGCGGGACTTTTGGAGGTAGTAAAAATATTTCACCTTCTTTAATATGTATATCTTTAGGTGTGCCTTTATCGATAACTTTTAAAATAATATCGCCTTCAATTTGATGAAAAAACTCCGGAGTTTCATTATAGTGATAATCCTTTCTGTTATTTGGTCCACCAACAACCATTACGATAAAATCGCCATCTTTCCACACCACTTTATTACCAACAGGTGGTTTTAAAAGGTGTCTGTTTTCTTCAATCCAAGCTTTAAAATTTATAGGAGGAAATAATTTACTCATGGTTTTTTGTTTTGGGCGTTACTTTTGCGCATAGCTGCCAGGTTTTTAAAACCTTGCAGGATCACAAAAGTCAGGCTTTACGGCAGTCGCTCTCTGCGAGGAGCTTCAACAATGCCTCAATCCTTAACGCAGATTCATCAATGCAATAAAATTAGCAATAAAAAATGAAATAAAGAATTATAAAGACTTCGTTCTTCCTCCATCTACAGGAAGGTTAATTCCGTTAATATAACTAGCGCATTCACTAGCTAAAAAAGTAATTGCAGCTGCTAATTCTTCTGGTTTTGCAAAACGTTTTGCAGGTACGGCACTTTTCATAGCATTAGCAGATTCTTCTTCCGTGTTTCCTGTTTTAACCGATTTGTTTTTAATAATCTCTGCCAATCGATCGGTTCCTGTAGCTCCAGGTAATACGTTATTTACTGTAATACCAAATTGACCAAGCTCGTTAGCTAAGGTTTTACTCCAATTAGCAACCGCACCACGAATAGTGTTGCTAACACCTAAACCATCAAGAGGTTGTTTAACTGAAGTGGAAATTACATTTATAATTCTTCCAAACCCTTCACTTTTCATAAACGGAACAACTGCTTGCGCTAATACATGGTTACATTTTAAATGCTGTGTAAATGCACTTTCAAATTCTTCAATTTCTGCAGAAAAAACTGGTCCTCCTTTTGGTCCTCCAGTATTATTTACTAATACGTGAAAACCATGATTTTGATTTATGTAGACTGCTACTTTTTCTTTTAATTCCTTCGGGTTCGAAAAATCGGCAACAATATAATCGTGATTTCTATGCTGTGGTAATTGGGCTAATGTTGCTTTTAACTTGTCTTCATTTCTAGCAATAAGCGTTACTTGCACACCTTCTTCTGCTAAAGCAATTGCTGTAGCTTTTCCTATTCCTGCTGTGCTTCCGCAAACTAATGCGTATTTGTTGTTAAGTTGTAAATTCATATTTATCATTCCTGTGAATGCAGGAATCTTTTTAAAGTTAATCTTGTTTCAATTTATAAGATTCCCACTTTTATGGGAATTAGTATTTTATACAAACATTCTTTGCTTCCGTAAAAAAACGTAAAGCTTCAAATCCGCCTTCGCGTCCAACTCCAGAGGCTTTCATACCTCCAAAGGGTGTGCGTAAATCGCGTAACATCCAAGTGTTTATCCACACTATTCCAGTTTGTAATTGGTTACTCATTCGCATGGTTCGTTTTAAATTATTGGTCCATAAAGTAGCAGACAAACCATACTTTACTTTATTTGCCATTTGAAGGACTTCATCTTCTGTAAGAAAAGGCATAATAGTAACTACAGGTCCAAATATTTCTTCCTGATTCACTCTGCATTCATTTGTTGGTACTTCTATGACTGTTGGTTCTAAATAGTAACCGTTTTCAAAATCTTTAATGGTTACTTCATTTCCGCCACAAAGAATTGTTCCGTTTTCGGTTTTTGCTATTTCAATGAATTCTTTTACTTTTTTTAAATGAGATTTAGAGACCAATGCACCAATATTTGTGGATGCTTCCGCGGGATGACCAACTTTTAAAGCTTTAATTCTTTCGACAAAGTCGACTTTAAATTTCTCATAAATAGAAGCTTCTACAAAAATACGACTTCCACATAAACAAATTTGCCCTTGATTAGCAAAGGATGAACGAACTGTAGTGTCTAGCATATCTTCATAATCGCAATCTGCAAAAATAATATTGGGGTTTTTTCCGCCTAATTCTAACGATAGTTTTTTAAACATTGGTGCAGCCACTTTTGCTATATGTGCACCTGTTGCTGTTCCACCTGTAAAGCTAATGGCTTTTATATCTTCATGTTCAATTATTGCTTGTCCTGTGGTCGTACCTAAGCCATGAACAATATTTAAAACACCTTTTGGTAGTCCAGCTTCATTACAAATTTCACCTAATAAATAGGCCGTCATTGGTGTTACTTCACTTGGTTTGGCAACCACGCAGTTTCCTGCGGCAATTGCTGGAGCTATTTTCCATGTAAAAAGATAGAGGGGAAGATTCCAAGGAGAAATACAACCAACCACACCAATTGGTTGACGTAATGTATAGTTTACAGCTTGTAGACCTACGCTTTCGTGGCTTTCACTAGCGAATTGGGTTATCGCATTGCCAAAAAAACGAAAATTACTTGCAGCTCTTGGTATATCGACTGCTTTTGCTAGACTTATTGGTTTTCCATTGTCTTTGCTTTCTGCTGCTGCAAAACGATCTAAATTGGCTTCTAGTAGTTCCGAAATTTTAATTAATATTCTACTGCGCTCTTCTATACTTATTTGTGACCAGCTAGGAAAAGCAGATTTTGCAGCGATATAAGCGTTTTCTACATCTTCATTGGATGAGTTAGGTATTTGACCATAAACCTCTCCATTAGATGGGTTATAATTATCTAGCCAGTTCTCTTGAATTGGATTGTGGAAATTTCCGTTTATGTAGTTTTTAATGGTCATTGTTTTTAAGGATTTAAAAATTCTAATACACCGTTATTAATTAATTAGCTCTATTTCTTTTTCCATTGTATCTATAGTGCTTCCCCCAATAAAAACTTTGAAATTACCCGGCTCTGTGATAAATTCTCCATGATTATTATAAAACCCTAATAATTCTTTATTTAAAAGAAAATGTACTGTTTTTGTTTCTCCTTTTTTAATTTCAATTAATTCAAAACCTTTTAATTCTTTTACTGGTCTTGTAATGCTTCCAACTAAATCTCTTATGTATAGTTGAACAACTTCTTTTCCATCGTATTCCCCAGTATTTGTTATTTCTACAGATATTTTTATGGTGTCATTCATTTTAAATGTAGTGCCATTTATCTTGAAGTTACTATATTTAAAATTGGTATAACTTAATCCATATCCAAAAGGAAATAATGGGGTGTTTTTAGAATCACTATAATGTGACCAAAAGACATTCCCTTCTCCATTTAAGGGTCTGCCAGTGTTTTTGTAATTGTAATAAATAGGAACTTGACCAACATTTCGTGGAAAACTCATCGTTAGTTTTCCGCTAGGGTTATAATCTCCATACAATACCTGCGCTATTGCATTTCCAGATTGTGACCCTAATTGCCATGCTTCTACAATAGAAGGGATGTTTTTTGCAGCCCATTCTATAGCTAAAGGTCTTCCGTTATTTAGTACCAAAACAATGTTTTTATTTACTTTAAAAACTTCTTCTAATAAATCTTGTTGTAATCCAGGTAAGCCCAATTCTGTTCGACTTCTTCCTTCACCACTTTGAAAACCATGTTCCCCTAAAACCATTATAACAACATCCGATTTTTTAGCTAGGTTTAAAGCACTTGGGAATTCTGATTTATCTGAATAATTAATTGTTACTTCGTTAACAAAGTTTGTTTCTCCTATGCTTACATCTACTCCTTTTTGGTAAGTAAGTGAGTTTCCTGTGTATTTTTGTAGACCTTCTAAAACAGATACCGCAGTATGGTCATCTGAAGAAGTACGCCAACTTCCTAACGGGCTATTTTTATCGGAAGCTAAGGCTCCAATAAGTGCAATTTTTTGTCCTTCTTTTTTTAGAGGAAGTAGCTTGTTTTCATTTTTTAAAAGAACAATTGATTTTTTTGCAATATCTAAAACAGCTTCTTGATGTTTTGGATGATACAATGTGTTTTTTTCATTTTTAATGTCGCAATATCTGTATGGATCGTCAAATAGTCCAAGTTCAAATTTCACTCTTAAAATACGTCTAACAGCTTGGTTTACTATAGTCTCTTTAACCTCTCCGTTTTTTACTAGTTTTGCTAGTTCATTGACATAAACATATCCCTCCATATCCATATCAGAGCCCGCATTTGCAGCTATTTTAGCAGCTTGTTTGTCGTCTTTAGCGTGTCCCCAATTAATAAGTTCTTTAATAGAAGCCCAATCGGAAACTACAAATCCTTGAAAATCCCATTTGTTTTTTAAAACATCTCTTTGTAAATAAGAGTTGGCAGTTACAGGAACGCCATTAAGTTCATTAAATCCATTCATAAATGTTTTTACGTCGGCATCTACGGCAGCTTTAAAAGGAGGTAAAATGATGTTGTGTAGTGTTGATGTACCAATATCTACTGTGTTATATTCTTTACCAGCTTCAATAAATCCATAGGCTGCAAAATGTTTAGCACAAGCAGCAATAGTGTTTGGTGCTTTTAAATCCTCACCTTGAAAGCCTTTAACTCTTGCAGTTGCAATTTTACTAGCTAAAAAAGGGTCTTCTCCAGCGCCTTCCATAACTCGTCCCCATCTGGAGTCTCTTGTTATATCTACCATTGGAGCAAAAGTCCAGTTTATACCAGCAGAGGAAGCTTCTGTTGCAGCGACTCTTGCGGCTTTTTGAATAGCTACTAAATCCCAACTGGATGCTTCTGCAAGTGGAATTGGACTAAGTGTTTTGTAACCATGAATTACATCAAAACCAAATAACAAAGGGATTCCTAAACGAGTATCTTCTACAGCTATTTTTTGAAGGGCTTTAATTTGCTCGGCACCTTTTACATTCAGCATTGCTCCAATTAATCCTTGTTTTAAATGGTCGTATTTGTTTTCTGGAGTTCCATTTTTTGGTGCAGGACCAGTAGCATCCCAAAACCCATTATATTGATTCATTTGACCTACTTTTTCTTCAATAGTCATAATGTTTAATAATGAATCTATTTTATTTTCAATTGTCAATTTATTAGCTGTTAATGTGGTTGTTGAAATTTTATTATGTGAAGTAACTTTCTTTTTACAACTCCCTATAACAGTTAGAAGTAAAGTCAAAATAAAAATATTTTTAAATGAAAGTTTCATGTGTAATTATTTTAAAATCTATTTCGTTTTATAAGCCATAACTTTAATTTCTACTACCAAATCTGGATGGGGTAATTGGTGTACAGCAACTGTAGTTCTTGTTGGTCCTGTTTCTTTGTTAAAAAACTCTGCGTAGGCTTTGTTGTAATCTGCAAAGTCATTCATGTTTACTAAAAACGAAGTGACATCTACTACGTCTTTTAAACTTGCTCCAACTTTTTTTAAGTTAGTATCTATGTTTTTTAAAACTTCTTGTGTTTGTGAATAGGCATTTAATTTTTTTGTTCCCATCTCGTCTATAATGTCAACTCCAGCAATACTATTGTCTGCTCTACGAGAACTGGTTCCGGAAACGAAAATGAAATCGCCTACTTGTTTTACATGAGGATACGCTCCTCTTGGTGTTACTTTTGTTCCTACGGAAGCAGGAATCTCATTTTTTTTATTACTCATTTTTTCTTTTTTTACTTATGTTCATTTTGCCTTGATGCAAAACGAACCAAAAAATCACGATCAAGCCAAGGGATTTTCAGTTTTGCAAACAGAAACCGATTTGAAAACTCCGCGTCGTACAGCCTAAAAAGTCTGCACTCCTGTTTCGGAGCTTTTCTTCATCTATTCTTAGTCTTGATGTTTCAATTCTTACGAATTGATTTGGGGCTTTCACTTTTAATATAATCTTGTTTGTTCCAAGTTGTTTTCATTTTTGCTCACTGCTCACTGCTCACTGCTCACTGCTCACTGCTCACTATTTTAATCCAGCAATTTTATCGTCTTCCAAAATAGCTTCTGTTTCTTCTTGTACTTTTTTAAAGATACTATTTAAATCTTCGTTTGTTTTGATTTTTTTATCTGCTATTAGATTTAATATTGCTTTGTCTTGTGCTCTTCCTTTGGTCATTGCTTCATGATATGGAATGTCTTCGTTAAAAGTCACCATAGAATATTTTGAAAAATAATTGTTAGGAAACTCCTTTTCTAAAGCCATTTCAATAGCGCGTTTTTCTTTGAATATTGGATTTGCAACGTGATCTCGCATTTCGTAATAATTATCGATAGCTAAATCTGCAATGGCATCCGTATCTGCTTTTCTAGTTTTTTCGTAGACTTTAAAAATGGTTTCCCAATCTCCTTCATGTTTGTCTATAATAGCATCAAATACGGTTATATCTTCAAAAGATGCATTCATTCCTTGTCCGTAAAAAGGTACAATAGCATGTGCGGCATCTCCAAGAATTATATTCTTGTTTTTGTAATGCCAAGGGGAACATTTTACGGTTCCTAAGGCTCCTGTTGGATTGTTAAAAAACTCATCTGCAATATTTGGTATTAATGCTAAAGCATCAGGAAATTGTGTTGCAAAGAATTCTTTTATTGCTTTTTCAGTAGTTAGATTGTTGAAGTTGAATTTACCTTCTTCATAACTTAAAAAGAGGGTTACTGTAAAGCTACCGTCTAAATTTGGAAGCGCAATTAGCATGTAGTCTCCTCTTGGCCAAATGTGTAAATAATCTTTACTAATAAGATGCTTTCCATCCGCGGAAGCGGGAATTTCTAATTCTTTATAACCATGTGTTAAATAGTTTTGTGAATAGCTGAAAAGAAATTTACGCTCTAAATAATAACTTTTTCTAAGTGAGGAACCGGCTCCATCTGTGCCAAAAACGACATCTCCTTTAGCGGTGAATTCTTCTTTAGTTTGGTAATCGTAAAAAGTAGCAGTATTATTTTCAATGTCTACTCCAGTACATTTTTTGTTGAAATGTATGGTTAGGTTATCGTATAAATCGGCTTCGGTTAAAAGCAAACCGTTTAAATCTCCTCTAGAAATAGAGTTGATATATTCGTTATCTCTTCCAGAATAATTAGACGGAAAGGTGTTTTCTTCAGTATCATGAACCAATCTTCCATACATTGGAATGCAAAGCGGTTTTACTTTGTCTTCCACTCCAGCAAGACGCATGGCTTTTATACCTCTATCGGATAATGCTAAATTTATAGAACGACCAGCAGAAATATCTGTGGTGCGTAAATCTGGTCTGCTTTCGTAAACGTTTACAGTGTAACCGCGTTGTGCCAAACGTAAGGCTAGAAGTGAGCCACAAAGTCCTGCTCCTATGATTAGTATGTTGTCTTTTTTACTCATTTAAAATATCTTTTAACTTTTCCACCATTCTATATACATCTTTAAAGGTATTATATAATGGTACTGGAGCACAACGTATAACATCTGGTTCTCTCCAATCTGTAATAATGTGTGCTTCGGTTAATTTTTTATGTAAGCTTTTATCTGCTTTTTTTACTTGAATAGATAATTGACAACCACGTTCTTTAGGGTTCGATGGTGTGATTATTTTTATTTTGTCGTTTTTTAATTCGTTAATTAAAAACTCGAAATACCCTGTTAGTTTTTCCGATTTTTCTCGAAGCGCATCCATACCAACTTCATTAAACATATCTAAAGAAGCTTTAATGGCAGCCATAGATAATATCGGTGGGTTACTAAGTTGCCAACCTTCTGCTCCTGGAATTACATCTAGTGGTTGACGCATATTAAATCGAGTGGATTTATTGTGGCTCCACCAACCTGCAAAGCGTTTTAAATCTTTATTGTGTGCATGCTTTTCGTGTACAAAAAGGCCGCCTAAACTTCCTGGTCCAGCATTTAAATATTTGTAAGTACACCAAGCAGCAAAGTCTACTCCAGAATTATGCAAATCTGGTTTAATGTTTCCTACACCATGCGCTAAATCGATACCAACCATGCAGTTTTTCGCATGGCCTAAATCGGCTATTTTTTTTAAATCTAAATATTGCCCTGTGTAATAATTTACACCTCCAATGAGTAATAATGCAATTTCGTCTCCATGTTCTTCAAGAATGGTTTCAAGATCTTCAATGTTTAGAAGCTCTTCACCATCTCTTGGTTTCCATTCTATTACACCTTCTTTCGCATCAAAACCATGAAACTCTAATTGTGTTTGCACGGCATACCTGTCACTAGGAAAGGCATCACTTTCGATTACAATCTTGTACTTGGTTTTTGTTGGTTGATAAAAGCTCACCATTAACAAGTGTAAGTTGGTTGTTAAGGTGTTCATTATAACAACTTCAATTGGTTTTGCACCAACAATTTTTGCCATAGATTCGGTTAAAAACTCATGATATGGCATCCAGGGATTTTTGGCTTCAAAATGTCCTTCTACTCCAAAATTCGCCCAATCTTTTAACTCTTGATTAATATAGTCTTTTGTAGCTTTTGGTTGCAATCCTAGAGAGTTTCCTGTAAAGTATAACCAATCGTTTCCATCTTTGTCTTTTGGAATATGAAATTGCTCTCTGTATTTCGAAATTGTATCGTTTTGGTCTTGTTGTCTTGCGTAATCTAGACCTTGTTTGTAGTTGGACAATGTGAGTAGTTTTTCGGTTTCCAACAAAAATAAGAATTATTAATTTAGAAAAGAAGTTAGAAATAAAGAACAAAAAAAACGCCTTGCACAATTTGTTACAAGGCGTTTTTCAATTTATATAGACGCAATAAATATTGCGGAGGGTATATTATATACGTGCGAAAAGTTTGTTTTAGATGTTTTAGGGTAAAATTAATTTCATTCTATTTCAATATTAGTGAAATTAAGATTCCATTTGCCTTCTTTTTTTAAATGCTCTGTAGCTATTTTTAAGCCGTTAAAATCTTTAGTATTTTGAAAAGAAGTAATTAGAGAAGGAGCTTTACTGTTTCCTTTTCTGAAAATCCATTCTTGAATAATAAAAGCATCATCATAAAATATATCGTAAGCATCTCCAGGTGTATAGCCACCTTCGTTAGAATATGTAAGTGTAATTTTATTTAAAAGTGTTTCGCTAATTGGTGCTTTTTCTTTTGTAGCTTCTGAAAAAGTTGTACCGCTATCCCAAACTAATTGAAAAGGAATAAGTAGCCAAAATTTATCATTAATAAAACTTTGGTCTGCTTTAAGTGATATGCTATCTAGCGTTTTTCTGTTGTAATTAATTGTATCTTGATTACTAATTAAAGTAATAGCATTGGTTTTAGGTTTCCAAGTCCAAGATCTTTCAAAGTGGGAACTGTCTTTATCTACATTAAAAGTGAAAGCTATTTTTGAAACTTTATTCCAATTTTCAAATCCGTGTGCATTAGCAATTTTTTCAGCTATAGAGAATTCTTTTTCTATAGTTTTTTTTTCTTCCTTGTTACATGAAGTGAAGATGGTTAGTGTTAATAACCATAGAATTGTGTTTTTCATATTTTCTAATTTTGATCAAAGATATATAAGATTTATATAGAAGTTATATATTAGACTATTCAAAAAATAGAATTATGGATACGAATCAGGATTATTTTACAGCAAATAAGGCGACATGGAATGATAAGGTGCAAGTACATGCGAAAAGTGATATGTATGCTTTAGAAGCTTTTAAAAATGGAAAAAACTCATTAATGCCTTATGAGTTAGAAGCGCTTGGTGATGTTTCTGGTAAGTCACTTTTACATTTACAATGTCATTTTGGGCAAGATACTTTAAGTTGGAGTAGGTTAGGAGCAAAATGTGTTGGTGTAGATTTAAGTGATGCAGGAATTGCTTTGGCACAAAGTTTAAATGCGGAGTTAAAGTTAGATGCTGCATTTGTTTGTTGTAATGTTTTAGAGACTTCAGTACACGTAAAAGAAACTTTTGATATTGTTTTTACAAGTTATGGCGTGATTGGTTGGTTACCAGATTTAAAGCCTTGGGGGAAAATGATTGCCGAAAAATTAAAACCAGGAGGAACTTTTTTTATGGCAGAATTTCATCCAATTGTTTGGATGTTTGATTACTTAGAAGAGCAACCTATTATGAAGTATGGGTATATGCAAGACGAAGTAATTTATGAAGAATATGAAGGTACTTATGCTGATCAAGATTCTAAAATGATTACTAAAGAGTATGGTTGGAATCACGGTTTAAGTGAAGTAATAAATGCTTTAACCGAAGCTGGATTGCATATTGAATACTTAAAAGAATACGATGAAGCGCCTTATAATGTGTTGCCAAATTTAGAAGTAACAAAATCTGGCATGTTTGTTACAAAAGATAAATTATACCCATTGATATTTACCTTAAAAGCGACAAAAAAATAGAAGACCTGTCTTCTTTTTAATTTTAACAGGTCTCCTATAATTAATGTTTTTCTTTTAATACTTCTGGCATTTTTGCTTGAAACTTTCTCAATCTTGGTATAGAAACATTTTGTATATAACCATGATCTGGGTGTAATCTCTCAAAATTTTGATGATAATCTTCAGCAATCCAAAATTTTTGAAAGGGATAAACTTCTGCAGCAATAGGCTTTCCTAATTTTTTTGCTAGAGCTTCTTTTTTATTTAATATAACTTGTTTTTGAGCTTCGTTTTGATAAAAAATAATAGAGCGATATTGTGAGCCTTTATCTGGTCCTTGACCATTTATTTGTGTAGGATTTTGTGAAGCAAAATATACATCTACTAGCGTGTCAAAACTAACAGTTTCTGGATTGTAAATAATTTCTACTGCTTCGGCATGTCCTGTTCTGCCAGTGTTACTCGCTTCGTAGGTTGGGTTTTTAGTATGTCCGCCAGCATAACCTGATATGGATTCTTTAACACCCTTCACGCTTTCATAAACTGCTTCAACACACCAAAAGCAACCACTTGCAAAGTATGCTTTTGCGTTTCCGTTTTGCAAAGCAACTTCAATCGGTTCTGCGTTTATTATGGCTTGCTGTTGTTCTTTAACTTGCGCTATGTTTTTGCAACTAAATAAAGTAATTAGTATGAAGGATAATAAAAAATGTTTGTATAATTTCATAAAGCGTAAATTTTAGTATTAAGTCGTAAGCAAGTTCTATTCCTTAAAAAAAAGAATAAAAAAAGCCTTTACAAAAGTAAAGGCTTTAAAATATAATTTGAAAATGGATTATAGTTTTGCAAACATTTTTTCCATTTTTTCTTTTTGTTCTTCTGCTAAAGCAGCATCGACTAAGATACGACCAGAGTGTTCATCGGTAATAATTTTTTTGCGACTAGCAATTTCTACTTGTACTTGAGGTGGAATGGTAAAGTAAGAACCTCCAGCAGCACCTCTTTCAATTGGTACAACAGCCAAACCGTTTTTAACATTTACTCTAATTCTAGAGTACGCAGCAACTAAACGATCTTCAATAGATTCTTTATAGTCATCCGATTTTTTAATAAGTGCTTTTTCTTCTTTTTCTGTTTCCGCTAAAATGGCATTTAATTCACCTTGTTTGTGTTTTAAATGTGTTTGACGAGCTTTTAAACGGTCTTTCGTTTCAGAAATAACAACTTTCTTTTGATCAATTTGTGCTTTAAACTCTTTAATGTGTTTATCAGCTAATTGTATCTCTAATTCTTGAAATTCAACTTCTTTTGTTAAGGAGTTAAATTCTCTGTTATTTCTAACATTTTTTTGTTGCTCAGCATATTTTTTAATTAAAGATTTTGCTTCTTCAATTAAATTCTTTTTAGAGCCAATGTCATTATTGATAGATTCTAAGCTTAATTCAAGCTTTTCTAACCTTGTCTTTAAACCAGTAACCTCATCTTCTAAATCGCGAACTTCTAACGGAAGTTCTCCACGTACATTTCTAATTTCGTCAATACGAGAATCTATAAGTTGTAAATCATACAACGCTCTTAAACGATCTTCTACAGTTACTTCTTTCTTTTTTGCCATACTTTAAAAATATTGAACAGGATTGGTGTTTGTCTTTGATAAAACGACTGCAAAATTAGTAATTTTTTTTGTAAGATGTGCTACTAAACCGTTTTTTGTGTACTGTTCGCTTTCATAATGTCCAATATCGGCTAAAACAATACGGTTTTCGGCAGCAAAAAAGTCATGATATTTTAAATCGGAAGTCACTAAAACATCTGCACCTGAGTCTTTTGCGGCTGAAATGGCGAAACTTCCAGAGCCACCTAAAACAGCTACTTTTTTTATGGGTTTATCAATTAAATTAGAATGTCTAATACAGGAAGCTTGCATTTTTGTTTTTAAATACTTTAAAAAATCGGCTTCAGACATCGCATTTTCTAGTTCGCCAAGCATTCCCATTCCAATATGTTGGTTATTATTTTCAAGTATTACAATTTCATAAGCTACTTCTTCATATGGATGTGTTTTAAAAAGAGCATTTAAAACTTGTGCTTGTATGTGTTTTGCAAAAGTTACAGAAATTTGAATTTCTGCTTCTTGATGTATTTCTCCTTTTTTGCCAATTGTAGGGTTTGCATCTTCATTCCCTTTGTAAGTGCCAATACCTTCTGTGTTAAAGCTGCAATTACTGTAGTTGCCAATATTTCCTGCACCAGCTTTAAATAAAGCTTGACGCACATTTTCGGCTTGTTCTTTAGGCACAAAGGTGGTTAGTTTGTTTATGGTTTTTTTTTGCGGGATTAAAACACTTCTGTTGTTTAGTTGCAATTGATTGCAAATCATGTCATTAACGCCTTTCTGGGCATTGTCTAAGGCTGTATGCATAGAGAAAATAGCGATGTCATTTTTTATTGCTTTAATAACTACACGTTCTACATAGGATTTGCCTGTAATTTTTTTTAGACCTTTAAAAATTATTGGATGAAAGCTTACTATTAAATTACAGTTGTTTTGTATTGCCTCGTCTACAACTTCCTCTAAAGTATCTAGTGTTACTAAAATTCCGGTTAGTTTTTCGTTTTTGTTGCCAACGAGTAGACCTACATTATCAAAATCTTCAGCGTAAGCTAAAGGAGAAAACTCTTCTAAATGATGTATAACATCCTGTATAGTCATAAAAATAATCTTTAAGTTCAAATATAAATAATTACTTTCATGTGATAGATTATATTTTTTGTTAATTGTAACAAGTAACCACAATAAAAAAAAACCTTACTTTGTATTTTAATACTAAATATATTGCGGTTTTGCTATAATGAAGTTTTTACGATACATTTTATTTCCTATTATGCCAATCTACTATCTAGTAACTTGGTTGCGTAACGCGTTTTATGATATTGGTGTTTTTAAATCGAAATCGTATAATTTTCCTGTATTAGCTGTTGGGAATTTAACTGTTGGTGGTACAGGAAAAACGCCAATGATAGAGTATTTAATAGCTTTACTTAAAGATGAGAAACGGGTTGCTACATTGAGTAGAGGTTATAAACGTAGTAGTGAAGGTTTTTATTTGGCTGATGAAAAAGCAAATGCAAAAAATCTAGGTGATGAGCCATTTCAGTTTTACCGAAAATTTAATAATGCTATTCAAGTAGCAGTAGATGCAGATAGGCAAAATGGAATTGCAAATTTAATACAACAGCAAATTGCTCCAGAGGTTATTTTATTAGATGATGCATTTCAGCATAGAAAAGTAAAAGCTGGATTTTATATTTTATTAACTACGTATTATAATTTATATACTAATGATTGGGTTTTACCTACAGGAGATTTGCGAGAGCCTAGAGCAGGAGCTAAGCGAGCAAACTGTATTGTAGTTACTAAATGTCCTGATAATTTAAGTGCAATTGAGAAAGAAAAAATAATAAGCCAGATACAACCACAAGTAAATCAAAGTGTTTTTTTTAGTACTATTAACTATGCAGACGAAGTTTTATCTGAAGAAAAGAAAATACCTTTGAATGAGTTAAAAGATTTCACTCTGGTAACAGGAATAGCAAATGCAGCGCCTTTAGTACATTATTTGAAAACGGAAGGTCTACATTTTGAGCATTTAGATTATAAAGATCATCATGATTTTACGAAGCAGGATATGGAATTGTTTAAAAGTAAGTCTCTTATTGTTACTACGGAAAAAGATTATATGCGATTATTACAATTTGATGCGTTAAAAGAGAATGTGTTTTATTTGCCTATTGAAGTACAAATAGATAAGCATGAGGAATTTGATGCTAGAGTTTTAGATTTTATTACTATTTAAGTATTGCAATATCGTCTTGAATTAAAGCTTGGTATAGTTTCTTTTCGAAGTCTTCTTGTTTAAAAGGTTTAGAAATAATATCATCAAAACCAGCTTCTTCAAACTCATGCATTTTATCTTCTAGAGTTACTGCGGTTAGAGCGAAAATAGTAAGGTCTTTTTTAAACCCTCTAATTATTTTAGTTGCTTCTAGTCCGCTAATTCCTGGCATATGTATATCCATTAGAACCACATCATACTTTGTTTTTCTAACTTGCTCTACAGCGTCTTCACCATTATCAACAATATCACAATTAAGATTCATTTTATTAAGAATCTTTTTGGTAATCATTTGGTTGATTTTATTGTCTTCTACTACTAATATTTTTATTGTACTCAATTCTATTTCGCTTATGTTTTTAAAATAATTCTTTTGAGATTCTTCTTCTTCTATCACTTGGTCAGTGTGTTTTAATGGAATTTCAAAAATAAAGTTAGACCCTTTTCCTAATTCACTTTTTAGGTAAATTTTTCCTTTTAAAATATCTATTAGCCCTTTTACAATAGATAGTCCTAAACCGGTACCTCCATATTTTCTATTGATTTGTATGGATCCTTGTGAAAAGCTTTCAAACATATGTTCTTGCTTTTCTTTACTAATACCTATTCCGTTATCTTCTATTTCAAATCTTAAAGAATAAATTTCACCTGTTTTATTCAATTTGTATACTCTAACCCAAATATCTCCATCTTTTGTAAATTTAATAGAATTACCAATAAGGTTAATTAATATTTGAGATATTTTAAGTTGATCTGCATTATAATTTTCTGGTAAGTCTTTGTCGTATTCAAAATGTATTTTAATATTATTGTCTACGGCCGAATTGTTTAGTGCAGCAATAACATTTGCTACTTTCTTTTTTAGATTAAAGATTTCAGGTTCTACTTCTACTTTATTTGCTTCTATTTTATTTATTTGAAGAATATCGTTAATAAAAGTAAGAAGGTAATCTCCAGAAAATTTTAAAGATTTTAAATGCTGTACTTGTTCTGGTTTTGGGTTTTCGTCTAAAAGCATATTGCTTAAACCTGTAACGGCATATAAAGGTGTTCTTAATTCATGTGTTACAGTAGATAAAAAGTTGGCTTTTGTTTTAGATGCTAATTCTGCTTTTTCTTTAGCTAGAATAAGTTCGCCATTCTTTTTATGCAACATGTTGTTTGTTTTTAACCTTATTCTATTGTTTTTGTATAAGGATAAAGTTAATAAGGATAAAATAGTAATTAATGCTACACTTAAGATTGCTGTTAATTTACTGAGGTTTTTAGAGTCTTGTAGTTCTTCAAGATCTGCAGCTTGTTTTTTTTGATATTCGGTCTGGTTTTTTAATAAAAGTTCGAATCGTTTTTCTGGAGATAAGTTTTGTCTTTTAATATTTAAAAGCGAATCGGATAATTTAATATGCTTTTTTAAGTACGCATTAGCAAGTTTGAAGTTTTTATTTTCTTGATTCAAGTCACTTAAAACTAAATAGCCTTCGCTTAAAACAGTATCAAAATTATTGTTGATTGCCTCGGTTACACCAGTATTGGTGATTTCTATAGCTTCATTAATCTTATTCAGATTTGCATATACAATGCCTAGGTTTATTTGGGCGCTACTATGTATTTTTTTTAAATCATATCTATTGGCTAATGCAATCGCATTTTCAAATAGTAATTTAGCTTTTTGGTAATCTTTTAAGGCTAAGTAAGTTTGTCCTTTATTGAGGTCTACTTCGGCAACAAAATCATTTAAGCCTTCTTGTTCAAAAAGGTTTTTAGAAGATTTGTAATAGTCTAAAGCTGTGTTAAACTCCTTTTTTGCATAGTATACATTACCGAATATTTTATAAGATTCTGCTTGATTAATTTTGTCATTCGAGATGCGTTGTGTAGCAACAGCTTTTGTTAAATGCTTAATTGCTTCATCTGGTTCTTCAAAAATATATTCAATTTTTCCTAGTTTAGAGTGTATTAACCCAATGCTTTTTTGGTCTTTAATAGTTTTGGCAGAAAGAAGAGCGTTTTCAAGCGTTTTTTGCGCTTCAAAATAATTAGAGTTTTCCAGGTTTCTTTGCGCTAACCTTATTAGATTGTTTACATTTTGTTGTATAGTATCTCTCTCTTGAGTAGTGATTTCTTGTGAAAATACACTGCAACTCAACACCATGATAATAGCACATATATAGTAGTTGATTCGGAACATTTTTATAAATATGATAATAGCAAATATAAATATTTATTCGATAAAAGTCATCTTTTTATCGATAAATTGCTAATTAAGTCAATTAATCTACTAGAATAACCGGTTTCATTATCATACCAACCAATGATTTTTACCATGTTTCCAATGGTTGATGTCATTTGTGCATCAAAAATACAAGAATGAGTGTTGCCTACTATATCTATGGATACAATTGGGTCTTCTGTGTATTCTAAAATGCCTTTGTATGCTTCTAGAGAGGCTTTTTTAAATGCAGCATTAATTTGTTCGATAGTTACATTTTTTTCCACATTAAAAGTAATATCAGTTAATGAGCCATTAGCTACAGGAACTCTTATGCCACATCCACCAATTACATTCGCTAAATTAGGGAAAATCTTTGTAAGCGCTTTTGCGGCTCCTGTAGTTGTTGGTACAATAGATTGACCAGCAGCTCTTGCTCGACGTAAATCTCGATGTGGTTGGTCGTGTAAACTTTGATCTGTAGTATACGAATGAACAGTGGTAATATATGCCTGTTTAATGCCGCAAAGGTCTTGCATAACAGCAATCATTGGAGCAGCATTGTTTGTGGTGCAAGATGCATTTGAAATTATTTTTTCACTTCCATCCAGTGCATTATCATTAACACCTAAAACGACTGTTTTAATATTGTCTTCTAAAGGTGGAACACTTAAAATTACACGTTTTGCTCCATTTTTAATATGAATGTTAAGCGATTCTTTAGTTTTATATTTTCCAGTAGCTTCAATAACAAAATCTATATTAAAAGGGTGCCAATTAATATCTTCCAGTTTTTGTTTGTTTAGTAAAGGGATGTTTTTGTTGTTAACTATAATGTGTTCATCATTATAAGAAATTGTTTCTGGAAAAATACCATGGATACTATCATACTTTAGTAAGTGGCTAAGTGTTTTTGCATTTGCTAAATCATTTATGGCAACCACTTGAATGTTAGGATTGTTTTGAAGTAATCTAAAAACACGTCTTCCAATTCTTCCAAATCCATTTATTGCAACTAGAACCATTAGTTAATGTGTTTTTGAGCTTTGTAAGAAGATCGCACTAAGGCGCTACTTTCTACATGTCGAAAACCTAGACTTAAGCCAATTTCTTTATATTCTGCAAATTGATCTGGCGTGATAAACATTTTAACTGGTAAGTGTTTTTTGCTTGGTTGTAAATATTGGCCAATGGTAACTACATCTACGTCGTTAGCTCTTAAGTCGTGTAAAGTTTCTATTACTTCCTCTCTAGTTTCCCCTAGACCAAGCATGATACCCGATTTTGTACGTCTTTGTCCTTGTTGTTTTAGGTATTTTAAAACTCCTAAACTTCTGTCGTACTTTGCTTGAATACGTACTTCTCGTGTTAAACGTCTAACTGTTTCTATATTGTGCGAAACTACTTCTGGAGCTACATCAATAATTCTGTCTATGTGTTGTTCTAAGCCTTGAAAGTCTGGAATAAGTGTTTCTAGAGTCGTTTCTGGGTTCATTCTACGAACAGCTTTTACGGTTTCGCTCCACATGATACTTCCCATATCTTTTAAATCGTCACGATCTACACTAGTTAAAACGGCGTGTTTAATGTTCATTATTTTAATAGAACGTGCTACTTTTTCAGGTTCATCCCAATCTACGGTTTCTGGTCTTCCTGTTTTTACACCACAAAATCCACAAGAACGTGTGCAAACATTACCTAGAATCATGAAGGTAGCAGTACCTTCTCCCCAACATTCTCCCATATTTGGACAACTACCCGAAGCACAAATGGTATTTAGTTTGTATTTATCTACTAAACCACGAAGTTCTGTGTATTTTTTACCTGTAGGTAATTTAACACGAAGCCATTTAGGTTTTGCTACTCTTTCTGGTATTATATTTGAAGCGGTATCTGTATTCATTTAGTTTACAATTTCTAGTACAAAGATACAAAGTATTCTATTAAACTATCTGGCTTAAAAATACTTTTATAGAATGGTGAGATACCAAATACTAAAGCTCACTAAAAACAAAATTCCAAATACGCTTAATACGTGTAGAGCTTTTGAAGGGTGCCATTCTTTAGGGGTGTGCTTCCCGCTAATAAGCATGTAATTTATTATAGCGTAAAAAGGAGCTGTTAGAAAAGATAATATGGTAGCTATTTTTATGAGTAAAGCCATTTCTGAAGCAAAATAAAAAAAGATTAAAATACTCCCGCTTACTAATAAAATAATCCAAAATAAATAGCCTTTTTTGAAGCTTCTATTTGTGAGAAGCTCTGTTGTTTTATGCATTGCTCTTGGTGATGCATCTAAAGTGGTTAAAGAAGTGCTAAACATTGTGGTGAAAGCTGCAATGCTAATTAAAACATAAGACCAACTACCCAGGTTTTGTGTGTACATTTTAATTAGTTGGTTAGAGAAAACTGCAGCAGAAACACTAAATGTTTCGCCACTATTGTGCATTACTAAATAACCTAGTAATAGAAAGCTGATGCCTAAAAATATAGTGACAATATAGCCAATATTGAAATCTAACAAAGCAGATTTTGGTACATAACCTTTTTCGTCTTTTCTTTTTTCAATAGTCCATAAAGATTGCCAAACAGAAATATCTAAAGGAGCAGGCATCCAACCCATAAAAGCAATAAGAAAAGCTATTTCTATACTGTTTTTTGGAAGTATTTGTGTAAAGGATAAGCTGCTTTCTTGTTTCGAAAAAGCAAAAACAACAGCAATAAGTGTACTAATAGTAAGTGTAATAATAATGATTTTCATTAATCTATCTAGAAGCTTATATCTGCCAAGAAATAAAATGATTAAACAAAAGCATAAAATGATAACAGTCCACGTTTTTATGTTTATAAAGTCGCCAAAAAGTGTAGATGCCAAACCAGCAGTAACAATAGTTACTGCAGTTTGAATAGTAAACATTGTTGTAAACGTAAGGACGAAATATGTTATTAATACACCTTTGCCAAGTTTTTTGTAACCTTCTAAAAGGCTTTCTCCTGTTGCTGCAGCGTATCGAGGTCCAAATTGAAAAAATGGATATTTAAATAGATTAACTACCAATAAAGCCCAAAGTAAACCCAATCCAAAATTTGCTCCTGCTCTTGTAGATTGTACTAAATGTGAAACACCAATTGCAGCTCCAGCAAATAATAATCCAGGACCAAATTTTTTTAATATTTGTATCATTACTTTTTTTGAATAATCTCTGCTAATAACTTTTTAGCTCTTAATAGTTTCACCTTAACATTATTTATAGGTTCGTCTAATTGGGTAGATATTTCTTTGTAGCTTAATTCTTGAAAGTAGCGAAAATTAATAACCTCTTGATAATGTGGTTTGAGTTTTTTTATATCCCGAAGCAGTTTTGCTAAATTTTGTTCTGTAATAAGTTTGTCTTCTATAGAAGGAGTTTCGTCTAAAATTTGAAGTAGAGAATTTTCATCATCTGTAGATATTTGTGTTGAAATGGAGCGTTTTTCTTTTCTTAAAAGATCTATATGAATGTTTTTAGAAATGGTAATTAGCCACGTTTTAAATTTATAGTCAGTATTGTATGTTTCTATTTTGTCAAAAGCTCTAGAAAAGGTTTGAATGGTAACATCCTCGGCATCGTTTTCATTTTGAATTCGTTTTAATTGAAATCCATATACATCATCCCAAAAGGTATTTAGTAAAAAATTAAATGCTTTTTGCTCGTTTTTTTTTGCTTGTTGGATTGCTTCTTCTATTTCCAATATTTAGGTTTTGCTATAAAGTTGATTATAAATATAACTAATTGCATGCCAATTAAAAAAATCTCTAGAAAAGGAAGAAAAATAATAAGGTCTTTTTCTTCTAATTTTTTCGAAGTTTTACCAAATACGATATAAAAAACAATTAATCTTAATATAAATATAGGTAAAACAATTTGCCATGCGTAGGTTGTAATAAAAAGCGTAATTGCTAAAGTATAAAATAGAAATTGAGAGATGTAAAAAAGGGCAAGTAGTATTTTGTGTCCAGCCTTGTAATAATTTGCTGTAGAAACGTGCCTTCTTTTTTGTAAAATCCAATCTTTAAAAGTTGTTTTAGGGTTAGAGATAGTAAAACTCTCTTTTGTAAAACAAATACTAGTATTTTTAGTGTTGGCAACTTGGTTTATAAATAAATCATCGTCTCCAGATCGAATTTGCATGTGGTTTATAAAACCATTTGCATTAAAAAAAACTTCTTTTTTGTAGGCTAAATTTCTACCAACTCCCATAAACGGTATTCCAGATTTAGCATAAGAAAAATATTGTAAAGCAGTTAAAAGTGTTTCAAACCGAATTAATTTATTTAAAAAAGAATTTTTAATTTTTGCATAGGCGCCATAACCTAAAACAATACTTTTTGTATTGCTAAAATTTGTGCTTATTTCTTTTAGCCAATGATTAGAATTAGGTTTGCAATCTGCATCTGTAAATACTAGATATTCATTTTTTGCAGCTTTAATACCAAGTGTTAGTGCGTATTTTTTGTTTCCGTAAAAAGTTTCGGTAGGTATTACATTAACAATTTTAATATTACGATGCTTTGCAGCGAAGTCTTCCATGATATCTAATGTTTTATCATGGGAATTGTCGTTAATTAAAATAATTTCAAAATCTGGATATTCCTGATTTAATATGTGTGGAAGATAATTTTTTAAATTTTTGGCTTCATTTTTAGCACAAATAAGAATAGAAAGCGCTATGTTTTTTTGTGTTTTATGTTTCGGATTTAAAAAAGCAAATTTTGAAAATAAGAAAAGATAATATATAAGTTGAATACTTACTACAATTATAAATGTGTAGTAGGCAATATTCAGTAATACCATGAACTATTAAGAGTGTTGAGGTTCGCTACAATCTTTGTATTGTTCTGGTGTTTTTCCGCAAAAGCCGCAAGATTCTCCTTCTTGGTTTAACATAGGGTTTTGGCTGGCACAAGTGCCTGCAAATTTACCGTCTTTTTTTGCCCAAATTTTTATTGCTATTCCAGCTATTGCTAAACCTAAAAGTACTAATGTTATTGCTAGTAGTTTCATGTGTGTATTCGTCTTAAATTATTTTACAAAGATACTATTTTTTAGGAAATTGGTATACTAAAAAAGCCTCGCTTTTTAAAACGAGGCTTTTGGTTTTTATATTGAAAGTTGATTTACTTTTTCAAGCTGATTTCTGCAACAGATTTTTCAACAGAAGCATTTTCATTACCTCCTTTGGGTTCTATTGTAATACTTAATCCTAAGGCGTTTTCTGTATATGGCAACGGTATGAGTTGACTTTCAGATTCGTTTAAAATGCCAAGACTAACCATTTTATCTTGTACTTCTGCCCAAATTTGATAGCATTGTTCTTCTGGTAATTGGGGTAAAGAAACTACATCGATCATCGATGTTTTTTCAACAGGATTTATGTATGCAACCGTTTTTAAGTTTTTTGCTCTTTCGTTTCCCTTAATAATATATTTTTGTGTTTCGGGATTGTTAAGCTGTTTAAATTGCTGCATAATGTCGCTTAACATTTTATTATTTTGGTCTATATCGCTACGTAGA
This sequence comes from Oceanihabitans sp. 2_MG-2023, assembly GCF_030547245.1. Taxonomy (GTDB): domain Bacteria; phylum Bacteroidota; class Bacteroidia; order Flavobacteriales; family Flavobacteriaceae; genus Oceanihabitans. The sequence goes on from NZ_JAUOQT010000006.1 coordinate 33,304, forward strand.
TCAAAAATTTCTTCTGCAATAATTTCATTTTCGCGTAAAAGATCTTGATTGTTTAAGTAAAACATAAAGGTAGAACCTGCAAAAATTAAAGCAGTAATACTAGCAGCTATTCCAAACATGTACCAAGTTTTTTGTTTCGGAGCAGTTTGTAGTGCAATAACTGGTTTTTCGTCAATTGCAGAAAGTATATCGTTTAAAATATGTTCTGGTGCTTCAATGGCGTTACTTTTAGCTACAATCTCAAGATTTTGCTGTAAAGTATTATACGCATTCTTAACTTCAGGATATTTAGATATGTAGGTTTCTACCAATACAGTTTCTTCTGCATTGGTTATGCCTACTAGATATTTATCTACTAGATCTGAATTTAAAAATGTATTTATTTTATCATTCATGACTTTTTAATTCTGGATCGTAAATCTTTTTTAATTCACGCAATCCTATTTTTAATCTCGATTTAATGGTGCCAAGTGGTATGTTCAATTCGTCACTCGCTTCTTGTTGTGTCATACCTTCAAAAAAGAGCGCATTTATTACTGTTTGATATTTTACATCTATGGTTTTTAGATGGGTTTTAATATCAATCACATCTTGATTCAAACTATTACTTGTTAGTTTATATACGTTAGAACTTTCCATTTGGACTTCTTTACTCTGTTTATTTGATACAGATCGTATTTTGTCTATCGCTGTATTATAGGCAATTCTGTAAAGCCAAGTAAAAAGTTTAGCCTTCTTAGCATCGTAAGTTTGTGCTTTTTTCCAGACTTTAATAAATGTTTCTTGCAATGCGTCCTGTGCTAGGTCGGAATCTGTAATAACTTTTGATATTACACCAAGTAGTGTGTCGGAATAGTTTTGATACAACAATGTAATAGCTTTTTTGTCGCCTTGTTTTAGTAAACTAACTATTTGTTGTTCAATTGGTGTGCTCAAAAGATATTTTGTTTAGTGTTTTGCTAAGTTATAGAATATCAAAGTTATAGATTTATTTTAAATTTAAATAATATTTACTTCAGCTTCTATAGATATATTAAATATACGCATTATAGTTTCTTGAATTACTTGAGATAAATTTAAAATTTCTGACCCATTTGCATTATTATAATTTACAAGTACTAAAGCTTGTTTTTTATGCACACCATAATCCCCAAATCGTTTTCCTTTAAAACCTGCTTTTTCTATAAGCCAACCTGCTGGTATTTTTACAGATGTATTCGAAATTGGATAGCTTGGGATTTCAGGGAAATTTTGTTTTAAGTTTTCGAAATCTGTTATAGAAATAATTGGATTTTTAAAAAAACTTCCGCTATTTCCAATTTCTTTAGGGTTTGGAAGTTTGCTTTCACGAATTGCTATAACTGCTTTGGAAATATCTTGAATGGTAGGTTTTTCTATATGCATTATCTCTAGTTGCGAAGTAATTGCTCCATAGTTTTTGTGAAGGATATGGTTTTTTTTTGTGAGTTTAAAAATAACACTAGTAATAATATACTTGCCTTTTAAATGTTGTTTAAAAACAGAGTTTCTATAGTCGAAATTGCAATCTGAATTAGTGAAAGTCTTTGTTTTTTGATTTGCTATCTCAATAGCATCACAAGAAACAAATGTGTCTTTTAATTCTATGCCATAAGCACCAATATTTTGAATAGGAGCAGTACCAACATTACCTGGGATTAAGGATAAGTTTTCTAATCCACCAAAATCATTTTGTAAACACCAAAGTACAAAATCATGCCAATTCTCTCCTGCTTCAGCTTTTACAAAAACAAAAGAGTCGTCTTGCGAAACAATTGTAATTCCTTTTAAGTTTATATGCACTACTAATGCTTCCACATCTTTAGTAAGTAGCATGTTGCTTCCTCCGCCAAGAATTAATCTTTCAGGATATTCTGGTAGTCGAAGCACATCTAATAATTTTTGTTTCGAATTTATGGATACAAAATGTTTAGCTTTTGCATCAATACCAAAAGTATTGTGCTTTTTTAAAGATATGTTGTGTTGTATTTGCACTAGTCTTTATATACTTTAAGAGCTTCTTTAAGAATGTTTACTGCTTTAATAAGGCTCTCCTTTTTTAATACATATGCAATACGTATTTGATTCAAACCAACTCCAGGAGTAGAGTAAAAACCTCCAGCTGGAGCTACCATAACTGTTTCGCCATCTACATCAAAATCTTCTAAAAGCCATTGTGCAAAAGCGTCGCTGTTTTTTACTGGCAATTGTGCAATACAGTAAAATGCACCTTTTGGATTTGCTACTTGTACACCTTCTATTTTTTGTAGTTCGGTTATTAAGATGTTTCGTCTTTCCACATATTCTTCAATAACATCATCAAAATAACTTTGTGGAGTTTCTAAAGCTGCTTCGCTAGCAATCTGTGCGAATGTAGGTGGACTTAGTCTTGCTTGAGCAAATTTTAAAACTGTTTGTACTACTTCTTTGTTTTTTGAAACTAAACAGCCAATTCTGGCACCACACATGCTGTATCTTTTAGATACAGAATCAATCATTATCGCATTTTGCTCTAAACCTTCTTCTTGCATGATGGAGTAATGTGTGTTTCCATCATATGCAAACTCTCTATATACTTCGTCAGCAATTAAAAACAAATCATGTTTTTTTACTATTGCTGCAAGTTTTTTTATTTCTTCTTTAGAGTATAAGTAACCTGTAGGATTTCCTGGGTTACAAATAAGAATTGCTTTGGTTTTTGGAGTAATAAGTTTTTCAAACTCTTCTATAGGAGGTAAGGCAAAATTATTTTCAATTTTAGAAATAACTGGAACTACTTTTACTCCTGAAGCAGTAGAAAATCCATTGTAGTTTGCATAAAACGGTTCTGGAATAATAATTTCGTCATCTGTATCCATAATACTACCAAAAGCAAAGAGTAAAGCTTCGCTTCCTCCAGTGGTAACAATTATATCATCATGGTTTACATGTATGTCTTGTTTAAAATAGTAGCTGGCTATTTTTGTTCTGTAAGTTTCAGAACCTTCTGATCTAGAATATGCTAAAACTTCTAGGGCGTTATTTTTTACAGCGTCTAAAGCTATTTTAGGAGTCTTTATATCTGGCTGTCCAATGTTTAAATAATATATGGATTTTCCATTTTTTGCTGCTTTTTCAGCAAATGGAACCAATTTTCTAATAGGCGATTGTGGCATTAATTGCCCTTTTTTTGAAATTACTGGCATTTTATATGTGTTTGAGATACAAAGTTGCGAAAATTATATTAAAGTTTTTTTAAAAAGTAACACTAAATAAAGATTTAAGAAGAAAGATTTGTAAATTGATAGAGAAGTGTTTTTTGGGCTTATGAAAAATATAGTTTTTTCTTTTTTATTACTATTCAGTTTTTCCTTTTTTGGATTCTCTCAAGGCACTTTCGTAATTCAAAATAAAAGAAAAAGTGATAAAATACAGTTTAAATTAATTAATAATCTAATTATAATTCCAGTAAAAATTAACGGTGTTGAACTTTCTTTCATTTTAGATACAGGAGTAAGTAAGCCAATTTTGTTTAATATTTTTAATATCAATGAAACTTTAAAAATTAATAACGCCGAAAAAATTGTAATAAGAGGATTAGGAGAAGGGGAGGCAGTAGAAGCATTACGATCTAGAAATAATGCGATAGAAATTGGCGAAGCTTTAAACATTAACCAAGATTTGTTTGTGGTTTATAATTCGAAACTAAATTTTGCTCCAAGATTAGGGGTTCCTATTCATGGTATTATAGGTTATGATTTTTTTAAAGATTTAGTTGTAGAAATAAATTATTCTTCAAAAATTATTAAAATTCATGAAAATGAAACTTATACTTATAAAAAATGTAAAAATTGTGAGGCTTTACCTTTGTATTTTTATAATAAAAAGCCCTATATAAATGCCCATGTTACAATAGATAAAGAAGAAATTCCAGTTAAATTATTAATAGATTCTGGTGGAAGTGATTCTATTTGGTTATTTGAAGATATCTCTTTAGGTATACATACAAATGATAAATATTTTGAAGATTTTTTAGGGCATGGTTTAAGTGGAAGTGTTTATGGAAAGCGTTCTAAAGTAGATGCGTTTAGTATTAATGATTTTACCTTAAAAAATCCAAATGTTGCTTTTCCAGATGCTACTTCCATATCGTTTGCTAAAAATCATAAAGATAGAAATGGAAGTCTAGCTGGTAATATTTTAAAAAGATTTCGGGTTGTTTTTAATTATAAAAAATCTTTGATACAACTTAAAAAAAGTAAATATTTTAAGGATCCTTTTAGTTATAATAAAAGTGGAATTGAACTGGAACAAAACGGAATTAGGTTAGTGAGAGAGAAAGAAAATAAGATTAGAAGTTCTGGCATAGCAGAAGCTAGTAATAAAGATAATGGCGGTGTAAAAAGAATTGTTTTTGATGCCAATTACAAGCTTTCTGTAAAACCTGCTTTTACTATAATTGAATTACGGAAAGATTCTCCTGCTGAAAAAGCAGGGTTGCAATTTGGAGATATAATATTAAAAATAAATGGAAAAGAAACTTACGATCTCTCTTTACAGCAAATAACTCAATTTTTTTATGAAAAAAACGGTAAAAATATTAGGTTAAAAATTGATCGATCAGGACAAGTTTTGGATTTTCAGTTCGTGTTAGAAAGTTTATTCTAACAAAAAAAGGATTGTTTACTTATTTGTACACAATCCTTTCAATTTATATTTATAAAATGGAAATTAGTTTTCCATTACACTTTTTTCTCTTTTTTCAAGAACACTTGTTTTACTAGGATCAATAACTTCTCCTTTAATTTTTAGTGCTACCGTTGGTGTTTCAGCATTAGAAAGAACAGTTATTGTTTTTCTAATAGGCATCACACGTTTTGTATCATACTTTACTTGTATTTCTCCAGTTGCTCCAGGCATAATTGGTCCATCCGGTTTTTTTGGTACAGTACAACCACAACTAGAAGATACTTTCGATATTATAAGCGGAGCATCTCCAGTATTAGTAAACTCGAAAGTTCTAACACCATCTGCACCTTTTTCTATAGTACCATAATCTACTGTAGTTTCTTTAAAATCAATTTTTGCCATTTTTTCTTGAGCAGTCATTGAAAAACTAAATATTCCGATAAATAAAATTGTTAGTAATTGTTTCATCATTTTTTAATTTAAATTATTTTTTATTCTTAAAACACATTGTGTTGTATTTCAGTCGTTTGTGTTATTTGTGTTTTTAATTCTATTGTAAATTTACTTACTTTTCATTCATTCTACAAAAATAATGGATGTATAACATAAATCTTAACATAAACTTTATGCTTAAAGGTACATTAAACAGCATTAATATTTTTCAAAATGTAAATTATAAGTACTTTTGCATGATATTATTCAAAAACTATTCCAAAGTATGAACATTCCATCAAAATATGATGCAAATAGTGTAGAAAGTAAGTGGTACAGCTACTGGACAGAACATAATTATTTTCATTCTAAACCAGACGAAAGAGAAGCTTATACCATTGTAATCCCTCCGCCAAATGTAACAGGAGTCTTACATATGGGGCACATGCTTAATAACACGATACAAGATGTTTTAATACGTAGAGCACGTTTATTAGGTAAAAATGCTTGCTGGGTTCCTGGAACAGATCACGCATCTATTGCTACAGAAGCTAAAGTTGTTGCAAAATTAAAAGAACAAGGAATTGACAAAAACGACCTGACACGTGATGAGTTTTTGGCACACGCTTGGGAGTGGACAGAAGAATATGGAGGAGTTATTTTAGAGCAACTTAAAAAATTAGGATGTTCTTGTGATTGGGATAGAACGAAATTTACAATGGATGACGATATGTCTGAAGCTGTAATTAAAGTATTTGTTGATTTGCATGAAAAAGGACTGATATATAGAGGTTATCGAATGGTAAACTGGGATCCGGAAGCGAAAACGACGTTGTCTGATGAAGAAGTAATACACGAAGAACGCCAAGGAAGCTTATACTATATCAATTATAAAATAGAAGGAAGCGACGATACTTTAACAATTGCTACGACACGTCCCGAAACTATTTTTGGAGATACCGCAATTTGTATCAATCCAGAAGATGAACGTTTTGCACACTTACGTGGAAAAAAAGCCATTGTGCCAATTTGTAATCGCGTAATACCTATTATTGAAGACGACTATGTAGATGTGGAATTTGGTACTGGTTGTTTAAAAGTAACTCCAGCACATGATGAAAATGATAAGAACCTTGGCGATAAACATAAATTAGAAGTTATAGATATCTTTCATGAAGATGCGACTTTAAATAGCTTTGGATTGCAGTTTGAAGGGCAAGATCGTTTTGTAGCAAGAAAGAATGTAGCAAAAGAATTAGAAACAATAGGTGTTTTAATAAAAACCGAAACACATTTAAATAAAGTTGGAACGTCAGAACGTACTAAAGCTGTTATCGAACCAAGATTAAGTGACCAATGGTTCTTGAAAATGGAAGAGTTGGTTAAACCAGCTATTGAAGCTGTTTTAGGTGAAGATGCAGAAATTAAACTATTTCCAAAGAAATTCGAAAATACATATCGTCATTGGATGGAGAATATTCGCGATTGGAATATTTCTCGCCAGTTACTTTGGGGGCAACAAATTCCTGCTTATTTCTATGGAGAAGGAAAAGAAGATTTTGTAGTTGCCGAAACTATTGAATTGGCAGTAGAAAAAGCACAAAAAGTAACAGGTAAACCAGATTTAAAAGCAGAAGATTTAAAACAAGATACAGACGCTTTAGATACTTGGTTTAGTTCTTGGTTATGGCCAATGAGTGTTTTTGACGGTATTCGTAATCCAGAAAACGAAGAGATAAAATACTACTATCCAACAAACGATTTAGTTACTGGACCAGATATCTTATTCTTTTGGGTAGCACGAATGATTATTGCTGGATATGAGTATAAAGATGAAAAACCTTTTCAAAATGTATACTTAACCGGTCTTGTTCGCGATAAACAACGTCGTAAAATGAGTAAATCTTTAGGGAATTCACCAGACGCTTTAAAACTAATTGAGGAATATAGTGCAGATGGTGTGCGTGTTGGTTTGCTTTTAAGTAGTGCGGCAGGAAATGATTTAATGTTTGATGAAGCACTTTGTCAACAAGGAAAAGGTTTTGGAAATAAAATTTGGAATGCCTTTAATCTTACCAATATTTGGGAAGTTAACGATACGATTGCGCAACCAAACTCTAGTAAAATAGCATTAGATTGGTACGAAGCAAAGTTTCAAACGGCTTTAGTTGAAATTGAAGATCACTTTAGTAAATACAGATTAAGTGATGCTTTAATGGCTATTTATAAGTTGATTTATGACGATTTTTGTGGGTGGTTATTAGAAATAGTAAAACCAGCATACCAACAGCCAATTGATGCAAAAACATACAACAAAGTGATGTCTATTTTTGAAGATAATTTAAAAATATTACATCCTTTTATGCCGTTTTTAACCGAAGATATCTGGCAGTATATTACAGAACGTACTCCAGAACAAGCATTAATAATCGCAAAATGGCCAGAAGCAAAACCAATTAATAAGGAGCTTATATCTCAGTTTGAATTTGCATCAGAAGTGATTTCGGGAATACGAACAATTAGAAAAGAAAAGAATATTGCATTTAAAGACGCAATAGGTTTTTCAGTGATTAATAATGAAAATTCGAATACTACATTCGATGAAGTTATTGCAAAATTAGGAAATCTGGAAGCTATAGAATATGTTTTAGAGCCAGTTGATGGCGCTTTAACCTTTAGAGTAAAATCTAACGAGTATTTTATTCCAATGGATGGCGCGATAGATGTAGAAGCTGAAATTAAAAAGCTAACCGAAGAATTAAACTACACCGAAGGTTTTCTTAAGTCTGTGCAGAAAAAACTATCAAACGAACGTTTTGTTGCAGGAGCTCCAGAACAGGTTGTGGCTAGTGAGAAAAAGAAAGAGGCAGATGCTTTGGCAAAGATTGAAACTTTAAAAGCGAGTTTGGCTAGTTTGCAGTAAAACATAATCGATACGTTTTTTATATACTAAATGAAAAGAAAACTATACACTTTCCTTGCTATTGCAATTCTTGTGACGATTTATGGTTATGATGCCTATTTTGATAAACAAGTTGAAGTAGGAATAATAGACCAAGGTGCAACTGTAAAAACAAGTACCAACGAATATTTTTTACCAACAAGTACTACAGGGCAAATTGTACATCATGAAGGGTATAGTTTAAGTTATAGCGAAACGCATGAGCAAGCAGAATGGGTTGCTTACGAGTTAAAGAAATCGCATTTAAGTACTGCTAATTTTAAACGTCCTTATTTTGAAATAGACAAAGCCGTGAAAACCAAAGCAGCACATTGGCGTAATTATAAAAAATCTGGTTACGATCGCGGGCATCTTTGTCCTGCAGGAGATAGGAAATATAGCAAATCTGCACATGACGAGACCTTTTTAACGAGTAATATTTCTCCACAAGAACATGCTTTTAATGCAGGAATTTGGAATAGATTAGAACAGAAAACACGTTATTGGGCAAGTAAATATGATGGTGTTTTTGTGGTGTCTGGCGGGGTTTTGAAAGGAAACATGAAAACTATAGGAGAAGAAAAAGTTGCTGTGCCAAACCAGTTTTATAAAGTATTAATAGATAATAATTCTGGTAAAACAAAAGTGATAGCTTTTTTAATGCCTCATAAAGATTCAAACGAACCGTTATATAAGTTTGTAACTTCGGTAGATACCATTGAAAGTCTAACAGGTATCGATTTTTTTAGCGAATTGGAAGATGCTAAAGAAAACAAATTAGAAGCGTCTAGCGATTATAAAGGTTGGAGTTTTTGATGCTTCAAACATTATCCAATTAGAAGTTTATTTTAAGCTATTTAACATTCCTTTCCATCGAAGATTTCTAATAAAAGTACCTTGATCTTCTGTAACTAAATATTCTATATTATTCTTTTTTGCTTTAAAATAACCAAACATATAGTCTTTAAGTAGAGCTGTGCTTCGTTTTTTATACGCCATTTTTAATGCAGAAATGAGTGTAATTATAAACCCGTAACGCATTTTGTACATTGCTTCACCTTGCATGTATTTTGATGCTTTATTGTAGCTTATTCCAGTTGGTTTTAAATGTTTTACTAATAGGGTTTTATCTGTTGCAGTTTTCCAACCATAAAAACTTGCAAGAAGTGTGTCTACGGTATCCCATCCAATAGAATGTTTGAGTCCTTTAATATCCATAAAACATTGTTTTTTATATGCTTTAAATGGCCCTCTTACATGTGTTTTTTTTGCTATATTTTCATAAACCCAAGAATTATTTACTTTTATATATGCTAATCCTCCAGCTATTCCAATTTTTGAATCGCTTAAAAACAGGTTGTTAATTTTTTCTAGATAATTATTTGGTAAGATAATGTCTGCATCAAATTTACAGATTACATCATAATTTTTATCTACAGTTTCATAACCTTTGTAAAAAGCATTTATAACCTTACTTCCTGGTAAATGTTTCTCTGAACTTTTAATGTTTACTAATGAAATCCAATTATAATTTGTTGTATAATGCGAAGCAATTTTTTCTGTATTATCTGTAGAATTATCGTTTACAATTACAACTTGTTTTGGTTTAAGCGTTTGGTTTACCAAAGAGTTTAAAGTTTTTTCAATAAACTTTTCTTCGTTATGTGCAGGAATGATAATGGAGATATTCATAAAAACAAATAACAATATTTAAATGCCAAATTCCAAAACCAATCGACGAAGTTTTTGAGATTTATTTTTAGTTTTTTTTACTTTATACACGTACTGCATAAACGATGTAATATCTTGGAGTGAACCAACGAAAAATGGGTCTGATTCCAATTTTTTTTGTTGGATTAGTCCATTTTTGTCTGTCTATGATTTTCCATCCGGTTTTTTCTAAAAGCCAATCTAATTGCCAATCTTCAAACTCATGGTAATGCCTGTCCCATTTATCTGTTTTACTTCTGTAGGCCGAAGAAAACCACAAACGTAATGGTACGCTAATAACCAATTTATCTGCATGTATGCTTTGTAAAACAGTAAAAGGGGAGAGTAGGTGTTCGAAAATCTCGAAAGCAGTGACTACTGTTGCATTTGATTTTTTTATGGTTGAAGTATCTAAATCTAAATCTTCACCTTTTGTGTTTTCCACAAAAAAATGGCTATCCTTCATTCTTTGGGTAAACGGATTTTCTACACCTAAATCTAAAATAGTTTCAGTTTTAGAGATGTGTTTTTCTAAAAATTGTAAAGTGAGTCTATATCTTTTATGTGGAAATTTACCTTCGTACATTTTAATTTCTGAACCAGTTTTAACAAAAGTAATGACATTTATTTTAGTAAGAGTAGATTATTTTTTTTTATTTCATGTAAATCTTTTAGTCAAGATTTCTCGAAGGGTCTATATCTTTTTATTCCATTTTAATGGAGTTATTAATAATTCTAGTATTAATTACTAATGATGGAAATAATTTTTAAGCTATGTTTTGAGGGAATTGATTTCAAACCTCAAATTTTGCAACTCAATTTGATGGAGTAAGCGATTATTTCAATTCCATAAATATTTCAGAATTTAAACCTAATTTGCCAGTGTCATTTTCATTTTGGATTAAATATGAAGGTGAAGATTTGAAAAGTACTCAACTTCTTTTTTAGGAATACAAAAATATATTTTTTAAAAATTCTCAAATGTCTTCTGGTAATTATGCAGTCAAATATGAAGGTGTTTTATATAGATTTGTGCGTCTTGAACAGGAAGATTTTAAGTGAAAAATTTAGCTGTTAATTTTAATGTTTATAAACTATTGCATTAATATTCATGCCTGCGCCAACGCTAGCAAATATGATAAGATCCCCCTTATTAATTTCTTGGTTTTCGAGTTTTTTATTTAAAATTAAATCGTATAAAGTTGGTACTGTTGCTACACTGGAGTTGCCAAGTGTATTGATGCTCATTGGCATGATGCCTTCTGGCATTTCCATATTATGAAGCTTATAAAAACGATTTACAATGGCTTCATCCATTTTTTCATTAGCTTGGTGAATCAATATTTTTTTTACATCATTTATTGTGTATCCGCTTTTTTCTAAACAAGATTTTAATGCTAAAGGAACATTTGTTAAAGCAAATTCATAAATCTTTCTGCCATACATTTTAATATATCTACGTTTACTAGATATTTCTGAATTATTGGTTTCTCCAAAATATATAAAATGAGCTTCGTCTAATGCGAAAGTTGCAGATTCATGACTTATAATACCTCCTTCTTCCGAAGATTCTTCGACAATAACAGCTCCTGCGCCATCACTATAAATCATAGAATCTCTATCGTGTTTGTCTATAACTCTAGATAGCGTTTCTGTACCGATAACCAAACAGCGTTTTGCTAAACCAGATTTAATAAAAGCATTTGCTTGAATAACGCCTTCAATCCATCCAGGACAACCAAATAACAGATCGTAGCCCACACATCTTGGGTTTTTAATTTGTAATAAGTGTTTTACACGAGATGCAATACTTGGCACAGTATCACTTTGCTCTGAATTGTATTTTACATCTCCATAATTGTGAGCAACAATAATATAGTCTATTGTTTCTTTATCAATATTTGCGTCATTAATGGCCTTTTCTGCTGCATAAAAAGCAATATCTGAATTTAATAATTCTGGTTTTATATAACGTCTTTCTTGAATTCCTGTAATGGCTTTGAATTTTTTTACAATAACCTCATTGGTACTGTTAATTGAGGAGCCATCAGCATTTAAGAACTCGTGATTATAAAAATCTTCATTCTTTTCAATGCCTTTTGGAATGTAACTTCCAGTTCCAGTTATTTTAATATTCATGTAAATTATATTGCCTTTAGTTAGTTACTTTGCTAATATAAGCAGTAAAAACTAAAGGCAATTTTTATTAAATGATTTTTTACGATGTTCAGTTGTGTTAATATTTACATATATTCTTCAATAGGAGCACATGTACATATTAAATTTCTGTCACCGTAAGCATCATCAACTCGTCTTACACTTGGCCAGAATTTATTGTCATGTACATATTCTAAAGGATATGCAGCTGCTTCTCTTGTGTATGGAAAATGCCAGTCGTTTGCAGTTACCATAGCCAAAGTATGTGGTGCGTTTTTTAGCACATTATTGGCATCTTCTTTATTTGCATTATCAATTTCTTTTCGAATTGATATCATGGCATCACAAAAACGATCTATCTCTTGCTTGCTTTCACTTTCGGTAGGTTCAATCATTAATGTTCCAGCCACAGGAAAGGAAACTGTTGGCGCATGAAAACCATAATCCATTAAACGTTTTGCAATGTCTGTAACTTCAATGCCATTTGCTTTAAATGCACGACAATCTACAATCATTTCGTGTGCTGCACGACCACGTTCCCCAGAATATAAAGTATCAAATTGACCTTCTAATCTCGTTTTAATGTAGTTTGCATTTAATATTGCAATCTTGGTAGATTGTGTTAAGCCTTTTGCTCCTAACATTTTTATGTAACCATAAGAAATTAAACAAGCTAAAGCTGAACCAAAAGGAGCGGAAGAGATAGCAGTAATTGCATCTTTTCCTCCTGTTTTTACTATTGGATTTCCTGGTAAAAAAGGAGCCAGTTGTTTTGCAACGCAAATAGGTCCAACACCAGGACCTCCACCACCATGGGGAATTGCAAAGGTTTTATGTAAGTTTAAATGACAAACATCTGCACCAATATTTCCAGGATTAGTTAATCCTACTTGTGCATTCATATTTGCTCCATCCATATATACTTGTCCTCCATTATCATGAATAATTTTGGTGATTTCTTTTATGGAAGCTTCATATACACCATGTGTAGAAGGATAGGTTACCATTAAACAGGATAAATTATCTTTGTGTAAGATTGCTTTTTCGCGTAAGTCTTCTACATCTATATTTCCTTCGTCTGTAGATTTAGTAACAACTACTTTCATTCCTGCCATTACTGCACTTGCAGGATTTGTACCATGTGCAGAACTTGGAATTAAACAAATGTTTCTATGATGATCCTTACGAGATTCATGGTATGCTTTAATAACCATCAAGCCTGCAAATTCACCTTGAGCACCAGAGTTGGGTTGTAAGGAAGTAGCAGCAAAACCAGTGATTTCTGTTAGTTGATCTTCTAACTCTTTTAAAACCTGCGCATATCCTCTAGCTTGTTTTAGTGGCGCAAAAGGGTGAATGTTTCCCCATTTAAACCAGCTTAAAGGGAGCATTTCTGCTGCTGCATTTAATTTCATGGTACAAGAACCAAGTGAAATCATGGAGTGATTTAGCGATAAATCTTTACGTTCTAGTTTTTTAATATAACGCATTAACTCGGTTTCCGAATGGTGCGAATTAAAAACATCTAGTGTTAAAAAATCTGTTGTTCTTTGAAGTTGTTGGTCGATATTATTAGCTTCCGAAAACGAAGAAATAGTAAACGCTTTTTTATCTGCTACTTTAGCAAAAATGGAAAGGATATAATTTATATCTCTAATCGAAGTGGTTTCATTTAAAGCAATAATAACCGTTTCTTCGTCAGGATAGTAGAAGTTTACTTTCTTGTCTTTTGCTATTTTTTTTACTTTTTTAGCTTTGGTTTTAATCTGTAAGGTATCAAAAAAGGAAGTATTGGTTTGATTGAATCCTAATTTTTCAAGTGATTTTGCTAAAACTGAAGCTGCATTATGTACTTGGTTTGCTATAAATTGTAATCCTTTAGGACCATGATAAACGGCATACATTCCAGCCATAACAGCTAGTAATACTTGTGCTGTGCAAATATTAGATGTTGCTCTATCACGTTTTATATGTTGCTCTCTAGTTTGTAAAGCCATTCGTAAGGCTCTATTTCCATCAGAGTCTTTAGTAACACCAATAATACGACCAGGAATATCACGTTTATACACTTCTTTCGTAGCAAAATATGCAGCATGTGGTCCTCCATATCCCATTGGAATGCCAAAACGTTGCGTAGTACCAACCACTACATCTGCACCAAATTTACCAGGAGCCTCTAGTTTTACTAAGCTTAAAATATCTGCTGCAACTGCAACTTTTATTCGTGCTTCGTTTGCTTTAGCTATAAACGATTTGATGTCTGTGACTTGTCCGTTTTTTCCTGGGTATTGAAGAATAGTTCCAAAAAAATCTGAAGAAAAGTCGAAAGTGTTTTCATCTCCAATAACTAATTCTACTCCAATAGGGTTCGCTCTGGTTTGTAAAAGAGAAAGTGTTTGCGGTAAAATGTTTTCAGAAACAAAAAACTTATTTATACCAGCTTTTTTTTGGTCACGTTCTCTAACAGCAAATAGTAGACTCATGGCTTCTGCAGCTGCTGTACTTTCATCTAAAAGCGAGGCATTTGCAAGTTCCATTCCTGTTAGGTCTGTAACCATAGTTTGGTAGTTTAAAAGTGCTTCTAAACGACCTTGTGCTATTTCTGCTTGGTATGGAGTATAAGCTGTGTACCAACCTGGGTTTTCTAAAATGTTACGTTGTATTACTGCAGGTAAAATGGTTGGATGGTATCCTAAGCCTATGTATGTTTTGTAAACTTTATTTTTTTTGGCAACCTCATTTAGGTACACTAAATATTCTTGCTCACTCATGGCTTCTTCAAGATCTAAATCTTTTTTTAACCTAATATCATCTGGGATAGTTTCGTAGATAAGTTGGTCTAAACTATCTACGCCTATAGTTTTTAGCATTTGTTCTTGGTCTGTTTCTCTAGGACCAATATGGCGAAGTGCAAAAGCGTTTGTATTCATCTTTAAAAAGTTGTGTTTTGTGGCGCAAAAATACGGAATTATTAAAGTTTTTTTGTTTTGAAATATGAAAGTTTTTAACCAAATGAAACTGTTATTAACAGTTTGCTTATTTTTGTTTTATGCGAATAATAAAGCAATTTTTTGATTTTTATATAAATGCTAGTATTCATGTAGCTTTAAGTGTTTTTTCTTTAACTTGGATTACACTTTTAGAGTTTGGGATTTCTTACAATGAAACCGTTTTATTTTTTAATTTTTTTGCAACGATTACTGGTTACAATTTTGTGAAGTATTTTGGCTTAGCAAAGTTTCATCATAGAGGATTGGCTTATAAGTTGAAAGTAATTCAGATTTTTTCATTTCTCTGTTTTATAGCATTATGTTATTATGCATTTATGTTAGAGGTTAAAACGTGGTTGTATATTTTGTTGCTTGGGGGAATTACTTTTTTTTATGCTATCCCTTTTTTACCAAGAAATGTGTTTGTAGATAGTAACCAGAATTTACGAGAAATAAGCGGGTTAAAGATTTATGTAATTGGTTTGGTATGGTCTGCAGTAACTGTATTTTTGCCTGTTATAAATAATGAAATGAATATTTCAACCGATGTGATTTTAACTGTTTTACAGCGTTTTGTTTTTGTATTGGCACTTATGATCCCTTTTGAGATAAGAGATTTACAATATGATAGTTTAAAATTATCTACAATACCACAAAGAATAGGAGTAGGTAAAACAAAAATGATAGGATTTGTTTTATTAACGTTTTTTTTCTTTTTAGAATTTTTTAAAGATCAAACTAGTACTGAAAATGTTTTTGTTTTATTAACGATAACCCTAATAACCTTAGGTTTTGTGTTGTTTTCTATAAAAAATCAAACCAAGTATTATAGTTCTTTTTTTGTGGAAGGATTGCCAATTTTATGGCTAATTTTGTTGCTCTTTTATAGCTTTCTTTAAATTTTCTTTTAAAGCTTTCTTTTCTTCTCTATGCATACATTCTACATTTGCATCGTGCATTTTTTTGGTAAGCTTTTGGTTATTACTTGAATATTTTCTGCAAGCCTTACAAAAGATTAAGTGTATGTTAAGCTTGATTTTTTCTAAAAAAGTAGCCTCTTTGTATTGTGATTTATCACAAACATGATTTGCTTTTTCACAAGCTTTATTTATTTTTATTTGTGTATTCATATTAAAACCAGTTTTTCTCCATGCAAGAAGCCATTGCTGTTCTTGCTCTATGAATGATAACCCATAGGTTAGACGCTGTAATTTTTAATTCATTACAAATAGTTTCTGTGTCTATTCCTTCAATGGTTTTCATTTTAAAAATAGTTGCTTGCTTTTCAGGGAGTTTGCCTAAGCAACTGTATATAGCTTCTCCAAGTTCTTCATTTTCTATAGTATCTTCTGCTGTTTTATCGAAAGGATCTGCAACGCGTTCTTCTAGCCAATCTCCTTCAGTTTCAGAATCGCTATTGTAGCTCATTCGTACTTCTGCTTTCCCTTTATTAGAATTGATTTTACGATAATAATCAATAATTTTTCTTTTTAAAATTGAAATTAACCAAGTACGTTCACTTGCTTCTCCTTTAAAGTTTTTCATCGATTTTAAACCAGCAAAAAAAGTGTCTTGAACCAAATCTTTAGCCAAATCTCTATCATTAACACGAGAAATGGTGTAGTTGAATAGATAATCGGAATAGGAATCAATCCATTTGTTTGGATCTATTTGATGGTTTGGCATATTTTTTCAGCTAATTTTTATCAAAAGTAAGCAAAAGTATTTATATCTAATCGATTAAATTTTTTACAGCGGAAGTAATTGTTGAAAACTGAAAGATAAACCCACTTTCTAATAGCTTTTTAGGAATCACATTTCTGCTATTAAGAATAAGTTCTGGTTCTGTTTGCATAAACAGAGCTCCAATTTGTAGCATAAATTTTGGACTAGGAATTCCAATAGTAACATGCATTGCTTTTCTAAAATCTTGCATCATGGTTGCGTTGTCTGTTGGTTTTGGTACACAAAGGTTAAAAGGTCCAACAGCTTCTTTGTTTTGTATTAAAAAATCTACAGCTCTAGCAAAATCGGTTTCATGAATCCAGCTAACCATTTGTTTTCCGTTGCCTTGTTTGCCTCCTAAACCAAATTGAGTAAGTTTTTTTAATGGAACAAAAGCGCCATCAGAATTACCAAAAACAATAGAAGTTCGTAGTATAATTTTTCTTGTTTTAGGATTTACGGTTTTGTAAAATGCTTTTTCCCAAACGGTTGCTACCTCTGCTTCAAAATCGTTACCAAATGTTGTGCTATCTTCTGTTCGTTCTTCTGTAAAAGCTTCTTTATAAATGGAAGTGGTTGAAGAGTTCATCCAGAGTTTTGGTGGGTTTTGACATGTGTCAATTGCTTGACCTAAAAGTTCTGTAGCAATTATTCTAGATTCTTTAATGGCTTTTTTATTAGCGTCTGTAAATCTGCAATTAATAGTTTTTCCAGTAAGATTGATAAGTACATCTAGGTTTTCTAAGTGAGAAATCCAAGAGTTTTCTATGGTCTTTGCGTTCCAAAGAATTTCATTTTCTCGTTTAGGGTTTCTACTTAATATTTTAACAGTATACCCTTTTTTAGAAAAAAAATCTTCTAAAGTTTGACCAATAAACCCTGTTCCTCCAGCTATTAGTATTGTTTTCATTTTTTAGTGGTTTGTTAGATTTACAATTAATAAAAGGGAATAAACTATAGCAAAAAATACAAATAATGCATTCATGAAAAAACTACCTATTTTAAAATTTTTTTTCTGAGGGATATCATACATAGGATAATATGCAATTTGTGTAATCACTTTTCCAACCCAATAAGCAGCTATTAAACCGGTTATTGCAATTGCTAGATTTGTATGGTTTTTTAAATCGGAAGGCATTAAAATGGCTATCAGCCCAAAGGAAAAATTTAATCCTTGAATATATCTACCATAGGTTTTTGCAATTTCTTGATTTAATGGTTTTAGTTGTTTTACATCGTTATACCAATCAAAAACTTTATGTCTTATATAGGGGTAAATTAATGCAGTGAAAATTTGACCAATTCCACCAAGAATAATAATCCAATTTGGTATTTCTAGCTTCATCTTTTAATTTCTATCTATACTAACATTTATATTAATATCTTCTTTTTCTATATTCTCATCAAACTTTAAAATGAAGCGTTCAACTTTATCTGGATTTAATTTGCAGTTTTCTATGACTTTATTAGATAGCAATCTTCTTACTAGCATTTTACGTGTAAAAATAATAGACTTAGAAGTAAGAGAAAGTTTTTGGTCTAAGAAAGTTATTTTCATATAATTTTCACCACGTTTGGTGTCCAAATATTTCATGAAAATTATTTCTTCACCATTGGTATCGTAAAAAGAGATGTTTATTGGGTCTCCATCTGTAGATAAGCATGCAGTGCCATCAACAGAAATGATCCCTTTTTTTATTTTAATTTTTTGCGCTTGCATGATGCTTATGGAAAGCATTAAAAACAATATTGTAAGAGCGTGTTTTAATTTCATTATAAATTTATTTTTTAATTAAACCGGCCCTTTTTAATAAAGCTTCTGGTTTAGGTTCTTGTCCTCTAAAGCGTTTGTAGAGCGTCATCGGGTTTTCGGTTCCGCCTTGACTTAGTACGTTGTCTTTAAATTTAGTTGCTACCGTTTTATTGAATATGCCTTCTTCTTTAAAATATTCGAATGCGTCTGCATCTAAAACTTCGGCCCACTTGTAGCTGTAATATCCTGAAGAATATCCGCCTTGAAAGATATGTGAAAAAGCAGTGCTCATACAATTTTTAGCTACATCTGGATATAATTGTGTATCTCCAAATGCTTGTTTTTCATGTGCTTTTACGTTTTCAATTCCCGAGGGATCTACAGCGTGCCAAGACATGTCTAATAATCCAAAACTGATTTGACGCAGTGTTTGCATGCCTTCATGAAAAGTTGCAGATTCTTTTATTTTCTCCACCAAATCCATAGGGATTACTTCTCCTGTTTCATAATGTTTTGCAAAAATTTCAAGAGCTTCTTTTTCGTAACACCAGTTTTCTAAAACTTGGCTAGGTAATTCTACAAAATCCCAAAAAACGTTTGTTCCCGATAAACTAGGGTAGGTAGTGTTTGCTAACATGCCATGTAAAGCATGGCCAAACTCATGAAAAAGAGTAGTTACTTCATTAAAAGTTAAAAGTGAAGGTTTACTTTTTGTAGGTTTTGTGAAATTACAAACTATAGATACATGTGGTCTATCGTTAATACCATTTTTAATACTTTGCGATTTGTAGCTTGTCATCCAAGCGCCATTTCTTTTTCCTTTTCTTGGGAAGAAATCGGCATAGAAAATAGAAACCAATTCTCCATTTTCATCTTTTACTTTATACGTTAAAACATCTTCATGATATTTGTCAATAGTATCCATTTCTTCAAATTGTAAACCGAATAATTTGTTAGCAATGATAAAAGAACCTTCAATTACATTTTCTAGTTTGAAGTATGGTTTTAATTGTTCATCATCTAAATTGAAAAGCTTTTGTTTTAGTTTTTCAGAATAGTATCCAGAATCCCATTTTTGTAAAGTGTCTATGCCATCTAGATCTTTAGCAAAATTTTCTAGATTGGTATATTCTATTTTGGCCGCAGGTTTCGCTTTTTCTAATAACTCGTTTAAAAAGTTTTTTACTTTTTCTGGTGTTTTTGCCATACGTTCTTCTAGAACAAAATGCGCATGTGTTTTATAGCCTAAAAGGTTTGCTCTTTTATAGCGAAGCGTTGCAATTTTTAGTACAATATCTTGATTATCTAAAGCATCGTTTTTAAAAGCTTTACTTCCTGCTGCTAAGGATAATTCTTTTCGTAATTCTCTATTGTCAGCATAGGTCATAAAAGGAATGTAGCTAGGGTAGTCTAACGTGATTAGCCATCCTTTTTTTTGTTTAGATTCAGCTAATTGTTTTGCTGCTTCTTTTGCGCCATCTGGTAAACCTGCTAAGTCTTCTTCTTTTGTAATTAATAATTCGAATTTATTTGTTTCGGCTAAAACATTTTCACCAAATTGTAATTTTAATTTACTTAGTTGCTTGTCTATTTCTCTTAGTTCTTGTTTTTTGTCCTTAGGAAGATTAGCGCCATTTCGTGAGAAACTTTTATATTTTTTATCTAAAAGGGTTTCTTGTTCTGTAGTTAATTGTAGTTCTGCTTTATTATCGTAAACCGTTTTTACACGTTGAAACAGTTCTTGGTTAAGCGTAATGTCGTTACCAAATTCGGAAAGCATTGGAGATACCTCTTGTGCTATTTTTTGAATTTCTTCATTTGTTTCTGCAGCATTAAGATTAAAAAATATGCTGGATATTCTATCTAATTGTTCGCCTGAAAAATCTAAAGCTTCAATAGTGTTTTCAAAAGTAGGAGCTTTTGTATTATTAACAATAGTATCTATTTCAGCTTTTGCATTTTCTATTCCTAATTTAAATGCCGGAAGGAAATCGGAAGTAGCTATTTTAGAAAAAGGAGCAGTTTGAAATTCTGTTGTGAATTTATTTGTAAGTATATTCTGTGACATTTTGTAATTTTATGTTAAAAGCAGACTTTAATAATTGTGTATAGTAAATAGTTTATATCTTTGTAAAGATTTTTTCATATAGAGCTGGTTACTCGTTGATAAAATTATTGATTAATAGCTAAAAACCTTGATGTAAATCAAGGTTTTTTTTTTTGGTAAAAAACAAAAAAAACACTTAAACGGATTTATGTGCTTTTAATCGAAAAAAATAAATACACTCCTTTTTTTATTAAGAATAATGTGAAATAGTTGAACATTTGCATAAGTTTTTTCATGTGAGATATCATCTCATGTTTAAGAAATTGATTAATAGCGTTATAACCTCAAGAGCAATCTTGAGGTTATTTAGTTATAGACTTTTCGCTGATTCAATTACTTTAATTTTTAAACCTTCTTTGTAAGCAATTACTTTATCTAGTACGCTTTTATTAGAAGTAGCAATAATTTGTGCAGCAAGTATTCCTGCGTTTTTAGCTCCATTTAAAGCGACAGTTGCCACAGGAACTCCTCCAGGCATTTGAAGAATAGACAAGACAGAGTCCCACCCATCTATAGAATTACTGCTTTTTACAGGAACTCCAATAACGGGAAGAGGAGATAAAGAAGCAATCATTCCTGGTAAATGTGCAGCGCCACCAGCTCCAGCAATAATAACGGCAATGCCATTATTGTGTGCGTTTTTACCATAGTCGAACATTTTTTCTGGTGTTCGGTGTGCAGAAACAATATCCACTTCTACTTCTAAATCAAAGCCCTTTAAAATATCTATGGCTTCTTGCATTACTGGAAGGTCACTTTTACTTCCCATGATTACTCCTACTTTCATAATATGTATTAATGTTTTATATCAAAAATCTTAAATTAAAATGGATTTAATTACTTATCACTTTAATCGTATTCTTCACTTTTTCAGCAACTTTACGTGCTTCATTTATATCTGGATGAACAATAGTAACATGTCCCATTTTACGAAAAGGGCGTGTTTCTTTTTTACCATATATATGAGGTGTTACGCCTTCCATACTCATAATCTCTTCTATGTTTTGGTAAACGACATTACCTGTGTAGCCTTCTGCTCCAACAAGGTTTACTATAATTCCGCCAGCTTTATTTGCTGTACTTCCTAATGGGAGATTTAAAATTGCTCTTATATGTTGTTCAAATTGCGAAGTGTAATTAGCTTCAATAGTTTGATGTCCAGAATTGTGCGGTCTTGGAGCAACTTCGTTGATTAGAATTTTATTGTCTTGTGTTAAAAACATTTCGACTGCTAATACACCAACATGATTAAATGCTTCTGATGTTTTTAAAGCAACTTCTTCTGCCTTTTTTGCAATTTCCGGATCTATTCTAGCCGGACAAATTACATATTCTACTTGGTTTGCTTCAGGATGAAATTCCATTTCTACCACTGGAAAAGTTTTTACTTCACCTTTAGCATTTCTAGAAACTATGATTGCTAATTCGTTTTTAAACGGAATTAATTCTTCTGCAATACATTCTCCTTTTGGTAAATCTTTTAAGTCTTCCAGACTTCTCACCACTTTTACACCATTACCATCATAGCCAAATTGAGCCGCTTTCCATACAAAAGGAAAATGTAATCCTCCATTATCTACTGCGTCTTCAATTTCGGAAATGTAAGCGAAACGAGAAAAAGGAGCTGTTGGTAAATTATGATCTATATAAAACAATTTTTGTTTTGCTTTATTTTGGATAACTCGAAGCGTTTTAGATGCAGGATATACGGTAATTCCTTCTTTTTCTAATTTTTCAAGTGCATCTATATTTACGTTTTCAATTTCAATAGTTAGTACATCTACCTGTTTGCCAAAGCTGTAAACCGTGTCAAAATCCATTAGGCTTCCTAGATGAAATTCATTGCTTCCTATTTTGCAAGGAGCTTCTGTACTACCATCTAAAATACAAGTGTAAATATCTAATTTTCTAGTTTCGGTGAGTAGCATTTTTCCAAGCTGCCCTCCGCCAAGAATACCAAGTTTAAAATTTGAAGAAAAATAATTCATTTTATTGCCACGAAAGTGGTAAACTTTAAGTTATAAAAATCGTACTATTTTACAAAAATACACTTAAAATTAGAATGAGTTTTAAAAACTTCCAGTTTCTAGCTTCAGACTTCAAACTAAAAGAATTATCTTTGCTTAGAATTAATTAAAAACAAGTTAGTCTTACATGATTAAGCTAGACGATTTATATTTTAAACCATTTATTTCCGCAGAAAAAATTGATGCTGCTGTACAAAAAATGGCAGACGATATTGCTGCAGACCTAGGAGACGAAGTGCCCGTATTTGTTGGTATTTTAAATGGCTCTTTTATGTTGGTCAGTGATTTTGTGAAAAAATACCCGAAACCTTGCGAAGTTACTTTTATAAAATTAGCTTCTTATGAAGGTATAAAATCTTCAGACGACATACAAAGACTGATTGGCTTAACGCAAGATTTAACAGGACGTACTGTTGTGATTTTAGAAGATATTATAGATTCTGGAAAAACGCTAGCTGAGGTACATCGCATATTTAAAAATGAAAATGCGAAATCTTTGTTAATAGCTACTTTGTTTTTTAAGCCAGAAGCATATAAAAAAGACTTTAAACTACATTATGTAGGTATTGAAATTCCAGATAAATTTATAGTTGGTTATGGATTAGACTATAATAATTTAGGAAGAGATTTACCTGAAATATATCAATTAAAAACCACACAACACATGACAAACTTAGTGCTATTTGGACCTCCAGGAGCAGGAAAAGGAACGCAAGCTAATTTTTTAAAGGAAAAGTATAATTTAGTACACATCTCTACTGGAGATGTATTTCGTTTTAATATAAAAAATAAAACAGCTTTGGGTATGTTAGCGAAATCTTTTATGGATAAAGGAGAGTTGGTTCCAGACCAAGTGACTATAGACATGTTAGAAGCTGAAGTAGAAAAAAATGCTGACGCTAAAGGTTTTATTTTTGATGGTTTTCCTCGAACTAATGCACAAGCCGAAGCTTTAGATAATTTGATGAAATGTAAAGATTCGCAAATTAATGCAATGGTTGCACTAGAGGTCGATGATGAGGTCTTAGTACAACGTTTATTAGAACGTGGTAAAACTAGTGGAAGAGCAGATGATGCAGACGAGAATATAATTAGAAATAGAATTAAAGAATACTACAATAAAACAGCTATTCTTAAAAATTTCTATACAGCACAAGATAAATATTTTGGTGTGGATGGTGTTGGTAGTATCGAAGATATTACAAAGCGATTAAATAAAGTAATAGATAAACTATAAAACACATTTGTTTTAGTTAATAAGTAAGAGTGAAAACTTTTTAACTTTTAACTTTTTAACTTTTAACGGTATTATGACTGAGGGAAATTTTGTTGACTACGTGAAAATGCATGTTTCTTCTGGAAAAGGAGGACAAGGATCTACGCATTTACATCGTGAGAAATATTTAGAGAAAGGTGGCCCAGATGGAGGCGATGGTGGTCGTGGTGGTCATATCATTCTTAGAGGAAACTCTAATCTTTGGACACTTTTGCACTTAAAATTTAAAAGGCACATACGCGCTACTCATGGAGGTAACGGAAGTAGTGGAAGAAGTTCTGGGGCAGATGGAGAAGACCAGTATGTAGATGTGCCATTAGGAACGGTAGTTAGAGATACAGAAACCAACGAAGTATTATTTGAAATTACCGAAGAAGGAGAAGAAAGAATTGTAGCCGAGGGAGGAAAAGGTGGCCGTGGTAACTGGCACTTTAAAAGTTCTACCAATCAAACGCCTCGTTATGCACAACCTGGAATTCCGTTAGAAGAAAAAGACATTACATTAGAACTTAAATTACTCGCAGATGTTGGCTTAGTTGGTTTTCCAAATGCAGGAAAATCGACATTGCTTTCTGTAGTTACATCTGCAAAACCTAAAATTGCAGATTATGAATTTACAACGCTTAAACCAAATTTAGGTATTGTAAAACATAGAGAATTTCAAACTTTTGTAATGGCAGATATTCCTGGTATTATTGAAGGAGCTGCAGAAGGAAAAGGGCTCGGTTATTACTTTTTACGTCATATTGAACGTAATTCTATACTTTTGTTTTTAATTCCTGCAGATGCAGAAGATATTAAAAAACAATACGATATCCTTTTAGATGAACTAAGACGTTACAATCCAGAAATGTTAGACAAAGAACGTATGATTGCGATCTCTAAATGTGATATGTTAGACGATGAATTAAAGGCAGAATTAAAAGAAGAATTAGATAATAACTTACCAATTGATTATATGTTTATCTCCTCTGTTGCACAGCAAGGCTTAACAGAGCTTAATGATAAACTCTGGAAAATGTTAAATGACTAAGTAATACCATGAAAGCCTATATTAAAAGTATAGTTGAAATAAATGACAATAAATTAAGCAGGTATTTTGCTTTGTTTATACAAGCGTTAATTTTAGTTTCTATTGTTACTTTTTCTGTTGAAACCATTCCAGATCTTAAACCGCAAACGAGAAAGACTCTTCAGTATATTGAACTGTTTAGTGTACTTATTTTTTCTGTAGAATACTTTTTAAGAATTTATGTTGCCGATAATAAGACTAAATTTATATTTAGCTTTTATGGAATAATAGATCTTCTTGCTATTCTTCCTTTTTACTTGTCTTTTGGTTTAGACTTACGATCCTTAAGAGCTTTACGTTTTTTACGTTTATTTAGAGTGTTAAAATTAGTGCGTTATAATAGGGCAATGAACCACTTTACTAGAGCAATAAAATCTGCAAAAGAAGAAATATTACTCTTTATTCTTATAACACTTATTTTAATATATTTTTCTGCAGTAGGGATTTATTACTTTGAAAGCCAGGCGCAACCGGAACATTTTTCTTCTATTTTTGATAGCTTATGGTGGGCAATTATAACCTTAACCACAGTTGGTTATGGAGATGTTTACCCAATTACTGTAGGAGGTAAAGTGTTTACATTTATTATTTTAATGATTGGTTTAGGTATTGTAGCTATTCCAACAGGTATTATTTCCTCAGCTTTAACGAAATCTATAGATAAAAAGGATAAATTTTGATTAATTTTAAGGAAAAGAATTCCATGAAATGTATTAAAATAGTATTTTTTATTTTCTTAATTACTGCTTGTGCTCCAATTTATGTAGTAAGTGATTTTGAAAAAGATACCGACTTTTCTAAATATAAAACCTATAATTATTATTCCGATATAGATACTGGTTTAAGTGAGCTTGATTTTAAACGATTGTTAAATGTATTAGATAATCAATTACAAATTAAAGGGTTTAGACTTTCTGAAAACCCAGATTTCTATATAGATATTAATAGTAAAGAATACCCACAAGAACAGCGAAGTACAGTTGGAGTAGGAGTTGGTGGAACAAACAGAAATGTAGGAGGAGGCGTTTCTATTGGGATCCCTGTTGGGCAAACAAAAATTACAAGGCAAATTGTATTCGACTTTGTAGACGAAAAAGGAATTGGACTTTTTTGGCAAGCAGAAACCGAAAGTGCTTTCAATCCTAATGCAATACCAGAAAAGCGAGAATCTGTGCTTCAGGCTGTTGTAGAAAAAATGTTGGCGAAATATCCTCCCGAAACTAAATAAGGAAATTTACAATTTTTAATTCTTTACTAACTTTTTGCTAGCTATTAAAGTATTATTTTGATAAAAGTTAGTAATGTATAATCCTCGACTTAATGCGCTAATATCCATTTGTGATGTTTCCGAATTAGATAAATTAAGAGCCTTTATTTTTTTGCCATCTATGCTAATGATTTCTACTAAAACATCTTTTCCTAAAGTGTTTTCTATGTTGAAATTTACAAACGTATTGGATGGATTTGGATACATAGAAATATTAAAATCGTTAGCAATCACACCTTGAATACCTAAAGTATTATCTATAGTCCATGAAATTGTTGCTACGTGAATAGATTCGTGATTGTCTATATTTAATTGTGTCGTTGCATCGTGAACTACTACTGTTAAGTTGTTTGTTCCTGTGTCTAAATCGCTTTCAAGTACATTCACGGTTTCTACATTAGTTGCATAAGTACTACTGTTTAGTGTCCATGTGTTTTCTAGTGTAGTACTAGGTATTGTTTGAATGGTATTTATTAGAAATGGTATAGGGAAAGTTGGATTACTTATAGTAGCTTCAGTTGGAGAATAGGAATCTACAGGAGAAACTAAATCGTGAATTTTTTCAATAATACCTTCCTTACAAACAGCGCAAAAAGGAAATCCTAAATAGCGCATTTTGCATGTTTGATGTGGTCTATTCCAATCTGCAGCATTTCCGGAAGTTGCATAAGCGTATACACCAACATTGTCTACACCAATCCAGTTTTTCCAACGTACTAAAGTAGGATCTGTTTCTTGTGTCATATTAATAGCTTCAGCTGCAAGTGCATCTCCAGGATAATATTCATCTTTTAAATCCACAAAAGAATGCCCTAATTCATGAATAGCAATCTCTCCAGAATCCAGTCCTGTAGAAGCAATAGGAAATGGTCCACCACTTCCTCCGTAATATGGCGAATTCACCAGAATAAGTGCTTGGTCATAAGCAGGGAAATTTGTTGCTAAAACGGTAGAGATGCTTCCTTGGTTTTCTGTATAAAGTAATCTGTGTATATCATAACTATCATACATGGTACCAAAGTAATTATTTACTGTTTGTGTTGGTACACTATAGCTTGCTTCGTCTGAAGCAGTTCCTGGATGTGATGCACCACTTTCCATAGATATTACTTTTATAATATGTACATTAAAGTAATTTTCATAGCTAGCAAAAGGTTCTTCTGCAAATAAATCGTTCATAAAACTAGTTGCATCTGTTTCAAATTGGCTAAGCTCACTTGATGTATAACCATCCCCTAAAATAACTAGATTAATACGTTTGTTATCTGCACCAGAATCTTTAATTTTTACTACATCAAAAGTTTGCGAAAAGGCAACTTGTAAATTAAAAGCCAGAAGTATTAAAAGTAATAGTCTTTTCATGCTTATTCTATTTTAGTAGTAATATGTTGTATTGGTTTGGTATTTGTAAATTCTGATATAGCAATATGTTTTGCTTTGGCAGGTAATTGCAATCGTATATGAAATTGCACAGTATCTAAATCTAAAACTTTTTTTTCAAAATTACCAAAATCGTTAATAAACTCCACTGTTTTTTTTAATGGATTTTTTAAAACATGTTTTTCTAGTATATTTAATTCTGCGTCTAGAATGGCATATTCTAAATCGCCATATGTTGTGTTTTCGATCTCTACAGACTTTCCTTTTAACTTTCCCTTTGTATTAATTTGATTGATTAGTGTAATGCTTTTTTTCTCTTTTTCATTTTTTACTATTTGATAGTTTAAAAATAGAATTTTGTTTTGTACACTAGTGATAGTCTCTTTATTTATGGAATCAGTTTCAGGCATTATTTGTTTTTTTGAAGCACAAGAAAACACAACAATACTAGTAATTAAAAATAGGTATACTTTTTTTTTCATTTGTTATTCTACAGTGATTTTAACGCCTTCACTATGACTGCTAAATTCTGGTGCATACATACTTTGAATGGTTGTAATACCATTACTCATGTATCCTGAATTATTTACACGTAAATCATATTCGAAAACAAATACACCTTTTGGTAAATAGTCAAAAAAGAAATTTGTAGCGGCATCTTTTGTGCTTTCGTAATACCCCAATCCATCTTGCCATTTGTATTGACTAAGCACATTTATTGGTTCTAAACCTGCAGCTCGCATATCTTTCATATGTACAAACTCCATAGCACGATCACTTCGTAATTCTATTCGAACTCTTACCAAATCACCAACTTGTAATTTAGTATCTATAGAAACTTCTTGAAGTTCTTCTCCTGAGTCAGTATTCTTTTTTAGGAAGAGTTTTTTCTTCAATTGCAAAGGGGTTTCTGCCGAAGTAATTTTATCTAAATCCTCAAAATACTGCCAATACAAGCTTCCCCAAGCAATACCTTTTCCTTTTTTAGAAATCTGTACTTCTGCCATCTCAGGTTTAATTTCTGCACCTTTCCATGCCGTTTTAAAATATCCAGTTCCAGCTTCTATTTTTACGTCTTTCAGTTTTTTAGGATCTAACTCTTGATTACCAATTACAATATCTACCATATCTGTAATACTTAACCAATCGCTTCCTTGCAGTAATAAAGCATAAACGGCTTCGGTAGTTGCTTTGGTGGTTTTCCATCGATTTGTTTGTTTGTTTTTAAGCAGCCAGATTTTAAGATTGTCAATGGTTTCTATATCGTTTTCAATTTCAGAAAACGCTTCAATAAGCAAAGCTTGTGTTTCTATTGGAGCTTGATACCAATACCACGAATTGGTGTTTTCTTTCCAATACATTCCTAAAGCATCACTAGTAATGCTGTTTTCTTTTAAAGATTTAATAATCGCTTTTGCAGTTTTATTATCGTCTAATCTTTCTGCAATTAAAGCCATCATTCCTTTTGCATACAAGCTTCTAGATAACCAATATTTTTCTATTTGTGTTTTGTAGTACCTGGTAATGTCTTGTACTTCTTTGCTCTTTTTTATTTCAGGAAAAAAGCTACGCATGTATAAATAATGTAATTGCGTGTAGCTTAAATGATCTTTAGACATATCGACATCTTTGTTGAATTTTTGAATGTCTTTGTATTCTTGAATAAATGCAGCATCTAAATAACGTATAGCATTTTCAATCATTTTTGATGCTTCGGAAGCTTCTACTTTTAAATGTTTAAGATGTCCAAAACCAGTAATAATATGTTGCGTGATATAACGGTTTTCTCTTCCGCCAGCAAACCAAGACCAAGCACCATTTTGCATTTGGTTTTGTTCTAGTTTACGTTTTGCAGACTGTACCTCGTTATTCATTTTGTTTAAATCGAATAATAAGGCAATACGTTTTTTTTGTTCGGTTTCACTTTGTGCATCTCGTAACCAAGGAGTTTCTTGAATTAAAAGAGCTTTTAATTCTTGATTTTTTTCTAAGTTTGAAAGTAATGCGTCTGTGTTTTTCCACTGGTTAAAAACCTCCTGAATTCTAGGGTTACTATTTGCAATATGACTTGCCAATGCGTTTGCATAATATCTACTGAAGGTTTGTTCATTACAATCGTAAGGATATTCCATTAAATACGGTAGCGCTTGCACAGCATACCAAGCAGGATTGCTGGTCATTTCTAACGCTAGATTATGATTTTTAAGCGTTGTGGAATGGTTGTTTTTTAGTTTGTCTAAAGTGAAGGTTTTTGTCTCGTTGCTTTTAATCCACATAGGAAGCGTTTCGGTAACCAGCATTTTATTGGTTAACACCGGAAGCACGTTTTGTTCGCCATCGCTATAATCATTAGAATGTGCAATAATTTTATATTGCACAGCAGATATATCTTCTGGAATGTAAAGTAGCCAAGAGACTTGTGTGTTTCCTTTTGCATCTACCGTAAATTGTCTTGTTCCAAATGCGCCAGAATAATTCCCAGTATAATTAGGGCTTGATATTTCGGCTACTGTGAATAGTTTTTTATCAATACGTTCGCCAGTTGTAGCATCAAAAAGTTGTAAAACCGCTTCGCCAGAAATTTGCTTTTCGGTAAGATTTGCAATTTTAGAGCGGATAACAATTTCATCTCCTTCACGTAAAAAACGTGGTGCATTAGGAATTACCATCAACTCTTTTTGTGTAACAGTTTCTAAACGATTTACAGTACTTTCTAGTTTTTTGGTATGTGCTAATAGTTGGAGGTTCCATTTGGTTAATGCTTCTGGAGTAGTAAAACTAAAGCTAATATTTCCGTCTGAATCTGTTTGTAATTGCGGAAAGAAAAAAGCGGTTTCTTGTAGGTTTTTTCTAATGGAAACACCTTCGAAGTTGGATTCCTCTTTTGTTTCTGCTTCATTTACTTTAATTCCAGATATTTTTCCTCCTAATGTATCTTGAACTGAAATTTCTTCACTAACAGATATATCTGCCATATCCATTTCAGCAACAGGAGCTCCAGCAACTTGTGTTTTTTGTGAAGCACTTCGTTTTACTAGCATCCTGTTTTCTGTTTTATACATTAGTCTTCTGTATCCAAAATGCAAACCAAACCAATTAATCTGGTCATAATTTTGTTGCGAATATGATGCTGTGTAATTGTTTTGGTTGTGTATTCTAAAACCAATAGCGCCAAAACTTTGTCTTGCATTTGTTCTATTTCGAGTATAGTAATTTTGTTGTTTTATTGGATTAAAATTCCATGTATGCGGTTTAAATGGATCTAAAGAAGCATCATACATACTTGCTAGTAATTCGGCACTTACTTTTTCACCTTGCTGTCCTTTAATTTTAAAACTCCAAGTTTCGTCTGTT
Source organism: Oceanihabitans sp. 2_MG-2023 (assembly GCF_030547245.1). GTDB lineage: Bacteria > Bacteroidota > Bacteroidia > Flavobacteriales > Flavobacteriaceae > Oceanihabitans. The sequence goes on from NZ_JAUOQT010000006.1 coordinate 64,181, forward strand.
CCTGGTTGTAGTTTGTCTCTAAAGGTTTTGGTTTCTATTTCTAATTCTGTTTTAGGATACGGAACAACAATGTTTACACTAGAACCTTGATAACTGTTATAGGCTGAGAAACTATAATGCACCACAAAGCCACCAACATCTTCTTTGTTAACGGGAATGCTAATCGTTTTTTTGTTGTTATTTAAAGTAATGATTTCTTGTTGAATGATTTCCTGATTTTTTTCTACAGCTACGGTTACGTATACCTCTTTTGCTGCAGAAGCAAAGGTGACTTTTGCATTTTCACCTATTTTATAAGCGTCTTTGTTTGTAGTAACATTAAAAAGTTGATGGTCTGCTATGGTTTCATCGTTATTGCTAAACAGCGTTGTTCTTATTTCGTCTTTTACTTCTTGACCAAATGAATCTTTGCTTTCTAGTAGAATGACATAAGCGCCAGATTCCCATTTTTTTAGATTGCCTAAGGCTAATTCTTTCTTTTTTGAAGTATCGAATTTTTCATTAAGAACTAGCTTGCCTTTTTGCCAAGTTGTACTGTTGTGTTCTTCTTTAAACGCTTCATTTGGGAATTTGCTTTTAAATTCACTTTCCGATATGTCTTGATAATCTGGAGCATTCCAAACTCTTGGTCGTAATACCTGTTTTGGAGCTATTAGTTTATAGATTTTAATGCTTCCTTTTGCAGGAGCAAATTCGCCATTTAGGTTTTTAGTGTCTATTTTTAATATGTGCTCTTTATTGCCTTTGTCTAATTTGTCTGCAATAGAAAGGGTGGCCAGTAAAGCATGATAGCCAACATTTACAGTTGTGGTTGCAGTTCTGGTTTCGCCATTAAGATCTGTGATATCTGCAGTTACTACATAATGAAAAACAGGAAGGTTTTTTTGTTCTACACTTTGATCTGGAAGTGCATTGAATTTTATTTCGAATTCGCCACTATGATTCGTTTTACTTTCTCCATTTGTAATTTCTTGAGGTTCGCTAGAAAAAAAAGGACGATACCAATAATACCATCTAGGATATTGTACTTTTCGGTGTACACGATAGACGACTTTAGCGTCTGTAATGTTACTTCCAGCATAAGCGAGTGCATTTCCTTTTATGGTAATTTCATCATTTACTTTATAGGTTTCTGTTACAGGAAGAAATGTAGCTTCAAACTTTGGGCGTTTATATTCTTCGACTGAAATATTGGTGTTTCCGTTTATTTTTTCTTTTTCAGAAGAAATACTAATATTGAAATTACCTGTTAATCCTGTACTTGGTAGAATGAATTCGCCTTGAAAAGAACCAAATGTATTCGTTACAAATTCTAAAGTTTTCACTTCTTGGTAATTAGCGTCTTTTAGTGTTACTGTTATTTTTGTGTCTGGAAATACTTCCGAGACATCGGTATTGGTTTTAATAGCAATTCCTTTAAAGAAAACCGTTTGTCCTGGTCTGTAAATGCTTCTGTCTGTAAATAAAAAACCTTTATACGTTTCTTTATTTTCTATGTTGTTATTATAGTTTTTGTATATATAATAATCGCCAAAATATGCTTTTTCATCTTGATGTATTACTTCCATTTTTACACTACTATATCTTTCGGTGTTTTTATGAAGTACTGCTTCCCCTTTGGTGTTAGCTACTATTTTTTCTATAGTTCGCGTACGATTGTTGTTTTTTAAATAGCTAATTTTAAGTTTCGCATTAGGAATAGGTTTTCCGTTATTTCTGTTAATAACTTGAAAGGTTGTTTTGTCTTGTTTGGCCTTTTCTACAACCGCCAAATTAGTAACTTGAATATTGGCAAAGCCAAAAGTATTTGTATCCTTATTAGGCCTTGCAAAAACAATGTACCTTCCGTTGTTTAGTTTAGGTAAAATAACTTCTGTAGTATGTGTTTGGTAATCTTTTTCATTACGCAATGTGTTTTTCCAACGTGTAACGCTTTCTAGTTTGTTAATAAAAGCTAACTGTTCTTCCTTTCTGTAGGTTTTATTTAATTGTTCTAATTGGCTCTCTGAAATGGTATACACGATAAAAGATACATCGTTCAAGTTTTTATACCGAATTAAGAATCTAGCTTCTTTTTGGATTGGTATATGTGCTTCTGAAGTAATTTGAAGACTTTGTTGTTCGATTTGTTGTTTTAAAACTAGACATTTTTGAGCAGCAATACTTTTAGAGAATTGAGTAATTACGGTATTGCAAAGCGCAAGTGCTTCTTTGTTTTTCCAACGGTTTTCTTCTTTAGTTTCTGGTTGGTATTCTGCACCTTGTTGAAAATATGAGGTAGCTATTTCAAAATCGTATACACCAGAAACCGTATGGTTTTTAAATCGTTTACTTTCTGCTTGTAATGCTTCTAGGTAAATTGCATCTTTATTCGAAAAGGTCGCGTGCTGTCTTACAAATTTTAGTCTTTTAATATTTACATCTGCTAATGCTTCAGGCGATTTGTCTTTACTATGAAACTGAATTAGGTCTTGGTAAATTTTTAAAGCATGTAGCTGTAACGATGTACTATCATTTGATTTTATATTTAATGAAGAAAAAGCAGAAGCTTCACTTAAATAATCTGCTTTGTCTATTTCAAATTTATATGCAGGTTTTGTGATGCTGTTTTCGTCGGTTTCATAAAAACTTAGTGCATTATGATTTAGTAAATCAAAAAGCGTAGGTCTAAAGGTTTTAGAGTTTTTTTGTTCTTGTAAAAGTGCACTATAGTTTTCTAAATTCGTTTGCTGCAACAATAAGCCATTTTCTAAGGAGCTTTGGTAATAAGTATTAATTTCTTTGTATAGGGTTTGTAAATCCCAAGTTCTAAAATCTGTAGCATCAACTTTTTCTTCGGTTTTTGTTCTGTTATAAAACTTATATCTATTGTCTTGAAAATATTGCCAATATAAGTTCGCTAGTAAATTCTCTAATAGGTTTTTTGTGGGAGAAATACTTTGGCTTATTTCTTTCTTAAAATCATTTACAATTTTTAGTTGTGCATCTTCTTCTAAGGTAATTGCATATTTACTTTTGTATAAAAGCGTTTTTACAATTTGTGGTGTGTTTTTATCTGTTTTGGCTTTATTACTAATTGTTTCTACAGCTTTTAGTGCAGATTGTGTTAATCCCTTTTGTTCTAATTGTTCAATTTCTTTCCAAAGATTGCTGTAATCTTGGTTTTGTGCTTGCGTAAAATTTGCAAAAAGGACGATCATAAATATAGTGATGCTATTTTTCATGTGTTTATATCTATAGTTTTTCAAAGGTCACATGTAGTATTCATTTTAAACTGTATTCTTGTATATCAATTTTTTTATGAATGTTTCATATTCCAAGTTTTGTGTAAAACTAACTTCAAAATGTGTTCCAAAAAATAAATAATTAGTCAATACTGCTTTTGGATGAGTGAAGTTAACTTTTTTTTAAAGAATTGTAACTTTTTAGTATTCCTTTTTGAAAGTTTATATTTGTGCTATCGACTTAAAATATATGCGAAATTTTTTAGTTTTTTTGTTATTCCCTTTATTAAGCTTTAGTCAGCAAAGTCTGGATAAAGCTGAAGTATTACTTCAACAAAAAGAATATGAAAAAGCAGAACATTTATTGTCTGTTTATGTTTCAGAAAACCAAGAGGATAATAAAGCAATTGAATTATTTGGGGATGCTTATGGCTACCAAGAAAAATGGGAGGAGGCGATAATAGAATACCAAAAATTGGTGGATGCAAAACCATTAAATGCTAACTACCATTATAAGTATGGAGGCGCTTTAGGTATGAAAGCATTACAAGTAAATAAAATTCTTGCTTTAACTCTTATTGGTGATGTTAAAGAAGCCTTTTTAACCGCTGCTAAATTAGATGCGAAACACATAAATACACGTTGGGCTTTAGTAGAATTATATATGCAATTACCAGCAATTGTAGGAGGAAGTAAAAGTACCTCTATGCAATATGCAAATGAATTAGAAGCTTTATCTAAAGTAGATGGGTATTTAGCAAAAGGCTATATTTATGAATATGATGACGAACCAGAATTAGCCGAGAAATATTATAAACTTGCAATAACTGAAGGAGGATCATTAACTTGTTATGAAAAACTTTCTAGTTTTTATGAAAATACAAATACACCAGAAAAAGCAATAGCAACAATTGAAGCTTCACACGCTAAACACAAACGAAACGCATTACATTATCAAATAGGCAAAGTAGCAGCAGAATATAACATTCAACTTGTAAAAGGGGAGCAGTGTTTGTTAAGGTATATTGAAGGTTATTCCGCTGAAGATGGAGTACCAATTGCTTGGGCTAATTATAGATTAGCGCAAATTTATAAGCATCTTAACAACAAAGAAAAAGCCTTGAAATATATTGAATTGGCTATTGTATTACTTCCAGAAATAAAAGTTTTTAAAGAGGAAAAAATATTCATTAATAAATTATAATTTAATTCATTGTAACTTTTATAAGACTGCAAAAAGCAGTTTTTTTTATTTTTATTTTTTATTTTAATAGTAATACTATTATATTTGCAATCAAAATATATGTATATGATTAGTTTACTGTCAAATTTAAAGATTAACGTACCAGAAAAAATTTTTCTTAAAGATCCAGAATCTTCAAAATTAGGAAAGCGTATTATAGAACATGGTATTCTTTTAATAGAGGAAATAGGCTTTGATAGTTTTACATTTAAAAAGTTAGGTGTAAAAATTGGATCTAATGAAAGTTCGATTTATCGTTATTTTGAAAGTAAGCATAAACTACTATTGTATTTAACTTCTTGGTATTGGGCTTGGATAGAGTACCAACTTGTTTTTGCTACACATAATATTTCTGATGAAAAATTACAGTTAACAAAAGCGATCGAAATTGTTACAAGAGCAATACAAGAAGATAGTACGTTCTCACATATTAATGAGGTTGTTTTAAATAGAATTATTATTAACGAATATTCTAAATCCTATTTAACCAAAGAAGTCGATGCAGAAAATAAAGAAGGATACTTTATCATTTACAAGCGATTAGTAATTAGAATACGAGACATGATAATTAATATAAATCCTAATTATAAATATGCCTCAAGCCTTGCAAGTACTATAATTGAAGGTGCTTTGCATCAACATTTTTTAAAGGAACATTTTAAGTCGATAACAGATTGTGATGAGAAAACTTCGCCAACACAATTCTTTACAGACCTTACATTTAATGCTTTAAAATAAATATATGAAAAATACTACAATGTCCCCTTGGCAAAGGCTTTTTGGTTTACTTAAATTAGAAAAGCGTGCCGTTTTACAAGTGTTTTATTATGCCATTTTTGCTGGATTAGTTTCGTTGTCCTTGCCTTTAGGTATACAAGCAATTATTAATTTATTACAAGGAGCACAAATAACTACCTCTTGGATTGTTTTAGTCGTTTTAGTAACCCTTGGTGTTGCTTTTGTTGGCGTTTTACAATTGATGCAAATGCGAATTATAGAAACACTTCAACAGCGTGTTTTTACACGTGCTTCTTTTGAGTTTATCTATCGTTTTCCAAAAATCACTATGGAAGAGTTGCGTAATTACTATCCACCAGAATTAGCAAATCGTTTTTTCGACACCTTAAATGTGCAAAAGGGGTTGGCTAAAATATTAGTAGATATTCCAGCTGCCGTTTTACAAATTGTATTTGCACTAATATTGCTTTCATTTTACCATCCTTTCTTTATTGCTTTTGGCGTTATACTTTTAATATTAGTATATGTGGTTTTTAAATTTACTGCTAAAAAAGGAATGGAAACTAGCCTGCAAGAATCTAAAAACAAATACAAAGTGGCACATTGGATTCAGGAAGTAGCAAGAACGATAATAAGTTTTAAACTGTCTGGAAAAACCAAATTAGCATTAACAAAAAACGATGCTTTTGTAGATAAATATTTAAATGCTAGAGAATCACATTTTAGAATTTTAGTACTACAGTTTATACAAATGATTGGTTTTAAAGTAATCGTTACAGCAGGTTTGTTAACCATTGGAGGCGCATTAGTTTTAAATCAAGAAATGAATATAGGACAGTTTGTGGCTGCAGAAATAATAATACTATTAGTAATTAGTTCTGTGGAAAAGCTAATTCTTGGTTTAGAAGCTTTTTACGACATTTTAACTTCTTTAGAAAAAATTGGTCAGGTTGTAGATAAAGAATTAGAAAGTCAAATAGGAGAAGATCCAATTTTTAGTGAAAATTTTAAAATTGAGTTAGAAAATGTAACCTATAATGTACCAAATAGAGATAAAAATATTTTAGAAAATATAACAATGCAAGTAAATGCAAACACTAGTACCTTAATTCGTGGCGAAAGTGGAGCAGGTAAATCTAGTTTGTTACGTTTGTTTGCAGGATTAATAAAACCAACAAAAGGAACAATATTTTTAGATAATTTTTCTTTAAATAACATTCATTTAAATAAATATAGAGGGCAAATAGGGATGTCTTTATCTGAAGAAACTCCTTTTGAAGCTACACTTCGTGAAAATATAACCTTTGGAGATGATAGTCTTACCGATGAAGAAGTTTTCTGGGCAATTGAAAAAGTTGGACTTCAAACATTTATTAAAGAACATCCTAAAGGACTTAACACTGTTATTAATCCAGAAGGAAAACAAATTGCATATACAGATGCTAAAAAGATAATACTAGCACGAGCAATTGTTAGAAAACCAAGACTACTAATCCTTGAAGATCCTTTAGATCAGTTTGAATATAAAGAATGGGAAAAGGTTATGAATTTCTTATTAGATCAGTCAAATAATTGGGCAGTTATAGTAGTAAGTGGAAATAAAAGATGGCAAGAAAAATGCCAAAACACAATTACATTACAAAAAGGAAAAATGATTTAATTTATCATGCTATGTTAAATATATCCAATAATACATTACATAAAGAGTTCGATTTTAATCAATACAAATCCGGACAGAAAACATTTAACAAAAAATACTATAAGTACTTTAATCGGTTTCTTCTAGGCTTTGCCGTTTTTTGTTTTGTTATACTGTTTTTTCCTTGGACACAAAATATAAGTGGACAAGGACAAGTAACCACATTAAAACCAGATCAAAGACCACAAACGATACAGTCTCCAATTCCAGGGAAAATAGAAAAGTGGTTTGTACAAGAAGGAGATCAGGTAAAAAAAGGAGATACTATTCTAGAAATTTCTGAAGTTAAAAGCGATTATTTCGATCCGAACTTGGTTACAAGAACAGGAAATCAAATAAACGCAAAAAATGCATCTGTAACTTCTTATTCTGAAAAAGTAAAAGCTTTAGATAGGCAAATAACTGCACTAAATACAGCAAGAAGTTTAAAACTAGAACAAGCAAAAAATAAATTAATGCAATCGCATTTAAAAGTTAAAAGTGATAGTATAGAATTGGAAGCAGCAAATACCAATTTAAAAATTGCTAAAAAACAATATGATCGTACCGTAACTTTACAAGAGGAAGGGTTAAAAGCATTAAAAGATGTAGAAGAAAAAAGACTAAAACTTCAGGAAACACAAGCGAAACGTATTTCGCAAGAAAATAAGTTTCTAGCTAGTAAGAATAATGTTATTAATGCCCAAGTAGAAATAGCGAGTGTTAATGCTTCGTATAACGATAAAGTATCTAAAGCACAAAGTGATAAGTTTACAGCACAATCTAGTCAGTTTGATACAGAAGCTCAAGTAAGTAAGTTAGAAACCAGTTATTCTAATTATGAAATGCGTAATACGTTACGTTATGTTACTGCGCCACAAAACGGATTTATTAATAAAGCCATTAGAGGTGGTTTAGGTGAAACTTTTAAAGAAGGGGAAAGTTTGGTAAATATTATGCCATCACAATACGATTTAGCTGTAGAAACTTACGTAAAGCCTTTAGATTTACCATTACTCCATGTTGGTGAAAAAGTACGTGTTCAGTTTGATGGATGGCCAGCAATTGTTTTTAGTGGATGGCCAAACGTATCTTATGGAACCTATGGAGCAAAGGTAGTTGCCATAGAAAACTTTATTAGTTCTAATGGAAAGTTTAGAGTATTACTAGCTCCAGATACTTCCGAAAATATTTGGCCTGAAGCGATTCGTGTTGGTTCAGGAGCAAAAACTATGGCCTTGTTAGAAGATGTACCTATATGGTTTGAATTATGGAGAAAATTAAATGGTTTTCCTCCAAATTATTACCAACCAGAATCAAGTAAAACAGATAAAAAAAAGTAAAAAATGAAAAGACTGATAACAATTTTTTTATTTAGTTTCTCTAGTATGCTTTGTGCACAAGAAGAACGCTCTGTTTTACGTTTTGATGAGTATTTAGCTTTTGTAAAAAAATATCATCCTATTGCAAAACAAGCACAGTTGGTAATTAGTGAAAGCGAAGCAAAATTATTAAAAGCAAGAGGTGCTTTCGACCCTAAATTAACATTAGATTACGATAGAAAGAAGTTTAAAGGAACAACGTATTATGATAAATTAAATACTTCTTTTAAAATTCCTACATGGTATGGTATTGCGCTTAAAGCAAATTTTGAAGAAACAGATGGTGTATATCTAAATCCAGAAAAAACACTTCCTCAAGATGGTTTGTATAGTGCAGGAATATCTTTTTCTGTAGCGCAAGGGCTTATTATTAATAAAAGAATGGCTTCCTTAAAACAAGCAAAATTTTTTAAACAACAAGCACAGGCAGATCGCGATATTCTGGTAAATAATATTATTTATCAGGCTTCTTTAGTTTATTTTAATTGGTTAAAAACATATAATGAAGTGAATCTTTATAAGGAGTTTTTAAGTAATGCGCAATTAAGGTTTAATGGTATTAAGCAAAATGTAGAAGTAGGTGAAAATGCAGCTATAGATTTAGTGGAAGCTAGAATAGTAGTAAACGAAAGAGCGTTATTGCAAGAAAAAGCAAAAGTGAAATTCATGAAAGCAACGCTAGAATTATCTAATTATTTGTGGTTAGAAAATAACATTCCTATAGAGTTGCAGGAAAATGTAATACCTAATGTTAATAGCGAAGAAAGTATTGATGATAGTTTAAATATTTCAGAATTAGCAATTTATGATTTTAACATAGAAACACATCCAAAAGTGAAATCCTTAAGTTATAAATACGAAAGTTTAAAAATAGAAAAACGTTTAAAAGCCAATATGTTATTACCAAAAATTGACTTGCAATATAATTTTTTATCACAAACACCAGAAGTAACAAATAGTTTTAATACTGCGAACTATAAAAGTGCTGTGACGATGCGTTTTCCTTTGTTTTTAAGAAAAGAACGAGGGGATTTAAAACTTGCTAAACTAAAAATGCAAAACACAACTTTAGATATTACGGTGTCTAAACTACGTATAAAAAATAAAGTAGATGCCATAAAAAACGAGTTACAATCCTATACTATTCAAAACGATTTAACCGATAAAATGATACAAGACTATGAACAATTGGTTGCTGCAGAAGAACGCAAATTTACTTTAGGTGAAAGCTCTTTGTTTCTAGTAAATTCTAGAGAACGAAAACTTATGGACGCGCGTTTAAAAGCAATTATATTAGAAAACAATTATTTTGAAACCAAAGCCAATCTCTTCAATAATTTAGCTGTAAGTATTTAAAAAGGTACAACAACAGATTCATGAAAATTAGTGAAATTCAGGTCAAAAAACTATCTTTGAAACATCTTCAAAAATAAAACATGAACGTACATTTTATAGCTATAGGTGGATCTGCAATGCACAATCTAGCCTTAGCATTACATAACAAAGGGTATCAAGTAACAGGAAGTGATGATACTATTTTTGAGCCTTCAAAATCTAGATTAGCAGCTAAGCAGCTTTTACCAGAAAGCTTTGGTTGGTTTCCAGAAAAAATAACAACAGATTTAGATGCTATTGTTTTAGGAATGCATGCCAAAGCCGATAACCCAGAATTATTGAAAGCACAAGAATCAGGCTTGAAAATTTATAGCTATCCTGAGTTTTTGTACGAGCAATCTAAACAAAAAACCAGAGTTGTAATAGGAGGGAGTCATGGTAAAACAACCATTACCTCTATGATTTTACATGTTATGCATTATCATGATCGTGATGTGGATTATATGGTTGGTGCGCAATTAGAAGGTTTTGATGTCATGGTAAAACTTACCGAAGACAATGATTTTATTGTTTTAGAAGGGGATGAGTATTTAAGTTCACCAATTGATAGAAGACCAAAATTTCATTTATACAAACCTAATATTGCTTTGTTAAGCGGAATTGCTTGGGATCATATTAATGTGTTTCCAACCTATGAAAACTACGTAACCCAGTTCGATATTTTTGTAAATAGTATTGTAAGAGGCGGAAGCATATCTTATAATGAAGAAGATGCTGAGGTAAAAAGAGTAGTAGAAGCTAGTGAAAATACCATTAGAAAACTACCATATCACACTCCAGAATACACAGTAGAAAATGGACAAACACTTTTAGAAACTTCAGAAGGGCCTTTGCCAATAGAAGTTTTTGGAAAACATAATCTTAATAATCTTGCAGGAGCAAAATGGATTTGCCAACACATGGGAATTGACGAAGACGATTTTTATGAAGCTATTTCTACTTTTAAAGGAGCAAGTAAGCGATTAGAAAAAATTGCAGAAAGTAAAAATGCTGTTGCCTTTAAAGATTTTGCACATTCGCCAAGTAAAGTCGAAGCAACAACAAAGGCTGTAAAAGAGCAATATGAAAATAGAACATTAGTTGCTTGTTTAGAATTGCATACCTACTCTAGCTTAAATGCCGAATTTTTAAAAGAATACAAAGGCGCTTTAGATGCAGCAGATGTTGCAGTAGTTTTTTATTCGCCACATGCTGTAGAAATTAAAAAACTAGAAGAAGTTACACAAGCGCAAATTGCCAATGCTTTTCAGCGTGAGGATTTAATTATTTATACCAATCCTGAAGCATTTAAAGACTTCTTGTTTGAACAGAATTTTGATAATACAGCCTTGTTATTAATGAGTTCTGGTAATTATGGAGGTTTAGATTTTGAGGAGGTTAAAAATTTAATAGAATAGCTTTTGCAACATAGCTCATGTTATTTCTATGCTAATAGTATACCGATTATTTAGTCTTCAGCTATTACACGTTTATAAACTCTTTTATTACCTCGAGACTCCAAATTATCATTATCTACAATAGTTAACTCAAAAGTATTTTTATCTATAGCATGTATAATGGATCTAGCTTCATAGTATTTTGCCTTTCTGTTATATTTACTTTCTACATAGGTTACTTGTGTAGTCTTTTCATAAATCAAGCCATCATTATAATACCAGCTAGATTTTGATTGTTTGATAAACATATATTTTTGGCGTAATTGGTATGGTATGGTAGAATGCCTTATAAATTCATAAGTTGTTGTACCGTCTTTTTTTAAATGCCATAAAATTGTAACTTCTATTCCTTCTTCGATTTCATTGGCTTCCCATGTACCATAAAGAAAATTTTTAGGAGGTGGATTTTCTATTTTAGCATACATGTTATAGGTTTTCTCAATGGCATAGGTTCCAAAAGAAAGTACACCAATTACAGTGCCTATTACTGAAATTTTGGTTGGAAGTGTCCACTTTTTCCATTGGGATTTGGTGGGTATAAGTTTTATCATTCAGATTTTGTGTGTATATGGTTGAAAAATAGCTAAGTAACTAAGTTAAGAAATATAAAGGAAATACTTATAATTACTTATTTAGCATACATAGGTTACCATCTGATTGCGTAAAAAAAACAGCAAAATCTTGTATTTATGCTCCAGCATCTGCCAACTTCTTAGTATCTACATATTGCTGAAATCGTGTTATTTTACCATCGTTATTAAGTGTCCAAAAATGCGCCACTTGTGCATTATAGCTTTTACCTGTTTTCTTTACTTTGGCATCATAACGTAAGGTTGCAAAAACTTTATTGTCATGCATGTTATGAAGTTGCACATCTTTCAAATGGAAATATTCATGAACACTACCAAGACGGGCAAATACACCATTTAAAATTGCATCTGGACCAATATATGGATTGCCGCTTGCAAGCGAATTACTTTCGGCTTCATTCCATGTAATATATCCATCCATTAACTCAAGAACCGCAGGCATATCTCCTGTTGCAAAAGCTTTGTAAAGATTGTCTATAACTTGCATGTTTTTTTCGTTTTCCATGATTTTTATGTTTTAACAGGTTGATAGTTAAAAGATTGTGTTGCTAAATTACATTTTTATTCCATAAAGAGAATCCGTATAATCCCGTGTTTTTATACTAATATACTAAAGAGTAAATAGTTGCGTTATGGTCTTGTAAACCAACTAAACCAGAAGCTTATATAGCAGTATTACGTTTTAATTTAATCAATACAAATCCAAACCAAAACCAATTAATTATGAAACGTATTCTATTAACTGTATGCTTTTTTGCCCTTTTCTTTTCGTGTAATTCTGATGATGATAATGCTGGTAGTTCACAAGTAGAAGCTAACTTTTTTGCTTTAACTGTGGGTAATTCTTGGGAATATCGATACTATGATTTTAATACTTCTAATAACAGTTTTGAAGCTAGTACTATTGTAGATAATGTTTCTATTGTTTCCACAGAAGAAATTGAAGGCGAAACTTATTTTAAATTTCGATATTTCACAACAGGAAACGATCTTAATTCCCCATATTATCCAGCAAATGGAGAATCCTTTAGATATTTTAGAGTGGATGCTGAAAATTTAGTCGACGATAGTAATATCATTATTTTTCTTAGAGAAGATCATGAAGAAAGATTAATTGGAAACTTGAACGATCCTATTTTTCAGTATTTAAGATTGGCTGAAGATATGCAAGATCTTACTACAAATGCTGGAGTATTTGATGCATTAGATATGGAATTATATGCAAGAGATGAAGATGGTAATTTATATCCTGGTATTTCCCATTATTACTATGCAGAAGGTATCGGGTTGGTTTTAAATACTGCGACATTTCTTTCTTCTACACAGCATTTTCAGGAAAGACGTTTAGAGTCATATCATATTATTAACTAAAAACGCTCTCCAAAAACATTTGAATACTCTCTTGATTAGCGCGAATCAATTCCGCTTTAGCGTTAGCAGTATCTATCGTTTTTTTGTCTTGTGAGAGTTTAAATTTACCTTCAAAAGTATCTATACTAATTTCAAACATTTTAATATAATCTAGAGCAGCTTCCATTCTAGGGTTGTCTGCTTTAAGTTTGTATTTATGCTTTGGAGCTTCAAGAAATTCTGTCATATGGATTAAAGAATTTTTTAAAGCTTCTTTACTTTCAATAGCTTTAACAGTTCCTTTAATGTGTACTTTTATGTAATTATACGTTGGTAATTGTGTTGTAGTATAAATACTTGGCGAAATATAACAATCTGGCCCTGAAAAAATAATAGTAACCTCGTTATTCGCTTTTAGTAATTTGGTTTGCGGATTGTAAATATCAATATGTCCAATCAATTTACCATCAGATTCCCTGTAAATTAAAGGCAAATGTGTAATGTAAGGTTGGTTGTCTCTTATAGAAATAACAGTAGCCAGAGGATAGGTTTTTATTACTTCTATAATACGAAGTTTGTTATTTTCTTGATGGTGTTTTGGTGGATATTTCAATGAAATGGTAAGTTGTTAACAAGTGGTTATCGAAAATATTCTCTATATTTAATATCTATAAAAATAACAATTAGCAAGCAATATGTCTAATAAATCCACTTCCTTTTCCATAAAAAACTGGAGTCAAGACGATCAGCCAAGAGAAAAACTTCGAGATAAAGGTAAAGCAATATTAAGTGATGCCGAATTAGTTGCGATTATAATTGGTTCTGGCAATAGAGAAGAAAGTGCCGTTGCTTTATGCAAACGTATTTTGGCTAGTGTAGATAACAATTTAAGTGAACTAGGTAAATTATCGCTTCAACAATTGCAGCAATTTAAAGGAATAGGAGAAGCAAAAGCCATAAGTATTACAGCAGCTTTAGAGATAGGAAGAAGGAGAAGAGGAGGTGAAGCTTTGCATAAAATGAAAATTAATTCTAGTATTTCGGTTTTCGAGTTGATGCAACCTGTTATTGGCGAATTACCTCACGAAGAATTTTGGATTGTATATTTAAACAATTCGAATAAGGTCATTCAGAAAAATCAATTAAGTAAAGGCGGAATCACTGGAACTTTAGTCGACGTGCGATTAGCATTAAAAGCAGCTTTAGAAGTTGGTGCAACGGGAATTATCTTAGCTCATAATCATCCTTCAGGAACTTTAAAACCTAGTAATGCCGATATACAACTTACCAATAAACTAAAAACAGCAGCTCAAAGTTTAGATATTAAAGTACTAGACCATCTTATTATAACCGAAAAAGCATATTTTAGCTTTGCAGATGAAAGCATGTTATAACATGTGAAATTCTAAAAGTAAAAAGTTAGATTCCAAAAAATTAAACAGAAACATTTCTTGGTTTATACCAATTGCAGTTGGAATTTGTTATTTTTATTTTTTGGAATTTTCGAGAGCCTATGTTATTAGTATATACACATAAAATTACACCAAGAGTAAAGTATGTTTTTAAACATATTTGTACTAGAATTTTGGGGCTTCCTGTTACATTTACAACTACAATCGAAGAGTTTATTGCACATGATAGTTTAAAAATATCGTACACAAAACAGCCATTAAGTCACGAGATATTTATACGAAGTAATGAGTTGTTGTTTGAACAAGGTTTAAACGATGTAGATATTAATATACAAGATTGGGAAAACACAAAAGGTTTTTTTTCTACAGGAGAAAAAAGTGTCTTGCCCTACGATATTTTTGCAGCATCCTTTTACTTACTTTCTAGATACGAAGAGTATTTACCACATGTAAAAGATGCCTATGGTCGTTTTACTCCAGAAGAGAGTATCGCATATAAACATGGCTTTTTAAAACAACCAATTGTAGATGTTTGGGCATATAAGTTTAAAAGTATACTCCAAGAAAATTATCCAGATTTTGAATTTGAAACCAAAAAATATCAAGTAAAACCTGTTATTGATATTCCGGAAGCATTTAGATTTAAACAAAAAGGTTTAATGCGAAGCATTGGAGGAACACTTAATGAATTAGTGACTTTTAAATTTAAGAGCTTATATGTTAGATTTTCGGTTTTATTTGGGTTAAAGAGAGATCCGTTTGATACTTTTAAATATATTTTAAACAAACAGAAACAATCGGATTTTAAATTTGTTTTTTTCTTTTTAATTGGAGACTATTCTACTTACGATAAGAATATCAATGTAAATAAAACAAAGTTTGTTTCGCTCATTAAACAAGTTTCCGATTATAGTATTGTTGGCTTAAAGGCATCCTTTTTTGCTATATCAAATTTTAAAATACTAAAAAAAGAAAAGGATAAAATGGAAGCAGTAATAAATACATCGTTATTAGCTTCACGAAATTCATTTTCAAAATTAAACCTTCCAGAATCCTATAGAAATTTAGTAGAACTTGAAGTGCCAGAAGATTATACCATGGGATTTGTAAACCATATTGGGTTTAGAGCTGGAACATGTACTCCTTTTTTCTTTTACGATTTAGATTACGAAGTACAAACACCATTAAAAGTGTACCCGTATAATTTATTAGATTATGCTTTGCTAAAAAACAATTCTCTTTTAGATAAAAAGAGAGTGTTAAACCAAATTATTAAAGAAATTAAGCAAGTAAACGGTTGTTTTGTGCCTATTTTTCATAATTATACTTTTAGTGATATGGATAGATGGAAAGGGTTTAAAGAACTTTTTAATATTATTATAGAATCGCCAAACGATGCATAAAAAAATTACAGATATCTTTTTCGATTTAGATCATACCCTTTGGGATTTTGATAAAAACTCTGGTTTAACTTTTTATAAAATCTTCAAAATAAATAAAGTCGATGTAAATGTTTCTCATTTTTTAAAACTCTATGAACCAATAAATTTAAACTATTGGAAACTTTATAGAGACGAAAAAATAGATAAAGAATCTTTACGATTTGCTAGACTTAACGATACTTTTCAAGCGCTTAATATTTCTGTAAATCAAGAATTAATTCATCAGTTATCGAAAGATTACATCACCCATCTCTCTAGTTTTAATCACTTGTTTGAAGGCACTATAGATCTTCTAGAATATCTAAAACCAAAATATAACTTGCATATTATTACTAATGGTTTTCATGAAGTACAACAGCTTAAATTAGAAAAAGCAAAAATTGATAGTTACTTTAAAACGGTAACAAACAGTGAAATGGTTGGTGTGAAAAAACCAAATCCTAAAATATTTAAGCATGCATTGCAATTAGCTAATACAACCAAGCAACAAAGTATTATGATTGGCGATAATTATGAAGCAGATATTCTTGGCGCTTTACATTATGGTATAGACGCTATTTGTTTTAATTATCATAAGGTTTCTTTAGATTCAAAAATAAAAAAAGTGGATAGCTTAACAGAATTAAAAAGCTATTTCTAAATAAAATATCTTAAATTTAGTATCGTTCTTGTTTAAAAGAAATTAATAGATGCTAAAAATTAGAGTAAAAACCCTTTGTTTTTTTTGTGTAGTTGGAGTCTTTCTTTCCAATTGTGTAAGCGATGTTGATTTTACACAAGCTGAAGACTTCGCAATTTCACCAACTTTAGATACTAGTATAATTTACTTTGAAGAACCTGCAAGTTCTTTTATAGACGAAAATGGAGTAGAGCAAACCATTGTTCGTGATTCTGTTACTATCGAGGTCTTTAACGATCCATTTACTGTAGATAATTTAATAAAAGCGACATTTTTATTTGAAGTAACTAATAGCATTAATAGAGCTTATCAAGCACAAATAGCATTTTTAGACGATGTAGATGTAGTACAACATAGTTTTACTATTTCGGTAGATACTTCGCCAACAAACCAAGAAATACTTGTTGAGCATCTTGAAGTTTTTGAAAATGAATCCTTACAAGCCTTAAAACAAACTACAAAACTATTAATTACACTAACTTTATTACCAAGTGCAGATGGCTCCGTTTTAGATGAAAATACATTAGGAATGCTTAAATTTAAATCTAAAGCTACCTTTTATCTACTTATTGATCCCTCTACATGAAAAAAATAAGTTTGCTTTTATTTTTATCGATGTGTTTTGTCGGTTTTGCACAAAACAAACAGCTACTTTATGGCTTTTCTGAAATTCCGCAAAGTCTTCAATTAAATCCTGGAGGACAAATAACTAATGATTGGTATATTGGTATCCCTTTCTTGTCACATATACATGCAAATTTTGGTATGACAGGACTAAGTATTTACGATGTTTTTGCAGATGATGGTACCGATTTTAATACAAAATTAAAAAGCACTATTTACGCAATGAAAGAAACAGATTATTTTGCCTTAAACGAGCAATATGATTTGTTTTCAGGTGGTTTTGCGTTTGGTAATGGATTTATAAAAAATAAGTACCTTTCTTTTGGAATGTATCAAGAAACAAATGCATTTATATATTTCCCTAAAGATTATGCTATTTTAGCTTATGAAGGAAACCATGATAATATTAATAGAATTTTCGATTTAAGCGATTTAAATGTAAGTGCAGAGTTACTTACTGTCTTTCATTTAGGATATAATAAAAAAGTAAATAATAAGTTTACTTATGGTGTTCGAGGAAAAATTTATTCTAGCATATTAGATGTTAAATCCATTAATAATAAAGGCACTTTTGTAACTACAGAAGGAGAAAGTAACTTTTTAAATCACGATTTTATTTTAGATTTAGAATTACAAACTGCAGGTTTGAAGAGTTTTTTAGATGACGAAAATTCAGATATTAGTCAGGATATGAAAACACTTATAAGTAGAGCCTTTTTTGGAGGTAATTTAGGAGTAGGAGTTGATATTGGTTTTACTTATAAACTAACAGAACAATGGACTTTAGAAGCAAGCATACAAGACATTGGTTTTATAAGTTATAAAAAAGATGTTGAGAATTTTAATTTAGATGGAAACTTAACTTACGAAGGTATAAATCCGTTATTTCAAGAATCGGAAGAAGGACAAACAGCCGAAGAATATTGGGATGCAGTAGCAACAGATTTCGAAGACTTATTTCAAGTAGATACTACTTATACGAAATACAAAACAGCAAGACCCATAAAGTTTAATGCTGCCTTACAATATGCATTTGGTAAAAAAAACAATCAAGAATGTAACTGTTTACAAGTAGAAGAAGATTACCAAAATAGAGTAGGAGCCCATTTATTTTTAATGCAAAGACCTAAAAAACCACAAACAGCATTAACAGCATTCTATTACAGAAACCTCTTTTCTAACTTTGGAGTTAAAGCTAGTTATACTCTTGATTCCTATTCTTATACTAATTTAGGATTAGCACTTTCTGCAAATATTAGCGGATTACATTTTTACGTTGCTGCAGATAATTTATTAAAATATCAAAACCTAGCAAAAGCACAAAGTGTATCTTTGCAATTGGGATTTAATTATATATTTAAAAACAATGAAAAATAAAATCATCTTATTATTAATAATTTCAGTATTTACATTTAATAATGTAAAAGCGCAAACTAATATTAACAATTACAAATATGTGATTGTTCCAAATACATTCGATTTTTTAAAAGAACCAGACCAATACCGTTTAAATACACTTACTAAGCTTCTATTTCAAAAGTATGGTTTTACAAGTATGATGGAAGAAGATATATTACCAGATGATGCGATTTCAAATAACTGTCTTGCATTACATGCTAATGTATTAAGAGAACCTGGCGTTTTTAATTCTAAATTAAAAATACAACTTAAAGACTGTAAGAATAATATTGTTTTTACTAGTAATATTGGTAAGTCTAAAGAGAAAAGTTACGATGTTGCTTACAATTTAGCTTTGCGAGAGGCATTTAAATCTTTTGATACTTTTAAGTATCAATACGAAGAAAGTGAAACTATTTTGGCGTATGCTAAAAAGGATAAAGAACAAAATCAATCTGAAATTGAAAAATTAAAAGAAGAAATTAAAACTTTAAAAGAAGAAAAAGTAGCTGTAATAGAAGCGCCTAAAGAAATAGAAGAAGTAAAAGAAGTAAAAGAAGTAAAAAAAGTAAAAGAAGTTGTTCAAGCGAAATCCGAAGAAAAAGAAAGCATAGCATTAGTTAAATCTGTAGAACAAGAAAAGGAAAATTCAACTATTTTATATGCCCAAAAAATTGCGACTGGTTTTCAATTAGTAGATAGTACTCCAAATGTAGTTTATAAAATTAGAAAAACAGGAATGCCTAATGTTTACGTTGTGGAAGGTAAAGAGACTATACTCTATGTATTAGATAACAATTGGGTTATAGAGTATTATGAAAACAATACGCTTAAAACAAAAAAACTAAATATTAAGTTTTAGATATACTAACAACTAATAACCATATTTATCTTTCCATCGTTGTTTTAAAAACTCTCTATGTGCATTTTCTCTAGCGTTATTACTAGGATCATATAGTTTTGTGTTTTTAATTTCGTCAGGTAAGAACTCTTGTTTCGTGAAATTATTCTCGTAGTTATGTGCATATTTATAATTGTCTCCATAACCTAATTCTTTCATTAATTTGGTTGGTGCATTTCTTATTTCTAAAGGCACAGACAAATCACCAGTTTCTCTAACTAATTGTTGTGCTTTACCAATAGCTTGATATGCAGCATTACTTTTAGGAGAGCAAGCTAAATACGTTGCGCATTGGCTTAAAATAATTCTAGATTCTGGATAGCCAATAGTAGTAACAGCCTGAAATGTATTATTAGCTATAACTAATGCTGTCGGATTTGCATTTCCAATATCTTCACTGGCAGCAATTAATAATCGTCTAGCAATAAATTTTACATCTTCACCACCTTCAATCATTCTCGCTAACCAATAAACAGCCCCATTAGGATCACTACCTCGAATAGATTTAATAAATGCCGAAATAATATCATAGTGTTGTTCTCCTGTTTTATCGTAACGTACGGTATTGTTTTGTACTTTTTCTAAAACACTGTCGTTAGTAATTATAATTTTGTCGCTTTCTTCTGCATTTACAAGTAATTCGAAAATATTCAATAGTTTTCTTGCATCACCTCCTGATAGCTTCAATAGCGCATCTGTTTCCTTAAGTGTTATGTTTTTTTTAGAAATGTATTCATCTTTATCTATTGCACGCTTTAAAAGTGTTTCTAAATCGTTTTTATCAAATGCTTTTAAAATATAAACTTGACAGCGTGACAAAAGCGCAGATATAACTTCAAAACTAGGATTTTCTGTGGTTGCTCCAATTAATGTTATCCATCCTTTTTCTACAGCTTGTAATAAGGAATCTTGTTGCGATTTGCTAAACCTATGGATTTCGTCAATAAATAAAATGGGGTTTTTTGTAGTGAATAATCCACCACTTTGTTTCGCTTTTTCAATAACTTCTCGTACCTCTTTAACACCAGAGTTTATTGCGCTCAAGGTATAAAAAGGTCTTCCAGATTCATTAGCAATAATGTTAGCAAGAGTTGTTTTTCCAATTCCTGGTGGTCCCCAAAGAATTAATGAAGGTATCAAGCCAAGCTTTATTTGTTTGGTTAACGTACCATTTTCTCCAATTAAATGGGATTGACTAATATAGTCTTCTAAAGATTTTGGCCTTAAACGTTCTGCTAATGGTTCATTCATAATTGTAAAATTAATACATTCTTGTCAAGTCTTTAATTATATTCTATTTAAATTTTAATAGCAATATGACAATTTATCATTCTATAACAAAATGGATAGTAAATTGCTATCTTTAAAATATGCAAGATCAATTTAAATTTACAACCGGAGTTTTGGGGTATCCAATCGCATTTGTTTTATTGCTTTGGATTGTCTTTTGGTTTGAAATACGTTTCCATGTAAATTTAAATAGTCATGGTATTTACCCTAAAAGATTCTCTGGATTGCAAGGCGTGTTATTTAGCCCATTTATTCATTCCGGAATAAAACATTTGTATTCTAATACCATTCCGTTATTTATATTATCTACAGCACTGTTTTATTTCTATAGACCAATTGCTTGGAAAGTTTTGATTTATGGTATTTTAATTTCGGGGTTCTTAACTTGGTGTATTGGAAGACCTTCTTATCATATTGGTGCTAGCGGACTCATTTATGTTTTAGTTAGTTTTACTTTTTTTAAAGGAATCTTAGCCAAACATTTTAGATTAATTGCACTTTCATTATTGGTTATCTTTCTTTACGGAAGCATGGTTTGGTATACTATGCCAATAGAAGAAGGCATCTCTTGGGAAGGACATTTGTCTGGTTTAGTAACCGGTTTCGTTTTTGCTGTTGCTTTTAGGAAAGAAATAGCAAAACCTAAAAAATATGCTTGGGAGCAAAAAGATTTTAAGGAAGAAGAAGATGCTTTTTTAAAGCATTTTGATGAAAATGGAAACTTTGTAGCATCCATAGAAAATGAAATAGAAGCAGAAGGGCAATCTAATACCGATGTATCTAATACGGAAACAACACTACAGATTAATTATACCTTTAAAGAAAACAAAGAGTAGTTTTCCTAATTTATAAACGTTGTCTAATAGCTTCATATAAAAAAGCGCCACAAGCAACCGAAACATTTAAAGATTCAATTTCACCAAGTAATGGAAGTTTTGCTTTAGCATCTGCTAATTTTAAAACGGAAGGATTAATACCACGACCTTCGCTTCCCATTATTATAGCGCAAGGTTCTTTAAAAGAAACATCGAATATAGTATTCTCGGTTTTTTCTGTAGCTGCAATTACTTTTATGCCCGAAGCTTGTAAATAAAACATAGCATCTTTAATATGATCTACTTTACAAATAGGAATCTTAAATACTGCTCCAGCACTAGTTTTAATGGTATCTCCATTTACAGGAGCACTTCCACTTTTTTGAATAATTATCCCATCAACTCCAGTACATTCTGCGGTTCTTATTATAGCTCCAAAATTACGTACATCACTTAATTGATCTAAAAGTAAAAATAGTGGTGTTTTTCCAGATTCTATCACGTTTAGAACAAGATTTTCAATGTCATAAAATGCAATTGGTGAAATTTGAGCAACAACACCTTGATGGTTGTTTTTAGTAAATCGGTTTAATTTTTCAACGGGTACATAAGAAGTATTTATTCCTTGTTTTCTAATTAAAGTTTCTAATTCATGCGATAACTCTCCTTTAAGTCCCTTTTGAATAAAAACTTTATCAATAGCTTTTTCTGCATTTATTGCTTCAATAACTGCTCTTATACCAAATATTTGTGTGCTGTTTTCCATTGGTGTAAAGGTATAAAAAATCCACATCAACAGAAGATGTTTTTTTTAAGATATATTTTTAGTTTTTATGATGAAGTAATCGATTAATTTATACCATATAACACTTCTAATTTTACAATAATTATTGTATTAATTTTGTAACCCTTTACAATTAATTAGTAATAGGTAAACTAGTCTTACAGAAATTGTTTTATATAGTATGCTTTCTCTATTTAAATAAAAAAACCACCTCTATGAGGTGGTTTTAAGTTATAAATAAATCTACTTTATATTATAAAGAAGATAATGTATAGTTGTAACCATTAGAAACTTCCATGATTGCCATTGCAGTTAAGAATGAAAAATCTGTTGCTCCAGCTAAATTTAATGTGTGCTCACTATTTGTAAGTGTACCACTACCAAAAAATTCTTGAGAGTAATCTAAAGTTAAAGGAATAGTATCCGTAAATCCTAATCCACTTAGAGGATTCTCATATAAATCAGCTAATAGGAAATAAGATCCATCTGCTAAACCAGAAACACTTCCACTTTCTGGACAGTCAGCAGTTCCAGCAATATAACCAAGAAGGTTACCAACACCATCTGCTAAAAGTAAATCGTAATCTACATCGCAAATAGAACTTAGAGCTAAATCTCCACTTTCAAATTCACCATCCCAAGATAAAGTTAAATCTAACACGTCGTTAATGAAATCATTCTCTATATCAACATTTAATTCATAAGAAGATACAGATACGTTAGGGCCATTTTCACCAGTTAAAACTAATGTTTCATTACCTTCAGCATCACCAGTTTTGTTAATTTCAATATCTACAGTTGCAGATGTTTGTAACGCAGGAATAATTAATTCATCCATTGTAAAATCATCAGCATCAGCTGTACTTGAACTTGCTATTTTAATTGGCACTCTTACTGAAATATTAACTGGCTCTGCAATGGTTGCAGTTAAAGTAACTACAGGTAATGCATCAGGATCTATAAGTGACTCATCGATTACAGTATTATTCATTGTACTAGATAAAGTAACTTGAGTAGTAGAAAACTCTAAGATAGAGTCTCCTGTATTATCATCACTATCACAAGCAGTAAAAATAACACCTGTACATAAAAGTAATGTAATGTTTTTAAGTATTTTATTCATTTTATTCATTTTGTTTATTTTACTGTTTAACATATGTAGAAGTGTACTCATTATTACCAGCATCAAAAGTAACTGTGTAAATAGCAACAATATCTCCATTAGCTTGAACCATACCATCAGCATGACTAAATACATCATTACCATAGAATCCTTGAGCTAATTTTTGCTCAGGAACAGTAATAGTATTACAAGTATCTTGGAAATTATAACCTTGTGTCGCTGCAGGAGCTACACCTAAACCACCTAAAACCCAAGTTCCAGTAGTTGCAGCATAATAATATCCAGGAGATACTTCTACTATTTGCTCAATTCCTTGTGGTCTAATAAAACCAGAAGTATTGTTTAAAGTAGTAACATCGTATGTACCAGATAAATCAGAAGCACAGTTAACAATAACAGAGAAGGTACCTAATGCATCATTGAAATAAGCAATAGATCCATCTGTTTTAAATAATTTTACTCTAAAAGTAAATTCATCACCAATACGAATGCTTTCTGAAGCTAAAGTTAAGCCAGAAGTATAATCAGCAATACTAGAATAAATTAGATTGAAAGGTAAAGTTGTTGTTTCTGCTGCAATAACCTCGTCGCTAACCGCATCCCCAGAAGTATGCGTCTTTACTATTTGAATTTTTTCTACTCCTTCAAGAGTTCCGAATTCTAATTTTAAATCGAAATCTAAGTCTGTAACAGTAAAATCAATACTAGCATCACTTAAGTCTGCTCCAGATTCAGGAATACCTAAAATTACTCCCGAAGAATCGTTGTTGTCTACTAAAAATCCAGCTGTACTTGAAGCTGTAATAGATTCAGAATCATCCGAATCACAACTAAACACTAAAAGTGTAATAGTTAATATTTTAAATATGTTTTTTAAATTTTTCATTTTTTCTTTTTTTTAGATTATTGCCAGAATAATGTAGAAGTTAATTCATCACCATTATTTAATGTAGCAGTAGCTGCTTCATAACTTGATTGGTTTAATGAAACTTCAGTAGTAGGATAATATAAACGTGTTGGAATTGTTGGGATATCACCTTCAACAGCTGGTGTTAAAGCAGGTACACCTGTTCTTCTCCATTCTGTCCATGATTCAAATCCTTGACCAAATAGAGAAATCCATACTTGTGTAGCGATTTTTTGTCTAGCATCTGCTTGACCAGTTAAACTAATTCCAGCTGCATAGGTTGCACCATCTCCAAGTCCGTTAAATTCGAAACTAGCAATGATACCTTCGTCCATATACATTTTAGCAGCAGTTAATCCACCACCAATTTTACCTTCATTAGCAGCTTCAGCCATTAACAATTTTAATTGAGAATGAGAAAGCATTACACCAGGTAAAGTAGGATCTAAATAAAAATCACCTAAAGGACTAATGTTTCCATAAGTATATCCTAAAGCATCGTTAGGTAAATCACTGTAACCTGCTGGTTTTCCAACAATGTTACCATCTGCATTTTCACCTGCATAAACTGCTAGTCTAGAATCGCTTAATCCAGAAAGGATATCTACAACTGGAGAACAAATCTTGTATTCAGATCTGTTACCATCTACAATAGTTTCATAAATTGGATTAGCATCCGGTGCTATAGCATTATAAATTATTTGAGCACTGTCGGCATTTGAAGTAAACATTTTACCTTCAGTCACTAGAGCTTGTAATTCTGCAGCAGAACCATTAGAACGCATTAAAACTTTAAACTTTAAAGAGTTTCCAAATTTTTCCCATTTAGTTACATCTCCTGCATATAATAAATCAGAAGAGGCAGTAACATCACCAGAGCCAAATAAAGCATCTGCTTGGTTTAACATTGCAATAATACCTGCATATACTTCTTGAGAAGTACTATAAGCTGGTTGTTCAATTGCACTATCTAAAGCTTCAGCAAATGGTACAGGACCATATAAGTCTGTTAATAATTGAAATGCATTAGCTTGTAAAATTAATGAAATTGCTTGTAAGTTAGAATTACCTTCAGCTTCTGCTAATTCATACATTGATTTAGCATCACTCAATACATCTGCATATAGAGAATTCCATAAAGCATCTATATTACCACGTCTAGGAGAATAACGAGCTTCGTCGTTATACTGAACTTTAGACCAGTGTTGTGCCCAACATTCACCCATATCTCCTCCAATTTGAGCATTATAAATGATGTTTTGGTTCACTCTAATTATATTTCCTAATAATAAATGTGCAGGAATCTCTGTCGCATTATCAGGATCTGTATTTACTTCTTCAAAGTCTTTATCACAGCTAGCAATAACTAAGGATAAAAATAGAAGAAAAATTATTTTTGTATTTTTCATGTTTTATTTTTTTAAAATGATAAGTTTACATTAAAGCCTATTGAACGAGCAGATGGGATTTGACCAAATTCTTGTCCTTGCTCTCCGTTAGCACTACTGAAACCAGTTTCAGGATCTATATGAGGAACATTAGAATATAATAAAGCTAAGTTTCTACCTACAACTGCAAATCTAGCATTTGTAATAAAAGTGTTCTTCAATAAATTAGCAGGTAATGAATACCCTAAAGAAACAGATCTTAATTTAACGTAAGAAGCATCGAAAATTGAACTTTCTTCTACACCGTTACCAAAAGCTCTTTGGTTAAAAGCTTTAGCAGGAGCAACAACATTATTTGTTACATATCCTCCGTTACCGTCAGACATAACTCCGTTACCAATGATTCCAGTTTCTCTTCCTACAAGAGTTTCTTCTAATACACCTGCGTATCTACCCCAAGCGTAAGACATACTATGTAAATCTCCACCAATTTTAGCATCAATTAAAGTACTTAATGTAATACCTTTGTACTCCATATTTAAGCTGAAACCACCTGTCCAATCTGGAGCGATATCACCTAATACTTTATATTCTTGATCTATAACAGGTAAACCGTTTTCATAAATTACTTGTCCATCGTCATTTCTTTCAAAATCTCTTCCTACAAGAACACCATAAGCTTCTCCAGTTCTAGCTTCTAATCTAGCACCCCATTGACCACCTAGGATATAAGAATCAAGTCCTCCTAAAGAGATAACTTCGTTCTTGTTTTTAGCCCAGTTTAAATCAACTCCTAACTTAAAGTTATCATTGTCAATAATAGAAGCTCCTAAAGATAATTCGATTCCTTTATTAGACATTTCACCAGCATTTTTCCAAGCACTTGTTTGCCCTGTAGAAGCTGATAATTGAATAGGTAAGATTAAGTCTTCACTTAACTGATCGTAATATGTTGCACTAAATTTAATTTTACTTTTAAACATTCTTAAGTCTAAACCAGCTTCAAAACCAGTTACAGATTCAGGAGTTAAATCATCATTAAACCTTGTGTTAGGTGTAGATGCTAAATTTCCAAAAGCATTATTTGTTAAAGAATAAGTTTGGTTTAAGCTGTATGGTGTTAATGCACCAGTACTACCTACTTTAGACCAACCACCTCTTAATTTTAGGTAATCTATTTTAGCACCTTCTAAATCTACCATATCAGATACAATAGCAGATAAAGAAACAGAAGGGTAGAAGAATGAGTTGTTATCAGAAGGTAAAACTGAAGCCCAGTCATTTCTTCCAGAGAATTCTACAAATAAATAATCTTTATATCCAATAGAACCAAAACCATATACACTATTAATACGTCTGTTACTAGTTGTATTAAAATAAGTTGGAGTTGCACCAGTTTGAATATTAGATAAGTTATATAATCCAGGTAACTCTAATTGAGCAGCTTCACCAATTAAAGAAGAATAATTTCTTTTCATTCCGTTGGTACCTGCGTTTAGAGAAAAGCTAAAGTTTTCTGATAAATCTGTGTTATAAGATAATAATAACTCAATATTAGTTTCGTCATAATCTCTTTTGAATTCAGCATAATAACCATCAGGATTTTCGTTAGATCCTTGCGCTTTTATTCTTTTTTCAGATTGAGAATATTGATCTCTACTATATTTTGTTGTAACAGAAAATTTATCGTTAAAATCATAAGTAAAGAAAATATTACCAACAAAACGATTTTTATCAAAAGTGTTTCTGTTGTTTTCTAATACCCAGTAAGGATTGTTTTGGAAATTTGCATTCCAGCTTAAAGGTGTTCCTTCTGCTGCTGTACCTGCTGCTGCTAATGGTAAATTTCTCCAATCTTTTAAATCTGAAAAATTAACTTGTCTTGCAGACCAAATAAATTGTTGCATTGGGTTTTCATTAGTATAACCACCAATTGGTAAATTATCACTTACTGTATTAATATAACTTACAGACATTCCAGCATGGAATTTTTTTCCTAAATCCATTTTACCATTAAAACCTAGATTTAATCTGTTTAATTCTGTAAAAGGAACCATACCATCTTGTTCCGATTTACCTAAAGAAAATCTCATAGACCCTTTTTGACCACCTGATGTTACAGTAATACTGTTGCTTAAAGCTACACCTGTATCAAAAAAGTCTTTAACGTTATCTGGATGCGATACCCATGGTAAAGCTTGACCTCCATTTAACTGAGAATCCCATTGGATAAATTCTAATCCTGCATCTAAAGCTGGACCCCAACTTTCATCAACACCATCATTAACACCACCATTAGCACCATCAACAAATTCGAAATAGTAAGGATCTGCTCCTTGACCATATGAATTTTGGTAATCTGGTAATCTTAAAGGATTAGAGAAAGTTGCATTTGAATTTATATTAACAGAAAAAGAACCATCTTTATTGCTTCCTGATTTTGTTGTAATAACAATAACTCCATTTGCACCACGAACACCATATAATGCAGCTGCATTTGGTCCCTTTAATACAGAAATAGATTCAATGTCATCTGCGTTAATATCAGAAGCTCCATTTGGTAAATCAGCTCCACCTGAAGAACCCGCACCACTATAAGATGAGTTATCTAATGGCACACCATCAACAACAAATAAAGGTTGGTTGTTACCTGTAATCGTAGAGTTACCTCTAAGTACAATTCTAGAAGAAGCACCTACACTACCTGAACTATTTGTAACTTGGATACCTGCAGCTTTACCAGAAAGTGCATTTACTAAGTTACCTTCTCTAGCTTCAGTAAGACCTTCACCGTCTACTTTTTGAACAGAGTAACCAATTGCTTTCTCTTCCTTCTTAATACCAAGAGCTGTTACAACAACTTCGTCTAAAGTATTGTCAGGTTGTAAAGAAACATCCACTTTACTGGAAGCTCCTACAGATTGAGTTTGGTTTGCGTAACCAACATAACTAAAAATTAAAACATCTCCTTGTTTTGCTGTAATTGAATAATTACCATCAAAATCGGTTGATGTCCCAGTAGTAGTTCCTTGAATAATTACTGTTGCCGTTGGAAGAGGCAACCCGTTTTCATCAGAAACTGTTCCTGAAATTGTTTTTTCTTGTGCAAACGTAAATTGCACAACAAACGCCAGTAATAGCGTTAAAATTCCACTAAACTTTGTTTTCATTTTATATTTTATTTGAATTAGTCTATGCCAAAAATCATAATAAAAAGTTAATAAAACAATAATAATTGGTTAAAATTTTGATTTTTTTTTCAAAACCCTGCTTCAAACCCTAATAATATGCTAAAAAATAGCCGTTAAGCTTAAGTGAATTTTAGAATTAGAAAACTGGAATTTTTGATTTTCGCTTTTGCCATTTGCATAATTAAATTTTAGCAAACCAGCTTTAGTTAATAACCCAAAACCAAATCCAAATCCATATAATTTTTCCCTTTGATTTGTTAGGTCATTTTCTAAATAGGAGAAGTCTATAATAGAATGAATATATAGGGAGCTGCTTAATTGGTATCTGTATTCTGTGTTTGCTAGTGCGTAAAGTGAAGCAGTGAGGCTGTTTTCTTCAAAACCTCTAATAGAGTTAATGCCACCAAACCGAAATAATTCATTTTCTAAATAATTGTTAGAAAACAAGCCGGAACTATTAATTCTTATATAAGCACTATTTTTATTGTTTAGATTGAAAATTTTAAACGCATCAATAAAAAATTGCGTTTGGTTTTCAGATGTATTTAAGTAGCTCCTCTTACCATTGCCTAACTCTAAAGCTAGTAAGAGGTTTCTGTTAAAAAGCACATTGTTTTGAAGTTTGCTAAATGTAAATTTCACATTATACATGTTGGAGTTGTAATCTTGTATCTCTGGTTGTGCATTTTCTTCGTCTAATAAATTGTTAGAATTTGTACTGTTTAAACCAAAATGAATACTTGCTTGTGGATTTATTTGGTAAAATAATTTAGCAATTTGGTTTACCGTTGTAAAGGAGGAGTCTTTCTTAAATATTTGCAATCCTACTTCTGCCCCAATAGGAGAATTAAATAAATATGGTAGATTTAGATTTGCGTTAAATGTTTTCTGTTCATTTTCATCGCTTTTATATATTAGTTGAAAAGACTCACCCGAGTTTAGGTTGTTATTTAAATTTAAATTAAGATATCCATTAAAATCAATCTTGTTAGTAGTCTCATTCGTTCCAAAGCCTAAAAAACCATCAAAGTTATTACTTTTCGATTTTTCTACATATAAATATAGTATAGTGGAATCTTTTGTGAAAAGTGCTTCAGGATCTTTAATTTGATTGGCAAATTTTAATTCTTTTAAAGCTTCGTTTTTATTTTTTATTTCTGAAAGATTAAAAAGGATGCCTTTTTTTAATTTTAAATAATGCTTCAAATAGGACTTGGGGAACTTTTCATATCCTTTTACTATAATTTTGTCTACACTTCTTTTTTGTATGATTTCTTTTAAAACTAAAGAAGCCTCTAATGAAGTTTTGTTTTTTATTGTAATGTTTTCAAGTTTCAGTTCACTAAACGGAAAACCTAGATCGCTAATTTTTGAGTTTATGTAATAAAGAGAAGTTTCTATGTTGTTAAAAGGTAAAACAAAATAATCCTCGTTTACACTATTAGAGATTTGTTTAAGAATAGATTTGTTGATTATTTCCTCCTTATAATATATATCTATTTCTTTGTATAAGTTTTTTAAATGAAAAAGCCCTAAGTAAGTTGAGTCATTTTCTTTCTTTAGATCTTTTAATTTATTTTCAATGTAGCCTGTTTGATAAAGTTTTTTTTGAATGGAATCCAGTTCGTCTGTTATTCCATTTAAATCTATATGGCTTTTTTTGTAAGAAATAGAGTCTAATACCGAAGTTTCCAAATCCGTTTCGCCAATAATATTTAAATATAAGTTTTGGCTAATTGCTTCCGAATAGAATAAAGTAGTTATTGTAAGTAGAAAGAATAATGATTTATACACGGTAATAATTGCAATTTTTTTATTGTGTAAATCTAACGGAAAAACAACAGTAATAATATAGTTTGAAACCTAATTTTTAATTTTAGTGAAAAATTAATGTACTGGTGTTTGATTTTTTCAAATTAATTCCTACATTTGCAGCCCTCTAAGAAGAGGATTTAAAAAATTATATATAATATATATGCCAACAATTTCACAATTAGTACGAAAAGGAAGAGCCAAAATAACCAAGAAGAGTAAATCGGCTGCTTTAGATTCGTGTCCACAAAGACGTGGTGTGTGTACTCGTGTTTATACGACGACACCTAAGAAACCAAACTCAGCAATGCGTAAGGTAGCAAGGGTTCGTTTAACAAACGGTAACGAGGTTAATGCATACATTGGCGGTGAAGGTCACAATTTACAAGAGCACTCGATAGTATTGGTTAGAGGTGGAAGGGTAAAAGATTTACCAGGAGTTAGATATCACATTGTTCGTGGTGCCTTAGACACAGCAGGTGTTGCAGGTAGAACGCAACGTAGATCTAAGTATGGTGCAAAACGCCCTAAGAAGTAATTTAAACTTTAAGAAGAAGACATGAGAAAAAGAGCAGCGAAAAAAAGACCGCTTTTACCAGATCCTAAATTTAACGACCAGTTAGTAACTCGTTTCGTTAATATGATGATGTGGGATGGTAAGAAGTCTATAGCTTTTAAAGTATTTTATGACGCAATAGCGATTGTAGAAGAAAAGAAAACAGACGAAGAAAAAACAGGTTTAGAGATTTGGAAAGACGCTTTATCTAACGTTATGCCTCACGTAGAAGTACGTAGTCGTAGAGTAGGTGGTGCTACATTTCAAATACCAATGCAGATCCGTCCAGACAGAAAAGTATCAACAGCAATGAAGTGGCTAATTAGTTATGCTCGTAAAAGAAACGAGAAATCTATGGCGCAACGTTTAGCATCTGAAGTTTTAGCGGCAGCTAAAGAGGAAGGAGCGGCTGTAAAAAAACGTACAGATACGCATAAAATGGCGGAAGCAAATAAAGCATTCTCTCACTTTAGATTTTAATAAGAAATGGCAAGAGATTTAAGATATACAAGAAATATAGGTATTGCGGCTCATATTGATGCTGGTAAAACAACAACAACTGAACGTGTGCTTTATTATACAGGAGTTTCACATAAAATTGGTGAGGTGCATGATGGTGCTGCAACAATGGACTGGATGGAGCAAGAGCAAGAAAGAGGTATTACAATTACTTCTGCTGCAACTACTTGTACATGGAAATTCCCGATAGAAAACGGAGAACCAACACCGGAGACAAAAGGATATCATTTTAATATTATTGATACTCCTGGTCACGTAGATTTTACTGTAGAGGTAAATAGATCATTACGTGTATTAGATGGTTTAGTTTTCTTGTTTAGTGCAGTAGATGGTGTAGAGCCACAATCTGAAACTAACTGGAGATTAGCAGATAACTATAAAGTACCAAGAATTGGTTTCGTTAATAAAATGGACCGTCAAGGGTCAGACTTTTTAGGGGTTTGTCAACAAGTAAAAGATATGTTGAAATCTAATGCGGTGCCAATCGTTTTAAATATTGGTGACGAAGAAGATTTTAAAGGTATTATAGATTTAGTAAAGAACCGTGCTATTGTATGGCATGATGCTACTCAAGGAGCTACTTTCGATGTTATCGAGATTCCTGAGGATATGAAAGAAGAAGCTCGTAAATATCGTGCACTTTTAATTGAAGAAGTTGCAAGTTATGATGAAAATCTTTTAGAAAAATTCATGGAAGATGAAGATTCTATTACAGAAGAAGAAGTGCATGCTGCACTTAGAGCTGCTGTAATGGATATGGCAATCATTCCTATGATTTGTGGTTCAGCATTCAAAAATAAAGGAGTGCAGTTCTTGTTAGATGCTGTTTGCCGTTATTTACCTTCTCCAACAGATAAAGAAGGTATCGTAGGTGTAAACCCAGATACAGGAAAAGAAGAATTACGTAAGCCAGATGTAAAGGAGCCTTTCGCTGCTTTAGCTTTTAAAATCGCTACAGATCCTTTTGTAGGACGTTTAGCGTTCTTTAGAGCATATTCAGGTCGTTTAGATGCAGGTTCTTATGTGTTAAATAACCGTTCAGGTAAAAAGGAGCGTATTTCACGTATTTATCAAATGCATGCAAATAAGCAAAATGCAATTGATTTTATTGAAGCTGGAGATATTGGAGCTGCTGTTGGATTTAAATCTATCAAAACAGGAGATACACTTTCAGATCAAGAGCATCCAATTGTATTAGAATCTATGGATTTTCCTGATCCAGTAATTGGTATTGCTGTAGAGCCTAAGACTAAAGCGGATGTAGATAAACTTGGAATGGGACTAGCTAAATTAGCTGAAGAAGATCCAACATTTACAGTTCGTTCTGACGAAGCTTCAGGGCAGACAATTATTTCAGGAATGGGGGAACTTCACTTAGATGTAATTGTAGATCGTTTAAAACGAGAGTTTAAAGTAGAAGTTAATCAAGGGCAACCTCAGGTTGAATATAAAGAAGCAATTACTGCTTCTGCTGATCATAGAGAAGTTTATAAAAAACAATCTGGTGGTCGTGGAAAATTTGCTGATATCGTATTTACTATTGAACCAGCAGATGAAGGTCAAGTTGGACTACAGTTTGAATCTGTAATTAAAGGTGGTAATGTTCCTAAAGAATTTATCCCTTCTATTGAAAAAGGATTTAAACAAGCAATGGTAAACGGACCATTAGCAGGTTTTGAAGTTGATGCTATGAAAATTACTTTAAAAGATGGTTCATATCATGATGTCGATTCAGATCAATTATCTTTTGAATTAGCAGCTAAATTAGGTTTTAAAAACGTAGCAAAAGCAGCTAAAGCTGTAATTATGGAACCTATCATGAAACTAGAAGTTATCACTCCAGAAGAAAATATGGGTGATATTGTAGGAGATTTAAATAGAAGAAGAGGACAAGTAAGTGATATGGGGGATAGAAATGGTGCAAAAACTGTAAAAGCTACTGTACCATTATCGGAGATGTTTGGATATGTAACTACATTAAGAACATTATCTTCAGGTCGTGCAACATCAACAATGGAATTTTCACACTATGCTGAAACTCCTAAGAATATATCTGAGGAAGTAATCGCTGCTGCTAAAGGAGAACAATCTTAAAAAGTTAAGAAAATGAGTCAAAAAATTAGAATAAAATTAAAGTCTTACGATCATAACTTAGTAGATAAGTCTGCTGAAAAGATTGTAAAAACAGTAAAAAGTACTGGTGCTGTAGTAACTGGACCAATTCCATTACCAACACATAAGAAAATTTTCACTGTATTACGTTCACCACACGTAAACAAGAAGTCTAGAGAACAATTTCAATTAAGCTCTTATAAGCGTTTATTAGATATTTACTCTTCATCTTCTAAAACAATTGACGCCCTAATGAAATTAGAGTTGCCAAGTGGTGTTGAAGTAGAGATCAAAGTTTAAGTTTAAACTTACATGTCCTTAACGATGGTTAAGGAAAAACGGTAAAAATACAATTCAAGGCTGAAACGTATTTTCAGCCTTGTTTTTTAATAAATAGTAACAAATAAATAAATAATAATATGTCTGGGTTAATTGGAAAGAAAATCGGTATGACCAGCATCTTTGATGAAAATGGAAAGAACATTCCATGTACAGTAATCGAAGCTGGACCATGTATCGTTACCCAAGTCAGAACTGAAGAAGTGGATGGTTATGAAGCCATTCAACTTGGTTTCGATGACGCGACAGAAAAAAGCGCTACAAAAGCTGACTTAGGTCATGCTAAAAAAGCGGGTACTTCTGTTAAGCGTAAAATCGTTGAATTTCAAGGTTTTGATGCGGAGTACAAATTAGGAGATGCTATAACAGTAGATCACTTTACAGAAGGTGAGTTTGTGGATATAGCTGGAACTTCAAAAGGTAAAGGATTTCAAGGGGTTGTAAAACGTCATGGATTTGGTGGAGTTGGTCAAGCAACGCATGGTCAACATAACCGTTTAAGAGCTCCTGGTTCTATTGGTGCTGCTTCATATCCTGCGAGAGTATTCAAAGGAATGAAAATGGCAGGTAGAATGGGTGGAGACACAGTAAAAGTTCAAAATTTAAGAGTTTTAAAAGTAGTTACTGATAAGAATCTACTTGTGGTTAAAGGATGTGTTCCTGGTCATAAAAACGCTTATGTAATTATTAGAAAATAATGAAAGTAGCAGTTGTAGATATTAACGGAAAAGACACAGGTAGAAAGGTAGACCTTTCTAAAGATGTGTTTGCTATTGAACCTAATAATCATGCTGTATATTTGGATGTTAAGCAATACTTAGCAAACCAAAGACAAGGTACTCACAAAGCTAAAGAAAGAGCGGAGATTACTGGAAGTACACGTAAGATTAAAAAGCAAAAAGGAACAGGTACAGCAAGAGCTGGATCTATTAAGTCTGGAGTTTTTAGAGGAGGAGGTCGTATGTTCGGTCCAAGACCAAGAAACTATAGCTTTAAATTAAATAAAAACCTGAAGCGTTTAGCACGTAAATCAGCTTTAAGTATAAAGGCTAGTGAGAAGTCAATAGTAGTAATCGAAGATTTAAATTTCGATACTCCTAAGACTAAAAATTTCACTGCAGTTTTAAAAGCTTTAGGGTTAGAAAACAAAAAATCACTGTTTGTGTTGGGTGCATCAAATAATAATGTATATTTGTCGTCACGCAATTTAAAAGGCTCTGAAGTGATAATTAACTCAGAATTAAGCACTTACAAGATTTTAAATGCAAATCAAGTAGTTCTTTTAGAGAGTTCTTTAGAAGGAATTGAAACGAATTTAAGTAAATAAGAAACAAATGAATATCTTAATTAAACCGATAATCACAGAAAAAGCGACAGCAAATAGCGAGTTAAACAACTGCTATACTTTTCAAGTGAATACAAAGGCGAACAAGGTAGAAATTAAAAAAGCGGTGGAAGCTGCTTATGGAGTTTCTGTTGAAAAAGTTCGTACTATAAATGTCCGTCCAGATAGAAGTACTAAGTTTACAAAAACTGGTATTCAACATGGTAAAACAAATGCAGTTAAAAAAGCAATTGTACAACTGGCGGAAGGTGAGATAATTGATTTATACACTAACATGTAATTAAAGACAAATGTCAGTAAGAAAATTAAAACCAATCACACCAGGACAGCGATTTAGAGTAGTTAATGGATTTGACGCCATTACTACTGATAAGCCGGAGAAAAGTTTATTAGCTCCGAATAAAAGGTCTGGTGGTAGAAACAGTCAAGGAAGAATGACCATGCGCTATATAGGTGGAGGTCATAAAAGAAAGTATCGTATTATCGATTTTAAACGTGATAAAGCAGGAGTTCCTGGTGAAGTTATGTCTATTCAATACGATCCAAATAGAACTGCATTCATCGCTTTATTGAATTATCAAGATGGCGAGAAGAGATACATTATTGCTCAAAATGGCTTACAAGTAGGTCAAACAGTAGTGTCAGGTGACACAGCAGGTCCGGAAATAGGAAATGCTATGCCACTAAGTAATATACCGCTAGGTACTATTATTTCTTGTTTAGAGTTGCGTCCAGGTCAAGGAGCTGTTATGGCTCGAAGTGCTGGTGCCTTTGCTCAATTAATGGCAAGAGATGGTAGATTTGCAACTGTAAAATTACCATCAGGTGAAACACGTTTAGTGTTAGTAACATGTATGGCTACAATAGGAGTTGTTTCTAACTCCGATCATCAATTGTTAGTTTCTGGTAAAGCAGGTAGAACAAGATGGTTAGGTAGACGTCCGCGTACTAGACCAGTAGTAATGAATCCTGTTGATCATCCAATGGGTGGTGGAGAAGGAAAATCTTCTGGTGGTCATCCTCGTTCTAGAAATGGTATACCTGCTAAAGGTTATAGAACCCGTTCTAAAACAAAAGCGAGTAATAAATATATTGTAGAACGTAGAAAGAAATAAGACATGTCAAGATCATTAAAAAAAGGACCTTACGTTCATTATAAATTAGAAAAGAAAGTTGCAGCTAACGTAGAAGCAAACAAAAAGACAGTAATCAAAACTTGGTCAAGAGCAAGTATGATTACTCCAGACTTTGTTGGACAAACAATAGCTGTACATAACGGTCGTCAATTTGTGCCAGTTTACGTAACTGAAAACATGGTAGGACATAAGTTAGGAGAATTTTCACCAACAAGATCATTTAGAGGTCACGCTGGTGCTAAAAATAAAGGTAAAAAGTAGAGCTATGGGAAGTCGTAAAAAACAAATGGCAGACGCTATTAAGGAAGCAAAAAAGGAAATCGCTTTTGCAAAACTTAATAATTGTCCTACATCACCAAGAAAAATGCGTTTAGTAGCCGATTTAGTAAGAGGTGAACGCGTAGAAAAAGCACTTAACATTTTAAAGTTTAGTCAAAAAGAAGCTTCAAATCGTTTAGAGAAATTGTTATTGTCTGCAATTGCAAACTGGCAAGCTAAAAACGAAGATGCTAGCATTGAAGAGGCTGAACTATTTGTTAAAGAAATTAGAGTAGATGGAGGAGCAATGTTAAAAAGATTGCGTCCAGCACCTCAAGGTCGTGCACACAGAATAAGAAAACGTTCAAACCACGTAACATTAGTGGTAGGGGCTAACAATAATACACAAAGCTAAGATAGATATGGGACAAAAAACAAATCCAATCGGAAATCGCTTAGGAATTATCAGAGGATGGGAATCTAACTGGTACGGAGGAAACGATTATGGTGATAAGCTTGCCGAAGACGATAAGATCAGAAAATACGTTCATGCACGTTTATCTAAAGCTAGTGTTTCAAGAGTAATCATTGAAAGAACTTTAAAACTTGTAACCGTTACTATCACTACAGCTAGACCTGGTATTATTATCGGAAAAGGTGGACAAGAGGTAGACAAGTTAAAAGAAGAGCTTAAAAAGATTACAGGTAAAGAGGTTCAAATAAATATATTTGAAATCAAAAGACCAGAACTTGACGCATTTTTAGTAGGATCTAGTATTGCTCGTCAAATTGAAAATAGAATTTCATATAGACGTGCTATCAAAATGGCAATTGCTGCTACAATGCGAATGAATGCTGAAGGAATTAAAATCCAAATTAGTGGTCGTTTAAATGGTGCTGAAATGGCACGTAGTGAACACTACAAAGAAGGACGTATTCCTTTATCAACCTTTAGAGCTGATATTGACTATGCTTTAGTTGAGGCACATACTACTTATGGTAGATTAGGTGTGAAAGTATGGATCATGAAAGGCGAAGTATATGGTAAAAGAGAACTTTCTCCGCTTGTTGGATTATCTAAGAAGCAAGGAAAAGGTGGAAGAGGCGGAAGAGATAATAAGAATCAATCTCGTCGTAGAAAGTAATTTTTTAAAGAAAAGACAAAATGTTACAGCCTAAAAGAACAAAATTTAGAAAAATGCAAAAGGGACGTATGAAGGGGAACTCTGGTAGAGGTCACCAATTATCATACGGTACTTTTGGAATAAAATCATTAGATTCAAACTTTTTAACTTCACGTCAAATTGAAGCTGCACGTATTGCTGCTACTCGTTACATGAAAAGAGAAGGATCATTGTGGATTAAAATCTTTCCAGATAAACCAATCACAAAGAAACCTCTTGAAGTACGTATGGGTAAAGGTAAAGGTGCTGTAGAATATTGGGCAGCAGTAGTTAAACCAGGAAGAATCTTATTCGAAATCGGTGGAGTGCCATTAGAAGTAGCGCAAGAAGCTTTACGTTTAGCAGCACAAAAACTACCAGTAAAAACTAAGTTTGTAATTGCTAGAGATTATCAAGCATAATAATTTAAGATGATGAAACAATCAGAAATTAAAGAATTATCTACTGCTGAGTTACAAGAGAAACTTAGTGAGACTAGAAGAAGTTATTCAGACCTTAAAATGGCTCATGTAGTATCTCCTTTAGAGAATCCAATACAGTTACGTTCTGTAAGAAGAGCTGTAGCTAGAATTGCGACTGAATTAACTAAAAGAGAATTACAATAATTCAGCTGAAAAGATGGAAAAAAGAAACTTAAGAAAAGAACGTATAGGTGTAGTTACTAGTAACAAAATGATGAAATCAATCGTTGTTGCCGAAGTAAAAAAAGTAAAACACCCTATGTATGGTAAGTTCGTGTTAAAAACAAAGAAATATGTTGCACACGACGAAACAAACGACTGTAACATTGGAGATACAGTAAAGATCATGGAAACAAGACCTTTATCTAAATCTAAATGTTGGAGATTAGTTGAAATAATAGAAAGAGCTAAATAATTATGGTACAAACAGAATCAAGATTAAAGGTAGCTGATAACACTGGAGCAAAAGAGGTTTTAACCATTCGTGTTCTAGGTGGTACAAAAAGAAGATACGCATCTGTAGGTGACAAAATAGTTGTTACAGTAAAAGACGCAACTCCTAATGGAAACATTAAAAAAGGAGCTGTTTCTACTGCAGTTGTAGTACGTACTAAAAAAGAAGTAAGACGTCCAGACGGATCTTATATAAGATTTGACGACAATGCTTGTGTGCTTTTAAACCCAACGGGTGAAATGAGAGGAACACGTGTATTTGGACCTGTTGCTAGAGAACTTCGTGATAAACAATTCATGAAAATTGTATCATTAGCACCAGAAGTGCTTTAATACATTTATAAAGATGACAAAGCTTAAAATAAAATCAGGAGATACAGTAAAAGTAATTGCTGGAGATCATAAAGGATCAGAAGGAAAAGTACTTAAAGTATTAATCGATAAGAACAAAGCGATCGTTGAAGGTATAAACATGGTTAAGAAACATACTAAACCAAGTGCACAAAGCCCTCAAGGTGGAATCGTAGAAAAAGAAGCTGCTATTCAAATATCTAACTTATCGTTGTTAACTTCTAAAGGAGAAACAACAAGAGTAGGTTATAGAATGGAAGGCGATAAGAAAGTAAGATTTTCAAAAAAATCTAATGAAGTAATATAGTTATGGCATATTCACCTAGACTTAAAGAAGAGTATAATAGCAAAATAGTTGCTGCTCTTACAGAAGAATTTAGTTATAAAAATGTAATGCAAGTACCAAAACTTAAAAAGATAGTTTTATCTAAAGGAGTTGGTGCAGCAGTAGCAGATAAAAAGTTAATCGACTACGCGTTAGAAGAATTGACAACTATAACTGGACAAAAAGCGATAGCAACAATATCTAAAAAGGATGTTGCTACTTTTAAATTACGTAAAGGAATGCCAATTGGCGCTAAAGTAACTTTACGTGGAGAAAGAATGTATGAGTTTTTAGACCGTTTAATAACAATTGCCTTACCACGTGTAAGAGATTTTAACGGAATTAAAGCTACAGGATTTGACGGAAGAGGTAACTACAACTTAGGAGTTGTTGAACAAATTATCTTCCCAGAGATTAATATCGATAAGGTAAATAAAATCTCAGGAATGGATATCACATTTGTAACTTCTGCCGAAACTGACAAAGAAGCAAAATCATTATTAACAGAACTAGGATTACCTTTTAAAAAGAACTAAGTTATGGCTAAAGAATCAATGAAAGCCCGCGAGGTTAAAAGAGCAAAAACAGTAGCAAAATATGCTGAAAAACGTAAAGCTTTAAAAGAAGCTGGAGATTATGAAGCATTACAAAAGTTACCTAAAAATGCTTCGCCAGTGCGTATGCACAATAGATGTAAATTAACAGGAAGACCAAAAGGTTACATGCGTACATTTGGTATCTCTCGTGTTACATTTAGAGAAATGGCAAATCAAGGCTTAATCCCAGGTGTTAGAAAAGCAAGTTGGTAAAATTAAATATAATCAGATTTTAGGTTCAACACCAACGTTGAAAACCAAGATCACAAAATCAATTAGTTATGTATACAGATCCAATAGCGGATTATTTAACTAGAGTTCGAAATGCGGTAAGAGCAAACCACAGAGTGGTGGAAATACCTGCTTCTAACTTGAAAAAAGAAATTACTAAAATATTATTCGATCAAGGATATATTTTAAGTTACAAGTTTGATGATTCTTCTGTACAAGGAACAATTAAAATTGCCCTTAAGTACAATAAAGAAACAAAAGAACCAGTAATTAAGAAAATTCAAAGAATCAGTAAACCAGGTTTACGTAAGTATGCAAGTTCAAAAGAATTGCCTAGAATCTTAAACGGTCTTGGTATTGCCATAGTTTCTACTTCTCATGGAGTAATGACAGGTAAGCAAGCACAAAGAGATAATGTAGGTGGTGAAGTACTTTGTTACGTTTACTAATTTAAAGCCCAAAAGAAATGTCAAGAATAGGAAATAATCCAGTAGCCATTCCAGAAGGCGTAACAGTAGACATTAAAGATAATGTTGTTACTGTAAAAGGTAAATTAGGAGAATTAACACAAAACTTTGATACTATAGAAATCAAAGTAGAAGATGGTAACGTTATGGTTACTCGTTCTTCAGACTCTAAAGATCAAAAAGCAAAACATGGTTTATATAGATCATTGATGCATAATATGATTGAAGGTGTATCTAAAGGATGGACTAAACAGTTAGAGTTAGTAGGTGTAGGTTATAGAGCATCAAACCAAGGGCAAAAGTTAGATTTAGCTTTAGGTTTTTCGCATAACATAGTATTGGATATAGCTCCTGAAGTTAAAATTGAAACAGTTTCAGATAAAGGAAAAAATCCAATAATAAAATTAACATCTCACGACAAACAACTTGTTGGACAGGTAGCTGCAAAAATACGTGGCTTCCGTAGACCAGAACCTTACAAAGGTAAAGGAGTTAAGTTTGTAGGAGAAGTATTAAGAAGAAAAGCAGGTAAATCAGCTTAATAAATAAGTTATGGCACTATCAAAATTCGAAAGAAGAATAAGAATAAAAAACAGAATTCGTAAGACTGTATCTGGTACAGAAACAAGACCAAGATTATCTGTTTTTAGAAGTAATAAAGAAATTTATGCTCAAATAGTTGATGATGTAACTGGTAAAACTATCAGTGCTGCATCTTCAAGAGATAAAGACATTAGTTCTGCTAAAGGTAATAAAACAGAAGTAGCTACATTAGTAGGTAAATCTGTGGCCGAAAAAGCAATAAAAGCTGGTATTAATACAATCTCTTTTGACAGAGGTGGTTATTTATATCATGGTAGAGTAAAATCATTAGCTGAAGGAGCTAGAGAAGCAGGACTTAAATTCTAAGAAATTATGTATCAAAAATACAAAAGCGCAGAGCTAGTAAAACCAAGTGGATTAGATCTTAAAGATCGTTTAGTTGGAGTACAAAGAGTTACTAAAGTAACTAAAGGTGGTAGAGCATTTGGTTTTTCAGCAATCGTAGTGGTTGGTGATGAAGCGGGTGTAGTAGGACACGGTTTAGGAAAATCTAAAGACGTTGCTAGTGCAATTGCAAAAGCAGTAGAAGACGCAAAGAAAAACCTAGTACGTATTCCTTTAATAAAAAGTACTTTACCACACGGACAAAAAGGAAAATTTGGTGGAGCAAGAGTAAACATCATTCCTGCAGCTCCTGGTACAGGAGTAATTGCTGGAGGAGCTGTAAGAACAGTTCTTGAGGCAGTTGGAGTACATGATGTATTATCAAAATCTCAAGGTTCATCAAACCCTCATAACGTAGTAAAAGCAACATTTGATGCTTTATTACAATTAAGAGATGCAAGAACAATTGCTCGTGATAGAGGAGTTTCTCTTGAAAAAGTTTTTAAAGGA
Source organism: Oceanihabitans sp. 2_MG-2023 (assembly GCF_030547245.1). Classification (GTDB taxonomy): domain Bacteria; phylum Bacteroidota; class Bacteroidia; order Flavobacteriales; family Flavobacteriaceae; genus Oceanihabitans. The sequence continues at coordinate 106,753 of NZ_JAUOQT010000006.1, forward strand.
TAATAAAGGAAAACGATGGCAAAGATAAAAGTAAAAAAAGTAAAGAGTGCAATCAATCGTACGCAAAGACAAAAGAGAACTTTAGAAGCTCTTGGTCTTAAAAAGATTGGTCAAGTAGTAGAGCACGATGCCACACCAAATATCCTTGGTATGGTTGCTAAAGTTTCACATTTAGTTTCTGTTGAAGAAGCAAAATAATATAACACTTACAAATGGATTTAAGTAATTTAAAACCTGCAGAGGGTTCAGTAAAAAATCAAGGTAAACGAATAGGTCGTGGTCAAGGTACTGGAAAAGGTGGTACTGCAACACGTGGTCACAAAGGTGCTAAATCTCGTTCTGGTTACTCGAAAAAAGTTGGTTTTGAAGGAGGTCAAATGCCTATCCAACGTCGTGTACCTAAATTTGGTTTTACTAATATTAACCGTAAAGAATATCAAGGTATAAACTTAGATAAACTACAACAGTTAATTGACGACAAAGTAATTAAAGATACTCTTGATTTAGATACAATGATAGCATTACGTTTAGCTGGCAAAAATGAGTTAGTAAAAATATTAGGACGTGGTGAATTAAAATCTAAATTAACAGTAACAGCTCATAAATTTACAGCAACTGCAAAAGCAGCTATAGAAGCAGCTGGAGGAGAAGCAGTAACTTTATAATTAATTAAGAAGCATGAAATTTATAGAGACATTAAAGAATGTTTGGAAAATTGAAGAACTAAGAAACCGTATAATCTTAACATTAGGTTTACTCTTGGTATATCGTTTTGGAGCACAGGTAGTACTTCCAGGTATTGATGCTTCACAATTAGAAGGTATACAAGGTAATACTGAAGATGGTTTATTAGGTTTGTTAAATGCATTTACAGGAGGAGCATTTGCTAATGCTTCTGTTTTTGCTCTTGGTATCATGCCTTACATTTCTGCTTCGATTGTAGTACAATTAATGGGAATAGCTATTCCTTATTTACAAAAACTACAAAAAGAAGGAGCAAGTGGACAAAAGAAAATCACGCAAATAACACGTTGGTTAACTATTGCAATATGTTTGGTACAAGCTCCTGGATATCTAGCTAGCTTACCAGCTTTAGGAATTCCTCAATCAGCCTTTTTATTAGGCCAAGGAGGTTTATTTTATTTTTCTTCTGTTATTATTTTAGTAACAGGATGTATTTTTGCAATGTGGTTAGGTGAGAAGATTACAGATAAAGGTATTGGTAATGGTATTTCCTTATTAATTATGGTTGGTATAATAGCAACCTTGCCTAAAAACTTCTTATTAAACGCTTCTTCTAGATTAGAAGGTAATAATGTAATGTTAATTCTTTTTGAACTAGTAATTTGGTTAGCAATTATTGCAGCATGTATCATGTTAGTAATGGCTGTTAGAAAAATAGCAGTACAATATGCAAGAAGAACTGCATCTGGAGGATACGAGAAAAACGTATTTGGTGGTGCAAGACAGTTTATTCCATTAAAGCTTAATGCCTCAGGAGTAATGCCAATTATATTTGCACAAGCAATTATGTTTGTGCCAGGTTTAATAGGTAGTTCTTCGTTCTTAAAAGATACTTCGGCTGGACAATGGATGCAAACTAATTTTTCAGATATGTTTGGCTTTTGGTATAACTTAATATTTGCTTTATTAATTATTATATTTACATATTTTTATACTGCAATTACAGTACCAACAAATAAGATGGCAGATGATCTAAAACGTAGTGGAGGATTTATTCCTGGCATACGCCCTGGATCTGAAACATCAGAATATTTAGATAAAATCATGTCGCAAATCACATTACCTGGTTCTATATTTTTAGCACTTATTGCTGTGTTCCCAGCATTTATAGTTAAGCTAATGAATGTACAATCTGGTTGGGCTTTATTTTTTGGTGGAACATCACTATTAATTATGGTTGGAGTTGCAATTGATACTATGCAGCAAGTAAATTCTTACTTGTTAAATAGACACTATGACGGCTTGATGAAAACTGGTAAAAATAGAAAAGCAGTAGCTTAATTTATATACTATGGCAAAACAAGCAGCAATAGAACAAGACGGAACAATTATTGAAGCATTATCAAATGCTATGTTTCGTGTTGAATTAGAAAATGGTCACATTGTGACTGCACACATTTCCGGTAAAATGCGTATGCATTATATTAAATTATTACCAGGAGATAAAGTAAAATTAGAAATGAGTCCTTACGATTTAACGAAGGCTCGTATAACTTATAGATACTAATACCAATACGATGAAAGTAAGAGCATCAGTTAAAAAAAGAAGCGCAGATTGCAAAATAGTGCGTAGAAAAGGTAGACTTTACGTGATTAACAAAAAGAATCCTAGATTCAAACAAAGACAAGGGTAATTATGGCAAGAATTGCAGGTGTAGACATACCAAAACAGAAAAGAGGAGTAATCTCTCTAACTTATATCTACGGAGTAGGTAGAAGCAGATCAAAAGAAATTTTAGCTTCAGCTAAAGTTGATGAAAGTATTAAAGTTCAAGATTGGAACGATGACCAAATAGCAGCCATTCGTGATGCTGTAGGTTCGTATACAATTGAAGGTGAATTACGTTCTGAAACACAATTAAACATTAAGCGATTAATGGATATTGGATGTTACAGAGGTATTCGTCATAGATCTGGTCTTCCATTAAGAGGACAACGTACTAAAAACAACTCTAGAACTAGAAAAGGTAGAAGAAAAACTGTTGCTAACAAGAAAAAAGCAACTAAATAATAACATAGTCTTTAGTCTTTAGACGTTGGAAAGAATCTGTTTGAAATTTAACGGTTTAGGATTCTAGCGACTATTAACTATTACTAAAAGCTAAATATAATATGGCAAAGTCAAGTACTAAAAAACGTAAAGTTATAGTTGATGCAGTTGGAGAAGTACACATTACAGCTTCTTTTAACAACATCATTATTTCACTTACTAACAAAAAAGGAGACGTTATTTCATGGTCTTCTGCTGGTAAAATGGGATTCAGAGGTTCTAAAAAGAACACTCCTTATGCTGCACAATTAGCTGCAGAAGATGCTGCTGCTGTAGCACAAGAAGCTGGGTTAAAGAAAGTGAAAGCTTACGTTAAAGGACCTGGAAATGGTAGAGAATCTGCTATTCGTTCTATTCATAATGCAGGAATTGAAGTAACAGAAATTATTGATGTTACTCCATTACCACATAATGGATGTCGTCCTCCTAAAAGAAGAAGAGTATAATTTATATATTTAATTAATTTAATAGCAACTGTTTTTATAGTTGCTATTAAATTTTTTATATGTAAATTTGCAAACTGAAAAATATAAACAAGTATCAACAAGAGATCGACGTTTGTCGAAGGATAAGATTAAGACCTTAATTCACAAACACTCTTAAAAACAATTTAAAATGGCAAGATATACTGGTCCTAAAACTAAAATAGCTCGTAAATTTGGTGAAGCTATATTTGGAGAAGATAAATCTTTTGAAAAAAGAAATTACCCTCCAGGACAACACGGAAACGCTAGACGTCGTGGAAAAAAATCTGAATACGCAATCCAGTTAATGGAAAAACAAAAAGCTAAATATACTTATGGTATTTTAGAGCGTCAATTTAGAGGTTTATTCAAAAAAGCAACTGCTGCACAAGGTATTACAGGTGAAGTTTTATTACAACTTTGCGAATCTAGATTAGACAATGTAGTATTTAGAATGGGAATATCTCCTTCTAGAAGTGGCGCTAGACAATTAGTATCTCACAGACACATAACCGTAAATGGTGAGTTAGTAAATATTCCTTCTTATTCTTTAAAAGCAGGAGATGTTGTAGCTGTAAGAGAAAAATCAAAATCACTTGAAACTATTGATAGATCTTTATCAAACTCAAGTAACGTATACGAGTGGATTACTTGGAATAATGATACAAAGCAAGGAACTTATGTTTCTGTTCCTGCTAGAATTCAAATTCCAGAAAACATTAATGAGCAATTCATCGTAGAATTATATTCTAAATAATAAATAACCCACATTGGTATTTAGCCAAAGGATTTATTAGTCTTCTTCATACTTATAAATCGCGCAACTAAATAACAATTAAAACGAAGAAAATATGGCAGTATTTAATTTTCAAAAACCAGATAAAGTAATCATGATCGATTCTACTGACTTCGAAGGTAAATTCGAATTCAGACCATTAGAACCTGGTTATGGATTAACAGTTGGAAACGCTTTAAGAAGAGTTTTACTTTCTTCTTTAGAAGGATTTGCAATTACATCAGTAAGAATGGAAGGAGTAGATCACGAATTTTCTACTATCGCAGGTGTTGTTGAAGATGTTACAGAAATGATATTAAACTTAAAACAAATGCGTTTTAAGCGTCAAATAGAAGATGTAGATAACGAATCTGTTTCTATCTCTATTTCTGGCCAAGAACAAATTACAGCTGGAGATTTTCAAAAGTTTATTTCAGGATTTCAAGTATTAAATTCAGAATTAGTAATCTGTAATTTAGATCCTAAAGTAAACATTAACATGGAAATTACAATTGAAAAAGGAAGAGGTTATGTACCTGCAGAAGAAAACAAAAAATCCTCTGCACCAATTGGCACAATCTTTACAGATTCTATTTATACACCTATAAAAAATGTTAAATATAGTATTGAGAATTTTCGTGTAGAACAAAAAACAGATTACGAAAAATTAGTTTTCGAAATTGTAACAGATGGTTCTATCACACCTCAAGATGCTTTAACAGAAGGAGCAAAAACGCTTATTCACCACTTTATGTTATTCTCAGATGAGCGTATCACATTAGAAGCGGATGAAATTGCACAAACTGAAACTTATGATGAAGAATCTCTTCACATGAGACAATTGCTTAAAACAAAATTAGTAGATATGGATTTATCTGTACGTGCACTTAATTGTTTAAAAGCTGCAGAAGTAGATACTTTAGGTGACTTAGTATCTTTCAATAAAAATGACTTAATGAAATTCCGTAACTTCGGTAAAAAGTCATTAACAGAGCTTGAAGAGCTTGTAAATGTTAAAGGTTTGAACTTTGGTATGGACCTTTCAAAATATAAATTAGATAAAGATTAATTACTTCATAGTTTGCTCCTCTAAAGAGAGTAGAGCTAGATGAAGCTAAAACAAAAATGTCATGAGACACGGAAAAAAAGTAAATCACTTAGGTAGACAAACAGCGCACAGAAAAGCAATGTTAGCAAATATGGCTTGTTCTTTAATAGAACACAAACGTATTAATACAACTGTAGCTAAAGCTAAAGCGTTAAAAGGTTTTGTTGAACCAATGATCACAAAGTCTAAAGAAGATACTACACATAACAGACGTATTGTTATGTCTAGATTAAGACAGAAAGATGCAGTAACAGAATTATTTAGAGAAGTTGCTACTAAAGTTGGTGATCGTCCAGGTGGTTATACTCGTATAATTAAGCTAGGAAATCGTTTAGGGGATAATGCAGATATGGCAATGATCGAACTTGTAGATTATAATGAAATCTACAATGCAGACAAAAAAGCTAAGAAAACTACTCGTAGAAGTAGAAGAGGTGGAAATAAAGAAGTTGCACCAGTTGCAGAGACTAAAGCTACTAACGAAGAAGAATAAAAAAATAACATTTTTTTAACTTTTAATCAAAAGACAAACTTAATTAAGTTTGTCTTTTTTTTTATATTTACATCTAGAATAAACACTAAAATCTTATTATGAAAAAACTAATTTTTATTGCACTCTTTATGAGTGTCACAATTTCTTTTGCACAAAGTAGTACTACAATTTTACCCGATGGAGGAGGAAATAATGGTAGTGATATACAGAATATTAATGGAAGAAGCGGATTTTGGATAAATTCTACAATATCAAGTGATTTAGAAGGTACTTTTTATTTATATAACAATTGGATAAATAGAGCAGAAGTTCATGATGTAAGTGGTAAAGGATATAATATACCAAATTGTAACTTTAATGTGAAATTTAACCGTATTGAAGCTCTTTTAGATAATGATAAAACCGGTAAGGTTTTTGCTTTTAATAATAGAGATTTAACCAAAGTAAAGATTGGTAGAAAATCTTTTGTTAAAAAAAGTATCGATAAAGGACAAAGTTATTTATTAGAAGTAGTACATGAAGGTAAAGAAATAGCATTATTTAAAGCATATAGCCCAACAATAACAACTACTAGAATTAACCCTATGACTCAACAAAAAATGGGTAAAGATAAAATAGATATTACTTCTAGTTATTATGTAGAGAAAAATGGTGAAATTGAAGCTATTAAAATTAAAAAGTCAAGCGTTTTAAAGTTAATGGCTAATAAAAAAGAAGCGGTTAAAAGCTTTATTAAAGAAAATAAACTTTCTGTCTCAGAAGATGCTGATCTTTTTAAAATATTTCAATATTATGATACATTATAGTAATTGTTAATAAGGATATAAAAATATAAAGGATAAACTATTTTAGTTTATCCTTTTTTTTATGCAATTTTGTAAACCAAACAACACTACAAAACACACACAATGAAATACCAATCTCTTAGAAAAGCAATCATTCTATTAGCAGATGGAACCATTTTTCATGGTAAAGCAGTCGCTAATAAAGAAGGAACTTCTTTTGGAGAAGTTTGTTTTAATACTGGAATGACAGGTTATCAAGAAATTTTCACAGACCCTTCTTACTTTGGCCAACTAATGGTAACAACCAATGCACATATTGGTAATTATGGTACAAATACCGAAGAAATAGAATCGGATGCTATAAAAATTGCAGGATTAATCTGTAAGAATTTTAGTTACGAGTATTCTCGAGATGCAGCAGATGCTTCATTAGAAGAATTTTTAGACAAAAACAACCTTTTAGCTATTTCAGATATAGATACAAGAGCTCTTGTAAGTTATATTAGAGATAATGGGGCTATGAATGCAGTAATTTCTACAGATGTTGAAAATATTGATGGACTAAAAAAAGAACTTGCTCAAATACCAAAAATGCAAGGTTTAGAACTAGCTTCAAAAGTTTCAACTAAAGAAGCCTATTATTTTGGAAATGAAAATGCTTCTTTAAAAATTGCAGCTCTAGATATAGGAATTAAAAAGAACATACTTCGAAACTTAGCAAAAAGAGACGCGTACATTAAAGTGTTTCCATACAACGCTAAATTTGAAGAATTAGAAGCATGGAATCCAGATGGATATTTCTTGTCTAATGGACCAGGAGATCCTGAACCTTTAATAGAAGCTCAACAAGTAGCAAAAGAGATTATTAAAAAAGACTTACCATTGTTTGGTATCTGTTTAGGGCATCAAGTTATTGCTTTAGCCAACGGAATCTCTACTTATAAAATGCATAATGGACATAGAGGTATTAACCATCCAGTAAAGAATTTAATAACAGGTAAAGGAGAAATTACTTCGCAAAATCATGGGTTTGCAATTAATAGAGAAGAAACAGAAGCACATCCAGACCTAGAAATAACACACCTACACCTTAATGATGATACCGTTGCAGGAATTAAAATGAAAAGCAAAAACTGTTTTTCGGTACAATATCATCCAGAAGCTAGTCCTGGACCACATGATTCATCTTATTTATTTGATGAGTTTATTAAAAACATTAGAGCTAATTAATACAAAAAAGACAACAAAAATAGAACTTTGTTGTCTTTTCTGTTTTACTAAAACGTTATCGAAACAATTATAAATAATTCTTTAATTAACTTACTAAATAAAAGATAATTAAAAGTAAATTTGAACAACAAAAACATATTTTATGAGCATTATAATTAATATTCACGCAAGACAAATTTTAGATTCAAGAGGAAATCCAACAGTAGAAGTAGATGTTATTACAGAAAATGGATTTTTAGGAAGAGCAGCTGTACCATCAGGTGCTTCAACAGGAGAACACGAAGCTGTAGAGTTACGTGATGGTGGAAAAGCATTCATGGGAAAAGGTGTAACCAAAGCTGTAACTAATGTGAATACAATTATTGCAGAGGAATTATTAGGTGTTTCTGTTTTTGATCAAAATGATATTGATCAAATCATGATAGATTTAGATGGTACCCCAAACAAATCTAAATTAGGAGCAAATGCAATTTTAGGAGTTTCCTTAGCCGTTGCAAAAGCAGCAGCAAATGAATTAGCTTTACCATTATATCGTTATGTAGGAGGTGTTTCAGCTAACACATTACCAGTTCCAATGATGAATATCATTAATGGAGGCTCACATAGTGATGCACCAATAGCTTTTCAAGAATTTATGGTAATGCCTGTAAAAGCTAAAAACTTTACACATGCAATGCAAATGGGAACGGAAATTTTCCATAACTTAAAAAAAGTATTGCACGATAGAGGATTAAGCACAGCTGTTGGAGATGAAGGTGGTTTTGCACCAAACCTAGAAGGAGGAACAGAAGATGCTTTAGAAACTATTGCAAAAGCAGTAGATAATGCAGGATACAAATTAGGAGACGATGTTATGATTGCTTTAGATTGTGCTTCTGCAGAATTTTATGTAGACGGAAAATACGATTACACTAAATTTGAAGGAGACAAAGGAAAAGTAAGAACAAGTAAAGAACAAGCAGATTACTTAGCCGAATTAGCAGCTAAATACCCAATAATATCTATTGAAGATGGAATGGATGAAAACGATTGGGACGGTTGGAAATATTTAACAGAGAAAATTGGCGATAAAGTGCAATTAGTTGGAGATGATTTATTTGTAACTAACGTAGAACGTTTATTAAGAGGTATAGAAAGTAATACCGCAAATTCTATTTTAATAAAAGTTAATCAAATTGGTACATTAACAGAAACTATTGCAGCTGTAAATATGGCTCACAACGCTGGTTACACTTCTGTAATGTCTCATAGATCTGGTGAAACAGAAGATAATACTATTGCCGATTTAGCAGTTGCTTTAAATTGTGGGCAAATAAAAACAGGTTCTGCATCTCGTAGTGATAGAATGGCAAAATACAACCAATTACTTCGTATAGAAGAAGAATTAGGACAAGTAGCTTACTACCCGCAAGAGAAAGCTTTTAAAATAAAGTAGATTTTTTAGTTTAAAAGAAGAGTTCTATTCTTCAACTTTTAAAGTTCGATTAATCTCTACAAGAAATAAATTTGCTAACTTTGCAAAAAAAAACAAATAAATGCATTTTGCATTTATTTGTTTTATTATTAAATGATTATGAAAAAAAATTACCTTTTTACATTACTATTTTCGTTACTATTTAGTCTAACTTTTTCTCAAGTATTACCTGAAGGTTTTGCCTTGGTTGAAGTTACCGACAAAGTTGAAAATGCAAGTTGTTTTGCTTTTATAGATGAAAACAATATCCTAATAGCAAAGCAAAATGGAGAAATATACTTGCATGAAAATGGAGTTACTTCTGCAGAACCAATAGTTTATATACCAACAATAAATTCCACAATAAGTGGAGATAGAGGGTTAGCTTCTATTGCTGTAGATCCAGATTATCCAAGTTCTCCATACGTCTATATTACATATACAGTAGAAGAATCAACAAATAATGTAGTTTCTAGATTTAACTATTCTAATGGTGTTTTCGATTTATCTTCAGAGCTAGTGCTTTTAGAATTAAGTCCCATTTTATATAGATGGCATGTTGGGGGGGCTATCGTTTTTGATGATGCTGGTCATTTATTTACTACAACTGGTGATAATAGTATCCCAAATAATGCACAAGACATCAATACTACCCATGGAAAAGTATTACGTATTAATAAAGATGGTACTATTCCAACAGACAACCCATATTATGGTAGTGGAGGAGTTAGTGATTTGTTTTGGGGAATTGGATTGAGAAACCCATATACAATGGCTATTCATAAAGCAACTAATACAATTTATATAAATGATGTAGGGCAAGTAGCTTGGGAAGAAATTAATAACGCTACTGTAGCAAATAGAAATTTTGGATGGCCAAATGAAGAAGGACCAAATAGTACTGCAACTTCTATTTACGATGAACCTTCTTATGCTTATGCGCATCCAGGTGTTGTAAATGATATAACAGGTTATGCTATTACAGGAGGAGCTTTCTATGATCCATTAGTGCCAAAATATCCTAACGAATATGTAAATAAATATTTCTTTTTAGAATTTTCTAATCAATGGATTAATATAGTAGACCCTTATGATGATCTTACAGATGGTCATACTCATATTCACGATTTAACAAGTACAAGAGAAACTTTTGCTACAGGGATTCCTAGAGGTGGAATTTACCTTACAACAAGTCCAGATGGTTATTTATACTTTTTTAGTAGAATAGATAATATCTTATATAAGATTGAGTATACAGATACAGATATACCTGTTATAATTCAACAAGAAGAAGATACTGTAACTATGGACGGAGAGAGAACTACTTTTAATGTTGTTGCTGCTGGTGCTCCAGATTTAACTTACCAATGGTATAAGAATGGAACTATTATCTCTAATGCACCAAACGCTGCTATTTATAGAATATGGACTACCACAATGGCTAGTGCAGGTACATATCAGGCTAGAGTATTTAATTCTTATGGAGAAGTTTGGAGTGAAACTTTTGAATTAACAGTAATTCCCTTTAATGAATCAGCAACAGTTACTGTAACAGCTACCTCTCCCGTAAATGGAAGTATGTACCAAGCAGGAGAAACTATCAATTTTTCAGCTACTGCTACCGATCCAGAAATGGGCGTAATACCTGCATCAAATTATACTTGGTTTGTTGAGTTTCATCATAACGATCATTTACATGATGGGCCAGCATTTGCAACTGGAGTAGATAGCGGAACTTTTGTTATTCCAGATGTAGGCGAAATAGCTTCTGATGTGTGGTATAAAATTATAGCTAAAGTTACAGATGATATTGATCAAGAATCTGAAGGATTTGCTGAAGTTTTTCCTTTAAAAACCGATATTACTTTTGCAACACAACCTGCAGGACTTGAAGTGAGTATTGATGGCCCTGGAATAGTTACACCATTTACAGAAACATTTGTAGAACACTTAAGGTTGCCTATAGGAGCTCCTTCACAAACAGTTAATGGTACCGATGGTGTATATAGATTAAACTATTGGTCTGAGACAGTTACTAATGATTTATATTTAATTCCAGAAGAAGAAACAACATTAACAGCAGTTTTTGAACTTTGTACAAACCCAGATAATATTCCTACGTTAACCTATACGGAAAGCATTGATGGAATTGAATTTAATTGGAACACAACGAGTACTGCTTGTAATCAAGGGTTTACTTTAGAAAATATGGATTCACTTGAAACCTATACCATTTTTGCTAATAATGTAGATAGTGATTATAGTCAACTAGTTAATAATTTAGTTACAGGTACTCAATATAATTTTAGAGTTCAAGCATATAATGAATATGGAGTTTCCGACTATACTTATATTACTTTTACACTGGGAGTAGACAACTTTAGTGCCTTTAATGGTATTCGTGTATATCCTAATCCTGTAAACAATTATTTCAATATTGAAGGTTTAAATGAAAATGAAGAATACACCTTAAATTTATACTCCCTTTTAGGGCAGTCTGTAGAAAATTTTAAAACCAATAGCATAGAAGGTACACATCTAGAATATGATATGTCTAAGCTAGAAAGTGGTATTTACTTTTTAAAAGTATCTGTTAATGGAAAAAATAAAACGTTTAAAATTATAAAAGAATAAACCAATATTATTTGACTTAAAAAAAAACGCTTATTGACAAAATAAGCGTTTTTTTTGTGCCATAAATTTTAATAATAATCCTATTAAAAAAACCTTTGTCACTTCGCTTTAATAATCGTGTGATTTTTCGTAATTTAGCATTCCGCAAAACAAAATAATACTCAAATATAAATATGTCAAAAACAGCTACATTAGAGATTGATGGAAAAAAGTATGAATTTCCTTTAATTGTAGGTACAGAAAACGAAGTTGCTATAGATATTAAAACCTTAAGAGGAGCAACAAGTGGAATAACAACTATAGATCCAGGTTATAAAAATACAGGAGCATGCGAAAGTGCTATCACATTTTTAAATGGAGAAGAAGGTATTTTAAGATATAGAGGTTATTCTATTGAAGAATTAGCAGAAAAAGCAGATTTCCTTGAAGTAGCATTCTTGCTTATTTTTGGTGAATTACCAACTAAAGTAGAATTAGAAAAATTTCATTCAGACATAAAAGCCCAGTCGGTTGTAGATGATGACATAAAAAAAATATTAGATGCATTCCCTAAATCTGCACATCCAATGGGAGTACTATCTTCTTTAACAAGTGCATTAACAGCATTTAATCCTTCTTCTGTAAATGTAGATTCAGAAGAGGATATGTACAAAAGTGTAGTTAGAATTCTAGGTAAATTTCCTGTGTTAGTAGCATGGACAATGCGTAAAAAACAAGGCCTGCCATTAAATTATGGAGACAACTCGTTAGGTTATGTAGAAAACATCTTAAAAATGATGTTTGAAAAACCAAACGAAGAATATAAACAAAGTTCCATTTTAGTTAATGCCTTAGATAAGCTATTAATTTTACATGCAGATCACGAGCAAAACTGTTCTACTTCTACAGTGCGTATAGTAGGTTCTGCACACACTGGTTTATTTGCTTCTATTTCTTCGGGTATTTCTGCACTTTGGGGACCATTACACGGTGGCGCAAATCAAGCAGTTTTAGAAATGTTAAGTGGTATTGAAGAGGATGATGGAGATACAAAAAAATATATGGCTAAAGCTAAGGACAAGAGTGATCCTTTCCGTTTAATGGGCTTTGGACATAGAGTATATAAAAATTTCGACCCAAGAGCAAAAATTATAAAAGTAGCTGCAGACGAGGTTCTAGGAGATCTTGGTGTAGAAGATCCAATTTTAGATATAGCAAAAGGACTAGAAAAAGAAGCACTAGAAGATAAATATTTTGTGGATAGAAAATTATATCCAAATGTAGATTTCTATTCTGGTATTATTTATAGAGCTATGGGGATTCCTACAGATATGTTTACTGTAATGTTTGCATTAGGTAGATTGCCAGGTTGGATTGCGCAATGGCGTGAAATGCGTTTACGTAAAGAACCAATTGGTAGACCAAGACAAATATATATTGGAGAAAATAGTAGAGCTTTTAAAGACATTAAAAACAGATAAGATTAATAACTTAATCTGTAAAAAAGCTTCATAAGAAATTATGGAGCTTTTTTATATATTTACATCATGTTAAAACTAAACGTAAAAAACGAAACATCAAGATTAAGAGCAGTTGTTTTAGGTATTGCAAAAAGTAATGGGCCAACACCAAGTTTGGAAGAAGCTTACGATCCTAAATCAGCCTATCATATTAAACAAGGAACTTACCCAATAGAAGAAGATATGGTAAAAGAAATGGAAGCTGTTGCATCCGTTTTTAAAAAATATGATGTTACTATATATAGGCCAGAATTAATAAAAGATTGTAATCAAATATTCGCAAGAGATATAGCTTTTGTAATTGATGATGTTTTTGTAAAAGCCAATATTTTACCAGATAGAGAAAACGAATTAGACGCTATAAAATACGTGGTAGATCAAATTGATCCAGATAAAGTAATTCGACCACCAGAAGAAGTTCATATTGAAGGAGGAGATGTAATGCCTTGGAATGATTATATTTTTGTTGGTACCTATAGAGAAGCGGATTATGCAGATTATATTGTTGCTAGAACCAACATAGAAGGTGTGGCATTCATAGAAAACACATTTCCTAATAAAATAGTAAAGTCTTTTAATTTAAGAAAATCGCAAACAAACCCAAGGGATAATGCCTTACATTTAGATTGCTGTTTTCAGCCATTAGGAACCAATAAAGCAATCCTACATAAGGAAGGGTTTCTTGAAGAAGAAGAATATGAATGGTTGTTAAATTTCTTCGGTAAAGAAAATTGTTTCCTAATAACAAAAGAAGAAATGTATAACATGAATAGTAATGTGTTTTCCATTTCTGAAGATGTAGTGATTTCAGAAAAAAACTTCACACGTTTAAACACTTGGCTTCGAGAAAACGGATTTACTGTTGAAGAAGTTCCCTACGCCGAAATATCCAAACAAGAAGGATTACTTCGCTGTAGTACCATGCCATTAATTAGAGACTAAATTCTTTATAGACCCAAAAAAAACATGCAACAAACCACAAATACAATATTAATGATTCGTCCTATTAATTTTAGGAGGAATGAGCAAACTGCAGTAAATAATTATTATCAAAAAGAAGCAGATGGTATATTGCCAGAAACAGAAAATGTAAAAGCCCAGAAAGAGTTTGATACTTTTGTAGAAAAACTACGAGATAAAGGGGTTCATGTTGTTGTTATAAGTGATACGGAAGAATTTGATACTCCAGACTCTATTTTTCCTAATAATTGGATTTCTTTTCATGAAAACGGAACCGTTGGTATTTATCCAATGTTTGCAGAAAATAGAAGAAATGAAAGAAGAGAAGATGTTTTGTTAGCATTAGAAAAAGAAGGCTTTGTTATTGAAAATATTGTAGACTATACAAGCGCAGAGGAAGAAGGCGTTTTTTTAGAAGCAACAGGAAGTATTCTTTTAGATCGGAAAAATAGTATTGCTTATTGTGCATTATCTGCACGTGCAGATGAAGAATTATTTATAGAATTTTGTGAAGATTTTGAATATAATCCAATAATATTTACAGCTAATCAAACTGTAAATGGCAAACGAGAAGCTATATACCATACTAATGTAATGATGTGTCTTGCAGAAACTTTTGCTGTAATTTGTTTAGATGCTATAGACGATAAAAAAGAACGTAAAAACGTAGTTAAACATTTACAAGAAAGCGGTAAAGAAGTTATACGTATAACCGAAGAACAAGTAAGTAGTTTTGCTGGTAATATGCTACAAGTAAGAGGGAAAGAGGATAAGCGTTTTTTAGTTATGAGTCAAGCAGCTCATGATAGTTTAACTCCTGCTCAAATTAAAATGATTACTAAACATAGCGAAATTGTTAGTAGTAGTTTAGATACAATTGAATCTTGTGGTGGTGGTAGTGCACGTTGTATGATGGCAGAAGTGTTTTTGCCTAAAAATTAAACACCTCCTGAAGGATTTGTTTTTGGTAATTCTACATAAAAAGTACTACCAATATCTTCGGTGCTTTCTACCCAAATTTTACCATGATTGAGTTCTACTAGTTCTTTACAAATAGTTAAACCTAATCCCGTACCTTTTTCGTTTTTAGTACCAATGGTTGTAAAAGAATTATTTTTAAATAATTGGTCTTGGTTTTCTTTAGAAATACCAACTCCTGTATCTCCTATACTAATTAAAGTGTTTCCGTTGCTGATGTTGTTTTTTATCGTTATGGTATCTCCAGATTTACAAAACTTAACGGCATTAGTAAGTAGATTTTGAATAATAATTTCTACCATACTTTTGTCTGCATAAACAAAATCGCGTAAAGAGTTATCTTCTATCTTAATGTTTTTATTTTCTGTTTTTTGTTCGATAAGTTTTAATTTATCTAAAAACACTTCTTGTACATCAAACAGGCTAGGTTTAGATTCTAAGGACTGCATTTGTGATTTCGACCAATTTAAAAGATTAAATAAAAGTAAAGATGCATTATTTGCGTTTTCGCTTAATTCTGGTAATAAATGGTTGAATTCTGCTTTACTTAGGGATCCATCTTTAAGTAAATCTATAAACCCTTTAATAGAAGTAAGGGAGTCTTTTAAGTCATGAGATACAATTGAAAACAGTTTGTCTTTTACTGTATTAATATCTTCAAGGTTTTTAGTTTGATTTAAAATGGCTTCGTTTTGTATATTAATTTGCTTGTTTTTGTCTTCTAATTCTTTAGTATATTTTATACTGTTGTTCCTTTTTAAGTAGATTAAAATTAAAAAAGTAGACACCACGAGTAAAGCGAGAAGTAAAGAGTAAAAAATAAGTTTTAATCTACTTATCTCTTCTTGATTAGCTTTCTTTTCTTCTTCGTGTTTACTTATTAATTCTTGATTTACTACATTATTATTAATGTTTAAATCTTGCTTTTCTAAAGGAACTACAATAGGTTCTTTTATTAAGGAAGCATGAGAAGCTTCTTGTTGTTGTTGGTTTTTAACTTTTTCTTTAAGCTCGAAGTACCTTTTTTGCCAAATATAAGCTAGTTTAAAATTACTTTCTACAGAATCTAGTTTTGCTCGTAAACCGTAGTTTTTTATTAGCTCATTGTCGTCCTTTAACTTTCTTGCTATTGTCGTTGCTTCATAAAGCAAGCGCTCTGCAACTATTGGTTTTTTTTCTCTTAAATATAATTCTCCAGCTGTATTAAGACCTATTAAAACACCTTTGTCATTATTAATTCTTCTGTTTAATCTTAGTCCTTGTGTTACATATTCTTTAGCTTGATCTAGATTGTTAAGGGCAAGATAAGAGCGTCCTATATTAGTTAACACATCCCCTCTTAGCTCAGAGTCATCTTCGTCAATACTAGTAAGTACATTATTATAATGATAAATTGCTTTTTGGTAGTCTTGCTTGTGATAAAATAAATCCCCTAGGTTTTTACTGGTAACTATAATTTCTTCCTGGTAACCAAGGCTTTCTTGTAAATCAAGAGTTTTTTTATAAAATATTATAGCTTGATCATAAACCTTCATTTTGTAGTATGCAGTAGCTAAATTTCTGTAAGCATCACAAAGTTCATTCTTTAAATCACGTTTTTCAAGGATGTCTATAGAAGAAAGCGAAAACTGTAATCCTTTGTCATAGTTTCCTCTTGCAATCTCAATCAAACCAATGCTATTATTAATTTTTGCAATACCTAGTGTGTCAGCTAAAGAAATGTAAAGTTCTTTTGACTTTGTGTAGTTTTCAATTGCATTAATATAATCTTCTTTTTTTGCAAAAATTAAAGCTTTGTAATAGGTGATTTCAGCAATACCTGCCTTGTAATTTAAGTCATTAGATAGTTTTTCACTTTCTCTAATAAATTGTAGCGCTTTACTGTAATCTTTAGTGTGGTATAATAACTTAATTATTTGTAAAGAGGTATTAACCTTTGTAGTGTCAGGTTTCTGAAAAGCTAGTTGAATAGTGAGATTGTCAAGATCCTCGTCTTGCGAGAAGCCTAAAAGCACACTAAAACAAAAAATAAGAGTAATCAGTTTCCTCATTTAATACATTTACAACAGTAAGGTATCAACTAAGAGTCTTTTTTGAGGGAATCAAAAACACTTTGTTAAATTATAATTAGTTAAAAGTTATTAAAGAATTATCCAGTTTTTTAGGGATAGGATTTAATTCTATTAAGGCAAAACTCAATAAAACAGATTTAATAAACTAATTAATGCGATTTAATGCATAAAAATTAGATAAAGTGAGCTTTTATTTTGGCATGCTATATTTTAAAAGGCAAAACACTAATAATAAGGACAAATGGTATCCATTTTCACTCCTTAAAAAAGCCAAAATTTATAGTTATTTGTATTTTAGTTTCTATTTATAAGCAAATTTTTTCGGCAATAATATACTATATTTGCATCCTTAAAATGAAAAGTAAAATGAGCCTTCAAGACACTTTAACAAATCATATAAAACAAGCAATTAATTCTATTTATAAAGTTGCATTAGAAACTGTAGAATTTCAAGCAACTAGAAAAGAGTTTGCTGGAGATATTACTGTTGTAGTTTTTCCTATGTTACGCGTAATAAAAGGAAACCCTATGCAGATTGGTGAAGCTATAGGTAATTATTTGGTTGAAAATGTTGCAAATGTTAAAGCATTTAATGTGGTTAAAGGCTTTTTAAATGTGGAAATTGAAGATGGATATTATAGAGAATTTTTTAATAGCATTAAAACGAATACTACTTTTGGTTTTGTAGCACCTTCTGTAAATGAAAAAGCTGTTATGGTAGAATATTCTTCGCCTAACACAAATAAACCGTTGCATTTAGGTCATGTTCGAAATAACTTATTAGGATATAGTGTTGCCGAAATAATAAAAGCTGCTGGTAAAAAAGTGTACAAAACACAGATTATTAATGACAGAGGTATTCATATTTGTAAAAGTATGTTGGCTTGGCAACGTTTTGGTAATAATGAAACTCCAGAAAGTACTGGCTTAAAAGGGGATAAGTTAGTTGGTAATTATTATGTGAAATTTGATCAAGAATATAAAAAAGAAATTAAAGACTTAATTGCTAAAGGGCAAACCGAAGACGAAGCCAAAAAGAATGCACCAATTTTATTAGAAGCGCAAGAAATGCTCATAAAATGGGAGGCAGGAGATGAAGAAGTGGTTGCGCTTTGGACCAAAATGAATACTTGGGTTTATGACGGTTTTAATATTACTTATAAAAATTTAGGAGTAGATTTTGATACACTTTACTATGAAAGTGAAACCTATTTATTAGGAAAAGAATTTGTTGCCGAAGGTTTGAAAACAGGAGTTTTCTTTAGTAAAGAAGATGGTTCTGTTTGGTGTGACTTAACAGACGATGGTTTAGACGAAAAAATTGTATTGCGTAGTGATGGGACTGCCGTTTATATGACGCAAGATATTGGTACTGCTATACAACGTGTTAAAGACTACCCAGATGTTGGAGGAATGGTTTATACGGTAGGTAACGAGCAAGATTATCACTTTCAAGTGTTGTTTTTAATTCTGAAAAAACTTGGGTTCGATTGGGCTAAAAACCTTTTTCATTTAAGTTATGGAATGGTAGATTTACCTTCTGGAAAAATGAAAAGTAGAGAAGGAACTGTTGTGGATGCCGATGATTTAATCGTAGAAATGGCCACTACTGCAGGAGAAATATCTCAAGAGTTAGGAAAACTGGAAAACTATTCGGAAGCTGAAAAACAAGAGCTTTATAAAACTATCGGTCTTGGTGCATTAAAATATTATATCTTAAAAGTAGATCCTAAAAAACGAATTTTATTCGATCCAAAAAGTTCTATCGATTTTCAAGGTAACACAGGTCCTTTTATTCAATATACATACGCTAGAATACAATCTATTTTGCGTAAGGCAAACTTAGACGATGTTGTTTTATCGAGTACAGTAGAGGTCGCTCTGCACGATAAAGAAAAAGAGCTAGTAAAGCAATTACAATTGTTTCCAGAAGTTATACAAAATGCAGCAGACAATCATAGTCCGGCTTTAATTGCAAATTACACTTATGACTTAGTAAAAGAGTTTAACTCTTTTTACCAAAATGTATCTATTCTAGGAGCTAATACTCAAAATGAAAAAGTGTTTCGAGTACAACTAGCTTACGTAGTAGCAAATACGATTAAGAATGCATTTGGACTATTAGGTGTTCAGGTTCCTGAAAGAATGTAATAAATTGGCGAGAAAGCAAGAACCTAATGTTTTTAGAGTTTTTGTTTTATTGCTGATAAAGGCGTTTTAATATTTTTGTTAGAAAGTTAATATTCCAAATTACTGCAAACCGCGTAAGCCTTCGTAAATAACAATACTTACCGCATTTGCTAAGTTTAAGCTTCTAACATGTTCGCTATATAACGGGATTTTAAAAAGCTTATCTTCATTCTTTTCTGTAAGTGCTTTTGGTAAGCCAGCAGATTCTTTTCCAAAGATCAAAAACATATTGTCTTTAAAGGTAATATCCCAATGCTTCTTTGTACCATGACTAGATAAAAAGACCATATTGGCATCTTTGTTTTTAGAGAGAAAATCGTCAATGTTCTCGTAATAATGAAGATTTAAATGTTGCCAATAATCTAATCCTGCACGTTTTAAACGAGTGTCTGTAATTTCGAAACCAAAAGGTTTTACTAAATGTAAATTAGATCCAGAAGCTAAGGCTAGTCGGCCAATATTTCCGGTATTATTTGGTATTTCGGGTTCTATGAGTACAATGTTAAGTGGCATTTTTTGAAACTAGTTTTAATATAATTAATCGTAAAAGTAATATAAAAGGAAATCCATGTAAAACAAGATCAAACCAGTCCATTGGTTGCATACTACTAGCGCCACCCAATAGCCATTTTATTTTACCAAAAAAATGCGGCTCTGGAAGAAATGGAGCTAAACCTAAAGTAAGGCATAGCATAATAATTATTTTCCAGTCGTTTAGTAGTTTCATGATTTAATTAAGAATATTTTTTACAAAACTGTCTATTTGTGAAACTCCTTTATTGGTTAGATGTTTTATAAATGCGGAACCAATAATTGCTCCTTTTGCATGTGCAGTTGCTTGTATAAATGTTTCATTATTTGAAATACCAAAACCAATAACTTGCGGGTTGTTAAGTTGCATATCTGCAATGCGTTTAAAGTAGTTGGTTTGTTCTTCTCCAAAGCCAGAACTACTACCTGTTACGCTAGCGCTACTTACCATATATATAAAACCATTAGATATAGAATCTATAAAATGAATACGTTCCATACTAGTTTGCGGAGTAATTAGAAATACATTGATTATTCCGTATTTTTCAAAAATAGCTTTGTACTGTTCGTGGTATACATCAACCGGTAAATCCGGAATTATTAATCCGTCAATTCCAATCTCTTGGCATTTTTTACAGAAATCTTCTACACCATATTGCAGCATTGGGTTAAAATACCCCATGATTATTAACGGAATTGAAACTGTTTTACGAATATCTTTTAACTGATCGAAAAGCACTTCGGTAGTCATTCCGTTTTTTAGAGCTTGAGTTGAACTTGCTTGAATGGTTGGTCCATCTGCTAATGGATCACTAAAAGGCAAGCCAATTTCTATCATGTCTACACCACTTTTTTCTAGATTTTGAATAATGGTTGTAGTGTCGTCTAGACTTGGGTAACCAGCTGTGAAATATATAGAAAGTAACTTCTTGTCTTCTTTAAGTTTTGTTGGAATGCGATTCATAATATTTTTTTATTTGTCATTTTGTAAAACAAGGTGACTTGGTGTTCTTTTCGTTTGGGTTTTTATAATAAATGAGGTTGTTGCGTTAAGGATGGAAAGGTTTGTTTGAGCTCATCTTTGATAGCGAGCCTAGACAGCCTGACCCTTGTGGTAACGCCATAATTATTATTTTAAAATTTAAAATAGTCTATATAATTCTGTAAATCTTTATCGCCACGACCCGAAAGACTTAGTACTACTACATCTTCTGGTTGAAACTTTTTTTGCTCGAAAACAGCTAAAGCATGTGAACTCTCAATGGCTGGGATAATCCCTTCTAACTTACATAATTCTAATCCTGCGTTCATGGCTTGGTCATCTGTAATGGCAATAAATTCTGCACGGCCTGTTTTGTATAAATGGGCATGCATTGGGCCAACGCCTGGATAATCTAAGCCTGCAGAAATAGAGTAAGGCTCTGTAATTTGTCCGTCATTAGTTTGCATCAATAAGGTTTTACTACCATGAATAATACCTTCTTTTCCTAATACGGAAGTTGCGGCACTTTCGCCAGAATCTACTCCTAAACCAGCAGCTTCAATAGCAATAAGTTTTACATCTGTATTTTCTAAAAAATGATAATATGCTCCAGCAGCATTACTGCCTCCTCCAACACAAGCGACTACATAATCTGGATTGGTTTTACCTTCGTGTTCTTGTAGTTGCCATTGTATTTCTTCGGAAACGACTGCTTGAAAACGGGCAACCATGTCTGGATAGGGGTGTGGTCCTACGACACTTCCAATAATATAATGCGTGTCTACGGGGTTGTTAATCCAATCTCTTATCGCTTCGTTTGTTGCGTCTTTAAGTGTGCGGCTTCCGGATAATGCAGGAACTACAGTTGCGCCCAACATTTTCATTCTTGCAACATTAGGTGCTTGTCTGGCAATATCGATTTCACCCATATAAACAATACACTCTAGACCCATTAAAGCACAAACGGTTGCTGTGGCAACACCATGTTGTCCTGCACCAGTTTCGGCAATAATTCTATGTTTTCCTAAGCGTTTTGCCATTAAAATCTGACCAATAGTATTGTTGATTTTATGCGCTCCTGTATGATTTAAATCTTCACGTTTTAAATATACTTTCGTATTGTATTTTTTAGAAAGACGTTTGGCAAAATAGAGTGGAGAAGGTCTACCAACATAATCTTTTAAAAGTTGATTAAACTCTTTTTGAAATTCTGGTTCTGCCATCACCTTTAAATAGTTTTGACGTAACTCTTCTACATTTGGATACAACATTTCTGGAATGTATGCACCTCCAAATTCGCCGTAGTATCCTTTTTCGTTGATGTTATAATTCATGTTTTAAAATATTGTATCTCTAACGGATATAGTTGTTAATAGCCAATTGGTGTTTGAATTCTTTTAGTTTACGAAGGTCTTTTATTCCCGGTGAATTTTCAAATTTGCTATTTAAATCGAGTGTACAACATAAATCAGATTCTGGACGCTTTAGAAATAGTAGTAATGCATCTATTTCGTCTGGACCAATTCCTCCGCTTAAAAAATATGGTTTTTTGGAAGGGTATTTTTTAAATACATTCCAATTAAAAGGATATCCATTTCCTCCAGGTTCTTTTCCTTTAGTATCAAAAAGAAAATATTTGCAAACATCTTCATAGGCTTCTAAGACACTAAAATCGAATTGATTTTTTACAGAAAAGACTTTGATAACTATTACGTCATATTCCTTTAACTGTTCGCAAAATTCTGGAGATTCATTTCCGTGTAATTGCACGCCTTGTAAATTATAAGTTTCTATTTTATCTACAATATAATTAAGTGAAGCATTTACAAAAACGCCTATTTTTTCAATGCTTTCCGGTATTTCTGGGATTTCTGTATTTAAGAATCTTGGTGATTTTTCATAAAATATAAAACCAAGATAGTCTGGTTGTATTTCTGCAACATCTAAAATGTTGTTTTCGGATTTCATTCCGCATATTTTTAGTTTCATTGAAAATCTTATTTTCATTTCCGTGAAAACGGAAATCTTATTCATACTTAGTTTTATATAGAATGGATTCCGCATCAAGTACGGAATGACAAACTTATTTGTTTAAATTATTTATAAATGTCTTAGCACTTTTACCTGCGTTTTCTGTTTTCATAAAGTTCTCACCTATTAAAAAACCTTTGTAGCCATAAGGTTGTAATTGTTTAATAGCATCTACAGAGCTAATACCACTTTCTGATACTTTTACAAAGTCGTTAGGAATTTGTTCACTTAGCAATTTACTGGTTTCAAGGTTGACTTCAAATGTTTTTAAATTTCTATTATTTACACCTAACATGTCTAAGCTTGGCATGATCGATTTTTGTAATTCTTCTACATTATGTACTTCTAAAAGGACATCTAAAGATAAGCTTTTTGCAAATTCTGAAAATTGCTTAATTTCTTTTTTTGAAAGAATGGCAGCTATTAATAAAATAACATCTGCTCCATAAGCTTTGGCTTCTAAAATTTGATACATATCGATGATAAATTCTTTACGAAGTAACGGTAAATTACAACTTGCTCTTGCTGTAAGTAAATCGTCTAAGCTTCCTCCAAAATATTTGCCATCTGTTAAAACAGACATGCCACAAACTCCTGCGTTTTCATATCCTTTTGCTACATCAAAAACGTTTAAATCATGGTTTATTACTTGTTTGGAGGGCGAACGGCGTTTGTGTTCTGCAATGATTCCTGTGGTACTATTTTTTAATTTGCTTGCTAAGGAAATGGTTTGCCTTTTAAACAAAATAGATTGTTCTAATTGTTTGGTTGGTACGAGTTGCTTTCGAAGGTTTACTTCGATGCGTTTGTCGTTTGTTATTTTTGTTAATATGTCCATTTATTAGTATTCAGTATTTGTTTTTCAGTGTTCCGTATAAGTAGGAATAGGGAACACAGACTGCGAGCAGTGAAAAGTTATTTGCTTAATTCTATTAATGCATCTAAACTCTTTTTTGCTTTTCCGCTTAATAACGATTCTTTAGCTTGTTCAAATCCTGTTTTATGATCTATTTGTTTTGCAGTAGCAATTGCTAAACCTGCATTTGCACAAACCACATTGTTTTGAGCTTCAGTTCCTTTTCCTTTTATAACATTTAAAAATATTTTAGCGGAAGATTTAACTGTTTTTCCTCCAAAAATATCGCTTTGATTTATTTGTTCGACGTTTAAATCTTTTGGTCTTAACATGGTTTCTGAAGCATTTGAAATAATTTTAGTATTTCCCGTTAAAGAAATTTCATCATAACCATCTAATGCATGTACAATACTATAGTTTTTGTCTGTTTCTTGGTATAAATAGCCATAAAGACGCTGTAATTCTAAATTAAAAACACCTACTAATTGGTTTTTAGGAAACGATGGATTTACCATTGGTCCTAACATGTTAAAGAAGGTTTTAACACCAAGTTCTTTACGAATTGGAGCAACGTTTTTCATTGCAGGATGAAATAAAGGAGCATGTAAAACACAAATTCCTGCTTCTTCAATAGACTGTTTTAAGAAGTTTTCTTTATTTGAAAATCTTATCCCTATAGCTTCCATTACATTAGAAGACCCAGAAGCAGATGACACACCGTAATTACCATGTTTCGCAACGTGAACTCCAGCTCCAGCTGTTACAAAGGATGCTAAGGTTGAAATGTTGAAAGTGTTTTTTCCGTCTCCACCAGTACCACATAAATCGATAGCATTATAGTTTGATAAGTTTATAGGAATACATAACTCTAATAATGCATCTCTAAAACCTTTTAATTCTTCAAGAGTAATGCTTCGCATCATATAAACGGTTAAAAAAGATGCGATTTGACTTTGGTTATAATCGCCTTTAGAGATGTTAACTAAAACCTGTTTCGCCTCTTCTGTAGAGATGTTTTCATGGTTTATTAGTCTGTTTAGTATTTGTTTCATTGATAAATTTTTATTTATCATTTCCGCGAAGGCGGAAATCTTTTAAATTGAATTTGTGTTACTTTATTTTCGTCAGTTCGAGTGAAATTGAATTTGCTACAATTTTATATCTAGAACTTTGGATTTCTTCTCGATACTATTTTTTATTTCAAAATTCATAGGAGTAAGTACTACTTACTACATCCGAAAATCGCTTACTAATTATTCACCCAATTCTCTAATATTTTTTTTCCGTTTGGTGTTAAAACAGATTCTGGATGGTATTGCACACCACGTACATCATATATTTTGTGACGAAGCGACATGATTTGTCCGTTTTCATCAAAGGAAGTAGCTTCTAATGTTTCAGGTAAATTTGTATCTACAACCCAAGAATGATATCTGCCAACGTGGAATACCTTTTCTAATCCTTTAAATAGGGATTCATCATTTACGGTTATTTTTACTTCCGTAGCAACTCCGTGAAAAACATTATCAAGGTTAATTAAAGAACCTCCAAAGACCTCACCAATGGCTTGTTGGCCTAAGCAGACACCTAGAATGCTTTTTGTAGGCGCATAGGTTTTAATGATGTCTTTTAATAAACCGGCTTCTTCTGGAATTCCAGGCCCAGGAGAAAGTACAATTTTGTTATATGCATCCACTTCTTCTATCGTAAGTTTGTCGTTTCGTTTTACCGTTACTTCACAATTTAAATCTTCTAAATAGTGTACTAAATTGTAGGTAAAGCTATCGTAGTTATCTATTACTAATACTTTTATTTTCATCTGTCAATTCTTTCTGCTAATTCTATAGCTTTAGTTAATGCGCCTAGTTTATTATATACTTCTTGTAATTCGTTTTCTGCACTGGATTTAGAAACTATTCCAGCGCCTGCTTGCCAATGTAATTCGTGGTCTTTACTTAAGAAAGTTCGAATCATAATTGCATGGTTAAAATTACCTTCAAAATCCATAAAGCCTATGGCTCCACCGTAGAAAGCTCGACTAGTTTTTTCATATTTTTCAATAAGTTGCATGGCTTTGTGTTTTGGAGCACCACTTAATGTTCCTGCAGGAAAAGTATCTGCAACCACTTGCATGGTAGAAACATGGTCGTGTTTTTTACCAATTACTTTACTTACTAAATGAATAACGTGAGAAAAAAATTGTACTTCTCTGTAGGTTTCTACTTTTACTTGGCTTCCGTTTCTACTTAAATCATTTCTAGCTAAATCGACTAGCATCACATGTTCTGCGTTTTCTTTATCATCTATAGCTAGTTTTTTTGCTAGTTCTGCATCTTTTTCATCGTTTCCAGTACGTTTAAAAGTTCCAGCAATTGGGTGTATTTCAGCTTTACCATTAGAAACGATTAATTGTGCTTCTGGCGAGCTTCCAAAAATTTTAAAGTCGCCATAATCAAAATAAAACAAGTAAGGGGAAGGGTTAACGTTTCGTAAAGCGCGATATACATTAAATTCATCACCTTTATATTTTTGTGAGAATTTTTTAGATAGTACCAATTGAAAAACATCTCCTCTTGCACAATGCTTTTTAGCTAATTCTACATGCGATTTATATTCTTCGTCGCTAAGGTTTGATGTGATTTCTCCATTTTTTGAAAACTTATAAGAAGCAAAATTCTTTGCCTTTATAAGTTGAAGAATTTCATTTATGTTATTTTGATTGTTATCAAAACAGTGCGCAAAAATATAAGCTTCGTTTTTATGATGATTGATAGCTATTATGTTTTGATAAACGGCATAATAGATCTCTGGAATTTCAATGGAGTTTTCTTTTTTTGAAATCTCTACATCTTCAAAATACTTTACAGCATCATAAGCTGTATAGCCAAAAATACCATTGTTTATAAATTTGAAATTTTCTTCAGAATTTACTTTAAAACGCTGTGTGAATTTGTGTATTTCTTCGGTTAAAGAAATGTTTTTTGTGTAGTTTTTTTTGAAACTTCCGTCTGGGAAATATTGTTCTATTTCGTTATTTTCTACTTTAATAGAAGCAATTGGGTTGAAACATATATAAGAGAAACTATTATCGTTGGCATGATAATCACTACTCTCTAATAAAATACTGTTAGGATATTTATCTCTTATTTTTAAGTAAATGCTAACAGGAGTAATTGTATCTGCTAATATTTTTTTATAATGTGTATAAAGACTGAATGTTTTCATTGCTGTTATAAATTAAAAAAAGGCTTGTCGTGAATGACAAGCCTTTTTTGATATTTTTAGTTAAATATACGGAATAGGATTAGTTCACGAATGTTGCGTTTCGAGAATTCCACCACCAAGTATTATTTAAAATTGTGTTCAATTGTTCTTAATTTATTTCAAAGATATAAATCTAAATATAAACTGGCAATCTTTTATAAAAAAAAACTACCATTTTCATGGTAGTTTGTGTTGTTACTAGTTTGTAAAGAGAAAATTGTTAGCTATTAATCGAATCTTAACTAGTAATATTAGTGTTTATGTCTAAGTTAAATAAAATTTTTTGATTTTTAATGGTTTTAAAGAAGTATAAAAATCAAATTAAAGTTTTGTTAAACAAGTCTTACACTTATTATATAATGTATAATTTTATAGTTATGGATTTAAGAATTTTATTTATTGTATTTTTTGTGGTGGTTAGTTGTAAGCAAGAAAGCAAAGTTCAAGAGGTTTCTTCCAATCTAGTGCATGAAAATGCTTTAAAGGAAAAGCCTAATGTGGATGTGTATAATTTTGATGCATTTGAAAAGTTTTTAAATAGTACAGACGATAAAGTTTATGTTATTAATTTCTGGGCAACTTGGTGTGCACCTTGCATTAAAGAATTGCCACATTTTGAAGAAATAAATAAAACCTATAAGGATAAAAATGTAGAGGTACTGTTGGTTAGTTTAGATTTTCCGAAACAGTATGAGAAAAAACTAATACCTTTTATAGAAAAGCATCAATTGCAATCTAAAGTTGTTGCATTAAATGATCCAGATTCTAATACATGGATTCCAAAAGTGAGTGAAGCATGGTCTGGTGCTTTGCCAGCAACTATTATTTACAATAAAGACAAACGTGAATTTTACGAAAAATCTTTCAGTTACGAAGAACTGAAAATGGAAGTTAATAAATTTATTAAATAAAAAAACGATTATGAAAAAGTCAATTAAAATAGTTTCTGCATTAGCAATTGTATTGCTTGTAAGTGCATTTACTCTAAACAAAAAAAATGTAAATTCTGGATATCAAGTTGGAGATATTGCAACAGATTTTTCTTTAAAAAACATAGATGGCAAGATGGTATCTTTAGCAGATTTTAAAGAAGCAAAAGGTTTTATTGTTGTTTTTACTTGTAATACTTGTCCTTATGCTGTTGCATATGAAGATCGCGTAGAAGCATTAAATAAAAAATATGCAGGAAAAGGGTATCCTGTAATAGCAATTATGCCCAATAATACTGATGTGAAGCCAGGAGATAATTTAGAAGCTATGCAAGCTAGAGCAAAAGCAAAAGGATTTACATTTCCTTATTTAAAGGATGAAGGGCAAAAAATATATCCAGAATATGGAGCAACAAAAACGCCACATGTTTATCTTTTACAGAAAACCAAAAAAGGAAATCAAGTAAAGTATATTGGAGCAATAGACGATAATTACCAAGACGAAGCTGCAGTAACTAAAAAGTACGTTGAAAATGCAGTAGATGCTTTATTAGCTGGTAAAGAAATTCAAGAGAAAGAAACAAGAGCAATAGGATGTTCTATTAAAGTGTAAATTGCATATAAAGTTTATAAAAAAAAACCGAAGTAGTAATACTTCGGTTTTTTTTTCGTCTACTAACTAAAGAAATCCTAATTTTGTAAAAAAAAATAAGAATGGCAGATTTAACACAACAACAATGGCAAGAAGAATTATTGCAAGATGAAAATGCAGTAATATTAGATGTTAGAACAGAAGATGAAGCAGCAGAAGGTATTATACCTAATGCAACTGTAATAGATATTTATAAGCCGCAAGAATTTATGAGTACCGTAGAAGCGTTAGACAAAACCAAAACCTTTTATGTATATTGTAGATCTGGAGGGCGTAGTGCTCAAGCTTGTGCAATTATGAATCAACTAGGATTTGAAAACACAAAAAATCTATTAGGTGGATTTAGCGAGTGGACTGGAGAAGTAGCTAACTAATTTAAAGAACCATGAAACATTTATCGATAGTATTATTTGCAGTATTAACACTAATTATTGTTAGCTGTAAGGAAGAAAATTCAGGCGTAATACAAGTAGTTTCTACTCAAGAAATGCAAACGCTTTTAAAAATGGATCAAGTACAATTGGTAGATGTAAGAACTCCAAAAGAGTTTAAAACTGGTTATATTGAAACAGCTCAAAATATAGACTTTTACTCGCCAACTTTTGATGCAGATATATTAAAATTAGATAAAAGAAAGCCTGTTTTGCTGTATTGTAAATCAGGAGGTAGAAGTGCTAAATGCGCAAAAAAACTTGAAGAAGCTGGTTTTACAAAAATATATGACTTAGAGGGTGGAATTTCTAGGTGGAAACATGAAGGGTTAGCTATTCAATAAAAAAAACCTCTCCAATTGGAGAGGCTTTTTTTAAAACTAATATCAATATTTTCTCACGCAGAATTATTGGGAATAAAAAGATTCGAGTTTTTCTACC
This sequence comes from Oceanihabitans sp. 2_MG-2023, assembly GCF_030547245.1. Classification (GTDB taxonomy): domain Bacteria; phylum Bacteroidota; class Bacteroidia; order Flavobacteriales; family Flavobacteriaceae; genus Oceanihabitans. The sequence goes on from NZ_JAUOQT010000006.1 coordinate 136,305, forward strand.
ATTTTTGTACTTCCACAAAAGAAAGGAATGCGTTGGTGTATTTCAGATGGTACAATATCCATAATACGGTTATATCCATCACTTGCTTTTCCGTTAGCTTGTTCTGTTAAAAAAGCAATTGGATTAGCTTCATAAAGTAGTCTTAGTTTGCCTTTCTTGTTTTTTGTATCATTAGGATACATATAGATACCGCCCTTTAGCATATTTCGATGAAAATCGGATACCATAGAACCAATATATCTTAAACTATATGGACGACTCCCTTCTTCTTGTTGACAGTATTTTACATAATTTTTTACACCTTTTGGAAAATGTACATAATTTCCTAAGTTAACAGAGTAAATACTTCCAGATTCAGGTATTTTTATGTTTGGGTGCGATAAATAATAAGACCCAAGAGCAGGATTTATAGTAAAACCGTTTACTCCATTTCCTGTGGTATAGACTAACATGGTTGAGGTTCCGTAAACAATATAACCAGCAGCCACTTGAGCTGAACCTGGTTGTAAAAAATCTTTAAGTTCTACTGGTGTGCCTATTGGTGTTATCCTTCTGAAAATAGAAAAAATAGTACCAACAGATACGTTTACATCTATATTTGAAGAACCATCTAAAGGATCCATTAAAACAACATATTTTCCATTATTAGAGCTGTCACTACCATGTATAGTAATAAATTCTTCTACTTCTTCAGATACTATTCCACAGGCAATATCTCTGTTTTTTATGGCTTGAATAAATTTGTCATTCGCAAAAACATCTAATTTTTGTTGGCTTTCTCCTTGTACATTGACTTCGCCAGCACCACCAATAATATCAACTAATCCTGCTTTGTTGACTTCGTGATTCACCATTTTTCCAGCTAATCGTAAGCCGTTTAATAATTTAGATAGTTCGCCAGTTGCATAAGGAAAAGAAGATTCATTTTCAATAATAAATTCACCTAGAGTTATAAGTTTTTTCATAATTTCTATAGTGTTTTTTATATGTTCAAATAACCTTTCATTAATAATGCTGCACCTAAAGCACTTGCATTTTGTCCTTTTGGAAATTGAATTTTTTGCCCTGGCATCATTTGATGTAGATATTCTACAAATATGTCATTTCTATTAAATCCACCAGAAATATAAACATCTTTAAGGTTATTGTTAGCATCTAATATACGGTTAATTCCTTCATGCACACGTTGTGAAATTTCGAAAATAAGTTGATAATAGGCGTGTTCGTAGCTTTCAAAGTTTTTAAGTTGTGTTAAATCGCCTTTAAAATCTTTGGCAATTTCTTTAGGGAAAAATAAATGTTTGTTTTTATGTAAAATTCTAGTGCACAATGGTTTATTGAGTGATAATTCTAAATAATGATTTTTTTCTGCACCAAAGAATTCACTAAGTGCAATAGCATTAACTTCATGCACACGACCTAAAAACTGCATGGATGATTTTATTTGCTTTTTATCTGGAGTCATAAAACAAAGGCAATCGTTTTTTAATTGATTGGTTGTAAGTGTTTCTTTACTAAATGGATTCATACAAATAATCCAGGTGCCAGTAGATAGTAATATAAATTCGTTATCTGAATTTTCGTTTTCTTCTAACAAAGGAATAATAGATGAGGAGCTATCATGAAGTCCTTTTCCTATAGCTATTTCTTGTCCATTTACAGAAGCTAATGCAGCATTTTTTCCAGGTTTTGGTTCTGGTAATGTGATGCCTTCTTTTGCCAACCAATCGTGGTATTGCATAGTATCGAAATCCCAAATAGCAGTATGTGCACCAACAGAAGTAAAGTCGGCAGTAATTTTATTAGAAAACAAATAACTAAGATATTGTGGGTAGTGTAAAATGGTTTTTACTTTATTCCAATACTGTGGTTTACTTTGTTTTAGCCAATACATTTGTAACCCCGAATTTAGCATGCCATAAGCAGGTGATGCTGTTTTTCTTGAAAATTCTGCAACACCACTATTCTTTTTATATAAAGGTTCAAAATCAATTTCTAAAGGTTTTAAATAATTGTAAAGTGGTGTAATTCTTTGTCCTGCTTCATCTAAATATACCAAGGTAGCACCATGTGTAGAAAAGTTAATGGCCTTAATGTTAAACTCCTTTTTTTCTTGAATGGTTTTAATTTCAGATTGTATCCATTTTTCAATCGCATCAATGTCATCACACGGGTAATTATCATCATCCATACATTCTTCAAAACGAACAGAATTTTTATAAACAACATTAAAATCTTTGTCAAATAAAAAGAGTTTTTTATTTGTTTTACCCATATCAAAAACGGCTATGACTTTTTTCATAAGTTTAGTGTTTTATATTCGGATTGCTTTAACTCGGTTATAACAAGTTTTGGCATCCATGTAATCCTTGTTTGATTATATATTTTGGTTGCAGATAGTATTGTAATTATTTGAATTCAAAAGAAAAAGTGTTCCCTTTAATTATATCTATAAGGAAAGGGAAAACTAAATCTTACTACTAATAAGAAGTTAATAGTAATATAAGGACTAACTCAAATAATCTATTCATTTAATTTAGGACTTAAAACCATAAAGCGGTCCATAAGTTTCACAAGCTTTATAATCTGCAGATTCTAAATTTTCGCCAAAAGCAGACCATGCGCTTGGGCGAAAAACATCATCATCAGAAACATTATGCATGTTTACTGGAATTCTTAATAAAGCAGCCAATGAAATTAAATCGGCACCAATATGTCCTACAGAAATAGCGCCGTGATTTGCACCCCATTTAGCCATTACAGTGTAAGCATCTTTAAAGAAACCTTCTCCTGTTACTCTAGGTACAAACCAAGTTGTTGGCCATGTTGGATTTGTTCTTTCGTCTAAAACCGTATGTATATCTTCTGGTAGCTCAACGCTCCAGCCTTCAACTATTTGTAATACTGGCCCAATGCCTTTTACCAAGTTTATTCTGCACATAGTTAATGGCATAGTACCCTTGGTTTTAAATTGTGATGAGAATCCACCGCCTCTAAAATACTCAGCGATAGCTGCTGGCCATTTTGTATTGTCTAAACATTTTTGCGCTTCCTCTTCTGTAATATCCCAAAATGGCTTCATTGTTGGGTTGCCATCCGCATCTGTTTGTTGTGCGGTTGCATCTAAAGTTGTAGAGCCAGAGTTGATTAAGTGAATTATACCATCTTTAGCAATACCCGTTAGTTTTTTTCCTGTAACACGTTCTACAGATTCTGGACTCCAATAGGTTCTTACATCTGAGAATATTTGAGCAGTATTGGTTAATAAATGCCCGAATAACATAGAAACCGCATTTAAACAGTCATTTTCTGTAGCGAAAACATATGCTTGACGAATACCATTCCAATCGAAAGAAGAGTTTAAAATAGATTCTGTAAAATCGGCATTTGGTTGGTAATCTGTCCATTGACGTTGCCCTTGGAAACCTCCCATGATAGCATTACGTCCTTTAGATTCTTCACCAAAACCAAGTTCTTTTAATTTAGGGTTTCCAATCATTAAATCACGACAAATAAGCGTCATTTTAACGACTTTTTCCCATTCTTTTTCTTTTATTTCGGCAGATTTTTGCGCTTCAGGACTGTTCCAATCTTTACCTTCTTCACAGTTTTCTTTAGTCCAAGCTAACGCTTTTTTAAATTCCTCTTTATCGTAAATACCTTCATCCATTCTACGTAATAATTCCACAGATTCTACGAATTCAGCACGAACACCGAAATAATCTTGTAAGAAATTAACATCGACCATAGATCCAGCAATTCCCATAGAACTGTAACCAATAGATAGATACGATTTGCCTTTCATTTGTGCTACAGCTAATGCTGCTCTAGAAAAACGCAATAATTTTTCTTCAACATCTTTTGGAATGCTTGTATCTCCTGTGTCTTGTACTTCTCTTCCGTAAATTCCGAAAGCAGGCAATCCTTTTTGAGAATATCCTGCTAAAGCCGCAGCTAAATAAACAGCTCCTGGTCTTTCGGTTCCATTAAATCCCCAAACTGCCTTTGGCATTAAAGGATCTGTATCCATAACTTCTGTGCCATAACACCAACATGGAGTTACTGTTAAAGAGACTTCAACACCTTCTCTTTTAAATTTGTCAGCACAAGCAGCAGCATCTGCAACACCACCAATAGTGGTGTCTGCAATAACGCATTCTACTTGTTCTCCACTAGGGAAACGCAAGTTGCTTTCTATTAGTTTTGCAGCAGCTTTTGCCATATCCATACATTGAACCTCTAAAGATTCTCTTACACCAAGCTCACGTCCGTCAATTACAGGACGAATTCCTATTTTTGGTAATCTACCTATTAATCTATTCATTATAATATGTCTTTAATTTTATTGTAAATGGTTAAGCTATTTTATGTGAATTGTTCTAATTCAACTAATTGCTCATTAGAAAGCCCTGCTGGTTTAAATCCTGCTGCCCAACACATCATTAACATTTTAGCGCCTTTATTTGCTACATCTAAAAAGTCCCAAGCTTGCATAACATCAGGTGCAGTTGCTGTTGCGCCATGTTTTTCCCATAGGGATACATTTCTTGTTTTAAAAGCTTCCATGGTAACTTCAGCCAAAGCAGCTGTACTTGATAAGGCATAAGGTGTACAGTGAATTCCTTTTGGAACAAATACTTTCACCTCCGGACACATCATCCAAATTTGTCTGTTTAATTCCTCTTCATTATCAAATAATTCATGATGACTCATGCAAATTAATTCTAAGGGGTGTGTATGAACGACTGCTAAATTTTCTGGATTATGAATACTATTAAATAAGTGAATACTAGAATGGGAAATCAACTCGCAAGTTGGACCAAAATTCTCTCTTTTACCTCCCCATACAATAGAGTAACCTGTCGCATCATCATTAATTAAAAGAATACAAGAAACATTTTCGATACTATCTACTAAATCTCTTAGATAACAACCAGTACCAGTTATAAAAAGTACAAAGCCTGCGGCTCCTTTTGGAAATTCAAAAGGTCTTTCTTCTCCTATTCCTTTTAAATCTTCTTTATTAAAGAAAGAGGTTAAGTTCATAGAAATATTTCCGGCATTTCTTTCCGCCCATTCACGTTGCCATAAATAGCCAGCAACTGTTGAGATTTTTTTTAATTCTTTTTGTACTTCAACAGGAAGTTTTATATCGCTCATAAAAGATTTTTTTTAATTATTCTTGAAGTGTAAAGTTAGGATGCATATAGAAAAAATAAATATTTAAAATCTGTATATTTGTGTATAATTTAAACATAGGTGCTCATGACGAAGTTTATAAATAATATTGAATTAGGAGATCCTTCAACAAAAAATCAAAATTTTATAGATGTTAATTTAAAACTTTTATGCTGTAGATATTGGTATTTAGGTTTGTGGGATTGCCATGATATGGTATATCCATTTTGGCGCATTTATTGGAATAAAAATGAAGGTGGAGAATTGACACTTCAGGAAAATGTTTATACTATGCAACCTGATTACTTATATATAATCTCCCCTTTTACATCCTTTTCTACAAGGTATTTACAAAATCATAAATATGATTCGGGTATCCACGTTTCGGGAAAAAATTTATCAGAAAGTCATAATGAAACCTATTATGAAAAGAAATATCTTTTACATTTTTTTACTCATTTTAATTTAGGAGCTCCATTCGATAATGTGTATCCTGGAATTTATAAAGTAGAATTGACAAATCATCTAAAAGAGCGATTAATATATTTAACCGAAAGATTAAAGATTGAAAATCACGATTTTAAGTTAACATTTAATTTGAAGTTGCAAGCTTTTATAAAAGAAGCAATATCGAATATAGGTCCAGAGTTGTGGAAGACTATTAATATAGATGACCGTGTGTTAAAGGCGCATCGTTTTATAGAAGCTAACATTGAAGAGAAATTGAGTAACTCCGAATTAGCTTCCATTGTAAGTATGGCGCCAAATTCTTTTGCAAGGCTATTTAAGGAAGAAATGAATATTACTTTACATAAGTTTATACAAAATCGAAAAATAGCTAAGGCTTGCGAAATTTTTGAATATACAAACGAAACCATAGAAAGTATTTCTTTTAAACTTGGTTTTTCAGATAGATACCATTTTTCCAGGGTTTTTAAGTCTATTACAGGTATTTCTCCTGCGCTTTATAAATCGGGAAGGTATACCTCATAAATTTATCTCTAGACAGTTTCTAATTATTTATGTGTGATTTGTTAATGTTTAAATTATACATAAAGTAGCATATTATAGATAAATATTTTTTCTTTAGTATTTGGCAACTTTGTATGTGAACGGTTTTCCTTTGTTCAGAAACAATAATTATATTTTAAAAAAGCAATGCCTTTTTTAATACTATTAAGCTAAAAATAAAATCTAAAAACACTAATTATGAAACATTTTGATCAATACATCAACGGTAAATTTGTGAAATCAACTTCCACAGAAACTACAGAAGTTTTAAACCCATGTACTGAAGAAGTTTTATCACTAATACCTAAAGGGTCTGTGGCTGATGCTAATCAAGCCTTAGAAGCTGCGCAAGGAGCGCAACATGCTTGGAAATCACTTACAGCTATTGAAAGAGCAGGGTATTTACATAAAATGGCTACTGTGATTCGTGAAAATAGAGTGTTTTTAGCCGAAACATTGGCAAGTGAACAAGCTAAGGTTATTGGATTAGCTCAGGTTGAGATTGATGTTACAGCAGATTATTTCGATTATAATGCTGGATGGGCAAGAAGAATTGAAGGAGAAATTATTCAGAGTGATCGTAAAAAAGAGCATATATATTTGCACAAAGCTCCTATTGGAGTAGCTGTTGGTATTTGTCCATGGAACTTTCCGTTTTTTGTTGCAGCTCGCAAAATAGCACCATCTTTAGTTACAGGTAATACATGTGTTTTAAAGCCAAGTTGTATTGCGCCAAATACGATATTAGAATTCATTAAATTAATTGAAAAAATAGATCTTCCAGCTGGAGTTTTAAATGTAGTTTGTGGAACAGGACCAGTGGTTGGAAATGCGCTTACTTCAAGTTCTATTACTGGAATAATAAGTTTAACAGGAAGTGTGTTTGCAGGACAACAGGTAATGGCTGCAGCATCTAAAAACTTAACTAAAGTATCTTTAGAATTAGGAGGAAAAGCACCAGCAATTGTATGTGCAGATGCTAATTTAGATCTTGCTGTAAATGCAGTAGTTTCTTCTAGAGTTATTTATAGTGGTCAAGTTTGTAACTGTGCAGAACGTGTTTATGTAGAAGATTCTATATATGATGAATTTTTAGATAAAGTGACTAAAAAAATGGGAGAGCTAAAGGTGGAAGACGCTTTTTCAGATAATAATCCAGATATGAGTAGTATGGTGTCTAAGGCACAATATGATAAAGTTGCAGAAATGGTCGAGTATGCAAAAAAAGAAGGAGCAGAAGTTGTATTAGGTGGCGGTCGTTCTACGAATTTTGATAAAGGTTATTTCTACCAACCAACTTTATTAACTAACGTGACTCAAAATATGCAAATCATACAAGAAGAAGTTTTTGGACCTGTATTGCCTGTAATGAAATTTGCGACTTTAGATGAAGCTATTGCTTTAGCGAATGATAGCGAATATGGTTTAACTTCGTCTATTTTTTCAGAAAACATTAATAAAGTAATGCATGCCTGCGATCAATTAGAATACGGAGAAACGTATGTAAATAGAGAGCATTTTGAAGCAATTCAAGGATTCCATGCAGGGTGGAAAAAATCTGGATTAGGTGGTGCAGATGGAAAACATGGAATGGAAGAGTATTTACAAACCAAAGTCATTTATACACAATACCAATAGTAGATTGTAACTATTAAAAAGTTGATTAGTAGTGAAGCATGCTATTGTAAATGAAATTCATTTAAAAAATAGTATGCTTTTTTTTTCTAAAAGAACCTATTTAAACACTAAAGCTAAAACATGAAAAGTATAGAAAAAGTACCAGTAGTATCCAAAGAAGTTTTGATTCCTTTTATATTAATAACATCTTTATTTGCGCTTTGGGGGTTTGCAAATGATATTACTAACCCCATGGTTGCAGCATTTGGTACGGTAATGGAAATTTCTACGGCTAAAGCTGCTCTAGTGCAATTTGCGTTTTATGGCGGTTATGCTACCATGGCGATTCCAGCAGCTCTTTTTGTTAGAAAATATAGTTACAAAAAAGGTATTCTATTAGGTCTTTCATTATATGCTTTTGGAGCACTATTGTTTTATCCTGCTGCAGAATTTGAAATTTTCGGATTCTTTTTAGGCTCCCTTTATATTTTGACCTTCGGTTTGGCTTTTTTAGAAACAACTGCAAATCCATATATTCTATCTATGGGAGATGAACGTACTGCTACACAACGTTTAAATTTGGCTCAGGCTTTCAATCCAATAGGTTCCCTTTTTGGAATGTTTGTGGCTTCAAAATTTATTCTTACTGCTTTAGATTCTGATAAAAGAAATGAAATGGGAGAATTGATTTTTTCTACCTTAGGTGAAGCAAAAAAAGCTGTCATTAGAACACACGATCTAGCTATTATTAGAAACCCTTATGTTATTCTTGGTGCTGTTGTAATTATCATGTTGATTATAATTGCAGTGGCTAAAATGCCTAAACGTGCAATAAACGAAGAGCAAGGTTCTGCCAAAGATTCTTTTAAAAGATTGTTTCGCAATGGTAAGTACCGCGAAGGTGTTTTAGCGCAATTATTTTATGTAGCTGCACAAATTATGTGTTGGACATTTATCATTCAATACGCAGATAATTTAGGTATTGCAAAAGCAACAGCGCAAAACTATAATATTGTTGCAATGGGTATTTTTTTAACCAGTAGGTTTATTACCACTTTTTTAATGAAATATGTAAATGCTAAAAAGTTACTTATGATTTTTGCTCTATGTGCTATGGCTACAATGCTTGGAGTTATTTTTATTGAAGGTATGATGGGGCTTTATTTACTAGTAGCAACTTCTGCATTTATGTCCTTAATGTTTCCAACAATTTACGGTATTGCACTTAATGGTTTAAGTGAAGAGGATTCTACACTTGGTGCTGCAGGTCTAGTGATGGCAATTGTAGGAGGTGCTTTAATGCCAATCTTACAAGGTTCAATTATCGATATGGGTACTGTTGGTTCTTTTGCAGCGGTTAATGCCTCTTTTATATTGCCTTTTATATGCTTTTGCTTTATTGCATTTTATGGGTATAGAACACTAAAGGTTCATAAAGACTAAATCTTTTTTAAAAATTAAAACGATTATGGAAGTGAATGGAAAAATTATAGAAGAATTTGGATTTAAGGCTTCAAAAATGGGTTTTTTTCAAGAATGGCAATCTTTAGTAGATGTGCTTAAAAAGGAAAAAGATATATCTGTAAATGAAGCTTCCGAAATAGCTTTTCAAAGGTTATTAAACCAATCCAATTAAAAAAAAATAGATTATTATAAAAAAAACGATTCTCAAAATGGCTGACCAAAAAAAAGAAATCAAAATTAACTCGAAATATCCTTCGGTTACAGATTTAAGAAATAGAGCTAAGAAAAAAATGCCAAAGTTTGCTTTTGAGTATTTAGATGGTGGATGTAACGAAGATATTAATCTAGATAAAAATCGATCTGATATTCAGAAAGTAGAACTCATGCCTCAATATTTATCAAAATTTGATAAATCGGATTTGAGAACGGAATTGTTTGGCCATACCTATGATGCGCCTTTTGGTATTGCACCTGTTGGTTTGCAAGGTTTAATGTGGCCTAATTCTCCAGAAATATTAGCAAAAGCTGCAGCAGAACACAATATACCCTTTATTTTAAGTACGGTAACAACCTCAAGTATTGAACGTATTGCAGAAATTACAGAAGGGAAGTCTTGGTTTCAATTATACCATCCAGCTGAAGAAAAAGTAAAAAGAGATTTGTTAGATAGGTCTGCTGCAGCTGGAACAGATGTATTAGTTATTTTGGCTGATGTTCCAACTTTTGGATATAGACCTCGCGATGTTCGTAATGGGTTGGCAATGCCACCATCTATGAGTGTAAAAAATATTATTGAAGTTTTTAAGAAACCAGATTGGGCTATTCAAACCTTAATACACGGTCAGCCTGCTTTTAAAACCTTAGAACCGTATATGCCTAAAGGATTGAACTTAAAAAAACTTGGGGAATTTATGGATGCTACATTTTCTGGAAGATTAAATGAAGAAAGAATAGCCTCCATTAGAGAACAATGGAAAGGAAAATTAGTGATTAAAGGTGTTGTAAGTGAGGAAGATACTGAAAAAGCAATTAGTCTAGGTGTTGATGGTTTAATTGTATCTAATCATGGTGGGCGCCAATTAGATGCAGGACAATCTACTATTGTACCTATGACGCACTTAGCTAAAAAATATAAGGATAAAATAAAAATCATGGTAGACTCTGGTTTACGTGGTGGGCCAGATATTGCAAGAGCAATGGCTAGTGGTGCAGAGTTTACATTTATGGGACGCAGTTTTATGTATGGTGTTGGTGCTTTAGGAAAAGAAGGTGGTGATCATACTATTTCTTTAATGAAACGTGAGTTTCAACAAGTAATGGAACAGGTTTGTTGTGAAAAAGTAGGCGATTTACCTAATCACATTATAAATAAGTAGCCTTAGAATTATTGGTGTTTTGTATAAGGTAATAAAAATGTATTGTTAAGTGTTGATTTTTAGTAAATAAAGCCTAAAGTTGCATATTAAATTCTTTTTTCAATAGAGTATACTAATAACATTGTTTATCTTTTGAGAGAGAATTTGTATAAGAGTGATACATGAGAATAAGTTAATTGTTCTTTTCTTTTTTGGTTTTAAAAACCAATATCATTTGTAAATATAATTAGCAAACAATTATTTTTTAATGCACAATATTATATGAAAATAAAACTAATCTATCTCTTGACATTTTTATCAGTGAGTTTTAGTTATGCTCAAATTAAAAATGTTCAACCCAGTAACCAAAGAATAGAATCTTTTAATAGTGAACAAGGTTTTAATCAAAATACGGTTAGTGCTATTATTTCCGATTCTAAAGGGTATCTATGGGTAGCTACGCCAAATGGATTAGTGCGTTATGATGGTTATTCTTTTGAATACTATTATCATGATCATGAAAATAAACAGTCTTTAATTAATAATTATGTATCCCATCTTTTAAGCGATTCTAAAGGCAGAATCTGGATTGCAACAAGAGAAGGAATAAATATATATTTAACAGATAAGGAGCAATTTCTGCCAATAAAAAACTCAACAAATAAGGCTGTTTGTATAAAAGAAGATGGTAGAAATCGTGTTTTTGTAGGTGATAGTAAAAAGATTGAAGTTTATTATTCAGGAGGTGAAGACTTAGAAGAAATAAATAAAATCACCGAAATTAATTTAGAAAAAGTATTAGGCGATAATACCATTACAGATATAGAGTTTTATTCCGATTCCGAATTGTTAGTAGCTACCAATACTAAAATTTATAAAATAGATTTTAATGAAAAAGCAAATTATACAATTGGAGTTTTAGAACTTCAGTTGGATAAAAAGATAAATGCTATAAAAAAAATAATAAAGGTAGATAATTCTTTGTGGATAGGAACTAGTACTGGTCTTTATCAAACATTTCATGAAAATAGTCGATTAATTACAGTAGGTACTCATTTTACATCTAGTAACGAAAATATTGATACTCAATATGATATTCTATCTCTATATTTAGATACAGAAAAGAAATTATGGATTGGTACAAGAAAAAATGGTATTGTTTGTTACGATGCTAATACCTCTAATTTTAGATCCTTTAAATTTGATTCAAAATATAATAACGGTTTAACCAGTAACCGAATTAATTGTTTTTTTGAAGATGCTTTTGGGGTTTTATGGATAGGAACTGCCCAAGGAGGATTGAATAAATTTGATAAAAATCAAAAACCTTTTCAAAATTATTCGCATAATCCGTATGATGATAAATCCTTATCAGGAAACTTGATTACAGATATAACGGAAGCTTCTGATGGTACAATTTGGATGTCTTTTTTTGAAAGTTCTATATGTAGAACCGATGAAAAGTTAAACATTAAAACGGTAAATCAAATTCATTTTAATCGACTTGAAAAACAATTGAGTATGTTAAAGGAGCAATGGGTTTTACGTTTGTACCAAGATGATAATGGGTATTGGTGGATTAGCACCAGCGAAGGGATTTACTTGTATGATGAAAAAAAGGATAATCTACATAAAATACAAATACTAGTAGAAGGGCAACTAATCAATCCCATTTTTTATCGCCTCATCGAACAAATGAATGCAGATCAAATTATTTTAGGAGGTTCTAAAATTTTGATGCTTAATAATCCTTGGGAATCAATTTTAAATGACAAACCTATTGAAACGGTACAGGTTTTATTTGATATAGGTGCTAATAATCAAATTAATGAATACTTAAAAGATGATTTTGGTAACTATTGGTTTGCAACAATTAATGGGATTTATAGAGTAATTAAAAATAATGAAGAATGGTTGATAAAAAACCACATATCCACAAACTCTGATGATGGTTTAAAGCTTAGTAATAACCGTGTATTTTCAATGCATAAAGACCTTAATAAAAATATTTGGTTAGGAACATTTGGAGGCGGTTTAATGAAAATTAAATTAAATGTTTTAGGGGAACCTTTAGAAATTAAAGGTTATCATAAAAAAGAAGGACTTCGTGATGAAGCGATTTATGGAATTTTAGAAGATGATAAAGAACAACTGTGGTTAAGTACAGATATGGGAATTGGTCATTTTGATCCTATAAATGAAACATTTGATTTTTATGATGTAAATAATGGGATTTTAAGTAATAATTTTCGACAATCTGCGTATCTAAAAACCAAAAACGGTACTATGTTAATGGGGGGCGTTGGTGGTTTAACAATCTTTGATCCGAATGATATCAATAAAAATGAAATTTCGCCAAAAATTTTAATCTCGCGATTAAAAATAAATAATCAGCCAATCGTAGTTGGTAAGAAAATTAATAATAAGGTTGTTCTGGAGCGTTCCATTTCAGAAACCAAACAACTTGTAGTTGGTAATAATAGTAGAAATATTTCATTAGATATTATAGTGCAACATAGTGCTACTCCAAATAAAAATAAATTAGCGTATAAGTTAGAAGGTGTAAATAACGACTGGATAGAAATTGATGGAGGAAAAACGACAGCTACATATACTAATCTAAGTCCTGGGAATTATATTTTTTTATATAAAGGCGCCAATGGCGATGGAATTTGGACAACTAAAACGGAAAGTTTTTCTATAGAAGTATTAGCACCTTGGTATTCGAGAAATTGGAGCATAGCGTTATGGGTGTTATTAGTAAGCTTAATAACTTATGGTGTTTTTAAGTACTTAGTTAAAGTCGAGAAATTAAACCAAAAACTAAAGTTTGAACAATTAGACAAAGAAAGAGTTAGAGATATGAATCAAGCAAAATTGCGCTTCTTTACTAACATATCACACGATTTTAAAACACCGCTGTCATTAATTATTGGCCCATTAGAAAAAATAGCAGAGCAAAATAAAGATATAGGAAATCAAAAATATTTTTCTATCATTCAAAATAATATTTCAAGACTTCAACGATTAATCGATCAGCTAATTTCTTATAGAAAAGCCGAAACGGGGCATCTGGAACTAAACTATTCAAAAATTACTTTAGGTAATTTTATTTATCCTTTAATGGAAGCTTTTGAAGAATATTCTCAAAAAACACTTCTTAATTTTTATTATAAAGTAGACGAGCCTAATAAACTTATCTCTTTAGATTTAAATAAAACAGAACGTGTTCTTTTAAACTTGTTTTCTAATGCGGTTAAATATTCTAATTTAAATAGAGAAGTAAATATTGAAGCAGGATTTGTTACAAATAAGGAAAAGGAATGTTTGTTTATTCAAGTAACAAATACTAGTGAAGGTATACCTTCTGATAAAATTGACAGAGTCTTCGATCGTTATTATCGTGGAGTAGATGAAAAAAATGATTGGAGCGGTACAGGTATTGGTTTAGCACTATGTAAATCATTAATAGAATTAATGAAAGGTTCTATTGAGGTGACTAGTGAAATAGATAAGAAAACAACATTTAGAATAGAGCTTCCCGTTGTAGATAAAGGAAATTATTTAGAAGAAGGGGAATTTAATAAATATCAAAAGCTAGTAACAGATTGGTTACCTGCAGAATTAGATAATCCGCAAGATGAAACCTTAGACATTCTTCGGCCTACTATTTTAGTAATTGATGATGAGCAAGACGTACGTTCTTTTCTTTATGAATCTTTTAAAAGTAAGTATAATGTTTTAGTAGCAGCAGATGGTGAAGAAGGATTAATGAAAATACAAGAAAATCCACCACAACTAGTCATTAGCGATGTAATGATGCCAAAATTAAACGGTTATGACCTTTGTGAAAAAATCAAGTCTAGTATAGAGTTTTGTCATATTCCAGTGATCCTATTAACAGCAATGGGTGATGATCTAAAGGAAATTAAGGGTTTAGAATTAGGTGCAGATGATTATATTGTTAAACCATTTTCTATTAAATATTTAGAAGTTAGGGTGAAAACACTCATAGAAAATAAACAACGCATATTTACTCATTTTTCTAGAAATAGTTCCATCCCTAAAGATTCATTAATGACTTCTAGTAGGGATAAACAATTTTTGGAAAAAATCAATATATCAATAGAGAGAAATATGTCCAATTCGGCATTTGGCGTCGAAGAGTTAGCAACAGATATAGGTATGAGTACTTCTCATTTTTATAGAAAACTAAAAGAACTTACTGGTCAAGCCCCTAATGTTTATCTTAGGAACTTTCGTTTACAAAAAGCAGCACAATTATTAACGGCAAATAAAAATTTAACTGCCGCGGATATTATGTTTGAAATTGGTATAGAGTCAAAGTCTTATTTTTCTTCCGCTTTTAAAAAAATACATGGAGTTTCTCCATCAGAATTTGTTAAGAAATTATAATAAGTATTATTTCAATATCTCATTATATCTTTTTTTGTAATATATAGGTTTTTTCTTACAATAATGATTGAACTCAGTAATATTATGAAGGATATGAGTAAGCCTCTTTTAGTCTGATAATTGCATATTTGTGATAATACTTAGGTGAAAATTAAGATTAATGAAAAATAAACTACGCTTTTTTGCAATAATATTGTTTGTGTCAATGGGTAACGTGTCGGCCCAAAATAAATTTCTTAAAAATACCAAACCAAACATTATTCTAGTAATGACCGATGATCAGGGTATGGGAGATTTATCCTGTATGGGAAATCAAGTTTTAAAAACACCAAATATTGATGCCTTCTATAAAAAATCGACGCGATTTACCGATTTTCAAGTCAGTCCAACATGTGCACCTACAAGAGCTGCTTTAATGAGTGGAAATCGCCCGTTTGAAGTTGGTGTAACACACACCATTTTACAACGAGAACGTCTGGATTTAGATGTTTTTACTATGCCACAAGCCTTACAATCTGCAGGATATGAAACAGCGCTTTTTGGAAAATGGCATTTAGGAGACGATGAAGATTATTTACCTATTAATCGAGGGTTTAATGAAGTCTTAATGCATGGAGCAGGAGGTATTGGACAAACTAGGTATGGCGATTTTCCACCGAATGAAGAAAACTTATATTTCAATAATGTTTTACTGCATAATAATACCATTGTAAAAACAGAAGGTTTCTGTACCGATGTGTTTTTCGATGCAGCAATGGCTTGGATTAAAGAAAAAAATAGCACCAATAAACCGTACTTCGCTTATGTCGCTTTAAATGCACCACATGCACCATTGGTAGCACCAGAAAATTACAAAAAACGTTTTTTAGACTTAGGTTACGATAAAGGTACAGCTGGGCGTTACGGCATGATTGAAAACATCGATGATAATTTTGGTAAAATGATGCAAAAATTAGAGTCTTGGAATGCCTTAGAAAATACGCTTGTTATTTTCATGACAGATAATGGAGCAACACATTTAAAAGGATCACTTAACGGAGAAAAAATCACACATTTTAATGCCAATTTAAGAGGTGGAAAGAATTCGCCTTTTGAAGGAGGAACACATGTACCTGCCTTTTGGTATTGGAAAGGAAAATTAGGAACAGGAGTGGATATTGATAAACTTGTTTCTCATATCGATTTATACCAAACTTTTTGTGAAATAGCAGGAGTTACACTGCCCGAAAAAATGCAAGACTTAAGTGGTCGCTCTTTGCTTCCACTTTTAGAGAACCCCAATGAAGAATGGGAAGATAGAGAATTGTTTATTCACTGTGGTCGTTGGGCCGAAGGTAAACGCGAAGAATTTAAATACCAAAAAGCAGCGGTAAGAACACAACAATGGCGATTGGATAATAATACCCAATTGTATAATATACCAAATGATCCTTCAGAAGAAAATGACGTATCTGCGCAACATCCCGAAGTTATTGCCCAGCTTCGAGAAGCATATAACCAATGGTGGGAAAATACCAAACCTTTAATGGTAAATGAAGGCTTACCAAAAGTAAAACCAGAAGATCAGCCACTTGCAAAGCGCTATTACAAGCAATTAAAAGAGTCTGGAATTCCTAATTGGGCACCAGAAAACAATAATTAATAAATTAAATAAAATGATTAAAAGAAATCTTTTTATACTATCCTTTCTTTTGTTTTTAATTGGTGTTTTATCGGCCCAAGAGCCAATATCTAAAGTCGACAGCACGGTAGGTTGGTATAAGGATACAAAATTTGGCATGTTTGTTCATTTTGATGTGCGAGGTGATAAGAGTAAATTTAATCCTAATAATCTGGATACAGATGAATGGGTGCGCATTGCTAAAGAGGCTGGAATGAAATATATCGTTCCAACAACACATCAGTCCTCACACATTATTATGTGGGACTCTAAGGTCTCAACCATGGACGTCACGGATGTAACACCATTTAGACAGCCTTACTTGAAAGAGTTGTCCGAATCCTGTAAAGCTGAAGGTCTTAAAATGGGTGCGTATTTTGCCATTGCAGATCCAGGAAATCCTCTTTATAACGAACCAGATGTTGGAGGTGAGATAAGACCTTATGTAGATTATTTGCATGCTGTGATTAAGGAACTTTGTGAAATGCATGAACCAATCCTATTGTGGTTTGATGCTTCACGTAGGTTCAGAGCAGCAGAGGCCAAACCGCTGCTGCGTCAACAAGATATGATAGATATGCTTCATACTTACGGAACCATTTCTAATAGTAGATTAGGAGACGATGATGCACAGCAGTATGTGGATTATTTAACTATGAATGATAACATGGCTCCAGATTTTAATTTAGGTATGCTTTGGGAATCTGCAGTAACAATTACTAAGGATGGATCTTGGCATTTTAAGTCTAAAGATGCCGCGTTGAGGTCTACTAAAGATCTTTTACATAGATTGATTAATGCCGCAGGAAACGGTGGAAATTTATTATTAAATGTTGGGCCCGACCAAAATGGTGTCATTCCAAAGAATATGCAAGATAGATTGAAAGAAGTGGGAGATTGGCTTGCTATAAATGGGGAAGCAATTTATGGTACTCAAGCTGGTCCTTATCCGCATCAAATTAGTTGGGGTTCTATTTCACAAAGAAAGGATAAAGAAAATACAATTCTTTATTTAAATGTTGTGGACTGGCCACAATCGGGGAAATTTACGTTATACGGATTGCATAATAAGGTGCTCAAAGCTTCTCTTTTGGCAACAGACCAAGAAATAAGCTTTAAATCTATTCAGGAAAACAATATTATTACATTCGATATCCCAAAAAAACAACCCGGAAAGTTTGTTTCAGTAATTAAAGTAGTTATAGAAAACGAACCAATTATGGATCAAGACTTTGTTCAGCTTACCGATGGCAAGGTTTTAATGGAAGCTTATAATGCGCAAATTCATGATTTGGAGCTCATACAAAACAAACCAAGCAAAGCTATAGACATGAAAATGGTAACTGTTCCTCAAAAAGGCGAAGGTATTATGCCGGGAAGAGGTATGACGGTTATAGGTTTTGATAAAAAAGGACAGGCTTTAAGTTGGGATTTAAAAGTATATCAACCAGGAGATTATGATGTAATGGTTGTTAGTCATGTCACTAAAGGGGAAGCATGGAAAGTGGATGGTAAACTAAAAGCAACTATTGCAGGCCAATCTGTAGAGAGTCAATTGTCCGATTTTAAACGGTTGGAAACCATTACCATGCCACATTATTTAGAATTATACTCGAAAATTGGAAAGGTAAAATTAGAGAATGCTGGAGCTTATACCTTAAACCTGGAGGTAGCCTCTGATTTTTTAAGTGAAAAGCCAAAAATTAAAGGTGTTGTTTTAATTCCGACAAAAGATAGAGGCAAGCAATAATTAAGGCCATAAGTTTCACTTCTAATAAAAAAATATAGAAAATGAAAAATAAATGTTGTTTTATTTTACTATCAGTTTTGATGCTATCAACAAGCATGTTGTCTGCTCAAAACATAGGAACAGCGAATACATCTAATGAAGATTTAATGGGCTGGTTTAGAGACGCACGATTTGGGATGTTCATTCATTTTGGAGCATCCACTTCTGAAGATTTTTTAGAAGAAGGTCTTAACAAAACAGAACGTTACGAAAAGTCCGTTAAAAACTTTAATCCTGTTGATTTTGATGCTAAAGAATGGGTACGCATTGCTAAAGATGCTGGTATGAAATATATCGTTTTTACCACCAAGCACCATGATGGATTTTGTAAATGGGATTCTAAATTAACCGATTGGGATGTAATGGATGCAACACCATTTAAAAGAGACATCGTTGGCGAATTGGCAGAGGCTTGCAAGGAAGCAGGTATTGAGCTGGGCTTTTATTATTCTATTGCAGACTGGCATCACCCAGAATATGATGCGACTTATAGTAACCGTAGAGGTTTCCATTTTAACCCAAATCCAGATGCAGATATTACAAAGTACATGGAGTTTATGTATGGTCAAATAAAGGAACTTTGCGAAAATTATCAGCCTAAATTATTTTGGTTCGATGGTTCAGCAGGTTTCAGAAATCCAAATAAAAAACGATTGTTAGGACAACAAGAAATGGTCGATTTACTAAATTCTTACGGAGCAATCTCAAATAGCCGTTTGGGTGATGATGATAGTTTAGAATATGTCAATTATCTTTCTATGGGTGATAATATGACACCTTCAGGAAACATTGGTGTAGATTTCGAATCTGCGCAAACCATGAACGATAATTGGCATTTTAAAAAAGGTGATGATAATTGGAAATCGGCAAAAACCATGCTTGGAAAGTTAATTGATATTGCAGGTAATGGAGGGAATTATTTACTCAATGTTGGCCCAAATAGTAAAGGAGTTATTCCTGAAGCATCACAATTGCGACTTAAAATTATGGGGGAATGGCTTCAAAAAAATGGAAAAGCAATTTACGGAACAATTGCAGGTCCTTATCCTTATGAGTTAAATTGGGGAGCTATCACACAACGCATAGAAGCTGGAGTCACAACCTTATATCTAAATGTGGTCGATTGGCCAAAAGATGGCAATTTTGAATTGTACGGACTCAACAATAGTATAGAAAAAGCATCACTTTTAGCAAATGGAAATGTACTTTCTCATAATTCTGAATTTAATCTAGCTGCAGGAACCAACATCCTTTCCATTAAAGTGCCTAAAACAGCACCAGATCCGTATGTTTCTGTGATTGCTTTACAATTAAAAGGACATCCAATAATGGATCAAGCGTTTTTGCAACAACAAGATGGAACAGTCATTTTAGACGCATTTCGTTCTACAATTCATGATGAAGAATTTGTAGCAAACAAACCACAACGTCCACTAGATCAAAGAATATTTACTGTATTAAAAAAAGAAAAAGGCATTATGCCAACAAGAGGAATGACGGTTGGTCTTGATAAAAAAGGTCAAGCGTTACGTTGGGATTTTAGAATACTATCACCAGGAAAATATAAAGTCGCTATAATAAGTAGTGTTAAAGAGGAGTATTCATGGAAAACAGATGGAAGTATGCGTGTTACTGTAGCTGAAGAATCGGTTGAAAATAAATTAACAGAAAAGGAACGTTATAATAATGAAAGAATGGCAACAGAAATGAAGTGTTCTGTAGCTGTTTTAGGAACTATTAACATGAAGACGGTAGGTATGAAAACACTTATACTTGAGGTTACTTCAGATTTTACAAATACTACACCTAATATTATAAGTGTACAACTTTTACCAGTAGATTAGTAAATACTAGTTATCCATGAAGCAGTTTTCATTTCTTTTTCTTTATTTTTTATTCGGAACCATGCTAGTTTCTGGACAATCTGTAGAAATTTATGTTAGTTCCGAAGGTTCAGATTCTAATATTGGATCTATAAATCAACCATTAGCAACATTTGCTGCTGCACAATTTAAAGCACGAACTTATGTCGGTAAAGAGGCTGTCACTATTTATTTTGCTGACGGTATCTATTATTTAGATGAAAGTCTAGTTTTTAAACCTGAAGATTCGGGTACCAAGAAGTTTCCTGTTGTGTATCGTGCTCAAAACGAAGGTAGCGCAGTATTAAGTGGTGGGAGGAAACTAAACTTAAAATGGAAATCGTTTCGTGATGGTATATTTCAAGCGAAAACACCTGAAGGTATCAAAATTGACCAAATTTTTGTAAACGGATTAAATCAACACATGGCTAGATATCCTAATTACAATGTTAGTAAGAAAACAGATGCTTATCAGGGTTATGCTGCAGATGCGTTTTCTAAAGAAAGAACTACCACATGGAATAATCCAAAAGGAGGTTATATACATGCTATGCATTCTAAAGAATGGGGAGGATATCATTATATCATTACTGGTAAAAATGAAGAAGGAGAAATAACTTATGAAGGAGGCTGGCAAAACAACAGACAAATGGGTATGCATCTAGAATACCGCATGGTCGAGAATATATTTGAAGAATTAGATGCTGTTGGAGAGTGGTTTCATGATGAAAAGACATACACGTTGTATTACAAGCCAGAAGAAACCACAGATCTAAACAAAGCAACAATTGAAGTTGTTCGATTAAAACAATTAATAGATTTTCAAGGTTCCATAGAAAAACCAGTAAAACATATAGCTTTACAAGGTTTTGTAGTAAAACACGCAGCAAGAACGTTTATGCAAACCAAAGAACCTATGGTGCGTTCCGATTGGACGATTTTTAGAGGTGGTGCTTTTATGTTAACGGGAACAGAAGATATTCAGATTTTAGATTGTGAGTTCGATCAAGTTGGTGGAAATGCTATTTTTGTAAACAACTATAATAGGAATACCTTAATCAAAGGAAATTACATTCATCATACAGGAGCTAGTGGAGTTTGTTTTGTAGGTGATCCAAATGCGTTACGTGATCCGTTGTTTGAATATGGCGAGAAAAATGATATGCTAACCGTAGATAAAACACCTGGCCCAAAAACTGAGAATTATCCTGCATTGGGAGCCGTTGAAGATTGTTTAATTCATAATATTGGAACCGTAGAACGTCAACCTGCTGGAATACAAATTACCATGGCAATGGATATTATAGTTAGAGATTGTTCTATTTACAATTGTACACGTTCAGGAATTAATATCGGTGATGGTGCTTTTGGAGGTCATTTAATTGAACGTTGCGATGTTTTTAGTACCGTATTGGAAACACATGATCATGGGTCTTTTAATTCTTGGGGAAGAGACCGCTATTGGCGACTTAAAAACTCAGATTTAAGTAAATATCCAGAATTACCATTTGCTGATGCCATAAAAACAACGACCATTCGTAACAGCCGTTGGCGTTGTGATCATGGTTGGGATATCGACTTAGACGATGGTTCTACCAACTATGATATTTATAATAATCTAATGTTGTCAGGTGGTTTAAAACTTCGCGAAGGGTTTAGAAGACGTGCTTGGAATAATATTACCATAAATAATACCTTTCATCCACATGTGTGGTATGAAAACAGTGGAGATGAGGTGTTTTCAAATATTTTCATGTTTGTATATCAAGGTGTAAAAGTACCAACGGAAAAGAATTCTGGCAAACTAGTCGACAGAAATCTTATTTATGATTCAGAACTAACACAAGAGTTTGGATGGGACCAAAACTCCATTATAGCCGATCCACAATTTATTAATCCTGCTAACGGAGATTTTAGAGTAAAAGAAGGGTCGCCAGCTTTTGATATTGGATTTAAGAACTTCCCTATGGATCAGTTTGGTGTTAAAAAGCCAGCTTTAAAAGCCATTGCAAAAACACCAATAATACCTGATTTAGGTGTTTCAGAAAATCTTAAGAATAAACGAGCAGCAAAAAAAGGTTCAAAACCAACTTGGTTAGGGGCAACTGTTAGTGGTTTATCAGGAATGGAATTTTCGGCTTACGGTGTTTCCAAAGAGGATGGAGGTATTGCTTTAATAAAAGTGCCTAAAAATTCTAAAGCAGCGAAAGCAGAATTATTAGAAGGGGACTTAATTTTAGCAGTAAACGGGCAAAAAACAGTTAATTTGAAACAGTTTTTCCGATACATGAAAAAAATAAGAGTTTCAGAAGTCACTTTAAAAATTGTAAGAGAACAGAAAGAAATGGAATTAAAAACTACATTATGAAGATAAAGAATAGTATTTTATATATAGTATTTTTGTTTTTTGGAGTATTTCAAATACATGCACAGAACAGACGTTCCAATCCTTTTGTAAGCCACATGTTTACGGCAGATCCTTCAGCACATGTATGGGAAGATGGTCGATTATACGTCTATCCTTCAACAGACAACACACCACCAAGAGGTTATAAAACCATGGATGGTTATCACGTATTTTCTACCGACGATATGATTACTTGGAAAGATCATGGAGAGATACTTCATTCAAGTCAAGTAGAATGGGGACGGGAAGAAGGCGGTTTTATGTGGGCACCTGATTGCGTCTATAAAGATGGCACCTATTACTACTATTTTCCGCATCCAACAGGCACGGATTTTCGAAAGACATGGAAAATTGGCGTAGCAACCAGCACAAAACCTGATTCAGATTTTAAAGAACAAGGTTACATTAAAGGATTGGAAGCGTACATCGATCCTTGTGTGTTTATTGACGATGATGGTCAGGCGTATCTCTACATAGCTGGACATAACCAATGCTACGGAGTTAAGCTAAAGGAAAACATGATGGAACTTGATGGCGAACTTATTTTACAAACAGGTCTCGATGGTCTTCGTGAAGGCCCTTTTGTGTTCAAACGAAATGACATTTATTATATGATTTACCCAGATGATTTTCCTAAATTCAACAAAATGCGTTATGCCATGAGTAAAAGTCCATTAGGACCTTGGGAAAACAATGAAGTCTTTTTAAGCAGTACAGATGTCATTACAACGCATGGTTCGGTAGTAGAATATAAAGATCAATGGTACATCTTTTATCACAACGGAAATTTATCAGGAGGTATAGGGCCAAATCGTTCAATTTGTTTTGATCCTATTTATTTTAATAAAGACGGCACTATTCAAATGGTAAAACAAACCTTAGGTGTTACGTTACCAACCTTTCATAAGAACGTTAATTTTAATGGTATGATGGGCACATTGTCCGTTGGAAATTATAATCAAGATGAATTGGAAAAACTAGGCATTCAGCCAAATAGTATATCATCTATTGAAATTCCGAAAGGCTATAGAGTTGAAGGTTTTGAAAAGGATAATTTCAAAGGGGAATCTTGGACGTTTGAAGAAAATAGAATCAATATCAATGAACTCGGTTGTAATAATGATTTCAAGTCATTGAAAATTTCAAAATTCACAAATGAAAACCTCGTTAAAAACCCATCTTTTGAATTGGCAACCCAAGAACAGATAAAACATTGGCGAAGTCGTCGTTCTTCACAATTATATAAAAGGGCTTTAGATAATCC
Source organism: Oceanihabitans sp. 2_MG-2023 (assembly GCF_030547245.1). GTDB lineage: Bacteria > Bacteroidota > Bacteroidia > Flavobacteriales > Flavobacteriaceae > Oceanihabitans. Next base: position 160,328 of record NZ_JAUOQT010000006.1, read on the forward strand.
GGCAGCGGGTTATTATGCAATGCAATACAAAGGAAACGGAAAGGCGCAACCAATTACGCAAATTGTAGATTTGATTCCAAATACTAACTATAAACTTAGTGTGAAATTAAAAGTCAATACTGGTACCAAAGGCAAAGTGATTTTTGATACCAACGGTAGTTTTGACAACACTTGTAAATTTGAACTTGATGCGGATAAAAAGACGGATGAATGGGTGGAAATTAAAAATGAATTTAATAGTGGGAGTTTATTAAAAGTAGAGTTACGTTGTTTAGTTTCTGAAGATTTCCAAGGAACTGCAAATTGGGATAATGTCGTGTTAAAAGTGAAATAGAAAAATAGTATTATGAAAAAAACACTTCTATATATATTACTTATTACTGTAAGCGTATTGCAGGCACAAGACAAAGAAAGTGAAAATCAATCTTTAATGATTAGTGACGGAAGCAATTTTACATCTAAGGATTTCTTTCCTAAATTTAGTTGGGATACCACACCTATGTATTATATGTTTCAGCACAAGAAACGCTTGTTAAAGCCAGAAGAAGTGGGGTTTATAGCAGCACGAACAGGTTTTTTATGTATTGAAAAGTCACACGGAAAAGCAGAACTCGGCGCTGCAGAATTGGGAGCAAAGCATGAGTCTGCAGCATTTAAAGAAGCGAAGTCAGATGCAAAAGTCTTGTTCTATTTCAATTCGGCATACGCTTGGCCTTATACGTCATATAGCGAGAATTTCACAAAAGAGCGTATTGAAGATTACCCTGAATTGAAAAAATTTCTATTAACCAACCCAAAAACTGGAAAACTTTACGAGCATTATGGTGCGTTTTGCTTTGATATTTTAAATCCTGATTTCCGTGCATGGTGGGTAGAAACTGTTGTTAAAGGTGTAAAAGAATCGGGTTGCGATGGAGTATTTATTGACCAAATGCATGGTAATAATAGATTTATTAAGGATAAAAAGGAAGAGATTGCGGTAGCAATGGGAGAGATGATGGGCGCACTTAAAGAAAAAATGGGTGCAGACAAAATTCTATTGGGAAATAATGCTAATAATAAGGATGCAAAATATGTATATCCTGTTTGTGATGCTGTGATGTTTGAGAATTATGCTACGGTTAGATCGAAAAAAGAGAACTTATTAAGCGAATGGCAGGATATGCTGAAAAATGCTAAAAATGGAAAGATATCTGTATTTCGCTTGGGTGTTGAAGGAGCAGGTCGTGGCAATTTAAAACCTAAAGGTGAGATGCCAAATTTTTCTCAAAAGCAGTTAGAGTTTGCGCTCGCTTGCTACTTAATTGGTGCGCAACCTTATTCCTATTTTATGTATAGTTGGGGATGGACTTTAGCTACGGGATCTTTGGTAAACTATCCAGAATTGCAAAAACCATTAGGAGCACCAAAAGGAGCTTATAAAAGAACAACACCAGAAGGTTGGGAGTTCACTCGCGAGTTTGAACATGCTAGCGTTTGGGTAGACACAGAAAACAGAAAGGCTAAGATTACTTGGCATTAAAAAAGAATTTAACTAAGACTATGAAACGACAATTTATTTTAACGCTATCGCTAATCATTAGCTATGCATGCAGTAGTTCGGATATTATCGGACAAAGCAAAGCTGATTTTTATGTATCAACTCAGGGATCGGACAATTGGTCTGGAACATTAGAGCAACCAAATCCAGAAAGAACAGATGGTCCATTTGCTACGTTAGAACGTGCACGTGATGCCGTGCGAAAATTGAAAAAGAATAAATCTGAAGATATTGTCGTGCTTATTAGAGAAGGCGTATATCAACTCAGAGAGACTGTGGTATTTGGATTGAGGGATTCAGGGGAAGGCAACGCTACCATTACCTATGAAGCCTATCCAGGCGAAACACCAATATTCAGTTCTGGGCAAGAGATTAAGGGTTGGCAAAAAGTGACCGAGGAAATTCCAGGTCTGCCCAAAGAAGCTGTCGGAAATATTATGGTCGCCAATGTTTCCAATAAATTTCTGACTCTATACGATGAAGAAGGCATGTTGCCGCGTGCACAGTCGGTAAAGTTTATGCCTTTAGAGGGAAGCAAAAAGAATAAACTCAATTTTCCTGAAGGAACATTAAAAAACTGGTCTAACATTAAAGATGTTGAAATATTAGTGCGTCCAACACGTGAATGGATAGTGAATATGCTGCCATTGGAATCCGTTGATGAGAAAAAGGGAGTTGCGCATACAGCAATTGACGCTACTTATGCTATGACCAAAAAAGGATTTTGGGTAGAGAACGTTATCGAAGCGCTTGATGAGCAAGGTGAATGGGTGTTAAATACAAAAGAAGGAAAAGTATACCTATGGCCAAGGAACCAATCGCAAGTGGTTGTACCAACTTTGATTGAATTTATAAAAGTAGAAGGAAAAATTGATATACAAGGGCCAACGGATGTTCCTGTAAAAAATCTTCATTTTCGTGGTTTGACTTTTAAACATGGAGAACGCTATACTTTAACAAAAGACGATGCTGGTTTACAACACGATTGGGACATGCTTGATAAAAATAATGCCCTAATACGTTTTCGTGGTGTAGAAAATAGTAGTATTGAAAACTGTCATTTTTTATATAGTGGAAGTGGTGCTATTCGAGTAGATTTATACGGAATAAATAACACCATTTCTAGTAATCATATTGAACACTTAGGAGGAGGTGGAATTCTACTTTGCGGTTATGGTCCTGGTACCAAAGATGTTAATAAAAACAATACCGTTTATAATAATAAGGTGCATCACGTAGGTGAAATTTATTGGCAATCACCAGGTGTTTTTCTATGGAATAGTGGAGATAACCGAGTAGCGAATAATCTAATTCACGATACAAATTATTGCGGTTTAATAGTTTCAGGTTGTGTGATTCGTTTTTTTAATCATTCTAATAGACGCGAACAATCTAGAGCCATCCGTTGGGATGAAATAGGAGAGTTGCCTGATGTAAAAGAATTAACGCCAGATGATGTCCGTCCATATTGGCACAGTCGTAATAATATTATAGAATATAATGAGATTCATAATGTTATGAATAAGTTAGGAGATGGTAATGGTATTTACATTCGTGCTGCAGGTGCTGGAAATATAATTCGTCGAAATTATGTACATCATTTAGAAGCAAAAACAGGAAAACAAAGTGCAATTAGAACCGATGGTGGACAAATGGATGTTTTAATCTCAGAAAACCTAATTTATAAATGTAGATCACAGGGCATGACTTTAAAGCTAAACAATCGCTTTGAAAATAATATTATTGCAGATATTATTCCTCCAGGTGGCACTTATTTAAAACTCGTTGAAGGTCCATCCAATGGAGCGACCAATAAAAAAAATATCTTTTATTCTACAACAGAATCTGTGACGTTCTTAACTGAACCAAAAGCAGGAAAAGGGTTGGTAGGTGAAGATAGTAGAGGTAGAGTACCTGCACGAATAAAAGATGTAGACTCCGACTATAATATTTATTTCTGTAAAGCAGATAATAGTATAGCAGAAGAACGACTTAAAAAATCACAGACTAATGGTGTTGATTATAATAGTAAAGCGGTAGACCCAATGTTTGTAGATCCAGAAAATGGAGATTTTAGATTTAAACCTAATTCTCCTGCAATTAAAATGAATATTCTTCCAATAGATTTGTCTAAGATTGGTTTGCGTAATCAAGATTAAAAAGTCTGAAATCGTATAAAATTTAACTTATAAGACACTTTAAAATAACGTATTATTCATATACGAAATTCCTAAATTCAATCCGTGATTTGTAAGAATTAGTAAATATTTAAAGTTTTATTTTCTGTTTGTTTCAAAAAAAACGCTTAAAATTTTAGAATTTATTATAAAAATCATGATTGATTAGAGTAATCATCACTCTTGAATCCCTTTAAAAATAAGAGAAACATGTTGTTCAAATCAACTTGATTGAATTCAGCAATAAAAAAGCATGACACGAGCAAGTCTATTAGTGTCTTCTCATCGCATATTTGTATATCATCACGAATATCGAATTTCGCATTATTGAAAGTGTTTTGTTGTTTAATTCATATTAATTGAATTGAAATTTTATTTAATTGATATTTTAAGGGTTTGTAATTTATTTTATGTCAATTTAAAAAACAGCAAATAGTAGTGTAAATATTATGTAAATCTGAAAACGCATAATGTGCCATATATTTTTAAAGATAACCTATATGTTAAGAAAAAGAAATCAAGTTTTATCGATAATAGCAATAGTGCTATGTGTACTAAATAGTTTCTCGCAAGAACCTAAAAAGAGTCAAGAAGGTATGGATAAGATGTGGGGAGAGGCTTCTACATCCGGAGGTGATATTAGAGGAGGTAAAGGTAAGTTTTTCGATCAAAGTAACTTCGGGATGTTTATTCATTGGGGTTTGTATTCTGACTTAGCAGGAAAGTGGAATGGTAAAACTTATTATGGTATTGGTGAGTGGTTGATGAATCCTAAAGTAGCAAATATTAGACCTAAAGATTACATGGGGGTTGCAAAAGACTTTAATCCAACAGAATTTGATGCTAAAGCTATAGCAAGATTAGCCAAGGATGCAGGTATGAAATATATTGTCATTACTAGTAAGCATCATGAAGGCTTCGCTATGTTTGATACTAAAGTAAGCGAATTTAATATTGTAGATGCTACACCATTTGGTCGAGATCCAATGAAAGAGTTATCTGCTGCATGTCATGAATTAGGATTAGGATTTGGATTTTATTATTCTCACTATCAAGATTGGACAACTCCTGGTGCTGCAAACGGACCAACAACCAATGCAGATGGAAGTAAAGCATCATTTACAGATTATTTCTATAATAAATGTAAACCGCAAGTAGAGGAAATCTGTACAAATTATGGAGATATTGATTTTGTATGGTTTGATACACCTGGAGGAATGCCAAAAGAATTAGTTATAGAGTTGGCAAATACAGTTAGAAAATTGCAGCCAAATGCGATGATGAGCAGTAGAATAGGACACGGTATGGGGGATTATGTAACACATGGGGACATGGAGGTTCCTCCCGTAAACTTAGATGTTTTATGGGAAAGTGTTGATACCAATAATGATTCATGGTCTTTTGCTTGGTATGACAATAACTTTAAAAGTCCAAAAGAAATTTTACACAGATTAATCTCAACTGTTGGTAGGGGTGGTACGTACATGTTTAATGTTGGCCCTAATGGAGATGGTGTAGTTCCTGAAATCGGAACTAAGTTTTTAGAACAAACAGGTAAATGGATAAAGAAATATCCACAAGTTATCTATAATGCAGGCAGTTCTCCTTGGGGACATGCTCTTCCATGGGGAGATGTTACAACTCAAGGCAATTCATTATTTCTTTCGGTCTTCGATTGGCCTCAAGATGGGAAACTATATTTGCCTGGTTTAAAAAGTGAAATAACTTCTGCTAGTATTATTGGAAACAATAAGCAGATGAAATTGAATTATAAAAAAGAGAACGATTGGATCCTTTTTGAAGTTCCTTATAAAAAACCAGATGCTCCAGTTGCTGTAATTGAGGTTAAATTGAGCAAGGAGCCTGTGGCAAATCAAACACATGGTATTTACCCTAATATAGCAACTACAATATTAACCGATTTTGCTAAAGTTTCTAATGCTGAAAAAAAATCTATTCGTTGGATGGAGAAGTTTGGAGAATGGAAAAAAACAACACAAGTATCTAAATGGGAAAAAGATGGAATAGCAGAATGGGAAGTGAATGTGTTAGTACCTGGTTATTATTATTTAGACTTAAATTATAAAGGGGAAGGTCGTTTGGTTTGGAAAACCATAACAGATGAAGGCGTCATGGTGCAAAATGAACAAGCAGCTACAAAAAAATACAATGCTTACCCAATGGGAATTATAGAGTTTAAAACAGCTGGTAAACATACGGTATCGGTTTCGTTAGTTAGCGGGGATTTAGAAACTTCTAGTTTAAAATCAATTGTCATTAAACCAATTCAATAAAAAAATTAACATTACTAAAAGTAAGACCTACAAGAATGAAAAAAATGAATAAATACATAGGAATAATAGCACTGTTTTCTGTTTTCATTTCTTGCAAATCAAAAATGCAAGAAAAAGAAACACCAAAACAACCTAATGTTATTATTGTAATTACAGACGATCAAGGGTATGGTGATGTAGGTCATAATGGAAATACCATTATTAAAACACCTGCTATCGATAATTTTGCAACACAAGGGGTGCGTTTAACAAATTATCATGTGGGAACAACATGTGCGCCTACAAGAGCAGGTTTATTAACTGGTAGAAATTGTAATAGAAATGGGGTGTGGCATACTATTATGGGGGCATCGATGTTAAATAGAGAAGAGGTTACTTTGGCAGACGTTTTTAAAAATAATGGATACAAAACAGGAATGTTTGGTAAATGGCATTTAGGCGATAATCATCCTTTTACTCCAAATGATAGAGGTTTTGAAGAAGCATTTTACCATGGTGGTGGAGGTATAGGTCAAACCCCAGATTATTGGAATAACGATTATTTTGATGGTACTTACTTAAGAAATGGTAATCCTGAAAAAACGGAAGGATATTGTACTGATGTTTGGTTTGATGAGGCTATTAAATTTGTTGAGAATAAAAAAGATAGTCCGTTTTTGTGTTATTTAAGTTTAAATGCTCCGCATTCACCATTCAATGTGCCGCAAGAATATTACGACATGTATAAAGATGAAGAAAGTTTATTAGAAACTCAAAAGCGTTTTTACGGAATGATTACTAATATAGATGACAATTTTTCTAAACTACTAAAAAAATTAGACGAACTAGAAATAGCAGACAATACTATTGTCATTTTTACTACAGATAATGGAACCTCAAATGGTTATAAAATAGATAAAGAAACAGGAGTTATTCATGGATATAATGCAAGTATGCGTGGTACAAAAGCAAGTGAATATGAAGGAGGACATCGTGTGCCTTTTATTATTAGATGGCCAAATGGAAAATTAAATACAGGAAAATCATTATCAGATTTAACTGCACATGTAGATCTACTGCCTACATTAAGCACTTTAGCAAACATACCATATACTTCAGATAAAGTTATGGATGGTACAGATATTAGTGCCTATTTAACAGATAGTACACCTATAAAAGATAGATACTTAGTTACAGATACACAACGAATTTCTTGGCCGGAGAAAGGAAAAAATAGTTCTGTAATGGATGGAGATTGGAGATTGATAAATGGGGCTGAATTGTACAATACGGCTAACGACCCTGGGCAAACTAATAATGTAGCAGAACAACACCCAGAAAGAGTATCAAATATGAATGCTTTTTATGAAACTTGGTGGGAAAGTGTTATTAAAGAAGTTAAATATTCCACAATTGATTTAGGAGTAGATGAGGAAGAAGTGATTACTTGTCATGATGCAAGAACGGTAGATTATTACCCTCCATGGAATCAAACAATGATTAGAACGGGAAAACCAATGAAACCAGCCTCCTTCTTTGTCAATTTTGTGAAACCTGGAAAGTATACATTCCAACTAAGACGTTGGCCATTAGAAAGTGGTATGTCTTTAGGTGCTGAAATTTTAGATGAAATTCCAGCAACAGCTACAACAGATGCTAGAATTAGAGGAAAGGCAATGAAATTTGTAAAGGCTTTTGTGAAAATTGGAGATAAAGAAATTATAACTGTAGATGTCGATAATGCATCGCAATCTGCAGACTTAAGTGTCGCTGTTGAACAAGGGAAAACGGAACTATTGGCTTGGTTTGAAATGGAAAATGGCGAATTAACAAATGCTTTTTATATCAATGTAAAAAAGAATATTAATTAAAAAAAACAATAAAATGAAGAAAATTATAACACTAGTTGCCATTATGTTAATAACGTTTTCGGCAACGTCACAAAACAAAAAAGCAAAGGGAAACAACAACGATTGTTATATAGAAACTGCCGTAACCACTTTTAAATTATCCGAAGAAAATAAAACAAAATTAAGTGATCTATTAACTGAGCGATTAGAACAACGTGCTGCTGTTAGAAGAAAGATTAAAAGATCTGAGGTTTCTAAAGAAGAGGGTAAATCAAAAACCAAAACAATTAATCAAACCTATTTTAAAAGTTTTGCTGATTTAACGGGAAAGCCTAAAAAAGAGATCATGAGTTTTGAAAAAGAAACCAAAAAGAAGTGTAATTAACAACGGTTAACTGATTTCAATTTATTGAACATTATTTCAAAAAAAAATGAAGACTAAATTTTTTCATATTAAAAATCGTCGCACATATGTAATGATTTTCTCTAGCTTTTTATTACTAGGAAAACTCTCGGCACAAGTAGAACCAACCCGTTCTAAAGTAAATGCCAAGTGTGAATTTTCTAAATTAGATAGGAATAAAAATGGACTGCTTGAAGTAGCTGAGATAAACCAAATATGGAAACTTATTAGGAAGCATGATACCGACAATAATAAGAAACTTACACTAGAAGAATATTCGGATTTTGAAATTCCTTACCTAAAAACGAAAGGCGATATTCAACTAAACATAAAGTATAAAACAACAAAAGAAGAAGATTTATACTTAGATATTTATTATCCAAGCGAAAAAATAAAAGGTGAAAAATATCCAATTATGCTATATACGCATGGAGGAGGTTGGTTTAACGGGAGTAAAGAAAATATTGTTAAATCGCCTATGGAAGATCCTTTCTTAGAATTCGTAGAACAAGGATTTGCAGTGGTTTCCATCAATTACCGTCTTACCAGACATAAAACTGTTTTAATGAGAGACTGTGTTATAGATGCTATGGATGCACTGCGTTATTTATCAAAAAATAGCGATGCCCTACAAGTGGATGCGAACCAGGTGTATGTTATGGGAGATTCTGCTGGTGGACATATCGCCCAAATGATCACCCTTGCAGATCCAGAGAAATTTAAAGGAGATAAAAAACTTGCAGGAAATACTTATAAAGTCATTGCAGGAGTTTCTTGGTATGGACCATCCGATTTTACCATAAAAGAATTATTTGAAACAGACGATCCAACAAAAGATGCCGATCGCTTTAGTACGCGAATAACAAAAAAAGAAAAGAATCCTTCTAAAATGGCATCGATGTATAAAGAGATGAGTCCGATTTTTTATCTAACCAAAAACAGTCCCCCATTATTTATGATGGCTGCTAACAACGATACTACAATACCGGTTGCACATGCATATCACATGAAAAAAAAGGCAGATAGTATTGGAGCAAATGTAGATATGTTTATTGTGAAAAATGCAGGGCATAATTGGCGAAAAGCTGGAGGAGATATTGACCCAAGTTTAGACGTAATAACCAAAACAACAGTCGACTTCATATTAAAGTACAAATAACAAATGTTTATTAATTAAAAACCATAATTATTATGAAAACAAATTACACAATTAAAGGAATTAGAAATGCATTAGCAATATCAGCTTTTGTTTTTGGATCTTCATTTGTCTCTGCACAAGTCGCAACAGAATACACTACAAATGTAAGATCAGATGCTACAATTACAGAATATCCAGATGGAGCAGCTATCATGGTTTCAGATGAGCTTACTCATGAAGGTACAACCTTTAAAATTCAGATGACAGTGACTCCGGGGGGAAGTGGTACTTTTGTTGGTGCTACAGGAGCTAATAGAAGATGGGGTATTGGTAACAGTAATGATGATGACAGCTCTAACAACTCTTCGCTATTTGAAGGTGATGAGGGGGAGTCTGCAATAATAGACGGTATTAGTATTGTAGATTTTGATGCTAATGGAACTGGTTACGATGTTGGTGCTATTTCAAATTTACATTTTGACGCACTTACTATTAGAGGAGCTCAAGGTAATGCTGATAATCCAAGTATAACTGTTGATGTTGCACCAGTTGGCCCTTTTGAATTAGGAACATTAAGTACTACAACTACTACTTTTGAGTTTGGCGTTGAGTTCAGTAATCTTGGTGGAGATCTTTTTACTATTGGTGATACCGATAATGTTAATTCTATTGCTTTGACTGCACCTTCAAATTTTCAAAATACTTGGCAAATTATAGGAACTAACATATCCTACACATTTACAACAAACCCTTTATCTATAGAAGATAATGAATTAGATAATGCTTTTGCTATTTATCCAACAGTAGTAGAAAATACGTTTTCAGTAAATAAAGAGTTTAAAACATTACAGCTTTTTGATATTACAGGTAAAATAGTAAAAACGTTCCATGCATCTGATGCTTTAAATATATCAGGAATGCATTCTGGATTATATATTGCTAGAATTCAGTCTGAAACTGGTGGTGTAGCTACTAGTAAATTAATCATTAAGTAATCATTTAATTTCCTAACTCCATATCTACCATAAATACCTATTGTCATTATCATAATTATGAAAAAAATACCATACAAACATATTAAAAAGAGAGATACTACTTTGTGGTTCGTTATAGTATGCTTTTTACTTTCTATTTTTAATTTAAAAGCACAGGTTCCAGATCCAGAACAAGGGTTAAGAGCAGAGTGGATGAAAGGTGCTGTTGGTATGTTATGGTTGCCTGAACGTAACTATAACGGTAATATTGAAGGGATTTCTATAGACGATTTTATTGCTCAAATTAACGACCTTAGAGCGATTGATTACGTACAACTTCCTTTAACTAGTCCAAATATTTTTTCTCCCGTACATGTTGGTCCTCATCCAATAATTGAAAGTTTATGGCAAGGGGATACAGATACAAACGGAGACCCAATTAATTTGGTAGTACCTCGTGCATCAGAAGATGACCCTCTTTTAAGCTGGCTTCTAGCATTAAGGGCAGCAGGTTTGAAAACCGAGATATATGTAAATTCTTATAATTTACTGGCAAGAAATCCTGAAGATGTTCAAGAAGACTACCCGGACGTGTCCGATCGTTGGATGGAATGGTGCGATACCAATACCGAAGCACAAACCTTTATTAATAGTCAATCGTACCATAATGGAGATGGTAGACGTCAGTATATGTTTTGCTATGCAGAGTTTATTCTTAAAGAATATGCAATGCGTTATGGCGATTTAATCGATGCTTGGTGCTTTGATTCGGCAGATAATATTATGGAAGATGAATGTGGAGATGATCCTGCTTCAAGCGTTTTAAACGATCAGAGAATCTACCAGGCTTTCGCCGATGCTTGTCATGCGGGAAATCCGAATGCAGCAATTTCATTTAATAATAGCGTTGGAGATAGAAATGGAAACCCATTTACTACAGCAACTTATTTTGATGATTATACTTTTGGTCATCCATTTGGTGGGGCAGGTAATATGGTGGTTCCTGAAGCTCTTTATACATATAATCATGATCTAGTCGAATTTATGAGTAATAACAATGGATTTGCTTTTAGAGATGATACAAGAACTTGGAACGACAATGTGGTTGCGCATTTCTTCCCTAAACAAAGTGCTACATCTTGGAATGCTGGTAATACACCCTGTTTAACCGATGCGCAATTTGTAGAATGGACTAGTACCGGAATCGTTAATGGAGGAGCCATTACTTGGGGAACACCTTTAGTTAGAACAAATTTAGAGAATAATCCTGTTCTTACCCTGCAACCTTATGCACTAACACAGTTTGAACTTACTGATGCCTATCTAAAAGAATTTCAATACCCTGGAGAGCCAAATTGGTCCAGGCAATATACGATTTTACCTAATGCTTATGTAGGAATACCTTATTCGCATACATTAACGGAAGGCTTTGATTTTTGGGATCCAGAAGGTAATGCAATCACTTCCTTGATAGCGCTAGATAGTTTTCCTTCTTGGTTAACGATTACGGAAACAACTACAGGTGTTTGGACATTAAGTGGTACACCTACAGAAACAATAAATACTGATTATGAATTTACTTTACAAGTGGTAAATGACGCGTCTATAGCAACCAATAGAGAAGTAGAATTAAGTGTTCTTGAAGATTTTGTTGCTGTGCCAAGTACAATAGATGTACAAATACAAGCCACAGAAAACACAACGTATTCTTCTGGAGCAGTGACCATGACAGGTATTGGTACTGTTCCTGGGTATGATACTACTTTTGAAATTAATATCACTGTTACTCCAAATGGAGATTTTACAACCTATCCAAATGCAGTAATAGTTTCTGGTTTAAGTGATGCAAACGGTAATTCTTCTTTAAAAAGTTGGGGGATTAGTGATGACGGTACAAATAATGAATCTGGAGACAGAGTCATACAAGGGGATCAAGGATTTTCTGCAACAATAAGTGATGCTCGTGTTGGTGCTATTAACGGTACTAGTGGTCTAACAACGGAGAATATTATTATAGATACTTTCAAATCCATTACTATCGTAAATGCGCATAGTGTTGGTGACCGATTTGTATTCTCTGCCGATGGGTCAGCAGATTTTGAACTTGGAAGATTTAATAATGAGCCAACTAAGGTGGTTGACTTAGTTTTAGAGGCAGCAGATACGCAAATAGAAAGTTTTACAATTAAAAATGGATTAATAGCTTCTAACGATAAATGGTCTGTGGAAGGAATAACGGTTACCGTAGTTTTAGATGAAAGCAGTTTGTCAATAGCGAATCCAGAAGTAAATAATATAGAGCCTTTTCAATTATTTCCTAACCCTGCAAAGCACAAAATTTCATTAAATAGAAAACCAGCAATAACCCAAATTTTTGATATAACTGGTAAATCGATACGAGTAGATATAGAAGGGAAAAAAGAGCAAGATATTTCCACTTTAAATTCGGGATTATATATATTAAAAATCCAATCTATGGAAGGTAATGTTTTTTATAAAAAATTTATAAAAAAATAAAGAGTATACATTATGAAAATAAAATTAAGCGCATTTATATACATCCTGTTAACTGTAAGTTGCATTTCAACAAAAGCACAGCAAAAAATGGAAAAACCAAATATCATCTTCATTTTTGCTGATGATTGGGGGTATGGTGATATTAGTGCACATGGTAGTACTTGGATTGAGACACCAAATATTGATAAAATGATTAGTGAAGGTATGGACTTTGCAGACTTTACAGTAAATAGTCCTGTGTGTTCTCCTAGTAGAGTTGCTGTAATGACAGGACAATTCCCAGCTAGACAAAGTATTCATCAACATTTTCAAGGCTGGAAAGCACATGAAAAAAGAGGCATGCCAGATTGGATGGATCCTAATGGGATGTCTTTTCCTAAAGAGTTTCAAAAAGCAGGTTATGTAACTGGACATTTTGGGAAATGGCATTTAGGATGGAGAGCAAAAGATGCGCCAATTGAATCGGATTATGGTTACGATGCGTATGCTACTTTTAATGGGTCTAAAACTATTGATATTCCAAAAGGAGGATCTGTAGGTGTAGATTACGCTGAAGATTTTATTAAAAAACATAAAGAGAAACCTTTCTTTATTAATTTATGGCTACATGAAGCACATACAGCACATTACCCTCAAGAACGATTTATGGATCAGTTTGGTAATCTAGACGAGCAAAAACAAGTATATGCCTCTATAATTGCAGAAGGAGATGAGGCCGTTGGAAGAATAATGAAATTATTAAAAGAATTAAACTTAGACGAAAATACATTAGTAGTTTTTTCTACAGATAATGGACCAGAATGGGAAGGTTCAGAAAAAGAAAAACTGCATAAAGGGGATGTGGAAAACGGAGTAGAAGGTCTTGGGAAGTACTATTCTGTTGGAGAAACAGGAGGTTTAAAAGGTCAGAAAAGATCATTATTTTCAGGAGGAATTAGAGTGCCTTTTGTAGCGAAATGGCCAAAAGTTATACCAGCAGGTGTAGAGGACAAAACATCGGCTGTAACTGCAGTTGATTTATTACCTACGTTTTTTGAAGCAGCAAATATTGAAATGCCTAAAGATTATGAGCCAGATGGTGAAAGCATGATGTCAGCTTTTAAAGGGAAAGGTTTAGAACGAACCAAGCCAATTTTTTGGGAATGGAGAGGAGGAACAAGTAAAGATTATACTTGGCCAACGTTGGGAGTTCAGGATGGAGATTATAAATTGGTTGTTGATGTAACAGGTGATAAATATGAATTGTTCAACATTAAAGACGATTGGAAAGAAGAGAACAATTTAGCTGAGAATAATCCTGAAAAAGCTAATGAATTATTAAAGATGGTTCATGATTGGAAAGCATCTTTACCTAAAGAACCAAACCCATCTAGTTTGTCAGTGGTAAGAAATAAAGCCGCTAAATCAAAGAATAAGAAAAAAGGCAAGAAAAAGAATAAAGACTAAACTATTTAAACTAGATTTTTAGAGCTTCCGACTATTAGATAATAAAGAAAAGTTTCATGATAAAAAATATTAAAATAACGCTACTTGTATTCATTTTTGCCTTGGTAAGTTGTAAGCAAAAAGAAACCAAAGTTGTAGAGGAAACGGCTTCGCTTACTTATGACCAAATGACGGAATCAAAAGAAGCTTCAAAAGAAGCTTTTAATGATGCTAAATATGGAATGTTCATCCATTGGGGGTTGTATTCCATTCCCGGAGGTATCTGGAAAGGAAAAAAAATGGAAGAGCTAAGAGGTCCTAAAGTTGCTGAGTGGATTCAATTTGGAGCTCAAATTCCAAGAGAGGAATATGCAGAGTTAGCACCTCAATTTAACCCAACTAGTTTTGATGCAGATGCCATTGCAAAATTAGCCAAAGATGCAGGTATGAAATATTTAGTAATTACCTCAAAGCATCATGATGGTTTTGCTATGTACGATTCTAAAGTAAGTGAGTATGACATAGTAGATGCAAGTCCGTATCCTAAAGATATTGTTCAAGAACTGTATGATGCTTGTCAAAAATATGATATCGATTTTGGTTTGTATTATTCGCATAATATCGATTGGATGGATGGTAATGATTGTGGACTTTCAGAGTATTTAGCATCTGGAGGAGAAGAGCATGCAAGAGTTAAACGTAAAGCAGGAATTAATACTTGGGACCCAAGTCCAAATACGTTTACGGAATACTTAGAAAATAAAGCCTATCCGCAGGTAGAGGAAATATTAACAAAATTTCCAAATATGACTACTTTATGGTATGATTTTGCTCACTACGTAACACCAGAAGAAAGTGCTAAATTTTACAAATTAGCATACGATTTACAACCTAAAATGTTGGTGAATTCAAGAGTAGGAAATGGATTGGGGGATTTCGATATTCCTGGAGATAATAAAATCCCTAAAGATCATCTGTCTATTACTAAACCTTGGCAAACGGTTGGTACTACAAATAACTCTTGGGGTTACAAGTCTTATGATAACGACTGGAAATCTCCAAAGGAACTTTTGTTTTGGCTTACTGAAATAGTAAGTAAAGGAGGGAACTATATGTTGAATATTGGGCCAAAAGCTTCGGGCGAAGTACCTCAAGAATCTATAGTTAATTTATTAACTGTAGGGAAGTGGTTGCGTGTAAATGGGGAAGCTATTTATAACACGCGTAAGTGGAATGTAACACACGAAGGGCCAACCAAATTAAACATGGATGGAACAGGAGATAGAGAAAAACATGGATTCGTTGCAGCGTTTACACCTCAAGATTTTTGGTTTACACAAAAAGGAAATAGCATTTATGCGATTGCTTTTCAATATCCAGAAAACCAAGTAATAATTAAAAGTTTAAGTAGCAAAAATACTACTAAAATAGAAGATGTCGAGTTGCTAGGTACAACTTCAAAAATTTCATGGAAACAAACTAATGAAGGATTAGAGGTAGATTTAAAAGGAGAGCAAGTAGATAAAAGTGGGTATGCCCTTAAAATAATTTTAAAGTAAAAGCATGAAAACAATTAGTAGAAGACAATCCATTAAAATGATTTCGACTTTTGGCTTAGCATCTTTGTTTCCAACAAAAATATTAAGTCAGGTGTTTACTTCGAATTGTACTATTTGTAAAAATGCTTGGGAAAGCCTAGGTCGATTTACTAAAACAAGATATCAGTTTAGATATATAACACCAATTGCAACTTTGCCAAAGGTTTTTATTTATGGCGATTCTATCTCAATTGGTTATACTGAATATGTTAGAGAATCACTAAAAGATAAAGCTTGCGTATATCGTTTGCATATTAACGGTCAATCTAGCAATGCGTTTATAGAACGTATGGAGAAAATGAGACAAACCATGTTTCAACCTTACTTAAAAGGCGGCTGGGATTTTCAATGGGATGTGATTCATTTCAATGTGGGCTTACACGATCTAAAATATTTACAAGGCAAGGAACTAAATAAAAAGAATGGAATTCAAGTGTCCTCCTTAAAAGTGTACGAAAAAAACCTTAGAGATATTATTTCATATTTAAAAAACACCTATCCAAAAGCAAAATTAATTTTTGCTACAACAACTCCAGTTCCAGAAGGAGAACCAGGAAGAGTTGCAGGGGATGCCATTAAATACAATGCAGTTGCAATAAAGGTTATGAAAGATTATCCTGAAGTGATAGTGAATGATTTATATACATTCTCTGTTCCAATATTAAAAGAATATGCCAAGAAACCAGGAGATGTGCATTATAAAGCAGAAGGTTCTAGATTACAAGGGATTCAAGTAGCAGAAAAGATTGCTAATGCTATAGCAATAACAGCAACAAAATGTCCTTCAGTAGAAGTGATTTCAGCTAAATTTAAAGAATATGAATCTAAGAGATAATAAAAATATGATGTATAAATATGTTTTAGGCTTGTTATTAATAGTTGGCTTTTTAAGCTTGCAATCTTGCAAAGCTCAAAAAGAAAAAATAGAAGCGAAAAAACCAAATATTATTTTCTTTTTTACAGATGATCAATCTTATGATTCTCATAAAAGTTATGGAAACAATGTAGTGAAAACTCCAAATATTGATGGCTTAGCAGCGAATGGTGTTTTGTTTAACCGTCATTATAATACCACAGCAATTTGTATGGCTAGTAGAGCTAATGTAATGACTGGTTTGTACGAATATAAAACAGGATGTAATTTCGATCATGGTTCCTTAGGAACAAAACAATGGTCAACCTCATATCCTGTATTACTTAAAGAAGCTGGTTATAAAGTTGGGTTTGCTGGTAAATTTGGTTTTTCTGTTTCCGATACCAATGAAGGTTGGAAAAAAGAAGGGGAAGTTGCTAAAAAGGACTTCGATTTCTGGGCTGGAAGTCCACATCAAACATCTTATAAAACCATTGAAAATAAATCGATGGCTAAATATGCAGAACAATATCCACATAGTACACGAGCTTATGGAGCTGCAACAATCGATTTTATAAACGAATCAGTATCCAATAAGGAGCCATTTTGTATGAGTGTATATTTTAAAGCACCGCACAGACCTGTAGAACCAGACCCAATGTTTGATGAGGTGTATAAAAATACGGTATTTAATAAACTACCTAATTATGGTCGTGAAGCGGGAAAGCATTTGGCAGAACAATCTAGAATGGGAAGACAATACCCGAGATTTGAAGAATGGGGTTATGATAAAGAAGATAGCTATCAAGAAGCCTTACGCAAATATCACCAACTTATTTATGGTGTTGACTATTCTATCGGAATGGTATTGGAAGAGCTTAAAAGATTAAAAATAGAAGATAACACTATTATTGTTTTCTCTTCTGATAATGGATATTTTAATGGTTCTCATGGCTTAGGCTCTAAGGTGTTACCATATGAGGAAGGGGCTAGAACACCACTCATTATTGTTGATCCTCGTAACGATAAAATTAAAATAGGAAGTAAAACGGCTTCCTTATCTGGTAATGTAGATATTACTGCAACCATTCTCGATTTTGCCGGAGTAGAAATTCCTTCTAATTATGATGGTAAAAGTTTACGTCCTATTATAGAAAACCCAAATACTCAAGTGAGAGAATCACTTCCTATAGTACAAGTTTGGGGTCCAAAAGCTACGCACTGTTTAACCGTTATGGATGACCAGTATAAATATGTTTACTGGTATTATAAAGATGATAAACTTGGAATTAAACCTACCGAAGAATTATTTGATATCCTTAACGATCCTTATGAACTGGTAAACATTGCCACTCAAAAGGAATATAAACCTCAACTAGATAAATTAAGAAAATTATACGATGAACAATTAGTTCATTGGAAAAACGAAGCTGTAAAATACAATGGGTATATAGAATACACTTCTATTTTTAAAAGAGAACAGACCAATTAAACTAATTATATTAAAACCAACAATTATGAAACAAATTTTAACAGTATTCATTATCATGATATCGATATCGGCCTTTTCTCAGGAAAGAACGATTACTGGTACGGTATCCGATGAATCCGGAATTCCTTTATTAGGAGCTACCATATTTATTAAAGCTAAAAATAGTGGTACAGTAACCGATTTTGATGGAAACTTCACAATCAAAGCGGCAACAGGTGATGTTATTTCTTTTTCCTATTTAGGTACAGAAAGTAAAGATGTTGCAGTAACCCAATCGAATACCTTAAATGTCGCATTAAAAAATACAGATGAAGTATTAGACGAGGTTGTAGTAGTTGGGTATGGAACAGTTAAAAAAAGCGACTTAACAGGTTCAATATCTTCCATTAAAGCAAAAGAATTAACAAAAACAGGAACCATAGCAATCGATCAAGCTTTAGCTGGTAGGTCATCTGGTGTTATTGTAACTCAAAATTCGGGAACACCTGGTGCAGGTGTATCTATTAATATTAGAGGTATTAGTACTATTTCTAGTAGCCAGCCTTTATACGTGATTGATGGTATTCCTATGGAAAATGAAAGTGAAGCAGATTTAAATTCAGATTCAACAGGAGGTTCTTATTTAAGCCCGCTGTCTTTAATTAATCCTTCTGATATTGAGTCTATAGAAATACTAAAAGATGCTTCTGCAACAGCAATATATGGGTCTAGAGCTTCAAACGGAGTAGTGTTAATTACGACTAAACAAGGAGAAGTTGGTAAAGGTGTTATTAGTGTTACACAGGATTATTCTATGGGGTCGGTTCCAAATACTATTGATGTAATGGACGCCAACCAATATTGGATTAGTAGAAATGAAGCACGTATTAATGGAGGAGAAACGCCTATAGATCCAGAAATATTAGCTGCAGCAGAAGCAGGAGCGATTCCAACACAAGATTGGTTAAGTATTTTATTAAGACCTGCGACAACTTCTAATACAAACGTTAGTTTTAGTGGAGGGAATAAAGACTTACGTTATTTACTATCTACTAATTTATTAAACAATACTGGTGTTATTGAAAAAACTAATTTTAAACGTATTCAAACAAGACTTAATTTGGATGCAAATATTAATAAAAGTTTAAAAGTAGGTACTAGAATAACATATTCTTATGTAGATACAGATACACAAGCAACTACAACTTCCAATTTTACAACACGTGGTACTTCTAGTGTAATACGAAGAGCGTTACTTTCAAATCCTTCAGTGATTTATATTCAAAATGATGATGACGATATTGAAGGGGAAGAAGATATTGATCAAATTACACCACTATCCTTTTTAAATAATAATGATTGGAACACAAAACAGTATCAAATATTAGGAAGTTTATATGCTAGTTTAAAATTAAGTGAAGCATTTTCTTTTAAATCTACTTTTACATATCAAAACAGAATCTCTAATCAGCGTTTTTATCAAAATGACTTAGAAAATATTATAGATAACCCAGCAAATAATAGACATGGTTGGGCAAGAACTAGTGATGCTAAATTTAATAGTGGTACCATTACAAACCAATTAAATTACAACCAAAAATTTGGAAATCATAAATTGAATGCAGTATTAGGTCAGTCTGCTGAATGGCGTGATAGTGAGTCTGTTAGAACCTCAAATTATGGTTTTGCTAACGATTTACTTGGTTGGTATAATATTGGATTAGCAGAAACTTCAGAACCAGATATTGTTAATTTTACAGATTCTAAATTACTATCGTATTTTGGAAGAATCAATTACTCCTTTAAAAACAAATTCTTATTTACCTTAACAGGTCGTTATGATGGTTCTTCAAAGTTTGCTGAAAATAATAAGTATGCATTTTTTCCAGCAGCGGCGATAGCTTATAAGATTTCTAAAGAAAAATTTATTAGAGATATAAGAGCTATTTCTGAAGCTAAAATACGTTTAAGTTATGGTTTAACGGGTAACCAGGCAATTAGAGAATATCAGTCTTTAGCAGTTTTAAGCCCAGATCAATATGTAACTAGTGACGGTTCAGGAGGAGAAGCTGTTAATTCTATTTACTATTCTACTCAAATTCCAAACTTAAATTTAAAATGGGAAACCACGCGTCAATTTGATGCCGGTTTAGATTTAGGTTTCTTTAAAAATAAGTACACATTAACTTTAGACTATTATAAGAAGAAAACAACAGATCTTTTATTTGCAAATAATGAAATCCCTTCTCAATCTGGTCAAAGTACATACACGCAAAACTACGGTGAAATTGACTCCCAAGGATTTGAAGTGTCTTTAGGAGCCAAAATTATTAGTACATCAAAAGTTAATTGGGACTTAAATGCTACTTTTTCTACAGGGAAATCTAAAATTGGAGGTTTAGTTACAGATTATATTAATGCCGGTAGCCAAGTTAATGGACGTGTGTCTGGCGGAACACAGCGTTTAATTAATGGAGAGGCGATTGGTACATTCTATGGATGGCAAACAGCAGGAGTTACACAGTTTGATGATTTT
The DNA here is from genome assembly GCF_030547245.1 of Oceanihabitans sp. 2_MG-2023. Taxonomy (GTDB): domain Bacteria; phylum Bacteroidota; class Bacteroidia; order Flavobacteriales; family Flavobacteriaceae; genus Oceanihabitans. The sequence continues at coordinate 181,083 of NZ_JAUOQT010000006.1, forward strand.
CAGGAGTTTCAAGGCTTATCTAACGAGCAACAAGTAGCACTATATAATTCTGATAGATTGGCTACGTTTACATATATCCCACGAGCAGATGGATCTATCCCTCAAAATGAATCGTTACATAGACCAGGAGAGCAACTATATGCAAATTTAAATGGTGATGGTATTATTGATAATGATGATAGAAAGACAATTGGAAGCGCACAACCAGATTTTATGGTTGGTTTAAACAATACATTTCGTTTTGGAAATGTTGACTTTAGCTTCTTTTTCGATGGACAATTTGGTCAAGAAGTTGCAAATATTCTTAATATTAACCTCTTAACCTTCGCCGATGGTCAACAATTAGAATTAGTCGAAGGAGCTTGGACTCCAGAAAATCAAAGTTCTAGTTTACCAAAAGTAAGAAGTGCAGGTGGTGGAGATTTCTTATTTAGCGATCGCTATGTAGAAGATGCTTCATTTGTTAGATTACAGAATGTTACCATAGGGTTTACTTTACCAGACGATGTAACTAAAAAGCTAGGACTAGCTTCCTTAAGAGTATATGCTTCTGGTAGTAATCTTTACACTTTTACAGATTACTCAGGGTTTAATCCAGATGTAAGTTCATTTGGTAGAAATAATTTATCCATAGGTCATGATACTGGAGTGTATCCAGCGGTAAGAACGTTAAGTATGGGACTAAATTTAAGATTTTAAAAAATTAATAAAAACAACAAATTATGAAAAAATCACTTATAATAGGATTGTTCTTCATTGCAATATTCTCTGTGTCTTGTGAGGATTATTTAGTAGAAGAACCTAGAACGTTAGTCTCAATATCCAATTTTTATCAAACAGAATCGGATGCACGTACAGCTGCAGATGCGATGTATCATGCACTTCACGATGGAACAGCAACATCTATTTATGGTCGTTATTGGCCTCAAATCGATTTAGCTACAGATGACGCCATCAATAGAAGGTTTTATCCAAATTGGGCAACGCACCAAGTAACATCTATTGATGAATGGTTAGAGAATAATAAACAATATCAAGGTTTATGGGTAGGTGTCGCTAGAGCTAATGATGTTTTAAAATATGTTCCGCAAGTGGACATGGATGAAGATGGAAAAAATGCTATTCTAGCCGAAGCACATGCTTTAAGAGCTTTCTGTTATTTTCAGTTAGCAAGAGTTTGGGGAGATTTGCCATTAGTGGTTAACTCTGTAACAACAGAAACAGATTATAATTTACCACGCTCTAGTGTAGATGAGGTGTATAACCAAATTATTATTCCAGATTTACAGTTTGCTGAAGAATTTGGAGCAGATGAATTACAAGCAGGACGCTTAACAAAATGGTCAGCGAAAGTTATTCTTGCAGATGTGTATTTAACACGAGCAGGATGGAGCAGGACTTCACAAGGTGATAAGGTGCAAGGAGATGCTTCCAATTGGGCTTTAGCAAGTGCAAAAGCTAAAGAAGTATTAGACAGTTCACCACATTCCTTAATAACTGTAGATTTTGTAGATGGAGAACATACTACACCAGCTTGTGGTGTGCCATGGTTAGAGGATTACCCATTTTCAGTAGAGTCTATGTTTGAATTAGCATCTACAAACCTTGGTGGTTTAGGTTCGTATTTGTCTAGAGAATGTGTTAATAGAGTAAATGGAAGGTTTTATTGGGGAGCAGGTAATAATAACACGCCTTTAATAGATGAAGGGATTGAGTTAACCATTGTAGAAATGGGATGGACCGGAGGAACAACAAATGGTGGGACCCTTTTAGTGTCTCCCGATTTATATTCTGCATTTGACGAACCAGGAGATAAAAGAAGAGATTGGGGAATTGTTACTAGATATAACGCGCCAGATGGAAGAGTGTTTTTATCGCAACCTCAATTTAGAAAGTACATGGATATGGGCTTTTTTACAGATGATGGAAATGGAGATGTCGCTTTTCAACGTACCAATAATAACTTCATATTATATAGATATGCCGATGCATTGTTAATTTTTGCGGAAGCAGAAAATGAAGCAAATGGGCCAACAATACAAGCACATGATGCATTAAATGAAATTAGAAACAGAGCTGGTTTACCAAGTTTAACTGGTTTGTCTCAGAGTGAGTTTAGAACAGCAGTGCTAAAAGAACGTCGTCTAGAATTACATGCAGAAGCAAAAAGACGTTTCGATTTAATTAGAACTGATGGTTTTACAGAAATGGAAACCGATTTAATTACTGTTTGGGGAATAGATCAAGGATCTCAAACTGATATTATTCTTAATTCTAATTATGGTTCTGCTCCATGGCCAGATCGCGAATGGTTATTACCAATTCCTGAATCTGAAATGAATTTAAATAGTGTAAATGGTTGGGAGCAAAATGAAGGGTATTAGCATAGAATAGTGATTTCTATATAAATTTAGTATGCATCAGTAAAAATCTGTGGGAAGTAATTTTTTTCTAAAGAATTCTTTTCTACAGATTTTAATCCATAAAATTACGCATAGCTCATGAAATATATTCAGTATACTTTAGTGTTTGTAATTGTCTTGTTTCAACTTCAAATGAACGGGCAGGAAGTAGTAACAGAAAAGGTCAAAAAATCCGCACAGCTAGATGGGGAGATTGCACCAAATTGGGAATCCATGTCTAAAAATTATCATGTACCTAAATGGTTAGAAGATGGTAAATTAGGAGTTTGGTTTCATTGGGGAATTCCTTCTGCAGTAGATGAAGATCGTCCGCTGGATGGGTCATGGTATGGTAGAAACATGTATGGTGGTGGAAAAAAAATGGCACAAGTATTATCGGAGTGGCATACACAACGTTATGGGTCAATTGAAGAGTTCGGCTACGAAAAACTGATTCCTTTATTTAAAGGTGAAAATTGGAATCCAGAAGCTTTAGTTGCTTTTGTAAAAGATAATGGAGCACGTTTTATTATGCCAGTTGCAACGCATCACGATAATTTTGATATGTATGATTCGTCTTTAAATCCATGGAACGCCGTAGATATGGGACCAAAACGGGATGTTCTTGGCGAATGGAAAGCAGCTGCAAAAAAGTATGATGTAAAATTTGGTATTTCAACGCATCTGTATTGGTCACCAGGCTGGTGGCGACCTGCTCGTAAATACCAAAAAGAAGGTACGCTAGAGTGGAAACTTTTTAATATGGACTACGATACCAAAGATTTTGCCAGTCAAGATAGTTGGAACGAACATTGGTATGCGCGTTGTTGGGAGATTATAGAAAAATATGACCCAGATATGTTTAATAATGATGCGCCTTTTCCAAAAATAGGACCAGGCAAAGGACTTGGTGTTAAATTATTCTCTGATTATTTAAATCGAGATTTAAAGGAGAACAATGGAAAACAAACTGTTGTACTTTCTTTAAAAGATAAAACTGTAGATCGAACTGCTTTTACTTATAACTTAGAACGAGGTGGTGCAGGAGAAATTAAGCATGAGGCTTGGTTATGGGCAACCGATCTTTCAGGAGATTGGTTTTATAATAAAAATTCCATTAACAAGATGAGTATTCCAGTAATGGTGAGTAATGCTGTTGATGCTATTAGTAAAAACGGTATTGTGATGCTAAACGTGGCGCTTAAAGGAGATGGGACTATCCCAGAAAAACAGATTGGTTACCTCACTGCTTTTGGTGATTTCCTAAAAATTAATGGAGGCGGGATTTATAGTTCTCGTCCTTGGAAAACTTTTGGTGAAGGTCCTCTAGAAGTTAAAGATGGTCGTCAAGGAGAAAATCATAGTGATTATTCGCAGGAAGATATACGTTTTACAACTAAAGATAATATGCTCTATGCTTTTGTATTGGCTGTGCCTACTAAAGATATTGTTATAAAAACTTTAGCTGAAGGAGGATTACTGACTCAGAAAATTGAAAGTATTGAGTTAATGGGAAGCACTGAAAAAATAAAATGGATACGTAATAAGGAAGGACTTACTATTGAACTTCCAAAAAGCTTACCAGGAGAAATAGTAAATGGATTTAGAATAGTGATTTCAAATATTAATAATTAATCGTTGAAATTATGTTTACTAATAGCACATTAAACTGTAGGTTTTACAAAAAAAATAGCATCACTTTTTTATTGTTAATTATTGGTGTGTTAAATGGGTTTTCACAATCGAATACTTCTAAAAGTAAACCTCCAAATATAATCTACATTTTAGCAGATGATTTAGGGATTGGTGATTTGAGTATTTACAATGAAAACAGTAAAATAAACACGCCTAATTTAGATCAAATGGGTAAAGAAGGTATGCAGTTTACCGATGCACATACATCTTCTTCCGTTTGTACACCTACTAGATATGGTATTTTAACGGGACGTTATAACTGGCGAACACCATTAAAACAATTTGTGCTTTGGGGAAATTCTCCGATGTTAATAAAAGACAACAGATTGACAGTTGCACAATTGTTGAAAAACAAAGGATATCAAACAGCAAATATTGGAAAATGGCATTTAGGATTAAATTGGGCAATGAAAGATAGCGCTCAAGAAATGGAATTTTTTTCAAGTATTAAGGATAGATATGATGCAGACAGTATGGACTATTCAGCACCATTAAAAAAAGGTGTTTTAGATGTAGGTTTTGATTATTCGTACGCCATTTCAGCATCCTTAAATATGCCTCCGTATGTCTATCTTGAAAATGACAAAGTCGTACAATTACCTAATAATATTTCTGTTCAGAAAAGAAAAACTAATCCTTACAGTCATTGGATAAAAGGTGCTATTTCTAATGATTTTAAACACGAGCAAGTGTTGCCAGTTATCGTTAACAAAGCAAACAGTTACATTCAAGAAAAAGCAAAGGAGGACAAACCATTCTTCCTTTATATGCCTTTACCAGCACCTCATAACCCTATTGTTCCTATCGAACCTTGGAAAGGAAAAAGTAACATTAATCCGTATGCAGATTTTGTAATTATGATTGATGATTTAATGGGAGAACTTTTTAAAACGATTAAAGAAAGCGGTATAGAAGAGAATACGCTAATCATTTTTACCAGCGATAATGGTTGTGCATCCAATGCAAATTTTTCGGTATTAAAAGAAAAAGGACATAACCCAAGTTATGTGTATAGTGGGGAAAAAGGAAGTTATTTAGAAGGAGGTCATCGGGTACCTTTTCTAGTAAAATGGCCTACAAAAATTAAAGCCAATACCGTTTCAGATGCCACAATTTGTACGACAGATTTTATGGCGACTTGTGCGGATATTGTAGAATACAATTTAAAAGATACCGAAGCAGAAGATAGTTATTCCATGCTGCCTTTACTGTTGCAAGAAAAGGGTTTTCAGCGTGAAGCAACCATTCATCACAGCAAAACTGGAATTTTTGCCATTAGAAAAGGGGATTGGAAACTAATTGTGTCGCCCAATTCGGGGCTAAACGCGAATGGAAAACCAGAAAAATTAGAGAAGGAACTCCCTGAAAATATTCTGTATAATCTAAAATTAGATATCGAAGAGCACGTAAATGTCGCAGAGAAATATCCAGATAAAGTTACAGAATTGAAAAAATTATTGATAAAGCTAATTAATGAAGGTAGAAGTACTCCTGGTGCAGTACAAAAGAATGATGTTGTTAGCTCTCCATGGGTTCAAACAGATTTTTTAACAGAAGAATAATGATGCTTCATAATACACACGCTAAATAGTATGACGCAAATTAAAACTTTAATATGCACTGTTTTTTTAATTGTTGGACCATTAGGCTTTTCGCAAAACCCTATTCTTAGAGAATCTGATGCTGATTTTCTATATGTATGCGATCCTGCAGCTGAAGTTTTTGAAGGGAAAGTTTACGTCTATTGTTCACACGATCAACCAGATGCAGTTAATTATGAATCGATGAAGGATTATGTAATTCTGGAATCATCAGATATGAAAACATGGATTAATCATGGCGTTGCACTGGATCCTCAATTAAATAAAGGATTCGAATATGCACAATCCAACATGAATGCTCCTGATGCAGCGTATAAAAATGGTTGGTACTATTGGTATTTTCCAAGTGATATCACCTATGTTGGTGTCGCAAAAAGTCGCACTCCAATTGGTCCATGGGAATCTGCGGTAACCAATGAGTTTACTGCAATTTTCGATCCAACCGTATTCGTAGATGATGACGGGCAAGCTTATATTTATGGCAATGATCATTGGGTGGATTTGGGCGAGCAAGGTTCACATATTATGGGAGCCAAATTAAAAGATAATATGGTAGAATTAGATGGTCCATGGATTCGTTTAAGTAAAGAAATTGTAAATGAAGCTGTACATGTTTTTAAACGTGATGGCATTTACTATTTCAGTGCAAGAGTTGGTGGTGTCACTAAGTATTGGATGGCAGATTCACCTTTGCCAGAGTATGCGGATTTCAAAGGTGAATTAGCACCGAATTCTCCTGAATCACCAAACCACACATCAGCAATAGAATTTAATAATCAATGGTACCTTTTTTATCATCGTGGAGATGTTAATCATGGTAGTCGTTATAAACGTTCGGTTTGCTTCGATAAAATGAATTTTCGTGAAGATGGAACCATAGAACCCATTGTTTACACCCTTGATGACGATGTGGAAATAACCAAACCCAATTATCCTCCTCGTAAAAGAAAAAAAACAGTTGCGAAGGACATGGTGCCTAATGAAGATGGAAGCATTCGGCATCAAGCTCAAGACTTTTTAGAACAGTCAGGAATTACAATAGAAGACCAGAAAGATGGTGAAAAAAGTCAAGGTCTTAGAGGGATTTCTAACGGAGATTGGACAAGCTATGCTAATATCGATTTTGGTAATAGTGCGGATCCATTTCCTTTTCGAGTAAGCGTGTCAACTCCAGAAGATGGCGGGAGAATTGTTTTGCGTTTAAATGATCCTAAAGGCACCATTGTTGGTTCAATACCTATAACTTCAACTGGTGGATGGGATAACTATAAAACTATTTCAACAACAATAAACGGAATCCGAGGAACCCATAAACTTTATCTATGTTACGTAGGTGAAGCTGAAAATCTATTTAATCTCAATTGGTTTGAATGGATACCAACAATAAGGAAGAAGAAGTAACACTAAATTTATAAATGAAAATTTTTATTTAGAATTATTCAAAAAACTAATGAATTGATTAAAAAAACAATAACATATGAAAACAAAATTAATAATATTCCTATCCTTAATAATTGGATGTACAAGTTGTAAGGCACAAAATACAACAGAGTATCATGCAAATTTTTATGTATCTATAAATGGTTCAGATACATGGTCTGGTACATTAGATAGCCCGAATGCAGAAGGAACAGATGGTCCTTTTGCAACATTAGTACAGGCTAGAAATGCGGTTCGTGAATTAAATAAAAGCCAATCCAAAGATATTGTGGTGCTAATTCGTGAAGGATTTTACCAATTAGATAAAACAGTTATATTTGGTTTAGAGGATTCTGGTAAAGGGTTACAAACAATCACTTATGCTGCTTATCCAAATGAGAAACCTGTATTTAGTTCAGGGAAACAGATTAATGGTTGGAAAAAAGTAACTGTCGATATTCCAGGATTGCCTAATAACGCTAAAGGGAATATTATGGAGGCCGATGTTTCAGATAAGTTTCTAACACTTTATGATGCGGAAGGGATGCTACCAAGAGCACAGTCAGAAGGATTTATTACAGAAGAAAAAACAAATGGTAGAAATAGACTCCATTTTCCAGATAATACATTCCATGATTATACCAATATGGAAGATGCTGAAATAAAAGTAAGACCGCATCATGCTTGGATAACCAATATGCTTCCGGTTAAGTCATTCAACACAAAAAAACAAACAGTTAACACAACCATTGATGCTACTTATGCAATGAATGTCCTTCATTTTCTAAAAGACACAGAGAATGCTTGGGTAGAAAATGTTATTGAAGCTCTAGATGAACCTGGAGAATGGGTACTAAATACGAAAGAAGGAAAAGTGTATTTATGGCCTAGAAATGAGTCTACAGTCTATGCACCGAAACTTATAGAGTTTATTCGAGTAGAAGGAGAAATAAATGAAAAGAAAGCGAAGGATATTCCGGTTCGTAATCTTCATTTTAAGGGGCTTACATTTAAGCATGGAGAACGTTATACTTTAACTCCAGATGATGCAGGTTTGCAACACGACTGGGATATGTTTGATAAAAGTAATGCGCTTATTCGTTTTAGAGGAACCGAAAATTGTGTTATAGAACAAAATCATTTTTTGCATAGTGGTAGTGGCGCTATTCGTGTCGATTTACACGGTATGAATAATACTATTTCAAACAATCATATAGAACATTTGGGAGGCGGAGGCATTCTGCTTGCTGGATATGGACCAGGAACAAAAGATGTAAATAAAAAGAATACCGTATATAACAACAATATTCATCATGTAGGTGAAATTTATTGGCATTCGCCAGGCATTTTTGTTTGGCAAAGTGGTGAAAATCGAATCGCAAACAATCTTATCCATCACTTAGATTATACAGCAATTATTCTTTCGGGTTGTATGACAGATTTCTTTGCTAAAAAAGGAAATGGACGAGAACTTGTAAGAACGTTGCGTCGTTATGAAATGCCAGAATTTGAAAAAGGTTTAAGTCTAGATGAGGTGTTACCTTATTTACACACAAAAGATAATGTTGTTGAGCTCAACGAAATCCATCATGGAATGCAGCGCTTAGGAGATGGTAATGCCATTTATATTCGTGGTGCAGGTAAAGGTAACATCATTCGTCGTAACTACATACATGATATGGTAGCAGATATGATTATGCAAGCCGCAATTAGAACAGATGGTGGGCAAACAGGAACACTTATTTCTGAAAATCTTATTTATAATGCCACTTCGCAAGGTATTCTTACTAAACTTGACAATAAAGTGGAAAATAATGTGGTTGTTAATATTATTGCTCCTCCAAGAGGTTATTATTTATCGGTGAGAGAAGGGCCTTTAACGGGTGCATCTATTAAAAGAAATATTTTTTATGCTTTAAGTAATGAAGCACGATTTATTGATGAATTACCACCTGGAAAAGCAGGTAGTTCTGAAGATCGTAGAGGAAGAGCATTGGCTCGTGCTATGGATGCAGATACTGATTATAATATTTATTTTAACAAAGTCAATTCAGAAATGGGTAAAGCCTTAATTGAGAAAAATCAGAAAAATGGTATTGATTTGAATAGTAGTGCTGAAGATCCGCTTTTTGTTGATCCAGAAAATGGAGATTTCAGATTAAAACCAGATTCACCAGCATTAGAGATGGGCATTGTTCCTCTCGATTTATCTAAAGTAGGACTGCGTAAGAGTTAATCTGTAAAATAATCTTGTTTATAGCAGGATATTTATAATACCAATAGAAATTTCTAGCTTTTATTAAACGAAAAAAAAGCAGGAATGCTACGTTAAATGTTTTCGAAAAGTAATATTCTAGAAGAATATAATTTTAGAAGTATTTTGAATAAATATTTTAGTAAATTACAACATATTATATCCGTTTTTTCACTTCGAAACAATGTCATTTAAATGAATTCAAGAGTAATTTTTTTTCAAACCATAGTCGTCCTTTTATTTAATGTTTCTTGTAAGAAAGAAGCTCAGGTAAAAAATACAGATATTACCAATAAAGTAAATGAGATCGTAAGTGCTCAAGTACCAGAAAAAATTCCAGATTCCATCCCAGAAGGTATGGTTTGGATTCCAGGTGGTACATTTAATCAAGGAGCTGTTGCGCAAGATAATATGGCTATGCAACATGAAAAACCTAGTCATCCAGTTAAATTAGATGGGTTTTTTATGGATATCACAGAAGTAACCAATGCGCAGTTTGCAGCATTTGTAAAAGCTACAGGCTATGTTACAACGGCTGAAAAAGATGTGGATTGGGAAGAGATGAAAAAACAAGTACCAGCAGGTACACTAAAACCGCATGATTCTATATTACAATCTGGTTCTATGACCTTTAAAAAAACAAAATCATCGGTACCAAATTTATATGACTTTTCCCAATGGTGGCATTGGTCTATTGGTGCTAATTGGAAACAGCCTAATGGTAAAGGAAGTAGTATAGAGGGGAAAGATAATTATCCTGTAGTGCAAGTGTCTTATGAAGATGCGATAGCTTATTGTAAATGGGCAAATAGACGTTTGCCTACCGAGGCAGAGTGGGAATATGCTGCACAAGGAGGAAGAGAAAATACCATCTATTTTTGGGGAGACGACAGATCGCAACTTTCTAAAATGGCAAATAGTTGGGAAGGAGAATTTCCATTTAATAACACGAAAGAAGATGGCTACGAGTTTCGTGCACCAGTAAAATCGTACCCCGAAAACGGTTATGGTTTGTTTGATATGGCAGGAAACGTATGGGAATGGACAGGGGATTGGTATAATACTAGCTATTATAAAGAATTAGCATCTTCTAAACAACCTGTTTTAAATCCTAAAGGAGCTACTAAAGCTTTTAACCCAAATAATCCGTATGTAGAGGAAAAAATAACAAAAGGAGGTTCTTTCTTGTGTAGCGATTCGTATTGTGCAAGTTATAGAATATCTTCAAGAATGGGTACAAGTAGAGATTCTTCCTTAGAACATCTAGGATTTAGAACTGTTGCAATACCAGAAATGTTGCGAGATTCCTTGTAATAATTCCTGTTTTAGTATAATTAATAACCAATGGACCAAACAGTCATGGATTCGATTATACCTTCGGTTTTTGCGGCTCGTTAGATATGGCACCTTATGTTTACATTGAAAATAACCAGCCAACCATGGTGCCGACCAAAACAACGATTTCTGTTGATGAAAAGAGTGTCTGGAGAGAAGGCCTTACTTCAGACGATTTTAACCATGCCACGGTATTACAAGATTTAACAGATAAGGCCATTCATTATATCGATGAAAATGCAAATGGGGAATCGCCATTCTTTATGTATTTCCCGTTGCCAGCACCACATACACCTATTTTACCAACCACAGAATTTTTGGGCAAGAGTAACACCAATATGTATGGGGATTTTGTAATGCAGGTAGATGATGTGGTTCGTCAAATTAGAACAGCACTAAAAGAAAAAGGAATTTCTGAAAACACCATGTTGGTTTTTACCAGTGATAATGGCTGTTCGCCAAGAGCAAATTTTAAAGAATTGGAAAAAGTAAACCACGATCCAAGTTATACGTTTAGAGGAACCAAGTCAGATATCTATGAAGGCGGACTTCGTGTGCCATTTATTGTAGAATGGCCAGCGAAAGCAATTAAAAATTCAAGTACAGATAAAATGATTAGTACTGCCGATTTCTTTGCGACAAGTGCAGACATAGCAGGTTATCAAATTAAAGATTCTGAAGGGGAAGATAGCTTTAGTATGCTTCCATTAATTACAGGTGAAAAGGAAAGTGCTATTAGAGCATATACAGTACTTCATTCTGTAGATGGTTCTTTCGGAATTAGAAAAGGCGATTGGAAATTAAATGCTTGCGAAGGTTCTGGAGGATGGAGCTATCCAAATCCTAGGGATGTTAGAAATGAAAATCTACAGTTGTCAGCCATGCAATTATACAATTTGAAAGACGATATAGGTGAAACCAAAAACCTAATCGACGAACATCCAAAGATAGCTGCGGAATTGAAAGCCGCGCTTAAAAAAATTATTTTGGATGGTAGAAGTACCCCTGGAACCATTCAGCAAAATGAAGGTATGGAAGGGTGGGCCCAAATTGAAGCGATAATAAATTAGTAAGCGTCATAATTGTCAATTTGAATGTGTATAATTGGTATTGTAATTAATCATAAAAAATTAAAAATGTTAAAATTCCTTATTTAGAGAAGTAAACACAACTTAATTAAGGATGAACATATAATTAACAAACATGAAATTATTACTTACAACATTAGTTCTATTGGTTTCAACCATGATAACTCATGCAGAATCCCTTGTGGTTAAAAATACAATTACCCCAGATACTTCTGTGGTTTACAAAACTGTAGGTAATACAGCATTGTCGCTTCATATTTTCAATCCGAAAGGACATCAAAAAAAAGACCAAGTTCCTGTTATTGTATTTTTCTATGGTGGTGGTTGGTCAGGTGGTACACCCAGACAATTTTATGAGCAATCACGCTATTTTGCTCAAAAAGGAATGGTGGCCATTGCAGCAGAATATAGAGTAAACAAAATACATGGTACCACACCTTTTGATGCGGTAACAGATGCGAAATCGGTTATTAGATGGGTTCGTGAGCAAGCTAAAACATTAGGTGTTAATCCTAATAAAATAGTTGCTTCAGGGGCTTCTGCAGGAGGGCATCTAGCCTTGTGTATAGATGTTATTGAAGGCTATGAAGACGTTAGAGAAGAAGTATCAGTCAGTTCTAAACCTAATGCTTTGATTTTGTATAATCCTGTTCTAGATACTACCGAAAAAGGCTATGGAATGGATAAAGTAGGTGAGAAAAAAAAAACGGATATTTCGCCCAATCATCATATTAAGAAAGGAGTTGTTCCTACTTTAATTTTTCACGGAAAAGCAGATAAAATAGTTCCTTATGAAAATGCCGAACGTTTCTATGAATTAATGAAAGAATCTGGAAATGATTGCCAGTTAGAATCTTATGAAGGAAAAGGGCATGGTTTTTTTAACGGGTCTTTTTTTAGAGGTAAAAATGCAGATAAAACCATTTACACAGATGTGATGGAAAAAAGCTACGCATTTATAAAAGCAAGGTTTAGTAATACCGATGTAAACCTAGCTAATCTTTTTAGTGATCATATGGTGCTACAACGTGGAATGAAAGTGCCCATTTGGGGAAGTGCTGAAGCTGGTCAAAAAGTTAGTGTAGCGTTTGCAGGACAACTAAAAACCACAATAACAGATGCATTTGGTAAATGGAAAATTCAATTAGATACTTTAAAAACTTCAAAAACAGGAAGCGATTTAATTGTAAGCGGAAAAAAAGAAATTGTTATTTCTGATGTTTTGGTGGGCGAAGTTTGGATTTGTTCCGGACAATCAAATATGCAAGTGAATGTTAAGGCGGTTCCAGATATTCAGGCTCTAGTAGATAAAGCAAAAAGCATAAGAAGTTTCGAGGCGACTAAAACCGTTTCCTTACAGGAAGAAGATGAGGTTAAAGGTACTTGGTCAAAAGAAACACCGGTAAGCGCTGTTGCTTTTGCCTTTGCCTATTATTTGGAAGATCTGGGTAATGTGCCCATTGGCATTATTCATTCGTCTTGGGGAAGCTCTTCTATTGAGGCATGGATGCCTCGAGATATGACTAAAGAGTTCGATTATTTTAAAACCATTATGCGTGATTTTGACGCAGATACAGTGACTCAAAACCGTATTAAATCGATAATAAAAAAACAAGATAAGCGAACAAGGGCAGAAGATGTTTTTATAAGAAGACAACCTAATATTTTGTTTAATGCCATGATGAAACCTTTGATGCCTTATGCCGTAAGAGGATTGGTCTGGTATCAAGGTGAACGCAATACCAGGTATCTATCAGGTGTGCCTACAGTTACAGAAGCCAATTGGTTTCATAGAGTAGCTGGCATGAAAGAATACGGCGAGATTCTGAAAGTGTGGGTAAAAAACTATAGAAAAAAGTGGCATAAAGACGACATGCATTTTATGGTGGTTATGCTGCCAGGTTATGGTAAAGGAGCCGGCAAGGAAATAGATCCAGAAGATCCTACTGAAGCATCTTGGGCTTGGATGCGTGAATCTCAACTTAAAGTCTTGAAACTTCCACATACAAGTGTTATTAATACTATTGATTTGGGGGATTTAAATGATATTCATCCCAAAGATAAACGACCTATTGGAGAACGCTTGGCGCTTGAAGCTGCAAAAGAAACCTTAGGCAAACATATAGTTGCAGAAGGCCCGATAATGAAAAATGTTGAAGTGAAAAATCGGAAATTAGTTGTAAGTTACCTTAATGCTGATGGATTAAAAACAACAGATGGTAAATCACCGACAGGATTTTGGATTGCAGACAATACCAAGCAATGGAAACCTGCCAAAACAAAAATTAAAGGGCAAACTGTAATTTTAAGTTCCAATCAAATAAAAAATCCGCTATACATACGTTACGCTTTTTCAGGAAAACCAAAAGTGAATTTAGTAAATGGTGCAACTTTACCAGCTTATCCTTTTAGAACGGATTCTGAAAATTAATTAAATATAATATTAAGAGAAAATAATACAACCTCAAACAAAAACAATCACTAGTATTTGATAGAATTATAATTATTGGATGCTTTGTTTTATTAACTATATTCTGTAATTCAAAATATAAGCGAGAAATGGAAAAAAATAATAGCGCAACCGATTCACTTCATACAACTGCTGGAAATAAAAGCACAACAACTTATGGCGATGACGTCATTTTTCTAAAGAATTATATAGACGTCATTGAACTTACAGAAGAATCTAACAACGCAAAAGTAGCTATTACTGCAGCTTTACAAGGCCGAGTGATGACCAGTAGTGCTTTTGGCGCTAAAGGAAGAAGTTACGGTTGGATTAATAAAGAATTATTTCAATCTAAAGAAACCTTAGAGCATATAAATGTCTTTGGTGGCGAAGAGCGTTTTTGGTTAGGACCAGAAGGAGGACAATATTCCATTTTCTTCAAAAAAGGGACCGAGTTCACCTTAGACAATTGGTATACGCCAAAACTTATCGACTTGGAGCCTTTTGAAGTAAAAAGTAAGACTTCCAATAAAGTGGTATTTATAAAAGAAGCAGCGTTAACCAATTATTTAGGTTTCACATTTGAAATGGGGATTCAGCGTGAAGTCGCTATTCTATCTAAACAAGAAATTCAAAAAACATTGGGATTAGATTCTCTTCCCGAGACGATTAAAACTGTTGCTTATAAAACCACAAATACCATGACCAATTTTGGGGACTCCGATTGGAAAAAAGAGAACGGGTTACTTTCTATATGGATGCTGGGTATGTACAAGCATTCGCCACACACCACGATTATAATTCCTTATATTACCGGTAAAGAATCAGACCTAGGTGAGGTGGTTAATGATGCTTATTTTGGTAAAGTGCCTTCCAATCGTTTGGTGGTCAAAGATAATATGATATATTTTAGTGGCGACGGTCAATATCGTAGTAAAATAGGTTTATCTCCAAAAAGAGCTAAAAATATTGCAGGTTCTTACGATGTTGCGAATGGTGTATTAACTCTAGTAAAATACAACAAGCCTGACAAAACAAAGGATTATGTTAATTCCATGTGGGAAATACAAGATAAACCTTTTGAAGGCGATGTAATTAATGCTTATAACGATGGAGCATCTAGTCCAGGAGCGAAACCATTAGGTCCTTTTTATGAATTGGAAACTTCATCGCCAGCTTTAGCTTTAAAATCTGGTGAATGTGCAACTCATGTACAATTAACCTGTCATATGGAAGCAGATGAGGTGAATATAAATCCTATTATTAAAGCATTGTTTGGTGTCTCTATTGAAGATATTAAAACAGCATTTCTATAGATAATAATGAACAGTAAATAAAGGAGGGTTTTTTATTTATTTTATGCAAATCTACCTTTTCTGTTCAAACGTTCTAAAACAACAAAGCCCAGTCAAGTAAACTTGCTGCGCTTTTTATGTTTCAAATCGTAACAAAGTTACTTTTGTTAGTGGAGTCGGAGAGAATCGAACTCTCGTCCAAACAAGTAATCAAATAGCTTTCTACACGTGTATTCTTTTCTTGGGTTTTCGATTGCAAGCTGGTTAAAGACAACCCACTTACAACTTATCTTTTTTATCTCGAAAGTGCATCAAAGCGCTACACCATCATAGTCAATTTTTACGATGCCTCAAAAAGAACGCCATTAACTAAGGCTTTCAGGAGACATTTAGCTCTCCTACCTAGTAGGACGAGGCTTAATCTTACTATAATTCAGATTATGCAGCTAAAGCGTAGTTATTCTCGCCGTTTAAAAAGTTGAAATAAGGATTTACGAGTATAATCTCATTACTCGACGTGCTTACCATTTCATTAATCTCGCTGTCAAAACCAGTCGACCCCGTTTTAAAATGATAATTTGGGCGTTACCCATTTTTGCTTTTAAGGGCAAAAATAGGTCAGGCTTTCCGTTATATCTTTTGCAAAATAGCAAAAGGATGTCACTATAATCCTTAACGCAAGCAAACCTAAACAAAAGCATTGGTTTACAAATGCAAAGTTATTAAAAAGTTTGTATAACCTCACAAATCCTATTACTTTAGTGCAAATTTTATTCCAATTAGAAGTTTATGAAATTCGCCATCATCAAAGAACGTAAAAACCCACCCGACAGACGCGTGGTATTTTCACCAGAAAAATTAGCCGAAGCTAGGGAGCAATTCCCACAAGCTCAGTTTGTTGTAGAGTCTAGTGCCATTCGCGTATTTCCAGATGCAGCTTATAAAGCATTAGGTTTTGAGGTAACAGACGATGTGTCTGATGCAGATGTCATGATTGGCGTAAAAGAAGTGCCTATCGAAAATTTAATTCCAAATAAAAAATATTTCTATTTTTCGCACACCATAAAAAAGCAACCATACAACCGTAAGTTACTTTTAGCAATGCTAGAAAAAAACATTGAAATGTATGATCATGAAACCATTGTAAAACAAAGTGGCGCACGATTAATAGGCTTTGGCCGTTATGCCGGATTGGTAGGAGCATATAACGGGTTTAGAGCATTAGGATTACGAGATGGTTTATTTAACTTACCAAAAGTGGAAACACTAGCCGATTTAGATGCTGTAAAGGCAGAACTAGATAAAATTACCATACCAAATATTAAAATACTTCTTACAGGAACAGGAAAAGTTGCACTAGGAGCAAAAGAAATTCTAGATTACTTAAAAATTAAAGAAGTAAGCGATGCCTTGTACTTAACTTCCAAATTTTCAGAACCTGTTTATGTAATGGCAGACGTTATGGAATATGCAAAACGCGAAGATGGTAAAGTAGGAGATAGATGGGCTTTTTATAAAGACCCAACAGGTTATATTAGTAATTTTATGCCTTATGCAAAAGAAACCGATTATTTTATAGCAGGACATTTTTATGGCAATAATGCTCCCTATTTATTTACTAGAGAAGATGCAAAATCAGCAGATTTTAAAATTAATCTAGTGGCAGATATTTCTTGTGATGTAGATGGCCCTGTTGCATCTACTTTAAGAGCATCTACTATTGCAGATCCTTTTTATGGCTACGACGCTAAAACGGAAACCGAAGTAGCATTTAATACGCCAAATGCAATAACCGTTATGGCTGTAGATAATTTACCTTGCGAGTTGCCAAAAGATGCAAGCGAAGGTTTTGGCGATATGTTTTTAGAGCATGTTATTCCTTCCTTTTTTAATGAAGACCAAAAAGGTATTTTAAAACGCGCTAAAATAACCGAAAACAAAAAACTTACCGAAAGGTTTTCCTATTTACAGGATTACGTATTAGGATTAAAATAAATTAATTTCAAACCCCATTTCTATAATAACTAAATAATCCCCATGAGTATATTTAAAAATTATTTTTTATTCGTTCTATGTCTATTTTTATTTTCTTGTAATGATGAACCAGTAGATTTTTCTGCAAGTTCTTTAACTTCAGAGATTACACCTCAAGAGTTTTTAGAAAACTTCGGTAGCACTATGGAAGCCCGATTTATGGGAAAAATATTAGATGAAGCAAAAGAACCTCTTTCTGGAGTGTTAGTGCAAATTGGAAACACTACAGCAATAACAAACGAACAAGGTGTTTTTTCAATAGAAAATGCAACTGTACAAGAAAAGTTTGCTTTTATAAAAGCAAACAAAACAGGTTATATAGAAGGTTCAAGAGCATTAACTCCAAAAACAGGAGTAAATTTAGTAGAAATTGTTCTATTAGAAATGGAACCAGAAGCAGTAATTAATTCTGGAGAAGAAGGCGTGGTAAGTCTTTCTAATGGTACAAAAATTGTATTTAGTGGCGATTTTATTAATCCACAAGGAGCAGCATACTCTGGCCAAGTACGTGTTGTTTTAAAACACCTAAAACCTACAGATGCAGAAATAGTAAATAAAATGCCAGGAATGTTAGTAGGACAAGATGCTGAAGGTTCTTTAAAAGTATTAGAAACCTATGGTATGTTAGCAGTAGCATTAATAGGAACATCGGATGAAGAATTACAACTAGCAAATGGTACTACAGCGCAAATAACGTTGCCAGTTGTAAACAATTTAAGTAATGCACCTCAAGTAATGCCTTTATGGTCTTTTAACGAAGATTACGGGTTTTGGAAACAAGAAGGAGAAGCAACATTACAAGGAGATAAGTATGTTGGCGAAGTGTCTCATTTCTCCTTTTGGAATTGGGATTACCCATATCCATCGGTTTATGTATGTATAGATTTAGTCGATACCAATGGTAATCCGCTATCTTATACACCAATTAACTTATATTCTCCTGCACTAAATTCAATTGGTACTTATGGTTATACCAATGCGTCTGGAACAGAATGTGGTTTAGTGCCTAGAAGTGATCAAATGGTATTAGTCGTGCCAGATTATAATTGCTCTGGAAATAATTTTTCAACATTAATTGGACCTTTTGAGAATGATCAAAATATTACAGTAACTGTCGCAAGTCCGGATATTGTAGACTCTAGTTTTATAGGTGTATTTAATAATTGTGATGGAGAGCCTGTTACAAATGGTTATTTAGAAATAGACTTAGCATTTAATGGGGAAACCTATGTTTTTCCTATTACAGATGGCACCATGTCATTATATGTTAATTATTGTGGTTTAAATACAGCGTATACTCTACAAGCTGTAGATTTAGACGCGAATCAAATCACTCAAGAAATTTCAGGGAATTTTACAAACCCAATTACCGATATAGGAACTTTATTTACTTGCCAAGACACTCCTAATGAAATTATTGCACAGAATGATGGTATGGATGGAATTGAAGTTTCTAACTCTTTAGGAGCAACAGGAGTTGTAAATGTTTTAGATAACGATACTATTGATGGAGTAGCAGTAAATGCAACTGAAGTAACTATAACTTCCTCTACCAATTTTCCAAATAACATTTTTCTAAATGCAGATGGAACTATTGATGTAAATGAAAATACGCCAACAGGAACTTACGATGTATTCTATACTATTTGCGAAAATGTAAACACAAACAATTGCGCTTCTGCAACAGTAACTTTATTTGTTACCAATACAGATGATACTACTGCAACAATAAATGCAGTAGATGATGGTATGGACGGGATTGAAGTTTCTAACTCTTTAGGAGCAACAGGAGTTGTAAATGTTTTAGATAACGATACTATTGATGGGGTTGAAGTAAATGCAAATGAAGTTACCATAACTTCCTCAACCAATTTCCCAAATAACATTTTTCTAAATGCAGATGGAACTATTGATGTAAATGAAAATACGCCAACAGGAACTTA
>NZ_JAUOQT010000007.1 GCF_030547245.1 Oceanihabitans sp. 2_MG-2023
CAAGATTGTAGTGCAAGTATGTTTGCAGCATTCCAATCGTTAGCAATGGTTTCATTATCTGTTCCATTACATTCTATGGTTTCATCTACAACCGTACAAGCAGTAAGGTCTGGACCGATAGAATCTTCAAGGGTAAGTGTCGCAGTAATAGATGCTTCGTTTCCACAATCATCTGATCCTGTATATATAACTTCAATACTACCACCCGAACCGCAAGTAGAAACAAGATTTGAAAAATTATAATTGGAAACAACAGTATAGGTAGCAGTAGCATTGCAATCATCGACAGGACAAGTTTGTAACGCTAAAATGTTTGCAGCATTCCAATCGTTAGCAATGGTTTCATTATCTGTACCATTACATTCTAAAGTTTCATCTGTAATAGAACAATTTGATAAGTCTGGTCCAATAGAATCTTCTAGTGTAAGTGTCGCAGTAATTGATGCTTCATTTCCACAATCATCTGATCCTGTATATATAACTTCGATCGTACCACCAGCACCACAAGTAGAAACAAGGTTGTTAAAATTATAATTAGAAACGATAGTATATGTTGCAGAAATATTACAATCATCAATTGGACAAGTTTGTAACGCTAAAATATTAGCAGCATTCCAATCGTTAGCAATGGTTTCATTATCTGTTCCATTACATTCTAAAGTTTCATCTGTAACAGAGCAATTGGAAAGATCTGGGGGTGTAGTATCTTCTATTGTAAGCAAAGCAGAAGTTGTAGTAGTATTTCCACAAGTATCTGTAGCAGTAAAAGTTACAGTTGTAGATCCAGCTGCACCACATTGGTTATCTGATAATCCAGTGTAATCATTAGTCCAATTTATTACACAATCACCAACAACACTGGCACCACCAGCTGTGGTTAACCAATCATTTACTTCTGTTGTATTCCCTGAGCCATCACATTCTACAGTAAGATTTGAAGCTGCGCTATCGATTTCTAAAGAAGGAATAACAGTTATTATAATTGGTTCTGTGATTGGGTAAGCTACACATGGAGCATCTTGATAACCACTATTAAATTTTATAAAAAATGGGCTATTAGAAACCGCACCAGTACCTGTCATTAATGCACTTGATAAGGAAATTATCGGGCTACAGTTAGGTGGGTTAAAAGCTTCACAGTTCGTAGAAGCTTCTATATCAAAAGATAGAGTAGCTAGTACATCACTAATATTATTTGCTTCCGGTAAATCTCCAAATTCCCATATAATACCTCCATTAGTACCAAAAGCGGCATCATAATAAGGTACAGCAGAAGTGCTTGCTGGAGCATTTACTTGGTATTGAATACTTCCAGGATTAAAAACACCAGTTTCTGGAATTGGTATTTGTATTAAAAAATCTTCTAATGCTTCATTACCATTATTATGAATATCAATGTCAAATTGTACTGTTTCTCCAGGATTAATAGTATAAGGTTCAGTAACTGAATTGTCGCCGTTTATATTATTTATAGCTACTTGGCCATCAATAGAAGGAACAAATGCATCAATAGCCATTGCAATATTAAAAATGATATAAGTATCTTGAATGGATCCATATCTAAAGCTAGTATTAGTTGCTCCATTATCAATAATATCATTGTTGGTATTGTCAATATAAAACATACTAATATCTAAACCAGTATTGTTTGTTAAGTTTGGATTTCTAGCATTACCTCCAGTTTCTATAGAAGAATTAAAAAAGTTTCCGGTAGAATTTCCGGAATGAGATAAAGGAGTCCATTCATCAATAGCAGGGATTATACTCGTATCTATAACACCATCGTCATCTTTATCTTCCCAGATTTCTAAATAATCTCCAGCAATTCCTCGATCACCTTCCCCAGCAATTAATCCTAGTTTTACATTTACAGGGCCGTTTTGTATTGCATTGAAACCGCTAACATCTAAAGTATTACTAGCTATTCCACCAACTACATATGCATACCCATCAAAAACAGTAATATCTCTCCATTCCATTAAATCATTGTCGTAAACAACAACCATTGCCCAACCACCATAATAACCTGTTCCACCACCATTACCAGTACCTACTTCTACATTTCCAGTAAAATACTCACCAGTACCATTTGCGATAACTATATCTGTTACTTCAGCATAAGCAGCATACATATTACCATCTCCAGGATAATATATATCATTAACATCTGCTACAATATCTTGATAACTTGTTTGACTTGCATGTCTAAACTTTACACTTCTTTTTGCAAGAGATACATTTGAATTATTTGTTCTACCAGTCCAATATAAACCTGCATAAATAATATTAGAACATTCTGGTATAGCACCATTTTCTGTACTAAAATTTAACGTTGCAGAGGAAGAGTTTGTTGTCTCTGGAAAACTAACTCCATCTACATCTACTTCAACCATAGTATTATTACCATTTTGAGTATTTACACCATAATTTTGTAATGTTAAATTGGTATTTCCAATTAATGTAAAATCTCCTTTTATACTATAAAGAGTTTGACCAGGAGTAGCTGCTGCAGTTCTTTGGGTAAAAGGGACTCTAACTTGACTGTAAATATTATTTAAACTAAAAAAGCATAGACATAAAATGACTACTACTTTTAAAAATGAATTAGTATATGTTTTCATAGTCTATGTTTTAAGAAGCTAATTGTTTCGTGTAATATTGTTTTACTGTAACTGGTAAACAATTAAACTTTTGTAATTCACTATTATTTTTAATATCTATTTGATATCTATAGTAGATGTACTTTAGGTTATCAAATTGTTTAAGTTTAGAGCAGTCTATTGCTTCTAAATTTAAATTTGGTTTTAAAATATCTATGATTATCATTTCTACAGAACTGGAGAAATTTAAGGATGTATTTAATTTATCAATATTACTACTTGTAACTCGAATTAACTTAATACTATTTTCGGTATTGTAAGTCTTTGTTTCATTTTGCTCTAAGTAAGCAACACCAACTTCTGCTTCAGTAGCTAAGTATTTAAATCCTTCTAGAGAATTACTTTTCATATATTGACTATTCATAAAATCAGAATAATCAAGTTTAACTAATTCTTGTGCGAAACCAAATTGTGATATTAGGCATACCACAAATAATAAGATTACTTTTCTCATAATTATATAAATCTTAAATTTTTAACTAATAAAAATTACTTTATTGTTCAATACCGTTTTTGACACAAAAATAGTATAAAAGTCACTTTTATAAATTAAAATAATTATATTTTAAAAATAAACCAAAATGTAAAGTAAGACGTTAATCTTTAGAGAGGGAAGTACATTATTTTAAATGTGTTTAGATTAAGTTTAATTATTAAATTTGGGTTATTAATTAATAGCTTATGTAACAAATTAATAGCGATTTTAGTTTTCCATCAAATAAAAGTGCTAAGTAACTCAAAAATTCGACAAAAGGAATAGCGATTACATTTAATCGTTAAAATATCATAATTTAACGAATAGAAAAATGAAAAAAATCACAATAATTAGACATGCAAAATCCTCCTGGGAACACCAAGTGATAGATTTTGAGAGACCGTTGAAAAAGAGAGGGTTAGAAGATGCTTTTTTAGTTTCAACACATTTAGATAATCAAATTATAAAACCAGATTTAATTGTTTCAAGTGATGCAAATAGAGCTAGAACGACTGCAGAGATTTTTATTAAAACACTAAATTTTCAACACATTGATTTTCAAACAAATAGTAAATTGTATGATTTTTCTGGAAATGATTTAATTCAAGTCATAAAAAACTATGATAATCGTATTAATCATTTAATGGTTTTTGGTCATAATTTTGCTATCACATCTTTTGTAAACACCTATGGTTCTGTTATATATGATAACGTACCAACTAGCGGTTTAGTTAGTATAGATTTTAATATAGATAAATGGAAGCATTTAGTACCTGGAAAAACGGTATTAAAAATTTTTCCGAAGGATTTAAAATAACTTAAATCTATATCTTTTTTGAACTAAAAAAAGTATTAATTAATTTATATTTGTTTAAGAAAACACTACTAAATGACTAAAGCAGAAAAATTAAATAACATATATATTAATAGAGAAGTTAGCTGGTTACAGTTTAATGCTAGAGTTTTACAAGAGGCAGAAGATGAGGATGTTCCGTTAATTGAAAGGTTACGTTTTTTAGGGATTTTTTCTAATAATTTAGATGAATTTTTTAAAGTAAGATACGCCACAGTAAAACGTATTGTTGAAGCTGGAAAAGGAGGTAAAAGCGAACTAGGAGGAATAAAAGCTAATGATTTATTAGAAAAAATAACACAAATAGTTATTAAACAACAAAGTGAAAGCTTAAAGATTTTACAGGTTATTCAAAAGAAGTTAGAATCTGAAAATATTTTCATAATTAAGGAAAATCAAATAAATAAAGAGCAACATCAATTTATTAAAAATTACTTTCTTCAAAAAGTAAGTCCAGCATTAGTAACTATCGTACTTAACGAGTTTGTAAAACTTCCAAACCTTAAAGATAGTGCGGCTTATTTAGCAGTAAATATGATGCTTAATAATAATGAAAATCAGTATGCACTAATTGAAATATCTAAAGCAATGAATAGGTTTGTTGTTTTGCCTAAACAAGATGACAAAAACTATATTATTATGGTAGACGATTTACTTCGTTATTGTTTGGATGATATTTTTAACATATTTGATTACAAAAGTATTTCTGCTCATATGATTAAAATCACCAGAGATGGTGAATTAGATTTTGAAAGTGATTTAAGTAAAAGTTTTATTGAAAAAATATCAGACAGTGTAAAAGACAGACAAATTGGAGATCCAGTTCGTTTTGTATATGATAAAACAATAGACAAAACAACGCTTCAATATTTCATGACAAAAATGGATATTGAAAATACAGATAGTATTATTCCAGGTGGAAGATATCATAACAGAAGAGACTATATGAGCTTTCCTAGTTTAGGAAGAACCGATTTACTCTACAACAAAATTGAAGCTTTACCAATAAAAGGTTTAAGTCTTGAAAAAAGTATATTTAGCGAAATAGCAAAAAAAGATTATTTGCTATATGCACCTTATCACACCTTTTCATATATCGTTAAATTTTTACGGGAAGCTGCTTTAGATCCTTCTGTTAAAAGTATTAAAATAACGATCTATCGATTAGCGCAAATATCGCATGTAGCAAGCTCACTAATTAATGCTGCAAAAAACGGCAAAAAAGTTACGGTATCTATAGAAATTAGAGCCAGGTTTGATGAACAAGCGAATATAGATTATGCCGAACAAATGCAACAAGAAGGCATCCATCTATTGTTTGGAGTTCCTGGTTTAAAAGTGCATAGTAAAATGTGTGTGGTAGAGCGCGAAGAAAACAATAAAAATGTGCGTTACGGATTTATTAGTACAGGTAATTTTAACGAATCTACAGCAAGAATATATACCGATTATACCCTTTTTACTTCCAACCAAAAAATATTAAAAGACATCAATAAAGTGTTTAGTTTTTTCGATACGAATTATCGTGTTTTTAGATACAAACATATTATTAAATCACCACATTATACCAAGTCGGCATTTTTTAAATTAATTAATCAAGAAATAGAAAATGTAAAAGCAGGTAAACCAGCATATATTAAGCTTAAAATGAATAGCATGTCTAGCTATAAAATGATAGATAAACTATACGAAGCTAGTCGAGCTGGTGTGAAAATTCAATTAATAATTAGAGGTCTTTGCTGTTTAATTCCTGGTAAAAAAGGAATGAGTGAAAACATAGAAGCTATTAGTATAATTGATAAGTTTTTAGAACATACAAGACTCTTCGTTTTCTGTAATAATAACAATCCTAAAGTTTATATTTCTTCTGCAGATTGGATGACAAGAAATATAGAAAATAGAGTAGAAGTAAGCTGTCCTATATATGATGAAGAAATTAAACAGGAATTAATAGACACCTATAATATTTGCTGGAATGATAATGTGAAAGCAAGAATATTAAACGCAAGTCAAAATAATAAATATAAACGTAATGATAAACCAAAGGTTAGAACACAATTTGAGACCTATAATTATTACCTAAATAGACAATAAATGTTATCTATAAAAAAATACGCAGCTATAGATATTGGATCAAATGCTGTAAGACTATTAATAGCAAATATTATAGAAGAAAAAGGGAAAGCGCCTCGATTTAAAAAAAGTTCGTTAGTACGTGTGCCAATTCGTTTAGGAGCAGATGTTTTTGTAAAACAAAAAATATCAAAAGAAAACACTAAAAGAATGCTAGATACTATGCTAGCTTTTAAATTATTAATGCAATCGCATAAAGTAGAAAAGTATAAAGCATGTGCAACATCTGCTATGCGTGAAGCAGTAAATGGAGAAAAAACTGCAGCACTTATTTTAGAACAAACGCAATTAAAAATAGATATTATTGATGGTGAAGAAGAAGCTGCAATTATTGCTGCAACAGATTTACATGCATTTATAGATAAAAATAAAACCTACTTATATGTAGATGTTGGTGGAGGAAGTACAGAATTTACAGTTATAAGAAACGGGGAATCTGTTACCTCAAGGTCCTTTAAAATTGGAACCGTTAGATTGCTAAACGATATAGTTAAAAAAGAAACCTGGTACGAGTTGGAGCAATGGATAAAGGAAAAAACGTCTATTTACGATAAAATAGATGTCATTGGTTCTGGTGGGAACATTAACAAAATATTTAAAATTTCTGGTAAGGCATTTGGTAAACCGTTAACCTATTTTTATTTAACAAGCTACTATAATATGTTGCAAACGTATTCTTATGAAGAACGTATAACAGAACTAAATTTAAATCAAGATAGAGCAGATGTAATTATTCCAGCAACAAGAATATATTTATCTGCAATGAAATGGAGTGGGGCAAAAGACTTATATGTACCTAAAATTGGTTTAGCAGATGGTATTATAAAGAGTATGTATTACGATACTGTTTCAAGTAATATACAGTAAAAATTTGCTTTTTATCTTTTATATGACTGAAATTTAGGAATTTAATTTATATTTATCCACCTTATATAAACATCACTTATAAATTTTGTGTGTATTATAAAACAAAATTTAAAATGAATAACAAACCATTTTTAACCTTAATCAATACTTTTATTAAGATGAAAAAAACAATACTATTTATAACCCTTTTATGCAGTTCTTTTTACGGTTTTTCACAAGAAAAAGATGTGCTTTATGGTGTTAGAGGAGGACTAAATATTTCTAATTTAGATTTTGATCCTGCTCCAGAATTTACAAACCAACACAGAAATGGTTTTGCTTTTGGATTTTTTGGAGAGTTTGATTTAAGTGATACAATTGCATTGATGCCAGAACTTCAATTTTCTGCTGAAGGTGCTAAAGAAAAATCGTTACGTATTGACTATATTCAAGCACCAATTCTTTTTAAATATAGAATTACAGATAAAATTTCGGCAGGTGCAGGACCTTTAGTAGGTGTGAAAATTCATGAAGAAAATGATGGGTTTAAAAACTTTGCGCTTTCTGGAATTATAGGAGGAGAATATATGATTACAAGCGAAATATTTGTAGATCTAAGATATAGTTATGGTTTTACTAATAAAATTGATAAAGAATCTGATTATAAGGTGAGACAAACAAATATTCAATTTGGAGTAGGGTATAAAATCTAGTTTTATTCTTTTAGAAACTTTTTTATTATTACTTTAGTCTTTTAATTTATAATTTATAAACAATGAGAAAAAATTTACTATTAATAGCTTTTTTATTTACTGGTTTTTTAATGCAAGCACAAGATGTTACTTCTGGTGTTCGTGTAGCAGTAAACATTTCTAATTTAGATTTTGAACCAGATCCAACTTTTGATAATACACATAGAAATGGTTTGGCTATTGGTGCTTTTGTAGACTATGCTTTTTCTGAAAAAATATCGGTTATGCCAGAATTAATGTATTCTGCAGAAGGAGGAAAAGACAGAAGTTTAAGAGCTAATTATA
Source organism: Oceanihabitans sp. 2_MG-2023 (assembly GCF_030547245.1). Lineage (GTDB taxonomy): Bacteria > Bacteroidota > Bacteroidia > Flavobacteriales > Flavobacteriaceae > Oceanihabitans. The sequence continues at coordinate 8,005 of NZ_JAUOQT010000007.1, forward strand.
TACAATTGCCTATTACTTTACGTTATCATATTGGTCAATTATCTATTGGAGTTGGACCGCAAGCAAATTTAAAAATTTGGGATTATGAAGATGGTTATAAAACTTTTACTTTTTCTGGAGTAGGAGGATTACAATATGATTTATTTGAAAATTTCTTTATAGATGCTAGATTTAGCTATGGATTTGGTAATATTTTAGATGATAATGAAGCAAATTTGGAAGCTAAAAATTCAACCATTCAATTAGGTATTGGTTTAAAAATATAAGTAGTTAATACATCCTATAAAAAAAGCCTTCAAGAACTATCTTGAAGGCTTTTTTAGTTAACCATGTATACTTTCGCTTTTACTTAAATCTTTCATTATTTCTGCTTCATAATCTAATAAGCTTTGCCATTTTTCATCTACTTCTTTTCGGTTTCCGTATTGCCTTGCAAAGCCTAGAAACATGGTATAATGATTTGCTTCACTAACCATTAAGTTTTTATAAAAAGTAGCTAGTTTTTTATCTTCTAACGCTTCCGAAAGTAATCGAAAACGTTCACAGCTTCTTGCTTCAATTAAAGCTGCATAAAGTAACCTATGCACTAATTGTGTTGTTCTGCTTCCTCCTTTAGGAAAGAACTTTAATAGCGCTATTACGTATTCATCTTTTCTATCTCTACCAAGTGTCCAGCCTTTTTCAAGAATAATATCATGTACCATTTTAAAATGGCTAATTTCTTCTTTTACCAAAGCAACCATTTCTTGTACAAGTTCTGTGTACTCTGGAAAACTTACAATTAATGAAATTGCTGTACTTGTTGCTTTTTGCTCACAAAAAGCATGGTCTGTAAGAATATCTTCTATATTCTTTTCTACAATATTTACCCAACGCGGATCTGTTGGTAGTTTTAATCCTAGCATATTATTTTACTTCTTCAACTATTAAACCTTCTTCATGAAAGTTAAATCGAAACAACCTGTTTTTTTTAGATTTTGGATTTACATATTTTAAAACAAGAATAGGAAATCCATCTTCTTGATCTAGGTTTTCTAACCAAAAATCGGAAACCAAATAGGTTGTAGTTTCGTCTTTATTTAATATTTTGTTTTCTAATAAAAAAGCTTTGTCAATAGTATTATTAAAAATTTCTTTATTGTCTTTAGATACTTTTATATCAATTAAAATATCTCTATAATAAGTTTTTAAATCTGCACTATCTTTAATAATAAGACCACTTTCCATACTAGAGTAAAATTTAGTATGTATTTGGTAACCATTACTAAATAACGTGTCTGTAACGTTTTCAAAATACGTTTCTGGAACAATAGTAATAGCTCCAGAAAAAGTATCCAATACTTTGTTTTCAATTAAATCTTGTTGTGCAGTTCTGTGTTTTTTGTCACGGCCATCACAACTAAAAAGTAGAATGATAACTAGTAAAAAGAGTAGTGGAAGGTATTTTTTTAAACTAGACATCTAAATCAAATGTTTTTCTAAGCAATTCCATATTAGGGTTTTTCTCCATTAACTTTTCAAATTTATCTTTAGAAGTGTATGCGTATTTTTTCTCCAATTGTTCGTTTACAGTAACTTCTAAATGAATATCATAATTGTTAAGTTTCTTCCTAATAAAACCTAAAAGTGGATATTGTTGTCTTTCTACTTCCACTTTATTAGTAGCATTTGGATATTCTACATGAATGGTATTTCCAGAAATTTTTGGTTTGTCTATAGATAAAATAGAAGCGAGATTATATTGTCCGTTTTCTTCTATTTTTTTAACAAAAGCATACCAAGCTTCAATAGCTGCTTCTTCTGTAAATGCGTCTGATGGTAAGTCTTCTTCATCAAGAACAACTTCCATTTGTTTAATTTGATGCTCTTTTTTAAGTCTAATACTACGTAATGATAAACCAGAAGATGATTTTTTTTGAGAATTTAAATCAATTTTTGGTGTTTGTGTAATACTAGTTTTTTTAGCAATAGGCTTTGAAGTATTGGTGGATACCGCTTTGTTTTCTTCTTTCTTAGGAAGGCTTTTTTCTTCCGCTTTGGGTCTTTGTACAGGAATTGGAGTAATTCCTTTTTTTATAAAGTAGGAAGCTGGAATTATGTAGTTTTTGCTATTTTTTTTTTCTCCATCGAAAGTGATAGAGGCAAGCTGCATTAAAGTTAGTTCAACGAGTAATCGTTGATTTTTACTGCTTTTATATTTTAAGTCACAATCATTAGCGAGTTCAATTCCTTTTAGCAAAAAAGCTAGTGAAGCTTTTTTACTTTGCGCTATATATTTTGCTTTAGTTTGTTCTCCAACTTCGAGAAGTTCTATGGTTTGTTCATTTTTACAAACCATTAAATCTCTAAAGTGACTTGCTAATCCAGCGATATAATGATGTCCATCAAAGCCTTTAGATAAAGTGGTATTAAATTGAATTAGTAATTCTGGTATTTTATTTTCTAATATAAAATCGGTACTTGTAAAGTAGGTCTCATAATCTAAAACATTTAGATTTTCAGTAACAGCTTGACGTGTTAAATTTTTTCCTGAGAAACTAACTACACGATCAAAAATAGAAAGTGCATCACGCATTGCTCCATCTGCTTTTTGAGCAATAATATGAAGCGCATCATCTTCGGCTTCTACTCCCTGTTCTTTAGCGATGTACTTTAAATAATTTTTTGCGTCTTTAACGGTAATCCTTTTAAAATCGAAAATTTGACAACGTGAAAGAATAGTTGGAATTATTTTGTGCTTTTCGGTAGTTGCAAGAATAAATATGCAATGTTTTGGCGGTTCTTCTAAAGTCTTTAAAAAAGCATTAAAAGCAGCTTGAGAGAGCATATGTACCTCGTCAATAATATATACTTTATATTTACCAACTTGTGGTGGAATACGAACTTGATCTGTTAAATTTCGAATATCATCTACAGAGTTGTTAGATGCAGCATCTAGTTCAAATATATTAAAAGCAAAATCTTCATCTTCCTTTTCTGTACCATCACTATTTATCATTTTAGCAAGAATACGAGCACATGTTGTTTTACCAACACCACGAGGACCTGTAAATAATAATGCTTGTGCTAAGTGATTGTTATCTATTGCATTTAGTAAGGTATTTGTAATAGCTTGTTGCCCAACAACGTCTTTAAACGTTTGTGGTCTGTATTTTCTAGCAGATACTACAAAGTGTTCCAATTTGTTTTTACGTGTTTTAGCATCTTTACATGCTAGTTAATGAATAGAATAACAAAGTTAAAAATTAAGCGTAAAATATAGAATAATGAATGCGAATTTTAATAGGAGTTATTAACAATTTATTTCGTTAAATGAGGGAATCTTGTGTATTCCTTTTTTGATCTTTATTAGTTGTATTTTATAAAATTTCTATTGTAACTTTGCAACAAGTATTTCGCCTTATCGCTGTCCCGATAAATCGGGATGGAGGAAAGTCCGAACACCATAGTGTAACATAGTGGTTAACAGCCACCAGTCGTGAGATTAGGAAAAGTGCAACAGAAAGTATGTACAGGTAATGCTGTAGTGAAACCAGGTAAACTCTATGTGGTGCAATGTCATGTAAACTAATGCTTGAGCGTACACGCGCGATGTTAGAGGGTAGGCAGCTAAAGTGTATTGGTAACAATACACGTAGATAAATGATAAGGACTCTTTTAGAGTACAAAATTCGGCTTATAGATTTACTTTATCTAACAAGCCCTTTGCTTTGTGCAAAGGGCTATGTTTTTTGCTATAAAATCAACTCTTCCTTGAGAGGAATTATTGTTATTTCTTTGGCTTATTTAATTAGGATACTTCTAAGGTAATAAAAAAAAAAGAATATAAAAACATACGCATAGTAATAGGCGTATTAATACGTAGGAAAAGTAAATACTTTTTAAATAAATTTACTCGTTTTCTGCTATTTCAAAAAAGCTAAACATATTCCCTCCATAGCCTTTAGAGTGTGAGTAGTTAGCTAGGTGAGAAATATCTGTATGTTTAGAGTGTTCTATAATAAGTAATCCTTCTTGTTCTAATAAGTTATTTTGAAAAATTAGTTCTGGTATTTTAGAAAACTTTTCAACTGGAAAATCGTAAGGAGGATCTGCAAAAATGATAGTGTGTTTGGTAGAAGATTTTTCTAAAAAGCTAAATACATCACTTTTTATGGTTTGTATTTGCATATTAAAAGCTTCAGCAGTTTCATTAATAAACTTAATACAACCATAGTTAGCATCTACACTTGTAATTTGTTCTGTTCCTCTGGAGGCAAACTCATAACTTATATTTCCACTTCCGCTAAATAAATCTAATACAGATACATCATCAAAATAATATTGGTTATTTAAAATGTTGAATAGAGATTCTTTGGCCATATCTGTTGTTGGCCTGATTGGTAATTTTTTTGGAGCAGTTATTCTTCTGCCTTTGTATTTGCCGGATATTATTCGCATTAAAAGCTATGCTTTAAAATATAATTAGAATGTTTTGTTTCTTGGTCTACGATGTAGTTGGTATTTGGTGTGCCAAATGCTATATGCCTTATGTACTTAAATGCAATGTTATAGAGTTCATTTTCTGCAACAATATTACCTAAAAATACAAGTTTTAACGTTTCAGGGTTAAGTTGTAATTGCTCTGCTGTAAAAAGAATATAGTATATAAAATCTTCTTTTGTTGTAAATGTAAATGTATTGTAAAGATCTAAGTTGCCTTGGTTGGTTACAATTATTTCAAAATGGTTATTGTTTACATGCACATACATTTTTTTATCTTGTGCATGTTTTTCTTTAAGCAAAATCTCTTCAACTAAAATAGTTGAAAAATGTTTATAGGCAAAGCTGCCAAATTTGTCGTATAAATAATTATTAATATTCATGTAAGGTACATAAACATTTACACTGTTATTTATAACAATAACGTCTTGCGCTATATAGTCTGTTTGTAGTATTTTAGAGTTAAATTTTAAATAGTCTGCAATAGCATTTTCATTAAATAAAGGCTTTGGTACTAAAGTAGAAAGTTCGTTGATGTACACAACGTTTAAAGCGTTAAAATTACTTTGTAGAGCTTGTGTGGTATTAAATATCTTTTTTAATTCGTCTAATACTTGAAAAGGGGTTTGTTTTTGACTAAAATTAAAATGTTTTAAATAAGCAATAGTGTTTGTATCTGGATGTAGTATACAAAAAGAAAGTCCATTCAAACTTATTTGAATGGACAACTCTTGGTTAATTAGTATGTTTGTTGTATTACTCGCTGTCGCCATAAGTTTTTGGCCAGTTACCACTAGTATTTATTTCTTCTAAAGATCCAACTCTAATTGCATCTCCATTAACACCATCTACAGATACTGTTTCATTTTCTTGCGCTAATAAATCTTTGTTTTGATCGGCTAAAATGATATTCTTAGATAATTTTGCTTCAAAAACAGGAATCTTGTTTTCACCTTCTTCTCCAAGTAAGCCAGATTTCATTTCAATTTTAGCTCCTTCAATAGAAGGTATGTTCATCATGGATCTATATCTATCCGAATTTTTGAATAAAGAATCTTTAACAGCTACAGTACCTAGAGTATCAATAACAGTGATATCTTTCATGGTTTCAACACCACCAAAAAGTCTAGTTCTTTCTTTATCTAAAACCGTTTCAACTCTACGTTGAGTAATTGTAAACTCTGCAGTGTCAATAAATTTAATTAGGCTTTCAAAATCTGGAGCAAAATCACCATTAACTTGTCTGTGTGCTAATTGAGAATCTCTAACATCTACCATTTTAGCAATTACTTCTGCATAACGTTTTTCTTTTACCTTATTAAATTTAATAGGCTCGTAGATAGAATTAAATGTTTGATAACCTAAAAAGGCTATTAAAGCCCAAAGAGCTATCATTAAAACTGGTCTTAACTTCGTTGGAATGAACTTATCTATAAGCCAAACTAACCCAATAGTTACAAGAATTACTGCAATTGCAATTAATATTAATTTCATAGTATGATTAATTAAATTTTAATAAAGGTCTTTCGCAAATCTACAATTTTTTTTTAATCGTTAAAACCAAAGTGCATAAAAATCATCACTATATTTGATGAAATTTTATTACACAACTATAATTAATGACCGAATCCCAATTTTATTCCCTTATAAAACAGCAGTTTCCGTTTAAAACAACAGAAAAACAAGATATCGTTTTATTACAACTTTCTGCATTTATTTTTTCTAAAAACTCAAATGCGCTTTATTTATTAAAAGGATATGCTGGGACAGGTAAAACCACCATAATAGGTACCATTGTTACCCATTTATGGCATGCTAAAAAAAGCGCTGTGTTAATGGCACCAACTGGTAGAGCTGCAAAAGTAATCTCTAATTATTCTAAAAAAACAGCATTTACTATTCATAAAAAAATATATTTTCCAAAAAAAAATAAAGGTGGTGGTGTAAATTTTGTGTTGCAACCAAATAAACATAAAAACACTATTTTTATAGTAGATGAAGCTTCTATGATTCCAGATACTCCTGGAGATTCTAAACTTTTTGAAAACGGTTCGTTACTAGATGATTTAATGCAATATGTATATTCTGGTCATCAATGTAAATTATTATTGATAGGAGATACCGCACAATTACCTCCTGTAAAATTAGATTTAAGCCCTGCATTAGATGAAAATACCTTAAGTCTTAATTATAATAAAGACGTTACTAGAATGGAATTAGACGAAGTGGTACGACAAGAACAGGATTCAGGAATATTAGAAAATGCTACTATATTACGAGAAGCTATTTCTAGCGCTTTCGCGGAAACGTTTAAATTCGACTTAAAAAACTTTAAAGATATTGTTCGTCTTGTAGATGGTTATGAAATTATGGATGCCATTAACGATTCTTATAGCAACTTAGGAAACGAAGAAACAGCTATTATTGTTCGAAGTAATAAACGGGCAAATATGTACAATCAACAAATTAGAGAACGTATTTTGTTTAATGAAAACGAGCTTTCTGCTGGTGATTATCTCATGGTTGTTAAAAATAATTACTTCTGGCTTAAACCAACAACCGAAGCAGGTTTTATTGCAAATGGCGATATTATCGAAGTCTTAGAAATATTCTCCATCCAAGAATTATATGGTTTTCGCTTCGCGGAAGTAAAAATACGTATGGTCGATTATCCAAACATGGTTCCTTTTGAAACCGTTTTACTTCTCGATACTATAACTGCCGAAACACCTTCGTTAGCTTATGAAGATTCTAACCGACTATATCAAGAAGTACAAAAAGACTTTGAAGATGAGACAAGTAACTATAAAAAATTTTTAAAGATTAAAGGAAACAAACACTTTAATGCGCTACAAGTAAAATTCTCTTATGCTATTACTTGTCATAAATCACAAGGTGGGCAATGGAATACCGTTTTTGTAGAACAACCTTATTTGCCAAATGGGATCGATAGAGATTATCTTCGTTGGCTATATACTGCAGTTACAAGAGCTAAAGAAAAATTGTACCTCATTGGTTTTAAAGATGAATTTTTTCAGGAAGTAGAATAAACTACTTAAAATCACAATTTTGATAGTATTAAAAAATAAGTTAGATTTAATTTTAATAACTAAATAAATTTTTCCCTTAGGGAAGATGTTACAAAGGGAGAAAAAGGAATGACAACAGAAACAATTTTAAGTGTTTTTTTAGGAGTAGGGCTTGCTGCTTCTGTCGGTTTTAGAGTGTTTGTACCACTATTTGCATTAAGTCTAGTAGCACATTTTAATGTTTGGGAACTTAATGATTCCTGGCAATGGGTTGGTAGTTTAACAGCAGTAATAACACTTGGTGTTGCTACTATTGTAGAAATATTTGCTTATTATATTCCATATGTAGATAATTTATTAGATTCTATAGCAATACCATTAGCAGCTATTGCAGGAACAGCAGTAATGGTATCTACAGTTGCAGATTTGAGTCCAGTTATAACATGGGCTTTAGCAATTATTGCAGGAGGAGGTACAGCGGCTGCAGTTGCTGGAACATCAAGTGTAACAAGACTTGCTTCTACTACAACTACAGCAGGTTTCGCTAACCCAGTAGTTGCTACCATAGAAACGGGTACATCTATAATAATGACCATTATTTCCATATTTATTCCTGTTTTAGCTATCCTACTTGTTCTTATTATACTTCTCGTTATTTTTAGACTTTACAAAAAGTTTAAATCTAGTAAAGCATAAAATCTATTTAAAAGTTATATTTTTGAAACACTTAATTAAATTAATATTTATGATTAAAAAAGTCACTTATCTTGTTGTTTTATGTTTCCCTTTCTTATTGTTTTCACAAACTAATGCAGTAACAGAATATGGAGATCAAGTCATTTTAATGGATGATGGAACCTGGAGTTATTTAGATGAAGAAGCAAATTTAATAGAAGAAATACCAGAAAATAATTCTATTTTCGAAAAAGATAAAAACGCTAAATTTTTATTAAAAAGTTCTGTTTTTAATATTGGTATTTGGATGAATACTAAACAGTGGAAGTTTAGCAAAGCATCCGAAAATGAGGATGCAGAATATGAATTAGCACTAAAGGGAGAAGATTTATATGGTACAGTGATTACCGAAAAAGTAGAAATACCCTTAAAAGCACTTCGCGAAATCGCAATTTCTAATGCTAAGGATGTTGCTCCAGATACAAAAATTACCGACCAAGAGTACAGAACCGTAAATGGTGTAAAAGTACTTATGCTAAAAATGAGTGGAACCATGTCTGGCATTAAATTTGCCTACTTTGGTTATTATTATTCTAACGATAAAGGAACTGTTCAAATAATACTTTTTACATCGCAAAACTTAATGGAAGAATACAATTCTAAAGTAGAAACGCTATTAAATGGATTTGTAGAACTATAAACATATGAAAATAATATCCATGATTCCTGCACGCTATAGTGCAACTCGTTTTCCAGGTAAGCTTATGCAAGACCTTAATGGCAAAACGGTTATCCTTCGTACCTATCAAGCTACTATGGCAACTAATCTATTTGATGCTGTTTTTGTTGTAACAGATAGTGAAATTATATTTAATGAAATTACAAGTAATGGCGGCAAAGCAATTATGAGTATTAAAGAACATGAATGTGGTAGCGATAGAATTGCCGAGGCAGTCCAAAATTTAGATGTAGATATCGTTGTTAATGTACAAGGGGATGAACCTTTTACTGAAGTAGATTCTTTAAAAAAGTTGATTGATGTGTTTAAAAAAGATGAAGCGAATCAAGTAGACTTAGCATCATTAATGGTGCATATTACAAATGAAGAAGAAATAAAAAACCCAAATACAGTAAAAGTAATAGTCGATCAAAGCAATTTTGCTTTATATTTTTCTCGTAGTCCAATTCCGTATCCTAGAGCAATAAATGTAGGAGCAAAGTATTATAAACACAAAGGAGTTTATGCATTTAGAAAACAAGCATTATTAGACTTTTATACATTACCAATGTTGCCTTTAGAAGCTTCTGAAAAAATTGAATGCATTCGCTATTTAGAATATGGAAAACGTATAAAAATGGTAGAAACAGATGTTGAAGGTGTAGAAATTGATACTCCAGAAGATTTAGAAAGAGCTAAAAAACTCTGGAAATAGTTAGTTATTTCATTTAAAAGAATCTAATAAATTGAATAAAGCATATCAAAATATAAAAGTAATTGGCTTTGATGCAGACGATACACTTTGGGTTAACGAAACTTATTTTCGAAACGCAGAGTTAGAATTTGCTAAGCTTTTAGGAGGTTTTGAAACAGCTAATAAAGTAGACCAAGAACTTTTTAAAATGGAAATAAAAAATCTTCCACTTTATGGTTATGGTGTTAAAGGATTTATACTATCCATGGTTGAAATGGCTTTAGAGTTATCTAACTATACCATTTCTAATACAACTATTGAAAAGATTTTAAACATTGGTAAAGAAATGCTTAATGCACCTGTAGTGTTATTAGATGGAGTAGTAGAAACATTAGAAACATTATCTAAAAAATATAGATTAATCGTTGCTACAAAAGGTGATTTATTAGATCAAGAACGAAAATTAGAAAAATCAGGCTTGCTAGATTATTTTCATCATATTGAAGTATTAAGTGACAAAAAAGAAGAAAATTATTCTAAATTATTAAAACATTTAGATATAAATCCTGCAGAATTTTTAATGATAGGAAATTCCTTAAAATCGGATATTCTACCTTTAATAAACATCAACGCTAATGCAATTCATGTACCATTTCATACTACTTGGGCACACGAACAAGTTACGGAAAAGGAAACAAAGGATAAAGCATTTAAAACCGTAAAAAACGTAAGAGAAATTTTAAATCTATTAGATTAATTTGAAAGAAATAAATTTAAAAACATGGAATAGAGAAGAACAGTTTCATCATTTTAGTAAAATGTTGGACCCTTATTTTGGTGTAACTATTCCATTCGATCTTACAAAAGCTTATCAGTTTTCTAAAGATAATGGAATTAGTTTTTTTGGTAAATATATGCACGCTTGTACGCAAGCAATCAATAGTATCGAAAATTTAAAATATAGAATTGTTGATGAAAAAGTAGTTCTTTATGATGTTATTCATGCATCAGCTACCATTATGAGAGAAGATAAAACATTTGGATTTTCATTTATCGAGTATCATGAAAATTTAGATGTTTTTCTAAAAAATTTAGAGTCTGAAAAAACAAGAATTGAATCTTCCAAAGCTTTATTTCCAAAAAGAAATGGTTTAGATTGCATACATTGTTCTGCTTTACCTTGGCTCCATTTTTCAGGACATAAAGAACCTTTTTTCGGAGAAAAAGATTCAGTACCAAAAATTGCATTTAGTAAAGTAAAAAAAGAAAGTAATATGTTAAGCATGAATGTAGCAATCTCAGTCAATCACGCACTTGTTGATGGGTATCATGTTGGATTATTTTCTGAAAAATTTCAATATTTTTTAAATCAATAGGAATAAAAACAATAGTATTTATATTTTTGTTAAACAATTATAATAAATGAGTTATAAAAATTACCCAATGGTGTCCAGAGTAGTTTATGGACGTGGAAGTTTTAACCAGTTAAACGAAATTTTATCGCCTAAACGATTAAGCGTTAAAGCACCATTTATATTTTTGGTAGATGATGTCTTTAAAGGTAAACCTTGGTTAACATCAAGAATTCCTTTATCTTATGAAGACAAGTTACTATACATCTCAGCAGAAGAAGAACCAAAAACGACACAAGTAGATGCGTTAGTAGAACAAATTATTCTCGATTATAAAGAAAGACCTTCGGGTATTATTGGAATTGGAGGCGGAACCATTTTAGATCTTGCTAAAGCCGTTGCTTTAATGCTTACAAATGAAGGGGAATCTAAAGATTATCAGGGTTGGGATATTATCAAAAATCCAGCAATTTACCATGTTGGAATACCTACTATTTCTGGTACAGGAGCCGAAGTTTCTAGAACTACTATTTTAACAGGTCCAGTTAGAAAATTAGGAATCAATAGCGATTACACTCCTTTTGATCAAGTAATACTAGATCCAGAATTAACTAAAGATGTACCAAAAGACCAATGGTTTTATACTGGAATGGATTGTTATGTGCATTGTATAGAATCCTTAAAAGGCACCTACTTAAACGCATTTAGCCAAAGTTATGGTGAAAAAGCCTTAGAACTTTGTAAGGAAATCTTTCTTGAAGATACTCTAAGTCAAAAGGATGCCGCAGATAAATTAATGATGGCTTCTTGGCATGGAGGAATGAGCATTGCATATTCCCAAGTTGGTGTTGCACATGCATTAAGTTATGGTTTAGGCTATTTATTAGGTGTAAAACATGGTGTAGGTAACTGCATCGTTTTTGAACACCTAGAAGAATATTATCCAGAGGGAGTTGCCATGTATAAAATTATGCGTAAAAAACATAATATCTCTATACCACAAGGTGTTTGCGAAGGTTTAAGCGATAAAGAATTTGACATTATGATTGATGTTGCTCTAAGTTTAGAACCACTTTGGGAAAATGCAATAGGAAAAAACTGGAAAAAAACAATTACCAGAGAAAAGCTTAAGGATTTATATCAAAAAATGTAATTTATTTATGCTTACATTCATATACAAGTTTATATACTTTAAAATTATGAAATGGAAACTTGTAGGTGAGTTTCCAAAAGATTTGAAGAAGTACGTTGTAATAGCTGTTCCTCATACTAGTTGGCATGATTTCTATATTGGTTTATTAATTAGAAGAATTGCAAATACTAAAATTAATTTTCTTGGTAAAAAAGAAATATTCATATTCCCTTTTGGTTATTATTTTAGAGCCGTTGGAGGGCATGCATTAGATAGAACACCTGGACAAAATAAAGTAGAAGCTATAGCTAAACTTTTTGAAAAAAATGACGAACTACGTCTTACTTTAGCTCCCGAAGGGACTAGAAATAAAGTAACAGAATGGAAAACAGGTTTTTATCACATAGCCAAAGCTGCAAATGTACCAATTGTGATGGTGACTTTCGATTTTGGTAAGAAACAAAATAAAATCTCCGAACCTTTTTATCCTACAGATAATCAAGAAGCAGATTTTGCATTTATGTATCAATTTTTTAAAGGCGTAAAAGGTAAAATACCTGAAAAATCTTTTAATGTTTAATGATATTTTTCTAAAACATAAGTGCATCATTATTTTTTCTCTTCACAAATGTTAACTTTTATTCCGTTATTATATTAAATATAGATTGCTTTTTTTAAGCATACTACAGACAATGTAACGTATCAATAATACCAAGTATTAAATATAAAAAACGAAACGTGTTTCAAAAAACTGTATTTTGTAATAGGCTAATTATCAAATAATTACGATTTAATTTTTGTATTATTACCGTGTTTTTGCAAGTTATAAACAATTGATTTTCAGTTGTTTAAAATTAATAAAATGTATAAATATCTGATTATTAACACGTTAATATTTGTGTTAAGCATAAATTTTATTACATTTACATTCTTCCTAACTTTTTTATAGCTGTATTTCCTAAAATACAAATTGAAAATGACTAATTTCTTTTAGTGGCATTAATTTTAAAACCATAAACCATGGGTAAGAAAAAAACCACTTCGGGAAAATCTGCTCCGAAAAAAAAGACAGTTTCACAAAAGGGTACTAAAGCAGAATTAAAAAAAGTTGAAACACGAAAAAAAAACCTTAGCAAAACTAAATTCGTAACAGGAAAAAATGCTATTATAACAGCATTAGAATCTGCTTCTTTTAGAAGTAAAAAATCGGTAACAGATGCTGTTAAAAAATGTAAGTACAAAGCAGTAGAACTTGCTCCTGCAGTAAGAATGATGTTTCAAGAAAGCGAAAACAAGGCGGTTAAACTATCCGAATCCTATGCAAAAACCATTAAAGACCCAAAAGATCATAGAGAATTCTTTCAAGGTGTTGCACAAATGGAAAAAAAAGAAAGATGCGCAGTTATTAAAGGATATCGTAACGCAAATCAAGGTAGAGGAGTAGTCCATGCTATGAGCCAATTGCCTAGGCAACAATGCAGAACCATAATGCAGGATTTTGTATTTGATGATAAAGGAAATAAAGACAATAATGGCATTAATGAAGTGATGATTTGGCTTCGAGATGCTGGTGCACAAATACGAAAAATTGAAGGACACACACCTGTTTTTTCTGATGGAGAAACTGATGATGCAGTTGTTGAATTTTTTGAAGATGTAGCCGATTTTATAAGAGAAGCTATTACAACTATTGTTGACGAACTTACAGGTTTTTTTGAAGATTTAGTAGATGCTTTTGTAGAAGCCGTAAATTGGGTAGTAGAAGAAGTAGCAAGTCTTGCTAGAGCTTTAGTCGAAGCTGGACAAGAATTATGGAAGATACTAAAAGCCGCTGCAGAATATACTTTTTCTGTAGTCAAAAAATTTGTAGAAGCCATAAAACTAATAGGCAAAACTTTTATAGATATTATGGAAGATGTTTTCGCTTTTGCCAAAGATATTATTGAAGCCGTAATTAAAGCCATCGATCAACTTGGTGAAGTATTAGCAGACTTATTAAAATGGCTAGCAACAAAAACATACGAGTTTATTAAAGCTGGAGTGGAAGCTTTAATTAGTATTGGTAAAACTATTGGTAATATTCTCAATCAAGCACTTCAATTTGGTATTACACTTATTAGAAATACGGTTAGAGTACTTATCGAAATAGGGGAAACTATTGGCTCTATTTTAGTAACATTGGTTACCCGCCCTAGAGATTTGGTAAATGAAGTAGTTAGAGCTTTTACCGAATTAGGAAATACTTTATCCGAAATTATTCAAGAAACTGCAAATGCTGCTGCCGATTTTGTAAATGAAGTAGTTAGAGCAGCTTCAGAAATAGGTACCGCTTTAGTAGAGTTTACAGATTTTATTATCGATACTACTAAAGAATTAGCAAATAAGGTTGTAGAAGGTTTATTAGCGGCTGGTAGAACATTAATCGAATTAATTTCAACTATTGCTAATAAAAGTATTGCGGCAATTAAAAAAATTGTTGAAGCTGCTTTCGAACTTGGTAAATCTATGGTAACTATTTTAAAAGATGTGTTTGATTTAACAGTCGATCTTTTAAAAGAGACCATTAAAGCAATGCTCGAACTTGGTAAAAAAATTGCCGAATTTACAAAAGCTATGATTGAGTTTACGTATAGAAGTGCAGCAAGACTAATTGAAGCTGCAATTGCTGCAGGAGCTACTATTGCAGATATTTTAGAATCTGTAATAGAAGAAACTTATTTTGTATTCCGAAAAATTGTTAATGGCATTTTACAGGCTTTAGGTCCTGTAGGAGATATTTTTGAATGGTTAATTGCAAGAGGCGAAGCTTTAGCTTCCGAAATTTGGAGACAAACTGTTTTAGCAATTCGATTTGTAAAAGAATCGGTTACAGAAATTATGGACTGGGCTTTAGAACAAGCAGACACCATTTTTGATAGAATTTTAGAACTTGTTGAAGATATTGGAAGTAGAATTTCTGAAGTGATTGATTGGGCAATTGCTGTAGGTGATGAAGCTTTAGAACTTCTAGGAGAAGCCACAGAACGTATTGGTAATTCTATTAATTATGTATTAAATTATCTCGAAAATGATTTTATTCCTGGAATCCGAAAATTTGTAGAAGGCGCTTTAAGAGCAGCAAGTGCTATTGCAGGTTTAATTTCTTGGGTTGCTAATAAAACATTAGAAATAATGAAAGAAGTTATACTTGGTGCCTTAGCAGCTGGAGTTGCTTTAGTTACTTTATTAACCGAAGTAATGTTACATCCTGATCAAGCACTAGATAATTTTATTGCTGCAACTAGAGATATTGGTAACTCCTTACAAGATATTTATCAATCTGTTTTAGATACTGGAGAAGAATTTATAGAAGAAGTTACTCAAACGCTTCAAGAATTAGGAGAGTCAGTAGAAGAGATGTTGGAAGCTGTATTTGAAGTAAGTGCTGGAATGTTAGGTGCTACAATATCTGTGCTATTTGAAATGCTCGGTAGTTATCGAAGTTTAACTGCAGATGAAATAGCAGATGGTCAATTTGTATTTGGAGATTCTATTGATTGGGATAATACATTTATTGCCAAAGAAGGTCCGTTAAATGATATTGTTTTTGGAATACAAGATTTCTTTACAGGTAATCCAAATTCACGTGCCTTTGTAACTGGTAACTTAATTAATTTTGATGTAGATGATGATTTTAGTAGAGCTACTTTAGTTCATGAATTAACGCATGTTTGGCAAAACCAAAATATAGGACCTGTTTACTTAGCACATGCAGTTGCAGCACAATTAGTTGGTGCAGGTTACAATTATGGTTATAATGAAGGGGATAGCGATGTTGGTATTAATATTCCTAATGCATATTTTACACCCGTTGGAACACCACCATCAACAACT
Source organism: Oceanihabitans sp. 2_MG-2023 (assembly GCF_030547245.1). Classification (GTDB taxonomy): domain Bacteria; phylum Bacteroidota; class Bacteroidia; order Flavobacteriales; family Flavobacteriaceae; genus Oceanihabitans. The sequence goes on from NZ_JAUOQT010000007.1 coordinate 23,960, forward strand.
TTGTCTAATGCTTCCGAAGGAAGATTTACAGGAGCAGGAGGAGAAACTGTTTTAGATAATGCTACTTCTTTTAGTGATTTTAATGAAGAACAACAAGGTCAAGTATTAATGCAATACTTTGTTAGAGCTCGATTGTTAGGTCAAACAGGTGCAGATATTAATAGATTTATTCCTTTTATAGATGAAGTTAAAGCAGCAGCATAAAACAATTTTAATTGTTAAACCACAATTTTCTTCCGATGTTAAATCGGAAGAAAATTTTATCCTACTTCAAAACACCTATAAAAAGTATGGTATAGAAGTGCATGTAATTTCATATAATATACGTCCTAGTTATAATGAAATTCAAAGTCAAGTGCAAAATCAAGATGCAGTTTTGCTTATTGGTGATGCTAAATGTTATCCAAAAAACGCTTTAAAATTTCCATTTATTAAAACTTCAGAAAATAAAAATATACCAATTGCTTGGTTACCAATTCGTAATAGTGAAGACCTTTTCACCTTTTCTAAAACAATAAATGAAGTACATGGTAGAAAGCAAGACCAATGTGCAGTAGCATTACTATCGCAAAAACATCCTAGGTTTACTAGAATTGTAGATCGAATGGCAACAATACTTAATGCGCCAAGTTTATCACCATATAAATGGAGTAGTAATTTGTTATTAAGAGAAAGTATGATTGAAGGTCTCGAAAGTGGGTTAGGTTTAGCAACTTACTTTGGGCATGGAAGACCAATTGGCTGGGTGGGTTACTATGGTTTACGTTCACATCATTTTGAAAACAAAAAAGCAAAACCGGTAGGAGCTTTACTTTCCTTATGTTGTAAAACGGCAAGTAGAAAAAACACAGCTATTTCTTTTTGTGAACAATTGGTTTTAGATGGAAAAACAGCAGTAAGTTTTGGAGCGGTTGATAGTACATTACATACCGATAATACTAGATGGTCTGTTGGGATTACGAAAGCGTTATTAAGTGGCGCAAATACGATTGCCGAATTAATAGTTCAGGCTACTCCCAAAAACCTTTCATCATACACACATTACCGATTAATTGGAGATCCTTTAGCGCCAATTTATTCTACAAAGGAAACAGCATTATTTGCTAATAATATTAAAACGTACCCATGAAAAATATAATAAATACCATATTATCTCATTTTAAAGATGTAAAACCTACTTTAAAAATAGAGTCTAACGATTCTAATTTTAAATATGAATTAGGTGTAGATTCTTTAGATATGGCAGAGTTTATAGCTAGAATAGAGCAAGAGTATAGAATTGAAATTCCAGACGAAGATTGGTCGCAAATAGCTAGTATAAATTTACTCGCAAAATATATAGCAAATGCTAACCAATAATAATATAGCAGTAACAGGCCTTGGTGTTGTTTGTTCGCTGGCAAATAATATAAACGATTTTTGGAGTGCATTGTTAAATGATAGCTGCGGAATAAAAAACTGGGAAGATTTAAAACATTTAGATTTTAAATATACGCATGCTTCTCGTGTAGAAAACTTTGAATGTGATGCCTTACAAAGAGGATTTCTTTTTTCGGTTGCAGCAATAGATCAAGCCATACAACAAGCAAAAGTTGCATCTCAAGAAAAATGGGGATTGTTTTTAGGAACTACAATGGGAGAATCTGCTGCTTTTGAAGCAATAGCAGAAAAAAATAAGACATTAATTCCTGAAGATTATACAGGCTTTGGTATTTGTAAACGTTTGCAGCAAAAATACCCTAAAATTAAAACTTTTCAATGTTTTGCTACAGCTTGTGCAGCTGGAAATTACGCGTTAAATGCAGGATTAGATGCTTTGCGTAAAGGTGATATTACTATTGCTATAGTTGGTGGAGTAGATCCTTTTTCTAAAATAGCAATGACTGGTTTTAGTAGAAGTAGGGCCATGAGTCCTTCTGGGATTTGTAAGCCTTTTGATCTAGATAGAGATGGAATGATTTTAGGAGAAGGAGCAGGTTTCTTGGTGCTTGAAAAAGTAGAAAATGCTACCAAAAGAAATACGAATGTTCTAGCTATTATTAACGATTGTGCCTTATCTTGTGATGCATATCATCCTACTGCACCAAAACCAGATGCTTCTGGAATTATAGATTGTTTTAATCAAATATTAAAAAATAATGTTCTTAAACATTCTAAAATAGATTGGATTTCAGCACATGGAACAGGTACTAAATTATCTGACCAATCGGAAGCAAAAGCAATTTCTAATGTTTTTAAAGCCTACAAGCCTTATGTTTCTAGTATTAAACCTAAAATTGGGCATACCTTAGGTGCAGCAACTGCAATTGAAGCTATTGTTTCTGTGCTTTCTATTCAACATAATACAATTCCACATACAATAAATCATACCAATTCAGAATTTGATATTCGTATTCCGAAGCAACCCGTTTACACGGAAGTAAATCACGTATTAAATTGTGGTTATGCCTTTGGAGGATTAAATTCTATAAGCTTATTTTCATCATGGAATTAAATTGGAATACCTACGAAACAACTGGAAATACAGAAGCGGACTTGGCTAAAAAATTTGTTGATGCTATTCATGTTGAAAACAATTTCGAGTTTTATGGTAACCAAACTGCGGTATGTTTTATTACTTTAAACGCAGGAACTTTTTCTTCTATTGCATTTTGGGAAAACGCTTTAGAGCATAGTCCACGTTTTGCTAACCCAGGAATTTTTCCTTGGACACTTGCAAATGCAACTTCTGGTTATATTGCTAGAAAATTTTCTATTACAGGACCTAATTATACCATTATAGATAATAGAATTAATGAAAAGCAATTGATTTCTAATTTTAAAACAGATGTATTAAAGTATTCTATAAAAAATGTATTCTGTGTGTATTGGGATATAAAAAAAACAAACAAGCAATTTTCTTTAATTGCTAAATGGTCGTTAATTTTGGCATAATATTTGAAAATAAATAACCAGTAGGAACTAGTGAAACATAAAGTAAACTATAAGTCTCTAAAAAGAAACATTAGTTGTACTACTTACAAAAGCTATTTTAATTTAAGTTGAAGTAGCTTTTTTTAGTTTGCTTCTTCTGGTGTTACTTTAAAGTTTTTCATATCATTTAAAGGTTCTAAAACATTATAATCTTTCCATATGGAAGCATCATATGTTTTAGGGTTTTCAAAATCAATTCTAGTTTTTTCGGTGTAGTTATTATAATTGTTAGCTTCTATATCTTTTCTAGAAATAATTAATAGTTCTGATTTGCCCTTAAAAGTTCCTTCAATTTTAAAATTAAAGGCAACTTTATTTCGAGAATTTTCATTTTCAATAAACTTAATAGGTCTGTTAACATAAAAGTATCTATCAATTTGTTTATTTATATAACTAGGGTAGTAGTAGTTGTCTTCTCCCTTTTTATAAACGACAATTCCTTTCTGGTTTTTTTCAATATATTTAATGCCGAATAAAAGCCTTAAGTTTAATTTTTCACCAACTCGGTTTTCATAAAAAGTATAATCTGCTCGAATCACAGCAAAATTTTCGTTAGATACATACATCGTTCCAGTATATAATGCAGAAGATCTTTTTGGTTGAAAGTCTATAATGTATACCATTTCGCTATCTAAAAAAGTGACATCTCTAAGCGTGTATTTATATTTTTTTGAATTTGTAACAAAGTCTAAACCAGCATCCGGATTTGCAAAATTACTGTTACTTATTAGACTAAAGCTTTCTTTTTTAGCATAACGTAACGTGTTTACAGTATCCTGTCTTTTTTTTATTTCTTCTTTATTTAAGGTTGCCGAGTCTGTAACTTTAAAAAAACCAGATTTTACAGTATACATTTTATCTTTATCTAAATGTTTCATTACAATTTCTTGTCCGCGTTCGGCAAGACTTTCCATGGATTGATCATTTTTTTCATCTCGTAAGCTAATAGCTTTTTCTACTTCTAATTTAGCATTGTCTTTATCTAAAACCTTTAGTTGTCCAACAAAATCAGTATATTGTTTGGAGGTATTATTGACAAGTGAAGTTTCGAGTTTGTCAAAATCATCATTAAATGCTTGTAACTGTTTTCTTTTAAAACCTGTGGATTTTTTAATTTCAAAATCGGCCAAATCACCAACGATATAATCTGTTTTTCTGCTAAATATTTTAAATTCATTTAAATCTAATCGGTAATTATTTTTAACATTAGTATTTACATAATATATAATAGAATCTGCAGATAACGCGGTATGGTTTAAAAACACTTCAGATAGTTCATTTACTTTTTCTTTTAAGACATATTCTTTAGCGGTAAAGTTTTGAAGTAAAAAACCATTTTTTTCGAACCCTAAACAAGAAATAGTAACCGAATCAGTTTCTTTAAAACCTTTAGTATCTATGGTAAAGTTACCTTCTTCATTAGAAATCACACCATAGTCATTACCAATTTGAATTGTCGCAAAAGGAATTTCTTCATTAGTAGAAGATATAACTTTACCAGAAATGGTTTGAGCATGTGTAAGGTTGCTAAATAGGGTTAAACAAAGAAGCGATATAGCATATTTAAATTTCATAAAGATGTTTATTTAGTATAACGATTTACAATACATAATGTTACAAAAAAAACCTAAACTAATTGTTTAGGTTTTCTTAAATTTATAAATATTTATTAGTCAACATATTTTCATTATTCTTCTGTAGATTCTTCCATAGTATGATATACATTTTGCACATCATCATTATCATCTAATTTTTCTAAAAGTTTCTCTACATCTGCTGCTTGTTCTGGAGTTAGTTTTTTAGTTACTTGTGGAATACGTTCAAAACCAGAAGAAAGAATTTCAATTTCACGAGATTCTAATTCTGCTTGAATAGCACCAAAACTTTCAAAAGGCGCGTAGATTAAAATGCCGTCATCGTCTGCAAAAACTTCTTCTGCACCAAAATCGATAAATTCTAATTCTAATTCTTCTGGGTCTAATCCTTCGGCATTAATTCTAAAATTACAAGTATGATCGAACATAAATACAACAGAGCCAGAAGTACCTAAACTACCATCACATTTATTAAAATAACTTCTTACATCTGCAACAGTTCGTGTATTGTTATCTGTAGCAGTTTCTACTAAAACGGCAATTCCATGTGGTGCATAACCTTCAAAAACAACTTCTTTATAATCTCCTTGACTTTTATCACTAGCTCTTTTAATGGCACGTTCTACATTGTCTTTAGGCATGTTTACTGCCTTTGCATTTTGAATAACAGCTCTTAGGCGTGAATTACTATCTGGATCTGGTCCTCCTTCTTTAACAGCCATTACAATATCTTTACCAATACGTGTAAAGGCTTTACTCATTGCAGACCAACGTTTCATTTTACGTGCTTTTCTAAATTCGAAAGCTCTTCCCATTTTAATATTATTTTTTGGTTTCCGCCAAAGCGAAAATTTTTAATTAATTATTTAGTATTACAAATTTAAAAAAAAACCTTAATCCTTAGGAATGTGCTTGTCTAAAAATTTATCTTTAGTAATATCTAATGTGTTAAATGCTTTTTGACGATTGTTATTTAGTATTGTATTTACTTTGTTATAGTTTTTTACAGCTTTGTTTATTTGCTTAACTTTATCGTTATAGTCGTCAATTTGTTTTTTAGTACGTTTTTTTTCTGGAGTTTTTTCTAAGGTATTACTAATGGTTTCCATATCGTCGTTTAATACTAAAAAATCTAATAACTGTGGCATTTTATTGTCTGCTTCATCTATAAAAAAATCAAAAATTGCTTTTGTAGCCTTTACTATGGTAGCATCATTTTTATATAAAGCTGTGTTTTCTAAAATAGTGATGCCTTCTTTTGCAGATTGGCTTAGTGCATTTGTGTTTTGTTGAATTGCGCTAATATCATTTTTTTCTAATGCTTCCATTAAATATATTTCATTAATATAGACTTTAAAAAAGATAAGATATAACTCATTATAATGATTAAATACTTCTCCCGAAATTTTCATTTTTTTACTTAAATCGGAATCACTTTCAATAATATTAATATCGTGTTTTTTAGCAAAAGCGTAAAAATTGTTTTCGTATTCTGCTTGCGCTTGTTCCATTTTTTCATCTGCCATTTCCTGAGCAAGAATGTATGCTTCCATTAAATCGTAGGATTGCTCTGCAATAGCTTTCATATCTAAAATTTCGGCGTAATCGTTATTTAAGATATTTTTATTAAAGGTTAAATGTTTTAGTACTTGGTTTTTATATTCGTCACCATCATAACCTTCTGCTTTTTGTACTTTAAGAAATGCTTTTTCTACAGATTTTAGTAACACTTTTCGTTTGCTAGCAATATTTTTATCATTTTTACTGTGGGCAATAGCCTTTGTATATTTCCAGTTGTTTTTTGCAATAACTTCTAATTCATCTCCAACAAATGTTAAGTAATCGGAAGGGTTGTCAAATTTTTGTGCAATACTATTTTGTGTTGAAAAACATAAAAGAATGACAATTAATATTTTAGTAAAGTTGTTCATAAATTATTAGTTAGGGTTTATAAAATTGCTAAGAATTAAATAGGCTTCATGAATATAAATGTCTTTAGATAAACTGCCTAATAGCATTTGGTTATTTGTTTTTTCATTTTCATTATAGCTTAATAACTCTGTAGTTGAAAGCGTATTGGAAACTGCAATTTTTGTTTCTGTTTTTTTATTATCGAAAATTGATTGCCACATGGTTTTGTAATCTTGCTCGTGTTTATATACATTATCTAATGTTAAAGCAAGGGAATCTTCGCTATAGTAATTTTCTAATAGTTTTTTATTTGCGGTTTTTACTAAAGCAAAATCTGCGCTTTTATTAACACGAGCATTACTTTTAGTAATTAGATTTGAGAAATTAATTTTTGGAAGCGGAACATGTTTAAGTGTTGCTAGAATGGTATCGTTAGGTAATGCATAAGGTTTATCTTTTTCATTAAACTTAAAATCATCGTAAATAGAAGGTAACTGGATATCTGGAATTACACCATTAGCCTGTAAACTCTTTCCTGTTACTCTATAAAATGCTTCGACAGTAATTTTACAAAAACCTAAATTATTTTTTTCGCTTAACGGAAGAATAACTTGCGCACTTGACTTACCATGTGTTGTAGAACCAACAAGAATTGCCCTATTATAATCTTGCAAAGTACTTGCAAAAAACTCGGAAGCAGAAGCACTATAATTATTTATTAATATTATTATAGGTTTATTAAAAAAAGTACCACGACTAGGGTCTCTAAAGGTAAACTGTTCGTTTTTATTATCCCTAATAATAGAAACTGGACCTTTGTTTATAAACATACCGCTTAGTTCTATAGCTTCTTGCATAGAACCTCCACCATTAAATCTTAAATCTATAATAAGTCCTTTTATATTTTCTTTTTGAAGTTTATATAATTCCTTAGCAAAATCGGTGGTTAATCCTCTTTTATTATAAGATTCTAAATTGGTGTAAAAACTTGGTATTTTAATATAACCGAAAGTAACATCTTCACCAATAATGTATCCTGTAATCGAATTCTCTTCAACTTTTAAAACCGTTTTGTTTAGCTCAATATCTAATATAGAACCATTACTTTTTTTAATTTTAAAAGTTACAGTTTTGTTGTGGCTGTTATTTAAAAATCGAATTATATCTTCGTTTTTTATACAATGAATTTGTAAAACATTGTCTTTTGAAGTTAATGATTTTATTACATCATCTTCTTCAAAAGCACCATTTTTAAAGGCTGAACTTCCTGGAATGATATGGCTAATTACAATTTCCCCGTTTTTATTTTTTTTAGTTAGTATACCAAATGTTTCTTGTTGAATGGCCAAGGAATTCTCAAACACCGTTTTCTCGGTTTCATTAAAATAAGTAGAATTTGGATCTTGGTATTGTATAAATGCATTCAAGAAATTTTCTGTAACCAAATTTGAAATTCCTCCTTCTTGGTTTAAAATTTCATAAAGTAAACAGATTTGATTATCTATTATTTTTTCTTTGTTTAAATTTTCAAAAGTTTTAAAATTTGCTTTTACATTTTCGAAAATAGAATCTTGGTCTATAATATCTAATATCAATAAATATCGTACTTTTTTAGACCAATATTTTTTTGAATCTTCTTCGTTTTTATAAAAACGCACATCTTTGTTTTGCGTAAAATTTAAAATATCTTTTCCCGAATAATCTAGTTCTTGTTGCTTTAAATTTTCTAAATACTCAATAGATTGCTCAATTCTTAAGGTTAATACTTGTATGTATTTCGTTATAAAGTCACAATTTTTATTTTCTAAATAATCATCTATTTGAAAAGCATCTGTCTTAAATTTTGCAATATCTTTTTGTGTAAAATATCGTTTGTCTGTATCTAAATTTTCTATAAATAATTTGAAAACATGTTTAGAAAGGCTATCGTTTATAGCTTTAGGTTTATAATGCGCAACTTTTATTAAAGAATCTAGAGCTGTTAATTGATTACAAAATACATGGTCTTGTGCATTTGTAAGTATAGGAATACAAAGTAAAAAAGAATAGAGTAGGTTTTTAAACATAAAAATGAAAGGAAGATAGTAAATTATTCGTCTTCTGGCACTACAATTGTTGCAATAGCTTCGGCTAGTTTAAAGTCCTTAATGGTAACTCCATTTACATCATGAGTTGAGAGGCTGATTTTTAGAACATTATAAACATTAGACCAATTTGGATGGTGGTTTAGTGCTTCACATTCAAAAGCAATTCTACTCATAGCACTAAAGCAATCTTTAAAATTATCGAATTCAAATTCTGCGTGAAGTGCATTTTCATAGAATTCCCAATCTGGAAAGTGTAACAAGCGTTTTTCAATATCTTCTTCCGAAATTTTCATTATTTGATGTCGTTTTATTCAAACTACAAAATACTCATTTTTAATACATCTTTACTCTCAATTTGTAAGTTTTTTGGCAATAGATTTTCTTTGGGTAAAACTGCTAGATATCTATCGTCATTTGTTGTGTAAACTTGTTTATAAATAGGATTGTATACTACTAGAGAAGTTACAATTTCTTTTATAAATTCATCATGATGTATTAGGTCTGTACTTCCTAAGTGAAAAATTCCTGATTTATTCCTATTGATGATATAATGTATTTGTTGCGAGAGTTTATCGTCTGTCGTTACATTTATTATTAAGTTAGGAAAAACCTCTATTGGCAGTTTTTCTTTTAGGTATGTTTTTATTTCTTCTATTCTTGGAGCACCTTGACCAAAAACCATAGGAACTCTTAAAATAGCCCATTTTCGTTTTGGTAAACGCATGAGCATATTTTCGATTTTGATTTTAAAATGGCCATAGATACTAGAGCTTAGAGTTTTGTCTAGCTCGTAACTTGGATAATTTTTATAGGCATCAAATACATTTGCAGACGACAAGAAAATAATCTTACAATCGTTTTGTTTTATATATTCAGAAATATGCTGATGTGCAATCGTTTGGGTTGCAAAGTTGCCGCGAAGCGCAGAAATAATAATACTAGGTTTTGTTGCTTCTAATATTTCTACGACATCATCTTCTTCGTGGTTGTAATGAAAAAATTGTTTGTTTTTTTCTAATACAGTACTGGATGTTGCATAGGTTCCAAAAACTCTAAAATAGGGATATAGTTCTTTGTAAATAGCATTACCAATAAAGCCATTTACACCTAAAACAAGTATTTTGTGTTTCTTTTTATTCGACATGAATCGAGCAAATCTTTAAAAAATAGAGAGTTTTGTTTTGGTCGTAAAAGCTTCTAAAGCTTGCATACCAATTTTAGAATTTCCTCTAGGATTTAATCCTGGAGACCAGGTAGAAATAACAAGATTATTAGGAAGTAGTGCAACAATTCCTCCGCCAACACCACTTTTTCCTGGTAAACCAACTTCAAAAGCAAACTCACCAGCTTCATCATAAAATCCACAAGTAAGCATAATGGCATTAATACGTTTTATCTGGCTAGCACTTAACCATTGTTTGTTTTGTAAACAAGTACCATGATTTGCAAATAAATAAAAAGCATTGGTTAATTGTTCACAGTTCATTTCGATAGCACATTGGTGAAAATAAAAATCCAGTACGGTATCTACATCATTTTCTAGATTGCGAAACGATTTTAAAAGGTTCGCTGCTGCAAAATTATTAAAACCTGTTGCTTTTTCTGATGCTGCTACCTCTAAATTATAATCAATCGTTTGATCGTTTGCTAAATCACGAACAAATTGTATTAAATCTTCTTTTGGATTTTCTAATTGTGAAACTAAAATGTCTGCTATTACAATAGCTCCTGAATTGATAAAGGGATTTCTTGGTATTCCATTTTCTAATTCTAATAAGGACAACTGATTAAATGGATCTCCAGAAGGTTCTACATCCATACGTTTCCAAAGTGCGTCTCCTTGTAATTGAAATGCTTTAGAAAGCGCAAATACTTTTGAAATACTTTGAATGGAAAACGGAACATGAGATTCTCCAACCGAAAAGCTTTCTCCAGAAATTAACTTTAAGTGAATACCAAAATTTTTGGCATCAATATGCGATAACTCAGGTATATAATTAGCTACCAATCCACGATCAATTTCATTTTTTAAATCGGTATGAATTGTATTAATTATTTGTTGAAAATCTTGCATGTTATCCTTTGTAAAATGGTAATTTAACAACTGTTGCAGGAACAGCATTTTTACGTATTTGAATATGTATTTTACTATTTACATCTGCAAATACTGTAGGCACATAACCAAGACCAATACCTTTGCCTAGCATTGGGCTCATGGTTCCAGAAGTTACATTGCCTATCTTTTTACCTTGACCATCTACAATATCATATCCTTGTCTAGGGATTCCTCTTTCGTCTAACTCAAAAGCGATAAGTTTACGTGTTGCACCACGACGTTTTTGGTCTGCTAAAGCTTCAGAGTTTGTAAATTCTTTGGTAAATTTAGTTACCCAACCTAAACCTGCTTCAATAGGAGAAGTGGTATCATCTATATCATTTCCGTACAGACAATATCCCATTTCTAAACGTAAAGTGTCTCTTGCAGCAAGTCCAATTGGTGTTGCTCCAGCTTCGGTTACTTTATCCCAAATTTGTTTGACTTCATTATTTTTACAATAAATTTCAAATCCGCCACTTCCTGTATAACCAGTAGCAGAAATAATTACGTTTTCAATTCCTGCAAAATCACCCACTTCAAAATTGTAAAATTTAATAGCTGCTAAGTCCTTACTAGTTAAAGTTTGCATAGCTTCAACAGCCTTTGGTCCTTGAATTGCAAGTAAAGAATAGTCTTCACTTAAATCACGCATTTCTGCATCTACAGTATTTTTAGAGCTAATCCAATTCCAATCTTTTTCAATATTACTTGCATTTACTACTAATAGATATTGCTCTTCTTTTAATTTATAGATGATTAAATCGTCAACAATTCCACCATCATCATTAGGTATACAGCTGTATTGCGCTTTTCCAATAGTAAGTTTACTAGCATCATTACTACAGGTTTTCTGAATTAAAGCGAGTGCATTAGGACCAGAAATTAAGAATTCTCCCATATGGCTCACATCAAAAACACCAACACTTTTTCTAACAGTTTCGTGTTCTATGTTAACGCCTTCGTATTGTACCGGCATGTTATAACCAGCAAAAGGAACCATTTTTGCTCCTAGAGCTTCGTGAGTAGCAGTTAATGCAGTATTTTTCATTGAAATGTATTTTATTGTTTCCATGAAAATGGAAAACTAGTTTTGTATTGTTTGAAAAACAAAAGTATTGAAAAAAAATGAGTTGCTTTTAGGAATTCTATTAATATGGAGTTAAAGTTAAATTTCTTCAACGCATATAAAAAAACGGCCTTTATCCAGGTAATTAAACAGATAAAGGCCGTTTATGTTTTTTAAGAAATCTTTAATTTTTGATACAGCGACATGCCAATCCAACAGTATTTTCAGTAGATTCTAATAACAAACGGGCTCTTTCAAAATCTAAATTGTAAGAAAAGGAATAATTAGAATTAGAGTTAGTAACAGTCGCAGACCACCATAGTCCTATATCTCCAAAATTTTGAAAATCCCCGTTAAAACCTTCTCTACTACGATAACCACTTGGAAGGGCATTGAATCCACTAGAATTATCTGCTCCTGTATTTGGGTAATTCCAAAATGTTGTTGTTTTCATTTTACCACCTGCAACCATTTCTCCACCTAGGTAATCTCCTAAAGTAGTCCAATCTGCAACCGTTGGTACACGCCATCCAGAAGGGCAAATTTCTACAGTATTTATAGCATACCAATTGTATAATTTCCCAAAGATATCTTCAAAGGTTGCATCATTATTATAATAACACCATGCTGGTTGTTCGGTGTAGTTTCCATTATTATAAATAGCACTCCATACTGATGTACTAGTTACTTCTTCAATATTTCCAGCATAGTTTAAATTTTCAGCAAACCATGTTTGATCGCCAATTTTTACTATATCGTAAACTTGTCCGTCGCGGGAATCTGTAATTGTTGTCTCTGTGTCCTCTGAGTTGTTAAGGTCTTTTATTTCATCTTCTATACAGCTTGTTGTTAAAAAGAAAGATAGTAAAATTGTAGTTGAAATTTTGGTTAAGTTTTTCATAGGTTTATTTAATTGATTAATAGTTTCTTACTCTATTTTAGTCTTTTCAGATTCCGACTTTTTTAATAAATTCGAAAATATGTATATTATTTGAAAATTAAATTTTTATTCGTCAATTTTTTCCCTTTCACTATTATTTTTTTTCATCATAATATATTCGGTTTTTCTTGTTTTAATTGGGGATTAATTTTTTAAGGCTAAAAAATTAATTAAGTGAAGAGATTTGCTTATTTACACTCCCTTTTTTTGTATTCAAGTTATTTATTTTTTTTCGTAATGGGGTTTCAATGTATTTATAACTAAAAGCAGCACTCACTATAAGAACAATAAGTGAGATATAAAAAACAAGCACTAAGTTGTCTATTTTTAAATAATAAAAGATACTGCTAATATATAAGTATACTGGTTTTTGAAGTATGTAAATACCATAACTTATTTCTCCTAAAAAAACGAGTGATTTTGTATTCGAAATTCTAGTTAACATACCTTTATTAGATGCTATTAAAAGTATTAATGGAACAAAAACAAATGCTAACATGCCATTGTGAAATATGATGCCAACGTTCTGTTTTAATAACAATACGGAGCATATTAGGATCACAATAATTAACCAATCGTAATTTCTTTTCTTTATTCCTTTAATAAAAAAAATACCCGCTAAGTTTCCAATTATAAACTCATTTAAATGCATTAGTGGAAAGTAAAAAATAAAATCATGCCCTTTAGATGGGTAGCCTTCATAAAATGAAGAATAGAATAATACATGAAGTATTATTTGACTAATTATAAAAAATAATAAAACAAGAATTGTTGTTTTTTTTAGCGTACATTTCTTGTAGAATTGATTAAATATTAAAGGGAAGGACAAATAGAAAAATAACTCCACAGCTAATGACCAGCCAGGTGTATTAAATGATAATGCATATCCAGGAAACCAACTTTGAACCATAAAAAGATTAGCTAATAAACCATAAAAATCTATTGATTTCCCTGCAATAATTAAATATAAAAATACGAGTATAATAGCTAGTAAATAAACGGGGTATATTCTTGCAAACCGCCTTTTAATATAATTTCGAAAATCTATCTTATTTTTATTCCCGTAAGCAATAATCATCACAAAACCAGAAAGAATAAAAAAGTAGCTTACACTAACATTAGATTGACTAAAAAGGTCTTTAACACTATCTAAATGAAAAGGAAATGCATTTTTTCCATAATGAAATACAAAAATGGAAATCGCAGCGATAAATCTAGTAAAAGTTAATTGTTCTAATCTCATGTTTGTTTTTTGCATACTATTATTAGTATCAATTATGTATTTTATTAATAAAGTATGTCCTGTTTTTGTTGCTCTACAACTTTTATCTCACCAGAATTAATACACTTATTATTACTATGATGGTTATTTTTAATTCCCCATAATATAGCGATAGATTTCACTAGATTATTTTGAAAAGTATTGTCCTTAATATGCACATTAATAATTCCTGTAGTCTTAATTAATATGTCACTTTTTTCCTTTTTGCCACAGGCAATAAACGTATTGTTGTTTATTATTAAGTTTCCACCAATAGTGGACTCGTCATAACCACCACGATAAAAATGAATCACATTCTGTTGTACGTTATTAAATTCACATGCATTAAATGTTACCATTTCGGCATTATAATCTCCTTTTATATCTGCTGCTAAAACAAAACCATTTTCACAATTCTGAATACTTGTATGGTTAAAATGAAGACGATCAGCAAAGGAACCCTTAGTCGCTTTTAAAGCATAATTAAACCCATTTATTATGCAATTATCTATGTTTAAATTATATGCGGAAGCCATATTTTTATCTAATGGAGCAAATGCCAATTGATTCTTTTGTCCTTGTAGAGAAATATTATTTAAATTTAAGTTTCCATTTGGATGCATTAGAAAAACAGGAGTGTTATCAGCTCCTTTAAAAATTAGTGGCACTTTATTAGTTCCTTTAGATTGAATAGTAATTTCCTTATCTATTTGAAGAGAATGATTAATAATATATTTCTCTTCATTATTTAATTCTATTATATCTCCAGAACTTGCTTGCGCTATTGTTTTTGCTAGATCTCCTTCTTTTGATGAAGCTGTAAAAGTTTTCGTTTTAGAAATTTCTTTTTCTTTGGAAAACCATTTAGGGCCGTATTTGCTTTTATCTATTTTAAATTTTTCAGCAGTTGCTAAATCATTAATTGCACCAATTTTACTTTTTTTAACTCTAGAAGCACCAAAAACATCCTCTTTAATTTTCGCAAAATTATAGCCATTAAAAACGGAGTCTAAGCTTTCGTTTTTTACTTCTGTAGGAACAAACAACCAATCGTTAAGTTGTTTTATTTTTATTTTTTTACTCTGAAGAATAGCATATTCGGTATAAGCAATACCATTATTATCAATGCTATTATTTTTAAATAAAATACCTTCCATATTATCATGATTTATAAAAGGAGTTTTATCTTCTTCAGTATTATAAATTAAATTATTTGCAATTGTAGAACGAATAGGAGGAGCAGAGCGAATTTCACTCTTAGGAAGCACATTGGCACTAGCTATGTTTTGACCAACACCTATTTGAATTGGCGATTTACAATCTACCCAAGTATTGTGAGCAACCACAATATCTGTAACTTGTTTGTATCTATTTAATGGGGTCATAGGAATTCCATTCATTATGGCTAGCGGGCTTCTAAATGCTTGACCTTTTATCTTATAGAAATAGTTATTTGTAATCCAATGTCCAGTATTTATTGCTCGAATTCCTCCATAAAAATTAGAATCATCACCTCCAATAAAAATATTAGCATTTACTGTTGCATAACTGCCATGACGTAAAACTAGAGAGCCTTCACATTTGTAAAAAATATTGTTTGTATACGAGTTGAAATTGGTTTTATCTGAGATGATTTCTACTTCACCATTACAAGCATCAAAATAATTGTTTGATACATTTACATAGCCAGGAGAAACGCGAGTTTTACTATCACCAACTCGAATTGTTTCTGCTCTTGGACCACCTTTTCTTGGTCTAGGGCCAAAATAATTATTTACAATTTGGTGGTTTGTATTAATATGTTGATTTCCTGTAAAAAAGACTCTTAATGTTTCACCATCATTCGACTTTCCAGAAATATAACAATGATCTAAAGTGTTGTTTTTACCGTAGAACTCAATCCATCTATCGTTTGTAGATCGATTAGGTTTAGTAAAATCTTTAATAACAGTATTCGTTACTCTTGTATTAAAAGCTACGCTATCTTCATTTATTTTAAAACGAATGATACTTTCTGGAGCATAACCATTTTTAAAATACAAACCATCTACAATTAAATGTTGTCCTCCTAAATGCAGAAAAGATTGTCCTTCAAGAATTACTTTCCCAGGGGTTTCGGCACGAAGTGTAATTGGTTTTTCTTTCGTCCCGTTTCCGTAAAAATGAATAGCTGCATTTTTCCAAACACCATTTTTTAAGACGATTTCATCACCAGCAATAGCAGAATTTATCGCTTTTTCAAGTGTATTAAAATCGGTTACAAGATTTTTTTTTGTTTTTAAATCTGAATTACAAGCAAATAAAAATAAAGTGATAAATGTAAGTTGTATGATGTTTTTCATTGAAAATATTTTTAAAGTATCCTATTATTAACGTGCCATCCAACCTCCATCAATAAGAAGAATACTTCCGTGCATGTATTTGGAAGCCTCAGAACATAAAAACACGATTGGTCCAGCAAAATCTTCAGGATTCCCCCAACGTGCTGCAGGAATTCTAGTAAGTATCGCCTCAGAACGTATGCTGTCTTTTCTTAATGCTTGGGTATTATCGGTACTAATATAACCGGGGGCTATAGCATTAACATGCACACCACTTTTTGCCCATTCATTTGCAAAGGCTTTTGTAATTTGTCCAATAGCACCTTTACTTGCAGCATAACCAGGAACTGTAATTCCACCTTGAAAAGTAAGTAATGAAGCAGTGAAAACAATTTTACCTGTACCTCTTTTAACCATGTCTTTACCAATTTCTCTAGTAAGAATAAATGGTGCTGTTTGGTTAACCTCAATCACTTCATCCCAAATTGCATCTGTATGTTGTGAAGCAGGTGCTCGTTTTATAGTTCCAGCATTATTTACTAAAATATCTATAATAGGAAAGTCTTTTTTTACTTCTGTAATGAATGTATTTAATGCATTACGATTACTAAAATCACAACTATATGCTTTAAATGTACGGCCTAATTTTAGTACTGCTTTTTCAATCTCACTTCCAGAGGTTTCTAAACTTGCACTAACACCAATAATATTTGCTCCAGCTTCGGCCAAAGCAATCGCCATTGCCATACCAATACCTCTTTTGCAACCAGTAACTAATGCTACTTTTCCATCTAATTTAAATTGATTTAATACATTCATGAAAATAAAAATTTTGTTGGTTTTATTATTCCAACACAAAGGAGTTTTTTTAATATTATGTCACTTAATTAAGAGATAAAATGTTAAGGGTCTAAAGGACTATTGGACCTTTTAAATACTTCTTGACTTGGTATAAAACTTGTTTTGTAAAGCGATAAAAAACGAAATTTACCAACCTTATAACCTAATGTTTTTTTACTAGAACTTTGATACGTAGATATGGCTTGAGCGCCAAAATAAAAATTTTGACCAAATGAAGTAATAATTAAAGCTCTTTCTAGATTATGTTTTAACATAAATCTACCACAATTTCTCATATTGGTTACAGACGTTCTTGCATAAGGATCTAAAGCAATTTGGTTTTCGTTAAGATTAAACTTTGACATTAATACTTGTTTCATTCCGTAAGCTTCATTGTTTGGAGTTTGTGGTGGTCTTACATTTCCTCCAGAAACCATAATTAGTGGTACACCAAATTTTCGCATTGCTTTTATTGCTCTTCCAAGTCGTTTAATCTCTTGTTTGTTGGTTCCTTCCGGTTCTGTTATATTTCTAGGTGTAAAACCAGGAACAATAATCATTTGATATTTTAGCTTTTTTATATGTTCAATATTGTTTTGAATAGCTAGACTTACAGCAGTATTTTCTGTTGTAATATTTATAGCAACATTACCTTCAAAAGCAACATTGGGATTTGCATATGCATATAAATTAGGTTTAATAGGAGTGATTATCATGTTTTTATACTTTCAAATTTAAAAGAACTACTAGTTGTTTTTTTATATTATTTAAGTTGCTAAAAATTACTTTCTTCAGTCATTTTAACGACTCCAACTGTTAGTATCAAATTAGCAAAACGACGCTGTTCTCCAGTTTGAATAATTAATGTAGTATTTGGGTCTCTTATCTTATCATAAAAAGACCAACGCTCAATAATATCCCAGGTTACATCGTCTCCCAATAAATTTTTATATGCATCGTGAATTTCGGCATTTGCTTCTGCTGGTTTTTCCATAACAATTGCACCTTGAACTGGGCATACTTGTAATATACCATCAAGTACTGTTAGCGCGTCTAATAATCCAGGACGAAAGTTAAGGTGTACAGTAGTAGAATTTGGACCTGTCATGGCGCCAACTGGTAAATTTCCATCTGCGATAACTACTTGTGCAAAATGCCCTGAACGGGCAAGTACTTCCATTATTGTTGGGTGTATTACAGGAGTTTTTAACATAAACTTATCTTTGAAATATAATTAAAAATAGAATGAATTACTGAATTAAATTTATTGTCATACTTTTTATAGTATTGACTTCATGATTCATGGTAGGAATCGTTTAAGTTCGAAGTTCGTCATTTTTATTGAGATAGTCAAACTTATATATTCATTGTATAATGAGATTACTTTATTTTTCCTCTTAGCATGCTACCACCAAACTACAAAACATTTTTCGGTTTTAGCATTTGGTTTTTTTAACCAACATAAAGGAGCTTTTTCTTGTTTTAAAAATGGTGTTAATTCTTTTAGAAAAGTATGGTAATCTTGCCAGAAATTATGTGTTGGTATATCGGTAAGCCAATCTCTTTTTTCTGGAATATAAAATTGATAATCAGTAAATTGATCAAGTTCATTTTTTCTAATGTAAAAACCTTTTACACAATTAGAGTTTATAGTTTTAAAAGAGACATCTTGCTTATTGTATGGTAAAAATAATTGCGCTTTAAAGCATACTTTTTGAAGTACTTCTTCAACATGTAAATCTAGTTTTTCAATGGTCGCTTTTGTGCAACTATTATAGAGTAGTGGTAGTTGCTTTTGGGTTAGCTTACTAAGTTTTAGTATAAGACTATCTTTTCTGTTTGGTCCAATCCAATGATCAATTTCTTTTGTACCAACAGTTGCATCATACAAATAAAATTTATAAACTATTTCTAAATGAATAGGTTGATTATTTTGCTTTAAAAGACAATCTATTTCACCTATAGTTATTTTTCTATCTTGTATTTGAAGGTTTTCAGCAAGAATTGAAATAGAAGAATCTTGCTGTAATTGATGACTAACAAAACGTTCTACTAGTTTACCAAGACGTAATTTAGGATTGTTTTTAGTAAAACAATTAGAAATAGAATTACCAATTTCTAATTGTTCTATTTTAATTTCTGAAGGATTTAACCACAAATTTGGAGTATTTAAAAAACCCAAATATTGCAAGTTTATATCGTTCATTTATTGTAATAAAAAGTTCTTTAAATCTTCGTAAGTACTAATTTTATTAGCTTCTTTTGTTTTACCCATCACTGCTTGAATTTGTTCTGGCAATGCTTGCTTTTGAGGAATAACTTCTTCTACAACATCTAAAAACTTAGTTGGGTGTGCAGTTTCTAAAAACACACAATGTGCATTTGGGTTTTCTTGTAAATACGATTTACAACCTAAATAGCCAACTGCTCCATGCGGATCTGCAACATAATTATAATTGTTATATATTTCTAACATGGCTTCTTTAGTTACAGCATCTGAAAAACTAAAAGAAGACAAGTTGTTTTTTAAACTCTCAAAGTTATTTTTATAGATTTCTTGAATTCGAATAAAATTACTTGGGTTACCAACATCCATTGCGTTACTAATAGTTTGTACAGACGCTTTTGGATTATATTCTTCGGTTTTTAGATAGTTTGTAACTACGTTATTTTCGTTATTAGAAGCAATAAAGTGTTTAATTGGTAAACCTAATTGTTGTGCCATCATACCAGCGCAAACATTTCCAAAATTCCCACTAGGAACAGAAAAAACAATGTCTTTATGTGTTTTATGTAATTGCTTATATGCAAACATAAAATAGAAAAGTTGTGGTAACCAACGTGCTACATTAATAGAATTTGCTGAAGTTAGTTGCATTGTACTCGTTAAAGTATCGTCTAGAAAAGCACGTTTAACCATATCTTGACAATCGTCAAAAACACCATCTACTTCTAACGCTTTAATGTTTTGACCTAAAGTTGTTAATTGTTTTTCTTGAATATCACTTACTTTTCCTGAAGGATATAATATTACTACATTAACGCCTTTTACACCAAGAAAACCATTAGCAACAGCTCCACCGGTATCACCAGAAGTAGCTACTAAAACAGTTACTTCGTTGGTGTTATTTTGATTAAAATAGCCTAAACATCTAGCCATAAATCTAGCTCCAACATCTTTAAAAGCCATGGTAGGACCATGAAAAAGTTCTAAAGTAGAAATATGATCATTTAATTGTATTACAGGAAAATCAAAAGAAAGTGTTTCTTCTACAATCGTTTTTAAAATGTCTTCCGGAATTTCTGGCGAAACAAACTGTTTAATGGCTTGGAAAGCAATTTCAGAATAGGATAGGTTATCTATATTATCAAAAAAAGATTTTGGTAAAGGTGTGATGCTTTCTGGAAAGTATAATCCTTTATCTGGAGCTAATCCTTTTATAACTGCATCTTTAAAAGATGTGTTAGGTGCTTTATGGTTTAAACTGTAGTAATTCATGTTTATTTTCCGCGAAAGCGGTAATCTTTTAATTATTGTATTTTTTATAATACTTCGACAAGCGTAGTGTAATTTTTTTATTATTTACTTTCTATAATTTTAATTCCTTCTGCGTTAATTTTGGAAGTGAATGTATAGAATTGTATTCCTGTTTTAGTATATACTTCTTGTATTGCTTTTTCTACTTTTTTTGCTGTTTCTATGTCTTTAGATAAAGAAAAAATAGAAGGACCAGAACCTGAAATACCACTTCCTAAAGCGCCGTTTTTAATTGCAGCTTCTTTTACATCAGCATAATACGGGATTAATTTGCTTCTAAAAGGTTCGACAATTACATCTTGTAACGATTCTCCTAATAAATTATAATCATTGGTATGTAATGCATGTACCAAACTACCAACATTAGACCACTGCGTAATAGCATCTTGCATAGGCACATTTTTTGGTAAAATATTTCTAGCATCTGCAGTTTTTACTTCTATTTGTGGATGAATTAACGTTGCATATAGATTAGATGGAGTAGGTAGTTCTAGTATTTTTAATGGCTGATTACTTTTTACTAAAGTGAATCCGCCAAAAATTCCAGGAGCAATATTATCTGCATGTTCACTGCCACTTGCTACAGCTTCACCTTTCATAGCAAAGTTTGATAATTGGGTTTTGTTATATGGTTTTGCTAGTAGTTCGTTAATAGCAAAAACGGCTCCTGAAGCACTAGCAGAACTACTCCCAATACCACTTCCTGGTTTAATTTTTTTATAGATTTCGATTTCAAATCCGAATTCCGGATTAGCATCCTCATAAATTGCTAAAGCAGCAACTCCAGCAACATTTTTTTTTGTTTCTAAAGGCAAATCAAAACCATCAATTTTAGTGATTTTAATACCTTTTTCAACAGTTTTTCTAATAATCATTTCATCACCAACGGTGTCTAAACAAAAGCCTAACACATCAAATCCACAAGATACATTGGCAACCGTTGCTGGTGAGAATATTTTTATTTCGTTCATTTATAATTTCGTTTGCGTAAGCACAGCTTACTGCTACTAAATACTGTAAACTTATTTGTTTGCAATTTGAATAATATCTGCGAATAAACCAGAAGCAGTAACATCTGCTCCAGCACCAGCACCTTTAACAATTAAAGGTTGTTCTGGATAACGCTGTGTATAAAACATAACAATATTATCTTTTCCTTCTAGGTTATAAAAGGGATGACCTACCGGAATTTCTTTTAAACCAACTTTTGCTTTTCCATTATTATATTCTGCAACGTATTTTAACTGACAGTTATTTGCTTTTGCAGAAGCGTATAGTTTTTGAAAATGAGCTTCATCTGCCTTTAATGTTTCGTAAAAATCATCAACAGAATCACTTTCTAAATTTGCTTTGGTTAAAAAGGAATCATTTTTAATATCATCAATTTCTATTGAGCCACCATTTTCACGAGCGAGAATTAATATTTTTCTTGCTACATCAATTCCGCTTAAATCTATTCTAGGATCTGGTTCTGTATAGCCTTCAAATTGTGCTTGTTTTACTGTGTCATGAAAATTTCTTTTATCACTAAAGTTATTAAACACAAAATTTAGACTACCTGATAAAACAGCTTGAATACTGGTTACTTTATCTCCAGAAGCGATTAAGTTTTTTAAGGTGTTAATAATAGGTAATCCTGCACCAACATTAGTTTCGTATAAAAAAGGGGCATTGTATTTTAGTGATAAATTTTGTAGGTTTTTATAGCTTTCTAAAGTACTAGAACAAGCAATTTTGTTACAGGCGACTACAGCAATACTATTTTTAAGATAGTCTGCATAAAGTTTAGAAACCGCTTCGTTTGCAGTGATATCAACAAAAATACTATTACGTAGATTAAGTGCAATTACTTTATTTAAAAAGCCTTGTAAGCTTGATGCATCTGCATGATGAAATTGTGCAGCCCAATTGTTTAAATCGAGGCCTTTTTCATTAAAAATCATTTTTCTAGAATTAGCCATCCCAACAATTCGAACATCAATTTTAAGATTCTTTTTTAAATAAGCATGTTGCTGTTGTATTTGGTCTATTAGTTTTTCGCCAACATTTCCAACTCCAGTAATAAATACATTAAGCTGTTTTGTGTTTTCTTCAAAAAAACGTTCATGTAAAGTATTTAAAGCTTTCTTAACATCTTTGTCTGCAATTACTGCAGAGATGTTTTTTTCGGAAGCTCCTTGCGCAATCGCTCTAATATTTATATTGTTTTTACCAAGTGTACTAAACATTTTTCCGCTAATACCTTGATGACTTTTCATATTATCACCAACAAGAGCAATTATAGATAAATCTTTTTCTAAAATTAAAGGCTCTATTTTATGAAGGGATATTTCGTTTTCAAAAGTTGTATCTATTGCTTCTTTTGCAACTTCAGCATCTTTGGTTTCAATACCTAAACAAATAGAATGTTCTGAGGACGCTTGCGTAATTAATACAATGTTTATTTTTTCTTGAGCTAAAGTTTCAAACAAACGTTTAGAAAAACCAGGTATACCAATCATTCCACTTCCTTCTAGTGTAAGTAAAGCGATATTACTAATATGACTGATTCCTTTTATTGGTGATTTTCCAGTAGATTCATTTTTAGAAATAATAGTTCCAACTTCTTCTGGTTTCAAGGTGTTTTTTATATGAATAGGAATATCTAAATTTAAAACAGGTTGCACCGTTGGAGGATATAGTACTTTTGCACCAAAATGGGATAACTCCATAGCTTCTTGATACGAAATTTCATCGATAGGAAAAGCTTGTTTAACCAATTTAGGATTAGCGGTAAACATACCACTAACGTCTGTCCAGATTTCTAATTGTTTTACTTGTAAAGCAGCTGCAATTATTGCAGCAGTAAAATCGGAGCCACCACGACCTAGTGTTGTAATTTCTCCAAGTTTCGATTTAGAGACAAAACCGGGTAGTATGGTTATTTTTTGATTTGCTTTATTAAAATAGTCTTTTATATTTTGGTTGGTTGCATCATATTCTACTTCAGCTTTTGTGAAATTAGAATTGGTAACCACTAATTCTTGGCTATTTTTTACTTCTGCATTAATACTTCTGCTTTTTAAAGTTTCGGCAATAATAAAAGAAGACAATAACTCACCAAAACTTACTAGTTTGTCCGATGTTTTAGGGGATAATTCATTAATTAAATAGATACCATCTAGTAAGCTTTTTAAATCTTCCAACATACTCTCCACTTTGCTTAAAACAACTTTGTTTTGCTTTGGAATTAATTCTGAAATAATATTAAAATGCGTTTTTTGAATTGCCTCAAACTCCTTTACATACGTTTGGTCTTTATTGTTTGCTAATGCTCCAGCTTTTAATAGTCTATCTGTAATACCTCCAACAGCAGAAACTACACATATTATAGCATCACTTTTAGAATAATCTTCTAAAATGCTAATCACTTTGTTTATGTTTTTTGAGGTTCCTACAGAAGTCCCTCCAAATTTTAATACTTTCATTGATTTCTACTTAATTATATAAGTTTTAATATACGTTTCAAAAGTATTACATTTACTTCTAAAAAAATATTAAAACAGTATTTTTGAGGAATTAGTAAAATAAGTTCCATATTATTAATAAAAATGAAACATTCCTGATAATACTGAAGTTTGATGAAGAATGATTAAAGGAATATAATCAGGACAAAAATAAAAGCAATAAGAATTAACAAATGAAAATATTTTCGAAAGAACAAATCTACGAAGGAGACAAATTAACAGCCGAAAAACAAGGGATTAATTCTACAGATTTAATGGAGCGTGCTGCAACCCAAATTTTTAATTGGATGCACATGCGAATGCAAGGAGCACAAGTACCAATTCATGTATTTTGTGGTATAGGTAATAATGGAGGTGATGGGTTAGTTTTAGCTAGACACTTGATTACACATGGTTATAATGTAAAAATGTATGTAATTAATTGTAGTGATACAAGATCTAAAGATTTTTTAATTAATTATGATAGAATAAAAAATGTCACTAAATCTTGGCCTATATTAATGACGAATTCCGATGAGTTACCAGAAATACATTCGGATGATATTATTGTAGATGCCATTTTTGGTATAGGTTTAAACAGACCAGTTGTAGATTGGGTAAAAGTTTTATTTCAACATTTTAAAGCTTCTAAAGCATTTACGCTATCTATAGATTTACCTTCTGGAATGTTTCCGGATAAGGTTCCAGATAATGAAAATGATGTAGTTTGGGCAAATTATACTTTAAGTTTTCAGACTCCAAAATTAATATTCTTTTTACCAGAAACTGAAAAATATACAGTACAATGGGAAGTGTTAGATATTGGTATTGATCCAGAATTTTTGCACACAACAGATACCGTTTACGAGTTGATTGGAAAAATGGAAATGCTACCTCTATATAAGCCTCGCAAAAAGTATTCTAATAAAGGCACTTATGGTCATGCTTTAATTGTAGGAGGGAGTTATGGTAAAATTGGAGCAGTTACACTTGCAAGTAGAGCTGCTTTATCTTCTGGAGTTGGATTAGTTACAACGTATATACCTAAATGTGGATATACTGTTTTACAGTCTTCTTTTCCCGAAGCTATGGTAATTACAGATACAAATGAAGAAATTATTACCAATATTAAATTTGAAATAAAACCAAATGTAATAGCTTTTGGTGTTGGAGTAGGAACTGCTACAAAAACGATAACTGCTTTTGAAAACTTTTTAAAAGCAAATAAAACACCGTTAGTAATTGATGCAGATGGAATTAATATTCTTGCCAAAAAGAAAGCGCTACTAAAATTATTACCAGAGCTAACCGTTTTAACACCACACCCTAAAGAGTTGGAGCGTTTGGTTGGTGTTTGGAAAGACGATTTTGATAAGTTAGAAAAAGCGAAAGCGTTATCTAAAAAATACAACCTTATTATTGTAATAAAAGGAGCGAACACGATTACTGTTTTTCAAGATAAAGGATATGTAAATACTACTGGGAATCCTGGTTTAGCTACTGCAGGAACAGGAGATGTGCTTACTGGAATTATAACCGGGTTAATAGCACAAGGATATGAATCACTTTCTGCTACGCTTTTCGGAATTTATCTGCATGGAAAATCTGCAGATATCGCAATAGAAGATTATGGTTATCAAAGTTTAATTGCTAGCCATGTTATTGAAACTATAGGTGAAGCATATATCGATTTATTTAAACAGCCAGAACCACCGCAAGTAGAAGAGGAAGCCGAAGAAAATAAAACACAGAAAAAATAATATAATTTATTTATAAAAAAAAGCCACTCTAAAGAATGACTTAACAAAGTTAAACAGAGTGGCTTTTTTTTATACTATAAATCTAAAGAAGCGAAAAGCTTATTAAATTTTGGACTAGATGGTCTTGGTGCATCCGCATTAACTACAACACCATTAGGATCTATTAAAATAAATCTAGGAATACTATTTACTTTATATGCAGCTATAAAATCAGATTTCCAATTTTTATCTGAAAACAACTGAATTCCGCCCATTTCTTTTTCGGTTATCATTTTCTTCCAACCCTCTTTCGAAGCTTCAAAAGATCTGTTTTTATAACCTCTTCCGTTATCGACAGAAATACTAACAAAAGAAACTTTTTTACCGTGATATTCTTTTTCTGCTTCTTTTAGAGCAGGAAGTTCAGCTAAACACGGTCCACACCATGTTGCCCAAATGTCTATATATACATAATTACCTTTTAAATCTGCTAAAGAAGTGGTTCCTCCTGCAAAATTTTCATAGTCTTTAAAAGTAGCAGATGGTTGACCAATATAGCTAGCAAATTGTTTTGCACGTTCTACTTCTCTTTCTTTATTCTTAACAAAATAGCCTAACATTTTTTCCTCAAATCCATCTACATCCTCTTTTTCTGTAGTATATAAAGAAGGTTCAATATCTTTGTTTTGCTCTAAAAACTCAGCTCTTTTTTTGTTGATTTCTGTAATATTTTTTTTAAAATCGGCTTCTTCAAAATCAAAAAGGCTAGGAGGAAAAAGGGTTTCTTCCATTAATGCTTTTTTAGCTAAATAATTATTTGTTTTATCTCCAATTCCGGAATAAGCAATAGTTTCATCAAACATTTTTGTGTCTAATGTCATGTTAAGATCATATCCATTTTGTAGGTAAAGATTCGAACTTTCTCCGCCATCATAAAAATTATATATTCCTGCATCTACTTTTAAAGTGTCGCTAAAAGTACCATCTTGGTTAACTTTAATCGTTTTAGAATATGTTTGGGTTCTTAAAACAATAGAATCACTATTTTTGTCTATAATTTTTCCAGAAAAAGTAACATAATTTTTAGCTTCTTCTTTACAAGCAATCATGCTTAAAGCGCATATTGCAATCCATAATTTTCTCATTATTTGTGTTTTATTTCTTCAAAAATAGTAATAATATTTTATTAAACCCTTTAATTAATTATTAACAATAGTTGCATAACTAGTTTTGAATTATCATTTTTGATTTACTTAAAACATATCATGAGCAATTACCATTATATATCTTCTGAAAAACTTGACATTGTAACGATTTACAATATTTTTAACGATAATAAAAAGCTAAAACTTTCAGAAGAATCTGTAAACAAAATAAAAGCTTGTAAAAAATATTTAGATACAAAATTAAGTGAAGCAGAAAAACCATTTTATGGTATAAACACTGGTTTTGGCTCTTTATATAATGTAGAAATATCAAAAAAAGACTTAACTAAATTGCAAGAAAATTTAGTAATGTCACATGCTTGTGGAACAGGAGAACGTGTTCCGGAAAGTGTTGTAAAAGTGATGTTGCTTTTAAAAATACAATCTTTAAGTTATGGGCATAGTGGTGTGCAGTTAGAAACGGTAAACCGATTGATAGACTTTTTTAATAATGATGTTTTTCCTTTTGTTTTTACCCAAGGTTCTTTAGGAGCTTCAGGTGATTTAGCTCCATTAGCACATTTGGCTTTACCATTAATTGGAAAAGGAAAGGTGGTACATGATAAGCAAGAAAGAAATGCAAGTACTATACTTAAAAAGTTTGGTTGGGAACCTATAAAATTAGAAGCTAAAGAAGGTTTGGCTCTTTTAAACGGAACGCAGTTTATGAGTGCTTATGGGGTTTACCTTTTATTGATGTCGCATAAAACATCATATTTAGCAGATGTAATTGCAAGTATTTCACTGGATGCTTTTGATGGTAGATTAGAACCATTTCATGATTTAGTACATCAAGTCCGTCCACATCCTGGACAGCTAAAAGTAGCACGACGTTTTAATGAATTTTTAAAAGGAAGTGAAATTATTATAAGAGAAAAACAACATGTACAAGATCCATATTCTTTTCGTTGTATACCTCAAGTGCATGGAGCAACAAAAGATACTTTAGATTTTGTGGAACGCGTTATTTTAACCGAAATTAATTCGGTTACCGATAATCCTAATATTTTTCCGGAAGAAGATTTAATTATTTCTGGTGGAAATTTTCATGGGCAACCTTTAGCTTTAGCATTGGATTATTTGAAAATTGCAATGGCAGAAATTGGTAATATTTCGGAGCGTCGTGTGTTTCAATTAGTTTCTGGTTTACGAGGATTACCTGCTTTCTTAGTAGATAATCCAGGTTTAAACTCTGGTTTTATGATTCCGCAATATACCGCAGCAAGTATTGTTAGTGCTAACAAGCAATTGGCAACTCCTGCAAGTGTAGATAGTATTGTTTCTAGTAATGGCCAAGAAGACCATGTTAGTATGGGGGCAAATGCTGCAACGCAAGCATATCGTTTAATTAGAAATGTGGAACGTGTAATTGCTATTGAATTAATGAATGCTAGTCAAGCAATTGCATTTAGAAACCCATTAAAAACCTCTCCATTTTTAGAATCCTTTTTAGAACTTTACAGAAAAGAAGTTTCGTTTGTTAAAAAAGATCGCGTATTACATGATGATATTGAAGCCTCTATTGATTTTTTAGGTGCTATTGATATAGAAATAGAGGAGTTGTTTTTAAATAATTATGGTGTTTAAATTTTCTTCGATTTTGAACAAAGTGTATTTGCCCAAGAAATAGCTTCATCTAGTTCTTTAAACATCTCGAAAGGTTTATCGAAAAAAAGTTTTTCTATTAAAGCGTTACTCATATCAATTTCTTTTTCAGAAACGACAGCAAAACCAATAAGGTTTTTAATTTTTTTTGTTTCAAAATATACAGCTGGATTAACAGCATAAGAGTTTACACGATTGGTGATGTAAACAAATTCTTGATCGGAATAAAAGGTCTCAGTTAGTTTTATTAGTTTTTGATTATCTTCTACAGTAACAGTTTCTCCTTGGTTTATTTCCATGATGAGATAATTTTCAAAAATACTAACGAAGCCTATTCCTAAATCTATGTGTGTAGTTTTTGTCATTAGTTAACTTTAAGAGGATTGTATTTGTTAAGATACAAAAAAAAAGAGGTTAACTAAAATTAATTAGAAAACCTCTTCATTAAATATTGTAAGTTATTAAGACTCAGCAGGTTTTTCTGCTTTTTCAATTTCAACTTTTAATTCATTAGATTCTTTATCTAAATCCATCATAATTTTATCTCCTTCCACTAATTGAGAAGTAATGATTTCTTCAGCTAAAGCATCTTCAATATACTTTTGAATAGCTCGCTTTAAAGGTCTAGCTCCATATTGCTTATCAAACCCTTTATCTGCAATATAATTTTTGGCAGCTTTGCTTAATTTTAAAGTATAGCCAAGATCTTTTATTCTTAAAAGAAGTTTTTCTAATTCAATATCAATAATTTTATTGATATCCTCTTTTTCTAAAGCATTAAACACTACTACGTCATCAATTCTATTTAAAAATTCTGGAGCAAAGGCTTTTTTAAGAGCATTTTCAATTACGCTTTTTGCGTTTGCATCTTCTTGTGCTTTTTGAGAAGATGTACCAAAACCAACTCCTGTTCCAAAATCTTTCAGCTTTCTAGCTCCAATATTGGAAGTCATGATAATAATGGCGTTTCTAAAGTCTATTTTTCTACCAAGACTGTCTGTTAAATACCCATCGTCAAGCACTTGAAGCATCATGTTAAATACGTCTGGATGTGCTTTCTCAATTTCATCTAATAAAACGACAGCATAAGGTTTGCGTCTTACTTTTTCGGTAAGTTGACCACCTTCTTCGTAACCAACATATCCTGGAGGAGCACCAACAAGTCTGGATATTGCAAATTTTTCCATGTATTCGCTCATGTCGATTCTAATTAAAGAATCTTCAGAATCAAACAATTCTTTTGCTAACACTTTAGCTAACTGCGTTTTACCAACTCCAGTTTGCCCTAAAAATATAAAGGAACCAATTGGTTTGTTAGGGTCTTTAAGTCCAGCACGATTACGTTGTATTGCTTTAACAACTTTTGCAACAGCTTCATCTTGACCAATTACTTTTCCTTTTATAAGTTCTGGTAATTGAGCGAGTTTATTGCTTTCTTTTTGCGCAATTCTATTTACAGGAATTCCTGTCATCATAGAAACGACATCTGCTACGTTGTCTTCGCTAACAGTTTCGCGATGTAATTTGGTGTCTTCTTCCCATTTTTCCTGTGCAATGGCAAGATCTTTTTCAATACGTTTTTCATCATCACGTAGCTTTGCTGCTTCTTCGTATTTTTGTTTTTTTACTACTGAAGATTTAGTTTCCTTAACTTCTTCTAACTGTTTTTCTAATTCTAGAATTTGTTTTGGTACTTCAATATTTGTGATATGAACTCGAGATCCTGCTTCATCTAAAGCATCAATGGCTTTGTCTGGTAAAAAACGATCTGTCATATATCGATTAGTAAGCTTTACACAAGCTTCAATAGCTTCTGGAGTATACTCTACGTTGTGATGCTCTTCGTACTTACCTTTAATATTATTAAGAATCTCTATAGTTTCATCTACCGTTGTAGGTTCTACAATTACTTTTTGAAAACGACGTTCTAGCGCACCATCTTTTTCGATGTACTGTCTATATTCATCTAAAGTAGTTGCACCAACACATTGTATTTCTCCTCTTGCTAAAGCGGGTTTAAACATGTTTGAAGCATCTAAGCTTCCAGTTGCTCCACCAGCGCCAACAATGGTATGAATTTCGTCAATAAAAAGAATAATATCATCATTCTTTTCTAGCTCATTCATAACGGCTTTCATACGTTCTTCAAACTGACCTCTATATTTTGTTCCTGCAACTAGGCTAGCTAAATCAAGAGTAACGACTCTTTTGTTAAAAAGAATACGAGATACTTTTTTGCTAATAATTCTGTTAGCAAGTCCTTCAGCAATTGCAGATTTACCAACCCCTGGTTCTCCAATAAGAAGTGGGTTGTTTTTCTTTCTACGGCTTAAAATTTGAGATACACGTTCTATCTCTTTTTCGCGACCAACTACAGGGTCTAATTTTCCTTCTTCTGCCATAGCAGTAAGGTCTCTACCAAAATTATCTAAAACAGGAGTTTTAGATTTTTTGTTAGATTTTCCTCCAGAAGGAGAATTAAAAATATCTTTAGACGCATCTTCTGGAGAAGAAGTATCGTCATCAGGAAACTCTGCTTTTGGTTCTATATAGTTATCGTCGTTAGTAATCATAAATTTAAATTGTTCTTTAACATTATCATAATCCACTTTCAACTTATTTAAAAGTTTAGTAGTAGGATCGTTTTCATTTCTTAGAATGCACAATAATAAGTGTGCAGTATTAATCGACGTACTTTGAAATAGCTTAGCTTCTAAAAAAGTAGTTTTTAAAGCACGTTCTGCTTGTCTTGTAAGATGTAGGTTTTTCTTTTCGTTAGTAGCTACAGCAACATTTGGATTCGCAGGACTTAAAATTTCTACTTTACGTCTTAAATGATTTAAATCAATATCTAATGCGTTTAATATGTTAATAGCTTTGCCATTTCCATCTCGTAATAAGCCAAGCATTAAGTGCTCAGTACCAATAAAATCATGGCCTAAGCGTAAGGCTTCTTCTTTACTAAATGCAATTACATCTTTTACTCTTGGTGAAAAATTATCATCCATAAATTGTTTCTTTCTTCATTAAAAATACTAAAATCCTATTACTAAAATCAAAAACTATACCTTAATTTATAGGATATATGCTAATAGACGAAAAAAAGTTTATAAAATCAAAATAATTAACAGCATACTTATTAACTAAAAAAGCACTCTCAATTGTTAATAAAAAGTCTTAAAAAAATCATTTGAAACGCTTACTATGACTAATGAAAGTTTTATATTAGCATGTTTTGAAAATAAGAGAATAATTTAATATTTTATATATATGGCAGAAGGAGAAAAACTCATTCCTATTAACATTGAAGATGAAATGAAATCGGCTTACATAGATTATTCTATGTCAGTCATTGTGTCACGTGCTTTACCAGACGTAAGAGATGGTTTAAAACCAGTGCATAGACGTGTACTATATGGTATGCATGAACTAGGTGTTAGAGCAAATAGCGCACACAAAAAATCTGCAAGAATAGTTGGTGAAGTTTTAGGTAAGTATCACCCACATGGTGATACATCTGTTTACGATGCAATGGTACGTATGGCTCAAGAATGGAGTTTGCGTTATATGTTAGTAGATGGTCAAGGGAACTTTGGATCTGTAGATGGCGATAGTCCAGCTGCAATGCGTTATACAGAAGCTCGTATGCGTAAAATATCGGAAGACATGTTGGCAGATATTGACAAAGAAACAGTAGATCATAAATTAAATTTCGATGATACTTTAGAAGAACCAACGGTTTTACCAACGCGTATTCCAGGACTTTTAGTTAATGGAGCTTCTGGTATTGCAGTAGGTATGGCTACCAATATGCCACCGCATAATTTAACCGAAGTTGTAGATGGTACTATTGCATATATTGAAAATAAAGATATTGAGATTGATGAGTTAATGCAACACATTAAAGCACCTGATTTTCCTACTGGAGGAACCATTTATGGTTATGATGGTGTTAAAGAAGCATTTCATACAGGAAGAGGACGTATAGTAATGCGTGCCAATGCTATTATAGAAGAAGTACAAGGTCGAGAGTGTATTATTGTTACCGAAATCCCTTACCAAGTTAATAAAGCAGACATGATTAAAAAGACTGCAGATTTGGTTAATGATAAAAAGTTAGATGGAATTTCTACTATTAGAGATGAATCCGATAGAAATGGAATGCGTATTGTTTACGTATTAAAGCGTGATGCAATACCTAACATTGTTTTAAATAAATTATATAAGTATACTGCATTACAATCTTCATTTAGTGTAAATAATATTGCACTAGTAAATGGAAGACCTCAATTGTTAAATCTAAAAGAGCTTATTCATTATTTTGTAGAGCATAGACATGAAGTAGTTGTAAGACGTACTACTTATGAGTTGCGCAAAGCGGAAGAAAGAGCACATATTCTAGAAGGTTTAATTATTGCTTCCGATAATATTGACGAAGTAATTGCGATTATTCGTGCATCATCTAACGCAGATGAAGCAAGAGCAAACTTAATTAAGCGTTTTGAACTTTCCGAAATACAAGCTAAAGCTATCGTAGAAATGCGTCTACGCCAATTAACAGGCTTAGAGCAAGACAAATTACGTGCTGAGTATGAAGAAATAATGAAAACCATTGAAGACCTTAAAGACATTCTTGATAAAAAAGATAGAAGAATGGATATTATTAAGGAAGAACTTCAAGTCGTTAAAGATAAATATGGTGATGATCGTCGTTCTAAAATTGAATATGCAGGAGGAGACTTAAGCATTGAAGATATGATTCCTAATGAAAAAGTAGTAATTACCATTTCACATGCAGGATATATTAAACGTACATCACTAACCGAATACAAAACACAAAATAGAGGAGGAGTAGGGCAAAAAGCTTCAACTACTAGAAATGAAGACTTCTTAGAACATTTATTTGTAGGTACCAATCACCAATACATGTTATTCTTTACGCAAAAAGGAAAATGTTTCTGGATGCGTGTTTACGAAATTCCTGAAGGAAGTAAAACTTCAAAAGGTAGAGCTATTCAAAACCTAATAAATATAGAACAAGATGACAAAGTAATGGCATTTATTTGTACTCAAGATTTAAAAGATGAAGAGTACATAAATAGTAATTTTGTAATCATGGCTACTAAAAAAGGACAAGTAAAAAAGACTTCTTTAGAGCAATATTCTAGACCTAGAACTAACGGTATTAATGCAATTACCATTAAAGAAGGTGATGAGTTATTAGAAGCTAAACTTACAACAGGTGAGAGCCAAGTAATGTTAGCGCTTAAATCTGGAAAAGCAATTCGTTTTGAAGAAGCTAAAACACGTCCAATGGGAAGAAATGCTTCTGGAGTTCGTGGTATAAGACTTCAAAATGAAGACACTGATGAAGTTATCGGTATGATAGCTGTTAACGACATGGAAAGCAATATACTTGTTGTTTCCGAAAATGGTTATGGTAAACGTTCTAGCTTAGAAGATTATAGAATAACTAATCGTGGAGGAAAAGGAGTAAAAACTATTTCTATTACAGAAAAAACAGGTAACTTAGTGGCTATCAAGAATGTAACAGATACAGACGACCTAATGATTATTAATAAATCTGGAATTGCTATACGAATGGCTGTTAAAGATTTACGAGTAATGGGAAGAGCAACACAAGGAGTTAAGCTTATTAATTTAAAAGGAAATGACTCTATTGCAGCTGTTGCAAAAGTAATGCAAGATGAAGATGAAGTAGAATTGGATGAAGATGGAAATGTGATAATTCCTGAAATCACTCAAAATACTAGTGATAATGAAGATGGCACAACTCTTGATATTACTGAAGAAGAATAAACAATACAATTAATTAAACAAACTTTAAAAAATGAAAAAAAGAGTAATTATAGCTTTAGCACTATCTGTTAGTGTATTTTCTTTTGCGCAGAAAAAAGAGCTTAAAACTGCCGAAAAAGCAATTAAAAATAATGATTTTTCTGTGGCTAAATCTATTTTAGATAAAGTAGAAAGTACTTATCCAGATATGGATGAAAAGTCTAGTGACAAATTTTATTATTTAAAAGGTAAAGCCCTTTATGCTAATGGAGCTGGTAATGATGCCGATTTAGATTTAGCAATTGAGAATTTTGACAAAGTAAAAAGTTCTTATAAAGTTGAAATTGGAAATGTAAAGCAGAATTTAATAAATACCCTTTTAACTAATTCTAATGATCAATATCAAGCATCACAATATTTAGAAGCAGTAAAAGGATTTGAAAAATTATATAAGCTAATTCCAACAGATACTACTTATTTATACTATGCTGCATCTAGTGCAATTTCTGGGAAAGATTATGAATCTGCAGGTAAAAACTATGAAAAATTATTAGCATTAGGGTATACAGGAATTGAAAAACAATATGTAGCAACTAATGTAGAGACTGGTGAAGTGGAAGCATTTCCACAATCTCAAAGAGATTTATTTGTAAAAGCAGGATCGCATGTAAAACCAACGGAGAAAATTTCAGAATCTAAAAGAGGAGAAATAGTAAAAAACCTTGCTTTTATTTATTTAAATAGTGGAGAATCTGAAAAAGCATTAACTGCTGTTCAAGCTGCTAGAAAAATGGATCCTACAGATGCTAATTTAATTTTATCTGAAGCTAATCTGCATTATAAAAATGGAGATAAAGAAAAGTATAAAATGTTAATAGAAGAGGCAATTCAATTAGATCCAGAGAATACAGATTTAATTTTTAACTTAGGAGTTGTTGCATCTGACAATGGTGATATTGAAAAAGCTAAGGAATATTACAATAAAGTAATCGAATTAGAACCTGAAAATATAAATGCACAAACCAATATGGCTGCATTGATTTTAAGTCAAGAAAATGCTCTAATCGAAGAGATGAATGGTTTGGGTACATCGAATGCAGATAATTTACGTTACGACGAATTAAAAGCAAAACGAACAACCATATACCATAGCGCAATTCCTTACTTAGAAGCTGTTTTAAAAGTACAACCTAAAAATATCGATGTTGCTAAAACATTATTAAATATTTATGGTGCAATCGGAGATACATCAAAAGAACAAGGAATAAAAACATTAATCGATTCTTTAGGGAACTAAAAGACGAATTTATTCATAAAAAAAAGCCACTTATTATAAGTGGCTTTTTTATTATATAATCTTTTTTATTACTCGCAGTTTGTGTGTATGCAGTCGCTTATCAGCATTGTAAATTCCTGAGTGATCTAAACGATCTATTCTAACTTTACCATGTGCATGAATAATATAATTATCTTCCATAATAATGCCAACATGGATTATATCTCCTTCATTATTATCAAAAAAAGCTAAATCTCCTGGTTCACTTTCTTCAATAAAACTTAAAGCTTCACCTTGGGTAGCTTGTTGTGATGCATCCCTTAATAGTTTATATCCATTAAGTTTGTACACCATTTGTGTAAAGCCAGAACAATCTATTCCTAAAGGTGTTTTTCCTCCCCAAAGATATGGTGCATTTAAAAAGGAGAATGCGGTTTGTATAAGGTTTTCTTTCGGTTTAATAGTTTGCGTAGTAGATCCATCAAAAGTATGATCTAATAAGTTTAAACCGTTTAAAGAAGCTCCTAAAGTAACCGGATATAAATGTTGTTCTTTGTCTTGTACAAATTCAATTAAGTCATTAGAAAGAATTGGGGTTTCTTGATCTAAAGTACTGTACTGTTCTTCAGTAATTTCAATATATTGTTTATTATCAATCCAACCTTCATATTTATCAAATGCTAAACGAATTTTGCTCCAAGATTTACGTTGCTCCAAAACTTTAAAATAATCACCATATAAAACTTGCGAAACGAGTTCGGTTTTGTCTGAAGGTTCAAATCTTAAAGGAACAATGCTTAAGTTACAAATTCCGTATTGCATTAATTAGAATTGAATTTAGATTAGGTTTTAGATTAATTTATTTAAATTTCTAATTAGTTAGGAACGCTCGATAACAATTGCAGAAGCACCACCACCACCATTACAAATAGCAGCAGCACCAATTTTCGCATTGTTTTGCTCTAACACATTTAATAGTGTAATAATTATTCTAACACCAGAGCATCCTAAAGGGTGACCTAAAGAAACAGCTCCACCATTTACGTTTACATTGCTATCGTTTAAACCTAGAATTTTCATATTGGCTAATCCTACAACAGAAAAAGCTTCGTTAAATTCAAAATAATCTACATCCTTAATAGATATTCCAGCTTTATCTAATGCTTTTGGTAAAGCTTTAGAAGGAGCAGTTGTAAACCATTTTGGTTCTTGAGCAGCATCAGCATAACTTTTAATACTTGCTAAAGGTTTTAAACCTAAAGCATTCGCTTTTTCTCTACTCATTAAAACCATGGCACCAGCTCCATCATTTATTGTAGAAGCATTAGCAGCAGTTACGGTTCCATCTTTACTAAAAGCTGGACGTAGCGCAGGGATTTTATCCATTCTTACATTCGAAAATTCTTCGTCTTTATTTATAACAACAGGTTCTCCTCGTCTTTGCGGTACTTCAACAGGAACCACTTCATTGTTAAATTTTCCAGCTTCCCAAGCGGCAGCAGAACGTGTGTAAGACTGAATAGCATAAGCATCTTGATCTTCTCTTGAAAACTCATATTCTGTTGCACAAGCGTCTGCACAAACTCCCATTGCATTTTGGTCGTAAGCATCCACTAGGCCATCACGTTGCATGCCATCTTCCATTTTAGCTGGACCAAATTTTGTAGCAGTTCTAGCGTGAAAATAGTGCGGAATTAAACTCATGTTCTCCATTCCTCCAGCAACCACAATATCTGCGTCTCCTAAAGCAATAGCTTGTGCTGCTTGCATTACGGTTTTCATACCAGAAGAACAAACTTTATTAATAGTAGTACAGGGTACTGTATCTGGAATACCAGCATAAATAGCTGCTTGTCTTGCTGGTGCTTGACCAGTACCAGCTTGAACAACATTACCCATTAAAACTTCTTCCACCATTTCTGGATTTAAGTTTATTTTTTCTAGTGCTCCTTTAATTGCTATTGCTCCTAATTTAGGAGCAGGAATTGTAGATAATGCGCCTAAAAAGCTACCAATTGGTGTTCTTGCTGCAGATACTATTACTACTTCTTTACTCATAAGAATGTACTTTTAAATTTAATTATTGCGAAATTAATCAATTTTTAGCATAAATTAATACGATTAACATTTTATAAGTATTTAAAAAGTATATTTTATTACATTTGAAAATAGTATTACCTCTATGAAAGACTTTATCAACAATTTATATAAAAACCATGCACTAATATATAAGGTGCTACTATTTATAAGTGCCACCGTATTGATTGTGTATTTATTTCCTAAGCAAGGAAAATTTAAATATAATTTTGAACAGGGCAAACCTTGGCAATCTGAAAATTTATATGCGCCTTTCGATTTTGCAATTAAAAAAACTTCAGAAGAAATAAATAAAGAAAAGCTACTTATTGAAAAACAAGCAAGTTTGTATTTTAACTTAGAGGATAAAATAGAAAACAATGTTCGAATAAATTATAAAGCTGGTTTTTATGAGATTTTTCCAGATTCTCTTTCAGATGCATCTCTAAATAAATTATTTAAAACTGGTGAATTAATTTTAGATAATTTATATAATAATGGAGTATTAAGCGAAAACTATACTTTTTCCGAAGATAAAAAAAGTGTTATTCTTAACGCACAAACTACAATTAAGCAAACGTTGTTTTCAAATTTAGTGAAACAAAAAGATCTTTCTTCTATAGTAAATAAAGTTTTAGCAGATAGGGAACAAGATTATTTTCAAACTCAATTTCTAGCCTTATTTTTTGATGTTGTAGAACCAAATCTCACCTATAATAAATCGTTAACAGAAGGCGCTTTACTAGAAGATTTAAATAGAATAGCCTACACAAGAGGAAGTATAAAAAAAGAGACCTTAATTATCTCGAAAGGGGAAGTTGTAGAAGGAGAGAAGTATCAAACTTTAGAGTCTTTAAAAAACGAATACAAGTCGCAAGTGTGGACTGCTTCAAACTATAATTGGGTTGTTTTTGCTTATACTTTATTAGTGGCATTAGCTTTATTAATGCTATTACTATTTTTAAGAAAATATAGATTAGATGTTTTTAATAACAACACTAAAGTTACTTTTATATTTTTTAATGTTATTTTAATGGTATTGTTAACCACTTTGGTTATTAGCTACAATTCGAAATATTTATATGTAGTTCCAATTTGTATACTACCATTGGTTTTAAAAGCTTTTTTTGATGCTAGACTCGGTTTGTTTACACATGTAATAACTGTTGTATTATTAGGGTTAATTGTGCCTAATAGTTACGAATACATGTTTTTACAAATTATAGCAGGTATTGTAACAATACTAACGGTTTCTGAGTTGTATAAAAGAGCGAATTTATTTATTTCGGTAGGACAAATAACACTTATTTATATCATTGCATATTTTGCGTTTTTTGTAATTCATGAAGGAAGTGTAGATGCCATACATTGGGAGACTTTTGGTTTATTTGTGTTATGTGGACTAGCAACACTATTTGTACAACCACTTATATACGCTTATGAAAAATTATTTGGTTTAGTTTCCGATGTGTCTCTATTAGAATTGTCGGATACTAACTCAAAATTATTAAAAGAATTATCTAATAAGGCTCCAGGAACTTTTCATCATTCTTTAAACGTGGCTAATTTGGCTGAAGCTGCTGCGAATGAAATAGGAGCAAATGCTATGTTAATTCGAGTAGGAGCATTGTATCATGATATTGGTAAAATGAAGAACCCTACATTTTTTACCGAAAATCAATCTACAGGAATAAATCCTCATGATGAATTGTCTTCTATTGAAAGTGCGAATGTTATAGTAGATCATGTTATAGATGGTATTGAAATAGCAAGAAAAAACAACCTTCCAGATCGTGTAATAGATTTTATTAGAACCCATCATGGTACCAGCGTAGTTTATTATTTTTATAAAAAAGAGAAAGCTATAAATGAAGACATAAAGAAGGAAAACTTTATGTATCCTGGTCCTAAGCCATTTAGTAAAGAAACAGCAATATTAATGATGTGTGATAGTGTAGAAGCAGCTTCTAAAAGTTTAAAAGAACCAACATCTACCAAAATTGATAAATTTGTAGAGAATATAATAAATAAGCAAATGGAAGGCGAACAATTCTTGAATGCCAATATTACTTTTAAAGAAATTCAGTCTATAAAAAAAGTGCTAAAACACAAGCTTGCAAACATTTATCATTTACGAATAGAGTATCCAGAATAATTTTTTAAAAAAAGTAAAAAAAATGCTTGTGTTGTTTAAGATGAAAACTTACATTTGCATCCGCGTTTAAATATAAATGCGATGTTCATATAAAATTATTGGAGAGGTGCCTGAGTGGCCGAAAGGAGCGGTTTGCTAAATCGTCGTAGGTGGAAACACTTACCCAGGGTTCGAATCCCTGTCTCTCCGCAATTTTCAAATTAATTTTTGATAACCTTCGGGGTGTAGCGTAGCCCGGTTATCGCGCCACGTTTGGGACGTGGAGGCCGCAGGTTCGAATCCTGCCACCCCGACACTGTTTTCGTAGAAACATAAAAACTACGGGCTCTTAGCTCAGCTGGATAGAGCACCTCCCTTCTAAGGAGGCGGTCTCAGGTTCGAATCCTGAAGGGCTCACTTAAAGCTTCACAGAAATGTGAGGCTTTTTTGTTTTAAAAAACTATTACAATGACTTGCTTTACGTATATACTATTTTCAAAAATAATCGACCGTTATTATGTTGGTTACACATGCAGTGCATTAGAAGAAAGGTTAAGAAAGCATAACACCAACCATAAAGGTTATACTGGTAAATCAAACGATTGGGAAATAGTTTATTCTGAAAATTATGAGAGTAAAACCGAAGCGTATTCCAGAGAAAGAGAAATTAAGAGTAAAAAATCTAGAAAGTATATAGAGAATCTTATTCATAAAGAATAGAGCATTCCGCATTTCTTCGGAACGGTCTCAGGTTCGAATCCTGAAGGGCTCACTTAAAGCTTCACAGAAATGTGAGGCTTTTTTGTTTTTATGGTTTTTTTATTTAGTAATAAAAAAAGCTTCCAATTTCTGGGAAGCTTTTTTTGTTTGTAATAAAGTTACTTATTGTATAACTTTTTTAAATGTCTTTCTGCGTTTAATAATTTTAGGATTAAAGTGTTTCCAAATTTGTTGTATAGCAATATTGTTTGCTAATTCTGGAGTTCGTATACAGTTTTCTATTCCTAAGGCATCAAAAGTTTTGTAGCATTCATTAAATATAATTGCTGTAATACCTTTGTTTTGGTATTCTGGAGCAATTCCTATTAAATAAAAAATAACATCTTTACTTTCTCTTTTAGCTTTTAGAAGTTTTAAAAAGCCAAAAGGAAAAAGCTTTCCATTAATTTCTTGTAACACTTTAGAGAAGGAAGGCATAACTATCGCAAAAGCAATCATTTTATCGTCTTTATCGAAAACAAATTTTATGAATTCTGGATTAATAAAACTAATAAACTTCTTTTTAAAATATGCTTTTTGTATATCTGTTATTTCAACAAAAGAAGATAGAGACGCATAAGATGTATTAAACAAATTAAACATTTCATCGACATATGGCATAACTTCTTTTGTTTGCGTAAAATTACGCGCTTTAACTTTGTAGCGTTTTTTAATTAAATCATTTGCTTTTGTAAAAGAGGTTGGATCTATATTTCCAAAAGGAAAACTGCTTTCTATCCATTCCTTTTCTGGTAGGTAGTTATGCTTTTCTAAATGTGTTACGTAATAGGGGTGATTATACCAAGTAATCATAGTACCAATAACATCATAACCTTCGGTTAAAACACCAACTTTATCTAGATTAGAAAACCCTACAGGACCTTCTGTATACTCTAAATTATTTTGCTTGCCAATTTCTGCAACTTTGTCTAAAAGCGCTTTAGATACATCTAAATCATCCACAAAATCAAACCAACCAAAACGCATTTTCTTTTCATTTTGGTTATTAACTTCAAGCCAATTAATAATTGCAGCAACGCGTCCTACAATTTCGTCGCCTTTGTAGGCAAGAAAAAAATAGGCATCTGCATCGTTAAAAACAGGGTTTTCTTTTTTGTCGAAAGTTTTTAATTCTTGCGAAATTATTGGCGGTACCCAATATTTAGAATTCTTATAAAGCTGGAATGGAAATTTAACAAATGCTTTAAGCTCTTTCTTTGTGTGTACTTGTTTTATGGTAATCATAAAATCAATAGTTCTTTATTCTTCATCAAAATTCTGTTCTTGCTTTTCTCTATTGTTCTTTTTAGATTTTCTAGATTCTTTATTTCCTTTTTTACCTTTTTCTTTTTTACTTTTCTTACCATTTCCAAGTTCACCACCATTATCTATTTCTTTATCTTGATGAAAATCTAATCTATAAGATGCGCCAACAGTAACTCCAAAAACAGAAGGAGTGTCTTTAGTGTTTAGTGTTAGTGCAGTATCTAATTGAAAATTTCTATTCCAAAGATATGCACCTCCAAATCGAATTAAGTTATCTGCGTAAAAATCACTGCTTATTCCTTGAGCCTCACCAAAAACAACCCATTGTTCGTTTATAGATTTGGTAAGTGTTAATATATAAGAAAAATCAGATTGATCAGTACCAATCCTATCTTTTACAAAGTTCATAACATATA
Organism: Oceanihabitans sp. 2_MG-2023; assembly: GCF_030547245.1. Classification (GTDB taxonomy): domain Bacteria; phylum Bacteroidota; class Bacteroidia; order Flavobacteriales; family Flavobacteriaceae; genus Oceanihabitans. The sequence goes on from NZ_JAUOQT010000007.1 coordinate 66,350, forward strand.
CCCATCCACCTGCAAAGTTGTTTTGAGTTGCAACCATGATTTTTGGACTAAATCCTTCTACACCATACGCTGTGAACGGATTATCTTTAGTGTCAAAATTTGCACCAACATAAACTGCAACAGCAGGAACTAAGGACTTCCATTTAAATTTATGGTTCGCATTCCAGCTATATATGTTTGGTTTTTCATCTCCTGCTTTTTTGTACGGATCGTAGACTAGGTATTTTGCTCCAATAGTAAGTGTTTTAAAATTACTGAATTTGTCTTCGTTAGCAACTGTATTTGTAAAAGTTCTTTTAGTAGATTGATAAGTCCCTTCAATATTAAGCTCTAATTGCTCCCATAATAAACCATATCTAGCGGTGAAATCGATACCAAAACTTTTGTCATCTCGTTTTAAACGTGAATGGTTTTCATTTAACATATATGGTCCTGCTTCAAATTGAATAACATTTGTGCCTACTGAAAATGCACTTTTAGAAACACCTGGTCTGTTAGAGTTTATTACTTCTGTATATTGTGAGTATCCAGAAAGCGAAACAGAAAAAGCAAAAATTGCTATATAGAATTTTAAGAACTTCATGTTTTATGGGTTTATTTGGCTTCAAATATATATATTTTATATTTTTTTTAAGTATTTATAAGATAAATTAAGACTTAAGAATTGTATTTTTGTTAAAAAATGATTTTATGTTGCAATTAGCATCTGTTACTGGAGTTGTAAAAATTATCTTAATCATACTTTTAATCTATTATGGTGTGAAAATTTTATCAAGAATATTTGCTCCTATTTTATTAAAATTTATTACCAAAAAAGCGGAACAGCGTTTTGGTGAACAGTTTGGTGGTTTTAGAAATCCACAACAAACAAAAAAAGAAGGAGAAATTACTATAGATAAAATGCCAGAGAATAAATCTTCTAATAAGAATGTTGGCGAATATGTAGATTACGAAGAAGTAGAATAATGCTATTTTTTTTATTCTTTGTACTTCTATAAAAATTCCAAAATATTAGCTTCACATAAATTGGCTTAGTTTCAAAAATTATGATTATTTTTCAAACTTATTGTTATACATATAATTCATGCAGTTTTCTATAAAAAAAGTACTTCCTCATTTTCTTGTTCTAGTTGGTTTTGTAATTCTTTCACTTGCATATTTTAGCCCTGTTTTAAAAGGAAAGCAAATTTTTCAAAGTGACATCATGCAATATACAGGGATGGCTAAACAGCAAATCGATTATAGAGCAAACACTGGAGAAGAAACCTATTGGACCAATAGCGGATTTGGAGGTATGCCAACCTATATGCTTGGTGCAAAATACCCGCATAACTACATAAAAAAACTAGATTTAACTTTACGTTTTTTGCCTAGACCAGCAGATTATTTATTTCTGTATTTTATAGGCTTTTATGTGCTATTGTTAGTTTTAAAAGTAGATTTTAAACTAGCAGCTTTAGGAGCTTTAGCATTTGGTTTTTCTACCTATCTCATAATTATTTTAGGAGTTGGACATAATAGTAAAGCACATGCTATTGCATATATGCCATTAGTTTTAAGTGGAATAATTCTCACTTTTAGGCGAAAATATATAGTCGGATTTTTACTAACAACTGTTGCTATGGCTTTACAGTTGGTGGCTAATCATCCGCAAATGACATATTATTTAATGTTATTGGTTATTATTTTAGGAATTGCCTATTTAATAGATGCTTACAACAAAAAAGTGTTGCCACATTATTTTAAATCTGTTGGTTTGTTAGTTGTTGCTGTTATTTTTTCTTTAACATTAAATGCAACGAACCTTTTGGCTACGCAAGATTATGTAAAGGAAAGTACTAGAAGTAAAAGCGAATTAACTATTAATCCAGATGGATCACCAAAAGAAATAACCTCTGGACTTAGTAAAGAGTATATAACAGAATATAGTTACGGGTTTTTAGAATCTTTTAATCTATTTATCTCCAGAATTGTTGGTGGCGGAAATTATGAAAATGTAGGTAAAGACTCTGCTTATTTTGATTTATTAGTTGCTAAAGGAACCCCTCCTTTACAAGCAAAAGAATATGCAAAAGAAGCTCCTACTTATTGGGGAAATCAACCAATTGTTGAAGCTCCTGCTTATGTTGGTGCTGTTGTAATTTTTCTATTTGTTTTTGCGCTTTTCTTGGTGAAAGGACGATTAAAATGGTGGATTGTAGGCGGAACCATTTTCTCCTTATTACTTTCCTATGGAAAAAATTTAGGCTTACTTACAGACTTTTTTATTGATTATGTACCACTATATAGTAAGTTTAGAGCTGTTTCTTCTATTCAAGTAATCTTAGAATTATGCATTCCTATTTTAGCTATATTTGGTTTAACTAGGCTATTTAACAATTTTGAAAAAGATGAAGAAAAGCTTAAAGCTTTAAAATATACTGTTGGTATAACTGCTGGAATTGCTATTTTGTTTTTACTCTTTAAATCTGCTTTTAATTTTTCTGGTGTAAATGATGCATTTTTCAAACAAAAATATGGTCAGCAGTTTATAGATGCTGTTCGAGAAGACAGAAAAATGTTGTTTTCAAAAGACACTATTAGAACGCTTATTTTAGTGCTACTTTCTGCCGGAACTATATTTATGTTTTTAAAGAAAAAATTATCCGAAAACTTAGTAATTGTAGCTTTTGCAATATTGATAGTTTTCGATTTAGTTTCAGTAGACAGACGCTACGTCAATAATAACGATTTTGTTTCTGCCTTAAAGGTTAAAAAACCATATCAAGCAAATCCTGCAGATATTGAAATTCTTAAGGACACTACACATTTTAGAGTTTTTGATCTTACTGATAATTACTCCAGAGCATCCTTTTTTCATAATTCATTAAGTGGTTATCATGCTGCAAAAATGAGGCGCTATAACGAGCTTTTCAATTTTCATATTACTAAAAACAATATGAATGTTTTAAATATGCTAAATACCAAGTATATTATTGCAGAAGAAGAAGGAACTATTTTTCCGTTTACCAATACAGATGCGAATGGAAACGCTTGGTTTATTGAAGAATTAGAGCAAGTTGCAACTGCTAATCAAGAAATTATAGCTTTAGATAGTTTAGACACAAAAAGAAAAGCTGTGTTTCTTAAAACGGAAGCTATTAATGGGAATACAAGCTTTAAAGTAGATTCTCTTTCAAACATTACTTTAAAAGAATATAAGCCTAACTATATTAAATATCAGTCAAATAATAACAATCCTGGGTTTGCTGTATTTTCTGAAGTCTATTTTAAAGAAGGATGGAATGCATATATTGACGGAAAATTAGAAAAACATTATAACGTAAATTATGTATTACGTGGTATGAAAATACCAGCAGGACAGCATATAGTAGAATTTAAATTTGAACCAAAAGTTATACAAACAGGTAGTACAATTACCTTAACAAGTTCTATTCTTTTCGTTTTACTATTTATAGGGGGATTGTTTTTTATATTTAAGAAAAAGTAGCTATCATTCCTGTAAAACAGGAATCCACAATAGTTTCAATTTTTAAGATTCTTGCTTTTAAAGGAATGTCAAAATGAATAAAAAAAAAGTACTTATTATAAGCTATTACTGGCCACCAGCTGGAGGGCCAGGAGTACAGCGTTGGCTTAAATTTGTAAAGTACTTACCAGAATTCAACATAGAACCTATTGTTTATATTCCTCAAAACCCTAGTTATCCTTTAATAGATGAAAGCCTTGTTGAAGAAGTGTCTAATGCAACGACTATACTTAAACAACCTATTAGCGAACCTTATAAGTTAGCAGGAATTCTTTCTAAAAAAAACACAAAATCTATTAGTAAAGGCTTGATTCCTGATGTAAAAAAGCAAAGTATTTTACAGCGTTTATTATTGCTTATTCGTGGTAATTTCTTTATTCCAGACGCTAGAAAAGGTTGGGTAAAGCCATCGGTAAATTATCTTTCTACTTACATAAAGGACTATCATATTAATACAATTATTACAACAGGACCACCACATAGTCTTCATTTAATAGGCTTGAAACTTAAAGAGAGGTTAGGAGTAAATTGGATTGCAGATTTTAGAGATCCTTGGACAACTATTGGCTACCATAAAGAGTTAAAGCTTACCAGTGCTTCCAAACAAAAACATATCGATTTAGAACGTAAAGTTTTGCAAACTGCAGATCAAATTATTGTAACAAGTACAATAACAAAATTAGAGTTTCAAGAAAAAACAAAGCAACCAATAGCAGTAATTACAAATGGTTATGATGTTGAAAAAACAAAAGCAATTTCATTAGATGAAAAATTTACATTAGCACATATTGGTTCTTTATTAGCAAAAAGAAACCCGGAAGTTTTATGGAGAGTTTTAAATGAATTAATAACAGAGAATAATGAATTTGCAAAACAGTTTCAGTTAAAATTAGTTGGAGCTGTTAGTCCAAATGTAATTAATAGTATTGAGCGTTATGGGTTAACTATTCATTTAGATATGGTTGGATATGTTTCACATAGTGAGGCAATTATGTTTCAGAAGGAATCGCAATTATTGTTGCTGATTGAAATCGATTCAGAAGAGACCAAATGTATCATTCCTGGGAAATTATTTGAGTACATGGTTTCTAACAGGCCTATAGTTGCATTTGGTCCAAAAGGAACAGATGTAGAAAAAATTATAGTAGAAACCAATACCGGAAATTATTTTATTTATTCGGATTATGAAAAATTAAAAAGTGTAATTTTAATGCATTTTAAAGCATTTCAAGAAAACAAACTAAAATCGAATGCTATTGGATTGCAAAAATATAGTAGGAGAGAACTTACTGGTAAATTAGCAGAATTACTTCGTGAAAAATAGAATTAGCAAAAATGTAGTAACTTGCTTTTTGGAATTTAAATTTAGGGATTATATAATAATATGGGAATAGTTGCTTCACAATCCATTAAAAACACCATCGTTACCTATTTAGGTTTTGGTGTTGGAGCAATTAACACCTTATTTTTATATACCGCTTTCTTATCTCCTGAACACTATGGATTAGTAATTTATGTACTTTCTACTGCAAATTTAATGATGCCATTACTAATTTTTGGCGTTAATAATACTTTAATAAAATTTTACTCTTCGTACAAAACAAAGAAGCTTCAAAACAGCTTTCTAACTTTCATGTTGTTTTTACCTTTGCTTTTTGTTATTCCTGCTGGTCTTTTAGGTTCCTTATTTTATGAAACTATTGCTAATTGGTTAGCAAATGAAAATCAAATAATAAAAGATTATACATGGTTAATATATGTATTAGCCGTTGCTTTTGCATATTTTGAAATCTTTTTCTCATGGAGTAAGATTCACTTTAAATCGGTGTTTGGTAATTTTATGCGAGAAGCTTTCCATAGATTAGGTACAATGACTTTATTACTAGCAGTATTCTTTAATAAACTAACTGTAGATCAATTTATTTACGCAATAACTATAGTGTATATTATTCGTATGTTGATTATGATGGGCTATGCTTTTAGCATTCGTTTTCCTAAGTTAATCATTACTAGATCTTTTGATTATATTACTGTTTTAAAGTATAGTTTTCTTATCATTATTGCTGGTTCTGTATCCATGATATTATTAGAGTTAGATAAGTTTATGCTTGGTGAGTTAATAGAAATAGAAAATGTAGCATATTATAGTGTTGCCATTTTTATTGCAACAGTAATTGCTGTGCCTGCTAGAGCAATGCAACAAATTGTGAATCCGTTAACAGCTTCCTATTTAAATAATGAAAACCATTGGGATTTAGAACAACTCTATAAAAAAAGCTCTATAAATTTATTTATAATTGGAGGTTTTATTTTTGTTTTGATACTGGTTAATATCAATCAGTTATATGCTTTATTAAAACCAGAATATAGTCAAGGATTATTTATTGTAATTGTTATTTCTGCAGTAAAATTAGTAGATAATCTTTTAGGAAATAATAATGCTATTATTTTTAATTCTAATTATTACAGAATTATATTAACCTTTGGTTTCTGTATTGTATTACTTGCTGTTAGTTTAAATTATTTGCTCATTCCTATCTATGGAATAGAAGGAGCAGCAATTGCAAGTGTTATTGCTTTTACTATTTATGATGCATTAAAATTATGGTATGTAAATTTAAAATTTAAAATACATCCTTTCACAAGTAAAACAGGATATACATTAGTGTTAATTTTATTCCTTAGTTTAGGTTTTTATTTCTGGGAATTCCATTTCCATCCTATTATTAATATTGTTATTAAAAGCACACTGGTAGCAATTTGTTATGCATTTGTTGTGTTTAAATTCTCTTTATCTAAAGATATCACAACACTAATAAAAAAATTATTAAAAATTGAATAAGATATAGGCTTTCTAATAAAAGAAAACCCTATCAAGTTGCTTTGGGGCAAACTAATGATAGGGTTTTCAACTAACTAACCAAAATTTTTATCTTCTACTTTTTGTGCTTCTTGAGCTAGAGGTTGTTCTATTTGTATTTCTAGATGATCTGCTTGTAACTTTGCTATTTGCTCTAACGGATGCATTACTCGCTACTTTTCTATTGGTTCTTGGTATACTAGTAGATACATTAGAGTTTTTTCTAGGTGTACTTGTTGTTACTCTTGGTGTAGACCTCGTTTTTTGTTTTGTAGAAACCGAAGTTCTAGGTCTAGGTACATTTGTTGTTGTTCTAGGTTTTGTTGTATTCGTTATTACTCTAGGACTAGAATTATTAGTTCTAGGAGTACTTGTAGCTACTCTTGGCCTTGGAGTGTTATTTCTAGGAGAAGAAGTTGTTACTCCACTTCTAGGTCTTGGCGTGTTTGCACTTACTGTATTTCGAGGTCTATCGTTTCCTCTAGTAGCCAATTCACTTCTTCTGTTTATTGTGTTTCCTCGTCTACTAGCAACTGCAGAGGTACGTCTGTAATTGTTAGAAAAAGGTCTAGTATATTGGTATCTAATAGGTCTATAATTTTGTCTATATGGTCTATTAAATACAACACAATGATTAATATTAGGAATTCTAAAAAAAGCATGCCATGGTCTATAAACATAAAAGCGGTTATACATATTTATGTAACCTGTATGGTGTGAAAAACGGTTATATCTGTTATAGTGAACATATAAACCGCCAACTTGTGTTACAAAACCAAAATTATTATAGTTAATAAAAATATTTCCCACTTGGCTAACTCGACCATAGTAATCATAAAAAACTGGAACATGTTCTACTTGAACAATGGCGCCAAACTCATCATATTGCACATATGCATTATAATCGTATCCTGAGTTAAAACTAATATTTGTATTACCATGATTCACAGACACATTTATGTTAGGCCCATAATTACGCATGTAAAAATCAAATTGACCATCCGGAAAGATTGAAAACTCTACACCTTGTTCTACAAAAATGAAAGAATTTCCATAACCTCTAGAAGTGCTACTAGTATTAATATTGTCGTCTACTGTTGTGGTTGTAGTTGCGTTTACAGTAAATCCTGTTAAAAGGATTGTTGTTAAAATTGCTAAAATCTTTTTCATAATTGTAAGTTTTAAAATTGAACTTACTATAAGAGATACAAGCATCGTGCCAAAAAAACAAACCGGCTTTTAAAGCGCATTTTTACAGCTGTTTCATTGATTTTCTTTTTATCTAAGTAGAAAGTAAAGTTTCTATTTTGCAGTATTTTTTAATGCAATTATATGTAACTATTTTTTTTATAATATAATTTTTCAACTGTAATAGTCAATATTTTATTAATTCAACTATATTTGTAGTTATACAACTGTAAATATAGTTATAAAATATTTTCCTTCATGAGTACAAATAAAAAATTAGTAAATAGAAAAAATATAATATGTAAATTAATTCTAGCTTTAAGTTTTGTCTTATTTAATTTTTATGCTTTAGCACAAGAACAAGAAATTAAAAAGCCAGAATATGTAATCATATCAAATAACAAAATAATTACAAAAGAGCAACTTAATGCGATAGCTAATAAGGGCTTAATTAAAGCCATGAATAAAGGTGTTAGTATAGAAAAGTGGCGAGAACTATTAGAAACTATAGGGGATGAAGTAGGTGACAGAGAGTTTATTATTATTATAGACCTATTTACTGAAGAAGAGAAACAGCAACTCCAAGTAAAATTAGAGGGGACACCTAAAATAGAAAAAAAACAAAAAGCGCAAGTAAAGGAGCTGAAGTTAAATATAGGGGATATTGCAAGTGACTTTAGTGTGCAAATGGTAAACAACGAAGTTATCAGGCTCTCCAATTTAAAAGGGAAAGTTGTTCTAATTAATTATTGGGCAACTTGGTGTGCGCCGTGTTTAATGGAGTTTGCAGAATTTCCTGAAAAAATATTAGAACCTTTAAAAAACAAAGATTTTGTTTTAATACCTATTGCTATTGGTGAAAAAAAAGAGGTGGTTTATAATAAAATCAGGAAAATGAAAAAATACGGTGTTAATTTTAATGTTGGTTATGATCCCGAAAGTGAAATATGGAACCAATATGCAACAGGAGCAATTCCTAAAAACTTTATTGTGGATAAAAATGGAGTTATTAAGTATATTTCTATTGGTAATGCGGAAGGAAATGTAGACAAATTAGCAATAGAAATTAATAAATTACTCGAGGAATAGAGAGCTTCAATTTTGGTAATTATCTGGTTTAAAACCCCAAAATATTTGATTGCTATTTGGGGGTTTTAATGGTATTTAAAAATGTAAAATTTAAATAACAGCTATACAGCTAATCTCTACATTTACAAATTTTGGTAAGTTAGCAACTTCAACAGTTTCTCTAGCAGGAGCAGAGCTATCATTAAAATATTGACCATATACTTCATTTATTGGAGCAAAGTTGTGCATATCGCTAATAAAAATAGATGTCTTTATAACATTATCGAAAGTCATGTTTGCAGCAGCAAGCACGGCTTTCATATTTTCCATAACTTGTTTGGTTTCAGTTTTAATGTCGTCTAAAACTAATTCTCCTGTTTCTGGATGTAAAGCAATTTGTCCAGATGTATATAAGGTGTTTCCAGAAAGTACAGCTTGATTGTATGGACCAATAGGTGCTGGTGCGTTTGGTGTAGTGATTATTTTTTTCATGATTATAAAGTTATTCAATTACTAATTATTAAGTTGTATAAATAACTTAATAATCATAACTATTTTATTAAAACCTAAAGTTGATCATCAGGCTGTCTACGTTTTTCGTACTTGATATCTTTTAAAATACTAGATTTAATTCCTATAAAGAAATTCCAAGAACTTCTTGTACTAAACGGTACCCATGAAAAGTTCATTCGCCAACTTAATAAATCCCGTTCAAAACGCAACTGTGTATAGGTGAAACCTTGATTTTTTAAATCGTAACCAGAAGATGCTCCAACAGACCACCTTGGAGCAAATTCAATATCTCCAGAAAACATTAGCGAATGCGATGATATTTCATTTTGTCTTGCAGCATTCGAGTAGTTTACAGCGTATGCAAGACGTAAACTCCAAGGTATTTTATAATTATAAAATTCACTAGGTTTTTTTTCTTCTTGCTCATTGTTGTTTAATCTTTGGTCTGCAAAATCTTGATTAACACCAAATAAATCATCTGCTCGTCCACCACTACGTAAATTTTCTTCTCTGCTGTTTTCTCTACTTTCGTCGTTATCACCACTAAAAGTTTTACTATTTAATGTATAATTCATGGTTAGGTTTGCGCTTGTAAGTCTAAATAAGCTTCCTCCATTATTTACATTGTAAGTATCTATTTTACTGTTATTATTATCTAAAGCATAAGGGTCTAATACAGCTCCAAAGTTAATAGACATTTTATCATCCAGTATTTGTGTTCCACCACTTACACGTAAAGGACTCCACTGTAGTGAATCTCCAGCAAAATTATATGAGGTGGAAAAATTTAAATTATTTAATAAAATGATTTTTTTTGCTTCGGTTGCAGTACTATCTTTATCTCTTACTTTAGCTTCAAAATTATTAGAAAGATTTAACCCTAAAGAACTGGAAAAAGTTTGACTTGGAGAACCATAAATATTATCTTCAAAACGTGTAAAATCTACAGTTTCTACTTCTTCAGCAACTTCTCCATCTGCTGTAACAACTTCATAAGAATCCCAATACCTATCAAAAGAAGGGTTAATATTATAGCTTACCGAAGGACGCATAACATGCCTAATGGCTTTTAATTTTCTATCTTCTCCTTCTTTTTCAAAATTAAACATTCCGTAAAGTGTGGTTCCTAAACTTGTGCTAAAATTGTAAGTTCTAAAAGCATCAAAACCACTTTTTTCTATTTCAACTTCTTCTTCTAAATCCGTATCGTAATATTTGTCTATAGTTTTAAACGTCCAGTTTTCTTCATAATTGGTACTAGCACTTAAACTAAAATATTTGAAAAGTTTGAAGTTTGTAGACAAAGGAATGCTATGCTGAATACCACTTTTTGCATCGTCCCACATTGCTTTTTTAAAGAAAAGAGAATCTGTTGTAGTAATTCTATTTTCTGCACTTAAATTATACTGAAAGTTTATATTTTGTATAATTCCTTTTTTGGTTCCAGTTTCGCTTGCAAATGGAAAAATTCTACTAACACTTGTTTGTATAGTAGGAAGTGTCATTGTTATGCTCTCTGTATTTGTGTTTTGAGAATGAGTTGCAGTAGCACTAAAATTTACTTGTGGTTCGCCTTGAAATGTTTTAGAATAGGAGATAGAAGAAGACAACGTATTGTTTAAAAAATTGGCAACGTTTACTTGATTTATCGAGTTTTGATAATAGGTGCTACTTCCTAGGTTTACGGATGCAGAGAAACGTGAATTTGGACTAGCTTTTGTGTCTTGACTGTGTGACCAACGTATATTGTATATGGTACTTTTTGAGTAATCTGAAAAACCACGTTCGCTAGTAATTAGATTTTCATATCTAAAACCAAGATTACCGTTAAACTTGTAGCGAACATTATATTTGCTTTCTAATCGTAAACCATAACTACCATTGGTGTAATAATCACCAAGTACTGCTAAATCTAAATAATCACTTAAAGCAAAATAATAACCGCCATTTTGTAAAAAATATCCTCTAGAGTTTTGCTCACCAAAACTAGGGAATATAACACCAGAAGTCTGTTTTTTTGTCAATGGAAAATATGCAAAAGGCAATCCAATAGGAGTAGGGACTCCATAAATAAACATATTAGTTAATCCAGTAGCAACCTTTTCGTCAGGAACTACTTTGGCTTTTCGTAACAGAAAATAATATTCTGGATCCTCCCGGTTTTCTGAAGTTGTATATTTAGCGTTTTGTACAAAATACACCGAGTCGTTTTCTTTTTTAGAGACCTCACTATCAAAAAAACCGCCAGCTTGTTCTGTTCTAGAATTAAATATTAAAGCTTTTTCTGTATCAATATTGAAACGAATAGAATCTGGTTCTACAATTTGTGTGCCTTGTTTAAAAACAGGGTGTTGGGTGTATTCGCCTAGAGAATCTTTAACCCTTCCTGCATATACTTCATTTTTGCTATAATCGATTACAATTATTCCTGCTTTAATTTCCATGTCGCCATAAATAATTTCGGCTTCGTTATATAAATACAATTTTTGCTCTTTCTTATTAAAAGAAGTATAGTCTTTCGCTTTGTAACTAACAATGTCGGTAAGGAATTCCGATTTAGGCTTAACGGAGTCTTTTTTTGTAGAGTCTTGGCCTTTTTCGGTGAGTTCCAATGTAGAAACCGCTTCTTTTGGCTGTAAAACATCGTTTACATTAACTGCAATTGTGTCTCCTTTTTTTATAGGTGCAATCTCTCCTCCAGATTTAGGTCTGTCTTGTGCAAAGCCAAACATGTTAATAAACATGGTAAAACTTAAAGCAAAAAGTATTTGAAATTTATTTGTACGCAACGCTTTTAATGTATTTTTGTAAAAGTATGGCTCGGTTTTTGAATTGCCAAAATTACATATATTTTTTATGATTAATTTAATATTAAGCAATTTAAAATAATACAAGCCTAAAATAGTTATTATCTGTATGCAAACGAATAGATTATCACAATTCTTATCTTTTATAATAGTATTAACGTTTTTTGTTAATATATCTAATACATATGCACAACAAACAGAAAAATTTGTAGTAGTAATAGATGCTGGTCATGGAGGGCATGATCCTGGAAGACCAACAAAAAATGGGTATACAGAAAAGGATATTGCTTTAAAAGTTGCTTTGCAGGTTGGTAAAAATCTAGAGAGTAATAAAAATATTAAAGTTATTTATACCAGAAAAACCGATGTCTTTGTAACACTTCGTGGAAGAGCAAAAATTGCTAATGATGCAGATGCAGACTTATTTGTTTCTATTCATTGTAATGCAAACCACACACAAGCACATGGAACAGAGACATATGTATTAGGTGTTGGTAACACAGAACGTAATTTTAATGTTGCTAAAGCTGAAAATGAAGTAATATTTTTAGAAGATAATTACGAAAAACATTATGAAGGTTTCGATCCTAATGCTCCAGAATCTTTAATAGGCTTGACTTTAATGCAGGAGGAATATGTAGATCAAAGTATTATGTTGGCAGATTTAGTAGAAAAAGGATTTCAAAACAAATTAAAAAGAAAAAGTAGAGGAGTAAAACAAATTAGCCTTTGGGTGCTGCACAACACATACATGCCAAGTGTTCTTATTGAAACTGGATTTATTACAAATACAAGTGAAGGAAAATATTTAAATTCTTCTAAAGGACAACAAGAAATCTCTAAATCTATAAGTAATGCTATTTTAGACTATAAAGGTACTTTAGATCAAAATATAGGGGAATTTGTTTTTACTCCTCAGGAAGAATTTCCAAGTGTCACTAATGAGAAAGAACAAATTATTGAAAATGTAGTTTTTAAAGTGCAAATTGCTGCTAGCTCAAGAAAACTAGCTCCAAAGGCATATAATTTTAAAGGGTTAGATGCTATTTCTAGAGAAAAAGAAGGTGCTCTTTATAAATATTTTCATGGATATACATCCGACTTTACTAAAGCTAAGAATTTACAAGCAAACGCAAAAAGTAAAGGATATACATCCTGTTTTATAGTTGCTTTTAAAGATGGAATAAAAATTACTCTAGACCAAGCCTTAAAAACAAGTGCTAATTAGAGCCATTCTTTATAAATTTATTTCTAATTTTGTTTCATAACCAATCCAATTTATATTGAAGTTATCTAGAGAAATTAAAACAGCCATACTAGTAATATTAGGAATTGTATTCCTAATTATTGGTATTAATTATTTAAAAGGTATAAACATCTTTCAACAAAAAAATGAATTCTATACAGAATTCGATTATAATGCACTTACGCCTTCATCTCCCGTCACCATTAAAGGAAATAATGTAGGAAAGATAAATAGTATTAAATACGATTTCGAATCTGGTAAAACTCGTGTAGCTTTTACCATCGATAAAGATTTAAAGTTTTCTAAAGAAAGTAAAATGCGCCTTTATGAACTAGGATTAATGGGAGGAAACGCAATGGCTATCATTCCAGTAGAAGGAGGAGTTCCTGCTAAAAACGGAGACTTCTTACAGTCTGAAGTAGAAGACGGTCTTGTAAAAAGCTTAACAAGTAACTTTTCTGGATTAAGTTCTGGATTAGATGGTACATTAGAATCTGCAGATTCCCTTCTTGTAAGCCTAAATAAATTAGTAAAAGACGATACAGAAAAAGGATTAAAAAATGCTATTGGAGAATTAAACACTACCATAAAATCTTTTCAAACGTTATCGTATTCCTTTAACTCTTTAATTGCTAAAAACGATGAAACACTTACTTCTATGCTTTCTAATTTCGATAAAGTAAGTAAAGATTTAGGTGCACTTTCTGAAGATTTAAAAGATGTAGAATTATCAAAAACTGTTAAAACCTTAGATGAAACCTTACTTAATGTAAATACACTTTTAGCAGATTTAGATAAAGGAGAAGGTACTCTTGGTAAGTTACTTACAGACGATGACCTATACAATAACTTGGAGGTAGCTTCGCAACAATTACAAGAATTATTACAAGACTTTAAATTAAACCCTAGCAGATATGTAAAAGTTTCTGTCTTCGGAAAAAAAGATAAAGCAGGCTACGTGAAACCAGAAGACGAAAGACAATAAACCAACCATTACATGAATTACTTACCAAATATAATTTTTGCCATAGCCCTAATTTTAGGCTTTGGTTACTTTGCTAAAAATGTAAAAAAACTTGTTCGTAATATTAAACTAGGGCAAGATGTAGATGTTAGTGATAATAAGTCACTACGTATGAAAAACATGATCAACATCGCTTTAGGACAAAGCAAAATGGTAAAGCGTCCAGTTTCTGGGTTTCTTCATGTTGTTGTTTATGTAGGATTTGTAATTATAAATATTGAAGTTTTAGAAATAATCATCGATGGGCTTTTCGGTACACATCGTATTTTTTCTAGTGTATTGCCAGAAGCAGTTTATGGTTTCTTAATTGGTACTTTCGAAATTCTAGCAATTTTAGTTCTAGTTGCAGTAATCATTTTTTGGATAAGAAGAAACGTAATAAAATTAGCGCGTTTCTGGAAAGACGAAATGAAAGGTTGGCCAAAAAGTGATGGAAACTTTATTCTGTATTTCGAAATGGTTTTAATGACTTTATTTCTAGTCATGAATGCAACCGATGGTACTTTTCAAGAAGCAAATTCCGGAAATATTATTAGCCAATATATAGCACCTTTGTTTTCCGGTATAGCAGAGAGCACAGTGCATTTCATTGAAAGAGCAGCTTGGTGGTTACATATTGTTGGTATTCTTATATTCTTAAACTACCTGTATTTTTCAAAACACTTACATATCCTTTTGGCTTTTCCAAATACCTATTATGGTAGAGTAAATAATAAAGGAGAACTAAACAATTTAGCATCTGTAACTACCGAAGTTAAGATGATGATGGATCCAAGCGCAGACCCGTTTGCGGCAGCTCCAGAAGGAGCAGAAGACGAAGTTCCAGCAAAATTTGGAGCAAGCGATGTACAAGATTTATCCTGGGTACAATTATTAAATTCTTACACCTGTACAGAATGCGGACGCTGTACCAGCGAATGTCCAGCAAACCTTACTGGAAAAAAGCTTTCACCTAGAAAAATCATGATGGATACTAGAGATCGTCTAGAAGAAGTGGGTAAAAATATAGATACTAATAAGGGTACGTTTGTCGATGATGGCAAACAACTGCTTGGCGATTATATTACTAACGAAGAAATCTGGGCATGTACCAGTTGTAACGCCTGTCTAGAAGCTTGTCCTGTAAGTATAGATCCGTTATCTATTATTATAGAAATGCGTCGATACTTGGTAATGGAACAAAGCGCAGCGCCAACAGAATTAAACAATATGATGACCAATATTGAAAATAATGGTGCACCATGGCCTTATAACCAACAAGACCGATTAAACTGGAAAAACGAGTAGATTAATTTGGGCGTTACCACAAGGGTCGCGCTTTCGGCAGTCGCTTTTTTTAAGAAAAATAAAAAAGAGCTTCAACAATGCCTCTATCGCTAACGCAGTTAAAAACTAAAAATTAAATTTCGAAAATTACAACATAATGAGCGAACAACTTAACGTACCAACAATGGCAGAGTGTATGGCAGAAGGTAAAACACCAGATATTTTATTCTGGGTTGGATCTGCTGGAAGTTATGATGATAGAGCTAAAAAAATAACGAAAGCCTTTGTAAAAATATTAAACAAAGCAAACGTTAATTTTGCAGTATTAGGTACCGAAGAAAGTGCTACAGGAGATTTAGCAAAACGAGCAGGAAACGAGTTTTTGTTTCAAATGCAAGCCATGATGAATATTGAAGTGCTTAACATGTACGAAGTGAAGCGTATTGTAACTTGCGACCCACACTCCTTTAACTGTTTAAAAAACGAATACCCAGGACTGGGTGGTGTGTACGAGGTTATTCATCACACACAGTTTATAAAAGAATTAATTAGCTCTGGAAAGCTAGATGTTAAAGAAAGTGACTATAAAGGAAAACAAATAACCTTTCATGATCCTTGTTATCTAGGTAGAGCAAATTCTGAATACGATGCACCAAGAGATGTGTTAAATGCTCTTAACGCTAATCTCGTAGAGATGAAACGTAGCAAAGCAACAGCGTTATGTTGTGGAGCAGGAGGCGCTCAAATGTTTAAAGAGCCAGAAAAGGGAGATAAAGATATTAATGAGCTTCGAACAGAAGATGCTTTACAAACAAACCCAGATATTATAGCAACGGCTTGCCCGTATTGCATGACTATGATGTCTGATGGTGTGAAAGTAAAAGAAAAAGAAGCACAAATAAAAGTGATGGATATTGCTGAGTTAATTGCTAGTTCGCAAAATTTGTAATTAATACCTTTTCTGTAATTCATAATCCTTAATTTAAAAAATGTTAGTAGACTTTAATACATTACCAGAAGAATCTCGCGTTTGGATCTACCAAGCAAATCGTTCTTTTTCAGATCAAGAAATGGAAGAGATTTCTAACAAGCTAAATATATTTGTTGAAAATTGGGCGGCACACGGCGCAGATTTGCAGGCAGGATATAATCTTGTTTATAAGCGATTTATAGTTATCGGGTTAAACCAAAACATGAACGCTGCGACTGGTTGTTCAATTGATGCTTCTGTGCAATTTATCCAACAATTAGAAAAAGATTACAACGTAGATTTAATGGATAAAATGAATGTCTCCTACAAACAAGGAGAGTATATTGCTTATAAATCTTTAACTGATTTCAGAAAAATGGCAAAAGACAAAGCGGTTTCTAAAAATACTATAGTCTTTAATAATTTAGTAAATACAGTTGCTGAGTTTAAAGAAAACTGGGAGGTTCCAGCTAGCGAAAGTTGGCATAGCAGATTTTTAAATTAAGTATAGCAAATAAAAGCAAGCATGAGTAATGAGATTTTTTTATTAAACATTTCTGGACCAGACAGACCAGGATTAACTTCAAGTTTAACAGGTGTTTTAGCAGAATATGGCGCTAAAATTCTAGATATCGGTCAAGCAAATATACACGACACACTTTCTTTAGGTTTTTTGTTTGAAATTGGTTCTAAAAAAAAATCAGCAGCAGTTTTAAAAGATTTGCTTTTTAAAGCATACGAACTAGGTGTAACAGCCAAATTCAGCCCAATATCTTTAGAAGATTATGAAAAATGGGTTTCCCTTCAAGGAAAAGATCGCTACATCATTACTATATTAGGAGAAAAACTTGCTGCAGAACAAATTTCGGAAGTCACTAAAGTGATTTCAGAAATTGGTTTAAATATTGATGCTATTAAAAGGTTAACGGGGCGTATCTCACTTACGCAAGAAGAAGAGTATCCTAGAGCTTCTATACAGTTATCTATTCGAGGTAAAATTGATAATAAACCAGAATTGACTGCTAAATTTATGCAGATCTCTCATGATTTAGATGTAGATATTGCCTTTCAAGAAGACAATATTTATAGACGTAACAGACGTTTGGTTTGTTTCGATATGGATTCCACGCTAATACAAGCAGAAGTAATAGATAAGCTCGCAGAACTTGCTGGTGTTGGAGATCAAGTAAAAGCTATAACAGAATCTGCAATGCAGGGAGAAATAGACTTTAATGAAAGTTTTAAACAACGCATGAAACTTTTAAAAGGCCTAAGTGAAGATGTGTTACAGGATGTTGCAGTTAATTTACCAATCACAAAAGGAGCAAAAAGACTAATTGATACTTTAAAGAAGTATGGGTTCAAAACAGCTATTCTTTCTGGTGGTTTTACGTATTTTGGTCATTATCTACAAAAAGAATTAGGAATGGATTATGTGTATGCCAATCAATTAGAGATAAAAGATGGTGTATTAACAGGAGGTTATCTTGGTGAAATTGTAGATGGTAATAAAAAAGCGGAGTACCTTAGAGAAATTGCTACAAAAGAGGGTATAGATATTAGTCAAACCATTGCAGTTGGTGATGGGGCTAACGATTTACCAATGTTAAACTTAGCTGGTTTAGGTATTGCATTTCATGCAAAACCGACGGTTAAAGATAATGCACAAAGCTCTATATCTAGCATTGGGTTAGATGGTGTATTGTATCTTTTGGGATATCATGACCGGCATATTGATCTGCTAGAATAGCTTCTTTAATTTGCTTTCTTAAATTCTAAATAATTAAAGTTTCTAGACTTACGTGTGATATTTTTTGTTTTACCTTGCTTATAGTTGAATACTCTTTGTATTATTATACTTAAAAAGGATGCACTTTTAATAAACTAGTTAATAATTCTTCTAAAATCTATCATAAAGTCTGTAAAACTTCGTTTTAAAAATGTTATTTTGGCATAGTTTTTAAGCTATACTTGTAAAACAATTTTATGCGTCCATACTATATATTACTTTCAATAATTTTCTATTCTTTTTTTAGCCAAGCACAAGAGGTTAATCCGCTTTTAAAAGGGGATGGTGTTTCCCAAAATAAATGGGTAGATAGTTTGTATAACACTTTGACACTTAAGGAAAAGGTTGGTCAATTATTTATGGTTCAGGTTTTTTCTAATCAAGATTTAAAAAACAAAGCTAAAGTTGTTGATCTTGTTAAAAATCAAAAAATAGGTGGTGTTATTTATTCTAATGGTGGACCTGTTAGACAAGCAAAATTAAACAATGAACTACAAGCTGCAGCAAAAATACCATTGTTAGTTGGTATGGATGCAGAGTGGGGTTTGAGTATGCGTTTAGATTCTACTTATGCATTTCCATGGAATATGACACTTGGTGCAATTAAAGATAAATGGTTAGTAGAACAAACGGGAAGACAAATTGGAGAACATTGCAAGCGTTTAGGTGTGCATTTTAATTTTGCTCCAGTTGTAGATATCAATACCAATCCGAAAAACCCTATTATAGGAAATCGTTCTTTTGGTGAAGATAGAGATAATGTAACCGAAAAAGCTTTGGCTTTTATGAAAGGTATGCAAAGCGCAGGAGTTTTAGCAAATGCAAAACATTTCCCAGGTCATGGAGATACCGAAAGCGATTCACACAAAACATTACCTACGGTTCTTTTTGATGAAAAACGAATAGATTCTATCGAATTATATCCATATCGAAAATTAATAACAGAAGGATTATCTAGTGTTATGGTGGCGCATTTAAATGTGCCTAGTTTAGAATCTCGACAAGGGTTTCCTTCTTCTTTATCAAAACATATTGTAACCAATATTCTAAAAGAACGTTTAGGTTTTAAAGGCTTAATATTTACTGACGCTTTAACGATGAAAGGTGCTGCAGATTATGTCGAAAAATCTTTAGATGGTAGTAGCTCAAAAAATGTAATCACTGGTGGTGAAATAGACTTAATGGCTTTTCTTGCTGGAAATGATGTAATGCTTATGTCGGAGGACCCAGAAAAAGGAATTTTAAAATTCATGGAAGCTTTTCAATCTGGAAAAATAACAGAAGCACGTTTAGCACACTCGGTTAAAAAAATTCTGCAAGCAAAATATAAAGTAGGTTTAAACAATTATTCTCCAATTGGAACAAATAATTTAGTTGCAGATTTAAATAGAATTAAAGACGATGCTTTATATGAAGAGCTTTTAGAAAACGCCATTACAGTTGCCGAAAATAAGGCTGGCCTTTTGCCTTTACAACAGCTAGAAACTAAAAGTATCGCTTATGTAAAATTTGGTGATGATGATGGAACTGTTTTTTATAATGAGCTTAAAAAATACGCTCGCGTTCATGAGGTGAAAGCAGATAATATAGAGACGCTTTTAAATAAATTAAAGCCTTACAACACAGTTATTATAGGTTTGCATAGATCGAATGATAACCCTTGGAAAAGTTATAAGTTCACAGAAAAAGAACGCGCTTGGCTTCAGGAAATAGCAAATAACAATTCTGTTATTCTAGATATTTTTGTTAAACCCTATGCGCTATTAGACATTGATCCAATTAACAATATTAAAAGTGTCGTTGTTAGCTATCAAAATAGCGAAATTGCACAACAAAAATCTGCGCAAATTATTTTTGGAGCATTACCAGCAAAAGGAACTTTACCTGTATCTGCAGGGGTAGATTATGTGGTTGGTCAAGGAGATTTGTATAATGAAATAAGTCGCTTATCGTACACAATCCCAGAACGTGTTGGCATGAGTTCTAATAAACTAAAAAAAATAGATTCTATTGCAAACCATGCTGTAAATGGAGGGATGACACCAGGAATTCAGTTGCTTATCGCTAGAAAAGGAAAAGTTATTTACAATAAAAATTTTGGGAAACACACCTATAATCAAAATGCTGAAAAAGTAAAATTTAATGATATTTACGATGTAGCTTCATTAACTAAAATCCTTGCAACATTACCATTGTTGATGGAGTTAGAAGAACAAGGAATTGTTTCGTTAGACAGCAAATTATCTGAGATGCTTCCGGAATATAAAACGTCTAATAAAAAGAATGTAACTATTAAAACAATGCTTTCGCATTATGCTAGATTAAAACCTTGGATTCCTTTTTATTATGCAACATTAGATTCGCTTACCAAACGTCCGGACCCTAAATATTATAGAAAACATTTCGATCCTGAATTCAGTATTAAAGTTGCAGACGAATTGTATATGCGTAAAGATTATAAAGATTCTATTCAAGAAATAATTAAAGATACCGACTTGCTTACTAGAAAGCGTTACCGCTATAGTGATCTACCATATTACATTTTAAAGAAATTTATTGAGGAACATTACGACAAACCTTTAGATGAATTAGTAAAAGATCATTTTTATGAGTCTTTAGGAGCTAATTATACCATGTACAATCCAAACAACAAGGTTAGTAACATTAACATTGCGCCAACTGAAGAGGATGATTATTATAGATATCAAAAAATCCAAGGGTATGTGCATGATATGGGAGCAGCTATGCAAGGTGGAGTTGGAGGACATGCAGGAGTTTTTAGCAATGCTAATGATGTAGCTAAAATCATGCAGATGTATTTACAAAAAGGTTTTTATGGTGGAAAACGTTATTTAAAACCAGAAACTATAGACAAATTTAACACTTGTTATTTTTGTGATAATAATAATAGAAGAGGAATTGGTTTCGATAAGCCTCAATTAGGAGAATCTGGACCAACTTGTGGTTGTATTTCTATGACGAGTTTTGGGCATTCCGGATTTACAGGAACTTATGCTTGGGCAGATCCGGAAGAAGAAATCGTATATGTGTTTTTAGCAAATAGAACCTATCCTAAAGCAGGAAAAAACTTATTGCTGCGAGAAGATATTAGAACCAATATTCAAGCAGCTATTTATGATGCAATAATAGATTAAAAAATAGAAAGAAGACAAAGAAATTCAAAACCTATTAGAATGAAAATGGCAGTAAAACCTTTTCTCTTCTCTAGATGCTCTTGTCTATAATATTTAGAATAAATTCATTTTATGAAAATAGGAATTGTTTGTTATCCAACATTTGGTGGTAGTGGCGTAGTAGCTACTGAGCTAGGCTTAGAATTATCTAAACGTGGTCATGAAATTCATTTTATTACCTATAACCAACCTGTTCGTCTAGAATTATTAAGTAATAATGTACATTATCACGAAGTAAATGTACCAGAATATCCTTTGTTTCATTATCAACCTTACGAATTAGCACTATCTAGTAAATTAGTAGATATGGTGAAGCTACATCAAATTGAAGTGCTTCACGTGCATTATGCAATTCCACATGCTTATGCAGCATATATGGCACAAAAAATGTTGCGAGATGAAAATATTTACGTACCAATTGTAACCACACTGCACGGTACAGATATTACGCTTGTTGGCTCACATCCTTTTTATAAACCAGCAGTAACTTTTAGTATCAATAAATCGGATGCAGTAACTGCTGTTTCTAAGAGTTTAAAAGAAGATACTTTACGCTTATTCGATATTAAAAAGGAAATAGATGTTGTCACCAATTTTATTGATGTTAAAAAATATAATCACGGATTTACAGATTGCCAAAGAGATATGATGGCAACTGAAGATGAAAAGATAATTACGCATATTAGTAATTTGCGTCCAGTAAAAAGAATTGCGGATGTAATTAAAATATTCAATAATATTCAGAAAGAAATGCCTGCTAAATTAATGCTGGTTGGAGAAGGTCCTGATAAAGAAAAAGCAGAATTGTTATGTGAAAAGCTTAACATTTCGGATAAGGTGATTTTCTTTGGTAAAAGTAATGAAATAGATAAAATTCTTTGTTTTAGTGATTTGTTTTTACTCCCAAGTGAAACCGAAAGCTTTGGTCTTGCAGCTTTAGAAGCAATGGTGTCTTCTGTTCCTGTAATATCTAGTAATACAGGAGGTATACCAGAAGTGAACAAGCAAGGAGTAACTGGGTATTTGAGTAATGTTGGTGATGTAGAAGAAATGTCTAAAAATGCAATCTACGTATTAAGTGATTCAGAAAGACTTAATACCTTTAAGGCAAATGCTAAAAAGGAAGCGGAAAGATTTGATATTCATCATATTGTTCCGCAATACGAAGCCATTTACCAAAGAACATTAAATCGTTGTCTTATATCATAATTTTTTTGGGTTAATTATTTGCGGGAATAAGTTAATAGTATTATTAATTAGCATCTATTTTTGTTAATGAATAAAAAACTATATAATGACTATTTTAGGAAATATAATTAAAAGTGTAATTACATTAAAAGATGTTTTAAGTACTGCTCCAGATCCTATTGAATCTCAGAAAAAAGTCTTGTTAGATTTGCTAAATACAGCGAAAGAAACAGCATTTGGTACACATTATAAATTTTCAGATATTCTTAATGCTGAAAATATTCAAAAAGCATATTCTCAAAATATACCTTTTTTCGATTACAATAAAATAAACGAAGAATGGTGGTGTAAACTGCAAGAAGGAAAAGAAAATATAACTTGGCCAGGAAGCACATCTTATTTTGCACTTAGTTCTGGAACCACAGGGAAAACTAGTAAGAAAATTCCAGTTACAGACGCAATGGTAGAAGCGATTAGGCAATCTGGAATAAAACAAGTATTCGCTTTAAGTAACTTTGATTTGCCAGCAGATTTTTTTGAAAAAGAAATGATGATGCTTGGTAGCTCAACAGATTTAGAAGATAATAACGATCATTTAGAAGGCGAGATTAGTGGGATTAGCGCTAGTAATATTCCGTTTTGGTTTAAAAGTTATTATAAACCTGGGGAAGATATTGCTAAGATTGCAGATTGGGATGAGCGTGTTCAAAAGATTGCAGAAAATGCTAGAGATTGGGATATTGGTGCTTTAAGTGGTATCCCCTCATGGATAGAATTAATGTTGAAAAAAGTTATTGACTATCATAATCTAGAGCATATCCATCAAATTTGGCCAAACTTACAAGTGTATACTTCTGGTGGGGTAGCTTTTGGCCCTTATAGTAAAAGTTTTCATGCTTTAATGGGGAAACCTGTTACTGTTATTGATACTTATTTGGCTTCCGAAGGATATATTGCAACACAAATTAGACCAGAAACAGATGCGATGCAGTTAAATATAGACTCTGGAATATATTTTGAGTTTGTCCCTTTTAAACCAGAGTATATAACAGCATCTGGCTCTTTAGTTTCAAATGCACCAGTTGTTACGCTAGCAGAAGTAGAGATTAACCAAGATTATGTGCTTGTTATTTCAACAGTTAGTGGTGCATGGCGTTATTTGATTGGAGATACCATAAAATTTACTGATGTAAAACGAGCAGAAATTAAGATAACTGGTCGTACTAAATTCTTTTTAAATACTGTTGGTTCTCAATTGTCTGTTAATAAAATGGATGACGCGATGAAAGCCCTAGAAAAAGACTTTCAAATAACAATTCCGGAATATACTATTTGTGCCAAAAGAGGAGACGATGGTGAGTTCTATCATTTTTGGTATTTAGGGTCTGATTTGAAAAATGCAGATAATAAAGCTATTGCCAAACAGTTAGATGTATATTTAAAAAATGCGAATAAGAATTATAGGGTTGCAAGAAGTAAAGCGTTAAAGGGGGTTAAAGTAGTCGTAGTAGCTACGGATGTATTTTATGAATGGAATGGTTTGAATAAGAAAAAAGGAGGACAAGTAAAAATGGAACGTGTTATGAAAGAAGAGAAATTTAAAGAATGGGAAGCGTTTGTAAATAAGAATTAATTCACTAGGGCTTTATCTCTGTTTTCAACTAAAATCATTATTTCCTCAGGAGAAAGATAGAATTTTTTTATTCGGTTCTTATAGCTTAACGTTATATCTGCATGGTTTAAAATAAAGTTTTTCGTTTTTAAAATGTACTTTTCCATGCCTTGTGCAACAGCAAAAGTGTCTGCTGCACGTTCTGCTTCTACAATAGAATTTTCAGAAAATAAATAATTTATTCCAAAACGAATTAAATTCATTTTACTTCGTTTTTGATAATCTAAAATATGCCCTAATTCATGGCCAATCCAACCTACTAATATATCAGAAGGGATATCTTTGGTTTTAAACACTTGATTAGAAATTTTAAACGATTCACTAATTAGAATAATGTATTTTCGGTTTTTTCTTCCTCTAAAAAAACTACCAAATGTAGGTCTGGCTTGCATTGTAGATTTTTTAATGTTTTTTTTGAATTTAATCTCAATGTTGGTTTCTTGTAACTGCGGGAAATACTCTAAAGCTTTATTAGCTTCTTTTAAAATAGATTCTGGTATAATATGCTTTGCATTCATATAGAAAGTTTGTAGTATTAAGATTAATATCAGGGATAATTTTATTTTCATGAGATACTTATAATAATAAATACAAGTAGTATTTCATAAATTTTTATGTGAAAATAATCCTAAATAATAATTTCAATCAAAGCGTGTGATTAAAATGTGTATCTGGCACTAATACCTACGTCTATATCAAGGTTGTTGTTATTATAAGCGCCATCTCCAAAACCTAGTTCAGGTCTAAGGTCTAAAGATAAAAGCAAAGGGAAGTCAAATGTATATTCTACGCCAATATCTCCAGCTGCAAAAACAAAAGCGTCTTTGTGGTTGTCGTATTTATCAAATTTATAACTGGCAAAACCAGCACCAGCTCCAAAATACCAATTAAAGTCTCCTTGTATAGGTTTTACCCATTGAAATAAGCCTACAGCCTTTATGCCGCTATAATCCCTATCGCTACTCCATCCTAAATTCAATTCCATTCGGTTGCTTTCTAAAATGGCGCGTTGATAAGTAATGCTAGCTCCTAAACCATTAGCGTCTCCTAGACGTAAACCAATTGCATTTTCTGCTATTTCTTGCGCGTTTAAAAAGGATGTGAATCCTAAAGCTACAATTAAAATTAAAAATCTGGTTTTCATAAGTTTCTGTTTTATTCTTAAAATAATAACGTATTACTTTTATAATTATTGGCAAACTAATAGTAAATTTAAAGCTTTAATGAGTAGAAATTTATTATTAGAAATTTATAAATGAACAACGCTATTAACAATGCTTTAAAAAAACTGCAAAACGAATTGTTTGGCGATTTATATTTTGATGATTTAATTCGCTCTATATATGCAACAGACGCTTCTGTATATAGAAAATTACCTTTAGCTGTTGCTTTTCCTAAGAGTAAAAAGGATATAAAATTACTCCTCACTTTTGCAAATAAAAACAATACATCACTTATTCCTAGAACTGCAGGAACCTCATTAGCAGGACAATGTGTTGGTGAAGGAATAGTCGTCGATGTTTCAAAATATTTCACTCAAATAATACATGTCAATAAAGATGAGCAAACCGTCATTGTACAACCAGGTGTTGTTAGGGATACATTAAATAATTATTTAAAACCTTACGGTTTATTTTTCGGTCCAAATACTTCTACTTCAAACCGTTGTATGATTGGCGGAATGGTTGGTAATAATTCTTCCGGAACTACTTCTATTCAATATGGCGTTACACGAGATAAAGTAGTAGAATTACATACTATTTTAAGCGATGGAAGTGATGTTGTCTTTACGGAATTGTCTTCAGAAGCATTCCGAAAAAAAACAAAATTAGAAACTTTAGAGGGGAAGATTTATCGAACAATTTATTCCGAATTAGCTTCGGAAGCCGTTCAAATTCAAGTAAAAAGTGAATTCCCAAATTCAAAAATACACAGAAGAAATACAGGTTATGCAATCGATGAATTAATTAAAAATGAAGTGTTTTCTAATTCAACTTCAACTTTTAACATGTGTAAATTACTTTCCGGAAGTGAAGGTACACTTGCATTTACTACGCAAATAAAATTAAAACTAGAGGCTCTTCCTCCAAAGGAGAGCATTATGATTGCAGCACATTTTAATAGTATTACCGATTGTTTAAAAAGTGTAGAAACCGTTATGAAGCATGATTTACATACTTGCGAAATGATGGATAAAACCATTTTAGATTTAACAAAATATAATAAAACACAAGAAGAAAATAGAGCTTTTATTCAAGGAGATCCAGAAGCTGTTTTAATGTGTGAAGTAAAGGGGGACACCATTAATGATGCTAAAAACCAAGCAAATGAACTTGTAAGTATACTTGTAAAACAAGGTTTAAGTTATGCAAATCCTTTATTATTTGATGAAAATATTAATAAAGCTGTAGAATTGCGAAAGGCTGGATTAGGTTTATTGGGTAATATGATTGGCGACAAAAAAACCGTCGCATGTATTGAAGATACTGCAGTTGCCTTACCAGATTTAGCGAATTATATTGAAGATTTTACTGCTTTAATGAAAACCTATAACCAAAATGCAGTGTATTATGCGCATGCGGGAGCAGGAGAGTTGCATTTACGACCAATTTTAAATTTAAAGAAAAAAGAAGACGTTGTCCTTTTTAGAAAAATAACAACAGATGTTGCCAGATTGGTTAAGAAATACAATGGTTCTATGAGTGGTGAACATGGAGATGGTATTGTTCGTGCAGAGTTTATTCCGTTAATGATTGGTTCTGCTAATTATGAAATTTTAAAACGTATTAAAAAAGTTTTCGATCCTAATAATATATTCAATCCAGGGAAAATTGTCGATGCGTATGCAATGGATAAAAACTTACGTTACCAACCAAATCGAGTAGAGCCAGAGTTGGAAACAATATTAGATTTTTCTAAATCGCAAGGTATTCTTCGAGAAACTGAAAAATGTAATGGTTCTGGAGATTGTAGAAAACTTCCAGAGTTTGGAGGTACAATGTGTCCAAGTTATCGAGCAACTAGAAATGAAAAAGATACAACCCGAGCAAGAGCAAATGCATTGCGTGAGTTTTTAACAAACTCAGAGAAAGCGAATAAATTTAATCATATAGAATTAAAACAGGTTTTCGATTTATGTTTGAGTTGTAAAGCGTGTACAAGCGAGTGCCCAAGTAGTGTAGATGTTGCTAGCTTAAAAGCAGAATTTCAATACCAATATCAGAAAGAAAATGGGGTCTCATTGCGTACTAAATTATTTGCATATAACAACAATTTAAATCAATTAGCGAGTCGACTACCTAAGCTGGCAAACTTTATTTTTTCTAATAGTTTTACGTCATCTGTATTAAAGAAATCTTTCGGGATTGCTAAAAAAAGAAGCTTACCTATGATTGAAACTAAAAGTTTATATAAAGAATTTAAAAAACCTATAAATCAAGAAGTTAGTGAAATTTTTATTAAAACAATTTATTTGTTTAACGACGAGTTTACCAATTTTTTAGATACTTCAATTGGATTAGATGCAATTTATATTTTACAACGATTAAATTATAAAGTAGAACTAATAAATCACGAAGAATCTGGTCGTGCATTTATATCGAAAGGCTTATTAGAACAAGCTAAAAATGTTGCTGCTAAAAACGTTAAAATTTTCAAAGATTTAATTACTTCAAAAACCCCTTTAATTGGTATCGAACCTTCCGCAATATTTGCATTTAAAGATGAATATATAAAACTTGTTGACGATAAAGTTTCCGCAGAAAAAATAGCAAAAAACACTTTTCTAATAGAAGAATTTATTCAGCAAGAAATACAATTAGGAAACATAACTGCTTCGCAATTCACAAAAGAAACTAAAACGATTAAGTTTCATGGGCATTGCCATCAAAAAGCACAAGCAAGTCAACTATCTAGTTTTTCTGTTTTAAACCTTCCAGAAAACTATAAAGTTACTATCATTCCTAGTGGTTGCTGTGGTATGGCAGGAAGTTTTGGTTACGAAAAAGAACATTATCAAGTAAGCATGCAAATTGGGGAGCAAACCTTATTTCCTGCAATTCGAAAAGCAGCTAAAGAAACTATTATTGCAGCCAATGGTACAAGTTGTAGGCATCAAATAAAAGACGGAACAGCAAGAGAAGCATTGCATCCTATTACTATTTTAAGAGAAGCATTACTTTAATTTTTTAGCATCTGGATCTACAATAGTTATTGCGGCAATTAAATCTTTCATTTCCATTTCTTTAATATCCTCATCTGCAAAAAAAGGGGAAAGCTTATCTTTATTGTAGTTGTAAATTTTCCAACGTTTAAATTGGTATTCTAAAGCAGTAAAATTTTCAATCCAATCACCAGAGTTTAAATAGGTTGTTTTACCAAATTTATTAGCTTTAACAATCATTTTTGGTTGATGAATGTGACCACAAATAACATAATCATAACCATTTTCTATGGCTAAATCTGTCGCTACTTCTTCAAAATCATTAATATATTTAATTGCTCCTTTTACACTGTTTTTAATCTTTTTGGATAGCGAATAACGTTCTTTTCCCATGTTTACTAAACACCAATTAATAAATCTGTTAATTACAATTAGTAAATCATAACCATAACCTCCAAGCTTGGCTAACCATTTCGCATTTTGTATAGAAACATCGAAAACATCACCATGAAAAAACCATGCTTTTTTGCCGTCTAATTCTGTAACATATTTATCTACAATAGATATTTTACCAATATGAGAGTCGCTAAACTTTCTTAGCATTTCATCATGATTTCCAGTTATATAAATCACTTCTGTGCCATTAGAAGCCATGGTAATAATCTTTTTAATAACTTTTAAGTGTGCAGGAGGAAAGTAACGTTTACTAAATTGCCAAATATCGATAATATCTCCATTTAGAATTAGTTTTTTTGGTTCAATACTGTTTAAATAGGTTAGTAGTTGTTTTGCGTGACAACCAAAAGTACCTAAATGTACATCAGATATTACAGCAATTTCAACTTTTCTTTTCATTTTCAAAACAATATAATTTTAGGCTTTAATAATGATACAAATAACAGACACTAATGTTATTTAAATATTACCTCTTAATTATATAATTACTAGTTAATTGTAAAGTTTGTGTTATGCGTATTCTAATTTAGAATATTGCTAAACCAACAAAAAGATAAAAGCCTCGATAAACGAGGCTTTTACAAATCTATATTTTAAGTACTACTTAGTTAATTTGAGCAGTTCCACTAATTAGTGCGTTTATATTGGTTGTTACACTTAAAGCATTAGAATTAATACCTTCTGTACCACTTATTGGTTTTAAGAAAAATGGAGTATTAGCATCACCATCAAGGTCTGGTTCAATAGAAATTACAACTGGCAAACCATTAATGTTTCCGTCTACACCAGCTGGTAAGTTGGATAAGAAATCTTCTCCAGGAAATAATGGAGCAGGTTCGTTACCACTATAAGGTGAAGCGCTATCTACACCATTAGCCATTGTAAATTGACCTGTAGTTACAGGAGTAGATCCAGTATTAAAAACTACCCATCCTTCATATTTCCAGCCAGTTGCTAATGTTGGTAAGTTAATTAAACCAGCGGTTGTTCCATTTTGAATAAACCAAATACCATAATCTTCATTTCCATTATCAATTCCACCAGTATTATCTGTTGGAGTAGTCTTTAAAAAAGATCCTGAAAAAGGATTTGTAGTATTTACAAAGTTACCAACCATTGTAGTAATGTTTAGTGTTGCAGCATTAGCAACAAAATTACCACTTAATATTTTTGTATTAGAAGGTGCAGCATCATCATTTACAGTAGGCTCAATAGACAAGATAAAAGCAGTTGCTACATCTAAATCTGCTGTAGGAATACTAAAGTTTTTAGAAGTAGATGCAGCAGTTGTATTAAATCTTCCAGTAGAAACAGGAGATCCACCAACCATAATCCATCCTTCATACGTTAAGTCTCCTTCTAGCGGCTCTATTCCGGTAAGGTTTACAGTTAATGTAGACATAGGTGTTGAGGCCGAATTATCATCACTACTACATGCAGCAATCAATAAAACTGCGGCGAATAATAAAATTGTTTTTACGTTTTTCATATCAATCATTTTTTAAGGAACAAAAATAAACTTATATTGTTTTAGAGCAAACTAAAATTAAGATAATATTATGAATCTTAACACATTAAAATATTGTTCTAATTATTTTTTTTATTTCTCTAATAATAGGTATACTTTAGCAACAAATAACATATTAGCAACAAAATAATGGCCGGAAATTCTTTTGGAAACATATTTAAAGTCACCACTTTTGGTGAATCTCATGGAGTAGCAATTGGTGGTGTAATCGATGGATGTCCATCTGGAATCGCATTAGATTTTAATGCTATTCAAAAGGAGCTAGACCGAAGAAAACCAGGTCAATCCATAATTGTAACACAACGTAAAGAACCAGATACAGTAGAGTTTTTTTCCGGAGTTTTTGAAGGATTAACTACTGGAACTCCCATTGGTTTTGTAATTAAAAATGCAAATCAGAAATCCAAAGATTACACACATATTAAAGAGGTATATCGACCAAGTCATGCAGATTATACATACGATAAAAAGTATGGTGTTCGCGATTATAGAGGTGGAGGGCGCAGTTCTGCTCGAGAAACCGCTTGTAGAGTCGTTGCAGGTGCAATTGCAAAGCAAGTACTTAAAAATATAAAAATAAATGCATTTACATCTTCGGTAGGTGAAATATTTATTGATAAACCGTATCAAGATTTAGACTTTTCTAAAACAGAAACTAATATTGTTCGCTGTCCAGACCAAGCTAGTGCCGACAAAATGATTGCTCGAATTAAAGAAATACGCAAAGAAGGAGATACCATTGGAGGTACAGTAACTTGCGTATTACAAAATGTTCCTGTAGGTTTAGGAGAACCGGTTTTCGATAGACTACACGCAGAACTTGGTAAAGCAATGCTATCTATAAATGCAGTAAAAGGATTCGAATATGGTAGCGGATTTTGTGGAGCTAAAATGAAAGGTAGTGCGCATAACGATATCTTTAATGCAGACGGAACTACGAAAACAAACCTGTCTGGCGGAATTCAAGGTGGAATTAGTAACGGAATGGACATCTATTTTCGAGTAGCTTTTAAACCAGTTGCAACTATCATGCAGAAACAACAAACTATAAATAGCAATGGTGAAATCGTTGAAATGCAAGGAAAAGGAAGACATGATCCTTGTGTGGTTCCTCGTGCAATACCAATTGTAGAAGCAATGGCAGCTTTGGTTTTAGCAGATTATTATTTGTTAAATAAAGTGAATAATTAGAAGCTTTTTCTCGCTTTCTGCTATATCTTTTTTTGCCACTTATTAAAGCAAAAAAAGGATGCCGCTTCAATCAAGGCTAGGCCAAGCAAGAACAATTGTCATTCCTACTAATTTTAGGGATTCCTAATAAAAATAGATGGTTAACTAAACAGATTTTACTTTCAGAAAAAAGATATATGAAAAAACTAGCACTACATTGGAAAATTATAATAGGAATGATCCTAGGTATTATTTTTGGATTTTTAATGAACACTATAGATGGAGGTAAAGGATTTGTAACCGATTGGATTGCTCCTTTTGGAACCATTTTTATAAATCTATTAAAATTAATTGCTGTACCACTAATTCTTGCATCGCTAATTAAAGGTATTTCCGATTTAAAAGATATTTCAAAAATTAAATCCATGGGTTTAAGAACCATTGGAATATATATAGGTACTACTTTAGTCGCAATTATAATAGGCTTAACTATTGTAAATTTAGTAAAGCCAGGAACAGGAATGCCTGCCGAAACTATAGAAAAAATCAAAACGACATACCAAGGGAATGCAGATATTATGATTGGTAAAGCAAAAATGACTAAAGATGCAGGACCATTACAAGCATTAGTAGATATTTTTCCAAGTAATATTTTCACCGCTTTAGGAGAAGCTAAAATGCTACAAGTTATCTTTTTTGCACTATTTGTAGGTATATGTTTATTACTTATCCCTAATAAAAAAGCAAAACCATTAGTCAAATTCTTTGATTCTTTAAATGAAGTAGTTATGAAAATGGTAGATCTAATTATGCTATTTGCTCCTTATGCAGTTTTTGCTTTACTAGCAAATGTTATTATTGCTTTCGATGACACAGAAATTCTTATTAAACTGCTTTGGTATGCACTTTGTGTATTTGGTGGGTTATTATTGATGATTGGTTTTTATTTAATTTTAATCAAGTTTGTGGTAAAAAAATCTCCACTTTGGTTTTTAAAAGAATTAAGTCCAGCACAATTATTAGCTTTTTCTACGAGCTCAAGTGCAGCAACACTTCCTGTAACCATGGAGCGTGTAGAAGAACATTTAGGGGTAGATAAAGAAGTCTCTGGGTTTGTTTTACCCGTTGGAGCTACTGTAAATATGGATGGAACCAGTTTATACCAAGGTATTGCAGCCGTATTTATAATGCAAGTTATTTGGCCAGAAGGATTAACTTTTACTAACCAATTAGTTATTATTGCCACTGCTTTACTAGCATCAAT
The DNA here is from genome assembly GCF_030547245.1 of Oceanihabitans sp. 2_MG-2023. GTDB lineage: Bacteria > Bacteroidota > Bacteroidia > Flavobacteriales > Flavobacteriaceae > Oceanihabitans. The sequence continues at coordinate 99,244 of NZ_JAUOQT010000007.1, forward strand.
TGGTTCTGCTGCTGTACCAAGTGCAGGAATGGTAATGTTAGTAATTGTATTAGAATCTATTGGTTTTCCTGCCGAATTATTACCAATTGGACTAGCGCTAATATTTGCTGTAGATAGACCTCTAGATATGTGCAGAACTGTTGTTAATGTAACAGGAGATGCAACCGTATCTATGATTGTTGCAAAGTCTTTAGGGAAACTAGGAAAACCTAAAGTGAAAAACTGGGACGACAATTATGAACAAGTAAAATAATTTTTCTATTTTTAATTTACTAACCAAACAAAACGAATTATTATGAATGTTTGCTTTATAATGTATCCTTGGAGTGAAATTGATGCTGAAAACGATACAAGTTTAGCACTAATTAAAGAATGTGCAAAAAGAGGACACGGCGTTGCAATGTGTACACCTGCAAACCTTACCATTAGAGATAGTGTTACGAATGCTTTTTGTAATGTAATTGGTAGAATGGAAAAGGTACCATCCTCTTTAAAAGCATTTTATAATAAAGCTCAATTACGAGAAGAAATGTTACCTCTTGCTGGTTTTGATGCTATTTTTTTTAGAGCAAATCCGCCGTTAGATCCAATTATGCTTAATTTTCTAGACTCTGTAAAAGATGATGTATTTATTATAAATTCTTTGCAAGGAATGCGTGAAGCAAATAACAAACTCTATACCGCAGCTTTTGGTGATGCTCATAGTAATATTATACCAAATACTCACGTATCTAAAAATAAAGAATATCTAGTACAGCAGATTAAAGAATCTAAATCCGATAAAATGATTATCAAGCCATTAAATGGTTTTGGTGGGTCTGGAGTAATTTTAATAGAAAAATCTGCAATGAGTAATATTAATTCGCTACTAGATTTTTATATTAATAGTAATTCCGATGGTTCTTCTAATTATGTAATTCTTCAAGATTATATAGAAGGGGCAGACCAAGGAGATGTTCGTATATTATTACTTAATGGAGAACCAGTTGGTGCTATGAAACGTATTCCAGGTTCCGACGATCATCGATCTAATGTTTCTGCAGGAGGAAGTATTGCCAAACATTCGCTTACTAAAGCCGAAAAAGCATTATGCAAACAAATTGGACCAAAATTGGTGAAAGATGGGCTTTATTTTGTTGGTATCGATGTTATAGGAGGAAAACTTGTAGAAGTAAATGTGATGTCTCCAGGAGGAATCACATACATTAACAAAGTGTATAAAAGTAAAACTAAAGTAGAAGAACGTGTAATAGACTTTCTAGAAAGTAAAGTATTAGATAAACTACAAGCTTTCGATAGAAGATCCCGTTTACGTAAAACGGTAGATGAAGCATAGCGGTCTTCCGAAACTCCTTAATTTATGAATAATCTTATTATAGAAACACCTATAGTTTCAACAGCATGGTTACATGAAAAATTAAATGCTTCCAATCTGGTCATTTTAAATGGAACCATCCCAAAAATTGAAAAAGGAGTTGCTATTTTTCCGGAAGAAATACAAATACCAAACACACGCTTTTTCGATATAAAAAAGAAATTTAGCAATATAAACGATCAATTCCCAAGTGCTTTTCCTTCCGAAGAACAATTTACAAATTCTGCTCAAGAATTAGGGATAAATAAAGATACAGCAATTGTTGTATATGATGAAAAAGGAATTTACTCAAGCGCTAGAGTTTGGTGGTTATTTAAAGCTTTTGGTTATACCAATGTAGCAGTCTTGAATGGAGGTTTTCCAGAATGGAAACAAAATGATTTTCCAACAGAAATAAAACAAATTCACAAAGTAAAACAAGGTGATTTTGAAGCGAAGTTACAACCTGGTTATATGTTGTTTTTTCAAGATATTTTGAAGATTCAAGAAGATCAAAATTATACCATTTTAGATGCAAGAGCTACAGGTAGATTTTGTGGTGATATTCCAGAACCAAGAGAAGGGTTAAGAAGTGGAAGTATTCCAAATTCTAAAAATCTTCCTTTTGAAGATTTACTAGTAAACCATAAACTAGTATCTAAAGATAAAATTAAATCGATTTTTAAAAAAGTAACTTTAAATGAAGATAACCTCGTGTTCTCTTGTGGGTCAGGTATTACAGCTTGTGTTTTAGCACTAGGAGCCGAATTAATAGGTTATAAAAATATGTTGGTTTATGATGGTTCATGGACCGAATATGGAAGTTTAGTAAATAAAGAAAAAACTATGCATTGGACAAAAAATGAATTGGTTGCTTACACCTTATTATATGCTGCAAATTCTAATTTTGAAGAGGATAATAAAGAAAGAAATCTGATAATTGAAAAAGTAAATATGCAAACGTTTCAAAAAATTCATGATGAATTTGATGCGGATAATGACTACCAAAGCATACAGAAAATTCAAGCAGGATTAAAAGAACATCATTTTAATCAAGACGATGTAAATACATTACTGGCCGAAATAAAAAAGATGTTCTTTGCAGATGGTGAGTTTGATGTCTACGAACGTGCTATGTATAGAAGTTTAAGCAAATTATTAAGTGTATAAAATGCAAAAACTAACCATTGCACAAATTATTTCTAAAATTGAAGCCGAAGAATGCTTTCATGCAGTTGCTTCCGATTATTCTTTTACTTTAAAAATAGAAAGTTATGTACACTATGCTTGTGCAGCTGTACACGATGGACATCAATTTAGAAAAGAACTTTGGAATAATTGTTTGCATACAGCATATGAACGTTGGTACGAAGAAGACCCCGAAACCAAAAATATGGTGCAAACGCATCCTATTGTAATTGCAGGAATGGATTCTAGATTTGAATACGATTTAAATAGAACTCCTGAAACTGCAATTTATACTGATGCTTGGGGAAAACAGCTTTGGAAAAATCCACTTCCAGAAGCTATGAAAACTAAAAGCTTAGATAAACATACCAATTTTTATAAAGTAGTACATGCGCTTATTCAAAAGTTAGAAGAGAAATTTGGCCTTTGTGTAGTTTACGATATGCACAGCTACAACTGGAAACGTTGGGATAGGGAAGTACCAACATGGAATTTAGGTACATCGAATCTAGATACTAATAGATTTGAGGAAACTATCGAGTCTTGGCGAAAAAGTCTTAGCGAAATGAAACTGCCAAATGCTATAAAAAGTAGCTCTAAAATTAACGATACTTTTCAAGGCAATGGTTATTTTTTAAAATATATTACCAATAGCTTTAATAATACATTAGTTTTGGCAACCGAAATTGCTAAAGTGTATTGTGATGAGCAAAACTATATAATGTATCCAGAAGTGGTTGCTGCTGTAGAAAACGAATTACAAACTAGGCTAACAGAACACGCAACAGCATTTTATAAAAAATACAGATAGTTTCCATTTATGAATGCAGCAAATACAGATACTAAAAATTTACTTAAAATAGACAGTAGAATTGACGAGCTTGTAAAAAAAATAGAGCTCTTAAGCTATGTAAACCCTACAAATATTGAAGCAGAAAAGGAACGTTTCTTTTCTAGTAAATATTTAACAGATCCTATATTTACTTATCCAACAATAAATTTTGATCGTTTTAAATTACATCGTGAATTATTCGCGCAACCCATTGAACAAATTGAAGATAAAGAAATAAGAGCTTTATACGAAGATATTATTTATGCATATTCTGGCCTTATTAAGTGCATTGAAACTATTGGTGAAGGAAGAAAATTTTATTATAATTCGCTACATTCCTTTGGAACACCAACAGAAGACGATGTAGAAAACGCAAAATTTATACTTCATTTTGATGAGGAAGATGAAAAAGACGAACAATTTCTTCCTAAGTATACGATCGAAGAAACAGAACAAAAATTTCGAGATTATTCTACACGATACGATTTTACTTACCACATAAAGCTTTCCAATAAAATGAGCGCTATCGCTATGGTTTTAAACAATATACAAACCTTAGTGATCAATGAAAATCATACGTTTTCTGAAAATGAAATTGCAGTATTAACCAATCATGAAATTGGTGTACATATGGTTACAGCTATGAATGGTTTATTGCATCCGTTGAAGATATTTTCACATGGTTTTCCTAATTATGAAGAAACGCAAGAAGGATTGGCTGTTTTTTCTGAATACATGAGTAATAATTTAACAGTAAGAAGATTAAAAGAACTGGCTTATCGTGTAATTGCGGTAGATAGTTTGGCTAAAGGGTATTCGTTTTCAAGAACTTTTAGGCAACTTCATAATCAATATGATTTAGATAGAGAAACCGCATTTTACATTACTGTTAGAGCGCATCGTGGAGGAGGGTTTACTAAAGATTATTTGTATTTAACTGGCCTAAAAAAAATATACAACTACTACAAGCAAGGTAAAGATTTAAAATTTTTACTCACAGGAAAAATCTCTTTAGCATATTTAGAGCCTATACAATCCTTACATAATAAAGGGTTTGCTGTTCCTGTTAAACATATAACAGATTCTTATTTGCAAAACAAAAACACAAATAAAACCATAGATTTTATTTTAGATAGTTTAAAATAGTATAGTTGTTTATCGGTTTTTTTTGCATTCTTTATTTTCTTATCTAATATACTTGTTCTATATCGAGTTAATTTTTTAGTATTCAATACTAAACATACATTTGACTAATAAATTTAAGGTCTCATGAAACTTGTATCAACCCTCTTTTTGGTTACTTTTTCTTTTTTTACTACAATTGCTCAAGAAAGTGAATTAGTAAACGAATTAAAAGTTTATACAATAACAACAGAAAATATATCTATTAAAACTATAGATACATTAGAATTATCTTTTATTGTAGATCAAAAATCAATAGCAAGAAAGAAATCCTATAAATACATTATTGAAAACACACTTTCTGGAAGAAAACATTTAATTTTTAAAAGAAAGAGAAGTAATAAACTTTGCTAATTATACACGATTCCCCAATCTAATAACCTGCTGAAATGAAAAAAAATATCGCTTTAAATCTTATTGTAGTATTAACGGTGCTTTCTACTTTGTTTTCTTGCAGTACAGATGCTGATGATAATTTTAATGAAACAAATACATTAGTTGGTGTTTGGCAACGTATAGACTCTAATGATAGTTTTGAAAATAAATTTGTTTTTTATGCAGATAATTCTGGGATTAAAATAACTTCGGAAACGTATGATAATGCAACAGCCATTTCTAATGCAATTTCTTTAGAATGGAGTTCTGCAAACAACTATTTATCCTTATTAATGAATGAAGAAATAAGCACACCTTATTCTTTTAATGAAGATGGACAGCTTATTCTAAGTAATATTTCTGAAATTCCTTTTACTAGAATAGACTAGTAGTTAGCCTAAAAACTTCCCTTTTAATTCAGGTGTTGGTATCATACAAGATTCTTTTTTACCATACCATCTATATCTATTTTTTGCAATATAATTGTAAACGCCATTTCGTATAAATGTGGGAACAATTAAAAAAACCACCAATATATTATTAGGAAAGCCTAAATGTTTTGCAATATATAATGCAGCTGTAGATTTAACTTTTAATCCATTTTCTTCAGAGTAGAGTAGTATCGAATCGGTTTTTACGGTATCGATATTGTATTTTTCTATAATACTTTTACCAATATCACTTTGCAGTGCAGCAAAACGAAATACATCTTTTTTATCCTGTTTAATTACATATTGCACAGTGCTGTTGCATAAGTTACAAACACCATCAAATAAAATTAAATGCTTATGTTTAGGTAAATTGTTCATTTATATTCTAATCGTATTCTAAAAATTAAAACTATTTTATTGCTTCTACTAGTTCTAGTTGTTCTATACTAACATTAGTCGTAAAAATACCATAATTTACTACAGCTTTATTTTTTTCAATTTTATCAATACTTCCAACAGCACGACCATCTTCCATACGAACGCGATCACCAACTTTTAAAATGGCTTTAGGTTTTTCTGGTACAATAGCTTTTTTCTTGGCTTCCTTTTTCTTTTTTCTAATGACTTCTACTTTCTTTTCCGCTTCTTTTTTTACTTGAGTTTCTTTTGCTTTTATCACTTTTTTCTGCTTCGCAGAAACCTTCTTTCGCTTCGAATTTTCAATCTGAACCAGTTTAAACAATTCAGCCATTAAAGCTTTCTTTTGTTTATTATCGAAGAATTTTTCAGCCAAATCATTTACTTTTTGACCTAGATAAATTAAGCGTTGATTGCTATCATAAAGTTCTTGATAGTTCTCTAGTTTTTTTTGCACTTTCGCATTAATCTCTTCTAGCTTATCTGCTTCCGCAAGTTTTTTCTTTTCGTTTTCTTTTAAGGACTGCCCAGTTTTTTCTAGTTTGCTTCGTTCTTTTTGAAGCTTTGCAATGGTAGCATCAAAGCGCACTTTACCACGTTCGATCTTCTTTTTCGATCTGTTTATTAAACTATACGGAATACCATTTTTCTGTGCTACTTCAAAAGTAAACGAGCTTCCTGCATTACCAACTACCAATTTATAAATTGGCTCTAAACTTTTTTCATCAAAAAGCATATTGGCATTTTGCATATTAGGCATTTCGTTGGCCAACAATTTTAAATTAGAATAATGCGTGGTTATAATCCCAAAGGCTTCTCGATGGTAAAACTCTTCCAAAAAGGTTTCGGCTAAAGCACCACCAAGTTCTGGATCGGAACCGGTTCCAAATTCATCAATTAAAAAAAGTGTGTTTTTATTACACTTTCTTAAAAAATAATTCATCTGTTTTAGTCGGTAACTATACGTACTTAAATGATTTTCTATAGATTGGTTATCGCCAATATCACTTAGGACTCTATCAAACAAACATGCAGAACTACGTTCATGCACAGGAATTAGCATGCCGCTTTGCAACATAACTTGTAATAAGCCAACGGTTTTAAGCGTAATACTTTTACCTCCAGCATTAGGACCAGAAATAACAATAATTCTACTATCTTGTTTTAATTCTATGGTCTGCGGAAATGTTTTTTCTTTCTTTTCTTTATTATTTAAAAACAATAAAGGATGATATGCATCTCGTAAATATAATTTTCTATCGGTATTTATTTCCGGAAGAATAGCATCCATAGATCTTGCATATTTGGCTTTTGCTGAAATCACATCGATATCGATTAAAAAGGCTTGATACTTTTCTAATAAAGGTAAAAAAGGTCTTATAAAATTGGTTAACTCTTTTAGGATTCTAACAATTTCTTCCGCTTCTTCAAACTCTAAATTATTCAGTTCTCTGGTGTGTCTTAAAGTCGCTTCTGGTTCAATGTAAACAATACTTCCTGTTTTACTGCTTCCCATGATAGCACCTTTCACTTTACGTCTGTACATCGCTTTTACTGCAAGTACGCGTTTGTTTTCTACAACCGATTCGCGAATATCATCTAAATAATCTAATTGGTGATACTGGTTTAAAGCAGAAGTAAAACTGCCATTTATTTTACCTTTTAGTTTATTTATACTTTGTCTTATTTCATAGAGTAGTGCAGAAGCATCATCTTTTATGTCTCCAAAACGGTCTACATTTGCATCTACTCTTTCAATAATTTCTTTGGTAACTTCTATATAAAAAGCAAAGTCATTAAGTTTAGGGTAGTATTCTTTAAATTTTTTAAGAAAGGTTACTATTTCATTACAAGTTAAAGAAATGGAAACTATCTTTTTTAAGCTATGTATTTCTAAAAAAGTATTTTCAATTTTTAGCAGTTTTAATTCTTTCGTAATCGTATCAAAACCATGATTTGGTATTCTATTATCATTATGAAATGAAGATAAATATTCGTCAACAAGTTGCAGGGCTAATACTAAGTCTTCTTTCGTTTTATAAGGTGTTATTTTTAAAGTTTCAGCATTACCCAAAGGCGTAATACAAAGTTCGCTTACTTGTTGTAAAACGGTTGAAAACTCTAAATCTTGTAATGTTTTTTCGTGAATATGAATCATAATATTTTCCACGAATGTGGAAATCTTCCTTTTGCTTTAATAAATACTTTTTTAAGAATAACAAAGTTAGGGATAATGTTTTAAAATAACACACTAACTAGCTAATGTTAGTTGTATTTATAGTTAGCTTTGCACGAACTAATAATTTAACTAAATGAAACCATTTTTAGTACTAGTGTTTTCGGTTTTACTTTTTAATTGTTCAGACGAATATAAAAAGTTTAAAAAAACACCAGATTATATTACGAATGCAAATATTTCGGATAAAGCTTATTTTGAAGCCTATAACGAAACCCTAAAATTATGGGATGTTGCTTTTGAAGAATTATACATTCCTACCACAGATGGCGTTGCACATGTACTAGTTAGCGGACCAGAAAACGGAGAACCTATAGTTTTATTACATGGCATGAACGCGAGTTCTACCATGTGGTATCCAAATATTAAAGCGCTTAGTAGTAACCATCGGGTGTATGCTATAGATTTTATATTAGAGCCAGGAAAGTCTTTATTGTACACCGATTTAGAGAGCGTAGACCAGGTAATCGATTGGTACCAAGAAGTTTTCTTTGCTTTAAAATTAGAGAACTTTCATGTAATTGGTGCTTCAAGAGGCGGTTGGTTAGCAGTAAACTTGGCTTTAGACAACCAGAAAAGTATTAAAAGCATGGTGTTATTAAGTCCTGCGCAAACCTTTACTTGGATTAAACCAAGTGTGGATTTATTTAAAAATATAGTGACACTACTTTCGTCTAAAGAAAAACGCATAGCTCAAAGCCTAGAAAGCATGTCTAGTAATGTACCTAATATTAGCAAAGCTTATTTAGAGCAATATTATATCGCTACCGAAAAAGATTCGGTGAACCAATTTATGTCGCGCATGCAACCATTTTCTAACGACGAATTAAAATCTTTACAAATGCCAGTGTTGGTATTAATTGGTGATGATGATATGATTAATGAAAAACGCACCATAGAAATTGCCAAAATGCTACCACAAGGAAAAGGAGAAATTATAGAAAATGCAGGACATTTTTTATCTATCGATCAAGCGGAAATAGTAAATGCCAAGATGTTGGGGTTTTTGGAGTAGGTTAGGAGGTATTTGTTGTATATGGTGGTGTAAAGGATTTCCTCAAACCCTTTGCAAGAATCTTTATTGTGTTTTATTTCAGTTGCCAAGCGCTTTCTGTATATAGGTGTACATCTGAATCTAAAAGATTATTTTTTTCCAATATTGTTTCATCAATTAAATTTGTGAATAGAGCATATATATTGTGTGTAATGTAATTGCGTTGCTTTGTAATTAACTCTAATGATATAACCATATTTTGGTCAAATAACTTATTATCTTTTCCTATTCTTATTAGAGTTCCAAGAGTTGCTTTTTTATAATTACCTCTAACTCCATTTTGCGTCAGAAATATTATTAATTCTGCTTCTAGTTTTCCTGAAGCTAAGCAACTTTTCCTAATTCAGATGTAAATTCTTCTGAATTCATAAGTAAATTATAGAACATTATTCCTTCTGTCGGCTCTCCTGTGTACATGGGATTTGTCAAATTACACAACGGTTTGTGTATGGTTAGTTGCGGAAAAACAGTTAGGATTTTCCAGCGTACTACGAAGTGAATTAATTCAAGTGAATTTCCTGCGAGGAAATTCCGTAGCAATTAATTATACACGTTGTTGTAGCACGTTTTTAAATAATTTTATTTTATTAATCGATTTACATTAAGCTTATACATTTTGCCTATTGGAATTTTATGATCCTGAATAAGTATTCTATTGCCTTCAATTAGTACTATTTTATCAATTGAAATAATAAACGATTTATGTACTCTTATAAATTGATTTTCAGGCAAATTATGAGTAAAGGATGTTAAGGTTTGATGTGAAACGATAATTCTATCAATCATATTTATTTTTACATAATTTCCATAGGCTTCTATAAATAGAATGTCATTAAGTTTAATCTGATAGTATTTTTTATCTTCTTTTATAAATATTTTAGCGTCTTCATTATTTTCTGAATTTTGTATTGATATGGATTTATTAGCCAATGCATCAGAAATTTTACTAACAGATTTTACAAAACGACTAAAATTAAATGGCTTTAATAAATAATCGTCAATATTCAACTCATAACCTTCTAAAGCAAATTCTTCATAGGCTGTGGTAATGATTATCTTTGGCTGATTAGAAAGTGTTTTTAAAAACTCTAAACCAGAAAGTTTAGGCATATTAATATCTAAAAAGATAAGGTCAATAGAATGTTTATTTAAATACTCAAGAGCTTCAAAAGCATTATAACAACTTTTTTGAAAGGATAAATACGACAGATTACTCGCATAATCTTTAATATTATCATGTGAGGCTGTCTCATCGTCTACAATTATATATTTTATCATTACTTAATTATTTCTAAGGTTGTTGTATAGATGTTTTCTTCCATACTATTACACAGTTTATGGCTATTTGGATATATTAAATTTAATCGATCTTTTAAATTTTTCAGTCCAATGCCTTCATTTTCTGAAATGTCTTCAGTATCATAATTATTTTTAACGGTGAAACTTATTTTAGTATCATCTTCAATAAGTTTTACATGAACAAATGCATTTTCAGTTGCCCTTTCAACACCATGCTTAAAGGCGTTTTCTAATAAGATGATAAACAGTAAAGGCGCTACACTTGTATCTGAATTTTTAATCGTTTTTTCAAAATTAACATCAATATCTTTATGGTATCTAGCCGTTTGCAAATCAATAAAATTTATTAAATAGTTTACTTCCTCTTTTAGTTTTACACTTTCTTTCCCGCTATCGTAAATGGTAAATCGCATTAAATCTGATAATTTTAAAACATAGTCTTGAGCAGCATCAGCATCTTTCTTTATTAAGGAATATAAATTGTTTAATGTATTAAAGAAAAAATGTGGGTTTATTTGATTTTTTAAAAGCATCAGTTCTGCTTCTAATTTATCACTTTTAAGTTTCTGAATGCCTTTTCGGTATTTAAAGATCCAATAGAAAATCAAATAGAATATTTCAATCGACAAAAGAATTCTAATCGCATTAGTAAAAAATCCATCAGTTCCTGTAGTTATTTGAACTCCGTATACTAATAAGGGAATACTAATTCCGAAGAAAAGATATTTTAGGGTTGGATTAGTAGCTCCAAATTTTATCTTTTCAGTTTGAAAGAGATAATATAAAATTGTGTAAAAGACTGTTAATCCCAATAATCCAGATAGAACTGTAAATATTTCGCTTTGGGCGTTTCTTAAAATCACCATTAATACAATAATGATTCCAGATAAAATAGCAGAAAGTTTAAATAGTTTTTTGTGTGTCATGTTTTCTAATTGTTTATGATTTTGACACAAATCTATATTGCATATTCAAGGTTACAATTTTTATTTTATGAACGTCTCTTATCATATTGTAAGCGTATCAAATTTATTGATAAAGATACTTTAAATATCATAATGAGTTGATTACCATTTGATACGTTAACTTAATCAAAATAATTCTAAATGACGAATATTCAGTTCTAGGTTTGCATCGAATTTAAAACTAAATACATATGAAAACTTTAATTACAATTATTACAATCGCATTATCGACCTTATCCGTAAATGCACAAATGACAGCTGAAAGAGAGCTACAAAAAGCTTTAGATGAATCTACAGCTATTGCTTTGAAAGAGCATAATGTTCCTGGTATGGCAATCGCAATTATTAAAAATGATCAAGTGATTATTAAAAAAGGATATGGATTTTCTGATATAAAAAGCGGAGAAGCAGTTAACAGTACAACAGGCTTTAATATAGGATCTATATCAAAAATGTTTACCGCTTGGGGAATTATGAAATTAGTAGAAGAAGAAAGACTTCGATTAGATGCTCCTGCTTCCAATTATATTTCAGGGTGGAAATTGCCAGCTAGTGAGTTTGATGCTAATAAAGTAACCATTAGAAATTTATTACAGCATACAGCTGGTTTATCTGTGCATGGTTATAATGGGTATGAATCTAAAAATGAATTAACATCCGTTAGGCAATCACTATCGGGAACTTCCAATCCAGATGAAGCCGTAAAGCTTATTATGGAGCCAGAAAGTAAATGGCAGTATTCTGGTGGAGGCTATTCTATTTTGCAGCTAGTTATTGAAGAGGTGACTGGTAAATCGTTTGCAGATTATATGCAAAAAAACATATTTAAGCCTTTAAAAATGAAACATACAAGTTTCGATATCAATAAAAAGATATTAAAAAACTCTTCTAAAGCGTATGATGAAGAAGCAAAGGAAATTCCGTTGCGCCTTTTTAATGCGCAAGCAGCAGCGGGTTTACATACAACCATAGATGATCTAATTCTATTTGCAAAAGCATCATTTTCAAGAAACCCTGTATTATCTAAAAAAAGTATTTCACTTTTAACTGCACCAACTGAAATATCAAATGGAAATTATGGAATGGGTTATATGGAGATGAATCGTTTTGGAGATTTCACATTGAACGGTCATGGAGGTTCTAACGAAGGTTGGCATTCTGGTTTCATGCTCGATTTTAAATCAAAATCTGGTATTATTATACTTACCAATGGCTCTAATGGAAGGAATGTCTTATTTGGAAGTATGAAAGATTGGGCTCAATGGCATGGAAGTAACTAATTATATTTCTTTTTATTTAAGCAGTGAATGACTAATCTAGAGGCATTCACTGTTTTTACGCGTAATGTGCTACAACGGTCTTATATATGAAAAGTAGCGGATTTTATGCACTAACTTTTCGGATTGGTACTGACTTTAAATTTATGAAAATCAATTTGAATTAAGGACTTAAACCGCCATTTTTTATATACGTTGTTAGCCATAGTTTTATATCTTTTCAAATTCTAATCCCATAATTTTCATTGAAACAATTTTTCCACCCTTATTTCTTAAGAACTGAATTGGGTAGTTTGGAATATTAAATAGGTCTTTAGATAATGTATCTATTTCAGCGCTATATGCTCCTTTTCCATAATAAAATTGCAACGCACCATTTTCAAATTTAATTTCTTTAGCTACTTGTAAACTCTTATTTAAATAAATGCCTTCAAGTTCTTTTAATTCTAATTCTGTATGCTCATAGGGTTCAAGTTCTTTGAAAATCCAAGGTTTTTCATTTTCGTTTGCATAAAACTTGTATTGCTTGTTATTGGCTTGAACATCAAATTCCATAATTATGCCGTCCATCAAAAACTTTTGATTATCAAGAGGCTTTAATTTTCCTATTTCTTCTCCATCAGCTGTTGTTAGGACTAATTCTTTGTTCTTTAGTTTAATAATTCCAGTTTTTACATCTTCATATTCATTACCCAAAAAGATGTAATTCCCCTCATATTTTTTAAGGACATCATTGGGCAGTTCAATAATTGTATTCTCTTGTTCTTGATTCGTGTCAATTTCCTTTTCACTTGGAATGTATAAATCCACAAGTTGAAAAAATCGGTCTTCGAAGTCTTCTTCAAAAGTGTTTTGTGTAGTAAAAATTGCAATATCTAATTCCGGAAAGTATAAATATTTAGAAACGAAGCCTCCCATAATCATACCGTCAAATCCCATAGCAAAATAACCATTATGTGTTTCAAATTCAACTCCTAAACCATAGTCAATTATGGTTCCATCATTTAGCTTCGCTTTAGTTTGCATTTTCTTCCACAAATAAGGTGTGCCAATGGTTGCATTTCGCATACCTTGATGCCATTTAAACATATCTTTTGGTGTAGTCAAAATTTGACCATCTCCATTGTAGATTGCAGAGTGCAAATGCATTTTGTAGTAAGCATCATCATCTTCAATATATCCTATAGCTCTATTTTTTATTATGGTGTACGTACTATTTTTCTTGATGGTACTTTCCATTTTCAGTGGTGAAAAAATATGCTCTTGTAGATATTCTATGAAAGATTTTTCTGATACTTTTTCAATAATATCAGCAAGTAAAATGTAGTTTACGTTGGTATATTCAAAATACTCACCTGGTTTAAAGTTGAGTTCTTTTAAATTTACTATTATATTGCTAACTCTTGTTTGTGTGAGTAAATCGTTAAAAGACAAATCTGTTAAATGGAAATATGGGTCTACTTCGGGTATTCCGCTTGTTTGATTTAGCAATTGCTCAATTGTTGGGTCTCCTTTTTTATATCGAGGTAGGTTGTCGATATATTTGTAAGCAGGCTCTTTTGTAGATAATTTCCCTTCATTTTCTAATAATAAAATTGCTGCTGCTGTAAATTGCTTCGCAATTGAACCAATATCAAATACAGTTTCATTTGTAATAGGAATATTATAATCAAGATTTGAATTTCCGTACTGTTTTTCAAGTATAATTTCATCTCCTTTAAATACGGCTATTGAAAATCCAGGTGAATTTTCGTCTACTTGGTACAAGTCATCTATTTTAGGTTGAAGGTTTTGAGCATACCCCAAATTTGAAATTAGTAGAGCTAAAATGATAAATACAAGTTGTTTTTCGGTCATATTTTTTCTTTCTCTAAAGACTCAATTAAATTCTTATTGTTACAGTTGATGAGTGAGTTTATTATAGCTAACTCGTTATATAATAACTAAAGTCTCTTTTATTCATTAATAAAACACTTTTAATCTAAAAGATAGTAAAACGAAACTCACCATTAATGCGCTAATCTACAATACGTAGTAATACGTATTTTTTTGCAAATTTTTTCATTTTCCATGGCGTGCACTTTTCTATAAGGAGCACCATTTCGTTTGCGTTAATAATTCCGAAATTTATTTTAGCTATTCTGTTTTTTTATTGTCAATATATTTCATTAACAATCCTAATAACAAACCAGAAATTAGAGAAAGTATTATTTTTTTTCCAATTCCGTCGAAAGTGAAATCACCAGCTAAAAAATCAATAGCACTGTTTGAAATTAGTACAAAAATTCCAAAAATTATGCCTTTGTAATACCAATTTAATTTTGTCATCATCTTTATATGAGTTAGTTTACTTTGTTTTCAATGCATGGCAATTAGTTATATAATAACTAAAGGCCCTATTATTTATTAATAAAACGTTTTTAGTCTAAAAGTCAGTAAAGTAAATTTACCATTTAACCCGCTAATGTACAATACGTAGTACTACGTATATTTCGTAAAGATATTCACAGTACTTTGCTTGACGAAGGTATAACAAGACTTCGTAATCTTCTTACGGGAAACCGTATAGGCAAGCAGAAAATCGGCGAAGACTTTTATACGTAGGCGAGAAGCTAGTAATTAGTATATGTGTGGTTGTGCTTTCGTTATTTTTAACTCAGCTATTATTTTAATTCTTTGTCGATTTGAGAAATAATATCCATAAGACTTTCTTGGTTTATGACAAATGTTCTCCAATAATAAAAATTCTTTGATTCGAAATAAATATTAAGATCAGCAATTAAATTTTCATCCGTTAAATCACTAAGGTTTTTATATGGCTTATAAGTTAATATAGGAGCATATTTATAATTTAAATCCGATGAACCTTGTCTTAAGATTTCAAATAAATTTTCATTGGTAGGTGCATTAAAAGTATAGAACCTTTGAATATTTGAGTATAAGGTGTCATTTATTATAAGGTCAGAATTGCCATCAGCAATCATTGCATCGTATGCACTTGTGTTGGATCGAAAAGGCATATCATATCCAAATAACTCCGAATAAGATATTTTGCTAATAGTATCAAATTCGGCAAAGGAAGTTATTTCTTTGCGAGGATTAAATGAAGGTAAAACCTTTTTAAAGTACATAATCTCTCTTCCCCAATAAGGTTTTAATTCTTCGATTAACTCTAAATCTTTAAACATATCCGAACGAATTTCTTTCAAAATAGTGGTAGCTTTCCGTTTGCTCTTTTGAACTTCATTCCAATTATTAATCTGCAATGCAATCAAAATTCCAATTACCACCAATAGAATTTCGCCAATAGCATAAACCAGATATTTGCTGAATTTATTTTCGATCAGCATTTTTTGTCTAATTTTTCTAAAGAATTTTAGCATTGGTTAGCGGTTTTTTATAATGAAGCACAACGTTAGGTATATGAAAAGTAGCAGAGCAATAATGCTTTTATTTTCAGTTTAGCAATAAAATAGTAGAAAAGCACAAACTTTGTAGTTTGCACTTAACTACTATTTTTTATATACTTTGTTAGCAAACGTTGTGTTTTATTCTTTTAAAAATTTAATTGTATCTCCGTTTTCAAATTTTAAGAAGTATAATCCATTAGAATAGTTGCTAACGTCAATTTTTTTATTAGTATTAATACTTCCTTTTGAAATTTCTGAACCAATAACATTATAAATTCTATAATTTTCTGATTTAGTCAATCCTTGAATTTGTATATAGTCAACGGAAGGATTTGGAAATATTTTTACTGATTTTTTAATGATAATATCATTAGTTGATAAATCATTGTTAGTGGTAAAAGCAATTTCCGAAAAAGAAGTGAAATTTTGACCGTGGAAATTACTGAGCACTTCCATTCTAATATGTGTTACACTTACACTGTTAAATGTATTAGTTATAGCAAGGATTTCATCAGTAATTGTATTTAAATAACTATTTTGAGTGTATGATGTCGGTCCTCCAATTATTTCTGAATAATTAACGCCATCAGTTGATGAATAAAATTTAACAGTATTTACTCCATCATCTGTATAGATAGCAGGAGGATTAACTCCAGCGTTCCAAAAAATTATACCATCAATAGTATATGTACCTCCTAAATCAAAATCAAAAACTGGGTTTTGACAATTACAGGCAAATGAATTTGATGTAGTTGCACCACTATGGTTAGTTGTTGGGTCTGACACGTCAACCAAGCCTGTTTGATCGTATGATGCATTTAAACTTCCTGTAATACTTGTTGCAGTAGTAGTGGCTGAAATGGGATTGATAACTTGCGAAAATGATAATTTAAATGATAATGCAAAAAAAATAAAAATGTAAACTTGTTTCATTTGTTAAATAATTTAATTGTAATATTTGTTTTTAATGTTTGCTAACTCATTATATAATAAATTAAGTTGCTATTTTTATTAGTAAAGCGCTTTTAGTCCAAAAGTTAGCAAAACGAAACTACCAATTAACGCGCTAATGTACAATACGTAGTTCTACGTGTTTTTTGTAAAGTTACTGCCAGTACTTCTCTAGAAGAAGGTATAACAAGCCTTGGTAACCTCCTTAAGGGAAACCGTATAGCTAGTCTAAAAATCTAAGAAGCCTTTTGTAAGTAGGCGAGAAGCTGGTAATTAATTATATGTGGTATTACGCACAGGTTTTATTTCACTATTGGTAATTCTAAAAAAGATTTATTTGTTTTATTCCTATATATGCTCAAAGTTGGTATTCCTTCGGTCGGAACTTTGTCAAATGTGTCTTTATCTGCCCCGGAAATTGCAATTCTAATAGAATGCCCTTTCTTTATGCGTATAGATGTTGGATGTAACTTAAAGCTAATTTCTTTTATTGTATCCATTGGCATAGGGGATGCATCCAATTTTTTAAATGAATGATACGGTATCGTATTAAACATAGCATTCTTAGATAATTTTCGATGTTGAAGCAAAAGGCCTCCTTCTGTGATATACCTGCTTTTTCCACTTGGGTCTACATCTTCTAAGTAGACAAAAATGGCACCTTCTTTGTGTGTAGATGACAGACTGAGAGAAATGACGGGAACTCCTGTAATTTGAAGCGGCTCTTCAAGAGGTGCAGTGGTATACGTTTGCATTAAGGAATCGGCAGCATTGCGATTATTGAGGTTAAGAACGTGATTTCCCATTTGGGTTATCCATCGATTATTTGTACCAGTACTTACAGAAAAGTCCACTAGATATGCATCCATACCCTGAGGTGCTTCTGATGCTGAAGCATTTAATTTTCCGTTGGCATCTAAATAATACCTAATTCTTTCTTGCCCTTTGGGTGGCCAAACATCAGATTGTTTAAATGATTCTTCTCCAAAATTATAGTACTTAATTGTTGGCCAATCTTCAACGTCTTTATTTTCCCCTTTTATATAATGGTCAAAGAAGTTACGTTGCAGTATAAGCTGTTCCGTTACCGATGGAACAGGTGCAACAATACTATCAGAAACAACAAATGGGCTTGCATGAGAACGTCCGCCATGTGAAGTTGGCATCATGACAACTTTTTGCGGATTGGTAAAATGCTGTAACCTTAATAAAGTGCCTTCTGCTGTTCCAGCATCAAGCCAACTTGTAAGAACAAGCATGGGTACATTGGATTCTGAAATTTCCTTTTTCCAATACAAGGGGTCAAGTTCTTCGAATTTGACATCCCCAAATTTGGAATCTTTGAATGGTGATGCAGTTAGGGTTTCCAATACGTTTGGATTGTTTTTGTGTTCTTTGATTGCCTCTGTTGGAACATCTTCACGCACACGCCTGACACTTACGCCCAGATGCTCCACTGAATTTTGGTCTAACCAATCAACATATTGACTCCATGGCGCTATAAAACTAGTTGCAAGCATTCCATAAGGACGACTAGGACTCTCATAAACGTCAAAATCTGACCAACCAGGGATAACCGCTTTAATGGCTGGATGTTGAGTTGCACATAAAAGCTCTGCTGTTGTTCCAGAGTAAGAGGTGCCATAGGCTCCCACCTTACCATCAGACCAGGGTTGGTTTACCACCCAATCCACAATGTACCAAGCATCTTTTACTTCTGTAGGCGTGTATTCTCCTAAACGTACTCCATAAGAAGCACCTGTTCCCCTGACGTCCACTTTTGCAAGGATATAATCATGGTCAAGAAAATACTTATCGCGATTACTGAGTGAGGCAATTGGCTTTCCTGTTTTCGCGTCTTCTTTCCCTCTCCAGTATCGGGTAAATTCAAAGAGCACAGGAAGTTTTTGATTTTTGTGTTTTTCTGGAAAGTAAACATCCACAGCCAACTTCGTTCCATGGACAGCAGGGACATAATAAGACGCAACATTGTTTTCTTGCGAAAAACTGAATGGATAAATGGAAACAAAAATGAGTATAAATAAAAATCTTTTAGTTGTCATTTTCTAGGTATGTTAAATTACATATAACGTGCTCGTATACTATTAGTTACAAGTTTAAATAACTAATTTAGCAAATAAATCACAGATAGAATATTCCGTAGGAATGTTCTTAAGATGGTATTGGTCTAAAAATTAGTGCTATACATTGTTATGCTATCGTTATTTTGTTTCTTTCTTGTAAACGACTTCACCATTAAAAATAGTCATGGCGATTTCCGTATTTAAAATCTGATTTTCTTCCACAGTCATTAAATCTTGATTGAAAATGGTAAAATCAGCAAGCTTACCACTGGAAATAGAACCTTTAATATTTTCTTCAAAGGCACCATAAGCTGCATCTAAGGTGTAGGATTTTAATGCTTGCATTCGTGTCATTTTTTGTTCTGGCTCATAACCGCCTTCAGGAGTTCCTTTAAGTGTTTTTCGGCTTACACTAGCATAGAAACTAGCAATAGGATTAAGAGGCTCTACAGGCACGTCCGTTCCATTTACAATAGGAACGCCACTCTGTAATAACGCTTGCCACATGTAAGCACCTTCTTTGATACGTTTTTCACCCAAACGGTCAATAGCCCAAGGTCTATCGGAAGACAAGTGTATGGCTTGCATTGCTGGAATTACATGCAATGCAGCAAAACGAGGAATATCATCAGGATGTAGATGTTGCGCATGTTCAATACGGAATCGATGATCGGCATCTAACATGTTTAATTCTTTTAACGCCAATTCATATTGATTCAGAATTTCTCTATTGGCACGATCTCCAATGGCATGCGAACAGATTTGAAAATTGTTTTGCAGTCCTTTTATTGCGACTTCTTTTACTATATCCATTGGAAGCGTTTCATGGCCATAGTGCCCTTGGCGATCTGTGTACGGTTCTAAAAGCCAAGCGCCTCTAGAGCCTAAAGCACCATCACAACTTAATTTTATAGAACGTATCGTTAACCGATGGTCCGGATCTATTCTTGGACCTTTTTCAAACCATTCTTCAAGTAATTCTTCACCACCTCTTAACATGGCATACATTCTAACATTCATTTTTCCAGCAGATTTCATGTCATCAAATAGTTCTATAATATCTTTTGAAATACCTGCGTCATGAAAACTAGTGATACCATTTTTATGGCATGCTTCCATAGCTAGATGAAACGCTTGCATGTTTGTTTCTGGAGTCTCTTCGGGCATATGCTTGTAAATCATAGTTATTGCATGTTCATTGAAAATACCTGTTGGCATACCAGATGCATCTACAATAACTTCTCCACCTTCCATAGCATACGACTGGATTCCTTCTTTACGTAAGCCTGTTAAACCAGCAATTTCCATAGCCTTAGCATTTGCGAATCCTGCGTGGCCACTTGCATGAAATAAAAAAACAGGATTTTCTGGGGATACTTCGCTGAGTAAATGATGCGTTTGAAATCCTTTAACGGTGTTTGCAGGCATACTGTCCCATTTGCTTTGGTGCCAACCGCTACCAATTATCCATTCGCCTGGTTTAGACGTTTTTACTTTCGCAGCAACAGCGTCTACAATATCTTGATAGCTAGTGGTATGCATAAGATTAAGCTCTAATTCGTTATAGCCTAAGCCCATAAAATGACCATGCCCTTCAATTAAGCCTGGTGTCATTGTCTTCCCTTCTAAATCGATAAGTTCCGTTTGTTCATTTTGATAGTTTTTGGCTTCCTCAAAACTTCCAGCAAAGAGAATTTTATCCTTTTTGGTTACCACGGCCTCCACTGTTGTTTGTGTAGAGTCTACTGTATAAATGGTTCCGCCATGAATAATCATGGTGCCATATTCTTTATTATTATTATTAGCACAGGAGCTTAAAAAAAGGCAGGCTATTATTATATTTAATGTATAAAATCGTAGTGTCATGATAGTTGTAATTTGTTTTAGTTGGTTAATTAATATTCGTCCTATACTTTAGCTAGCATAATATAGAATTTGTTGTTTATTCATTTTAGCATTGGTTAGTGGTTTTTGGTTATGTATCAAAACATATTACATAATAACTAAAGGTATTCTTTTTTTTTATTAATAAAGCGCTTATAGTCATGTAGTTGAAAGAAACTAAATTATCATTTAAAAACCCTTTTTGCAATACGTATTTCTACGTGTATTTAGTAATGTGAATGATAGTAGTTTTTCAGTAGGTCGTGAAAGCTATTTCATCCTATGAAACAGCAGTATAAAAAACAGGGTAGCTACCAAGAAATAGGATATTAATAAACTCGTTTATGCTAACGGCATCGATTCCGCGAAAGCGTTATTTATAAATAGCTAGAAACGGTCATTACTATTAAAGTAAAGACGATTAGGATGATGAATAAAGGCATCACGAATTTTAACCATTTGTTGAAACCGACTTTTACTACTGCTAGCGAGGCTAAAATTAAACCAGTAGGATTTACAAAATAGAAAAGCCCCATACCGTATTGATAGGCATTTACTACAATTTCGCGTCCAACACCAACACTATCTGCTAGTGGCGACATGATTGGCATGGTAAGTACAGCCATACCAGAACTACTTGGAATGAAAAAGGAAAGTCCGGCATAGACTGCTGTCATGGCACTTGCAAAAACACCTTTATTCATGTCTTGGGTTAAGGAACTTGCATAATGTAAAAGGGTATCACTAATTAATCCGTCCGCCATAATAACCGTTACTCCACGTGCAATCCCAATAATTAGGGCAACACCTAATAAGTCTCCTGCTCCTTTAACAAAGGTGTCGATAAATTCGGTTTCTTTAATTTTGGCAATAAAACCAATAAGAATGGATCCAACTAAGAAGGTAGCAGTCATTTCTACAAACCACCATTCTAAGGCTACTACACCATAAATCATGATGATAAAGCAAAGCGCAAATACAATTAAGGATAAACGTAATCGAGTTGTAAATGCAATTATTTTAGTGTTTTCGTGATTGAATAATGCTGCTATTTGTTTTTGTTGGTCGTAAATAATAGATTTAGTAGGATCTTTTTGTACGCGTTTACCATAACGTATAATGTAAACCAATGCTATAGTTAAACAGGAAGCTAACATAAATAGTCTTCCGCCAAGTCCTGTAGTCCAACTTAATCCAGCTGCATCACTTGCTATAATTGTACTAAAGGGATTGATCGTAGAGCACATGGTACCAATAGCACTTCCTAAAAAGATACAAGCAATACCTACCATGGCATCGTATTTTGCAGCTAAAAATACGGGAATTAGAATAGGGAAGAAGGCAATGGTTTCTTCGGCAAAGCCAAAGGTTGTTCCTCCTGCAGCTACTAAGGTGGTTACTAAAATTATGAGGATAAATTCGCGTCCTTTTAGTGCATTGGCGAGCCAAGAAATACCAGCATCAAACGCACCTGTACTATTAATAATACCGATTAAACCTCCAATAATTAAAACGAGAAAAATGATGTCTGCAGCTTCTATAATTCCTTTTACAGGAGATTTAATAAATTCTAAAACACCTTGTGGTTTGGATTCTAGTTTTTTATAAGTATTAGGTATGTTTATGGGTTTGTAGATATCGCCATTAGTGAATTTTTCTAATGGGATTTTGATATTTAGTGATTCTAAATGGTCTTGTGTTGCTGGAAGGATTTCCGATTTTTCAATACCAATTCTAGTGAATGTATTATCGTCTTTATTATAGCCTAAAGTTTCGTATTTACCAGCAGGAACGACCCAAGTAAGTAAGGTTACTAATCCTGCAATAATTAGTAAAATGGTTTGTGCCGATGGAAATTTTAGTTTTTTCATAGGTTTTTCCCAAGTATGGGATTTAATTATGTTTAAATATGGAAATATAAAAAAAAGGGTTCTATATTTTTTATCAAGTTTAAAGATAGTATTATTTTACACTTTCATAAATTTTGAATAAAAAAAAGATGTATATAAGTAATAGTTGGAAAATACATTTAAACGAAACCTTTAATAAACCGTATTATAAATCATTAATGAAGTTTGTGGATGAGGAATATGAAAATCACAAATGCTTTCCTGCAAAAGAAAATATTTTTAATGCTTTCAATTTATGTGCTTTTGAAGATTTAAAAGTGGTTATTATTGGTCAAGACCCGTATCATGATGATGGTCAGGCTAATGGTTTGTGTTTTAGTGTTAATGAAGGTGTAGCATTACCACCCTCTTTAAAAAATATTTTTAAAGAGTTAGAAAATGATTTAGGTACTTGTTTTTCAAAAAATGGTAACCTAGAGCATTGGGCAAAGCAAGGAGTATTGTTGTTAAATGCTACACTAACTGTTAGAGCACACCAAGCTGGAAGTCATCAAAAAAAAGGTTGGGAAACTTTTACAGATACTGTAATACAATTAATAAGTGATAAAAAAGAAAATGTAATATTTTTACTTTGGGGTGGTTTTGCTAAAAAGAAAGCAAAAATAATAGATAGTAAAAAACACACAATTTTATGTTCTGGACATCCATCTCCATTAAGTGCTAATCGAGGATATTGGTTTGGAAATAAACATTTTAGTTCTGTTAACTTCCGGTTGGAGCAAGTTGGTTTGAAGCCTCTTGTTTGGCTGGTCTAACGCTTACTACACCTTTGTTTTTGTCTAACATTTTTAAGCGTTTAGTTGTTTTATTACAACTAAATACTAATAGAAGGAAGTTAATAGCAACTAAAAAAATAAGAACAGAAGTAATGATTAATAGCATATGAACTAATTTATTATTTGTAGGTTTGGATTACAAATATAAGATTTTAGTTAAATAAAGTTAACAAAAATTAACAATCTTAAATAATTAAGTAGTTAAACTGCAATATTTTAAGGATTAAATGCTGACTTTGTATAGAATTTATACCTTATAATTTTGTAACCAATTGATCATAGTTCCATTTTTCTGGAATGATATCTAAATCAAATAACTTTTCTTGCACATTTGCTATTGTTTTTTCATCAATAACTTCTTGAGACCATTCTGTTAAGCTTAGCCATTCTTGTACATCTTCTAATTTTTGTTCGTATCGGTTTGCTATTGTTTTGTCGATAGATGGGATATCTTTAAATTCTTCGGTAGTATTATTTATAATATTTAAAATGGTTTTTACATCCTCTTTATTGTTTTGTAAAAATTCTGTTCTTACTGCAATAACAAAACAAGGCCAGGGGGAAGGACAATTTGCAATGCGTCTAAAAGTACCATTATCGACTAAGGGTTTAGTGGTGAATTTTTCCCACATAAAATAGTCTGCTTTTTCATTGGTTAATCCTTCAACAGCACCATCTAGGTTTTTAATCACCTCAAAGTGTAAGTCCTGATCTAAGTTCCAATTGTTGTTTTGCGCGTTAATGTAAGCCATTAAATGCGAACCAGAGCCATATCTGCTAATTGCAGCTTTTGTACCTTTTAAGTCTTCTATAGATGCATATTTAGAATGCTCTGCTACGTGAATTCCCCAAATAAGCGGAGAGTCTACAAAGGTTTGTACAATAGTACTTGGATTTCCTGCTATAATATCTTTTACAATACCTTCGGTAAGTATAACAGCCAAATCTATTTCTCCATCACGAAGTGCGTTACACATTTGTCCTGTGCCTCCAAAATAATCTTTCCAACGAAGATTGATTCCTTCGTCTTTATATTCTCCATTTTTAAGTGTTAAGTACCAGGCTAAATTAAAATGTTCTGGTACACCACCAATTTTTACTGTCTTCATATTTTTCCGCGAAAGCGATAATTGTATTACTTTTTATTCGCACCAAAGTGGGAAATTATTCTACTATTTTATTTAAAGTATATTCTATAAGCGCATTAACTACCGCTTTTGGGTCTTTACTAAACTCGCCAGTTGCTCTATTTGCAATAATAGCGTTCATAGACAATGCTTTATGCCCTAAAAGTTTAGCAATCCCGTAAATACCTGCAGTTTCCATTTCTAGGTTTGTTATAGCCATTCCTTTAAAATTAAAGCTTGCAAGGGTATCGTTTAAATGGTTATCCTGAATTGGTAAACGAAGAATTCGGCCTTGTGGTCCATAAAAACCAACATTAGTTGCTGTAAAACCTGTAACCGTTTTATTGGATTTTATTTTATTTAATAATGAAGAATCACAAGTTACTATATAAGGATCTGATTTTTTATTGAACCAGTTTGTGTGTTGCATTAATGCTTCCGAAATTTCTGTATTTTGCACATGTTCGCTTTCATAAAAATGAAGTAAACTATCAAAACCTGCAGCATACTCGCTAACTAAAAAAGCATCAATAGGAATGTTTTTTTGTATGGAACCAGAAGTACCAATTCTAATAATATTTAGAGTGGTTAATGTATCTTTAATTTCTCTTTTATTAAAATCTATATTTACTAAAGCATCTAATTCGTTAAAAACAATATCTATGTTATCTGTTCCAATTCCGGTAGAAATTACAGTTAGCCTTTTGCCTTTATAAATTCCTGTTTGTGTATGAAATTCTCTTTTATGTGTAGAAAATTCAATCGTATCAAAATGCTTGGTTACACTTTTAACACGATCTGGATCACCAACTGTTATAATTGTATCTGCTATATGTTCTGGTTTTAAATTTAAATGATAGACGCTTCCATCAGGATTTAAAATTAATTCAGATTCTTTAATTGGCATGCATTATTGTTTTTATGAGTTTATTTTCTTTTTTGTTAAACTGAAAATCTAAACGATTAACATTGCCATAAATCATGTTGTCGTTAATTTCTGAAGCATAGTTTTTCTTTCCTAAAAGTACTTCATGTCCTTTTCTGTTTAAGCGAATACTATCATTATCTTCGGTATAAAATATGGCTAGGTTTTCTATAATTCGCATTAATTGAATGTCGCCAAAACCATAATATCCTTGGTAGTTTAACGCATAACCTAACAGGTGATGTTTTGACTTGATATCATACTTATTAATAATATTTAATGTGTTTTGCTCTAGAGTACTTAGTCCTGTTTTAGAATCTGGAAAACGTTTTAAATGTGCTTTAAGACAAATGCCTAGATATTCAAAAGAGGATTTTTTTGTAATGTATTTTTTTAGCAAGTTATGGTCTGTACCACAATAAATTTGCCAAACACTAACAGCAATATCTCTATCGCTTTCTTGTAGTTTAATTCTGCCTTTATAGTGCGAGTCTAATTGTTCGGGAGTTAGTTCGCTTAAACCTTTTAAATGGTCTTCATTTGCTATTCTTCCACTGCAAACTAAAGAAATAGGTAAATTTATTTTTCGTTCGTTTAAAAGACTTAGTACGGCTACCATGTTTAAATGGCAAAATAAATCGTATTCAAACCATAAAACGATTTCTGAATATTGGTCTACAGTATCTAATTTATGTAGTTCGTTTTTATATTCGTATTCATCAACTTCAATATTATAAAACTCGTTTAAAAAGTCTTTTCTAACTTTAATGAATGCATCTGTATTGATAATTCGATTTGCAGGACCTTCGCATAGCATTTCGTGCCATGTTAAAAAATCTCCTTTGTAATTTAAGTCGTTTAAATAATTCGTTAAGTTACTGCCATTTGTAATATGAAGTATATTGTCTTTCATGTTTAGCCTCCAACTCGTTTTACGTTAAATCCTTTTTCTTTAAGCATTTCCATGATTTTATCTCTATAATCACCTTGAATGATAATTTTATCCTCTTTAAAACTTCCACCAACACTTAATTTGGTCTTCAGTTCTTTTGCAAGGGCTTTAAAATCTTCAGTAGCTCCAGTATATCCATCTAAAATAGTAATAGGTTTACCTTTGCGTTTTTCGTATTTACAAAGAATAGGATCGTCTTGCATCCAAATTCCTTTTTCTGTAGCATCTTCTTTTTTAGGAGTTTCTTCTACATGGTCTGGAAACAAGTTTTTAAGTTGGTCTTGTAAGTCCATGGACTATTTTTTAATTAGGCCTAATTCTACAAGGCGTTCATGTAAAAATTCACCAGCAGTGATATCTTCATATAATTTTGGGTTATCTTCATCTATACAACTTTCTAAAACATTTAATTTCATATCACTTATTGGGTGCATAAAAAATGGCATAGAATAACGAGAAGTTCCCCAAAGTTCTCTTGGCGGATTAATAACTCGGTGTATCGTAGATTTTAATTTATTGTTGGTATGACGAGAAAGCATGTCACCAACATTAATCATTAATTCGTCTGGTTCTGCAATAGCGTCTATCCATTCACCATCATGTTTTTGCACTTGTAAACCTCTTCCTTGCGCACCCATTAAAAGGGTTATTAAATTAATGTCACCATGAGCAGCAGCACGAACTGCATTTTTTGGTTCATTAATAATAGGAGGGTAGTGTATTGGTCTTAAAATAGAATTACCATTATGTATGTATTGGTCAAAATATGTTTCTTCTAAGTTTAGGTATAAAGCCAAAGCTCGTAAAACGTATTTAGCCGTTTTTTCTAGCATTCTATAGGTTTCTTTTCCAATTTTGTTAAACTCTGGTAATTCTTTAACCGAAACATTTGCAGGATATTCTTCTTCTAATTTAGGGTTGTTTTCTACAAACTGACCAAAATGCCAAAATTCTTTTAAATCTCCTTCTTTTTTTCCTTTAGCACTTTCTTTACCAAAAGATATATAGCCACGTTGCCCTCCAATACCTGGTACTTCATAGCTGCGTTTTGTTTCTACAGGAAGGTCGAAAAAGTTCTTTACTTCTCCGTATAAATTATTTACTAAAGTATCCTCTAAAAAATGCCCTTTCAGTGCAACAAAACCTATTTCTTCATAAGCTTTACCTATTTCATCTACAAATTTTTGCTTTCTTGTTACGTCGCCTGAAACAAAGTCTTTCAGGTTCACACTAGGTATTCTATCCATAAATCTTTTATTTTATAAGTCGAATTACAAATGTAACGAAAATCTTGAGTAAAAATAAACTTAAAAGTGGCATAACATGAAAAATTAGTTACATTTGATATATAAAAATACAAGGTATTGGAAACGTTTTCTAAAGCAATCATGAACTACAACAAAGAAGGGTTAAGTAATGAAATCTTAATCGATTTATATAAAAGCATGCTGAAACCTAGACTGATAGAGGAGAAGATGCTCATTCTGTTAAGACAAGGAAAAATCTCTAAATGGTTTTCTGGTATTGGCCAAGAGGCTATTTCTGTTGGAGTAACAAAAGCCATGTTAAACGAAGAATATATTTTGCCAATGCATCGTAATTTAGGGGTTTTTACTACTCGTGAAATACCATTATATAGATTATTTGCACAATGGCAAGGCAAAGCTAGCGGATTTACAAAGGGTAGAGACAGAAGTTTTCACTTTGGAACTCAAGAATACAATATTGTAGGTATGATCTCGCATTTAGGACCACAATTAGGGGTTGCTGATGGGATTGCTCTAGCAAGTAAGTTAAAAAACAAAAAACAAGTAACCGCCGTTTTTACTGGTGAAGGCGGAACTAGCGAAGGAGATTTTCACGAAGCTTTAAACGTAGCTTCGGTTTGGCAATTACCTGTCTTATTCTGTATCGAAAACAATGGCTATGGCTTATCTACTCCAACAAGTGAGCAATATAATTGCAAGGATTTAGCAGATAGAGCTTTAGGTTATGGAATGGAAAGCCATATTATTGATGGAAACAATATTTTAGAAGTTTATACTAAAGTGAACGCTTTCGCGGAAGACATTCGGAAAAATCCACGCCCTATTTTACTAGAATTTAAAACGTTTAGGATGCGAGGTCATGAAGAAGCTAGTGGAACAAAGTATGTGCCTCAAGACTTATTAGATGCTTGGGCAGCGAAAGATCCTTTAGAAAACTATCAAGAATTTTTAAAGAACGAAGGTATTCTTGACGAAGTTTTAGAGGTGAAACTAAAAGAGGAAATAGTTCATGAAATTAATGAGCATTTAGATTTAGCCTATGCGGAAGAAGCAATATTGCCATCTGAAAGTGAAGAGTTAAGTGATGTATATAAAAATTATGTATATCAGGAAGTTATTCCTAACAAAGAAACAAAAGAATTAAGATTGGTTGATGCTATTTCTGAAGGATTAAAACAAAGCATGGAACGTTATGATGATTTAGTTATCATGGGGCAAGATGTTGCAGAATATGGTGGTGTTTTTAAAATTACTGATGGTTTTGTAAATGCCTTTGGAAAAGATAGAGTTCGTAATACACCTATTTGTGAATCTGCAATTGTAGAAACAGGGATGGGACTTTCTATAGCTGGTATAAAGAGTGTGGTAGAAATGCAATTTGCAGATTTTGTAACTTCTGGTTTTAATCCTGTAGTAAATTATTTAGCAAAAAGCCATTATCGATGGAACCAGAATGCAGATGTAGTATTACGTATGCCTTGTGGAGCAGGAGTGGCTGCTGGACCTTTTCATAGCCAAACTAACGAAGCTTGGTTTACAAAAACTCCAGGTTTAAAAGTAGTATATCCAGCGTTTCCTTATGATGCAAAAGGACTTTTAGCTACAGCAATTAATGACCCAAATCCAGTACTATTCTTTGAGCATAAAGCGCTGTATAGAAGTATCCGTCAAGAAGTGCCAACAGATTATTATACATTACCACTCGGTAAAGCTTCGCTTTTAAGAGAAGGCGATGCGGTTTCTATAATCGCTTATGGAGCCGCTGTGCATTGGGCTTTAAGTACTTTAGAAAAACATAGTGATATAGATGCAGATGTTATTGATTTGCGCTCGTTACAACCTTTAGATACTGAAACTATTTATACTTCTGTAAAGAAAACAGGTAAAGCAATCATATTGCAAGAAGATTCGCTTTTTGGCGGAATTGCTAGTGATATTTCTGCTTTAATTATGGAAAATTGCTTCGAGCAATTAGACGCTCCTGTAAAACGTGTCGCGAGTATGAAAACACCAATTCCTTTTATTGGTCAGCTAGAGGACCAGTACTTATCTCGAGATAAGTTTGAAGGGGAATTGTTGAAGTTGTTAGCGTATTAAGGCTTCTTTCTAAAAGAATTAAATAGCATTTATCGTATTATATATTTCGTTTCCGCTTCACTAATTATAAAAGGATACGCTTCTCGAATCTCTTTCATTTCTCGAGGTGTTAATGAATCCTCCGTTTTGTTGAATTTATTCTTGCTGTATGCATTTCGCAATTCATAATAGGCCTTTGTAATTTCATCTTGCACTTTTACAAAAAGCGTATAGCTGGTATTTCTATCATTTTGAAGGGAAATAACAGCTTCGGTTGGCTTATCAGAAGAAGTAGTTGCTTGTTTTCCGTTACAATACAAGCAGGTAGCTTCGCCGTTGTTATCAATAAAATCTTTAGTTAAATTTTTAATGTCCGAAACACTTACCAATTCATTTTCTACTAAAATTTCATCCTTTCCGTTTAGAACAATTCGTAACACATTGCGTTCGTTTAAATCTGTAGAACAATCTACATTTGGAGGGCATTCTCTGGGTAGTTTCCTGTTTATGCCTTCATCGGAAGCGATAGTTGTAGTTACCAAAAAAAAGATTAATAATAAGAATGCAATGTCTGCCATAGAACCTGCATTTACTGTTGGTGAAGATTTTGAGTATCTCATGCTAGTAAATATTTAAGATTAATAGATGTATACATTCACAAAAACGATACCACAAAAAAAGCCAATTAACTTTTATATTAATTGACTTTTTTAAGAGTGACTAATTCTTTTAATGTGCGAACCTGTTCGCGCCTTTCCAAAGGGTAGTGTTAGTGTTACAAAAACGAATAACATGTCTATTTACAAGGTTTTGCTCTTCTACAATACCACTTACTTTTTTAGATAGTTTTGCTAATGTTCTCATAACTCTGGTGGTTTTTTTATGGATTAATTGATTGATTGATTGATTGATTGATTGATTGATGTTTCTTTTAAATAATTATCTGTAACGTCTTTTGCTATTCCAAGCGTGACTTTTCGTGTTATTTAAAGTTCCTGATACCTGATTGTTGTTTAAAGTTCTCATAATTTTTGTTTTAGATTGATTGATTGATTGATTGATTGATGTTTTCTTTTAAATGATTATCTGAAACGTCTTTTGCTATTCCAAGCGTGGCTTTTTGTGTTATTTAAAGTTCCAGATAATTGATTGTTGTTTAAAGTTCTCATGATTTTTGTTTTTTGATTGTTATACTTAATAGACGATACAAAAATCAAATTGTTACAGTACTATGCAATACATAATAGTAATTTAACACATTTTAACATTAATAAGATAAAAACAAACGAATTAACAGCACTATAAGTTCTGTTAAACACATGTATTACGTTAAATAAATTAAAAAGAGGGTATTAAAATTGCATAATTGAAACTTAGGAACGATTTTTGAAAACAGAGAATAGAATTATTCTAAATATATCATGCGAGTACTCTTTTTAATTTTTATATGTTTTTTAAGTTTCAACCTTCAGGCACAAATTGATAGTGAGCAAAAGTCTGTAGCAATTCCTGTTATAGAAAGTGAAGAAGGAGAGATAGAAGAAGAAGCTAAAGAAGATGAAGGCAAGCCAATAAACAACCAAGGTTTTGTTGTTCCTAAAGAAGATAACATAAATGGGATGACAGTACCGAAGCAAAATCATCCTATGGATTTGCCAAAAAAAGAATTTTCTATGTTTAGCCAAGAAGAATTTGGAAACCCTGGAGAATTATACCAAGACAAGATTAATAAGCATGCAAGTTATACCGACCTTAAAAAGGAGAAACAATTTAGAGGTAATACAACGACACAATTTTTTGGAGACCACAAAACAGCTTCCGAAAATATAAATATAGTCTATAGGGATTATGGTGCTTTTGATGGAGATCATATTCGTGTATTTATTAACGACGATATTGTAAAAGCAACTGTGTTATTAACTCCTGACTACAGTGGATTTAAGTTTAAGTTAGTAGAAGGCATTAATAAAATTGATTTTTTTGCTCTAGATACTGGACAAGTTTCTCCAAATACAGCAGAATTTCAAATTCTAGACGATTTTGGTAATGTTATTTCCGGAAACCAATGGAATTTAGCCAAAGGGGTAAAAGCTTCGATCCTTATAATTAAAGAGTAAATAACTATTTTTTTTTAAATTTCTTCTTAAATACCCTTTATAAACAGTAAAAAGATGTTATTTTTGCACATCTTAAAATTTTTATGGGAAACGTTATTAATACTACAGAACAAGAAGAAAGAAACGAAGGTAAAAACCTTTATAGCTACCAAAAAGGAGCAATTAATAGAATTTTCAAGGCTTTTGAAGATGCTCCAGAAGACTACCATCTTTTGTACCAATTACCAACAGGAGGAGGAAAGACCGTTATTTTTTCTGAAATTGTTAGACAATATTTAAAGCATCACAAAAAGAAAGTTTTAGTGATGACACACCGAATCGAATTATGTAAACAAACTTCAAGTATGCTTACCAGTTTTGGTGTAGAAAATAAAATTGTAAGTAGTAAAGCAAACCTAGATGACCAAGCAAAATATAGTTGTTTTGTGGCAATGGTGGAAACTTTAAACAATAGACTACAAGAAGACAAATTAGATATATCTGACATTGGACTAGTAATTATTGATGAAGCGCATTATAACTCTTTTACAAAACTATTTAAGTTTTTCGAAAAGTCTTTTATACTTGGAGTTACAGCTACACCTTTAAGTTCGAATATTAAGCTTCCAATGAATGACAATTATAACGAGCTTATTGTTGGTGAAACTATTGAACATCTTATTGAAAATGAATTTTTAGCGCAAGCAGAAGTATATTCTTATAATGTAGGCTTAACCTCATTAATAGTAGGTGCAAATGGAGATTATACCGTAAAGTCTTCCGAAGATCTATACACAAACACAGACATGCTCTCTAAGCTTATTCAGGCTTACGAAGAAAGATGTAAAGGTAAAAAAACATTAATCTTTAATAATGGAATTAATACATCTTTACATGTTTATGATACTTTTAGAAGAGCAGGATATCCTGTTGCACACTTAGACAATACCAACACCAAAAAAGAACGTAAAGCTATTTTAAAATGGTTTCATGAAACGCCAGATGCCATCTTAACATCTGTAAGTATTTTAACTACAGGTTTCGATGAGCCAACAGTAGAAGCAATTATTTTAAATAGAGCAACAAAATCGTTAACACTGTATTACCAGATGATTGGTAGAGGTTCTCGTATCTTAAAAAACAAATCTACTTTTCAGGTTATCGATTTAGGAAACAATTTACACCGATTTGGACCTTGGGGAGCAGACTTAGATTGGCAACGTATTTTTAGAACACCAAATTTCTACTTAGATGGTCTTATAAATGATGAAGACATTGAAGATAACTTTAGATATGAAATGCCTGATGAGCTTAGAGCTGAGTTTTCTAAATCTAAAGAAGTCTATTTTGATATTAAAAAAACATATATAGACTCTATTAAAAGAGGAGAATCTTCTAAAGTGGTACTTGAACGTTCCATTATTCATCATGCCAAAATTTGTATCGAAAATTCGGAAGACGTATATGATGCTCTTGGTTTGGCAAAAATGCTAGGTGACGATATTGATTATAGAATTGGTAGATATACCAAATGTATTAGTAAAAGTACCTACAACTTTGTAGATTGGCTAAAAAACGATTACAGATTGAAACTTCGTGCGTATTTACGTGATAATTTTGATACTGTTTTTGAAGAAATTCACGGTAGAAAACCAGAGTAAGGCTTTATTTTAAAGTTGAATTAAAACTTTAATTATAACTACTCAAAATTTTAAAAACCAAAGCTTTAGTTAGTTTTTGGTTTTTTGCTTTTGTACGCAAATCATCAAAAGTATATATAAAGTCACATCCTGATTTATAAGCAGAACAACCATAGGCTGTTTTTCCTTTTATAACCGTTCCTTTTTTGCATTTCGGACAAGTTAAAGAGTCTGGTATTTTGTCTGCAGCTGTCTTTTTTGGCTCCAATACTAATCTAAAATTATCATCAAAACGAAGTAATCCATCTACTTTTCCGTTTGCTGTTTTAAAGCCTTTTAGATGGACTGTAGATCCTTTTTGTAGTAAACGAATATATTGTTTGTCTGATATCTTTTTCCCTTCAAAACTAAACGGTAAAATAAGTTTACATCCATTTGCATAATTAGCACAACCATAAGCAGATTTTCCTTTTATAAGTTTAGCTTGTTTACATTTGGGGCAAGTTTCTGTAGTTACTCCAGCCGTTTTTTTAGTTGCTTTTTTAGTGGATGTCTTCTTAACTGTTGTTGCATAACTAATATTCGCTCGTTTGGTTTCACTACGTACTTCATATACCAATTGATCTACCATTCGTTTCATGTTTTTTATAAAAACACTAGCGCTAAACTCTCCTTTTTCAATATCTTTTAATTGCTTTTCCCAAGAACCTGTAAGTTCTGCAGATTTCAATAATTCATTTTGAATAGTATCGATTAATTGAATTCCTGTTGTAGTTGGTAAAATCTGCTTTTTATTTCGCTTTATATATTTACGCTTAAATAATGTTTCAATAATATTGGCGCGAGTTGAAGGTCTTCCTATTCCGTTATCTTTCATTAATTCTCGCAACTCATCATCATCTACTTGTTTTCCTGCTGTTTCCATAGCACGTAGGAGGGAAGCTTCTGTAAATTGATTTGGTGGTTTGGTTTGTTTTTCTAAAAAAGAAGGTGTATGCGGACCATTTTCTCCTTTAACAAATGTAGGAAGCATGCCACTTTCTTTGGTTGGTTTGTCTTTATTTTCAAAGACAACACGCCATCCTTTTTTTAAAATTTCTTTTCCTGTAGTTTTAAAATTTACATCGGTAGCTTTACCAATAACTGTAGTGTTGGAAACCGAACAATCTTCATAAAAAACAGCGATAAATCGTTTTACAATAATATTATAAACCTGTTGCTGGTTGTATTGTAAATTCATTTGCATTCCTGTTGGAATAATTGCATGGTGATCGGTTACTTTTTTATCATTAAAAACTTTAGATGATTTTTTAATTTTCTTACCAAGTAGTGGTGCTGTTAAGCTCGCATATTTTGTCAAATTTTTAAGAATCCCTTCTACTTTTGGGTATACATCATTTGGTAAAAATGTAGTATCTACTCTAGGATAGGTAACTACTTTTTGTTCGTATAGTTTTTGAACAATCTTTAAAGTTTCGTCTGCAGAAAACCCAAACTTCGTATTACAATATACTTGTAAACCAGTTAAATCGAATAGTTTTGGAGCATATTCGGTTCCTTTTTTCTTCGTAATAGAAACAATTTCAAAAGGAGCTTCTTTCACTTTATTGGCTAGTATTTCGCCATCTTCCATTTTAAGAAAACGACCTTCTTCATAACTAAATAAGGTGTCTCGATACATGGTTTGTAATTCCCAATACGGTTGTGGTTTAAAGTTTTCAATTTCTTTAAAACGATTTACAACCATTGCTAGAGTAGGAGTTTGCACTCTTCCAACCGAAAGTACTTGTTTGTATCCTCCATGTTTTACCGTATATAATCTTGTGGCATTCATTCCTAAAAGCCAATCTCCAATTGCTCGTGAAAAACCTGCGTAATATAAATTATCGTAATTTTTTGAAGGCTTTAAATTATTAAAACCTTCTTTTATAGCTTCTGTAGTAAGTGATGAAATCCAAAGTCGTTGAACTTCTCCTTTATAATTTGCCTGTTCTAAAACCCAACGTTGTATGAGTTCTCCTTCTTGTCCTGCATCCCCACAATTTATTACCACATCTGCTTTATCAAAAAGGCTTTTTACAATTTTAAACTGTTTTTGTATTCCAGAATTGGAAACCACTTTGGTTTTAAACTTTTCTGGTAACATGGGTAAGTTGTTAAGGTCCCAACTTTTCCAATAGGGTTTATAGTCATTGGGTTCCATTAAAGTACATAAATGCCCGAAGGTATAAGTTACTGCATAACCATTGCCTTCATAATAACCATCACGCTTCGAATTTGCTCCTAAAACAGAAGCAATTTCTCTAGCAACACTAGGTTTTTCGGCAATGCATACTTTCATATAGTGTAATTATTTTTTTATTAAAGGATAGATGTTGCATTCATATACACAGTTGATTAAACGAATATATAATCAAGAATGAATGGTTCATGTGTTTTTATTTATAACTTTTGGATGGGTACTTGTTGTTTATCTAAAAATAGTGCTTTAGTAAATTTTTGATGTGCAAAATACATAAATTTCAGTTTTATATAAAGTGAAAAACAGTATCTATTAATGGAGTTATAAACAATATAATATTGATAAAAATATAGAACTATTTCAATATTAATACTTTAATAATTTCACTAAATAATTTATTGTAACTATTTTCGTATACATGAAGTTATATTATTTTTTATTGGTATTCTTTTTTAGTTTTACTTTAGCGCAATCGCAAACAACAGCGATTCCCGATGTGAATTTTGAGCAAGAATTAGTAAATCAAGGTATTGATACTAATGGTCTAAACGGAAATATTCTAGATGTAGACGCGCAAGCTATTACGAACTTAACGCTTGGAGGCACTGCTATTTCTAATATTACAGGAATTAATGCTTTTGTAAACCTTATTGATTTAGATTTAGGTAATAACCCAATTGTAGATATTCATTTAAATGCTTTAACCCAATTAACAGCAATTAATAATCGAAGTAATGATGCATTAAATAGTATTGATTTTTCTCAAAACATTGCATTAGAAAATATTTATTTATCGAGTAATACTGCTGTGGTTGGAAATTCTTCTATAACTACTTTAGATTTTTCCCAAAATATAAATGCCATAGACATTACCATAAATTATCATGGACTAGTAGACGATTTAATTTTGCCTGTCACAAATACCTTAACCGATATAACTATTGCGAGAATAAATGATGCTACCTTAGATTTTTCTCTAATAGCAAATTTAGAAAACCTAATTATAAATAGAAGTGAAGTCAGTACCGTAATTACCTTACCAAATGTTTATACCAATTTAGTATATCTTTCTCTTAGCAATATTGATATTCCTACTATTGACATCTCTAATTATATAAATTTAGAAGAAATTCGTTTATCGGAAACCATGGTAGAGAATCTACTATTGCCAAATTCTTCGACACTTACAGAAATTTATATCTTTAGACACGATATACAACATCTTATAGATTTTTCAGTAATACCAAATTTAGTCGATTTAGATTTCACGTATAACGATATAACTCCTTTAATTGTAGACCTCAGGCAAAACCTATTATTAATAAATCTAGATCTAGGAAATAATGATATGGATACTATTGATCTTAGTCAGAATATACTATTACAGGACTTAGAATTAGACAATAATAATTTTACTACACTAGATTTAACGCAAAACGTGTTATTAGAGGATATTGACCTTTCAAGAAATCAATTGCCAAATATTGATTTAACACAAAATATTCTCTTAGAATATGTTACATTAAGTTATAATTTATTACCAGATTTAGATGTTACTAATAATATAGCTTTAAGACATTTAATTATTTCTAATAATCTCTTTACAACTACCGGGTTAGACTTAACGCAAAATGGAGAACTAGCCTATTTAAATATTTCTAACAACCAGGTGGAATCTTTATATATTTTAGATTGTGTCAAATTAGTAAATATCGTTGCTAGTTATAATCTGTTTTCTGGTACCGATTTGCTCGATCAATTGTTTACTGTAAAGTCTAATTATTATGGAATTAGTGCTTCGAATATTATAGATGTAAGTTTTAATAATCTTTCTGGACCCATGCCAGATTTTGCTAGTTTGGCAGGAAGTAATGCGAATTATTTTCGATTCTATTATCATAATAATGCTTTTGAATTTGGACATATTGAAAATCAGCATAATGATTTAGTATATCTTTTATCACAAACCAATACTTTTGGTTCTTCAGAGTTACCAATAATGACCCAATATTGGTATGCACCACAAGCAAAAGTAGATACTATAGATACCATAAATGCCAATGCAGGAGACAGTGTTACCCTTACTACCGTTTGTGCAGGAGCCCAAAACCATTATACCTGGTTTAAAGATGGCATTGCTATTCCTGGAGCGCCAGATTCTCCTAACTATACTATTCCTTCTGTTAATAGTTGTGATACTGCAGTATACCATTCCGAAATAACTAGTGATTTGGTTCCTTTTGATAATACAAATCCGCCAGGAACTAGTGGTAAAAACTTATTACTAATTAGAAATGATATTACGCTAAATATTACCTCTCCTACAGAAACTTGTACTTCTCTTATTTCTCCCATAGACGGCAGCACAAATATTCCTATAAATGAAGTGTTAACTTGGACAGAAAGTCTTGGTGCTTGTGGTTATTATTTGAGTATTGGTACTACTTCTGGAGGTACAGACATACTAAATAACATAGATGTTGGAGATGTAGAAAGTTATTCTTTAGGATTCGATTTTCCTTCCAATACACAGGTTTTTGTTACCATAACACCTTATTTTTATAACGGTACAGTTTTAAATTGTACCGAAGAAAGTTTCACTACTACAAATACAGCTAGTCCAACTGTTTGCACTACTATAATTACTCCTGCAAATAATGACACCAATGTAATTGCTTCTACTAATATTTCTTGGAATGCTGCTAGTTATGCGAATGGATATTATATTAATATTGGAACGACTTCTGGTGGTACTGATATTGTAGCTAATGAAGATGTTGGCAATACTACTACCTACAATCCTATAGCAGACTTACCAAGTAATACCCAAATATTTGTAAACATTACTCCATATAATTCTTTAGGAAGTATCACAGGTTGTACAGAGGAGTCTTTTACTACAGAAGGATTTCTTCCGAATTGTACAACGCTAACTTCTCCTTTAAATAATGACACCAACGTTTCGGTTGCTACTGCAATTTCTTGGAATGCCATTGCAAATGCGACAGGTTATTTTATCTCCATTGGAACCACTTCCGGAGGATCGGAAATTCTGCCAAGTACCGATGTAGCTAATGTTACTACTTACAATCCGGTTTCCGATTTACCAGAAAACACAACAATTTATGTTTCTATAATTCCGTATAATGCGGCAGGAAATGCAACAACTTGTTCTGAAGAAAGTTTTACAACGGAAGCTTTAATTCCGAATTGTACAACGCTAACTTCTCCTTTAAATAATGACACCAACGTTTCGGTTGCTACTGCAATTTCTTGGAATACAATAGCCAATGCGACTGGTTATTTTATCTCCATTGGAACCACTTCTGGAGGATCGGAAATTCTACCAAGTACCGATGTAGCTAATGTTACTACTTACAATCCAGTTTCCGATTTACCAGAAAACACAACAATTTATGTTTCTATAATTCCGTATAATGCTGCAGGAAATGCAACAACTTGTTCTGAAGAAAGTTTTACAACCGAAGCTTTAATTCCGAATTGTACAACGCTAACTTCTCCTTTAAATAATGACACCAACGTTTCGGTTGCTACTGCAATTTCTTGGAATGCCATAGCCAATGCGACTGGTTATTTTATCTCCATTGGAACCACTTCCGGAGGATCGGAAATTCTACCAAGTACCGATGTAGCTAATGTTACTACTTACAATCCGGTTTCCGATTTACCAGAAAACACAACAATTTATGTTACTATAATTCCGTATAATGCCGCAGGAAATGCAACAACTTGTTCTGAAGAAAGTTTTACAACGGAAGCTTTAATTCCGAATTGTACAACGCTAACTTCCCCTTTAAATAATGACACCAACGTTTCGGTTGCTACTGCAATTTCTTGGAATGCCATTGCAAATGCGACAGGTTATTTTATCTCCATTGGAACCACTTCCGGAGGGTCGGAAATTCTGCCAAGTACCGATGTAGCTAATGTTACTACTTACAATCCGGTTTCCGATTTACCAGAAAACACAATAATTTATGTTTCTATAATTCCATATAATGCGGCAGGAAATGCAACAGCTTGTTCTGAAGAAAGTTTTACAACCGAAGCTTTAATTCCGAATTGTACAACGCTAACTTCTCCTTTAAATAATGACACCAACGTTTCGGTTTCTACTGCAATTTCTTGGAATGCCATTGCAAATGCGACAGGTTATTTTATCTCCATTGGAACCACTTCCGGAGGGTCGGAAATTCTACCAAGTACCGATGTAGCTAATGTTACTACTTACAATCCGGTTTCCGATTTACCAGAAAACACAATAATTTATGTTTCTATAATTCCGTATAATGCGGCAGGAAATGCAACAACTTGTTCTGAAGAAAGTTTTACAATAGAATCTCTTCAAGTGGGTTGTGTGGAATTAACTTCTCCTATCAGTGCAGAAATTGATGTTCCTGTGGATTCCATATTGACTTGGGATGTAAGTGAAAATGCAACAAATTATGAAATATATGTTGGGACTAGTTTAGGTGGTTCAGAGTTATATATTGTTACTTTAGATGCAAGTATAACTTCACTCAATTTGCCTTTTGATTTACCATCGAATACCTTAATATTTGTTGAAGTATTCGCTTATAGTACTATTTCTGGATTAGGAACTATTTGTGTTTCCCATTTTACTACCGAAGTTTTAGAACCGAATTGTACGTCCTTAATTTTACCAATAAATAATGATACGAATGTTTCGGTTTCTTCTAATGTTTCTTGGAATGCAATTAGCAATGCTACAGGATATTCTCTAAATATAGGAACTACTGCTGGTGGCACAGAAATAGTAAATAACGAGGATG
Source organism: Oceanihabitans sp. 2_MG-2023 (assembly GCF_030547245.1). GTDB lineage: Bacteria > Bacteroidota > Bacteroidia > Flavobacteriales > Flavobacteriaceae > Oceanihabitans. The sequence continues at coordinate 140,009 of NZ_JAUOQT010000007.1, forward strand.
TTGGAAATGTTACTACTTACAATCCGACTTCCGATTTACCAGAAAACACAACAATTTATGTTACTATAATTCCGTATAATGCGGCAGGAAATGCAACAGCATGTTTTGAAGAAAGTTTTACAACGGAAGCTTTAATTCCGAATTGTACAATGCTAACTACTCCTTTAAATAATGACGCCAACGTTTCGGTTTCTACTGCAATTTCTTGGAATGCCATTGCAAATGCGACAGGTTATTTTATCTCCATTGGAACCACTTCCGGAGGATCGGAAATTCTACCAAGTACCGATGTAGCTAATGTTACTAC
>NZ_JAUOQT010000008.1 GCF_030547245.1 Oceanihabitans sp. 2_MG-2023
TAGCACAAACAGTTTCGCTAGAAACGGTATCTACAGGAGGTGTTCCGCTAACAGTTATTGTGAAACTAGATTCGTTAGAACAAGTATTAGGAGCGGTTCCAATTATATTATAGATATAAATGGTTTGTGTTGTTGTAATAGCACTTCCTGCAGTTAGTGCAGTTCCTCCACCATTGGTTGCCGTATAGTAGTTTCCGTTAGTAAGCGTTGGTAAGGTATAACTTGTACAAACGGTTTCGTTTGAAAGAGTATCTACTTCTGCGTTACCAACAAGTAACTGTGCCGCATTAGTAACCAAGTCACAAGATGCAGAAGTGACTTCGCAATAATATTGATTCATATCAAAAGTTAATGGCGCATTAGTAATGGTTAAGGTGTCTGTTGTTACTCCAGAATAATTAGCATCATTCGTTACATTTACCCAATTTCCAGCACTGTTTAAAACTTTCCATTGGTAGGTATATGTTTCGGTACCAGATATAGCAATTGTAAAAGTAGCTGTACCATTTTCACAAATGGTTTGTGAAGTTGGTTGTGTAATTGTTGGTGTATTATCCGGAATTGGATCTGCGGTATGCGAACCAAGATCTGCACAACTTTCATTTGTGTTGGTATCCCAATCTGAAGAAACAAACGTACTATTAGGAACAACAGCATCAGGATTTCTTTTTACCGTATATCCTACATTATTAGGAGCATTTACAACATCAATAAGTGCTCCGTTTTTTAAAAGCTTAATTTCATCATTACCATTAATACCTAATCCCATTTCAGTATCTTCTGTTAGTCCACAAGCCGTAGGGCCACCAATTTTCACTAAATAGGTTTGAAGAGGGCCAATAGAACCAGGTAAGATATGTGTAACACTCGGAGTTGCATCTCCAACATCTCTAAAGCGTTGTAATTCATATTCACCATTAAATGTAAGTGTTGTATTAGTCGGATTGTAAAGTTCTATAAGACCAGTACTACCTCCATTTACATCATAAATTTCTGAAATATAAACATCTGGAGAATCACATTCTGATTCTAATACCGAGAAGTCAGTTGTAGAATTTCCCACACAGCCACCTGTGCTTGTAATGGTTATGTTAGATGTAGTAGAAGTTCCTGCAGGAATAAAAGCTTCAATTACATTATCGTTAATGATATTAAAAGTCGTACTAACACCATCAAATTCTACTGTAGCAGCAGCATTAAAATTGCTTCCATCTATGTAAACTATTGTGTTTTCAGGACCACTTGAAGGGAAAAAAGATGTAATAACAGGAGCTGGACACTCTAATTTAAGCGTTTTATTAGAAGCGATAGTTGTGTTTAAAAAGAGTAAGAACCAGAATAGGGAAATTGAATATTTCATTTAAAAAAATTAGACTGCAAATTAAAAAATAATAAATAAATACAAAGTTAAGCGTATGTTACCATTATCTAATTAAAGCAAAATGACCTTTGTATGTTTTTCCGTTAGAAAAGCTAACAACAAACCAATAATCTGAAGATGGTAAATTTTCGCCATTAAATGTACCATTAAATCCTTGATTTTGTGGGGTTATTTGTTTTAAAAGTTTACCATATCTATCAAAAATTTGAATAATCATAGTTGCTTTAAAGTCTAAATCTACACCTAAAGGCATCCAAGTTTCGTTGTAATAATCTCCATTAGGAGTAAAATAAGATGGGAAACCTAATACATAAATAAGTTCTTGAACGGTTTCACAACCATTTTTATCACGAATGTAAACCATATGTTCACCTGCTGAAACATTAGTAAAGGTATTACTTTCTTGGTATAAACCACTAATAGAATCTATCGCAAACTCATAATCTCCATTACCTGAAACAGTAATGCTTATTGAGTTTTCTGGAGCAATACCCGAAACCGAAACCGATTCTACAAAAGCACTTTCGGTAGCTTCAACAAGGATATCTCTAGTTGCAGTACAGCCATTAGGAAGTGTAACAATAACTGTATAGATGCCAATTTCATTAATATATATAGTCTCGCTACTAAAGGTTGTTGCTAGGTTGTTTAAGCGCCATTGATAAGTGAAATCTCCCGGAGAGCCTGTTTGTATTCCTGCTTTTAATGGAATGGTATTTGGATAATTGTTTACGCAATATTTTATAGTTTCATCTTCTAAGAGAATAGGGGATTCTTCTGTAGTTAAAGTTACTGTGCTTACAGCAAAACAATCACTTCCATTAATAATAAGCACATAGATGGTTTCTAAATCTTGAGATGTATTTGTGTAGTTTCCATTGATACTATTTGTTTCTGCTAGTAAATCTGCTTCCGAAGGAAAAAATGTAATTACGGATCCTGCAGGAACTTGTGTTTCTATTTGGGAGCGTAGCTGATTTAAATCAAATTCGGTAAAACCGTCTACAGGTGCATTATCACATGCTGGAAATGGTGGAATAATAACTGTGTTTGTTGAAATATCTAAAATTACTTCCGCTACAGCGAAACAGCCAAACTCATTTTCTACACGAGCAAAAACGGATTGTAAAATCGTATTGTTTTCAAAAGATGTTGGATTAGGTATTTCGCCTATACCTTGTTCAGCATCGGCTTCAAACAGATAATAATCGGTAACATAATCTCTGTTGTTAGTAATAATATTTGGTTCGGCATCGAACAGATTATATCTTGTAATTCCGTCTTGGTTTAAATCGCAAGCAACTAAGGAGTAGTCGTTTACTATAGGTTTTGGAGCATATTCTACATTGATTTCCCCAGAGGTTATACAGGAAGTAGGGTAGGTAATAGCAACGCTATATATACCTTGATCCACAATAGTATAGGTTGGGTTTGTTTCTCCAGCAATAGGCAGACTATTTTTAAACCAAGTATATCCTGTAGCTCCAGTTTGTGTTGCATCTAGTTCTAGGGTTTCGTTTTCGCACAAGGGATTTCTTGTTGCTATTAGCCTATCTATACCGAGGTTAATGTTTGAGGTAAAACTTCCGGCTTCTAAAAAAACAGCAGAATCGTACCTGTAATTAAACTCATCTGCAATGACTAGTTTTACATGGTACGTTTGGTTTGGTGTAATGGCAGTGGTTGCTGTTAAAACCGTAGTTTGACCATTAAAATTTATAGGAGCAGTATTATTGTTCCAACCTCCAAAATAATTTCCATTAATTGCTTGGCAAGAACCAGGAATTCCTGAATGTACAGTGGTTACTTTTACAGGAGTATTTGTTCCTGGTACTAAAGCAATATTTGTATACGTTGAAGCGCTTACTGGGCGAATTAAAAAGCCAAATAAATCGGAATATTGACAGGTGCTATTATCTCCTTCTTGGTATTCTTCGGAAGCAAATAAATATCTAAAACTTATTTGATTACTAACCGATTGAAAATCGAATTCTAAAATAGTAGCATTATGCGTGTTGTTTTCTCCTAAGGCGGTTTCTAAATCTGTATCCCCAGACCATCCAGTTGCATCATCATCACTTAAGCTTGTATTTGGACCAGGAACGTTAGATAATCTTCCGGTGCTTAACACCAGGCCACTAGCGATAGGGAAAGAGGTTCCTGTAGCATCAAAATAACCATAACTTTGGTCTGTACCATTAAAGTTTCCTCCAACAACATTATTTACAATCACATTGCTAATACAATCACTATTTATTAAAATATCTTCAATAAGTTGTTGTGGCGTATACGTATTATTGTCTACTTGTATGTTTTGAGAAAACAGCAAACAAGTGAAAAGAGATAATAAAACCGAGAAATAATTCTTCATTACACGCAATTGGATTGCAAATATAAGTAAGAACTTACTTTTATATATACTATGAAGTGTTAAAGAATGTTGTTACACCTTATCGTTTTAGCGCAAAATTTCCTTTAAGTTCAAACTTTTTACCTTCTTGTATTACTTCAGCAACAAACCAATAATCGTTAGTTGGCATGTTTTGCCCTCTGTAAGTTCCGTCCCAACCTGGAGAAGTATGTGTTAGTGTTTTTAAAAGTTTGCCATATCTATCAAAAATATGCACAATAGTGCCAGTAAGTTGGTTCACACCTGTAATGTGCCAAGTATCATTATAGCCATCATTATTTGGTGTCATAAATAGAGGAGTATCTATAATTATAATTTCTTTGGTAGCAGAAGCACAACCATTGGCATCTAAAACTGTAATAATATGTGGACCAAGAGTTACATTATTAAAAAAGTTAGATTCTTGTGCAGGACCGTTATCTAGAATATAGAAGTAATCGCCAATTCCACTAATAGTAACTGTTATATTATTTGGATCTGAAAAATCTACTTGTTCTGTAAATTCTATAGTTGCCTGTTCGGATTCTATAACATTAAAAGTAGTAGAAGTAGTGCATCCAAAAGCAGTTGTTACACTTATAGAGTAGGTTCCTATTTGTGTGATTTCAATTTCTGGAGTTGTTTCGCTGTTAGACCATGCATAGGTGTCGTTACTAAAACCTGTATTTGCACTAACTATAAGAGGAAGACTTTCTAAGCAGATGGTTTGGTCTTCAATTTCTACTATTGGTTTTCTATGTACAATAGTATTAAAACTAGTTATGCTATAACATAGTGTGTTTTTATTTTCGATGCGTATGTAAAAGGTTTGTCCATCGAAAGCAATGTAGTTTAAATCTGTAATTGCATTTTCGTTAGTAATGGCTTCATCTTCTAATTCAAAATAAGAAACATTAAAGTCGTTTGGGTTTTGACTTCCTAATACGATTGCTGTTTGTTGTTCTAAATTAAATTCTTCCATAGAATCATAATCTTCATCACATGTTTGTAAGTCTGTTACAGTATATGCTATAGGATTACTATTAACTTGTAATATAAAGGAAGAAGTAATATGACAGTTAGAAGTTGTATTCTCAGCTCTAACATAAATCGTGTCATTATTAGAGACGTAAGTATAATTATCGTTTAGCGAGTTTTGTCCATTTTCTGCATCTGTAGAATTTCTATAAAACGAAACAGCTACATTTGTTGTATCGTCTAATAAGCTATCTATGGTTTCTAAAAGGTTAAAAGTATTATTATCACTTTCGCAAGTTTCGATATTAGAAATAGCGTTTATAGTTGGTGGGACGTTTACAATTAGTTCAATAGGTACTTCTACATGACAAGTAGAAATAGTACTCGTGATTTTGATATATGCTGTTTGTGGATTGGTAATATTGGTATAATTACTTGGGTTTGTGATTATATTTGTGTGCGCTTCTACGTCTTCAATTGAAGGATGGTAAGTTATTTCTATATCATCTTGCCTTACACCTAAAACATCTACTTCGACATCTGTTAAATTAAAGTTTGTAAGTCCGTCTGTATCTGTATCACACTTTTGTAGCGGTCCAGTAAGGTTTACATTTGGTACTTGTATGATGTTTAATCCAAATTCGGCGATACCATGACAGTAGGTTCCATTTTCTATTCTAGCATAAATCTGTTGCGGATTTTCTATGTTTTCATATTGAAGTGGTAAGCTATTTTGTTCGTTTTCTGCATCATTAAATGAGGTGTAGAATGTTATTGTTAGATTGTCTGTAGAAGCTGCAGACATTTCTATTATTTTTTCAGAAAAATCAAAAATCTCTTTGGCATCATTTGAAATGTCATCACAAACAATAAAATCATTAGGAGCTGTAAATTCTGGAATTAAGCCAACTTCTATCTGTAAAGAACTTGTGTCAAAACAATCTATATCTGTAACGTTTTCTACTCTTACAAAGATTTCTTGTGGATTATCTGTGTTTTGATATGCTATATTTTTATCTATTATACCAACTCTGTCGATAGCATTTTGTGCTGTTTCAAAATACAAAACACGTTTTCCTGTTTGGTTATTTAAGATTTCGGTATCTTTTTCATTAAAAATAAAATCTGCTGTTTGGTCTCCATCTGCTTCACATTGTCTAAAATTAGAGATATCTGTAAAAATAGGTTCTGTATTAACGGTTATTTCAAAAATAACTAAAGCAAAACAGGTTGTGATTTCACTTTCTACTCTTGTATAAATTGTTTGTGTATTTGCATTATAAGCAGCGGTGTTTGTTATTGCATTTTCATTTGCATTAGCGTCATTTTCTGAGGTATGAAACGTAATTGTTAAGTCTGAAGTGCTAGTAACTATTTCGCTTATTTTATTATCCAGATTTACAATATAGGAAGCGTCATAATCGTCATCACATATTACTATATCCATAGGTTGCATGACAGTTGGAGCTGGGATTACATGTATTTCTAACTCAGCGACATCATAACAATTTGTGTCTGTATTTACGACTCTTGTAAATACTATTTGCGGATTTGTGGTATTTGTATAAAAAGGAGGTAATTGGTTTTCGTTATTATCGGCATTTTCTTCTGTTAAAAAATAACTAACTGCCGTATTTGTAATTCCTTCACTTACATAACTATTAAAGTCTTCTAAAGCAATAGAGGTATAGCCATCATCATCTGTATCGCAATAATCTACAGGAGATAAAGGTTGAATTATAGTTGGAGGGTTTATATATAAATTAATAGATGTAAAATAAATACACCCAGGAGTTTCAATAGTTACATAAAGTGTATGTGGGCTACTTGTTACTGTGTAAGGTAAGGTTTTATCAATTTCGCTTACATTGTTAGTCTGGTCTTCTTCAGTTTCAAAGAAAGTTATTATAACGTCTTCAATATTATTCGCAATATTATCAGCAATATCTTCCAAGTTAAAATCATGAATACCATCATTAGATACATCATCACATGCGCTAAAATTGATAATATGTGTGCCAGATTGTAATAGATTAGCATGAAGTTCTACACCAGATATAGAAGCACATCCAGTAGCATTACTTACTACTCGAATATAAACGGTTTGTGTATTAGGCTCTGTGTTATTAAAATTTTGATAATCTGAAATTGGATTTGCACCAGTTTCTGCATCTTCATAAGTTATATGAAAAGATACCGTAACATCCGTTAGACCGTCTAATACATCTGGAATTATTGTAGATAAATCGAAAGTCGCTAATCCGTCATCATCTGGTTCACAAGCATTAATTTGTTGTGTGTCCATATTTATAACAGGATTTTCTAAAACATTAATTAATAATGTTGTTGTGCTAACACATCCAGTTGTTGCATCTACAACACTTACAAAAAGTTGCTCTGTTATATTGGTGTTTGCATATGGCAAAGGAATTGCATTTTCTACATTATTGGCATCTGTTTGCGAGTAATGATAGTTTACAATGTAGTTCGAATTCCCTCCTGATATTTCGTCGTTTTTTACCGATAAATCTATGGTTGTAAAACCGTCTGAAGTAGCATCATCGCATATATCTAATTGTGTAGGGTCTATAATTGTTGGTAACGAATTTACAACAAGGTTAAAGGTAGAGAATGCTAAACAACCATTCGCTGTATCTTCAATTCTTACGTGAATTATTTGCGGATTACTTGCATTTTGAATTGGAACAGTAATCGGGTTGTTTCCACTTTGTGCATTAGTATCTGAATCGTGATAACTAATATTATAATTGGAAGGCGGTACAGAGGCTAAAATTTCGGTTTCCATAGTAGAAAGATCGAAGGTTTCTACTTCATCATTACTTATGTCATCACAGATTTCATAATCTTCAATTTCTCCTGCAGATTGTTCCGAACTTAAAGTAACAGATATTTCATCTTGTATTTCGCAAAAAGTATCACTTATAGGAATAGTTACTAAAACTTGGTACATACCAGATTGCGTAACATTTTCTAAATCATGTTGTGTTTCCCCTGTTATTAAAGTCCCATTTAAAAACCATTGGTACGTTGCTAAAGGATTTTGTGTATCTGCATTAAGGGTAATAGAGTCTGCACAAGTTGTAATGTCTTCTCCTAGATTTACAGTTGCATTAAAACTGTTACCTTCAATAAAAACAGCAGAATCATAATTTTGGTCATCTTGATCTGCTATTACTAATTTAATTTGGTATTGTACGTTTGGCTGAATACTAGCTGTTGCCGAAAGTACTGTTGTACGACCATTAAAATTAGTGTCGCCAATGTTATAACCATCAAAATACGTTTCATTTTCTGCAGCACAATGACCAACAATTTCATCGTGTATGGTACTGGTGTTTACCGGTGTATTCGTTCCTGGTACTACAGCAATATTTGTATACGTAGTTGTGCCAACTTCTCTTAACAGAAAAGCAAAACCATCAGAATATTCGCAAGGGTAAGTTGCATAGTATTCTTCGGAAGCTAAGATATAGTTAAACTGAATTTGATTTGAAACAGAAATAAAATCGAACTCTATTGAAGTCGCATTCACTGTATTTGTAATGCCGAGAGCAGTTTCTATATCTGTATCTGTTCCCCAACTGGCATCTCCATCATGTAAGTTATTTTCGTTTGTAGTATTACCAGCAGAAGTTACGTTTCCAGTAGAAAGTAAAATACCATTTTCAAAAGGAAAATTAGAAGTCCCTTTTTCAAAATAACCATAACTAGTTAGTCCATTTACACTTCCGTTTACGTTAGAAACAATATTGGAAACCTCTACACAACCTAGAATTAAATTATTCTCAATAAGTTGTTGAGGTGTTTGTGTATTATCTATAGTAATTTTTTGCGAAAAGGAGTTATGCAAAAAACTAATACTTACTAAAACACATGTAAATAGTAGCCTTAGTCTATGGTTTTGTTTTATGGGACTCTTTTTCAAATTATTATACTTAAATTTTATGGGTCAAAACTAAGTAGAAATTAGATTAAATGCAAATTAAATCGGTGAAATACATTAAAAATAAATAGGTTATCTATTTAAATAGACCCAACCCGTTCTAACTTTAAAGTTAGAATCGTTTAAATTTAGTACATAAAAATAGGTGCCAACCGGAAGTAATGTATCTAAATTATTTAAACCTCGATTGGCTTTGCCTTCCCATCTTTTGGAGTTGTCTCCAACAAAGATTAATGTACCATATCTATTATATATTTGCAATTCATGGTTTTCGAAAATATCGTATAAACCTTGAATGTTAAACCAGTCGTTAACGGTGTCGTTATTTGGTGAAAAACCTTGAGGAATAATTGGTGGGCAGTTTTCTGTTAACAGGTTGAATTGATAAATAGCTGCACAACCTTCGTTTTCCTGTTTCATAAAAATGGTTTGCGGACTTGCGTTGCTTTGGAAATTTTCTGGTTGAATTATATTATTTTCATTATTAAGTAAGTCTTCCAATTCTTCATAAAAACTAATGGTATTAATGTCTACATTTTCAATAAATTCTAATTGGTTTGTTATATTAAAAATGGCAGTATTAAAACCTATATCACAACTTAGCATCGTTTCTAGTTTTGTTATTTCTGGTAGCGGGATAAGTTGTATGTTTTCAATGGTTATGTTGTTCGTTTCGTTTAATTCAATTACAATTCCGCTAGAATCTCCAATATCATCTACCACAAGACTTAAAGTGAAATTGTCTGGTATATTATCCGGTATTGTAAGAGATATATTTCTATTTTCTAAACCATCAATAGCTATTTCGTTTTGTGTTGTGCTTTGCGCTATAAGAATATTATTAGCATAAAAAGCTATAGGTGTATTTTCAGGTAATACTTCTGTACTATTTATATTATATACGGTATAATCTAGGTCTATTGTTTTGCTATAACAAGGTATTGTGTAATTGTTAAGCGTTATTGTAGCGTCTGGTAATTGGCTATTTAATACGGTAATAATGTTGTTTAGAATAATTAAATCTGCCTGTGTAGTTAATTTTATAGCTGCTGAAATATCTCCAATTGCAATATTATTTTGAATGGAATATACGTCTAAATCTACATTGTAAAAAGTTGTCGAGTTTGTAAACGTATTGGTTCCATTAAAAGCATTATCTGCTAAGTTTAATGGAGGGTTAGAGATTACAGCTTCATTGATAGTTAATGTTTCTCCAAGATTTAATGCGTTATCACCTTCCCAAGCAAGAAATCCAATTTTAGCGCCATCATTATCTAAAACATTAATGTTTTCAATAATAATTGTTTTTTCTTGTACTTCACGATTAATAATTTCTAAACCTTGAAAAAGGCTTACTTGATTTATTGGTAAGCTAGATTCTTCATAAATAATATACATACTCCAACCAGCAAAGTTTGTTCTGTTATTACAATATCCAGGATTGTTAGTAAGTGTTTCCGAAATATCTAAATCGCTAAATGTGTAATTGGTATTTCCTAAAGCGGAAACTATATCTGTAATGTTAGTAAAACAGGAGAAATAGGTTAGGGTGCCGTTTGTGGGATCTTGATAATTTACAGTATAGATTTCATCTGCAATAATAGTATTGTTGTTTAGTGTGACTTCTTGATCTCCTGTTCCAGACCCTGCCCAATATAAATATGCTGCTAAAATTGATGCACTGTTAGGTATATTTAAATCTGCTGAAGAGCTCGGTAAAATTTCACAAAATTCTCTGACTAAATTGTTTTCAAATTCATTTAAAGTATTACCAATTGCGGTATAATTTATACGACCATTATACTGTTGGTATAAAGTAATGTCTTGCCCTCTTAGTTGAAGAATACCAAAGAGTAAAAATGTTAATGCAAGAAGTCGTTTACGTATTTTCATAGGTTACTATGTAAATGTACGTGATTAATTTTATCGTTTTAAGGTAAAATGATTGAAATATTCTCTACCATCTTGTAAAGTAATAGCAAACCAATAGTCGTCATTAGGTAAGTTTACTCCATTAAAAGTACCATCCCAACCAAGCCCGGAAGGGCTTATTTGTTTAATTAGTTTACCATAACGATTAAATATTTTAATTTTTGTATTTGGTTGGATAGGATTAGAAATCCCTAATACTTGCCAAGTGTCATGCACGCCATCATTATTTGGAGTAAAAAATCTTGGAAAGCCAATTACGGAAACGTTTTGTTTTACAATACCACAATTGTTTTTAACATCCATTACATGAATAGTATACATTCCTGGATATACATTGTTTAAAATATTACTAGGTTGGTATGGCGTATATAAAACACCATCGTTGTTATATAATGCATATTCATAAATCCCTTCTCCAGAAGTTAAAACGGTAATGGTATTGCTAATGTTTCCATCTATAATTTCAACAGTATCTATGGTTGCTGTATTGGAAGCTTCAACAATTATTGTTCTCGATTTATCACAATTGTTAGCGTTTGTAATAGTCACTGTGTAATTACCAATTTCATTCACTTGAATTTCATTTGTTGTTTCACCAGAAGACCAAGAGTAGATGTAATCATTTGGATTTCCTATAACTCCACTAGACAGTGTTATGGTTTGTGGATAAAAATTTAAACAATAAAACGTTGTTTCGTCTTCTAAAATATCTGGCCGTTCATTGATTATTAATGCGACTTCACTAATTCCGTAGCAAGCATTATTATCCTCTGCTCTTGCAAATAATGTTTGTGAATAGGGAGTTGTATTTGTGTATGGAGTTGTTAATTCGTTTTGTTCTAAAAGTGCATCGTTATATGTTTCATAATAGGTGATAGGAAGTGTAATACCATTTATGTTTTGAATGTCTGTAGTAAATTCATCAAGATTAAAGGTGTTTATTCCGTCTTCGGAATCTATTTCATCACAAACTTCTGGTGGAAAATAATTTTGAATTTGAGTAGTGCTTACTTCCAGCGTAAGTGAAGCAACAGAAAAGCAACCTGTACTGTTATTAATAATTTGCGCGTATACAGTTTCTGGGTTTTGTGTATTAGTAAAACTATTTCCATCTATTTCATTTATACTATTTTCTGCATCTATTTGTTCTTCATAAAATTTAACTAGAGCATTTGTATTTCCAATAGTTAGAGATTCTTGTGCTTGAAAGAGATTGAAAATGGTTAGTCCATCTACGGTACCATCTTCATCACATTGAAAAAGTGAACTATTACTACTTGAAGGGGGCGCCAGAGTTACTAAATTTAAAGGGGTAATATTTTTACAATCTGGTTCGTTAGCGTCTTCAATTCTTACAAAAAGGGTAGTGTTGGAGCTATAATACGGACTTGTTAAAGGGCTCATATTACTTATAGCTTGCGCATTGGTTTCGTGATAGGTGATATTTACTTGTGAAGCATCTTGACCGTCTAGTATTTCTTCGGTTTTAGATTCTAAATCAAAAAAAGTAACGCCATCCATTGCATCTCCATCGTCGTAATTATCGCAACTTTCTAAATTGGTTGGAGCAGCAAAATCTGGACCTGAGTTTACTGTTAATTCAAAAGGAGCAATATCAAAACAACCATTAGCTGTATTTGTAAGTCTCGCATATATTGTTTTTGGATTTTCAAGATTTGTATATGGACTAGTTAATGGGCTAGTATTAAGGTTTGCATCGCTTTCGGAATCATGATAGGTGACATTTACATTGGTTTGCGTACCAATTATAGATGGTGTATTGTTATCTAAATTAAAAGTTGTTGAGCCATCATCAAAAGGTGCTGTTACATCACAGGCTTCCATGTTTAGTGCATCAGCAGAACCTGAATTATTAGTTGGTGGTTCTGCAAATTCTGCAGTTCCAGTCCATTCTAAAGTAAAAGGACTTGTACCAACAGGTCTATCTATAACAATATAGTATGTCTCTCCAGCAAGAACATCAAGCCATCTAACAAAACTGTTTCCTTGTCCACCTGGACCTTCGGAAGTGTCTGTTTCTGTATCATTCATTCCCGTAAGGTTGTTTCCTTGATTTGCAGCTTGCGGATTTGTAGTAGAGCATCTAATTGCTTGCCCAATTGCACCACAACTTACATTTGGACCAAATACAAAAAAGTCATAATCAATTTCAATTCTTCCACTTCTAGGTCTTAAAGTAAAACCAAGTGTACCATTATTAACTACAGTAACTTGTAGCCATAAGCTATTGTTTTCGCTACTAGAACAAGTGTTTGATCCAGAAAGCTCTTGTGTGCCAATACCGTTTGCGTCTAAATTTACACTAGAATTTCCACAAACAATAACAGCATCTATACAATCTGTTGGTAATTGAGCGAAAGTAAATTGCACAAACAGAATTAGAATGGATAGTATAAGTAGTTTACGATTTGTTTTCAAAAGGGCGATTATCTTTTAAGTGTGAAGTGATTAAAATATTCTCTTCCGTCTTGTAACGTAACGGCAAACCAATAATCATCATTAGGTAGGTTTTCCCCATTAAATGAGCCATCCCAACCTTGACCAATTGGACTAATTTGTTTTATTAATTTTCCATAGCGGTTATATATTTTAATCTTAGTATTTGGTTGAAAGATACTAGAAACACCGTATACTTGCCAATAATCATTTACGCCATCATTATTTGGTGTAAAGAATTTAGGGAAACCAATTACTGATACTTTTTCTTCTACAATACCACAACCGTTTTTTATATCTCTAATAGAGACAGTATAGATTCCTCCAGGGGCTACATTTGTAAATGTATTACTTGTTTGATAATATGCATATAACCCAGCATCATTAAAAAGGGCATATTCATATTCTCCTTCTCCAGAAGCATTAACAACTATTGTATTATTAGAGACTGCATCTAGAACCTCTATAGAATCAATAGTAGCGATATTTGAAGCTTCGACTATAATCGTTCTGGATTTTTCACAATTTTCGGAGTTGGTAACGGTAACTGTATAGCTTCCAGCTTCATTAATTAGAATTTGGTTTGTAGTTTCTCCATTAGACCATAGATAAGTAAACTCATTAGGATTGCCAATAACACCACTTTCTAACGGTATTGTTTCTGGATAGGAATTTAAACAATAATAAGTTGTTTCGTCTTCTACTAATTCTGGGCGTTTATTTATTGTTAATGTAATTTCACTAATACCATAGCATGCATTGTTGTCTTCAGCTCTAGCATAAATAGTTTGCGTGTAAGGCTCTATGTTTGTGTATGGAGATACTAATTGGTTTTGCTCTACTAGAGCATCATTATAGTTTTCATAATAGGTAATAGGTAGCGCAATACTATTTAAGTTTTGAATCTCTGCAGTAAAATCATCTAAGTTAAAGGTGTTTAAACCGTCTTCAGAATCTAATTCATCACATACAGGTTGCGGCGTATAGTCTTGTATTTGAGTTGTGCTAACTTCTAGTCTAAGTTTTGCAATTACAGCACATTCTGTTGTGTTATCTGTTATTAGAGCAAAAATTTCTTGAGGATTAATTGTATTTGGAAAGCTAGTTGCATCTACTTCATTTTCTTCATTTTGGGCATCTATTAATAAAGTGTGAAAGGTTACAGAAACATTTGTAGCACTTCCCGTTAATGCATCTTCTGCTTCTGTTAGGTTGAAAACTGTGTTGCCGTCTATAGTTCCATCTTCATCACATTGAAATAAGCTACTGTCATAGCGATTTGGTTTCGGGTTTACTGTAATATTAAAAGAGGTAGTATCAAAGCAGTCAGGGTTTAGGTTGTTTTCTATTCTCGCAAAAATAGTCTCATTTATTGGTGTAACATTATAATATGTGTTTGCTAATGGCGGATTATTATTAGTGGCGTCTGTTAGCGAATTATGATATGTTATGGTGTAATCTGCGGCGTTTTGTGTGCCTAATACATCACTATTAAAGTCAGTAAGTAATATATCTGTTTGTCCATTGGTATCATCTCCATCATTACTGCCATCATCACATGTTATAAAGTCATCGACAGTATTAGCTATTGGAGTATTAAAAATTTGTAAACGGAATGTTGTAGTATCGTAACAGTTAGGATTATTAATATTATGTATTCTAGCAAAAATGGTTTCCGGGTTTGTTTGATTATCATATGCTCCAAGGATTTCATTTTCATTATTGTTAGCGTCTACTTGATTTTCAAAATAATGAACACTATAAATGTTAGGGTCTTGGGTATCTAAAATTTGAGCGTCTTGACTGGAAAGGTCGAAAGCCCAGTGTGCGTTATTGTTGTCATCGCAAACAATATAGTCGTTTGGTTGCGTGGCAGTAGGTATATCGTAGTATTCAATGATGGCTTTTCCTTCCAGAGTTTCACAATCTGCAGAGTTTAAATCTATTATTAACTCATAAGACCCTGGTTGCGATATGGTTAGGTCGTAGCTTGAGTTTGGTAATGGTGTTCCGTTATAAGACCAGGAATAGGTAGCTCCTGGTATATCATCTGCAAAAAGAGTAAATATATCTCCTGTGCAAAGCGGTAGAAAAGTGGTTTCTGTAGCGTTTCCAGTAATATCAATTTTTTCAGTAAAAAAGGAAGAGATAAAAGGAGGAAGTCCTTGTCTTGCATTTCTTCCATTTAAATCTATGTTTGCATGTTGGTAATTACAACCTATACCAATGGTGTTAGGGTTTTCAATTGTGCTTAAAAACGGAACTCCTGTATTGTAGGTTTCACTTAGTGATCTAAAAATTTTCCCGTTAGGAGCTAGTTGTAAAGCACTTCGGTACATTTGTCTGTCGTCTATAACCACTTCACTAGCACTAATATTTGCCGCATTTAGATCGTATTGTAATAATGCTCCATATTGTGCATTAGGGTTCGAAAAATCGGAATTTGGAGTTTCATAATATGTAGTGACATATAGCAATTGGCTGTCTGGAGAAAACTCTAAACCATAGGAGGATTGCGGTTTTGATGTAGCGCTATTAAAATTAATATTAATTTGCTGTCTATTGCTTACTAATCCTGTATCCGTATCGAAATCGAAAAGAAATAAACCTTGACCAATATTGGCAGCTGCTAATTTTGTGCCATCTGGAGAGAATTTTAGGTAACCTCTTTTTTCGTCTATATTGATTCCTGAATTAGAAGCTACGGGAGTTAGGTTTATTCCTGTGTTGGAAACTTCATAAGCATAAAAAGTATCATTTCTATCACCTCCACTGCTGTCTGCAAAAGTAATTACCCAAATGTTTCCAGATTCGCAATCTTTTAATACTGCACTAAGTTTTTCTGAAGTATTACTAAGCAACTGTATGTTTTTTGTTGCCGTTACGCTACCAAAACCTGCATTTAGAGACATGTCCACTTCCGAGTAGTGAAAACCTTCATCTATAGAGCCTTGATATTCGGTATCTACGGTAAAAATATAATAAATATCTTCATCCTCTGGTTTCGGAATAATTATGGCAGATTGTGTGCTAGAAGGATTTCCTTTTAAGCTATTTCCATTAGGCATTACGTTATGTACTTTATCAAACACGGTTATACCATCTGTATAAAATAATAGATTACCATCTTGGTCTGAAATACTAGTGCAACCCTCGTCTGTTCTTAACTGTCCGTCTGTAATTGAAATAACAGTTCCAGTAGTAGTATTAAATTGAATCCCTGCATTATCTCCAAAATACCAATTGGATGCTTGATCTTGAGAATAAGAAATAGCAAATGTTAAAAAAAGTAGATATAGTATTTTTTTCATCTTATGTAGCAATAGCTACCAAAGATATTACATTTTTAATGGAATAAAGGAAGGTGAATGTTAAATTGAATAGACTTTCCTAATTTACAAATCTCTGTTTTTTAAAATTCTGTACGATAAGAATAAAAATAAAGCAGTCCAACAAAGTACAATAAGAAACTCATAACCATGTACAGCATAGTCATAGGTAAGATCTATTTTATCTGGGAACTTGGTCATTACTATACGTTGAAAAGGTTGGTCAATTAATTTGTACATCGACTTTAATGGGAAGAAATTTTGAATTTTTTCTGCAAGTTCAAAGTTACTTTGCCAAGTAATCAATCCTAAAATAATGTTTTCTAGTATGAATAATATAAATAAAAATGCTAATGCAAATGCCGAGCGTTTTACTAGCATTCCAAAGAATAAACACAGAGTGAAAAAGCCTACTAATTTTACAAAATATGCTGCTATGAAATTTGTTTCTCTAAATATGATACTAGCTTCAGTATAGCTAGAATAATACATGCCAATACAAAAGGAAGCAACTGTTATTAAAATAGTAGCTACTAATGAAAAGAAAACAATGGTATAAAATTTAGAGAGTATAAACTCTTTTTTACTTAAACCATCAATAAGGTTTTGTTTTATCGTTTTGTTGCTATATTCATTACCAATCATACTAACAACAACAATAGCAAAAAAGAATTTAAATTGCGCTGCGAAAAACGTAGTAATATGCCAGATTATAGGAAAGTTGAATATCCCTAGTTCACCTAATTCTAAAGTAAAAAAACCAAAGAAGTTTATCTTAATAGAAGATAAAATTAATACGGTAAAAGGTAGGACAAAGGAAACAAATATAAGTACTTTACTAGCTCTGTTTAGAAGTAATTTTTGTAATTCAAGATTTAATAGTCGTAACATGTGATTAATTTTTGTGCTGAAGCATGTCCAGTATGAGTTGGATGAATTAGTTGTTGTCTGTAAGTTGAAGAAATTGTTCTTCTAAACTTTCTTTACGTTTTACTAAATGCGATAAGACGATACCTTTTTCAAACATTAATTTGTTAAAATTAGTAGCATCCATTGGTTCGTTTAAAAAAGCCGTAATTAATCCGTTTTCCACTTTTATGTTTTTAAAAACAGCGTCATTTTCTAAGCATTTTAATAGTTCTTCTTGTTTTTCAGTTTTTAATTCAAAAAAACCATGACTAGAAATCATCTCGTCTACACGCCCTGAGTATAATTTCTCACCTTTACGAAGCACTACAACGTGTGAGCATACTTTTTCCACTTCATCTAATAAGTGAGAAGCTAAAAGAATGGTTGTTCCATTTGCAGCAATATCTTTTATTATCTTTCTAATTTGATGAATTCCTTGCGGATCTAATCCATTTGTAGGTTCATCGAGTATTAAAATTTCAGGATCATTTAGCAAAGCAGAAGCTATTGCTAGACGTTGTTTCATACCTAAAGAGTAGGTGTTAAACTTGTGGTCTTTTCTGTCTACTAAGCCAACAACTTCAAGTTTTTCTTCAATTTTACTATAGGCTACACCTTTAATTTTGCAAACCAGTTTTAGGTTTTGTGCTGCTGTCATGTATGGATAAAAGTTTGGACGCTCGATTATTGCTCCCACTTTTTTTAATGCATCATGTGTAGATACATTACCATCAAACCATTTAAAGTCTCCTTGGGTTTTGTTTACTACATTTAAAACAATACCTAAGGTTGTAGATTTTCCGCTTCCGTTTGGTCCTAGAATACCATAAACGTTTCCTCTGTTAATAGTAAATGAAAGATCTTTTACTGCTGTGACAAAACCAAATTTTTTAGTAAGGTTATTAATCGTTAAAATAGATTCCAAAATATAAAGGTTTGATGGATTAGTTATTAGTAAGACGAAGTACGCGAAAAATTGTTACAATAAAATAAAAAAAGCACGCTAATTATTTAAATTAGCGTGCTTTAGTTTCCATGAATAGTATCTGAAATTAATTCCAGTTTTCTTCAAAGTCTAAGTTATCGTAATCGTCGACGTCATAGCCATCATCAAATTCATCAAATTCGTCTAGGTCGTCACTTTCAAAGTTTTTAATAGGAGCTTCATCTGGAATTTGACCATGAACAAACATGAGGTTTGGGTAGTCTGTTCCTTCCGCTTCATCTACAATTTCAGCAAGCTCTACATAAAATGTCCACATGCTTAAAAAATCATAGACATAAATTAGCTTGGTTTGCATTTCATGAACTACATCATTTATGGTAGATTCGTTCATTAAGCGAACAGCATTCGCACCTTCGCTAACATCAAACATCGAGATTTCTTCGCCTTGTTCCCAAGCATCATTACTTATATAAAAAGAGGCCATTTCTAAACCATCAAATCCAAAGGATTGTGTGATTGTATTGTGTAAATCTTCTAAGGTGTCTGTTTCACGAATTTCTAAATCGCGAAAAACATCCTCTTCGGTATCGTTATCTAGTATTATTCTAAATCTATAAATCATTTTTTGTTATTGTGTTGTTAAGTTATTAAGGTCGCTTAATAACTACAGGAATCTTATTTGTTGCTTGCGCTTCGTTTAAAACAACAAATTCTTTGCAAAGATACTTATTTTTTAAATTATTTACTGAAACGATGTAGTGTAAATGTCATCGCACTTAATAGAAAAAATGCACCAATTTGGTGTGCTACACCTAACCAAACTGGCACTTGTAAAATAACAGTGCAAACACCAAGAATAAACTGAAGTGTAACAAGTGCTATTAATGCTTGTATGGCTTTGTTTTGATAAACAGTGCGTTTTATGTTTCTAGATTTTTTCCAAATTAAAAACACCATAAAAACAACTAGGTAAGCGAGTATTCTATGTACAAACTGTACACCGCTTTTTCCTTCGATAAAGTTTAAGTAAACAGGGTTTTTCTCTATTAAAACGGTTTCATGCATAAATTTACCT
Source organism: Oceanihabitans sp. 2_MG-2023 (assembly GCF_030547245.1). Classification (GTDB taxonomy): domain Bacteria; phylum Bacteroidota; class Bacteroidia; order Flavobacteriales; family Flavobacteriaceae; genus Oceanihabitans. The sequence continues at coordinate 19,361 of NZ_JAUOQT010000008.1, forward strand.
TCGTTCATCATTGGCCAATGGTTGTGTATAAAACCGGCATCTAGTCCTGCTACAAAAGCACCATAAATAATTTGTATAATCAATATAGTTAAGCTCAATTGTACGATTTTTTTAAAGCTTTTATGTATGGTTTTTTTATTAGGAAACATTAAATCTAAAGCGACCCAAAAGGTATACGCAAAGGTGATAAACGCAGTTGTTAAATGTGCTGAAAGTCTAAAATGGCTTACATCTGGATTATCAACTAACCCACTTTTTACCATATACCAACCTAGAAAGCCTTGGAAAGCCCCAAGACATAAAAGAATTACAGATTTTTTTATTGTAGGTTTACTAAGTTGTTTGGTAATTAAAAAGTATAAAAATGGAAGAAAAAATACCATGCCAATAAACCTACCAATAACGCGGTGTAACCATTCCCAAAAATAAATGTCTTTAAAATCTTGAAGATTAAAATGATTATTTAACTTTTGGTATTCTGGATATTGTTGGTATAAATTAAAAGCTTCTTGCCATTCGATGTCATTCATTGGTGGAATGGTACCAGAAATAAGTTTGTAATTTGAAATAGATAAACCAGAATGTGTAAGTCTAGTTATACCACCAACTACAACCATAATAAAAATTAAAATACATCCAGTTAGTAGCCAGTAGATTACTTTTTTATTATCTTTTTTCATGTTTAAATTAATTCTTTTTCAAAACATAAACTATTTTCAATACCTACGTATTGACCATAGTTTGGTATTAATTGATAGTTATTTTTTTTATAAAATTGCACAGCTTCTACTTGTCTTATTCCAGTTTCTAGGATGCATTTTTTGTAACCAATTTCTTTAGCCCAATTTTCTAAGGCTTCTAATATTTTGGTTGCAACACCTTGACTTCTAGTTTCGCTTAGTGTAAACATGCGTTTAATCTCTACACTAGTTGTATTATATTCTTTAAAAGCGCCACAACCAACAGGTTTATTCTCTAGATATGCAACAATGGTATTTTTTAAAACGTCAATATTATTGTATTGGTTGTAAAAGTCATGCTCGTCACCATCTGTAATTTTTAAATATGCATCTAGTTGTTTTACTAAATTAATGAAGTCTTTGTTTTCTGAGTTAGTTCTAACTAAATGCATTTTTTTTATCCTTTATTGAATACAGCTTATTGTTCACTAATTTCAAGTCCTAAACGTTTTCCTTCTTTTAGCATTAATTGAAAAGCGGCATCAAATTCGTTTGGAATAACTCCTTCTAAAATTGCTTCTTTTATGGTTTCTTTAATGATGCCAATTTCTTTAGAAGGTTTTAAGTTGAAAGTTTTCATGATTTCTTCTCCAGAAATGGGAGGTTGAAAATTACGAACGCTATCTCTTTCTTCAACCTCTATAATTTTTTCACGAACAATCTTAAAGTTATTATGATATTTTTTAAATTTATTTGGGTTTTTTGTGGTTATATCTGCTTCGCAAAGCGTCATTAAATCGTCCACATAATCTCCAGCATCAAATACCAAACGTCGCACTGCAGAATCTGTAACAGCTTGTGCTAAAACAATAGGTCTAGAACTCATAAATACCATTTTTTGAACAAATTTCATTTTGTCATTTAATGGCATTTTTAGTCTTTTAAATAAATGATAGACCATTTTAGAGCCTTCAAATTCATGCGAATGAAAGGTCCAACCTACTTTTTTACTAAATCTTTTTGTTGGTGCTTTTCCAATATCATGCAATAATGCAGCCCAACGCAACCAAAGATTATCTGTGTTTGGGGCAATATTATCTACAACCTCTAAAGTGTGATAAAAATTATCTTTATGTTTTTGTCCTTCAACTTCGTCAATTCCTTTTAAAGCTGTTAGTTCTGGTAATATATACTGTAATAAACCGGTTTGTTCTAATAGTAAGAACCCAATAGAAGGTTTTTTAGCCGAAAGAATTTTATTCAATTCTACTACAATACGTTCTTTGGTAATTATCTTTATTCGTTTGTTATTTCTAGAAATAGCATCCAGTGATTCTTTTTCAATATTAAAATGAAGCTGTGTTGCAAAACGTATTGCACGCATCATACGTAACGGATCATCACTATAGGTAATGTCTGGGTTTAAAGGTGTTTTAATGATTTTAGCATCTAAATCTGGAACACCTTGAAAAGGATCTAGAAGGTTTCCAAAATTATCTTCGCTTAAATCTAAAGCAAGTGCATTAATCGTAAAGTCTCTTCGGTTTTGATCGTCTTGCAATGTACCATTTTCTACAACTGGATTTCTACTGTCTTCGTTGTAGGATTCTTTTCTTGCTCCAACAAATTCAATTTCAATATCGTCATAACGAAGCATTGCTGTTCCGTATGTTTTAAATACTTGTACTTTTGGTTTGTTGGGTAAATTTTTGGCTACTTGTTTTGCTAGAGCAATTCCGCTACCAATAGCAACAATATCTATATCTTTAGCTGTGCCACGTTTTAAAATAAAATCGCGGACAAAACCACCAATAACAAAACTTTCTAAATTTAATTCTTTAGCAGATTTTGATATTATTTTAAATATTTTATGATTTAATGCTTGTTTGTAGTTCATAGACTAAATTCCAAAAAGTCAAAATTCAAATTCCAAGATATACTTTTTGGAATTTAGCACTTGGCGTTTTATTTTTTACTTTCGTATAACTTTAACAATACCGTTACTACCTAACTTAATAATAGACGATGGTTTTGTTGGTTTTTTTTCGTTTTGCAAATTTACAACATAGTCTACACCTTTTAAAATGTCGGGACTTATTTCTTTAAAGGATTTTGGGGTAGGTTGGCCACTTATATTTGCTGAGGTTGAAACTATTGCTCCATTAATTTTTCTACATAATTGGTAACAAAACTCATCATCGGGAATTCGAATCGCAATTGTTTTATCTTCTGCAATTAAATTTTGTGCTACATTTTGTGCATCATCATAAATGATGGTTATTGGTGTTTCGGAAATATCAAAAATACTTTGTGCAGCTTCAGGTATTTTTTTTACGTATTTTTTTAGCATTCTATCATCTGCAACTAAGCAAATCATAGCTTTCGTTTCTATGCGTTTTTTTAGCTTGTATATTTTTTCAACAGCTTCTGCATTGGTAGCATCACAGCCAATACCCCAAACGGTATCTGTTGGATATAAGATTATTCCTCCATTTTTTAGCGTTTCAACGGTGTTTTTAATTTCTTTGTGCATATATAATTGAAAAAAATATAACTGTTTTTTTGATTTTTTTTGAAACTACAATTTTATTAAATGAATAGATAAGAATCCATAAAACTAATTGTAATTTTGCGTTATGAAGTACGAAGTTAAAAGTAATTTTTCAGAATTTGAATCTGTATTAAAAGATTATATTCTAAATTTTGATAATCAAGGGGATGATTATGGCAACCAGAAGCGAAATTCGTTAAAATTATTTCAGTTAAATGATCTAACTATAAACATTAAATCGTTTCGTGTTCCTAATTTAGTGAATCAAATTGTTTATCGATTTTTTAGAAAAAGTAAAGCCGAACGTTCTTTTGTATATGCAAATAAATTACTCGATTTACAAATAGGTACTCCGCATCCAATAGCTTACTTTGAGTTGCCAAGTCCTTTATTATTTAAGAAAAGTTATTATGTAAGTGAACATTTAGATTACGAATTAACGTTTAGAGAATTATCGCATAATCCAGATATGCCAGATCATGATAAAATATTGAGAGCATTTACTCGCTTTACTTTTATGCTGCATGAAAAAGGGATTCATTTTTTAGACCATTCTCCAGGAAATACTTTAATTAAAAAAGTAGGAGCGGAGTATCAATTTTATTTGGTGGATTTAAATAGAATGGAATTCAAAGAAATGTCATTTAATGAAAGAATACATAATTTTGCTAGATTAACAATGTATAAGTCAATTGTTGAAACCATGAGCGATGAGTACGCAAAAGTTTCGGGTGAGGATTACAATAAGGTTTTTAATTTAATGTGGAAGGAAACGGAAGCTTTTCAAGAAAAATTTCACAGAAAAAGAAGGCTTAAAAAGAAGCTGAAATTCTGGAAAAAGTAATTTTTATCGCAATTGTAAAGCGGTATTTAATAAATAATAGAGTATTAAGTTAAAAGTTACTAAAAACTATTCTCTTCCTCTACGTAATAGCCAAAGTTTTAAATAGCGCATAAAAACAACATAAGCTTGTATTGTACCAATGGTAAAACCTACAAGACCATCTAAAAAACCTCTTTGCATAATATAATGTTTAAAAAAGCCATATAAGGGTTTTATTACAAAATGATAAGGCGTTAGTTTACCTGTTTTTTTGTCATAATCTTTAGCTTGCCACCAAGCGTATCGATTCATTTTTTCTAAATACTTATCAAAAGTAATATAAGTGTTGTGGTAAAATTTATTTGTTAATTTACCAACACTGCCTTCTACTTTTATTTCTGCATGTACGTGTTTATCTTCGTATTTGCATAAATCACGTTTAAAAAGACGAATTACTTTGTCGTTTCTCCAACCACTATAATGTACACGTTCTCCCATGAAGTGGTTCATTCTGCCAATCCAATAAGCTACATGTTCTATTTTAGGTTGTTTTAATATTGCTAGTATTTCTTTTTTTAGTTCTGGGGTAACACGTTCATCTGCATCTACTAATAGAATCCATTCGTATTTGGCTTGCGGGATTGCCCAATTTTTTTGTGAAGCAGAGTATTCATATTCACGACGTATTACTTTTGTTGCTAATTCTTGAGCTTTTTCAAAAGTACCATCTGTACTCAAACTATCTACAACTAGTATTTCGTCTGCAAAACTTACAGATGCAATAACAGCTTCAATGTTATGAATTTCATTTCCGGTAGGAATAATCGCAGTGAGTCTATTCATTGTTTTTTTGTAAAGTATATGCTTTGTTATAGCTTTTAAAAGTAAAGTAGTTTAAACGTTTTCGCATTTTATACTTTCGCACCAAATTTAAAGGTTTTTGTTTTAAATAGCTTTTATCTTTATGTAAAAATGAAATACTTGCATTTATGATGCGTTCGCTAGACTTTCCATCAAAATAAGGATGTAAATCTTGAATATAATTTTCAATATTTTTAATCAAGTTATCCGGATGTGTTAGTGCTTTTCGAAATATTTTTTCTAAATCGGCAGCTTGGGATACATGTAATAAAAAATCGTGTTGAAAAGTATGATTAAAAGTTACTACTGGTTTTTTTTGTAATAAAAATTCTTGAATTGCAGAGGTGGTGTCAGCAAACATTATATCTGCTTTTTTATATAAAGGAATTAAATCTGTTGTGTTGAAAAATGTGAAATTGGCATTGTTTATAGATTTCCATTTGCTAATAATGGTTTTTGGTAGTTTTGGATGTAATACCATGATAAAATGAAAAGTTCCAGTCGAGGATAATCTTTTAATTTCCTCGTAAACCGAATTGTTGTAGGCTAGACTTAGACTTTGTGTAAAAGTAGAAGCTATCATAATGGTGTTTTTGCTTTCTTTTTTTTCAATAGGAAACAAAGGGTCTACTTTGCTCCAGCCAGTCTCTATTACTTCAAAATATGGATGTTTTTTTTGTTGCGCTTTAAAACCATTTGTGGTAGAAGGTCCTTGTGTGCAATACAAATCGAAAAACCCGCGAAGCCTAAAGTGCGAAAAAGTATTTTTCTTTGAAGGTCTTTTTTGAGCATTAAAACCATGAAATACCTGTACTTTTAATCCGGAAATAAAATCGGGAACACTATCTGTTGCAGTTAATACAACATCTGGTTTGTAGTTTATAACTTCTTGAATGGTTTGTAAAGTATTCTTTTTTTCTTGGATTGCTTTTTTGCCATCGGTTATATCTGCAAACCATTTTACAGTGTAACCACGTTTTGTAATTTCAATATCTAAAGGCATACCAATTGGTAGTGCATAACTATAAGATATGTATATTAAAAACTTGTACTGCATTAATTTTATTGTTTTTGTTAAAGTAATTTTTTACTGTTAGTTTACTCGTTTTTCTAACCAATGTAAAAGGTATTCTAAGATAGTTGGAGGGCAAAGGTCTAAACTTTGCATGCCTAAAAATAATTTGTTTTTACTTTTTTTGTTCAATTTATATTTATACCAAAATAGGGGTTTTTTATAAGATCTAAAATACATAAGTTGCAAGTCGTCTTTAAAATAACAGGTTTCGTTTTTTATTTCTAGATGATTTGCTAATCCTTGAGGCGTAAATTGCGTATTGTCTCTAAATCTGTGTTTTATGTTATTAATGAACACCTCTTTATTTTCGTTGAAATATTTTTCGAAAGTAGATTTACGAAGTGGATGTGGTGTATGCTTAAAATTATAATAGGAATTAAAGCCTAGAAGTCTTGCTGCATTTTGCTGTATAGATTTATGACCAGTTCTAGGTTTTTTTAACTTTTTATAAAGTATATCGGTATCGAACTTTAACCATTTCCCTCTTAAAACGGGAAGCCCATTTTTAAAAAAATCATCAGGTTTTGTTTCTTTAATTAAAAAGAAATCGTCGTTAAAGTAAATAAAATGTTCTGCTAAATTGGGTATTCTGTATATGCAAGTTTCAATAGGTCTACAGTTAAAAACTGGTAAATAGGTTTCGTAATTTGCAAAAACAACACTATGATCTACTATGTTTACCTTGTTGTATTTGCTTTTTTTAGGTGTTAAAAAACCAGGAGTTTGTTCGTCTGTAACTACATGAATATTTCTAATATATGGAGCGAATTTTAAAATAGAATCTATAGTGAATTTAATTTCATTTACTTGGTCATACCGTGTTCTAAACTTTTTTGTTTTCGCTTTTTTATTATCTTTTATATATGGTAAAATCTTTGCTTTATGCTTTTCATCTTCCCCATCTACCCAAAGTATTACAGCATCAATTGGTTTTTGTGTTGTATTTTCTTTTGTCATAATAGTAATTAATTAAAAGTAAAATTAATTTACTTTGGTAATAACGTGGTTTTTATTTTCTTGTTTTGGTAGTATAAAATAATCTCCTATGATTTTATTGTATGCTTCAGGATAAAACTCTTTTCTTGCATCTGATGGGTAAAAGGTCATTTCCCCAAAAATAGATTTTCCGTTTATCGAATAAAAATCTACACGAACGAAGGGTAACTTGTCTGCTAATTTTTCAGAAAGCATTGCCATTTCTTGAAGATTGCTAGGTTTTTCTATATCAGAAGAAATGCTTTTGTAGTTTTTACTTTTACCAAAGGGTAATATATTAAATTCTAAATCAAAACAACCTTGTTTATGGTCTTCATCTCTATCTATATGCACATCAATAAACTTTGGTTTTCCGTTAAAGCAATAAAATTTATAATCTACTAATGAGTTTTTGTTATTTTCTTTTAAGAATTTTTCAATTATAATTTTAGGCTTTATGTCCTTATAAGCCCATTCTTGACCTTTTCGGTAGTATTGGTTTTTACTTAACCATTTGTTAAATAGATTTTTTGCTTTTTTAGTATCTAGCTTATTTTTATTGGTAACAATTAAATTATGGTTGTTGGTATGATTAGCTTTAACTACAAATTTGTTTGGTAATTTATTAAAATCTATGTTATTAACGTTATCATAAACAGCATAAAGTTCATTAAGATATTGTGCGCCAATTTTTTTTTCAACATAAGATCTAACAGCATGTTTATCTGCTAGTAGTGTTAGTATTTTTGGACGATAAAAAACCTTGTACCATTCAATTTTAGCATTAAACTCAATCGGGTTTTCTAAATTTAATTTTTTTCCTGAAAAGTATTCATAATGGTATTTTACATATAATTTAGAGGGTAGAAATCGCATTTTTCTAAGCGTTCTTAATGTAAATTTACGAATACTCTTAATCATTAATTTTTAGGTTTCAACAAATATAGTAAAAGTAAAAAGCTTTTATAAGAAGTGTTTTTATAAAAAAACCGCAATGAAATTTCAAAGCGGTTTATAATTAAATTTTTGTTTGTTTTTAAACAGCTACATCATATTCACGTAAAGCATCATTTAAAGAAGTCTTCTTATCTGTACTCTCTTTACGTTTGCCTATAATTAAAGCACAAGGTACTTGAAATTCTCCTGCAGCAAATTTCTTAGTGTAACTTCCAGGAATTACAACAGAACGCGCTGGTACAACTCCTTTGGTTTCTATCGGTTCATCTCCAGTAACGTCTATAATTTTAGTACTCATAGTTAGTACCACATTAGCACCTAAAACCGCTTCTTTTTCTACGCGAACACCTTCTACCACAATACAACGTGAACCTATAAAAGCTCCATCTTCAATAACAACAGGTGCAGCTTGTAAAGGTTCTAAAACACCACCAATACCAACACCACCAGAAAGATGTACATTCTTGCCAATTTGCGCACAACTACCAACAGTTGCCCATGTGTCTACCATTGTTCCTTCGTCTACATATGCTCCAATATTAACGTAACTTGGCATTAAAATGGTTCCAGGAGAAATATATGCTCCATGTCTAGCAACTGCATTTGGTACTACACGAATTCCTTTTTCTGCATATCCTGTTTTTAGTGGTATTTTATCATGATACTCGAAAATACCAACCTCAAGGGTTTCCATTTTTTGAATAGGAAAATATAAAACTACTGCTTTTTTTACCCATTCATTTACTTGCCAACCATCTGTAGTTGGTTCTGCTACTCTAAGTTTCCCTAAATCTAAAAGGTTTACAACCTCCTTAATTGCAGAAATAGTTTGTGGTTCTTTTAATAAATCTCTGTTGTTCCAAGCTGTTTCAATTAGCTGTTGTAATTCTTTCATTGCTATTATATATTTGCATTTTCATTAATACGAAAACTGCTATTGTTTCAAATTTTAGTTTTGCAAAGATAAATCTATAATTGGTTTATATAAAAGGTTGTATTAAAAATATAGTATAAATACCAAAACAATAAAATTAGCCTTATTTTTGTAAAATAATAATAATAACTTATTAAAATAACTCTCCTTTTTTGAGAATTTGTATGGCAAGAATTTTAGCATTAGACTTTGGTACCAAAAGAACAGGAATAGCAGTAACAGACGAATTGCAAATTATTGCTTCTGGTTTAACTACAATAGATACTAAAGAGTTAATTACTTTTTTAAAAGACTATTTTTCTTTAGAAAAAGTAGAGCTAATTCTAATAGGTGAGCCTAAGCAAATGAATAATGAGGTTTCTGAAAGTGAAGTCGCAATTCAAGCTTTTATTAAAAAATTCACTATTGCTTTTCCCGAGATGCCGATGCAGCGTGTAGATGAACGCTTTACTTCTAAAATGGCTTTTCAAACAATGATAGATTCTGGTTTATCTAAAAAAAAGCGTAAGAATAAAGCATTAGTTGATGAGATTAGTGCTACTATTATTTTACAAAGTTATCTGTATTCAAAATAGATTTTACTTTTTTTAATCGTTTAGTATGTATTTTATCGATTAAAAAAGCAAAAAAAATTCATTTAACGAGAATTTTTATTCAGTTGTCTAAAAATTAGATAGTTATAAGTTTGTGCGTATATATTTGTTGCAACCCAAATTTATTAACTTATGAAAAATCACTACTTTACAATGCTTGTATTGGCATTATTCTCGTTTACACAAATTCACGCACAATTTTGTCCTCCAACGGGATATGCAACTCCTTCTAATCTATATTTTATATATGAAGCAGGATCTTCAAATTGTGTCGATAGACCAACAACAGTGACCGTTGAGTCCTCCACCTTTACACAAACATCTTGTCAAGATCAATTATCTGTTTATGAATTGTCTTCTGGATCATCATTAGCCGATACAGAAAATATAGCTGTAGACTTTGGTTTTTCTATTTGTGAATATTCAGGTGGAACATTATCTGCAGAAGAATTTGAATTAATTTTTAAATCCATGCTAAAAGTATATCCTAATCCAGTTACACGTGGCGATAACTTACATATTGAAATAGGTGTAAATACTTCTGTAAAAGTAGAAGTGTATAATGTTACAGGAAAGAAAATGCTAAGTACTAATAAGTCACATTTAAACCAGCTATCTGTAGATGTTTCTAATTTAGAAAACGGTATTTATATAGCACAAATTGTTACAGATTTAGCAACAATTACTAGGAAAATAATTATTATGAATTAGTATAATTACTTCTATTACCTAAAAAACTCCTTAAATTTTAAGGAGTTTTTTTATACTTTTTAGCCAAGTAGTTAAGTAAGTATTGTATTTTTGCATGAAATTATTTAAAATACCTCATGATATTACCTATTGTAGCTTATGGAGATCCTGTTTTAAAAAAAACAGCAACAGACATTACTAAAGATTACCCAAAATTAGACGAGTTAATTTCTAATATGTACGAAACGATGTATGGCGCTTTGGGTCTAGGTTTAGCAGCTCCACAAATTGGATTACCAATTCGTATGTTTTTAGTAGATGCAGAACCTTTTGCCGAAGACGAATCTTTTTCTAAAGAAGAACAGGAACAATTTAAAGGGTTTAAAAAAACCTTTATAAATGCAAAGATTTTAGAAGAAAAAGGAGATGAATGGGCTTTTAATGAAGGTTGTTTAAGTATTCCTGATGTACGAGAAGACGTCTTTAGAAAACCAGAGATTACTATCGAGTATTTCGATGAAAACTTTGAAAAACATACCGAAACATACGATGGTTTAATAGCTCGTGTTATTCAGCATGAGTATGATCATATTGAAGGTATTTTATTTACAGACAAACTATCTTCATTAAAAAAACGTTTAATTAAAGGAAAGCTAACAAACATATCTAAAGGAAAAATAGGAGTAGATTATAAAATGCGATTTCCTAACCAAAAAAAGAAACGATAAAATTTGTTTTGCAATGGCAAACATTTGATATTTGCCATCTTTAAAAAAATAAGTATATGAGCTTAGAAAAAGTATTATCCATTTCTGGAAGACCAGGATTATATAAATTAATTGCACAAACACGTGGTGGCTTTATTGCAGAATCTTTATTAGATAAGAAAAAGATTTCTGTAAATATGCAACATAACGTTAGTATTTTAAGTGAAATAGCGGTGTATACACTGCAAGAAGAATTACCTTTAAGAGAGGTTTTTAATAAAATAAAAGAAAAAGAAAACGGTAAATCAACTTCTATTAGTCATAAAGAAAGTAAAGATAAGTTAGAAGAATACTTTTTTGAAGTATTACCAGATTATGATGAAGATAGAGTATATGCTAGTGATATTAAAAAAATCATTCAATGGTATAACTTATTAGAAAAGCATGATATGTTAGACTTTGATAAAGCAGAAGCTTCTTCGGAGGAAGAAGAATAACATTCTCAATTAAAATATTAAAAAAATCCAACTTATGTAGTTGGATTTTTTGTTTGTAAATTTACCAAAACGCGATATATGAATTCTAGAGACAACCAATTGAAAGCCTTTGATAGATTATTAACTATTATGGACGAATTACGCGAACAATGCCCATGGGATAAAAAACAGACTATGGAGACTCTACGTCATTTAACTATTGAAGAAACCTATGAATTAGGAGATGCTATTTTAGATAAAGATTTAGAAGAAGTAAAAAAGGAATTAGGAGACGTATTATTACATATTGTTTTTTATGCAAAGATTGGGAGTGAAACCAAAGCCTTTGATATAGCAGATGTTTGTAATGAAATTTGCGATAAATTAATACATAGACATCCACATATTTATGGAGATGTTAAAGTAGAAAATGAAGCGGATGTAAAACGAAATTGGGAAAACTTAAAACTTAAAGAAGGAAAAAATAGTGTGCTAGAAGGTGTGCCAAAAAGCTTACCAGCTCTAGTAAAAGCAAATAGAATTCAAGATAAAGTTGCTGGTGTGGGATTTGATTGGGAGCAACCAAGCCAAGTTTGGGAAAAAGTAGAAGAGGAGCTTCATGAATTTCAAGAGGAAGTAAAAGCAGAAAACCAAGAGGCTATGGAAAGTGAATTTGGGGATGTTTTATTTTCAATGATAAATTATGCTAGATTTTTAAATATAAACCCAGAGAATGCATTAGAGCGTACTAATAAAAAGTTTATTAAACGTTTTCAGTATTTAGAAGAAAAAGCGAAGTCTTTGAATAAAAATTTAAAGGATATGACGCTTGCAGAAATGGATGTTTTTTGGGAAGAAGCAAAAAAAATATAGTTTTTTTTTATTAATATAATCCAAAATTAATTTTCTACCGTATATACTACAAATGGCACTACTTTCATGAGTAGGTTAATAGCAGATCAAATTCTTAAAAGTGTCATTCTATTATCAATGTTATTTTTTAGTAGTAAAAAATAACAGTTTAGTTAGTTTAGTTAGGAACTAATCCTATTTGAATTTTAGTTATTCAAATAGGATTTAGTTTTTATATAATGCCTTGTAATTTAGTAAAGTTCTTTGATTTTACGAAGTTTATTTTTCCAAAGCTCTAAAGATTCTTTATGCTTGTTTATATTTTTATGGACTTCTTTAACTAAAGGATTATCGTCTTTAACATTGGTGAAAAACTGAAGATTATTTTCTAATTGATTAATTTCTCCTTTTACTTCGTCAATTTTCTTTCTAATAAAGGAGCGCTCATTATCTAAAAATCTACTGTCTTTAGCGTTACTTAAGTTTTCTAATTTGTTTTCAAACTTCATCATTTCAGCTTCCGCTTTATCCATTTTAAGTGCATCAAATAAAGAGTCTAAAGTTTTACTAAATTTTCCTTCTATATAGCGTTTGTTTGGTGGTACGCTACCTAAGGCTTTCCATTGTGCAATATGATCTTTTATACTTTTTAAGTCTTTATCATTTTCACCAGTCATTTCTAATGACTTCATGGTTTCTAATAGCTCTTTCTTTTTATTGTAAACCTCGAAGCCTTCTTTGTTTTCTGCATCCTTTATCGCATGAAACTTATTAAAATAATGATTGCAAGCACTTTTAAATTGTTTCCATATTTTATCACTATCTCTTCTCGGTACATGACCAATGTTTTTCCATTCCTCTTGAATTTTTTTCATTAAAGGAGTGGTCGTTTCAAAATCATCGTTATCCTTATTGTCCTCAGCAATTTTAATTAAAGCTAGTTTTTTATCTAGATTGGTATGTTGTTCTTTTTTTAAATCTTTATAAAAAGCATTTTTGTTTCTATTAAAGTCTCTAACTACATCTTTAAATTTAGACCAAGTTGCTTCGTTTACTTTTACAGGAACTTTTCCTGCGCTAAAAAACTCTTTCCGTAATGCTTCTATTTCTTTTATTTTGCCTTGCCAAGCGCTATGTGATTTTACTGGCTGTTTAGAAATGCTTTCAATTTTGGCAATAATAGCATGTTTGGTTTCTAAATTTAATTCGTAAATCTTGTCTAAGTCTTTAAAATAATCTTGACGTTTATCATGAATAATTTTGGTAGCAGCTTTAAATCTATTCCAAATATCGTCTCTATGTTCTTTTGCAACAGGTCCTAAATCTTCTTTCCAGAGTTTGTGTAATACCTGAAGTTCTCTAAAAGCACGATTTAAATTATCGTCTTGTGCAAGTTCTTCTGCTCTTTCAATAATTTTAAGCTTTTTATCTAAATTATGTTTAAAGTCTAAATCACGTAAATCTCTATTTAAATGTAAAAAATCATAAAAAATTTCTACATGATGATGATAGGTATTCCAAGCATTATTGTATTTATCTCTTGGTATTGATCCTGCATTTCTCCATTGTTCTTGCAGTTCTTTAAAATGGTTATAGGTGGTATTAATATTTTCTTCAACATTAATTAAACCTTTAATTTCTTCTATAATACGTAATCGTTCTTCTAGATTATCTTTATGGCTTTTTTCAATGCTTTTGTAGTGAGCATTTAATTTGTCGCGATATACAAAATAGGTTTCTTTAAATTGTTTATGAATAGGGTTTGAGTAATGAAAATCGATTTCATTGCCACCTTCATTTAAAAACTCTTCCTTCTTTTCGTCTAAAAGTGTGTTGAATTTGGCTTTAAACTCTGCTCTTATGTCTTCAACATGTTTTTTTATGGCTTGCACTTTTTCATTTGTAACCAATTTTTCAAGTTCTGCAGTTAAGCCTTCTAAATCCATAGCATGATAGTCTTTTACCTCTATCTCATGTCTGTCTTTTGTGTCTTCGTCTTCAGCATCTTCAGCGTTTACAGCTTCAATTTCATTTAAAACTTCATCCTGATTTTCTTGCGTGTCCTGATTTTCTGTTGGTATCGTTACATGGTTTTCTTCTGTTGTAGTAGAATTTTCTGTAGACTGATTTTCTTGTTTTCCGTCTGCTTGTAGCAGGTTATCTTTCTCTGACATTATAAAAATGATTGGTTCGTAAAAGTACTCTAGCGTTAAAGATACTAAACAAGGCTTATATTTTCAAAAAAGAAGCTAGTATTAACTAAATGAATTTTAAGGAGTATTCGTATTCATTACTTGTTCCAGATTTGCCAAGATTTTTCTGCTTGTAATTGTAGCATTTTGTAGCCATTAATTATGGTTGCTTTTTTTTGCTTTCCATACTTTAAAAATGTAGATTCTTCTGGATTATAAATAAGATCAAAAAGCAAGTGTTTTTCTGTGATTGCTTGGTAAGGAATATTTGGACACGCTTTTATGTCTGGATAGGTGCCTAATGGTGTACAGTTTACTATTATAGTATTCTTTTTTAGGATTGTTTCTGTTAGCTGTTGGTAAGAAATTTGATTCTCTTTTGTTGCGTTTCTAGAAACATAGGTATAAGAAATGTTTAATTTTTTTAAGGCATAAGCTATCGCTTTGCTAGCGCCTCCAGTGCCTAAAATTAGTGCAGATGTATGGTGTGGTTTTAGATGTGGTAGTAAGGAATTTTTAAAACCATAGTAGTCTGTGTTGTATCCTTTTAGTTTGCCTTTTTTGGTGAATTTTATGGTGTTTATTGCGCCAATTTTTTTAGCATTTTTATCTAATTTATCTACATACGGAATAATAAGTTCTTTGTAGGGAATAGTAATATTAAAGCCTTTAATGTTACTATCTTCTAAAAGTGAAGGGAAATCTGTTATGCTTTCTAAGTCAAAGTTTTGGTAGTTGGCATCCGTTATTTCTTCTGCTTTAAACTTTGCAGTAAAATAAGATTGCGAGAATGAGTAATCGATGTTTTTTCCTATTAATCCAAATTTACGCATTTGTTTTTCTTGTTTTTTGTCCGTAGAATTCTATAGCTAAAACGATAGCAATCCCTAGTATTGTAAATAGAATAGCAAGGTACGTTTCTTGATTTAATTCTGGTATAAAGCGCTTGTAGTTTTCTATAATTTTTGTTCCTGTAGAATCTGTTAAAAAACTACCGTCTTCATATGTTTTATAGACTGTTTTTTTAAAAGGCCAAACAACACCCAGAGATCCAACAATAAAACCAATTATGGAAGCTGTTGTTATGCTTTTATAGTTTTTTAATATATAACTTAATACATGCGAAAATGTTACTAAACCAGTAAAAGATCCTAATGTAAATACAGTAAGTACTTTTAACATTCTTAGACGTTCTGAATTTTGCATAAACGAAAAATCGCCTTTAAGCATATCTGCAAAACTATCATATAAAGCGTTTACAGAATCTACTAAAAGTAATACGTAATTACCTAAAAGAATTAGAATAAAAGAGCCAGAAAAACCAGGGAGAGTCATACCCGAAACACTAATAATACCGCAGATAAATACAAACCATAGATTGTCGTTTTCTTTAGCAGGATCTAAAAAACTTATGCTAATACCAATTGTAATTCCGATAAATAGAGCAAGATAGGTTTTGTAATTCCAGTCTTCAAAATCTTTACTAATGTAGTATATGGAGCCTATTATCATTCCGAAAAAAACACTCCAAACATAAAGTTCGTAATGGATAATTAAATAATCTAATATTTTTGAAATACTAAAATAACTTATAATCATTCCGAAGAATAACAAACTTAAAAATCGACCATTAATGTAGGTAAAGAAACTTTTAAATCTTCCATTAATAAAAAGCTTAAATGCTTTACCATTTATTTTTTGAAGTGAATAAATAAACTCTTCATAGAAACCAGCAACAAAAGCAACTACACCCCCAGAAACACCGGGAACTTTGTTCGCAGCTCCCATTCCTAATCCTTTTAAGACTAGAAATATTTTGTCTGTAAATGTTCTAGTACTTTGCATTTATTTTACTTTATTACCTATTTTTTCTAGAATAAAAATGGTTAAAAATCCAGTGATCATTAAGGCAACTGCTGTTAATAATTGAGCATTTGTCTGGTTTATTTCTGAAAAATTAGAAGGTAAAATACTTTTTTCAACAATTGTTTTATAGCTCTCAAAATTTTGAATAGTTTTTTGGTACACAGAAAGAGTTCCTAAATCACTAAGACTAGAAAATGGAATAATTTCACCAGTAGTATCGCTCATAACAGAGACCGTTTTTTTCCATGGCCAAACCTTGTTTAGCGAGCCAAAAATAAAACCAGTTAATACTGCTAATGTTATATTGTGATAATTTTTAAATAACCATTTTAAAACACGTGAAAAACTTAATAGTCCTACAATTGCACCAAAAGCGAAAATGGCTATTTTTTTGATATCTAAACTATCGATTGCAAGACTTAAAGTTTTGTAAGCACCAAGAATTACTAAAATAAATGAGCCCGAAATTCCTGGTAAAATCATTGCGCAAATGGCAATTGCACCAGCAAAAAATAAAAAGTAAGGATTGTTGCTGCTAGCCATAGATGGCAAAGAAGTTATGTAGAAGGCTAGTACTGCACCAATTATTACGGCTAAAATGGCAGCCAAGTTCCATTTCGTAATTTGTTTACCTATAAAAAGAATACTAGCTATAATTAGTCCAAAAAAGAAGGACCAAATTAAGATAGGATGTTGTTCTATTAGATATTTAGCAAGCTTCATAAAAGAAGCAAAGCTGATGATCATTCCTATTAGCAGTGCTAGTAAAAAGTTACCATTTACTTTTTGCCAAAAGGCAGAAATACCTTCGGTTTTTAAAATTTTAAGTGTGTTTAGATTTACATTGCTAATGGTTGTTATTAGCTCTTCGTAAATTCCAGAAATAAAGGCTATTGTGCCACCTGAAACACCAGGAACAGCATCTGCTGCACCCATTGCAATTCCTTTAAAAGATATGATTAAGTAGTCTATAAACCGTCTTTGCATGCTTTGATTTTTTGCTTAAACCAAAGGTAATATTTTAAGAAGACAATTTTTGCATTATTTTAATTTTAGTAACTTTTTCACCATAGGCTTATTAAAAACATTAGGGAAAAGTTCTTCAATAATAAAAACGTATTCAGGATTTGAACGCGTTGCATTTTTTAAGTGAAAGGTTCCCTTTTCTGTTTCATGTTGTAAAAAGTATAGGCCACCAAGTCTGTATTCTAATTCTGCGTTTTCTGGATGAAATTCAACTGCTTGTAAAAAGTTATAAATTGCGGCTTCGGTTTCTCCAAGTTTTAAAAGAATGTCTCCTCGAGTAATCCAAGTGTCTACTTCGTAATTCCCTAATTCTAATACTTTTTTATATCCACGTTCTGCTTCTTCTAAAAAGTTTAAGCGATGGTTTATTTGAGCATATAGTTTCCAATAGATCACATTTTCTGTGTCTATATTTATAGCTTTATTTATATAGTATAAAGCTTTATTGTAGTTTTTCTTTTTGTTATAAAACTTTGTGATTGCAATCCATCCTTTATCTAATAATGGGTCTTCATGTACCGTTTTATAAAAATATTGAACCGCTAATTCGTTATTTCCTAATTTTTCATAGCATTGAGCAATGCGTAATAAAGCAAAGGAGGTAGGATCATCTAGTTGTAAAGATAAAGTGTAACTTTCTATAGCATCATTAAATCTTTTTAGCTTTTCTAGAACTTTTCCTTTTTCTAGATATGCGCCAACAAATGTATCGTCCGAAATAATTGCAAAATCATAAGCGGCAAGAGCTTTAGTGTATTCTTTAGTGGTATAATATTGTTTGCCTAATTGATGCCAAGCAACTTCACAGTATGGATTCTTATTTAAATAGTCATTTAGGTAGGCGATTGCTTCATCATTTTCATCTAGAAAATCGAAACAATAAATCATATTATATAGTGCAGAATAATCTTCAAGGTCTTGTTCTAAGCATTTCATGAAGTTTTGTTTGGCTTCTTCAAATTTATCTAAAAACAGATATTCCATACCAATTAAAGAATATAAATCTGTTGTTTCATCTGCAAATTCTAATGCACTTATTAATACATCTACAGCTTTTGCATGATTATCTTGTTTAGAAAAAATATTAGCTTTTTGAATATAGATTTCTTCGTTTTGAGGTTCTAAATTATGAAGCTCATTTAAAAGTTTATCTGCTTTCGTTAATTCGTTTTCAAAAATATAAACTTCCACTTTAAATAATCTTAAGTTTATAGAGGTAGGATGCTGTTCAAGGCCTAATTTAATGGCTTTTTTTGCTAAAGCAACCTTACCTTGGTTAAGGTAGTGGTGTATAATATTCTCGAACTCCTCTGAATCGAAAAACAACACATTGTTTGTTTTTAGCATCGATTCAAATTTAGTAAGTGGTAAATTGTTGTTGTCGTTTTGACTAAACTCCATAGGCAATAAGTATGGTTCTTCTATAATAAATGTACTATTCTAATTAGCTAATAATGTAAAATGTGCTAAATCTTTTTAACAAAGTAATGAACAGTGCTTTTTGTTGGTGTTTGTTGTTGATAAACAGAAAGTTATGAATTACTTGTTTGGTTCTATTGTATTTAAAATAGCAAGAATAATGCCACAACCTTCAATAATTTCTTGGTTAGAAATGGTTAAAGGTGGAGTAATTCGGATTGCTTTTGGTTCAAAAAGTAGCCAAAACAGAATTAATCCTGCGTCTTGAGAACGTAAGATTACTTGATTTGTTATTTCTGCAGAAGAAGTTATTGCAGCAAGCATTAAGCCTTTTCCTCTAATTTCTGTAATTAGTGGGTGTACTAAATGTTTTCTAAATAGTGCTTCTTTTTCAAGAGTTAATGCAATTAGATTGCTTTGGGTTACTTCTTTTAAAGTTGCTAATGCAGCAGCAGCAATTACAGGGTGACCACCAAATGTAGTTATATGTCCAAGTTTTGGATTGTCTTGTAATAAATCCATAAGTGCAGCTGAAGCTGTAAATGCACCAATTGGCATTCCGCCACCAAGTCCTTTTCCAGTTACTAAAATATCTGGAGTGCAATTGTAGTTTTGAAACCCGAATAATTTTCCAGTGCGCCCAACACCAGGTTGAATTTCGTCTAAAATAAAAAGTGCACCTACTTTTTTACAACGAGCTTCTACTTTTTGTAAATAGTTATTTGTTGGTGCTATAAAACCTGCCCCACCTTGAATGGTTTCTAAAATAACACATGCGGTTTTATTGGTGATTTTTTCTAGTTGTGCTTCATTATTAAATGTAATAAAGGAAACATCAGGAAGTAAAGGTCTAAATGCTTGTTTGCGTTCTTCAAAACCCATAACACTCATTGCTCCCATTGTATTGCCATGATATGCTTTTTTTGCAGCAATAATTTGGCTTCTTCCTGTAGCTCGTTTTGCTAATTTTAACGCACCTTCTATTGCTTCTGTACCAGAGTTTGTTAAGTATGTTTTTTCTAAAGATTTAGGTAAGTGTTTTGCTAAAAGTTTTGTAAGTTCTACAGCTGGTTTTTGTATATATTCTCCATAAACCATTACATGTAAATATTTGTCTATTTGTTCTTTAAGCGCAGCAATTACTTTTGGGTGTTTATGCCCAAGTGTACATGCAGAAACACCCGCAACAAAATCTAAATAAGCTTTATTGTTGCTGTCGTAGATGTAGGACCCTTTAGCTTGGGATATTTCCATTGCTAATGGATGTGGTGACGTTTGTGCTTGGTATGTTAAGAAATCTTTTTTAATGTTTATTCTTCTTTAGATTCTATTAATTGTGGTTGTATTTTCTTTACAACGTTTAGCGGAAGTGTAGCTCCTTTTTTTAATTTTTTATTAGGAACATTTCTAGAAGCTTTAGGGCTTGCTATAGTTTTTTTTGATTTTTTTGCTTCTGCTTCATCTGCTTTTTCTATTCTATCTAGCATTTCCTTATCAAAAAAGTCTTCTTGTGGAACATAATCTTCTAAACCTTTAATAATGGGGAGGTTTAAAGGTGGGTCATCACTAAATAAGTCTTCTACACTTTTGGGTCTTTCTTCTTCTCTCCAATCAAAACCGCGTAATTTTCTAACGTTTTTTGGAAACTGGGATTCAGGATATGTCTTTCCGTCTACTTGTCTGATTTTTCGAAGTTCTTCAATTTCCCCATTAGCAAAAAGCATCATAATGCTTCCGGATTTGGATTTGTCTATTCCAACTAATTCATTTTCATCATTTCTAGCGAAATAAATGGATTCTGCATTTTTGTTAATGTCTACTTGTTTTAAGGTGTTTTCTTCAGAAAAAAGTCCGATTAGTATTTTTCCTGTAATTTGATTAAATCCGGCTCCTAGCGTGTCTTTGCTAATAATGAAAGCGTTATCGAAAACGATGAGGGAATCTAATTTTTCTGTTTTAGGATTCGATTTAAGCTGAATGGTATCTCCAGTCATCTGGTTGCCAAGATTCCAAAGAACTGGTTGCCTCTTGGTTACAAAAGCATCTTTAGAGTTTACGTTAGAAAGATTGATAAGTTCTGTTAATCCTGTTTGATGGTTTGCGTGTATGGAATCTGCCTTTCCGCTCATATCCGATTTGTAAAACTTCGCGTTTTTAAATGCTCTAGTTATTCTGTTTTCTGCTTTTCCAGTAACCATTAACGTGTCTGCATGTATATACACCGAATCATTTTCTTGTAGCGAAATAGCTAAAGCACGTTTTGTAATAAAAACAGAATCTTTTAGTTTGTAAATTTCGGCATAATGTCCTTTTACAATACTGTTGTTTATGGTGTCTGTAACTTTTATATTATTTGTAGCCGAAGCAAAACTTCTATTATTGTCAAAGTACATACTATCACCTTCAAATAGGCGATTTTCGTAATCTATTTTAGATTTTTTTACCGCATAGCCTTGTTTGGTTTCTGTATTGTAGAAGCCTTTTTCACAATATATTTTGCTGTCTTCGGTAACTATTGTTGAAGGCCCATAAAGGAATGCATGACCGGTTTCTGTGTAAAAATCTAATTGTTCTGTATCTATGGTATAGTCCGGATTTACCAGTTTTACCTTTTTTACAAATTGGTATTTTTTAGCATTCATGTAATACCTGCCAATTTTACTTGTAATTGTTCCTGAAGAATCTCGAACTACTTTTCCGCCGCTTTTGTAAAAGGATTGTTGTTTAGCACGATCAAAATACAAAGTATCAGTTGTTAATGTAGAAGCTGGTTCTTTTAAAATAACCTCTCCGCTAGCAAAAGCTAGTTTTGTTTTGCCGCTGTATTCTACATATTTAGATGTCATATTGATACTGTCTCCTTGTACCATTTTTACGTTTCCGTAGGCTTCTACAAAATTCTCGTTAGAGTAGAGTAGTGCTTGATCACACCACATGTCTACGCCTTCGTGTACAATATGAATTTGACCAGAATCATCACGCGTCATGATTTTTAAACCAGGACTGTCTTCTTCTTTAAATTCTAAAAAACCGGAGTATTTAATTTCTATTTGCTGTTGCGCTTGTGCAACAATAAATATAAAAAATAGTAAGAGTGTATATATATGCTTTAGCTTCAAAATCTATAATTTGTGGTAAAAATAACTATTATTATGATGTGGTATTATAGATTAAGAATTTTTTAATAGTAAAAAATCTCTCTAGTATTTATAAAATAGGTTTGATTTTTATAAAATTGCTTGGCTATACTCGTAAAGGTAGTACGATATAAATATGGTGTGTTCTTTATATTAGCTAACGGAAATCGTATGATTAGGGTGGTTTTATCTGTTTAAAATGTAATTTATCGAAATTTTGTTATTGTTCTTTTTATTATAATGATTTACATCATATTTATGTTTTTTTTGTACAGATAATTAATTTTTCCCAAAAAAACATGAAAATAATTTCATTAAAATCATTTTTGTTCTTACTATTTATTTTGCAAAGTGTTCTTAGTTTTTCTCAAACAACAATTATTGCTTCAGCAGATTCTTATACTTGGAACACAAATCCAGGTGTAAACTATGGAACTAAAAGATTAATTATTAGTGCAGATACTGATAATACTTCACATGTTAGGCATTCGTATTTAAAATTTAATATAGCATCTTTACCATCTGTAACTTCAGCAAAATTAAGACTTACTTTAGAGAGTAGTCCTGCTGTAACAAGGAATTATACTGCTTTTTTAGTAAATGATTCATGGTCTAATGGAGGTATAAAATGGAATAATGCACCAGCAGTTGTTGGCGCTTCCTTAACTACAACAAATAATGTAGGCAACGTAATTGAATTTGATCTTACTACTGTTGTTTCTGATCACATTACAAATGGAGATACAGTGATTTCTATAAAACTTGTTTCTAATCAAGAAGATCTAGCTAGCTTTATTTATAGTACAGATACTGCTGCTTCTAATGCAGATAAGCCAAGGTTAGTGATTAATGATCCAACATTGTCTTTAGAAAATGAAATAGAATCTGATGTAAATAATATAGCTGTTTACCCAAACCCAACAACTAATACTATATTTTTAAAAGGACTCTCTACGGAAGGAACTACAGTATATATTTATAATACTCTTGGGCAATTGTTAAAACAAGAAATTTATAATGAAAATGTAGATTTAAGTGCTTTTGAAGCTGGAGTTTATTATGTAAAGGTTTTAAATGGAATGCAACAAAAAACATTTAGTATGCTTAAAAAATAAACTTTAATTTTTTAAATAAAAAAACCTGTCTAGTATATATATAGACAGGTTTTGTTTTTTATAAGTTTGCTTCTCTAGGTAAGCAATAATATACAATAATGTAACTACATAAAAATAGTCTGTTTTCTATCTGGACCAACAGAAACCACATGGATAGGGATTTCTAATTCTTTTTCAAGAAAAGCAATATATTCATTTAGCTCTTTTGGAAACTGTTCTTTATTAGTCATTTGTGTTAAATCTTCTTTCCATCCTTTAAAATCTGAATAAATAGGAGTAAGATTTTCTGGTTCTATATTGTAAGGTAAATGTGTAATCGTTTCTCCTTTATATTTATATGCTGTACAAATTTTAAGGGTTTTAAAACCAGAAAGCACGTCGCCTTTCATCATCATTAATTTAGTAACACCATTTACTTGACAAGCATATTTTAACGCTACTAAATCAAGCCAGCCACAACGTCTAGCTCTTCCAGTAACTGCTCCAAATTCATGACCAATTCTTGCCATGTCTTCTCCAACAGAATCAAAAAGCTCCGTTGGGAATGGCCCAGAACCAACTCTTGTAGTGTAGGCTTTAAAAATACCATACACATCGCCAATTTGGTTAGGAGCAACACCTAAGCCTGTACATGCTCCAGCTGCTGTAGTGTTACTTGACGTTACAAAAGGATAGGTTCCAAAATCGATATCTAATAGCGATCCTTGTGCTCCTTCTGCAAGAATACTTTTTCCAGATTTTTGTGCTTGGTATAAGTATTCTTCAGAATCTATAAATTGTAAAGACTTTAAAACTTCAACAGATTCAAAAAATTCCGCTTCCATTTCTTCTAAGTCATATTGTACATCTACATTATAAAAGGCAATCATTGCTTCGTGCTTGTTTGCTAAAGCTCTGTATTTTTCTTTCCAATCACTTAGTTCTAAATCGCCAACACGAATTCCGTTTCTACCCGTTTTATCCATGTATGTTGGTCCAATTCCTTTTAAGGTAGAACCAATTTTTGCTTTTCCTTTAGAAGCTTCACTTGCTGCATCTAAAAGTCTATGCGTTGGTAAAATTACGTGTGCTTTTCTAGAAATGATAAGCTTGGTTTTATAATCTAAATTAAATTGATCTAAACCTTCTAATTCTTTTGCAAAAACAACAGGATCTATAACTACACCGTTACCAATTACATTTATAGATTCGTCGTGAAAAATCCCGGAAGGAATGGTTCTTAAAACGTGTTTTATACCATCGAATTCTAGTGTGTGTCCAGCGTTTGGACCACCTTGAAAACGTGCAATAATATTGTAGTTAGCGGTTAAAACATCGACAATTTTTCCTTTGCCTTCGTCTCCCCATTGTAAACCTAGTAGTAAATCTACTGCCATTATAATTTAGTTATTTAGTTGCTTTTTTTGTGCCGTAAAAGTAGAGCGAGTGATTATTGATTTCAATATCAAAAACTTCTTCAATTGTTTTTTTGATAGATTGAATTCTAGGATCGCAAAACTCGATAACTTCTCCAGTGTCTGTAAGAATTACGTGATCGTGTTGTTTATCGAAATAAGATTTTTCATAGTGTGCCTGACTTTGTCCAAACTGGTGTTTTCTCACCAATGCACATTCTAGAAGTAATTCTATTGTATTATAAAGAGTGGCTCTACTAACACGATACTTTTTGTTTTTCATGTTTAGGTATAGCGACTCAATGTCAAAATGTACATCACTATTATAAATTTCTTGAAGAATAGCGTAACGCTCAGGCGTTTTACGATGCCCTTTACTTTCTAGAAATTTTGTGAATACATTTTTTACAATTTCTTGGTTTTTTGTATCTGTTTTTACACTCATAATTTCGGCGTAAATTTACACTTTTTATACTCTTTTAACCTTATCAATTCCATTAATTTTTTTAAGGTTATTCATAAGTTTTGTTAATAAGTTTTTGTTTTTTACTACTACATTGATTTTTCCAGAAAATATACCATCATCACTTTGAAAACTAATGCTTTTCATATTAACATGCATGTTTGCCGATATTAATTTAGTAATATTATTTACTAAACCTAAATTATCGATACCAGAAAGTATAATTTGTGCAGAGAATTCTTGTTGACTAGAATCTATCCATTTTGCAGATAAAATTCTATATGCATAATTAGATTGTAAACTAACTGCATTAGGGCAATTTTTTTTATGTACTTTAATACCTTCATTAACGGTTAAAAAACCAAAAACGGGATCTCCAGGAATTGGATTACAGCATACTGCCAATTTATAATCCAGTTTTTCTTCTTCTTTACCAAAAACGAGTAAGTCGTATTTATTTGTTATTTCGTCTTTTTCAATTTCTTCTTTACTTAAATTGGCTTTTCTAGAAATTTTATTCTTTAAATAACTTACAAAAGCATTGCTTCTGGAGGAAGCATATTCTTTTAGCATGATATTATCTATAGCGCCAGAACCTACGCGATAAAATAAATCTAAACTTGTTTTAAGTTTAAAATAACTTACCATTTCGTTTATGGAATTTTCGTTTAAAGTTATTTTAAGTTGTTTTAATTTTCTTCTTAAAATTTCTTTACCTTCCTCTGCTACCAATTTTGTGCTTTCTTTTAAAGCAGTTTTAATTTTGCTTCTAGCTCTTGCTGTTGTTGCATAATCTAACCAGTTCGGATTAGGTTTTGCACTTTCTGAAGTTAATATATCTACTTGATCTCCACTTTTTAGCTCATGACTTAAAGGCACTAATTTTCCATTTACTTTTGCGCCTCTTGTTTTCATGCCAACTTCGGTGTGAATACTAAAGGCAAAGTCTAAAGGAGTAGCACCTTTTGGTAAGGATTTTAAATCTCCTTGTGGTGTAAATACAAATATTTCTTTAGAATAAAGGTTGAGTTTAAATTGCTCTACAAAGTCTACGGCATTTGCTCCATGGTTTTCTAAAGCTTCCTGTAGTTTGTTAATCCAGGAGTCTAAACTATCTTCTTCTTTTTCACTTTTGTTTTTGTATTTATAATGTGCAGCATAGCCTTTTTCTGCTATTTCATTCATGCGCTCGCTACGTATTTGTACTTCTACCCAACGTCCTTTTGGTCCCATTACAGTAATGTGTAGAGCTTCGTAACCAGTAGATTTTGGAGAGGAAATCCAATCTCGAAGTCGTGTAGGATTTGGTCTAAAATGATCGGTTACTATAGAATAGATTTTCCAAGCAAGAAATTTTTCGTTTGCTGCATCGCTTTTATAAATAATACGAACAGCAAATTTATCGTAAACTTCATCGAAAGAAACCCCTTGATTCACTATTTTTCTTCGAATAGAGAAAATAGATTTGGGCCTTCCTTTTATGTCATAATTAAGGTTTTCTTTATCTAATGAGTTTTTTATTACATCATTAAATTCTTGGATGTATAAATCTTGTTCCTCTTTGCTTTCTTTCATTTTAAGCAAAATATCATTATACACTTCTGGTTCGGTGTATTTTAATCCAAGATCTTCAAGTTCTGTTTTTATGTTATACAGTCCAATTCGGTGTGCTAAAGGTGCATAAATATATAGTGTTTCGCTTGCTATTTTTACTTGTTTATCTGCTCGCATAGACTCCATAGTTTGCATATTATGCAGCCTATCTGCTATTTTAATAATGATAACACGAACATCATCATTAAGTGTGAGTAGCATTTTTCGGAAGTTTTCTGCTTGCATAGATACATCCATATCTTTATTAAGCGAAGAAATTTTTGTGAGTCCATCTACAATTTTGGCAACCGTCTCTCCAAAGAGTTGTTCGATATCTTGAATAGAATAATCTTCATTGTCTTCCACAACATCATGAAGTAGTGCTGCAGCAATAGAAGTGCCATCTAAGCCAATTTCTTGTGCTACAATTTTTGCAACAGCTATAGGGTGAAAAATATAAGCTTCACCAGATTTTCTACGTTGTTCTTTATGTGCATCTACAGCAACTTCAAAAGCTTTTCGGATAAGTTTTTTGTCTTCGGTAGTAAGCGTTCTGTAGCTTACTTTAAGCAATTCTTTATATGCTTTGGTAATGGCTGCGTTTTCTTGTTCTATTTCTACATCTGTCATAAGTATTAAAAATAGTATAAAGAAAATTAATGTACAACCCTTTTTTGTTTAAAGTTTGGGAAGATTTTTTTGAAAGAAATTATTTCTTTAAATTCTGAATTCTCTCCAACAAAGTAGGATGCGAGTAATGCATAAACACATACGCTTTATGAGGTGTTAAATTACTTAAACTGTTTTTAGATAATTTTTTTAGCGATGTAATTAAGGGTTCTGCTTTATAGGTGTTTTTAGCATAATCATCTGCTTGGTATTCAAACTTTCGGGAAAACCAATTCATTAATAAACCTGTTATTTCGGAAAGCGGACTATATAATATACCAAAAGCAATTAAACCAATATGAAAACTAGGAGTTGCTACGCCTAAAGCTTGTGATAATATAGGTTTTGAAATAAATAAGGAAAGTATAAAAAGGGTGAACCCAGTTAATAAAATCGATGCTGTTAAATTGAAGATGATGTGCTTTTTTTTGTAATGACCAATCTCGTGTGCCAGTACTGCTACTATTTCTTCTTCGTCTAGATCATTAATCAATGTATCGTATAAGGTTACGCGTTTTTCGCTACCAAAACCTGAAAAATACGCATTTGCTTTTGTACTTCGTTTAGAGCCATCAATCACAAAAATTTTATCTAAAGTAAAACCAACGGTTCTTGCATAGGCAGAAATTTTATCACGAAGGCTTCCTGCTTCTAAAGGCGTTTGCTTGTTAAATAATGGGACAATAAGTTTGGCATAAAACATATTCATGAAAACCGTAAAAGCTGTAACTAAAGCCCAAGCGTATAACCAAAAGTGTTTTCCTGTGGTTTGGTAAAACCAAAGGATAGCAGCAAGAATAATACTACCAAGAAAAGCCATCATGAACCATCCTTTTATTTTATCTAGCCAAAAGGTTTTCTTAGATGTTTTATTAAATCCGAATTTTTCTTCAATTACAAAAGTCTTATAATAGGAAAATGGAGTTGTAAGTATATCACTTCCAATCATTATTATTGCGAAGAAAATTAATGCGATTAGAATTGGATTTTCAGAATAACTTCTAGCAAGGTTGTCGATAGCTTCAAAACCATCAAAAAATAAAAAGCTTAGTGTTAAAATAATAGAGAACGAAGAGGTTAAGATTCCGAATTTATAATTTGTCTGCTTGTAGTTTTGTGATTTTTTATACTGCGTTGCATCATAAACATCTTCAAGTTCTTGTGGAACAGTATCTTTAAAGCGTTTGGCGTTTAATGCGTCTAGAGTTTTATCAATAATAAAATCGATAATTAAAATTGCAATGATGATGTAGAATAGAGTAGTAGGTGTCATGCTTTTACTTAAAATTTCTTTGTCTTTTTGCTTCAAAAACTAATATTCCTGCAGCAACAGAAACATTCATAGAATCTATTTCACCTTGCATTGGTATTTTAATATTTTGTTTAGATGCTTTTCGCCAAGATTCGCTTAAGCCATCTGCTTCAGTACCAACTACAATTGCAGATGCTTTGGTGTAATCTTGTTCGTGATAATTTACAGCTTCTTGTAAAATTGCACTATAAATAGCAATGTTGTTATTGTTTAAAAAAGTAATAATTTCTTCTGTTGTTCCTGTGGCAATTTGGTTGGTGAAAATACAGCCAACGCTAGATCGAATTATATTGGGATTATAAAGATCTGTCTTAGGGTTTGCTATAATTACAGCGTCTACATTTGCTGCATCTGCAGTACGTAAAATAGCACCAATATTTCCAGGTTTTTCAGGAGCTTCAGCAATTAAAAGTAAAGGGTTTGAAGTCTTAAATTTTAAGTTATTAATAGAGGATTCTTTTGCTTTTGCAATAGCAATAATGCCTTCTGTAGTACTTCTGTATGCTAGTTTTTGATATACTTCTTTAGAAACTTCTATGCAGTTAACATCTGTTACGTTTAGCTCGTTCAGGTTCTCTTCAGAAAATAACGCGGGGTAAAAAACAATCGTTTCCAATGTATAGTTTCCTTTTAAGGCTAAAGAAACTTCCCGTTCTCCTTCAATTAAAAACAATCCAGATTGTTTTCTGTTTTTAGATTTATCTTTTAAAAGCACAAGTTCTTTTATGTAAGCGTTTTGCGTGCTAGTTATTTGTTTAAAAGCCATAAATTTACTTATCTTGTATGCACAAAGTTACACTATTATGAAGAAACAACTACTCTTATTATACGTTACCATTTTATTTAGCGTAAATCATTATTCGCAAATATCCTTTATTTCTCAAGAGGTAGAATGTGCTACAAATTGTTCTGAATTAACTATAGATTACTATAATGCTTTAGCAACAGAAAATTATACGGTTCAGAGTATAGCTTATAATCCACCATCTGATTTTTTTGGATTAGCTAATAATATTAATAATACAGATGACTCTTGGAGTAATACTATTAATTTACCTTTTGATTTTGATTTTTTTGGCGACACTTATTCTCAACTGTTAGTTAGTGGAAATGGCGCTATATCTTTTGAAATGGAAAATGAATCCGATTATCATGCATGGAATTTTTCAGAAACCTTACCAAATAATACTAATGATGCATTTAGCCAAGCAAATATTTTTACTCCAATGCAAGATATGGATCCGGCAAATCAAAATAATAGTGAAATTAATTGGGGAGTAATTGGTGTAGCTCCAAATAGAGCAGTGGTTATAAGTTACTATAATATGCCTATGTTTAGTTGTAATGATTTAACGACAACACAAATGGTAGTCTTATATGAATCGACAGGTATTATTGAAATGTTTATTGAAAACAAACCAATATGTACCAATTGGAATGGTGGAGTTGCTGTTTTAGGGATTCAAAACCTAGAAGGAACTCAGGCTATTGTACCTCCAGGAAGAAATACAGGTGCTTGGGAAACTGTAAATGAAGCTTGGCGTTTTAATCCTAGTGGAACAACTTTTGAAAATGAATATGCTTGGTATGATGCTAGTGGGACTTTAATTAGTAATACCATAAGTATTAATGTTTGTCCTACTGCAGAAGAGGTTTATACCGCAGAAGTAAGTTATTATAATCCCAGCACAGCTTCTTATGAAACCGTAACTGAAGATATCACTATATACGCTATTTATCAAGGTGAAGATCCTAGTAATATGGAAGTTTGTGCTACACCAGACGAAACGGTATTCTTTGATTTAACACTTCAAACAGATTTAATTACTGGAGGAAATACGTGTAGTCTGTTAAGCTATTATCTTAGTTTAGAAGATGCAGAAAATGCAACAAATGCTATTGCAAATGAAGAAACTTATACTAATATAGCTAATCCAGAAACGATATATATTCGTGTAGAAGATAGCAATACAGGAAGTTATGAAACCAAGATGTTTGATTTAATAGTTAAAGATTCACCATTAGCAATTTATGTAGATGTTATTGTTTGTGGACAAGATGGATACGCAACTTTTAATTTACCAGATTTTAATAATGAACTAACCCAAGGAAATACCAATTATTTAGTTTCCTATTATGAAACAGTTATAGACGCAGAGAATGCAGAAAACATGTTATCTGATATCTATGTGAATACAATAGCAAATAATCAAGAAATATTTGCTCGAGTAGAAGATGCTATAAATGGATGTTACAGTATTTCATCTTGTTTTTTAAATGTAGATAATGGTGTTGATTTAACTAATGTGGCAGACTTAGTTCAATGTGGTACTAATGCAACAGCGTCTTTTGATTTAGTTTCACATGTATACCAAAATATTAATACGAGTGTACAGCCAGAAGTGATTTTCTTTACATCTCAAGAAGATGCAGTGAATGAAAATAATCCTATTTTTCCAGCAGATAATTATACCAATATAAGTAATCCACAAACTATTTTTGTTCGAGCACAAGATGTAAATTCAGGTTGCTTAAGTTATGGTAGTTTTCTAATTCAAGTAGAAGATGGTGCTACATTTAGTACTCCAACTCCATTAACAGTATGTGATTTTGATGGTGCAGAAGATGGTTTTTATGTGTTTCGTTTAAATGAAAAAGATGCAGAGATTTTAGAAGGGTTAGATCCTAATTCTTATTTAATAACATACCACGAAATAGAAGCAGATGCAGCAACAGGAATTAATGCATTAAATAGCACCGAATATTATAATACAACACCAAACGCACAAACAGTATTTGTACGAGTAGAAAACTTAAATTTGGGATGTGTTTCTTATACTACTTTAGATCTGGTAGTAGAGATATGTCAAGTTTCTTGCGAAGAAAATGTAACCTTTTGTTATACTAATGATGTTGTGACCTATACTTATAGTAACGATAATGGTGTGCCTTTAACCGTAATATTTAATGCAGGACAAGTTGAAGTTAATTATGACGAATTAGTTGTTTTAGATTCGGATGGAGTTACTAATTTAAATGAAGCAAACCCTTATGGAAACAATGGGGATTTAACAGGGTTAACATTTACATCTTCTGGAGATTCTTTAACTATAATTATTCAATCTGATGGTTCCATTAGTTGTGAAACGAATAATTTCACCGAAATAGATTTTTATGTTTTCTGTTATGTAGAATCGGGATCTATAGAAGTAAATGCATTTATTGATGAAAATAGCGATTCCATATTTGATGCTTCCGAAGTAAATTTCAGTAATGGCGTATTTACATACGAAGTAAACAACGATGGTGTTATAAATTATGTGAACTCTTCTTCGGGAAGTTTTGTAATTCCAAACTCTCAAGAAGGAGATACTTATGATATTGGTTTTACAATGTTTGAAGAATATAACAGTTGTTTATCCCAAACCTTCACATTAGTGGAAGATGTTGTTATTATGGATAACGAAATTTCCGAAGTAAATTTTCCACTAACTTTAATTTCAAACTGTAGTGATGTTGCAGTGTATTTAAGCGCTAATACAGCGCCAAGACCAGGGGTTATTTATAATAATATTTTAGTAATAGAAAATTTAGGAAGCGTGCCAGTTTCTGGTTCGGTTGAATTTACTCATGATGCATTAGTAACTCTTGATGCTGTTTATAATTTAAACGCAGGCAATAGTATTACCAATACTGCAACTGGTTTTATATTAAATTTTAATAATTTACTTCCTGGAAATCAAGAACAGGTTTATATAGCACTTAATGTTCCTACAAATTTAAATATTGGAGATGTTATTACAAACACTGTAGTTTACAGCGAAACCGATTTAAATTTAGATAATAATACATCTTCTATAACACAGGATGTTGTGAACTCCTACGATCCTAATAATAAACTGGAATCGCATGGACCAGAAATCAAGCTAGATGATTTCACAGATCAAGACTATTTATACTACACCATTAATTTTCAAAATTTAGGAACAGCTGAAGCTTTAGATATTAGGGTAGAAGATGTTTTAGATGCACAATTAGATGCAAGTACCTTTAAGATGCTTAGCGCTAGTCATGATTATATGGTAACAAGAGTAGCTAATAACTTAACTTGGCAATTTGAAGACATTAATTTGCCAAGTGAAAGTATGGATGAGCCAAACAGTCATGGTTTTGTGTATTTTAAAGTGAAGCCTTTAGCAGGTTATCAAGAAGGAGATATTATACCAAATGTTGCAGATATTTATTTCGATTTTAATCCTGCAATTACAACAAATGTTTTTGAGAGCGAATTTGTTACAACACTTTCTGTAGATGCACTTACTGCAGTAAGTTATACCATGTATCCTAATCCAGCCAATAGTAATGTTCATGTTGTGTTTAACAACGCTGTAGCGGAAGATATTTTAATTAGCATTTATAATTTACAAGGTAAATTAGTAAGTAAGACAAGTGCAGCTTCTAGTGACAATAAGATTCGTTTTAATGTGTCTAATCTTTCACAAGGAATGTATTTTATAGAATTTAAAGGGGAGAGCTTCAAAATGGTAGAAAAATTAATGATAGAGTAAATAGATACGTTAAATTTAAGTTATAAAAGCTTCCGTTCTACGGAAGCTTTTTTTGTAATGTTTATTTTTACTTTTCGACTAAAAAAAATAACCAAAAAAAACATATTGATGAAAAATTACATTTTTGCTATTGCCTTATTAATTAGCTTCTCGGCATGTAAGCAAAACACAAAAACAGAAGAAATTACAAAAACAGTAGAAGAAGTAGTAGAAACACCAGCTGTTACTTATCCCGATAATCTAATTAAAGTACTGGATGCACATGGCGGAATAGAGAAATGGAAATCTATGAAATCCTTAGTTTTTACTATGGAAAAGCCAGATGGAAAAGAAGTGATAACTACCAACTTAATTTCAAGAGAAGGATTAGTAGATAATCCAAAAGAAAGTATAGGTTTTGATGGTGAAAAAGCATGGTTTTTAAATAAAACAAAAGGGGATTATAACGGGAAAATGGCGAAGTTTAAATATAACTTAATGTTCTATTTCTATGCGATGCCTTTTATTCTTTCTGACGACGGAATTAATTATGCGGATGCAGAACCTTTAGTTTTTGAAGGTGTTACTTACCCAGGAATACAAGTAACATATAATGCTGGAGTAGGGGAAACACCAGAAGATCGTTACGTTTTATATTATAATCCAACTACATATCAAATGGAGTGGTTAGGGTATACTGTTAGTTTTGTCCCAGGAATTGATAAAAAAGAATTACATTTTAGAAGGTACAACAATTGGCAAGAAATAAACGGTTTACTATTACCAAAAACAATTGTAGGTTATGGTTTTAAAGACGATAAGCCAACAGATGCTAAAAAGAGTACAGCATTTATAGATGTTCAGCTTAGTGATGAAGCTAAAGGTTCTAGTACATTTGCAAAACCTGAAAAAGGAGAATTTGTAGAATAACATGTTTATTAACAATAAAAAAGCGAGTAATAATTAAATTATTGCTCGCTTTTTTTATATTGTAAATTGTTGCTAGTAAGCGACTGGTTTTAATTTGGATTAGGATCAATAGGTCTATCTAATCCAGGAATTTCTAACATTACTTTTTGTAACTCGTATTTTAAAAAGTATTTAGAAAAATCTTGATATGCTGTATTTCTATTAAAATTTTGAGGAATAAATACCAAGTTACGATTTGTAATCGTTTCAAAATTTTTAAAAGGTGCTGTTGTTTTTAAATTTTCTTCTAAAGTGTATATGTTCTCAAAAGTATAGCTGTCAAAAAAAGAGTAGTTTTCTTTTTTTATTTTCTTTAACTCTAGTGTTTGTGCAAAAGAAATAACGCTAAGTAAAAGTGTCAAGCAGGTTAGTTTTATTTTCATAATTAATGAATTACACCTACTAATTTATGAAAATTATATCGAATTATAAAGTTTCCTTGTCATAATAATTTACTAGAAGCGCAACCACATAACTGTAACTTTGCATTCCTCCTTTTTGATTGTTAGCCTTTAAAAAGCTAGAATACACCGTTTCAAAAATGGGCTCGGTAATATTTTGATACTTATCCCAAAAAGCTTGTGTTTCTTGGTAGTTTTTAATAATTCCAGAATTTATTGATTTTAATAATGATTCGTAGATTACTGGGTCTCTTCGATAAATTTCTAATAAGCAATGTTTTAATCCAAAGGTGAAACCAGAATAATTGAAATAGATATTTTCGTTGTTTATGGCTGCCAAAAAGCCAATAAAATTAGCTTCGTTTTCTTTTGCATAACCTAATTGATGCGCTACTTCATGCGAGGCTGTGGTTGGAAATTTATATTTTGGAATTAAAGCATCTACTTGTGCTTCATTAGTTAACGGATTTAAATAACCAGAAAATCCCATATAGGTTAAAGGTAAACTAAATAGTGATTTTTTTATGCTTTTAGTATGGTAAGAAAGATGCGGGAAATCTTTTTCTAAAATAGTATAACCATTTGGAACTTGTAGTAATAATTCGGTTTTACTATATGGCATTTCTACTTTAATGGTATCGTTTTTTGTAATTTCAAGATGTAATTTGTTTGATTTTTTAATGAGCTCTTTTGTAACGCTTATTAATTGTTCAGTAGTGTAATCTGCTTTCAGATTTAGGTTTTTGTGTAATGGTAATCGATAGTAGTTCATTGCCCAAAAAAGATGAAAAGCAAAGTAAATTATTGAAATGGCAGCAAAAATGTCTAATAGCCAGTTTTTCGTGTCTTTTCTAATTCTTATCCTATTAATTATAAACCATCTAATGCCATAAATTAAGGAAAAAGCATAAAATAAATCGCCAAAAGAAAACGGTATCCAACCTAGAGTAAATCTGAAAATATTCGAGATTATTGGATATAACCCGTTACTATAATAGGTTTCTATAAATTCAGGGTAACCAGAAAGTAACTTCACCATAAAGTAAAGTGGAAGTATAGAAAAAGCAATATAAGGTTTTGGGTTTTTCAGCATCTTTCAAAAGTAAGCAAATGTTTGTAATACTTTCCTTGTAGGATTTAAAAACCGGCAAGGTTTCTTCTAAGACTATTTGTATCTTTACACTTTCAAATAAAATAAAGAGATGAATTCAGAAATAAGACAATTAGAGCCACAACAACTTTGGAACAAATTTGCAGATCTAAATGCTGTACCAAGACCATCCAAAAAAGAAGAGCGTGTTATCGCGTTTATGAAAGATTTTGGAAACAAATTAGGTTTTGAAGTAATAGAAGATGCCGTTGGAAACGTAATTATAAAAAAACCAGCTACAGCTGGAATGGAAGATAGAGTAACCATTGTAATGCAATCGCATTTAGATATGGTACACCAAAAAAATGCAGATACTACATTCGATTTTGATACTCAGGGAATTGACATGTATGTAGATGGAGATTGGGTTCGTGCAAAAGGAACAACGCTTGGAGCAGATAATGGTTTAGGGGTTGCAACTATCATGGCTATTTTAGAAAGTACAGATATTCCTCATCCTGCAATTGAAGCATTGTTTACTATTGATGAAGAAACTGGAATGACAGGAGCAATGGGATTGAAAGGAGGTTTGCTGGAAGGCGGAATTTTATTAAACTTAGATACCGAAGAAGATGATGAAATAGGTGTAGGTTGCGCTGGTGGAATTGATATTACAGCAACAAGAACATATGCTGAGGAAGAAACTCCAGAATTTAAAACCGGTTTTTCTATTGTAGTTAATGGTTTGCAAGGCGGGCATTCTGGGATGCAAATTCATGAAGGTTTAGGAAATGCAAACAAAATCATGAATCGTGTTTTATTTGATGGTTTTGAAAACTTCGGTTTACGTATTTCTGAAATTGATGGAGGTAGCTTGCGTAATGCTATACCAAGAGAAAGTAAAGCTATAGTGGCTATTGATGCAGTTCATGAAGATGCTTTTATAGCAGAAATGGCAGAAATGGCAAATACGATTAAAACCGAATTTAAAACAATGGAGCCAGATTTAGAAATTACGGTTTCTAAAATCGATACACCAGAAACCATAATGGATTTAGGGGTGCAAGAAGGGGTTACAAGAGCTATTTATGCAGCTTGTAATGGCGTGTACCGAATGAGTGCAGACATTCCTGGCTTAGTAGAAACATCAAATAATATTGCAAGAGTTATTATTAAAGATGGCGCAATTAAAATTGGTTGTTTAACACGTAGTTCTGTGGAGAGTTCTAAAGACGATTTAGCAAATACGCTTCGTGCAACTTTTGAGCTTACAGGTTGTGAAGTTGCGCTTTCTGGCGATTATCCTGGTTGGGCTCCCAATATGGATTCGTCTATACTAAAAGTGTTAGATGGTTTATACGAAAAAATGAATGGCGAAAAAGCACATGTTGCTGCATGTCATGCAGGATTAGAATGTGGAATTCTAGGACAAAATTATCCAGAAATGGAAATGATTAGTTTTGGGCCAACAATTAAAGGAGCGCACTCTCCAGACGAAAGAGCTAGTATTTCTTCGGCTCAAAAATATTGGAAGTTTGTTTTAGAAATTTTAAAAGAGATTCCTAAAAAGTAAATACAAAATAATAGAAAATAAAAAAGCAGCTCATCGAGCTGCTTTTTTTATAAAATAGAATTCTTAATTACTTTTGAATTCCCATTATCTCTAAATCAAAAACTAAGTTTGTGTTTGGAGGTATAGGTCCCATTCCGTTTTCGCCATAACCTAAATAACTAGGAATAAAAACGTGAGCTTTATCACCAACATTCATGTTAAGCATTGCTTCTCTAAATCCAGGAACAAGAGTTGCCGTTTCGTTATATATCATTGGAAATGGTTTGTATCCACCTTTTTTATCACGTTGCTCGTTGTATTGGTCGTTGTCTTTAGCTACTTGAACCCAACTGGTATCAAATAATCTACCATCTTCAAAGAAACCAGCGTAGTTAATTAGTACTTTGTCTGTAGCTGTTGGTTTTACACCATTTTTAGCTTCGTCTACAATCATTACTAAACCAGTAGGAAGTGTTTTTATAGTCCCTTTTTTAGCTTCATTCTTTTTTAAGAAATTTTCGGTAGCAACTTTTGCTTGTTCTTTAAGTTTTGCTGCTGCTTCTTCTTTTAACTTTTTAGTTCTTTCGTCAATTTTAGGTAATTCTTCAGTGTATACTTTAGGAGCATCAAATGCTTTTGCTAATTTTCCTTTTCTAATAATGTTTAATTCATTTATAACAACATCAATAAAAGGCTTATTGCTTGGTTTTTCAATTTGAACATTAGAGATACTATCTTGTACTTCTAAACCTAAAACAACTTCTCCAAAAACAGCATGACAACTAACTCTAGGATTGTCGCATTTTTTTAAGTTTCCTTGTGCATCAAATGCATCTAAGTTTGGTGTAGGACCTTCTGTTATAAAAAATTGACTACCATTAGTATTTGCTCCAGAATTAGCCATAGATAATATTCCCGGTTTGTCATGTCTTAAATCTGGGTTAAATTCATCTGTAAACTTATAACCAGGATTTCCCGATCCAGTTCCTGTTGGATCACCTCCTTGAATCATAAATTTGTCTATCACTCTGTGAAAAGTTATTCCGTTATAGAATCTTTTTCCTTTTAAAGAATCGGTAACATTTGGATGTGTACCTTCTGCTAATGCTACAAAATTAGCAACGGTAACAGGAGCTTGTTCAAAATATAATTTAGCGACCATTGTACCTTTGTTGGTTACAAATTCTGCATAAAGACCATCTTCAAGATCTGGATATTTGTCTTGGCAAGAGGTAACACTTAATAAAAGTGCTAGAATAAAAATTTTCATAGTTTGTTTTAAAAAATTCATGTTAATTAGATTGATTTTGAGTTATTGAATTTACGGTTACTTCACATATTAAAGGAATGCTTGTTCCTATTCTATTATTGTCTCCATAATAACCATATGCTTTTGGTGATGGAAAAAGAAAAGTAACAGTCTCTCCAGATTTCATAAGTTTTAAACCTTCACGTAAACCAGTAAAAAGTTCTTGCTTATCCATCGCATAGTTTTGGGTTTTTAATTCTTCTTTAGAATAAATTAAGTTTCCATTTAAAGTTTTTACGTTGTAATTAAAATTTACAATGTCACCAAATTTAGGCTTTATAATACTGTCTTCTATCTTCGTGTTATAATAATACCAGAAACCGCTTTGCGAAGCTACATAGTTATTCTCTGGATTTTTATCCATTATGGCTTCTATGTTAACTTGTTCTTTCGCAAAAAGCTCTTTGTTTCTAGCAACAGACTCTTCAATAAAAGAACCAGAAGTAGCAGAAATGGGCCTTCTTGCTTCTGGTGATTTACAAGATGCGAATAGTATTAAAAAAAATGATAATATTACAAATTTATTCATTGTTTAAAGCCTTTTTATAGCTTGGTAATATACTAATAAATTTTTCAATGGTTTTATTCATATCTGTATCGCTTTTACCTCCTGCTGCATTAGTATGTCCTCCACCTGAAAAATGTGCTCTTGAAAATTCGTTTACAGAAAAGTCCCCTTTAGATCGTAACGATATTTTTATGATACTTTGTTTTTGGTCTTCAATAAAAATTGCTGCAAATATAATGTTTTGAAGAGATAATGCATAGTTTACAAATCCTTCCGTATCTCCTTTTTTGTAATCAAAATTGTTTAATTCTTGTTGCGAAAGGGTGATATAAGCAGTTCGGTATTCTGGTAAAATTTTTAGATTGCTCAAGGTACACCCTAATAATTGTAATCTGTTGTAGCTATTAGTATCGTAAATAGCATTATGTATTTGTGCATTTTGTGCTCCTTTGTCTATTAAGTCTGCAATTACTCTATGTGTTGTAGAAGTTGTTGAAGAAAACCTAAAAGACCCAGTGTCTGTCATAATTCCTGTGTATAAACATGTTGCTATATCTGCATCAATTTTAGTTATATCATCTAGCATATTTATAAAATTATAAACCATTTCGCAAGTAGAACTCATGCGTACATCGCTATAGGTGTATAATGCATAATCATCGGGTTGTTGGTGATGATCTATCATTATTTTTAGGGCTTCACTTTTAGCAAGAATAGCCTCCATATCTCCCGTTCTATTTAAGGCATTAAAATCTAAAGTGAAAATAATTTCTGCTTGATGTATTAAAGCATCACTCGTTTTAGTTTGCATATCATATTTTAAAATAGTGTTTTCGCTTGGCATCCATTTTAAAAAATCAGGATAATCATTTGGAGCAATAACGCAAACTTCATGATTATATTTTAATAGATATAAATATAGTCCTAATGTAGATCCTATAGCATCTCCATCTGGGTTTTTATGAGGAACAATTACAATTTTTTTTGGGGATTGTAAAAGTGTTTTAATGTTACTAATGTCTTGTTTTTTCATAGGTAGCGAAGATACAATTTTTTAATAATGGATTATATTGTTTTTATGAAGAAATACATTACTTTTGCAAAAAAATTATATTTAAAAAATGGCAACAAATAGAACATTTACAATGCTTAAACCAGATTCTGTTGAAAAAGGGAATATTGGTGCAATTTTAGAAAAAATCACAGCTTCAGGGTTTAAAATCGTAGCAATGAAGTTAACACAAATGACATCTGCTGATGCGCAAGCATTTTATGCAATACACAGCGAACGTCCATTTTTTGGAGAGTTAGTAGAGTACATGACACGTGGACCAATCGTTGCAGCTATCTTAGAAAAGGATAATGCAGTTGAAGACTTTCGAACTTTAATTGGTGCAACTAACCCTGCCGACGCAGCAGAAGGTACTATACGTAAACTGTATGCAGCATCTATTGGTGAAAACGCTGTTCACGGAAGTGATAGTGATGAAAATGCAGCTATTGAAGGTGCTTTCCATTTTTCTGGAAGAGAAATGTTCTAGGAAATTCACATAACAATTATTAAAAAAGCCTGCAATTTGCAGGCTTTTTTGTTTCTATAATTTAGCTAAGTTTAAACTTTAAATAAGTTGTAGTATCTTTATAAAAAAAAATATAATGAAAAAATCTTCCAGACTTTTATTACTTTTCTTCTTGTTAGCGATTACTGCTAATGCGCAAGAAATACAAAAGAGTATTGCTTCGTTTGTAAATGAAACAAATGCAATTGTTACCATTAATGAAAATACTGAAATTGTAAATTTCGTTAAGTTTCAATCTGCAAATCCTTTAGTCTTAGAAGGGGGAACATTAGAACAAAAAGTATTTCAGTTTCTAGAAAAATATAAAGGAATATTTAATATGAATTCAGTGGAAGATTCTTTTATTGTTGAAGGAACAAAAACGGATACATATGGGTTTCAACACATAACATTTAATCAGGTTTATAATGGGGTTGCTGTATATGATGGTCAATTAAAGTTTCATTTTAATAGTGACAATAAACTAACTTCTATTAATGGAAATTTCATTCCAAATATTAAACTTTCAGCGTTACCAAATATACCAAAAGAAACAGCGAGTAGTGTCGCTATGGAAGCTGTAGGGAAACAAAATATAAATACTTCTCGTAAACCTTTAAAAGTAAATAAAAACACATTATATGTTTTTCAAAAAGGATTGGCTCAAGGAAATTACACTTCAAAACATCTTGTCTATGAAGTGGAAATTAGAAATGATGTAGATGTAAGAGAGTTTGTTTTTGTCGATGCACATTCTCAAGAAATAGTTGAGCAGTTTACAGGAATGGCTAATGCTTTACATCGAATTGTTTATGAAGATAATACCTCAAACATTGTTTGGGAAGAAGGAGATGCCTTACCAGGAACTTTATCAAACTGGCAGTTAAATGAAGTAGAAACTTCAGCACAAGTATATTATTTGTTTAATAATACTTTTGGTTTTGATTCTTATGATGGTTCTGGGGCTCAAATGCGAACGGTTAACAACGATCCAAATGTTGCAAATGCAAGTTGGAATGGTTCTACCACAAACTATCGTGATGGTACAGCAGCCGATGATGTCATTGCGCATGAATGGGGGCACGCATATACCGAATACACAAGTGGTTTAATTTATGCTTGGCAAGCTGGAGCAATAAATGAATCTTATTCTGACATTTGGGGAGAAACTATTGATTTGTTAAATAATTATGAAGATGAAGGAGAAGATTTTTCTTTAAGAACAGGCTGTTCGAGTTCCGATAGATGGAGAATGGGAGAAGACGCCACTTATTTTAGTGCTGCAATTCGTGATCTTTGGGATCCTACCTGTAACGGAGATCCAGGTAAGCTTACAGATGCTGAGTATCACTGTTCCGATAGTGATTCTGGTGGAGTACATGTTAACTCTGGAGTACCAAATCATGCCTACGCTTTATTAGTAGATGGAGGAACTTATAATGGACAAACTATTAACGGAATTGGGTTTACTAAAGCGGCTCATATTTTTTGGAGAGCTCAAAGTACATATCTAAGTGCTACAAGCGATTTTTCGGTTTTAGCAGATGCTTTAGAAACTTCTTGTATAGATTTAATAGGAATAGATCTTCCTGAATTAGTGACTACAAACACTACAGCAGGAGCTTCTGGTGAAATTATTACAGTTGCAGATTATGACGAATTAGTAAAAGTGCTTTTGGCTGTTGAGATTCGTATCTTACCAGAACAATGTAATTTTACAGCGATTTTACAAGAAGTACCAGAATTATGTGAGCCTGCGACTAATAATGCTGTGTTTTTTGAAGATTGGGAATCTGGTTTAGGAAATTGGGTAGCTACCGAATTACCAAGCAATGCTTCAACTTGGGAGTCTAGACCATGGAGTATAGATGCTAATTTACCTAATGGTAGAAATGGGCAAGCTGTTTTTGGTGCAGATCCTGTAAATGGTGATTGTGCAACAGATTTACAAAACGGAATAATTAGATTAGAAAGTCCATTAATCACATTACCAGATTTTACAGAGGGTGTTTTTGAAATGGCTTTCGATCATTATGTTGCTACAGAATCGCAATGGGATGGTGGAAATATAAAATATAGTGTTACTAATGGTCTTTTGTGGAATATTGTTCCAAGTTCTGCATTTACACATAATCCATATAATAATACCTTAAATACTAATGGAAATGATAATCCATTGCAAGGT
This sequence comes from Oceanihabitans sp. 2_MG-2023, assembly GCF_030547245.1. GTDB lineage: Bacteria > Bacteroidota > Bacteroidia > Flavobacteriales > Flavobacteriaceae > Oceanihabitans. The sequence continues at coordinate 61,841 of NZ_JAUOQT010000008.1, forward strand.
CAAGAAGCTTTTACAGGAACCAACGGAGGTAGTATAGGAGGTAGTTGGGGAAAAAGTATTATAGATTTATCGGCAATAGGAGTAGGAGCAAATAGTACTGTTAAATTTCGATGGGAATTAGGTACAGATGGTTGTAATGGTAGAGTAGGTTGGTATTTAGATGATGTGGTAATTTATAATTGTGATAAAGCTTTATCTGTTACAAATTTTGAAGCTTTAAATAACAGTATAAAAGTGTATCCAAATCCATCTAATGGTTTATTTACAATTCTTAAAACGCAAAACATAAATTTAAGTACTGCTAGTATTCATGATATCAATGGAAGATTTATTAAGCAAATAGATTTAACCAATATGCAAAAGCAAAAAGATATCAATATATCTAATTTAGCTTCTGGTATTTATTTTATGACAGTTGCTTCTTCAGAAAGTAAAGCAGTTATTAAGCTTGTTAAAAAGTAATCGTAATCGTATTATTATAATTGTAATAGAAAAGCACAACTATAATCGTTGTGCTTTTCTATTTGATGTTCCCTGTAAATTAGAACATAATGCAAAACAAAAAAAACGCAACCTATTGGTTGCGTTTTTGTTCTAAAAAGATAAGCGTATATATTAGATAACTTTTACGTTTATTGCGTTTAATCCTTTTTTTCCTTCTGTTAATTCGAACTCAACTTCATCGCCTTCACGAATCTCATCGATTAATCCCGAAATGTGTACAAAATGTTCTTTGTTTGAACCTTCTTCTGTGATAAAACCAAATCCTTTGGTATCGTTGAAGAACTTTACTGTTCCTTTACTCATTGTTAAAATATTAAATATTAATTAATTCTATTAAGGCAAATATAGTGCCAATAAATTTAATAAACTGTAATTATTTGTAATTTATCTTAATACTAGTTTCTTAATTACCTCTTTTCCAAGACTCTCATTAAGCATTTTGATTATTTTTTCTTTACCATAGCTCAATTCTTCGCGTAAAACACTAGAGCTTAATTGTATATATAAAGTATCTCGTTCTAATTGTATTGCTGTTGTGTAATTGTTTACACCATTTCCCATTAAGTTAGCCCAAGCTTCGGCTACATTAACTTTGTCTAAGCCTTTTTCTAGTCTGTTAGTTTCTACAAACTCTTTTAAAGCATCTGCTATACTTAGGTTTTCATTATTCCGTTTTGCCATGTTTACTTCCCACGTAAGTGGGAATATTTATTTAATTAGTATTTATTTCACCTAAATCTAAAGGTAGATAACGCTTATATAAATATACGTCCTTATTCTGGTTTATTATTTTTAATTGCTCTGTAGTTGCTAACAAAATGCTTTCTTTCCAAGTAGCAAAAGGTGTTGTGTAATATATATTTAAACTGTCGTTTTCTATTATTACCTTTATGTTTTCTACATCTTTAGAGGTTTCAAAAGTACCAATGAAATTCGGTTTTAACTTTTTTCTAATTCCTGTGAAACTATCGTTTATTTCGAAATAATCAATAGTATCGTTATAATTGTAGTCTTTTTTGCTTCCGTCTTGTAAAATCACTTCATCAATTTCCCAATATCCATTTATATGAGGAATAAAAGTTTCCGGATTTGGCGAACAGCTAAAAATAAATAGTGTTAATAATAAAAATGCGTATGGTTTCATAGCTTGAAAATTTCAAAAGATTGGTGTACTTGTTTTACAGCATTTTCGGTGCGTTCTGCATGTGTGTCGCTAATAAATAGTTGCCCAAAATTTTCATCATCTACTAACTTAATAATTTGTGCAACGCGTTGTTCGTCTAGCTTATCAAAAATATCATCTAAAAGTAGAATAGGATTTACACCACTTTGTTTTTTAATGAAATCGAATTGCGCCAATTTTAAAGCTATTAAAAATGATTTTTGTTGCCCTTGACTTCCAAACTTTTTAATAGGATGCGCTTCTATATTAAAAACTAAATCGTCTTTATGAATTCCTGTACTTGTATACTGAAGTGCTTTATCTTTATTAATAACTCGCATTAAAAGAGTGTTGAGATCTCCTTCAAATAAATCACTTTTATATACCAAATCTACGGTTTCATTATTATTGCTAATTGCTTCATAACGCGATTTAAAAATAGGAATAAACTCTTGTAAAAAAGTATCTCGCTTTTTAAAAATACGTGTTCCATAATCGGTTAGCTGATTGTTGTAAACTTCTATTGTGTCTTGATTATAAGTGTTGTTTAGAGCAAAATATTTTAATAAAGAGTTGCGCTGCGCTAGAATCTTATTATACTTAATTAAATCGTCTAAATAAGTCTTATCACTTTGTGAAATCACACTATCTATAAATTTACGTCTTGTGTCACTTCCTTCCGTAATTAAATCTCTATCTGCTGGCGAAATAATCACCAAAGGCAAAAAACCAATATGCTCGCTAAATTTTTCGTAAGCCTTATTATTTCGTTTAATTACCTTTTTCTGACCTCTTTTTAAACTAACCGCAACTTTTTCTGTGTTATTTTCTTTTTCATAATCGCCATTAATTACAAAAAACTCTTCATTGTGTTTTATATTTTGAGAAGCAACAGGATTAAAATAACTTTTACCAAAAGACAGATGATAAATTGCATCTAAAATATTGGTTTTCCCTATGCCATTGTTGCCAACAATGCAATTTATTTTTTCATTAAATGAAAAAGAAATGCTGTCAAAATTCTTGTAATTAAGTAGAGAAAGTGATTTTAAAATCATAAAAAAGTTAGATAAACGTAATTCTAGAAGTTGTTTTCTTAAAATGTCTTGCAAATTATTGAAAAATAACAAATAAATAAACCTTATTTCTGAAGAAAAATTTTATTTTTGCCTCGCAATAATTAAGAATATAATGGCAACATACAAGAAAAGAGGATATAAACCGAAAACTAAAGTAGAAGAAGTTCAAGTAGAAGAAGAAAACTCAACAACTGCAGAAGTTTTTAATACACTAGATGAAACAGCTTCTAAAACAGAAGATTGGGTTATTAAAAATCAAAAATACATTTTTGTAATTATTGGTATAGTTGCAGTATGTGTGTTAGGTTATTTAGGTTACAAAGAATTTGTTTCAAAACCTGCTCAAACAGAAGCGATGAACGATATGTTTCAAGCGCAAAAATATTACAACGAAGCGGTAACTGGCGCAGACAAAGATTCTTTATTTAATCTAGCATTAAATGGAGGAGAAGGTAAGTATGGAATGTTAGATATTATATCAGAACACAGTGGAACAGACGCTGCTAATCTTGCAAATTATTATGCAGGAATGGCTTACTTAAACATGAAAGATTACAAAAATGCAGTTTCGTATTTAGGTAATTATACAGGGAAAGACGAAGCTACTGGACCTATTGCTAAAGGTGCAATTGGTGATGCATTTGTTCAATTAAACCAAAAAGAGGATGCTTTAGGCTATTATGTTCAAGCAGCAGAATTGCGTAACAACGAATTAACTACACCAATGTATTTATTCAAAGCTGGTGTTATAGCTCTAGATTTAGGAAAAGCTACTGAAGCATTAAAGTATTTTACTAAAATTAAAGAAGAATATTCTTCTGCTACAGAAGCTACAAATATTGATGTATTTATTGGCAAAGCAGAAGTGTTGGCTAGTAAATAAATTACCGCTTTCGCGGAAAAAAATATGGCAACAGTAAATAAAAATTTATCCGATTACGATAAAAACACAATCCCAAATGCGAAAGATTTTCGATTTGGGATTGTTGTTTCAGAATGGAATGATAATATAACCGAAGGTTTATTTGAAGGCGCATATAACACACTTATTGAAAACGGTGTAACAGAAGAAAATATACTTCGTTGGAATGTTCCTGGAAGCTACGAACTTATTTTTGGAGCAAAAAAAATGCAACAATATAATGTAGATGCAGTAATTGCAATTGGAAGCGTAATTCAAGGTGAAACAAAGCACTTTGATTTTGTTTGTGAAGCAGTTTCTCAAGGTATTAAAGACTTAAATGTTTTACACGATATACCCGTAATTTTCTGCGTGCTTACCGATATGAACATGCAACAAGGTATTGAACGTTCTGGCGGAATTCATGGCAATAAAGGTACAGAAGCTGCTGTGGCTGCTATTAAAATGGCTGCACTAAATACGCTTTAGTTTTTAGCGCATAGTCGCGTTTGCAATCGAAGGCTTAGACTTTACAAAACTATTTTGCTTTTTTACAAGTTTATAAAGAAACAAGCTTAATTGAATCTTGTTAACATTTTTTAGCACTTTCAAACCAATATTTCCTTGTAAATTAAGTAAATTTGAAAGGTAACGTACTTTTAATTTTACAGTGAATTTATTTAAACAGCGCAGAAACAAATCGTTTAACTACACTCCAAGACACCAAACGGAACAGGAGCAAAACCCTAAAGAAGGACTAGCTTCTAAATGGGAAGAAATTCGTGGTACTTCTAAACGTAAAAGCACTTTTTTTTCAAGCTTACCTCTTATGGTGTTGTTTTTGATAGCTGTGTTAGTACTCTTATACATTTTAAGTCGTTACTAATAAAGCAAACATTATGGGAATTTTTAAAACAAGACAAAATAAAAAGTTTGATTATACACCGCAACACTTTAAAGGGGAAGGAAATCCTTATGAAATTAAACATAAATTTGATGACCATAGACAAACAGTTGGTAGTCAAGGCGGACTTAAATCGAAGTTAGTTTCAGCACTAAACGATTATAAACACAACGAAGATAAAACAGCAAATAAACGCGTTTTAATTATAATCGCTATTCTCATCTTTGTATTTTTGTTTATTATAGATTTCGATTTATCTATATTCTTTTCAAAATAATTTATGGCAGACATTATTCAACTTTTACCAGATCATGTTGCAAACCAGATAGCAGCAGGAGAAGTAGTACAACGGCCTGCTTCAGTAGTAAAAGAATTACTAGAAAACGCAGTAGATGCACAAGCTACAAGTATTAAGCTAATTGTAAAAGAAGCTGGTAAAACCCTAATTCAAGTGATTGATGATGGTAAAGGAATGAGTACAACAGATGCTCGTTTAAGTTTCGAGCGTCATGCAACTTCCAAAATTCGTACCGCAGATGATCTTTTTCAATTAAATACCAAAGGCTTTCGCGGTGAAGCTTTAGCAAGTATTGCTGCTATTGCTCATGTAGAATTAAAAACCAAACAAGAAGGGGAAGAAGTTGGAACAAGTATTATTATTGAAGGCAGCGAAATTGTAGAACAGGAAGTAGTGGTAGCTCCTAAAGGAACTTCTATTGCAGTAAAAAATCTGTTTTTTAATATTCCTGCACGACGCAATTTTTTAAAGTCGAATACCGTAGAATTGCGTCATATAATAGACGAATTTCATCGTGTTACACTAGCGCATCCTAATATTGCATTTGCGATGTATCATAATGGATCGGAATCTTTTCAGCTACCAGAAAGTAATTATAGGCAACGTATTGTAAATATTTTTGGAAACAGAACCAATGAAAAATTAGTTCCTGTAGAAGAAGATACCGAAGTATTAAAGATTTCAGGATTTGTAGGTAAACCAGAATACGCCAAAAAATCGCGAGGAGAACAATTCTTTTTTGTAAACGATAGATTTATAAAAAGTGCCTATCTAAACCACGCTATTGCATCGGCTTTTGAAGGTTTATTAAAAGATGGCGCACATGCGAGTTACTTTTTAAACTTACAGGTAAACCCGCAAACTATTGATATTAATATTCATCCAACAAAAACCGAAATTAAGTTTGACGATGAGCATACCCTCTATGCAATTTTACGTTCGTCTGTAAAACATAGTTTAGGGCAATTTAATATAGCTCCTGTTTTAGATTTTGAACGCGATGCAAATTTAGACACCCCTTATGGTTTTAAAAATAAAGGGGCAAATACTCCAACAATAGAAGTAGACAGAAGTTTTAATCCTTTTCAAGAAGAAAAAGAAACAAGAACAAAACCACAAGTTTCTTATAAAAAGGAAACTGCTGGAAGTTGGGAAGGTTTATATGTTGGTTTAGAGTCTAAAAGCACGAAAACACAACAGGATTTTAGCGAAGTACATTTTGAAAGCGATGAACAAACTGCTTCTATGTTTACTAATGAAAATGAAGTAGAGCAACAGCAATCTACCTATCAACTAAATAATAAATATATTATTAGTAAGGTGAAATCTGGAATGCTACTTATCGATCAGCATAGAGCGCATCAACGAGTACTTTACGAAGATTTTTTGAAAAATTTAACGGTAAAAGAAGCGATGAGTCAACAGTTGTTATTTCCACTGCAATTGCATTTTTCATCGCAAGAAATTACAATTATAAATCAGGTTAAAGAAGATTTAGAACACACAGGTTTCATGTTTGCTTCCATTCATACAGATAGTATCGAAATAACAGGAGTTCCTGTAAGTGTTCCAGAAAGTGAAGTTTCAATCATTTTAGAACAGCTTATTAGCGATGTGGAAAATGAAGTGCCAGATAGTAATTTTAGTGCAACCGATTTATTAGCAAAGTCGATGTCTAAAAGTCTAGCAATTAAAACCGGACAAAGTCTAAGTTTACAAGAACAAGAACATTTGGTGAATAAACTCTTTGCTTGTAAAGAGCCTAATGTTTCACCAACCAATAGGCCAACTTTTGTTACTATGACTATGGATGAGTTGGATAGAAAATTTTTATAATATATAATAAGAGGATTCCCTTTTTCAAGGGAATAAAAACAAGTTTTTGATGAATAGAATAACAGATACAGTAAAACATTTAATTATCATAAACGTACTAATGTTTATTGGTACTTTGTTTGTAGGTGGAGGACAATTGTTTTATGAATGGTTTGCTTTATATTTTCCTAAAAATGAAGCATTTCAACCTTGGCAAATTATTACGCACATGTTTATGCATGGTGGTGCAGATTTGCAAAATCTAAGTCTAATGCATTTAGGTTTTAATATGTTTGCTTTATGGATGTTTGGTTCTTCTGTAGAGCAGGTTTTAGGAAGTAAGAAATTTTTGTTTATCTATATTTCAGCAGGTTTAGGAGCCGTATTGTTTCAATTGGGGTATTACTATTTCAGTTATATTCCTTTATATGATGAATTGATTGCTTCTGGATTAACAAATGATCAATTAGTGCAAATGTTTACTTCTAATGAAACTATTTCTGGTATTACTGATGCACAATTAGTAAATCTAAAACAAGCTTTTCCTATTTACAATGCTTCAATGGTTGGAGCATCTGGTTGTATTATGGGAATTCTTGCAGCATTTGGTATGATGAATCCCGAAGCAAAACTGATGATGATTTTTTTACCAATTCCTATAAAGGCAAAATATTTTATTCCAGGAATTATTCTATTAGATGTTATTTCTGCAATCTCAGGACAATCTTTCTTTAGTCCAAGTAATACAGCGTATATGGCACATGTTGGTGGTGCTATAACAGGATTTATAATCATGTGGTATTGGAAAAAAAATCAGTTTAATCAAAATCGTTGGGATTAATGACAAATCTAAATCAGGACATTAAACAAAAATTAACGCAGCTTAATGTGTTTGAAAAGCTTATTGCTGTTAATATTCTTGTTTTTATTATAGCGCAAGTTTTAAGATTTGTATTAAATACAGCATCTAGTATGTCTTGGTTAGAACTGCCTAGTGATTTTTTTACTTTTTTAAAACAACCATGGAGTATTATTAGTTATGCTTTTGTGCATTATGATTTTATACACATGTTGTTTAATATGCTTTGGCTATATTTTATAGGTCGAATGTTTATTAATTTATTTAACACCAAACTAGCTTTAAATGTGTACTTTCTGGGTGCTATTTTTGGTGGCCTCGTTTTTTTATTAGGCTACGCATTATTGCCAGATGTATTTAGCGCTGGTCATCGATTAGTTGGTGCTTCTGGAGCTGTTAGAGCTTTGCTAATTTTTATGTGTGCTTATATGCCTAATATGGATTTGCGTTTCTTTACCTTTAATATTAAATTAAAACACGTAGGTTTTGCTATTATTATTTTAGATTTTATTGGTCTTTTTGGCGGAAATGCAGGAGGGAATTTAGCACATTTTGGAGGAACTATTCTTGGTTATTTTTACGCAACACAACTAACTAAAGGAAAGGATATAGGAAAAGGTTTTGAAGGAGTTATGGATCGTTTTGCAAATCTTTTTAAGAAAAATCCTTCTAAATTAAAAACAGTTCATAAAAATAAAAGTAAGGTTGCGGGCTATACTAAAGATGAATTTAAAGAGTTTAATAACCAGAAGCAAATTGATGTTATTTTAGATAAAATAAGCAAAAGTGGCTACGAAAGTTTAACCAAAGAAGAAAAAGAATTATTGTTTAGAGCAGGTAAGTAGAACAGTAGTCAATAAGTAGTAAACATGTTTACGTTTTAAACAGCACATGAAAAATTTAAATTTTATAAATAAAATAGTATTCTTCTTCAACTCTGTTGCTGCTACGCTTTTATTGCTTTCTTATGTGTTGCCTTTTGTACCTCCAAAAACATTTTCAATTTTATCTGTCTTAAGTTTAGGTGTGCCTTTTTTAATTTTAGTAAATGTATTATTTTTTTTATACTGGTTATTAAAAATTAAAAAACAGTTCTTTTTATCTTTATTCGTTCTAGTTATTGGCTATATGTCTTTTGGTTCTTTGTATAAATTTTCAAACAAAGTAGAAGTAGCTAAAGCGAGTAGTCTTACCGTTATGAATTATAACGTGCGACTTTTTAATTTATATCATTGGATTGAAGAAGACAATACCGATTTGAAACTAATTGATTTTATTAAAGAAAAGGCTCCTGATGTAGTTAGTTTTCAAGAATACCATCCTAAAGAAAATATAGATTTGTCTTTTTTTAAATATAAATTTGAAAAACTTACAGGTAATAAAATTAAATTCGGACAAGCAATTTTTTCACAATATCCAATAATAAATTCAGGTTCTGTTGCTTTTCCAAATACTTCTAATAATGCCATTTTTGTAGACATTGTAAAGGAAAAAGATACTATTCGTGTATATAATGTGCATTTACAATCTTTAAAAATCGATACTAAGGTGGAAACTATATCGCAAGAAGATTCGGAGCGTTTAGTAAGGCGTATTGGGAAATCTTTTGAAATGCAACAAACGCAAACCGAATTGTTTTTAAAGCATAAAAAGCAGTGTAAGTACAAAGTAATTGTTAGTGGCGATTTTAACAATACAGCATTTTCTTATGTATATAAAGAAATTAAAGAAGGTTTAAAAGATGCTTTTAAAGTAGCAGGAAATGGTTTTGGTAGAACCTATGATTTTAAATTTTTTCCTACACGAATTGATTTTATTCTAGTAGATAAAAATTTTAAAGTAGATACTTTTAAAACCTATGATGTGCATTACTCCGATCATTTTCCTGTAATGACTAAGTTGTCTTTAGTGGATTAGTCTTTTTTAGAATTACATAAAAGAACAATCTACATAATCTGCAAGCATGTGTATGCATAAACCAAGTCCGATTAATCTTGTTTTTTTAGGAAGTAATAACAACACATAAACGATCATTGCGTAATAGGTATGTAACGGATGAAAGTTTATACTACATCTATTTGCTTCAAAAATTGGTGTTGCTAGTAGATGATCTACATCTATAATAATTGCAGCAGCCAGTATTAAATAGGTAACTTTCCAATTGCTTTTATAAAAGAGAAGTGCAATTAGTAATGGGAAACCAAAGTGAATTCCATAATGTAAAAAAGATTGCAGCATTATAGATGTTTAAACTGATTTTCTAGATAATTTATAGCATTTGTTCCTTCATTAAAAAGTAAATCTAAGATGCTTAAATTAGAAATATATCCATGTTTTTCGTTGAATACTTGTGTGTAATTATCAAAATTGAAATTTGGTTCTTTTCTAGAGTTTACCAAATATCTAAAGTCGGATTGGTCTGTAATTTCTTTTTGAAAAATTTCCGTTTCCGAAGATTTTATATCCAGTTGTAAGCATTCTAAAATGGTTTCAAAACATTTTAAATTAAAGTCTAAAAGGAATTCTGCTTTTTGTGTAAATAAAGGTTGTAATTCATCTTCGTAAAATTCAAAAAAAGGAGAGGTTCTATAAGCAGATTCTAGAGATTTCCAATGTAAGGTTTGCCATTTTTCGGCATTATGAATTTTAATATCGCTGTATTTTTGTCTTTCCTTTTGCGAGTATATTACAGGTACACTTAGTTGTAATTTGCCATTTGCACCATAAATAAAACTTCTATTTCTATAGGTTTGCTTTTGGTAATTGTCGTGCATTTCAAATACAACATTATTAGCTTGAAGCATAGCTGCAAAATGTGCTATATTAGGAAAGTAAGTTGGATGTATAAGGATGTTCATTTGTAGATGCGTTTATTTTTTGATTTGATAATTTTTCAACGCATTCAATTTATTGGTAATACTTTCAACGTTTATTCTTAATTGTGAACACAACCAATACTTTTCCTTATAAGGAAAAGTATTGGTTGTGTTATAAATAGTTTTAGTTAATTCTTTTGTTTCCTTCCAAACTTCTAACTTTTCAAAACTATATTGATACATATTAAAATAAACAATTAATTTGCTTCTTTTCTCTTTCTCCATTTACCATAACCATACCAACCAAGTAATAAAACTAAAAACGGAATTAAGTACGAAACACGCTCTCCACTACCACCAACAGTGGTGAATAAACGATCCCATCGTATTTTGTTCTTAATACCTTTGCCATCACTATCCCAACTAAACCAAATAAAAACAGGTTTACCAACTACGTGGTCAAAAGGTACAAATCCCCAAGTTCTTGAATCTTGAGAGTCATGTCTGTTATCTCCCATTAACCAATAGTAATCTTGTTTAAAGGTGTAGTTTGTTGCTAGCGTATCATTAATAAATATCTGGTTTCCTTTTACTTGTAATGTGTTATTTTCGTATTCTGTAATAATACGTTTGTAAAGTGGTAAAACATTTAAATTTAAGTCTACCGTTTTTCCTTTTTCAGGAATGTATAAATTTCCGAAATAATCGTTATTCCAGTTGTAGTTTGGATCGTGCGGAAAAATATTTGCATCTCGTTTTCCTTCTTCACTTTTTAAAGGAATGATTTTATCGATTTTCGGATTATTTTTAAATTTCTCTAAATCGCCTTTATAAATTCCCATAAAGATATGATCATTTCCGCTTTTTCCAATTCTATTCGGATTCATATCATACCTATCATGAAGATATTGCAGATTAAAATTTTGATTGTTTTTTGTTTTTACTCGGTACGAAAATTGCAATTTAGCTCTGTCTGGTAGTTCATTTTGTTTTCCGTTAATAAATACATATCCATCACGAACAGATAAAGAGTCTCCAGGTAAACCAACACAACGTTTTACATAGTTTGTTCTCTTGTCTATTGGCTTATTGTAGTTTCTGTCTGGTCTAGGAACAGTCATGCTATACGATGTGTCTATTGGCCAGTTAAAAACCACAATATCATTACGTTTTATTTTTTGTAATCCAGGAATTCGCATATAAGGTAAAGACAACTTATTAATCCAAGAAGTGTTCTTTTTTTCTAAGTTATCATCATACAAATACGATTTCTTTTTTATAAAAGGAATCGTGTCATGTACCATTGGCGCAGCAACGGTTGTCATAGGTACTCTTGCACCGTAGTGAAATTTACTAACAAATAAGAAATCACCTACTAATAACGATTTTTCTAAAGATGAAGTAGGAATCGTGTATGGTTGCATAAAATAGGTGTGTACAATAGTTGCGGCAACAATTGCAAATAAAATAGAACTTGCCCAATCTCCCGAAGCAGATTTAGGATGTAAACTTCTGTCTTTAACATGCTCTACATCTGCAATATAATTAAGATAATAATTGTAAAATCCGAAGCTAATAATTGCTAAAAAAGTATCTAAAGGTTGGTTTTTGCCAAAGCTTCTAGCGGTTTCTACCCAAATTACCGGAAACATGATAAGATTAACAATTGGTAAAAATAAAAGAATCGTGTAGTACCAAGGTCTGTTAATAATTTTCATTAAAATTACTGCATTGTAAACTGGTACAAATGCTTCCCAAGCTTGTCTTCCTGCTTTTGTATAAAGTTTCCAGGTTCCTAATCCGTGGATGACTTGGATACTAATAAAAAAGATAAATAATTGCGTAAATGTCATAATCTGTATAATGATAATTGCTTGTAGCAATTAATTAATTGTTGTTAGTTGTTGCTTGTGTGTGTTATGTTACAAATATATTACTACTTAACTAATATTTAACACATCTTTCATTGTAAAAACGCCAGTTTTTCCAAGTAACCATTCTGCGGCAACAACTGCTCCAAGAGCAAATCCTTGTCTGTTATGTGCTGTATGTGTAATGTCTATTGTGTCGACATCACTTTTATAAGAAATGCTATGTGTTCCAGGAACGTCTTCTATTCGTTTTGCGATTATTGGTAAAGCATTTTCAGTATTTTGGTCTAAACTCCAATTAGTATAACTAGTGTGTTCTTTAATAATATCGTTTGCAAGTGTAATTGCTGTTCCGCTTGGTGCATCTAGCTTTTGTGTGTGATGAATTTCTTCCATAGATACTTTATAGTCTTTTAAAGTATTCATCATTTTAGCTAAGTAATTGTTTAATTCAAAAAATATATTTACACCTAAACTAAAATTAGAGGCATAGATGAAGGCTCCTTTTTTTTCTTGACATAATGCTACGGCTTTGTCATAATCTTCTAACCAACCAGTTGTTCCCGAAATTACAGGAATATTATTCTCTATACAATTAGATATGTTTTTGTATGCTGCTGTAGGAATACTAAAATCGATAGCAATATCTGCTTCAGAAATATCATAATCTTCATCCATTGCTTTGGTAACAATAGTATGACCACGTTGTATTGCTATCTGTTCAATGGTTTTTCCCATTTTTCCGTAGCCAAGAAGTGCTATTTTCATCAAAAATATAAATTTTTATTTCCGAGATATCGGAAATACTATTAATGTCTATTAAAATTTAAAATTTAGAGTAAGTCCTAAATCTCCTGTATTATCAAATTCGTTAATTTTATAATGCGGCATAAAAGTAAGATTCTCGTCTACATTAAATTGCAATAAATGCGCATCTACATTTGCCCAAACAATGTTTAATATATAAATACCTGCAGTAATTAAAAGGGATAATTCTTTGTTTCTTCGTAATGTACTTTGTGCTTCTTCTAAACCATCATCTGTAATTGTATCATAGAATTCGTCGTCTGTAAAGCCTGCTAATCTACGTTTGTAAGCATCACGATAGCGATTGTATTCCTTTTGGTTGTCTAAATAAAAATACATTCCAGCACCTAGTCCTGCGTAAATAACAGGAACTTTCCAATATTGTTTAAGATGTATGTGGCCTAAACCTGGTAAAACAGCAGAATAAAAAGCAGCACGAGCAGGAGTAAGCGGGTCTATTGGTTCTCTTGTACTAATTTCTCCATCGATAACAATTCCTTCTTCAGCTAATTGTTTTTTTGTTTCTTTGGTTACTTCTTCTTTAGGTTCTTTTTCTTGTGCTAAAGCCGATAAACTAAAACAAATGCTTAAGAATAGGAATATGAAAAGTTTATTTTTCACTTTGTACTAACTTTTTTATTCTATTAAAATCTTCTTCCGAATGAAAAGGAATTGTAATTTTCCCTCTACCATTACTAGAAACTTTAACGTCTATTTTATGACCAAAGTATTCCGAAAAATCTTTCATGCCTTTTTTAACAAACTTTGGCAATTCTTCTTTTGTTTTCTTTGGTATGTTTACTTCTTGTGTCTTATTGTAGTTTTTAACTAGTGCTTCTGTGTCTCTAACAGATAATTTGTTTTGAAGTATTTTTTCATAAATATCTAACTGAATAGATTGGTCTTCAATATTAATTATTGCACGACCATGTCCCATAGAAATAAAACCATCTCGCATTCCTGTTTGAATGATTGGATCTAGTTTTAATAAACGTAAATAGTTAGCAATTGTAGATCGTTTTTTACCAACACGCTCGCTCATTTGCTCTTGTGTTAATTGGATCTCGTCAATAAGACGTTGGTAGGATAATGCAATTTCAATAGGATCTAAATCTTGACGTTGAATATTTTCTACCAAAGCCATCTCTAGACTTTCTTGGTCGTTCGCTATTCTAATATAAGCAGGAACGGTTTCTAAGCCAATTAATTTGGATGCACGAAAACGACGTTCACCAGAAACCAGTTGGTATTTTTCGAAGCCTAATTTTCTAACCGTTATTGGTTGTATAACACCAAGTTCTTTAATAGATGAAGCTAGTTCACGAAGAGATTCTTCATTAAAATTAGTACGTGGTTGAAAAGGATTCATTTCAATTAAATCCAATTCTAACTCTACAATATTACCAATTACCTTGTCGGCATTTTTGTCTTCTGCATTTTGTATATCGTTACTAGGGTCTTTTAAAAGGGCAGAAAGTCCTCTTCCTAAAGCCTGTTTCTTTGTTGCCTTCGCCATAATCTAGGAGTTTTTTGTAATCACTTCTTTAGCCAAACTTAAATAATTACTTGCACCTTTACTAGAAGCATCATAATTAATTATACTTTCGCCATAACTTGGCGCTTCACTTAAACGTACATTACGTTGAATGATGGTTTTAAAAACCATATCGTTAAAATGTTTTTGCACTTCTTCTACCACTTGGTTGGAAAGGCGTAAACGCGAATCGTACATGGTTAATAATAGGCCTTCAATGTCTAAATCTGGATTGTGAATTTTTTGAACACTTTTTATGGTGTTTAATAATTTTCCTAAACCTTCTAATGCAAAATATTCGCATTGAATTGGTATTATTACTGCATCGGAAGCTGTTAAAGCATTCAATGTTAATAAGCCAAGAGAAGGAGCACAGTCAATTAAAATATAGTCGTAATCCTCTTTGATTTCTTGTAAAGCCTTTTTTAACATATACTCGCGAGATTCTTTATCGACAAGTTCTATTTCAATAGCAACAAGATCTATATGGGCTGGAATAATATCTAGGTTAGGTGTTTCTGTTTTAACAATAGCCTGTTTGGCCGAATTTGTATGCTCTAAAAGTTGGTACGTACCAATTTCTACAGTTTCTACATCGATACCAAGACCAGAAGTTGCATTTGCTTGCGGATCTGCATCTATTAGAAGTACTTTTTTTTCAAGTACACCAAGTGAAGCTGCTAAGTTTATTGAGGTTGTAGTTTTACCTACCCCTCCTTTTTGATTAGCAATTGCTATAATTTTACCCATTAATTTCATTTCATTTTAGGAACAACCAAAAATACGATTATTTATGGGTTTATAAAACCGAAGTTGTTAACAGTTGGTTAAAAGAAGGTGTGTTTTATGGCATGGTTTTTAAAATAGTAACCATTACAAGGTTAAAACATTATTTTTCATGAGATTATGTGTATTGTTAAATAGACAGGTCTTACTATATTAACTATTTTTACAAAACTTATTTTTTAATAGATTATGAAACAATTTGTACAATTTCTATTTTCAGTTTCCCTTTTGTTAAACGTACTAAACGCTTTTGCTCAGGAAGTTATTGCCAAAAACGGAAGTTATGGAATAGATAAAGAAAACAGAGTTATTGTTTGGCATACTAGCAATCTAGATTCTTTAACTTCTGTTAATGAAAAGATTACTAGTATTAAATTTGATGCATCTTTTACATTAGTAAATAGCAAAAAACAACTCTCATACTCTAATATTAATGTTGTTAAAGGGAAAGAAGCATATACATTATATATTTCTAAGCTTCCATTGGTTCATATAACTATAGATACTACAACTATAAATAATCAATATAAAAGGCCTGGGTATTTTACCCTTTTTTCCGATACGGAATATATAAAAAGTACAATAGGAGTAAGGCATCGTGGTAATTTATCATTGTCTTTTCCTAAAAAATCATTCGATATAGAATTTTGGACAGATAGTATATCTAAGCAGAAAAAAGATGTTAAATTTAAAGGTATGCGATCTGATGATGATTGGATTCTAGATGGATTATATAATGAGCCTTTACGTTTAAGGTCTTATATCTCAACTAAATTATGGAATAAAATTCATTCTCCTTATTACGCAAAAAAAGAGCCAAACGCTAAAAGTGGTTTTGATGTAGAATTTGTCGAGGTATTTAAAAATAACTCCTATTATGGTCTTTATCAATTATCAGAATCTGTGGATAGAAAACAATTAAAACTAAAAAAAAATAAAGCAAATATTATTCATGGAGAATTGTATAAAGCACATTCTTACAAAGGTGGACCAGGTTTTACAAAGTCTCCTGCAGAATATAATAATATTTTTCCGCATTGGAACGGTTGGAAAACCGAATACCCATTTATTGATTATACATCCGATTTTAGTAATTTATCTGCTTTTACAAATTTGGTAGTACATGCCTCAGACAAAGATTTTTCGCAAAGGATAGAAACTAATATCCATATAGAAAATGCTATTGATTATTATCTTATGGTAAATATAATTAGAGCTTCAGATAATATGGGGAAAAATTATTATTTGGGAAAATATGATATATTAGAACCTTACTTTTTTGTGCCATGGGATTTAGATGGGGTTATGGGAATTATTCAAGACGGAAAACGAGAACGAGGTGTTAATCAAATTTTATCTAATGGACTTTTTGATAGATTGTTAGAAAACAATCCAAATGAATACAAAGCAAAAATGAAATCCAGGTGGTTTACTTTAAGAGAAAATGCTTTTAGCAAAGAAGCATTGTTAGGTAGTATTACAAAAATATATGATAGATTTACTGTTGAAAAAATTTACGAACGTGAACAATTGATTTGGATTAATAAGTTGAATGATCTACCCAATACAGACCATTATGAATATCTAGAAAATTGGATTGAAGAAAGATTAACCAATCTAGATGAGTATTTTAAATCGCTATAAACTATTTGGTAACAGCTTTTTTATTTTGGTATCATCAATACTAAAAATAGTGTCTTTTTTAATAAGTAATCCTTTTGTTTTGCCCGAAAACTTTAGCTTTCCATGGTGTACATCTGTTCTAATAACCGTGCCGTCAAAATCTGTTGATATATCTTTAACCGTAGTGTGACCAATTATAATTTTTTTAGAATTGTAATGTTTTAAAATTTTTTGTAGCTCAAAAGCTCTTATTTTATCATATTTTATTCGGTTGGTAATTAATCCTCTATACCAAAAAGGAGCATGAGAACTATACAGAAATTTAACAGTTTCATTTTCTTTATCTGTTAAAGCGTAATATTTTAATCTAGTAATTTTATTTATTTCATCTAAAGTTAATCTGTATTTTAATATTTCTGGACTCAAACCAGCGTGTACGAATAGATAGTTTCCTATTTTTTCAATAACATTTTTTGTAGCGAGCCATTTACCTAATTCAGACTTTTTAGAATACATAAACTTAGTAGCTTCTTTTGGGTCTTTTAGTTTACTTATATCTTGTGCTGCTTTTATGTATTTGCCGCGATTATATCTATGGTCACCTTGAAAATTAAGTATTTCATGATTGCCTAATATAAAATGTACAGCTCCGTTTTGTTTTTTTGCTTGGTGTTCTAACTTATAGATTAACCATAAAACTTGTGTTACATTTATTCCTCTATCTACAAAATCACCACCCAATACTAAATGACCATCGTTAAAAATCCAATTGTGGTTTTTGTCTATTACATTATTAGCAATTAAAAAACTAGCAAACGCATTGTAGTTCCCTTCAATGTCTGAAATGACAATCATTTTTTCAGGTAAACTATAAATGGTTTTAGGTAAAGTGTACTCTTTTTCTAAGGTGACAAAAAAAGCATCTTCCTCTACATTATTTACTCTAACAAGTATGGAATCCCTTTTAAAAAAGGATCTTGCAGTAAGTTTATTTTCTTTATTTATATAATATATGCTATCGTTAATTATATAAGGCCCATCATTGCCATTAAATGAAATTATTTTTTCTTTTTTTGTTGGATGATTAGATTTTGTAACATTGTCTTTTTGTTGTGCTTTTGGAAATGGGTTTGTTTGTGCAAAACTTTTAGTCATACAACTTGACAAGCATAGTATGAAGCATATAATATAGCAATTTGTATATTTTAATAAATCATGCTTCATGGTAATAATACTTCAACTCGTTTTGTGGAGATGTAATTTAGAAAAAATAAATAGGTCTTTTAAGTATTGTTATATTTTTTAAGAGTTAGAAAGGTTGAATTTAACAGTTTGTTTTATTAATCAATTAATATTTCTAAAATTTTAATTGCAGCATCACTAATTTTAGTACCAGGACCAAAAACAGCAACAGCTCCAGCATCGAATAAATATTGATAGTCTTGTTTTGGTATTACCCCTCCAACAATAACCATAATATCTTCGCGACCATATTTTTTAAGTGCTTCTATTACTTGTGGTACTAGGGTTTTATGTCCTGCAGCTAATGACGATACACCAAGAATGTGAACATCATTTTCTACTGCTTGTTTTGCTGCTTCTTGTGGTGTTTGAAAAAGTGGGCCTATATCGACATCAAAACCAACATCTGCATAACCAGTTGCTACTACTTTTGCACCACGATCATGACCGTCTTGTCCCATTTTTGCAATCATAATTCGCGGACGTCTACCGTCTTGTTCTTCAAATTTATCTGCAAGTTCTTTTGCTTTAGCAAAAGATTTATCATCTTTAATTTCTTTACTATACACGCCAGAAAAGGATTTAATTTGTGCTTTGTAGCGACCGAATTCTGCTTCTAAAGCATCACTGATTTCGCCTAAAGTTGCTCTTTCTCGAGCTGCAATTACTGCTAAAGCTAGTAAATTTTCTTCACCTGTTTTAGCAGCTTTAGTTAAATTCGCTAATGCTTGGTTTACTTTCTCGTTATTTCTTTCAGATTTAATTTTGTTTAAACCTTCAATTTGTTGTAAACGTACGGTTTGGTTGTCTACTTCTAAAGTAGCAATAGCATCTTCTTGTTCTAAAACATATTTGTTTACACCAACAATAATATCTTGGCTAGAATCTATTCGCGCTTGTTTTCTTGCAGCAGCTTCTTCAATTCTAATTTTTGGTATTCCAGCTTCAATAGCTTTAGTCATGCCTCCAAGTTCTTCTACTTCTTCAATTAAAGACCATGCTTTTTGTGCGATATCATGTGTTAGTTTTTCTACATAATAACTTCCTGCCCAAGGATCTACCGTTTTTGTAATATTGGTTTCTTCTTGTAAAAATATTTGTGTGTTTCTTGCTATACGTGCAGAAAAATCTGTTGGTAAAGCAATAGCTTCATCTAAAGCGTTGGTGTGTAAAGATTGTGTTCCACCAAAAGCTGCTGCAGCTGCTTCGATCGTTGTTCTTGCTACATTGTTAAAAGGGTCTTGTTCTGTTAGACTCCACCCAGAAGTTTGGCAATGTGTTCTTAAAGCCAAAGATTTTGGATTTTTTGGATTAAATTGTTTTACCAGTTTAGCCCATAACATTCGAGCAGCACGCATTTTAGCGATTTCCATAAAGTGGTTCATGCCAATTGCCCAGAAAAAAGATAATCTAGGCGCAAAGGTGTCAATATCCATTCCTGCCGCTAAGCCTTTTCTTATGTATTCTAAACCATCAGCTAGTGTATATGCTAGCTCAATATCACAGGTTGCTCCAGCTTCTTGCATGTGGTAACCCGAAATACTAATGCTATTAAACTTTGGCATGTTCTTACTAGTGTATTGAAAAATATCTGAAATAATTTTCATAGATGGTGTAGGAGGATAGATGTATGTATTTCGTACCATAAACTCCTTTAAAATATCGTTTTGTATGGTTCCAGCTAAGTCTTCAGGTTTTACACCTTGTTCTTCAGCAGCAACAATATAAAATGCCATGATTGGTAAAACAGCTCCATTCATGGTCATAGAAACCGACATTTTATCTAATGGAATTTGATCAAAAAGCACTTTCATGTCTTCTACAGAATCTATTGCAACTCCAGCTTTACCTACATCTCCAACTACGCGTTCATGATCGCTATCGTAACCTCTGTGTGTTGCCAAATCGAAAGCAACAGAGAGCCCTTTTTGTCCTGCTTCTAAATTACGTCTATAAAAAGCATTGCTTTCTTCTGCGGTACTAAATCCTGCATATTGCCTAATAGTCCAAGGTCTACGAACATACATGGTAGAATATGGACCACGAAGGTTTGGAGCAATTCCAGCTACAAAACCTAAATGTTCGACATCTTGAATATCCTTTTTATTATAATTGGACTTTACAGGAATGTCTTCGGCAGTTAGAAACGGACTATTAGCTTTTGTTTTTTTGCTTTTAGTTTCCGTGTTCAAGGTAATATGTTGGATGTTTTTACGCATAAGTTTATTTTACTGCTTTACCGGACGCTTATTAAAATCTACTTTAGAATTGTTAGCGTTTGGATTAAAAATTGGCTTCGTGTTTTCTTGTTTTGTAGCTTTTGGTCTGTTAAAATCTACATTAGTGAAATCTGTTTTTAATATTTCTACATAAAAGTATTCTAAGGCAACATACAAGGATAAATATTTGTCACCATTTACTTTATGTGTTTTTGTTTGTAATGCAGGATTAAATAATTGTTTACTAAAACTATTGGTTGCTACTAGAGCATTAAAGGTTGTTTTAATACCTTCTTTTTTCATGTTCTCAGCGATACATTTAATAAGCGGGTTGTTATAATTTACTCCTTTTCCTGTTATAAACCCAGATTCTTTAAGCGCATTTGCTAGCGCTACAGAGTGTTTAGAAGCAAACAGGGTTGGGTCTATTTTTTTTCCTGTGGCTTGTTTTGTGAAGGTATTGTATGCACGAATAGGATTTTGTTGTAAAAGATCATAAAACGGTACAAAATCTTTTTCGAAAGAATATAATGCTTCGTTTAATAATTCATTGTCTAAGTCCCCGCAATTAATTACTTGAACTTCGTTATTAAATTGATAATCTGCAAAAGATGACTTTTGCTTTTTACAGCTTGAAAAGTTAATGATTATGGTTAATAATAAAAGTTTAATACTAATGTTTTTCATGTGTTTAATTTTCGGTTTTTACTCTCTCTTGTTCTATGTTTTCAGCCAAGCGTTTTTCAATAATTGGTTGTACTAGGGTTTTTCTAATATTTGTTTTTACAAAAGGGAAGAGTTCTAATTCGTCTTTCATTTTATCGTTTTTGTTAGGATGTTTGTTGGTTCCTAATAAAACGATTTCACCTGTATTAAACTGTTCTTGCTCTTTTGCAGCACTTTCTTTTATTTTTCTTTGGATAGTGCCTTCTTTTAATTGGTTTAAAAAGCCTCCTTGTGCTTCAATATCTTTAAATAGCTCTAATGCTTTTTCGGCTAGTTGCTTGGTTAAGCTTTCAATGTAATAAGTACCTTCGGAAGCATTTTCTACTACATCAAAATAGCTTTCATTTTTTAAAATTAGTAATTGATTACGTGCTATACGTTCCCCAAACTCATTGTTCTTGTGGTAAATAGCATCATAGGCTAAATTGCAAATGGTATCCGCTTCTCCAAGTATGGCACTCATGCATTCTGTTGTAGTTCGAAGCATGTTTGTATTGTAGTCGTATATAGTTTTGTTTCGTTTTGTTGGTGTTGCAAAAATATTACAATTTGCTTCTAGGTTATATTCCTTAATTAAGGCATTAAATAAAATACGTAAAGCACGAATTTTAGCAATTTCGAAGAAATAATTTGTGCCAACAGAAATATTAAAAATTACTGTTTCAACTTTTGTGTTTTCATGTAAGTGATTGAAGTATTCATTGGTTTTTGCTATTGCATAAGCCAATTGTTGCACCATTGTTGCTCCTGCATTTTGATAAAGAGAAACATCAATACTAAAAGAATTAGTTTGATTAACAATGGTTTCAAAATGTTGGTGGTCTTCTTTTAGGTTTGTAAACCAGTTTCCAGATTTTGCTAAATTACCAATAATATCTGTGTTAATATGTAAACCTGCTTTTGAAGTAATTGAATCAAGTTCTTTTACAAAGTTGGAGTCTAAAAACTGTAATTCGAAATACAAGCTCGTTATTTCAAGATCTATATTATACAGTAAATTGTTTATTACAACTTCTTTGTTAGGAATAATAAATAGAATGCTCTCTGCACCACGTTGTATGGCATCGATAGCTTTTTTGTTACTTAAAGCTACATCGTGAACAAATATAGATTGGCAGATAAGCCATTTTTTTTGGTTAGAAATATTTTGAAAATCTTCGTTAAAGTCATCGGCATGATAAAACGGTTTTACATGAATACCTTCGTTAGATTTCCAGATTAACGTATCATTGTAGTCTGCACCTTTTAAGTCTGCTTGAATTTTTTGTTTCCATTGTTTAGAAGAAACTTTTTCAAAATCAGTAAATAATTTTTTAGTCATTTTTCTTCGTTTTTAAGCTGTCTTCGTATTCTATAATATAAATTTCTTCCTTTTCGCGTTTCATGTAATATTCTTCGCGAGCAAATTTTTCTAATCCTTCGTCTGTACTTAGTTTTTTAAGTTCTTTATTATCTTTTTCAATTTCTTTAAGGTAAAACTTTTTTTCGTCTTCAAGATCGTTAATGTTGTTATTTAATTCGTTATGAATGAGTAACGAGTTTGCATCAAAAAACAGCATCCAGATAGCGAATATTACAAAAATAATAAGGAATATGTTTTTAAAATATTTTAGCATTAACTAATTCTTTCATTAATAATAGTTCTAACTATATCTACAGCAACTGTATTGTATTTGTTGTTTGGTATAATTATATCTGCATACTCTTTCATCGGTTCAATAAATTGTTGATGCATTGGTTTTAGTGTTGTTTGGTAGCGTGTTAAGACTTCGTCTAAATCTCTACCTCGTTCTGCAATATCTCGTTTAAGCCTTCGTATTAATCGTTCATCACTATCGGCATGTACAAATATTTTAATATCGAACATATCACGTAACTCCCGATTTGTAAGAATTAGAATCCCCTCTACAATCATTACTTTTCTTGGCATGGTATGAATGGTGTCACCAGTTCTGTTATGCTTTACAAAAGAATAAACTGGTTGGTCTATTGGATTGCCATTTTTTAATTCTTTTAAATGTTCTGCAATTAAATCGAAATCGATACTTCTTGGATGATCGAAATTTATTTTTATTCTTTCGTCGTACGAAAGGTGCGAAGTATCTTTATAATAGGAGTCTTGTGATATTACACCAACTTCTCCTTCTGGTAATTCGTTAAGTATTTGATCTACAACGGTTGTTTTTCCACAACCAGTTCCACCAGCAATTCCTATAATAAGCATGAATTTTTTTTTGATTTAGATTCACAAATTTAATGAAATCTTCTACACGAGTTTTAAATATGGCCTTTAATTTATTACTATATTTTATTTGAAGTTATTTCTTTGAATTAGTTTTTAATGAATTTATAATTTTGAACACTATTGTTATTCGTAATACGTACGATGTATATTCCAGAAGCAAAGGAAGATACCTCTATGGTTTTATTATTTGTATTAGTATTTTTAAAGATGGTTTTTCCGTTAATGTCTAATATATTAATGGTGTATGGGTTGTTATTTTGAGTTGTAATATGTAGTTGATTTGTTACTGGGTTAGGGAATAATTTAAAGCTTTTTTTAGATGCCTCACTAGTGGATAATACACCAATTTGTGCTGTAGCTTCATTTGTAATAATTGCAGGATTAAAATCGAAATAAATATTAGATTTTGATCGTACAATATTACTATTTGAAAACCAGCTTTTTAGTTTTGCTTTATAAAGTATCCAGCCATGACTAGCAGGCTCGTTAGCATCTGCATGTGGTAGGTTAATGTTTTCAAAAGTATAGGTTAATTGATTGCTTCCATTTAACTGTACATTGGTATTATGACTAGCAGCAACTGGTTCAAAAGTATTATGCTCTATGTATTGATCTAAAGTTTCAGTAATTACTATGTTTGTTGCGGCGGCAGTCCCTTCATTTTGAAAACGGGTTAAAAAATGTAGATATCCATCAGATTGTTCTTGAGTAATATATGCTCCTTCTAAAATAGTTTTGTCATTTGGATCAAAAGAGTTTACAGCAATTTGGTTTAAAGTATATTGATTATTAATCGGGTTACTATCTGTGCTATTTTGTGTAGTTGTAGCAGTAAATGTTAGAATGTCATCCGATACAACTATTGGAGGAATACTTATTGTAAAACCAACAAAATAGTCTGTATAACTAAATGGTAATAAGTTGTTGTAATTCCATGTTAAACTATTGGATGTGTTAGCGTCACTAATTGGTGTTTGCTCAAATAATGTTGCTTGGGTATCGTTATAAGTCAATGTAACTGTTCCGCTTAGATTTGTACTTCCTTGATTATAAAGTTTAACAATATACGAGCTGTTAAATCCAGGGACGGCATTAGATTGCGGAATAATAATTACTTTTAAATCGGTGTAATTATCCGAAGAACTTACACAAAAATCAGCAGCATATGTTTCGTTAGATCCACTACTTGTAATAGAATAATTTGCTGGGTTCGCGGTAAATTCTGAGTTTAAATTTATAGAAGCAGTAGTATTGTAAGTATTTATATTTGGGATGTATATAGAATATTCTCCTAATTGATTTGTAAAACTAGAAAAATTAGCGCCACTCGTAGTTGCTTTTACTTTTCTGTTTGGAAAAGGTATTCCTGTACCACAATCATCGTTATTTGCATTAAAACTTACTTGGCCAGAAATTTTATTTGGTAACATATCGGTTAAGTTTGTTTTAATGCAGTCGTTACATCCACTAGGAGTTGGGCAGTTAAAGCAACTGCTATACTGGTAAATATCTACATAATTACAGTAGTCGTAAGCATCATAATCGAGATCTAATTGATAATAAGCATAGCCTATTGCAATATCTGTTTCATTTAAATAATACATTGCAGTAACGGGGTTGCCAATATAATTAGTAGTAGACGAAACTGTGACAGCTTCATTATTATAAAGGTTTGTTGGGTTTAAAGTGAATTGATCGTTAGGGAATAAAGCACCAAAAGTATAAGTGGATGAATTAATAGTATATTCAATTGCATCTCCTAGATCGACAATGTTGTTATTATTTAAATCTAAGTAGGTTTCCGATATTTCAAAAATGGTATTAGATTGATTCATTTCTATAAAGGTATAGTTGTTATAATAGTAACTATAATGGTCTGAAAAATCGGTTACTTCCGTATTACTTGATGCTGTTGCAGTAACTTGAAATTGAATATCATTATAACAATTATAATTATTTTCAATAATAACTGTCATAGTAATAATTTCGTTGGGGTATAAGGTTTCTGAGGATAAGTCGGGGCATGAAAACGAGTTGTAATTATTTTCACATAAAGTGTAAGAGTTAATAATTACGTTAGTATTATCTACTATTGAAATATTCGTTAAAGTTTCGTCTCCAGTATTTTTAATACTAAAAAATAGTGTTCTGTTTCCGTTGTATATTTCTGAGTCGTTATATAAATCTTCTGCAGAAAGAATAAATCCTATAGATGGGTTTTGTGCATGTATAAGAGAATTAAAAAAAAATAAAACGAATAGAAGTAGTAGTTTTTTTAGCATGATATAATATTGTTAATAGTTTTGTTTACAATAGATTGTCAAATTTAAGGTTATTTCTTCGGAATAATTTTAACTATCCCAACGTTTTCTACACCAACATAAATATAACCATCTGGTCCTTGAAGAACGCTGCGTACTCTACCAATTTCATTTAATAATCTATCTTCTTTAATTACTTTATTGTTTTTTAGCACACATCTATCTAAATACTGAAACTTTAAAGAACCAACTAAAAGATTTCCTTTCCAGTTTGGGTACATATTACTTGTAATAAAAGTCATGCCGCTTGGAGCAATAGAAGGATCCCAATAATGAAGTGGTTGTTCCATACCTGGTAAGCTGGTTTTATCTGTGATTTTTGTACCATGATAGTTAATCCCATAGGTTATTTCTGGCCAGCCATAATTTTTACCAGCTTTAATAATGTTTATTTCATCTCCACCACGAGGGCCATGTTCGTGAGTCCAAATTTCACCAGTAATGGGATGTTTTGTCATGCCTTGCGGGTTTCTGTGTCCATAGGAATATATAGCTTTTTTAGCATTTGGATTATTTACAAAAGGATTGTCTTGTGGAATAGATCCATCGTCTTTTAAGCGATACACTTTTCCGCCATCTTTAGTAATATCTTGCGGGTTTATATCTCTTTCTCCACGTTCACCAATGGTAAAGTATAAATAGCCCTCGTTATCAAATGTTATTCTTGAACCAAAATGTTGCCCTGCAGTAGTATTTGGTAGTGCTTTATAAAGCACCTTTTTGTTTACTAGTTTATTGTCTTCTAATTTTGCTCGCATAATAGAAGTGTGAGCACCATCATTTTCGTCATTAGAAGAAGCATAAGAAATATATAACCAACCATTTTCTTTATAGTTTGGATGCAGTGTAATATCCATTAAACCACCTTGGCCAAGCACTTCAATTTTTGGTAGGTTTGAAATCTCTGTTTTTTTATTGTTTTTGAAAAGAATCATTTTTCCAGATTTTTCATTTATTAAAATAGAACCATCTGGAAGAAAAACAAACCCCCAAGGATTGCTAAGACTTGGAACGACAACTTCATGTGAATGTGCCGTGTTTATGGGGTTTTTATCTTGTGCACAAGAATTGAAATGAATTAAAATTAGTATCGTTATAAATAAAAAAGGAAGCTTCATAAGTATTAAAATAAAAACTATTCACAATTTACTTCTTTTTCTTGTTTGTTTTTAAAGAAAAGCTATATATTTGCAATCCTTAAATGATAAAACATTTTCGGGGTGTAGCGTAGCCCGGTTATCGCGCCACGTTTGGGACGTGGAGGCCGCAGGTTCGAATCCTGCCACCCCGACTTTTAAAGCTCAACTTTTTGTTGGGCTTTTTTTATGCCTATAGTTATTTGTTTATGTAAACAGTTTTAATATTTACAAATTCATGAATACCTTCTTTAGATAGTTCTCTACCATAACCAGAAGCTTTTGTGCCACCGAAAGGTAATCTTGGATCTGATTTTACCAATTCATTAATAAAGAAAGCACCATCTGGTATTTTAGAAATGTTTTTAACAGCAGTATCTATATCTTCTGTAAATAACATGGTACCTAAACCAAATTTAGTATCTGTAGCTAGAGTTAGTGCTTCTTCTACATTTTTTACTTTAAATATTGGAGCAACAGGACCAAAAGTTTCTTCTGTAAATACAGCCATGTTTTTGGAAACATTTGTTAGAATAGTAGGTTCAAAGTATGCTTTATTTCTTTTATTACCTATAATAACTTTAGCACCTTTTTTTATAGCATCATCTACTTGTTTTTGTAAATCAATGGCTAGATCCTCTCTTGCAAGTGTAGCAATTTCTGTTTCTTCGTTTAAAGGATCCTTATATTTTAAAGCTTTTACCTTAGCGGTGAACTTCTCTAAAAAGGCTTCATAAATATTATTTGTAACAATAAATCGTTTTGCAGCAATGCAACTTTGTCCAGTGTTTAGCATTCTTGCTTTAACCATAGTATCTATGTACTTGTCTAAATTTGCGTCATCTAGAACTATGCATGCGTTATTACCACCTAACTCTAAAACAACCTTTTTTAAATTTTGACCAGCAATTTTAGCAATATTTCTTCCAGCTTTTTCACTTCCGGTTAGAGAGACTGCTTTAATAATATCGTCTTTTATTATTTTTTCTATGACGTTATGATTGGTTATTAATGTTTGAAAACAGCCTTTTTTATAACCTGCATCTTCAAAAATAGTTTGTATTGCAATTGCGCACCCAGTAACGTTAGATGCATGTTTAACTACAACCGTATTTCCAGCAGTTAAAGTAGGTATGGCGAATCGTAAAACTTGCCAAAACGGAAAATTCCAAGGCATAATTGCTAGAATAACTCCTAAAGGATCATAGCTAATAAAACTTTCATGTGCATCGGTTTCAATAATTTGATCTGCTAAAAAAAGGTCCGCATTTTTTGCGTAAAAATCACAAAGAAAAATACATTTATTAATTTCAGCTCTACTTTCTTTGATGGGTTTTCCCATTTCTAGGGTGATAAGTTTACTTAATTCGTCTATTCTTTCTTCTAAAATGTTTCCAACTTCATGTAATAATTGAGTACGATGTTTTAAGTTTTCTTCTTTCCAATCTTTAAATGTGTTCTCTGCTATTTTTAGCTTAGAGAATATTGCTGCTTCCGTTTCTAAGTTATAGGTTTGAATTGTCTCTTGATTATAGGGATGGATTGATTTTATAGTTTCTGACATCAGGTTCTGTTTTTATAAAAATTAGCCTTTAAGTTACTTGATAAGATTTTTAATTCCGTTAACATTATTATAATAAATATTAAGGTTTTCATAAAGTTTTTTTGAGCTAAAGATTGATTGTAATGAGTTAATGTTAGCTTTTGTTTGGTGGTATCTTTACATTAATTGTTTAACAAAAAAAAATAAAAACGATGAGTAATTCAAGTAATACATTATTAGGAATATTAGCAGGAACAGCAATTGGTGCTACACTAGGTATATTGTTTGCACCTGATAAAGGGGCTAATACTAGACAGCGAATTTCGGATGAAGCACAAGCTGCTAAAGAAAAGCTGGCAGAAACAGCAGTAGACTTAAAAGATAAGGTAGTAACTTCTGCTGTATCTAACAAAGAAAACCTTGATCAACAAGTAGAATCTATAGTTTCTAGTGCAAGTTATAAAGCAGAGGATGTGATTTCTACTTTAGAAAAAAAACTAAAAGATTTAAAAGAGAAGAATAAGAAATTACAAAAGACATCATAATTTATGAGTGTATTTGAATCCATAAATAATACCTCTGAAAAAGCTACAGATCTTGGTGAGAAGTATATTAAAACTTCACATGATTACATTAAACTAAAGACATTTCAGCAATTAACTTTTTCAATTAGTTTAGTAGTTAAGCTTTTTGCTGTTGGAAGTTTGGTGTTTTTGGGCTTAGTTTTTCTAGCCATTTCTGGAGCAATTGCAATTGGTAATGCCTTGGGGAGTTTTACCTTGGGTTGCTTTATTGTAGCATTAATTTTTATAGCACTAGCTGTTTTAATTTATGTTTTTAGAAAGTATATAGACCAGAAAATAATCAAAAAAGTTTCCATTAAATTTTTTAATTAATACTATGAAAACCTATAAATCATTTAAAGATATTGATAACGATTTAAGAAGACTTGACCTGGAGCGACAAATTGCTTGGGAAGAACTTAAACTCGTTAAAGAAGATATTAAAGAAGATTTACAACCAATTAATTGGGTGCGTTCTGCAATAAAAATGGCTGGTAAAATGGGAGGGTTTATGCTATTGAAAAAGATTATTAAATAAGTTTTTATCCAATTGTTTGAGCTGTCTAAATGGTCCTAGGTGGCTTTTATAGTATCTTCATAGTCTTATTCTTTACAACTTTCTTGTTTGTAGCTTAAGCTTTTTTATAAATTTTCTTGTTTTTCCAATCTAAACTATGCATCGATCCAAAATAACAATAAGTATACTTTTAGTGGGTGTTTTAGGATGCTTTTTCTTTCTTCAAAATAAATTTAAAACAGAAGTAATTCAAGCAATATACACTAAACTACCTAAAAACATAAAACTAGAATATGCCAATATACAAGTAAATGTTATCACGGGAACAATCGATATGGACTATCTAAATCTAAAAGTTTTAAATAGCGATAAAAATATTAGAGCAACAGTACATGCTAATCATCTTAAAGTAGATGGTTTTAAATTATGGCAGTTTGTTTTTAATAAAAAAGTAGTAATAGACAATGTTGTTTTTAGTGAGCCCAAAGCGGAATATTTTACACATTCAAATGAGCAATTTCAAAAAAGGAAGAATATTGGAGATGACAAATGGGATAAAACTGTAACTATTCATAATATTTCTATTGTAAACGGAGATATACAAGTAAAAGATGCAAATTCAAATAGGGTTTTCACTAGTGCAAAAGCATTTAATTTTAAGCTGAAAGATCTTCAATTAGATGCCGAAATAATAAAGCGAGACATGCCTTTTGTTTATAAAAATTATCATCTTACTACAAAACAATTTTTCACCACTTTAAGTGCTTATGAAACACTAAAAATAGATATATTAAGTATAGAAGATGAAGACTTAAATTTGAAAAATATTATTCTACAAACAAAGCTTTCAAAAGAAGAATTATCTAAGGAAATTGATGTAGAACGC
Source organism: Oceanihabitans sp. 2_MG-2023 (assembly GCF_030547245.1). GTDB lineage: Bacteria > Bacteroidota > Bacteroidia > Flavobacteriales > Flavobacteriaceae > Oceanihabitans. Next base: position 92,198 of record NZ_JAUOQT010000008.1, read on the forward strand.
GATTACGTAGATCTTCATATTCCAGAATTACTGATGCATAAATTAGATTTTGGTTTTAATACCGAAGGTCTTCTTGTAAAAGTAAACACCGTAAAAATTCAGCAACCCGATCTAAGTATTTATAGAGACAAAAGAGTGACAGATGACATGCAAACAAAAAAAATGTATAGTGAAATGTTGCGTGATTTACCGTTTTATTTAGCTATAAAAAATATAGATATTAGCAATGGAACTATAGAATATGCCGAAAGAGTAGCGGCTAGTGGTCCAGCAGGAAAACTGTTTTTTAAAACAGTAAATGCTAAGATAACTAATTTGGCAACCACTTTTAAAAATAGAGATACAACCGAAATTGTAGTTCGTTCTAATTTTATGGGAAAAGCACCAATGGAATTGAATGTTAGTTTTGACGTGAATAATACCCAAAATGCTTTTTTAGTTTCCGGACAATTCAAAGACTTCCAAGCCGAAATAGTAAATACCTTTTTTAAATCTAATTTAAATGCAAAAGCAGAAGGGGATATTGAACAGATATATTTTACATTTAGTGGAAATGAAAGGCATTCCAAAGGGATGTTAAAAATGAAATACAAAGCATTTAAATTTGAGATTTTGGATAAAAAGAATAAAGCCAAGACCTTATTAACAGCTATTGCTAGTATATTTGTAAATGATGGATCTAAAACCGATAAAGACGGTTATCGATATGGTGAAATACAAGTAGATCGTAACAACACAAAATCATTCTTTAATTATTTATGGATTAATGTGGAGAGCGGATTAATAAGTGCATTAACAGGAGACGGAAGTAAATAATATTTAATTGTAATATATAATATGAATACACCTATTATTTTCAAAAAGAAAAGATATATAATTCCCTTATTAATTATTGTAGCCTTAATAATTTTAAGATTAATGCTTCCTTTTCTTGTGAAAAAGCATGTAAATAAAGTTCTAGCAGATATTCCAGGTTATTATGGACAAGTAGAAGATATCGATATTTCATTAATACGTGGTGCGTATGTTATAGATAACTTGTACTTAAATAAAGTGAATGCAACCTCTCAGGTACCATTTTTAAATTTCAAAAAAACCGATATTTCTGTAGAATGGAAATCCTTATTTAAAGGTGAAATCGTTAGTGAAATTATAATGAATAGTCCCGAAATAATTTATGTTTTTGAGGATCAATCTGAAGACGCAAACGAATCTGATTTAGAGGATTGGTCTAAAGCTTTAACAGACTTGGTGCCAATTGATATTAATAACCTTGAAATTCATGATGGAAAATTTGCTTTTGTTGAGGTAACTGCCGAGCCAACTATCGATCTGCATTTAGATAAAGTAGAACTTTCTATGTCTAATTTAAGAAATGTAGTAGATAAGTCTGTAAAGCTACCTTCTACAGTCCATGCAAGTGCTATTTCTGTTGGTGAAGGAAACTTTACATTAGATGGGAAAATGAATATTATTAAAAAAATTCCGGACATGGATATCTCTTTTTCTCTAGAAAACGCAACGGTAACTGCTTTAAATGATTTTACAAATCATTATGCTAGTATTGATTTTGATAAAGGTGATTTTAATGTTTTTAGTGAAATCGCTATTGCTGATGGTTATTTAAAAGGTTATGTAAAACCCATTTTGAAAGATGCTATACTAATAGGTAAAGAAGATGGTTTTTTAGAAACACTTTGGGAAGGATTTGTTGGCTTTTTTAAATTTGTATTAAAAAATCAAAAAGTCAATACTTTAGCAACTAAAGTACCTCTAGAAGGAGATTTAAATACTGTAAATTCTAAAGTTTGGCCAACAATTACAAACATATTTAAAAATGCCTGGGTTGACGCATTTAAAAATGTAATTGACAACGACATAGATTTTAAAGATGCAGAAAATGGAGCTGATGAAAAAGAAAAAAAACAGCAAAAAAAATAAGGTAAAAAGAAGCTAAAAAAATATAATGAAGAATCGGATTTTTTATTTAAGATTCTTCTTCGATTAAAACTACAATCTGTTTTTTAAATTCATTTGGGGTTAATCCATATTTATCTTTAAAAATTTTCGAAAAATAACTTCTGCTTGTAAATCCTATAGAATATACTATCTGCGAAATATTTAAGTTGGTATTATTCATTAAATCTCTTGCTTTTTCTAATCGTACATGTCTAATGTATTCTGTAACTGTTTTCGCAAATAAAAATTTAAAACCTTCTTGTAGCTTTGCTTGCGACAAACCTGTTTCACTCGATAGTTCCTCTAATAGATAATTATCTTCTGGGTTTTTAACTATTTTTTCACCAAGTTTTTTAATTCTCTTTAAAACGGATTTTGAAAGTGGAATATCTAAAACTTCTGCACTATCATATTTGTTGTGTAATTCAATATGCATAGACAATAATTGGTATAATTCTCCTTCTGCTTTTAGTAACCTAATCATGCCTTTCGTTTTAATGTCTTGCAGCGCTTTTACACGATCTGCCATTTTTAAACTTATTGGACCATAATAAGCAAACTTATTATCATGTTGCTTATCCACAAAAACTTCATATAGTTTATTATTAAGCATATTAGAAATGTTTATTCGTTTGTTTAAAAACTTTTTACGAATAATTCGAATTGTATTTAACTCTATGTGAACGTCTTTTGGAAAATTAAAATGATGCGAAACATCGCTATCACAAGTCCCTATAAAGGAATGAAATTGTTCAATAGTAGTAAATTCTTCTTGATTACTAAACTTATGATCAAAAGAACCATTTAAAGAATAGGAAAATTGAATTGGATTAAATTTTGAAGGATCTGAAATAACTTTGGTGTTTTGAAAGAAAATAAGGTTAAACTCTACAAAACTAACTCCCCAATCAAAAGACATCGATCTGATGCATCCTTTAGCAAATTCGTTATCTATATCTAATACATTTTCTCCCCATTTTTGAGTAATAGTACCACCAATTTGTTCTTTAATTTGCTGAATACTATCCATAGTATTTTCAGCATTAATTTTAATAATTTTCATTAATTATAACAAACGGTTTAAAATATATTATATCTGATAAAGTAAAGGTATATAAAAAAAAACGAATACAGCTTCTCTTTTTGCTAGGTTATTGATAATTGAAACCCAATAAGCACAAATAATCTTCTTGTTTTAAAGTAATACTTAAATGAGCACCTATTTTTAGTATTACAATTAACGTATTAAATGAGTTCTTCTTTTATTGTAAAAAACGAATATTATGTTTTATAAATTACGAAACACTGCTAGTTTAAAAACGATAGAAGATACTTTTGAAGCCCAATTTAAGTATCCTAAGTTGTATAAACCAATACCAATTATTAATGGTTTAAAAGAAAGTACTTTGCCAATAATAACTATAGAAAAAACAAAGACTATCGATTTTTCAATTTGGGGGTTGTTACCTGTAGATTTTAAAGATAATTGGGCGGTTTTTCAAAATATATCGAACACCTTAAATGTGCCAGTAAATAACGTTACTAATGAAGATGTTTTTTATACCAAAAGTTTAAAAACGAAAAGATGTCTTATTGTTGTAAATGGATTTTATACCACATTTATTAGTGCAGGAAAAATTAAAACCTTTCTTGTCTATAGAAAAAACAATAAACCTTTTTGTATGGCTGGAGTGTATAACGAATTATCAGACGGTTTTAAGACTTGTTCTCTATTAATGATGCCAACAAAAAATAATTCTATTCCCAATTTTTCAAAAAATCAACCCGTAATTCTTAAAAGGAAATATTTTAACTATTGGTTAGATAAAAGCTATTCTTTTTCTGAAGTAAAAGCAATAATAAATAATCGGGATTATTATGATTTTCAATCGAAAGTTGTAAATCAGGAAATAATTCAATCTAGTGAGCTAACAAGCTAGAAACTATAAACATTCTATTAGAATACGGAAAGAGTTAAACGAAGTTTTGATATAGTTAAGCTTTAAGGTAAAAAAGATGGATCTTAGAGTATTGTAATGAACGTCGTTACAACAACAACTTAAAACCAAATATAATATGTTACGTTACGCAATCATTTTCGTTATTTTAGCAATAGTTGCTGGAATTTTTGGTTTCGGAGGAATATCTGAAGGAGCCGCAAGTATAGCAAAAATTTTATTCTATATTTTTATAGTGCTATTCATTATTTCCTTAATAACCGGAAGAAAAAAAATATAAAAAATTATTTAAAATTAAAACTGTTCTAAGCCTACAAGCAATTTTTTTATTAAAAAAAACAGTAGAATATTAATAATAAAAGGCAGTTTAATCTAAGGATTTTACTGCCTTTTTGTATAAAAAAAACATGAAATGGAATACGCTAAACATGAAATAGAATATATAGAAAGGCTAAAAAAGCATGGATATACCAATAATTTTAGACTTGTAAATGAAAAGCTAATAGAAGTAAATAGTAAAGGTGCATTTATGCCGCATCAAATTTATATTGATAAAGAAATGCGATTTGAAGGTATGAGTAATCCTTCCGATGCATCTATATTATATGCCATAACTACAAGTTCAGGACTCCAGGGAACCGTTTTGGCTAGTTATGGACCAACTGGAAATTTAGAATTGGCGGAGTTCTTTAAGAAAATCCCAAAAAGTAATATTAAAACACATTAATTACTATCTAGTTTTTATGGGTTTAAAGCCTTGCTATCCGGTTCCATGTATTTTATAAAATCCGAAGGAGTTTCTAATAAATGATAATGATTCCCTATATTTAAAATAGAACATTTTAATGTTTCTGGATGTTTTTGTAGTACTTTAATCCAATCTTCTGTGTTTAAATCTATATTTTTTTCATAATAGTTTTTTGTGAAATCTGGATGCTTTTGGTGCACCAAATCCGCCAACGGCATTTTTAAATTTTCAGCTATTTCAATCCATTGTGTTCCTGTAACTTTTGTTTTAGAAAGATCTATGGCTAAAAGTTTCTTGTTTGAAGCTTGTACGTATGGTAGCGTTTGCTTACCAATTGCTGTTTTAGAATTGTAATATAGTTTTATTTCTCTTTTATTTGTTGCTATTACACCCATTTTATTTTTCTTTTTTAGATTTGATTTATCGATATTCTTTTTTATAAATTTTTATTATTACGATAAGTAGGCTTAATAATAATGGACCAAAAATTAATCCTATAAAACCAAATAAAGGCACACCAATAATAACACCAATTAAGGTAATTAATGGGTGTACATTGTCTAGTTTTTGTAACACATAAAGTCTTATAATATTATCTGTAGATCCAACAATTAGTATTCCGTATAATAAAATTCCCCAAGCCTGAAAAGCATCACTATTGGCATAGGTTATTATAAATGCTGGAATAATACCTAACATGCCACCTACAAATGGAATCATAGATCCAATAGTAACCATTACAAACCAAAAAACGGGGTTCTCAATTCCAAAAATAAGGAAACCAATAAGCGCTACAACACCTTGTGCGATGGCAACTAAAGGGATTCCTATTGCATTAGAGCGCACCATAATACTAATGTCATCTCCTATAATTTTTAAATTATCGGTACTTATAGGTATGTATTCAAATAGACTTTCTCTTAATTTTCTTCGGTTCGTTAGCATATAATAAAGCAAAAAATACATAATAAATATAGAAATAGTAACTTCAAAAGTACTTCCTGCAAAACTTTGTAACTTTTCTGAAATAATTGATGAAACTTGAGAAGAGTCTATTTGATCATTTATATTAAACCCTAATAGGTTTTCCATTTTTTTAAACTGAGATGTTAGCGCATTAATAACGCGTTCCGAGTTTTCAGAAACATTACTTATTTTGTTACTTAGCATAAGTACAATACCTAAAACAGGTAATAGTATACAGATAACAGATAAAGCTAGTAAAACGAAAACCGCAAGTTGTGAATTCCATCCTTTTGCTACCATTTTCCTCATGGGTTTTCGTAGTAAAACATAAAAAGTTATTGCTCCTAGTACACCTGAAAAATATGGTGCCATTTCGAATATAATTATTGCCGCAATGCCTAGTATTAAGGAAAGCAAAAATATTTGATTGATAATTTTCTGACTAATATGATCCACTTTGAATAGAGGTTTTAATTATTATTTGTTATGTATAGATTCACTTGTTGGTTTAATTCCAAAACCATATTTTTCAGCATAAACTCTAGTGAATTCTGCTCCAAAAAACAAAATTAAACAGGAGTATGATACCCATAGTAGTATTAAAACCACTGTTCCTGCTGCACCATAAGTGGAATCAAAATCTGCACGTCCAAAATAAAGACCTAATAAGAACTTACCTAGAACAAATAAGATAGCAGTAATAAATGCGCCAATCCAAACGGATTTCCATTTTATTTTTGCATTTGGCAAATATTTAAATAAGAGAGCAAAAAGTACAGTAACCATGCTTAAAGAAAGAATGATATCTATAAAATAGGCTAAATAAACGATTACATCCGGGAAATTTCTGCTTAAAAATTTTGTAAGCGCAGAAATACCTGCAGTAATTATAAAACTAATCAACAGTAAAAAACCTAAGACTAAAATGAAAGTAAAACTTCTAGCTCTATTTAATAACATTCGCCAAAATGTTAATTGTAATGCAGCATCTATTTTCCAAATTTGATTTATAGAGATTTGTAAATGGTAGAAAACTCCAGAAGCACCAAAAACTAAAGTCCCAATGCCAATAATGGTAGAAACAATGTTTTTATCTGCATCTTGTGTTTCCGAAATCATTGTTTCTACCGCAGTTGCAGTATCTCTTCCTAAGGCCGTTGATATTTCATTAGTTAATTCACCTTTAACTACCTCTTCTCCTAGAATAGCACCAATTACATTAATAATTATTACTAATAACCCAGGCATAGATAGGATAGCATAGTAGGCAACAACAGCACTTAATCGAAATGGGTTTTCTGCATTCCAATCTTTATAGGTTTTAATTAGTAAATTGGGTAAATCTGCTAATTTAAATTTAGAATGTGGTTTTGTGTTTTGCAATGTTTTAAGTTTTTCATAAATTAAGTTATTTCGGATATTTAAATACCTTAATCGATATTTTTTTTAACCCAAAAAATAATTAGAGAATTATTGAAGAAGATAGAAGCGTTTTTTTATATCAATTATTCTTATGTTTTAATAACAACTGTTGATAACTTAAATGTAAGTTTTCTATCAAAAATCCTACTTTTGTATACCTAATAAGATACTAAAATTATGTCTGATACAATTGAAAAAGTAAAATGCTTAATTATTGGTTCTGGACCTGCTGGTTATACAGCTGCGATCTATGCCGCTAGAGCAAATATGAAACCTGTTTTGTACCAAGGTACACAACCGGGTGGTCAATTAACTACAACTAACGAAGTTGAGAATTTTCCTGGTTATCCTGACGGTATTACCGGACCTGAAATGATGATGGAGCTACAAAAACAAGCAGAACGTTTTGAAACTGATGTTCGTAATGGTTGGATAACGAAGGTAGATTTTTCAGGAGATGTTCATAAAGTTTGGGTAAATGAAACGAAAGAAATTCATTGCGATACTGTAATTATTTCTACTGGTGCCTCAGCAAAATATTTAGGATTAGAGTCTGAACAAAAATATTTAAAACTTGGAGGCGGTGTTTCTGCTTGTGCTGTTTGTGATGGGTTTTTCTATAGAAACCATGAAGTGGTTATAGTTGGAGCAGGAGATAGTGCTTGCGAAGAAGCACATTATTTATCGAAACTTTGTAAAAAAGTAACGATGTTAGTAAGACGTGACGAATTTAGAGCTTCTAAAATTATGGCTGCTCGTGTTGCTAATACAGAAAATATTGAAATTCTTTTTAATACGGAAACGGATGAAGTTTTAGGTGACGGACAAGTAGTAACTGGAGTACGAGTAGTAAATAATAAAACCAATGAAAAACACGATATTCCTGCAACAGGTTTTTTTGTAGCTATTGGGCATAAACCAAATACGGATATTTTTAAAGACGATATAGATTTAGACCCAACAGGTTATATTGTTTATGCAAAACCAGGAACCTCAAAAACAAATGTGGAAGGTGTTTTTGTAAGTGGTGATGCTGCAGATCATGTTTACAGACAAGCTATTACTGCTGCTGGAACAGGATGTATGGCTGCTTTAGATGCGGAGCGTTATTTAGCTGCTAAAGACTCGACTTTTGAGGTGAGTACTTCTAATTATAACTAGAAGTATAAAATACAAGTATTAAAAAGTGGCTAATGTTTAATTAAACTTTAGCCACTTTTTAATATAAGTAGATGTGGAGAAATTTAACACACACATCTTTTATATTTTCTTTTTATGTAATGTTGAGGTGTCTTTAAATTTATTTATAGTAATCTTAGGATCACCATAAAGATGCACATCACTTGTTCCTGAGGTTTCTAAAGTTAAATCATTTACTACATGTATTGTAGCATCACTAGAATCTTCAATAACTAAATTACAAGTATTGATAGATAAGTTTTTTGCCGAAAAATCGGAGGAGTTTATCGTGTTAAGTGTAGCGTGTTCTACATCACCTTCTAACTTTGCATAAGCACTTTGGTACATATCTATTTGTAAACTATCCGTTTCGATTAAAGCTTCGGTTTTACTGTTTTCGTTAAGTTCGATTAACACCTTATCGCTTTCTATATTAAGTTTTGATTTAGAACTAATCCCAAATGTGGATTTATTGTTATTTGTTAGTGTGAATTGTTTGTTTTTAATATTTAAAAACGCCTTAGAGTAGTCATTAATTATTAATATCAAAGAATCGTTTTTTAAGGTGTTTGCAGCACTCACTTCTGCATCTTCATTAATTTCTATTTTACGAAGTGATTTAGTAATATTCACTACTATATTTAATTTTTTACTAGATTGAATTTTTGCAGAAGTACTAAAATGAAGCACACTATCTTTTACAGAAAACTCAATAATATCATGTAAGTTTTCGTCGGTTTCAATTTCTACCGATGCAGCATCGCTTTGTATTAATTCAATTTCAAATTTTTCACCAAAAGAAATGGTGTTAAAATCATCTATTAAAGTTTCTACTGTAGTAACATTTTTATTTCCTTTTACTTTTTCTTGAGCAAAACTTGAAATTGCTAGTGTAGCAATACACAGTGTTATGAGCCATTTTTTAGCCATTTATTTTAAAGTTAATAGTTATACTACAAATATATACAAAAACCATCCCAAACTTGATTTTAAGTTTGAAATGGTTTTTTTGTACTGGAAAAAATCAGTACAACTGGATTAATTGGTTGGTTTTAACTCTTTGCTAAAATAAAATATCCAATGCTATTTTTATTATAGCCCCTACTAAATTGATCATAATTGTTTGTTTTTTGATTGATTAATTAATGATTCAAATATTATACTTTTTGTTAGTGATTAATAACTTTAATATCTGACTTGTTGATTTATTAGGATGAATTGTTAATCGTTTTCCGTTGATATTTTTATTCCATCTTCGTCAATTTTAACTTTAATGTCCTCCGAGTTTCCTCGAACACCATCTTCATCTATTTTTAAATTAGAGTCTTTGGTTTTTAGTTCTAAACCTTCATCATCTATTATAAGACTAGAGCCTTTGTCATTATTGACATCAATATTTAATTTGTAATTTTTATCCTCTTCCTCTTTTTCAGTACAATCTAAACAAGTTGCTTCATCATCTAATACTTTTAAAATGTGGCCAGAATCTTTATAATTAACTAAATTATTATTGGAGGTATAATAGTTTAAAAAGGATCTAGTATTCTTGTTTAAGTTTATAACTGTTCCTTCGGGTACATATAAAATTAATCTTACTTCTTGATCACTAAATTTATTATCTGCATTGGTTGTTAAATACGAGTCGAATTGTAATGTATTATTAACAAGCGCATAATTATAATCTATGTTTTCGGCACGTTCTTTAGCCGTTTGAAAACTTCTACCATCTGCATTTTTTTCAATGTGTAAAGTAGCTACAGAGTCTTGTGTAGACCTAATAACTATTTTTACGTCTGATGAAAAAATATATTTTTGGTCATCATCTCCATAAACTAGATGAAACGAATTATTATTTCTTTGCATACTTTTGTTGTAGTCATTATTGTCTATCATCTTAATATTTAAAGTGTCAATTGTTGCCATACTATATACTTCTTTATGTTTAATAGTTGCATCAAAAGCATGTTCTGTAGCTTGTGTAACACCAATAACAACAAGACCTATTATAGCCATTAACCATAAACCAAGTAAAGAGTATTTTGCAATATTACCAATAGATTTTAGGTTATTAATTAATATCTTTAGACCTAAATAGAATACAAAGAAAAATGGGATTCCAATTGCAAATAAAGCCAATAGAGAAACTAACCAAACGGGAGTTCCTGCAGCATTTGCGGTATCTACTATGTCAAATCCTGGTACGTTAATGGCATCAGAAATGCCTACCGTAAACATTCCTATTATTAAACCTATTAAAGCAGAAGCACCTATTATTATTAGTATAACTCCAATAAATTTTGCAGCTACTTTTAAGAAAAACATAAAAATATCTCCAATAGTGTCAAAGAACGAAGTAGATGTTGACTTTAAGGAGTTACTTTTTTTTTTAAAGTCGATGTTTTTTGCTGCATCACTAACCGAATCGGAAACGTTTTTTGCAACATCTTGAACCGTATCTGAAACAGTAACAATACCATCTTTAATTTTCTTTTCGATATTACTAATGTTTACCGGTTCTCCTTTCATCATTAGTTTGTCACTTGTGGTAACGGCTTCAGGAAGTAAAATCCATAATAAGATATAAAGTAAAACTCCAGTTCCAGCACCAAATATTAAAAGAATCCAAATTAAACGAATCCAAATAGCATCTATACCAAAGTAATGGGATAGTCCTGCAGAAACACCACCAACATAGGAGTTATCTGTATCTCTAAACAGTTTTCTGCTAGAAGTTTTATTGCTAGAAGAATATTGTTTTGGTTCATCTTCAAATATTTCATCGTCTACTATGTAATCTTCGGGTTGCCCCATAATAGTAATTACATCGTCTACTTCTTTAATACCAATAACTTGCTTGTCGTGTTTTACGCGTTCTGTAAAAAGTTCAGCAATTCTTGCTTCTATGTCAGAAATAATTTCCGAGCGACCTTGAGAGTCTGTAAACGAACGTTTAATAGCCTCCAGATAGCGTTGTAATTTTGTATATGCATCTTCATCTATATGAAAAAATATACCTGCTAAATTTATGTTGACTGTTTTATTCATTATTTGTTGATTTTTGTCTTGTTACTATATTTACTGCGTTTTGTAATTCGCTCCAAGTGGTAGTTAATTCTTTAAGAAACAATTTTCCCGTTTCAGTTAAACCATAATATTTTCTTGGAGGTCCTGAGGTAGATTCTTCCCATCTGTAATTAAGAAGTCCTGCGTTTTTTAATCTAGTAAGTAAAGGGTAAATTGTTCCTTCTACTACTAAAAGTTTTGCGTCTTTTAATGTTCCTAGAATTTCTGCAACATACGCATCATCGTCTTTTAAGACCGAGAGTATGCAGTATTCTAGTACACCTTTACGCATTTGTGCTTTTGTGTTTTCTATCTTCATAGTTTCCTTTTAATTTTGTTATAACTGTTCATTTTTTGATGATTAAATGGTTGATGATTAATTTGTATTTAACGAGTGATTAATTCGTTTGAAATTATTTTAAAAAATTGATGGTTAACGGATATTTAAAAAATTCGCCATCTCTTGCTGTTAAACTTGCTTTAATAATAAACACTAGTTCTAATAGAAAAGCAATAACTGCTAGCCCGGCAAAAGCACCACCAATATATAATAAAGGAGAAGGCTTGTCTAAGTTTATACTAATGTTTTCAAAAGCATTAATATTTATAAAATCTATTTGTTTAAAAATATTAAAGATGAAAAACGGAACCGTTAGCAACCCTATTACAATACTATATAGTAAAATACTTATCTGAAAATTAATAGCCTGCTTTCCGTGTGCATCTACAAATTCTGATTTATCCTTATTAGCAACCCAAAGTATTATTGGTCCAAGAAAATTTCCTAAAGGAATAATGAATCTTGAAAACGTAGATAAATGTATAAAAGTTGCAATGTTTTTTTGATGGTTGTTTACCATGATCTAAAAGTATATAATAGTTTCTTATACAAATATATGTCTTTAAAAAGGTATTATGTTACGCATAGTACTAAAAATTAACAAAATTTTAACAAATTGAAATGTCAAATATTTTCGATAGTTTTGGTGAAAATTATATCTATAATGAAGCTAACACCTAGAAAAATTAATACTTTTAATCTGTTTAAGTTACCATCCGTTTTTTTTACAGGAGTACGAGTAAAATCTATTAATAATGAAGCTTGTACTGTATATGTTAAACATAGATGGATAAATCAAAATCCTTTTAAATCTATGTTTTGGGCTGTGCAAGGTATGGCTGCCGAATTAACAACTGGTGCTTTAATGCTAATGAAAATTAAAGAAAGTGGAAAAAACATTTCTATGCTAGTAGCAAATAATAATGCCACTTTTACTAAAAAAGCGACAGGTAAAATTATGTTTGCTTGTAATGATGGAAATAAAATCGATGATGCAATTGCTAAAGCTATAGAAACTGGCGAAGGGCAAACCATTTGGATGCAATCTACAGGAACGAATGCAGATGGAGTAGAAGTATCAGTATTTAATTTTGAATGGAGTATAAAAGTGAAGTCTAAAAAGTAATTTGTAACAAAAATTAAAACAAAACTACTCATATACATATTAATCAAATAAACCAATAAAAAATGACAGCACACGAAATCGATTACAGAATATATGGTGAAGAAATGCAATACGTAGAAATTGAGTTAGATCCTCAAGAGGGTGTTGTAGCAGAATCTGGAAGTTTTATGATGATGGATGATGGTATTAAAATGGAAACCATTTTTGGTGATGGCTCGCAAAAAGATACTGGCTTTTTAGGTAAGATTTTAGGGGCGGGAAAACGTATTCTTACAGGAGAGAGTTTGTTTATGACTGCTTTTTATAACAATCTTGACGGTAAACGTAATGTAAGTTTTGCTTCGCCTTATCCAGGAAAAATAATACCAATTGATTTAACCGAATTTGGCGGAAAGTTTATTTGCCAGAAAGATGCATTTTTATGTGCAGCTAAAGGAGTAAGTATAGGTGTAGAGTTTTCTAAAAAGCTAGGAAGAGGTTTATTTGGAGGAGAAGGTTTTATCATGCAAAAATTAGAAGGTGATGGTATGGCGTTTGTTCATGCTGGAGGTACCATGGCTAAAAAGGAATTAAAAGCTGGGCAAACTTTACGTGTAGATACAGGCTGTATTATTGGCTTTGACCAAACCGTACATTATGATATTGAATTTGTTGGTGGTATTAAAAATACCGTCTTTGGAGGAGAAGGTCTATTCTTTGCAAAGCTTGAAGGTCCTGGAACTGTTTTTGTACAATCTTTACCTTTTAGCAGATTAGCAGGAAGAGTATTAGCAAGTGCACCAAGAACAGGAAGTAGTAGTAAAGGAGAAGGTAGTATACTAGGTGGAATTGGCGATTTACTAGATGGAGATAATAGATTTTAGTTAATAACTTTTAGGTGTTAAAGTTTTGTTTAAATAGAAATGCAATGCAGTTTTTTCACTATATTTAATCCATATATAAACAAATAGCCTATAAAACATTTCTACTTTTTTATTTCAACTAAACCTAATAAAATTATGGCAAGAGCAATGTTCGAGTACACCAAAACGGTACTTAATAAAGTGAGTTTTGATGCTACTTTGTTTTGTAAAGAAGTGCAAAAAGCTATTAACAGATTATTACCTTATGAAATTGAGGAACTAAAGATATTTGTTGAATCACTTGTAAAGCAAAACCCAGAACTAAATCAATGTTTAATCTATTTAAAACCATAAATTAAAAGCGACTATAAAGTCGCTTTTTTTAACTAATTTAATTAGATTAATTTTAAGTTTCATCTTATCTTTGGCCAAAAATATTAAACTGAAAAAAATATTTATTTACATATTGTTATTAGCATTTGCTTTTAAGCCAATGTATTATGTAAGTCAAGTGCTTTACTACCAGCTTAATATTGACTATATTGTAGAAACCTATTGTGTTAATAAAGAAAAACCAACGCTACAATGTAATGGTAAATGTCATTTAGCAAAACAACTGCAACCAACTTCTAACACTAGTAATAGTGATGATGCTATTTCAAGTCTTGTAGAAGCATTTACTTTTGTTTATTATAACGATTATCCTTCCTTAATATTTAATACTGTTTTCTTATTAGAAAGCAGAGAAAAATCTTTTTTTTATACTAAAAACTATACTTATAAATTCGAGTATAGTCATTTTAGACCTCCAACGGTATAATTTTATTTTACGGATTAGACTACTTTTAGAGTCTTTATCAAATAAGCTTTTAAATATTATATAAGCTCGTTTCTATATGCGAAATGTTGCTTCAACTAGTAATAAATTATTAGGAATAGTATTTAAGATTTTTGATACAAATTAACAATTCAAAATATTTAAATTATACAAAATGAAATTTTTAAAATACACATTTGCGTTATTAGCATGCGCAGCAATTACTTCTTGCTCCTCAGACGATGACAATAACAATTCAGAAGATTTAACAGGGCAAACAGGAGAGCTAATTCTTAAGTTTGACAATGGAGTAGGAGATCAAGACTTTATTTTTGGTACAACATATAGCAAATCTAACGACGAATCTTTTCAATTAGATAACTTAAAATACATTATTAGCAACGTACAATTTACAGATAGTGATGGTAATATTTTTATGTATCCAGTAGAAGATAACGTGTTTATTGTAGACGAAACAGATGGTAATAATGCAGGTGAAATCTATATTACTTTAAACGATATAGATGCAGCAAATTATGTTTCGGTAAGCTTTGGAGTTGGTATAGATCAAGATCGTTTTGCACTTGGAGCAGATGGTCAAGGAGATTTTTTAGACGAAGCTTCAGAGGAAGGAATGATGTGGAGTTGGGCTTCTGGTTATAAGTTTATTCGATTAGATGGTACTTTTTCTACCACGACACTTACAAACGAACCTTTAAACGTTCACATGGGAAGCGTTGGTACTGCACTAGACAATTATCGTGAAGTAACTTTATCTTTTCCTAATACCGTATTAGTAAGAGAAACTACTTCTCCAGAAGTGCATATTAAAGCAGATATAGCAAAAGTATTTGACGGTACAACAACTGCAAACTTTGCAGATGGTTACGATCAAGTTCATACAGATGTTAATGAAACTCCTATTATAGCAGATAACATTAATGCGATGTTTACTGTACACCACGTACATAACGATTAATTAGTAAATAAAAATCAAGGAAAGTAAATAACGCTTTCCTTGGTTTTACTAAATACATATAATATGAAAAGAATAGTTCTTTTTTTATTGGTATGCTTTGCTTTTTTATCTTGTAGTGAAGATTCTGAAACAGAAGCATACGTAGCAATTCCACTTGAAGTCGTATTGCCAGAA
Organism: Oceanihabitans sp. 2_MG-2023; assembly: GCF_030547245.1. Classification (GTDB taxonomy): domain Bacteria; phylum Bacteroidota; class Bacteroidia; order Flavobacteriales; family Flavobacteriaceae; genus Oceanihabitans. Next base: position 107,771 of record NZ_JAUOQT010000008.1, read on the forward strand.
AATTTTCCAGATATAGCTTATAATCTAGATAATAATCCTGTAACTGAAGCAGGTTTCGAGTTAGGTAAAGATTTGTTTTACGAAGGTAAATTATCTTCTAATGGAGCAATTGCATGTGCTTTTTGCCATGAACAAGCTTTTGCATTTACACATCATGGACATAATTTAAGTCATGGTGTAAATGGAGGAGTAGGTTTTAGAAACGCGCAACCTATTCAAAATTTAGCATACCAAACTTCTTTTATGTGGAATGGTGCAGCTTCTCATTTAGATTTGCAACCAATTATTCCTATTACTGCAGAAGTAGAAATGGGAGAAACCTTAAGTAATGTAATCTCTAAATTAAGTGCAGATCCCGAATATCAAGTAAAATTTGCCAAAGCTTTTGAAGATGGTGAAGTAAGTACAGAAAACATGCTCAAAGCATTATCACAATTCATGCTAATGATGGTTTCTTCAAATGCTACCTACGATAAGTATGTAAGGCAAGAAGACAACGTTACATTAACAGCAATAGAATTAGATGGATTGAATACATTTCAACAAAAATGTACCTCCTGTCATGCTACCGATTTATTTACAGATCAAACGTTTAGAAATAATGGGTTACCAATAAATCCACTATTAAATGATACTGGACGTTATGAAATTTTAGAAGATCCTAACGATTTATACACATTTAAAGTGCCAAGTTTAAGAAACGTTGAGGTTACTGGACCTTATATGCATGATGGAAGATTTACAACTTTAGAAGTGGTTTTAGATTTCTACGATTCTGGAGCTGTAGATAATGGTAATGTAGATCCTTCTCTTTTAAGGGAAGATAATACTTATGGTATAACATTAAACGATTACGAAAAAGAAAGTTTAATAGCTTTTTTAAAAACACTAACAGATAACGAATTTTTAGAAGATGAACGTTTTTCAGAATTTTAAAACCGGAATTGTAGTATTTGCAATTACACTTTTATATACCAATATTGCGCAAGCAAGTCGTATAGAAAATCCATGTGCTAATCACGAACCATTTAAAGTGTATTGTGATTTGTGTGGTTGCTCTACTAGTAGCGGAAGCTTTGGTTTTGGTACCTTAAGCAATGCTAATTTTGTAGGAGTACGGTATATTTATCAAAACTTTGAATCTAGAAATGGTATTTTCGAAAATTCGCCAGTTAGTAAAGAAACCTTTAATACCTACCAGTTATGGGCGCAAATACCAATAAATAATTCTTTTTATGTAAGTGCGAATTTGCCATACCAAGATTTAACTAGAAATTTTAATAATGCTAAAGAAAATATAAACGGTTTAGGTGACGCTAGTCTTATAGGTTGGTATAAACTACCATTTTATAAAAAGCAAAAGGAAGATAAGGTAGATTTTAATGCCGAAAGAGAAGCTTCTGGACATTCGCTGCAGTTTGGATTGGGAATTAAATTACCTACAGGTAAATTTGAAGAAAGCTTAGCAGATAATATAAATCCAGGATTTCAGGTTGGTACAGGAAGTGTAGATGGTATTTTTTCTTTAGGATATAATTATGGAGGAGAAAAATATGGCGTAAATACACTTTTTAGCTATTACTTGAAAGGTGAAAATAAAAACGATTATCAATTTGGAAACCAGTTTAGTTATGCTACAAATCTGTATAGAGCATTTGCAACAGAAAAAATGAATATTATGCCTTTTGTTGGTGTATCTGGTGATGTTTATAAAAAAATCACACAGTATGATGAAACTCTAGAAGATACAGATGGAAACATTCTTAATGCTTCCTTTGGATCGGAATTAGCAATAGATAAATTTATTTTTGGTGCGAGTTATACATTGCCAATTAGCCAGAGTTTGTTTGGAGATAATGTAGAGTCTAAACAACGCGTATCTGTTTATGTAAACTTTGCGTTATAATCTGATTGCAAATAATTTTAAAGTTTTATACTATTTATAAAAGCAACCAGCTCTTAATTAGAATTAAGAGCTGGTTTTTTTACTGCTTTAAAAAGTAATAAATGATATAGGGATTTTGTAATTATTATTTGATTTCATTATTGATATTTTGAATTAACTCCTCTATCTCTGGTGTAAATATCTTGATTTTAATTTTTTAACTCCAAACACGATAATCAATATCTGCAAGTAGCCAGATAAATTTTGGTTTTTTTAAAATGTCCTCCGGAACACGATTAACTACCCAATTGTTGTTTTTATCAAGGAATGGATCTTCGCGAAATGAGAGCAGTAAATCTACATTAGGCCTATAGCGTCTTGTAGTATGGTCTATTTGGGTATGATAATCAAGCAATCTGAAACCAAAGAAATTAATAAGTTGATTTTTAATACTGTCATTCGAAACACGATCAATTCCAAAGGATTTAAGAGCATCATATGGGCCTCTTTTAAACTGTAGATAATTACCCAAGTTTAATTTCCATAAATCGGATTGTATAGACATATCGAAAAAAACGTGATTATTTGTAAGATTTGTAAAATAATCTACAGTATTTTTTAAGGTAGTATAAGTTTCATAATGTTCCTGCAAATTTGATAAATCTAATCTTAAGTATTTTCAATTTCTGACAACATTTTTACTTCATATACTCTATTTTTTTGCTGGATATAAATTATTAATCCGTAGTGCAATCAAAATACCAATAAGAACAAGCACAATCTCGCCAATTGCATAAATTAAATATTTGCCAAATTTGTTTTCAGTTCAAAGTTATTGTCTTATTCGTCTAAAAAACTTAATCATTGGTTAGTGGTAGTGATGTATAATGATTTTATTTATAATTAGTTACGTTCTTGGTGTAACTAATTTAACAAATACAAACCAAATAGAAAATTAGAGCAGATTTTAGTATGTTGGCAAGTATTATAAATGAATTATATAAGGTGTTGTTTGTAGTGCCTTTCTAATCTTTGTTATTTAATTTATAATTGAGTAATTCGTTTATTGTTTTTGAAAAACGGCCTGAATTAAAAGGTCAAATTGACATTTTTCAAGTGAAAAAATGACAATATCACTGAATATTTGGCATTTTCACTTAAGATTTCATTAAAATTTTCACATAAAAAGCGATGAATTCATTTTGGTATTTTTTTTGTAAAAAACTATAAAGAAGTCATATGATTTCAAATTTGAAATAATGTTTAATTTAAAATTTTTTAATTATGAGCAATTTAGTAACTGTTCCTAAAAATGGAAGTTTATCAAACACGAATTCAAATGTAAACTTCCCCAATTGGTCTAGCTGGTTAGATGATATTTTTAATAGAGACCTCCCTTCCGTATTTACGTCAAATTTCAATACTGGAATTACTTTACCTAAAGTGAATATTAAAGAAGCTGCTGATGCCTATATAGTAGAAATGGCAGTTCCTGGTCTAAAAAAATCGGATTTCCAAATTGACCTAGAAAGTCAAGTATTATCGATTTCTACAGAAACGAAAATAGAAAACGAAGAGAAAGAAGAGAACTATACTCGTCGTGAATTTGGATATTCTTCGTTTAAAAGAACTTTTAGTTTGCCTGAAACTGTAGATGAAGATAAAATAGAAGCAAGTTATAGCGATGGTATTTTAAGTATTCATTTACCTAAAAAAGAAGAGGCAAAACAAAAGCCTGCAAGAACCATTAAAATTTCTTAATTACATAAAGCTATAGTTACATGTTGAAGATGAGGCTGATTTTTCGGTCTCATCTTTAACTATTATTGTTTGATTTATAGGTTTTTAATTTTAAAATTTAAAATAATGAAAAAATATATTTTATTGTTAATGATAATTTTTTTGTGTTTTAGTTGTAGTGGACAAGATAATGAAGCAAATAAAATAGAATCACAAAAAAGTGAAAAGAGTATAGTTGAAGTGCCTAAAGGTAGTTGGAAGGTTGATAAGGAATTTGATGAAAATGGAAATTTAATACAATACGATAGTATTTATTCTTGGTCATCTAATGACAAATTCAATACTCTTTCAAATTTTAGTAGAGATAGTTTGATGCAATCTTTTAAATCACGTTTCTTTTCTGATTTTTCAAAGTTTAAAAATGAAGGATTTGAAGATGTTTTTTCTCAAGATTCCCTTTTTAGCAAGCGCTTCTTTAATGATGATTTTTTTGGAAGCTCTTTTGGAAAAGACTTTATGGATATTGATAAAATAAGAGAGCAAATGCTTGAGAGGCAGAAGATTTTTTTAGAAAAATACCAGTCAGAATTTATTAAAACTGAAGACGAAAACTAAATAGTTTTCGTCTTTTTTTAGTTTAACAAAAGTCATAAATATATAAAAACATAAACGAATCACTTTTTCTCTAAGTTTTATACACGTTGTTTACTCACGCATTTATGTGTCTTGAATAATAAAAACAACTTTACTAAAATCTTTTGTCTTCAAATCAATTTTTCTAATTCCAAAATAACAGCCTGATATTCCAATAGCCTCAAACTTTCCCCACATTCCAAAACTTAAAAGGTTAATAAAATCTGGGCGTAATTCTTGAACTTGTTTTTTTATATTCTCATCCTTATAATCCCTTGATTGCAAATAAGAGTATGCCCAATCAACTTCTACGGCATCTTGAATTGGACAAGGTGTACCTAAAGTTGTTTCTCCTTCACAAAATTCAAATTGCTCTAGAATTTCTTCGTACAATTCATTATCCTTTTCCGATAAGCCTAAATTTTGATATTTCCAAGTATATGTTGTTGCTGGTAATCGAAATTCAAGATCCATATCTATTGGCACTTCTTTAAAGTTAAATTCTGTAGGTAAATCTTTCGGGAATTCCGTTTTTTTTATGCTACTTAAATTTCCGTTATAATATAATACTTGATATTTTTCTTTCTCCATTTGGAATTGATAATTTGAACCATATTCGCTCTCTGGTTTATTAAAATGGGTGAAAAAGTATAAAATACCATCCTTTGGAAGTATATTTTCTTTATCCAAATGAGAGGTTTGTTCTAAATTAATTTGAGCAAAAAATACCATTGGTTCTCCTTTAAAATTCGGCCACTTTGTATTAACAGGTAAATCTGGAGTCCCACCAAATTTTGAGTTTCCAATTTTATGCGATTTGCCTTCTGATAAATAAATGTTTGGTTCAATTAATGAAATTACCTTTTCTGGTTCTTCCCATTCGTATTGTTTTAATTCTGTTATTAATTTTTGCTTTTCTTTTTCGTAATTAGAAGGTTTTTTATTTCCAAAACATCCAAAAAACATAGTTGAAGATATTAAAATTAATAATAGGTGTAGCGATTTTTTCATGTATTGTACATGTTTATGTAAGCTTTGTTACGTATTTTAACAACTAAGTTAGTAAATAATAGTCAAATGTAAAATTCGTTTGTGTTTTCGTAAAAAGCTAGAACAGGCAATTAATTAAACATGTTGTTGCAGTACGTTTTTATTTCCATTTCGAAATAAAATTAGAATAAAACCAATTAGAGTTATCGCATATCCAAAAATTAGCCGAAAAGGTAACGGGATGATATGCCACAATATTAGATTAGCGATTAAAATTATTACTATTCCTGTCTTATTGTTTTGAAAGTAATTAAAGCTTAAAATCAATAAACCAAGGTTGAAAATTTTAGAACTTGGCCCTATAGTCATAAAAGGTTTCCATATTGATGGAACTTTTGAAATATGATTCGTGAATTGATTACGCAGTTCTTCGTTTGGAAAGCTCCACCAAATGAAGTCCAATACACACATTCCAATAATACAAGTAATCCCTATTAAAGTTAAAGGAATTCCAAGGATGCTAAATATTTCTTTAGGAAAAGAAACAACTTGAGGGATTAATAATACTACTCCAACTAACAAAAACCAATGTGCAAAATCAATAGGTTCTTGAGCGTATACAAAATCATTTCCTTTAGACATTATAATCTGACCAATTAGAAAGAAAAATAATCCAATTATAAAGCATGATTTGTATATGAACTCCGTTTTGTTTTTTACTTTTTTAGTTGTTTTCATTGGCTTTTTGCATGCACTATTATAGCTTAATATAGGCTTTTTTTTTGTAGATTTAAGTACTAAATTTAGCAAATAAAAACCGAATAGAATATTCCGAAAGAATATTTGTAAGTAGGATAGAGCTAGCAATTAATTTATATGTTGTTGTGCAATCGCTTTTATTTTTCAATCCATTTTCGAAAAGAAGCTGTCTTGCTTTGACTGGTTTTAAAATAGGTTTTAATAGCTTTTATTTTAATGGCCAAGATATTTTTGTTGTACCGCTCAATTTTTTCTACGTGTTGTTTGTTTACGAGAGTACTACGATTTATCCTAAAAAAATATTCCGTATTAAGCTCTTTTTCTATCTCGCTTAAAGTGGGTTTATTTAATAAGTGTTTTTTGCCTTTAATGTCATAAGCAAAAATAACACCTTCACTAGCTTCAAAGAAAGTAATGTTTTCCGTATCCAAAAAGTAAATTCCCTGATGCGTATTAATAGTAAAGCGTTTTTTGTAGGTGTTTTTTTCGAAGTTTTGTTGAATAAGTTTAGTAAGCTTATTCAGTTGTAGATTTTCATTAGAATATGACGTTTTCAAAAGTAGAAACTTATCCCAAGCTATTTGAAAACGATCTTTGGAAAATGGTTTTAATAAATAAGCTATTCCATTACTTTCAAAAGCATTCATCAAAAACTGATCATAAGCTGTAGTGAAAATGATAGGACAAGAAACTTGAACTCGCTCGAAGATTTCAAAGGCATTACCATCTAACAATTCTATATCTGAAAAAATTATATCTACGCTAAAGTTACTAAGGAATTCAATTGCTGTTTCTACAGTATCAATCTCTGCTACTATTTTGGTTTTGGTTTCTAATGCTTCTAGAAATCTTTTTAGTTTCTTTCTTGCAGGTATTTCGTCTTCTATAATGAGTATTTTTATCACTTTACTAATGTATTTATTATAGGAATAATAACGGAAAAGGTACTATCAGACTTTTGAATTTCTATAGGATTCTCGATTAATAATTTATATTGCTCTTTTAAGTTATTTAATGCTCTTCCTGAAGTTGATTTTGCATTTCTTTTGGCAATATAATTGTTTGTTATTTTTATTCTTTTGTTTATTTCAATTTTTATAAAAACTGGACTTTCTGAAGTTCCTAAATTATGCTGGACTGCATTTTCTATTAGTAACTGTAAGGATAGCGGTACGATATAGCCGTCCGTGTTTTCATTTTTAATTACTAATCGGTATGCGTTTCCATATTTATGTTGAATCAATCTAAAGTATTGTTCTGCAAAAATTAATTCTTCTTTTATGCTAACAAACTTTTTGTCTGATACTTGTAAAATATACCTGTAAATTTCTGCAAATTCATTCAAAAAATAAGATGCTTTGTTTTTGTCTTCATCAATCAATTGGTCCAAAACATTGAGATTGTTAAAAAGGAAATGCGGGTTAAGTTGGGTTTTTAGTTGTTTAATTTTATTTTCTGAAATCGCTTGGTTATACTTAATTAGCTTCTTTTGTTTATTTATATTCTGATTATAGTAGTAATATACTAAAAAAAAGCTGCCATAAATAATTCCGTCCAATAGATTAGAAAAGGTAGATAGAATAAGAGTTTGTTGATTAAAATTACGTTCAATACTATCAAAAGCATAGGCAATCATAAAACCAATTACTTGCATTGCAACCACAAAACTAAGAAGCGAAGCACCAAATATTTTCAATAATACTTTTATTCCAAAAACATCAGATGTTTGCCATTTTCTAATAAAAAAGAGAAGGATTAAAAAAAGAATACATACTGAAACCAATGTAGCAAAAGCAGCTTCTGGTGTAAAGGTATAAGCGTTAATTTCTTGCCTTACTATAATGCGCTTATAAACAGATTGTATGTATGCAAACAGTAAAATAAACAGCAAAAAATGCCAATTAGAATATGCGGTATATAATAGTTTTTTCATTTGTAATCAAATTTAAAAATAGTACTATATCGGTATAGTGTTATTTTATTAAATATGTTATTTGGTTTTTTCTGGGAACGAGGCAATTGTATTCCCCTGTTCGTCATAAAATTCGAGTTTGGCTTTATTCTCTTTGTCAATATAAAACATAGCCTTCGGTAGTCCTTTATCATCAAAAAGAAACAAGCCGTTATTCTGACTTCGTGTTTTTCCGAGCAATACTCTTGGCACTCCGCCTATCAATTCGTTTTCTTCATATTCCTTTTGTTTAATCTTCATCGTTTTTGGATCTATTTTACGAAGTTCTTGTAGCTCCTTTATTATTTCAGCTGTTTTTAATTGGGATTCTTTACTTGGCCGATCGTTAAATACCAAACTGCTGCTAACAAACCTTTTGTCTCCTTTTTGATAATCCTTTGTTAACAATTGCATTACTTGGTCGCCATCATATTGGTCATAGGTTAATGATAATCCCGAGCTGTGACCATTTTCATTTTTCTGTCCATCGTAAATGAAACCACCACATTCTATTCCGTCTTCGTTGTAAAATAGCATTCCCGAACGCTTTTTTCGTTCTTCATTTGTAGGCCTTGCATTGATTTTATCACTTCCGTTAGGAAAGCGATCAACGTTTGTAATAATCATCTTTACAGTTCCGTTTGCTTCTACAATATTGATTCTTTCGACATCAATTTCGCTGAATTTTTGATTACCGTTTTTTTTGAAACCTGAAGTGGTTATTAAGATCATTCCGGCTACAGTAGCTATGGCAAAAGCTCTTAAAAAAATTAATTCTCTTTTCATTTTTTGTTATGTTATAATGTTAAAATTTGATAGAGCAAATCTATTTCAAAGAGACTTTAAGTTCAATAACTAAACAATGGTGTAAGGAAAAAAACTAATGAGCTAAGGAATTTACCTTTTGAGTTTAACTTAGATGTCTAGTCCTGAAATATGGCTACAGGTTAAAATTGAATTTACGCTGATAATTTATATACCATATTTGATGTTTTATAGGCTAAAGATAAGTGTAATCTTATTTCGTTGTATAAATTAATTAGATTTTTTGTTGCTCTTTTTGAAGAGCTTTGATTCTTGATATTTCGTCTTTAGTTTCCATTTTGCTATGGTGTTCATTTAGTCTTTGCGATTGTACTTTTTATTCCACACATTCACTGTTTTGACGCTATAGAGTAGAGTTTACAAAGTTCACTTTTTTTGTGTTTTCCAGCACTAAGTTCGGTTAAAATTTTTAATTTAAAGGGTTCACTGTAACGTCTAATTACTTTGTCATTTTTGTACATAATGTTTAAAATTATGTAGCCTTTATTAAGGACGGGGCAGCATTAAAGCTAACGTGTTTGTAAATGAAAAGTTGCGTTTTTGTGAGCGAGGATTTTCCGTAGTAAAATCAGACGTAAAAAAGTGCAACTAACTTTATTTAAGCACTAATTTAGCGGTTTTTTATATACGATGTTGGCAACCGTTTCTATTTCCATCCATTAATATTTGAATATGTTTCATAGTCGCAACCAGATTCGTATTCAAAGTCCTTTTTCATTTTCTGTTCATAAGCAGAAGTTGCAAGATAGAGCAGTGGTTCAAAATCTAAGTCTTTTGGCATTTTTTCAGAATCCAATATCACACTTTCAAACATACTTTTGCCATTGGCAATTACACAACATCTTACATATAGAAAATAATCGGCCGAAAAATATTCTTTTCCATATGAGTTTTTTCCAATATTCTTTGCGTTTTCCTCATTGTCCAACAAATAGAGTTTGTAGCTTAAATTCTCTTGAAACTGTTTTATTTCAGTCACTTTTTTATTAGCTAAAAACTTAATTGCTGTCAACATTCTTTCTTCATCATCACTTTTTGACCAATCGATTTTATCAATAACCTCCCAAAATGATTTTTCGTCCATCATTTTTTTAGGTTTCATATTTCTCTTTCGGTATTCTTCAGCTCTTTTTTCCGATGCAATTTTAGCTATCTCTACTTCTTGTTGAAATTCTTCTTTTTCATTTTCCCACCTCCATTCAAAAAAAGCATCTTGCCCAAAGTTTTTATCAAAAGCCCCATAGTATGGATAACATCCATTTGTGCCATCACCAATTTTGATTTTAAAATTTCGTTCCTCTTTTTTTAAAGGAATGTTGCCCAAATATTCAAAGTTTTCTATTCCTTTTAATATTCTTATTCCAATCGCAGATTTGTTGTTACAGAAGAAACGATTCTCAATTAAAATTTCTGTTAGGTTTTTATCGTTTAGTTTTGGTTTTTCTAATCCGATATATTGTGTAATTCCAACTAAAATACATTCTAAATGTTTTGTAAAACTCGTTTTTCCATTCGTTTTTAATATTCTGAATGCTCCGAAAAAATTCCTTTCGAGTTTAGAAATAAATATGTCTCCTTCTTTTACGGTCATTTCTCAAATGGTTGCAATGTTTGTATATGATTTGTTACGTGGTTATGTACGTAATTTAGCAAATAAAAATCGAATAGAAAATCCGCGAGGATTTTCGTAAGTAGGCTAGAACTAGCAATACATTATATACGGTTTTAGCAATAGTTTTTTTACTCTAGTTTTTTTTTAACAATTCATTCAATATTTTCGTTGACCCTTCACTACCTAATTCCACAGCTTTTGTATAACTTTTTATAGCTTCTTCTTTTTTATCATATTTTAAATAAGCTTCACCAAGTGAATCCCATAAATTGCCATCTTCAGGGAATAATTTCACATTAAGTTTAAATAGTTCTAACGCCCAAGCAGGTTTTTCCTCTTTTTTCAATCTGCTATATGCTAGTCGATTTAGTATTGCATGGTCGTTAAATTCATTATTAAGTTCTTTCTTTAAAAAATCTGGTAATTTTTCTGCATTTACAGATGGATTCGTTTTCATAAATTCATGAATTAATTCATAAATGTTCTTGGAAATTGGTGTTGTGGTATAATTTGAATCAAAAATCATTTTACCTATTTCTCGGGCAACGTTTTCTGATTCACTACCTAAAAATGCATTTGTTATGTATATAACAACTACATCATCATCATCATCTAAAAATCTAACAAAATCTGCAAAATACAATCCATTACTACCATTATGAGCAACGATTTTCGTGTCTCTATTACTTTGAGATATTGCCCAGCCATAACCATAGTACGAAGTCATTTTATCATTTTCGGCTACATACGGTGTTTCTTGGATTTCTTTAGTTTTTGATGTTAAAACAACCTTGTTTTTTAAAGCTAAATGCCATTTATATAAATCTTCAATGGTGGAATGAATGTCTCCCTTACCTATACTATACCAATGTTTGTCATTGAAAGGAAGGTGCTGTTGGGTTGTTCCCCAATCTTCCCATTGCTCATCATTTCTGTTATAGTAGTAGCCATGTGCTAGTCGTTCTGTACTAAAGTTGATGCTTTTATATCCTGTGCTTTTCATTTGAGAAGGTTCAAACAAATAGTCATTTAGAAAAGAACTATACGTTTGCCCTGAAACGGACTCCAATATAACCGTTAACATGATGTAGTTGGCATTTGCATATTGGTACTTTGCGCCTGGTTTAGATTGTAATTCTGATTCAAAGAATTCTTTTAGAAACTGTTGTTTGCTTGCCTCATTATATCTAAAACCACCAGTTCTATTAGAAATTCCTGATGTATGAGTTAATAATTGATGAATAGTTATATCCCTTTTATCAATAGGTGTCTGAATAATATATGAACTTATTTTATCTGATGTTTTAATTTTTCCTTGTTCTACAAGTTTTAAAATAGCTGATGCAGTAAATTGTTTAGTTACTGAACCAATATTAAAGACTGTAGATGGTGAATTGGGTATTTTATTTTCTCTATCTGCCCATCCATATCCTTTAGATAAAATAATTTCTCCCTTTTTAGAAACTAAAACAACTCCAGAAAAGCCATTTGTAACGCTTGCCTCCAAATAAGTGTCAATTCTATTAAATAGTTCTTTATTTGAGCTTTGAGAAAAAGAACTTAATGTTAAAAAGGTTAAGAAAACGAAAATTAGTACTTTAATAGATGAATTCATTTTTTGATTGATTGATTGATTGATTGATTGATTGATTGATTGATGAATAAGTCTATCAGTTTTCTATTTTGTTACATTTTTTAAATGTTTGGTAACTTGTTTATGTAAGATTAGTTGCGTGTTTAAGTAACTAATTTAGCAAATAAAAACCGAATAGAAAGTCCGCGAGGACTTTTGTAAGCAGGCTAGAACCTAGCAATCAATTATACACGTTGTTGCCATTAGTTTGTTTTTACATTTATTTTTTCAATTCTGTTTATCATTTCTTCTGCATTTGTATTTTCAGGATTGAGTTCTAAAGATTTTTGATAGCTTATTTTTGAGAATTCAAATTGATCATTTAAGAAATAACTTTCGCCCATACTATCAAATGCATTTGATGAATTTGGGAATTCTGAGATAAGTAATGTAAAAATACTAATAGCCTCTTCTATTTGACCTTTCTTAATCAAATCATAGCCAAGTTGATTTAATTCATTTTCATCCGAAAAATTATATTCAGAAAAATTTTGCTTTTTTAAGTTTTTATAAAGCTGAATTCCCTCATTAGCATTATCATAACATTTTTCTCTAATTGCGAGATAAATTGATTTCTGTGGTATTGAAAAGGAATTGCCTTTTAAAATATTTTCGACTGCATTAGTTATTTCTCGAAGCTTACGGTTTTTATTATTTGTCATTAAAACGATTGATAATTCTTCTTTCACATTATAATGGATAAAAGATTCATAATTGAAAGATGATCCATGATGTTGATGAATTAGCAAAGTGTCATTCTCAATTACCCCAATTCCTAAAGCTGAAGAACTCTCCTTAGAATGCGAATCAAATAAAGTAATTAGCGATTTATCAGATATAAACTGTCCTGAATGTAAGTTGATTATCCATTTATACATATCATTTGCAGTAGGGTTTACCCAACCAGAGAATTCGATATCCATTGCTCTATCATTTACAAAAGCATTATTAAAAGCGGTTACTAATTCAGGGTTTTGAGTATCCGCGTCAATAATAGCATTTGTCATACCGGCAGGAATAAGTAGGTTTTTTTGAATGAAATCATTAAAACTCACTCCAGATACTTGTTCAACAATTCTTCTTTGTAGAAAAACATTATTGTTACTGTACAAGTAATCTGTGCCAGGTTTAAAACTTAGATGTTTAATATTTTTTAATTCGTTATAGATATCTTTGTCATTTTTAATATTGTTCCAGTTGATTCTTGGCAGTCCACTAGTATATTGAAGTAGATGCCTAATACTAATGGTATTTGACCATTCTGGTAATTGCAATTCAAAATTTGAGATTTTATCATCCAGATTAAGTAACCCTCTTTCATTTAAAACCATTATCGCAACAGCGTTGAATTCTTTTGCTATAGAACCAATGTTAAATATTGAGTTTCTACTAAGTTTTTTTGATCTAGAGGCATCTGAATATCCGAATTCATTTTGATATACAATATGATTGCCCTTTGCTATAAGGATATTTCCGTTGAATAATCCACGATCAAATGACACTTTCATCAATGTGTCTATTTGGTTTATTGTTGTTTCAGACAAATACTTTGCCGTCGGATTGTTTTTGTTTTGACAGTTTGTGAAAAAGATTATTGATGTTAGAAAAAAAAGAGAGTTTTTATTCTATTCATTTTTTGAAATTTTACTGAAAGACTATAAATTAATTAAACTGTTGCAGTTTTTAATTAATGGCAACGGTTTTGTATAAGATTAGTTCCTTGTTTAAGAAACTAATTTAGTAAATAAAAACCGAATAGAATATTTGTAAGCAAGCTAGAACTAGCACACGATGTTACCTGATGGCTTTTCTTCTTCTGCACTAGTTTAAATCGTAAATAAAGAACTTTGTCTAATTTTTTATATGCTAATTGTTACTTCTTATATTTTGAAGGTAAAACACCGTAAGCTTCATGAAAACATTTCGAAAAGTAAGTTGGACTACTGAATCCTGTTTGATAAGCGATTTCAGAGATGTTTGACGATTGTTTATCTAGTAATTCAAGCGCTTTATTCAATCTAAACTCTTTAATGAAACTGTTTGGTGACTTCCCTATTATTGACATTATAGTTCTATACAGTTTTGATTTACTTAAGCCTAAATTTTTATTAAAATTTGTGACACTTATATTCGAATTTGCCCAAACACTTTCAGTATAATCAAATAAACGAATTAGAAATTCCATTTCTGTAATGCTTAATGGTTTAATGCCTTTAATATTAATTGGATTATTTTGATTTTCACTTTCGTATAAATCTTTAACTTCTGGCGTTAATATTATGTTTCCATTTATAACATAAGTCAAATATTCCGCTTTTTTAATAGTATCTTCAAATATGCTTCCTTTGTTAGTAACAGGAATTCCTGCGCTTATGCCAATTTTGAAATCTAGATCTGGTGTAATAACACAATTGTGCAATTCTTGGATTTTCACAGCACTTTCAACAGCATTAGTGACAGATGAAAAAGACATTAAAAATGAATTAGATTCTTGCTTAACGACACATCCTTTTTTCATGTTTACAATATTGATAATCGATTTACTATAGCCACGAATGGCTGCTCGCAAGGTTTCAATATTTTTAGTTCTTAAGGTGTTTTTATTGAATTTTACAATCATTAAGGTTCTAAAAGCCGGATCGTTAATAATATTTAGTTCAGTATTCTGTGATTTTTCAGGGTCTTCAATACGTCCTAAAAAAGATTCAACAAGAGTATCATTTACTTCTATTATCCGTTGCGGTACAGCTCCATGAGATTTTTCATGAAGCTCTTTAATAGCTTCTTTATTTGGTGCTTCAATTAAACAAAATGCTGTTTGTCGTCGTTCATCACACCAATAGGTTAAACCACGACAGTTGTATTTATGTTCAATTTTTAAATCCGCTTGATGCATTTCAGCTACATGAGCAGCAGTTACACCATCTGGCAAATCATGAAAATCCATAAATATTGGCATGAGAAATATATTTTATGTATTATACTATTTTTATTAAGAAGCTGTCTGTTTTAATACCTTGACAGCTCCTTAAAAGAGTTTTATATGTTTTAAAGTTCCGCTGTTGCTGGACTAATTACTGTTTTGACTTCACTTATTGAATTTGCAGGAAAACCACCTTTTTTTGCGTGTTCTTCAATTAAGGCTTTATTTTCTGCTTTGTAAACACAATATACTTTATCACCAGTAACATAACTGTGTTGCCATTCAATTTTTGGTCCCATTTCTTTCAAGACAGAACATGATGTTTGAGAAATTCCTTTCAATTGTTCAGTTGTTAATTCTCCTGCTCCTGGAATATTGCGTTCAATTACATAAGTTTTCATAATGCCATTGTTTTTAATTGTTGTTTGATTTTCTTTTTCTTGTGCTTGTGTATAATTCAGAGTAAACACAATTAGGACTAAAATTAATTTGATTGTTTTCATAATAAATGTTTTAATTATTAATACTTCAAAATTAAAAGAGTTTATAATCAATCAATTATGCTTTTAGTTCAAAAAATAACAATTTTGGTTCAATGCTTTTTTTTCAGCTTGCAGGTAACAGTGTTTGTGTAAGGAAAGTTACGAATAAAAGCGCGAGAACTTTCCGGTTTATAAATGTAGTAAATTAGAAAAGATGGAACAAAGGAAAAGTACAAAAGCAGCAATTTTATTTACACGATGTTAGAGGCCGTTTTTATTACTCTCCTAATTCCTTTAGTTTAGCTTGAGCTTCTTGATTTGAATCTATTCCTACTGCTTTTTTATAGTTTAATATGGCTTCTGATTTGTTTTTTTGAGATAAAAAGTAATTCCCCAAAGCAACAAAACTTTTTGATTCATTAGGATAGAAATCAGCATTTAGTTCTAAATATGCCAAGGCTTTTTTAGGAAGATTATGTCCATTCAACATAAAGAACCCAACTTGATTTAGCAATTCCCAATCAGGCTTTACTTCACGTTTCATACGAACGCTCAATTTTTTATAGTGGGTTTTAAATGGTTCTGTTAATTCTTTGGCAGAATATTCTTTTGGTGTGTTAAAACGCCACATTTCTGGAAATGGAAACCAAGAGAAAATAGACCGTAATCCATTATACTGGGCTGGAACAACAATGCTTCCGTGGTCTTCATTCTCAAAGTATTCCCATTTAAAATTAATCTCTTTATTATTTTTCACTAATAGGTCATGAAACTTTAAATTTGCTCTAATCTGTTCAGTAGGAATTGTTTTGTCTTTTCTAACTTTAACCGTGTCCATTGCTTTGCCAATACTATTGGCTACAGCTATATATAATGATTTTTCTTTACGATTTCCTTTGTTTAGTAGTTCTTGAGTTTCTTTAACCAGATTTTCTTTGTCCCACCAAAGACTTGGGTCAATTGCCAAATAATTATCAAAAGAATTTTCGTGATTTAAGAATGAATAAAGTACAAACAGACCTCCTGTAGAATGACCAATAATGGTATTGTTGTTTTCGGTTGGGTATTTGTTGTTTATATATGGTTTTAATTCTTCGTCTATAAACTTTATAAAATTACTGGCACCTCCAGAAGTTTCCGATTCGTTTCCGCGTTGAAAAGGAACATTAGTATGCGTAAAATCTCTTGTTCTATCTGTATTGGTAATGCCAACTATTATAGATTGAGGAATTTTGAAAGGTGTTAGTTGTTTTTGCATTCCAGTAATAACATAAAATTGTTGAGATGCGTCCAATACATAAATAACTGGATATTTTTTAGTGCTATTAAAGTCTTCAGGTGTATGTATCCAAATTTCTCTTTGTTCTTTTAATATTTTAGAATATAAACTATCAACTTTCCCAACAACTATTTGCTTTTCGCTATTTTGATTAAATTGTGCTATTCCTTTGAAATATAGGAACAAGGTAATTATGGTTAATACAATTTTAGACTTTCTCATTTGTTTGCTAAGGTTTTAGTTTGTAATTATTTCTTTTGGCTAATTGACAACATCAAAAATAATTCCAGACTTGTCCTTTTACCTATCGTGTTCTTAAATCCCCTCTAAAGTGTTTGTGTAAGATTAGTTGCGTGTTTAAGTAACTAATTTAGCAAATAAAAACCGAATAGAAAGTCCGCGAGGACTTTTGTAAGTAGGCTAGAACTAGCAATAAATTTTACACGAGGTTGTAGGTAGTATATGCATCATTAAGAATCAAATTATTCTGATTTATAAACGATTCAATTTTTTTCATTGACTCTTTGGAATAAATATAAAACCAAATTTGTCCAGAATAATGAAATGAAAAAACTGTTTTCAAAGTCTCTGAATAGAAAAAGTTGTTGCCGTAATAATTTGATTGAACCAAATTGAAATAGTTGAGTAACATTTTTTCCAATTCAGAATAGTCAGAGACTAAAATTCCACCACTATAATTTGAGTCTCCGATAAACTTTTTAAAATTGGAATAAGCAGTTTTTGTTGAAGGATGGTGACCTTCAATTTTTTCATGAAACCAAGGTAAATTAAACAAAGGAATGAAAGTATATTCAATCTTATTTTCTTTGGCAAATAACGTTATTATTTTACTCAAGTATACAATTTCATCTTCATCGGGAGGTGAGTCAATCACAATATTGCAAATCATCTCAAAATCTTGTTTCTTAATATCGTCAGTGATTTTTTTAAATTCGTTAATTTCTTTATCGAATATTTCGTTCAATTCATTCTGCGAATAAAAGCGATCGGTATCAGATTTTTCATCATAATATTCACCTTCCTTTCTTGCAGCACTTTCAGAAGGATACCTTGTGTTTTGCCAGCCAGATATGAACGATGCAAATATTGGATCTTGAAGGACTTTTTTTCTGCTTAAATATTTCATCTATATATTACCTACAACGTTTATGTATAAGAATAGTGCGGTTTTGTGTGCGAGGATTTTCCGTAGGAAAATCAGACGTAACAAAAGAGCAACGATCATTATTTAAGTACCAATGTAGCATTTTTTTATACACGATGTTGTAGTGCGTTTTTATTATTCAGTTGTTCGTTTAAAATTCTTATCGATTATAAATTCGGTTGTTGTTGATATTTTTGAATCAGGTTCTAATCCATTCGAACCATTTATTACGCATTTCCCATCCATTTTCGCAATTATAGAATTGGCTTTTATCTCTAAAATTTCAATCCTAAAGTCTTCTACAGTTTCGTGAGAGAAGTAATAAATATTTGATAAGTATTCGTCCCTTGAATAATCGTATCCACTTTTTTGAGGTATAATCATTTTTTCGGTCAGTTTTGGTTCGGCTGAATTTAAAATTGCTGTTACCTCAATCGTAGGTTCAGCGTGCACCACTTTTTCTAATTCTTTAGAGCGTTTTATTGCAAAGTCCGTTTCAATATAAATCACAAATTCCCATCTATTTTTTTCTACTTCATAAAGATTATATTTAGCATTTTCAATATGGAACAATTCTTCTCCAAATTCTTCGTGTTGAATTATTAATTCATCTTTTTTGTCGTTCTTCATACTGGTGAATAATATTGCTGTTAACAAAAGCAAAAATATTGTAATTGAATTTCTGTTCATCGGCTGCATTTAACGGTTTTGTGTATGGCTAGTTGCGTTGTCTGGAACTAAGTTAACAAAAGAAAACGAACCATTAGGAAAATCCGCTAGGATTTTTTGATTACACACTGATTAGCAATTGGTTATACGCGGTGTTGTACTGCGTTTATTTCATTTTTGATGTAAATATATTCTTAATTGTATCTAATTCTTTTTTGTATTTTAAATCCGTTCTTGAAGCAAAATATAAGGTGTTTTCCGTTTTTACTTTTCCCTCCCAAACTAAATTTATTTCGTTTCTTAAAATTTGTTCTCGACATAAAAAATCTGGAACTAATGCAAGTCCGTTTCCATTGTTTAAACATCTTATAATAGAAGTAATATTTGGTAAGATATAGTTTGGTTTAAAAGCAGGTTTCTTATTAAAGTTCTCAAACCAAAAACGTCTAAAATGTTCCATTTCGTTTGATGAACTATACCAAACATTTTGAAGTAGTTCCTCTTCTAACTTATTTAAATTTTTTGAATTAATGTGGTTTTGTATTTTAGTTACATTGGTTTTATTTCCTGCTATTAAAACGATTCTTTCTTTTGAAAAAGGGATATACTCAACTAATGATTTTTTTTCATTCTGTTTTTTAGGTGTTATTACTAAATCTAAAATTCCATTGTTTAGGTCTTTTATTAAATCTGTATGTGCTCCAAATCGAGCTACTAGGTCAAAGTCTAGTTTTGGAATTTCGGGTTCAATAATAAGTTGAAACATTTCAGAGCACATTCCTACATTTAAAGATGGATTTTTTTCTTGCGTTGTTTTTTTAAAATGCTGTTCTGCTATTTCAAGTTTTTTTAAAGATTCAATAATATATTCATATAAAAATTTCCCATCTTCTGTTGGAATCATTTTTCGCGAAGTACGTTCAAATAGTTTTTTGCCAACATAAGCTTCTAAAGCATTTAAGTGTACACTAACTCCAGGTTGAGAAGCATATAAAGCAATAGAAGCTTTGGTCAAAGTTCCGTTTTCATATATTTCTTTAAATGTTCTATACCATTCTAAATTTACCATAACTATTAAAATATTGATACAAAGGTATGATTTGTATTATTTTTACAATAATAAATATTGATTTAGTTTTGCCTAATATAAAATAAGAGACAAATGAAAAACATATTTATAATTAATGGAAGTCATCCATTTGCACATTCTGGTGGAAGATTTAACGAAACACTTTTCAATAATACTATTTCATATTTTGATTCACATGAGGGTTTTGAAGTGAAATTTACTCAAGTAGGTGAAAATTATAATGTGAAAGAAGAAGTTGGAAAATTTAAGTGGGCTGATATAGTGATTTATCATACTCCAATTTGGTGGTTTCAAATACCGTTTGGATTCAAAAAATATATAGATGAAGTTTTTACTGAAGGTCATCAAAATGGAATTTATGCAAGTGATGGAAGAAGTAGAAAAAATCCAAATATCAATTATGGGACTGGTGGTTTAATGCACGGAAAAAAATATATACTAACTACAAGTTGGAATGCACCTAAAACCGCTTTTACTTTAGAAAATGAATTTTTTAATCAAAAAAGTGTAGATGAAGGTGCTATGTTTGGCTTTCACAAAATGAATGCTTTTACAGGAATGGAATTATTAGCAACACATCATTTTCACGATATGGAAAAAAATGCAGATGTTCCTTTTGAGTTGAATAATTACAGTGTTTTTTTAAATGATTTAATGATTAATTTGTAATTTATCTGGTGCTGCATTCAAGGTTCTAACGCAACAAACGTTGCTTTTTTTTGTTAGATACTAAGCTACATTTTTTAGTTCAGAATCCATA
>NZ_JAUOQT010000009.1 GCF_030547245.1 Oceanihabitans sp. 2_MG-2023
GGGATATTAATTACTGCCTCCCCTGTTGCATCTAGCGTTACTGGAGAACCTAACACCCCGGTATAATCTACGATATCCCCTGGGCTACCTTGTATTGTGAATGTTGCTGTGCCTCCAGAACAGGTCGTCGTATTACTGGTTAATGTTACCGTTGGCGTAGCACTTATTATAACATCTATACTATCGTTATCTATAAAAGTGGATCCGTCACAATTGGTATATTCCACCTCCACGGTAAAAGTTTCATTTGTAGTTGGGCAAACATTAATAGTTGGTGTATTAGCGATTGGACTATTAGTTCCATCAAACCAAGTTACCGTATAGTTTGGTGTTCCGTTAGGAGTGAAACGCCAAGCTTCATTTGTTCCAACCCAATTACTTGTATTTCTACCTGGAGGAAAAAAAGCATCGGTTCCTGCATCATTTTGTATACCAACAACAGCATTTCCATTAAGCCAAAAACAGGTTGGTTTTTCTTCTATATATATATCAATAGTATTTGTTCCTTCGTATAAAACTATCATTTGAGTTGACAATTCTGTAGCACACCCAAATTGAGGGACATTATAATAGGACGCAACAAATCTCCTGCATGGGGCAGCTCCTTGTATTTCCCAAGCAATTTCATGAGAACCACCACTAGCAGAAGGGTCCATATCATGACCAGCTCCAAAAATATTAGCTTCCCCTAAAGCTGAATTAGAATTATTTGGTAATGTATCTGCAAAAATATATTCATTTCCTGAATTTGCTAACGTTGTTTCAAAACTCAAGACACCATTAACTCCGACTAATATATTATTATATTGATTCCCATAAAAACAAAACTCAAAACCTAATGGTATGATATCTGACCAAACATCATCAGAAAATAAGAACAATTGATTTGTTAACCCAGAAAAAGAAGACGGAGGAGCATAAGGTATGGAGGAAACTGCATAAGATGTGGTTTCTCCTGTCTCTAAAAAAGTAGCTGTTAAATCTGCACACCCAGTTGTACAATCCAAATTTATTTGAGTAGGACCTGCATCTACATTAGAACAACCTGGTCCTTGAGCTACTACAAAACGAGTAACAAACAAACAAATAATAAACAAAAATCTCTTCATGAAAAGCACTTAACTTTTTTTATCTAATCGTAAAAACCAAATTTATCTCGCAAAATACTTAACTTAAAGCAATTAGCAGGAAAAGTTATAAAAAAATAAGAAAAAAATCGAAATCAATTATAAATTAATTCTACTTCAATTCAAACTAAAACAAATGGGAATTACTTATCTTTGTAAATTATAATTATTATTTTTTTGATGAAACTGGACAGCAAGATAGACGAATTAAACGCTATAGGAGACAACCATATTGGTACATCTATAAATACACCGATGCGTGAAGATGCTTTTACTCTTACAAATGAAGAGAAAATAGATCTTATTAAAGAAGATGTTAGACATATTATGGAAACATTAGGTCTAGATTTAAAAGACGACAGCCTTAAAGGTACTCCAAATAGAGTAGCAAAAATGTTTGTAAAAGAAATTTTTAGTGGTTTAGACCCTAAAAATAAGCCTAGCGCTTCAACTTTTGATAACAAATATAAATATGGAGAAATGCTTGTGGAAAAAAACATCACTGTTTATTCTACTTGCGAACATCATTTATTACCAATTGTTGGAAGAGCACATGTTGCATATATATCTAACGGAACTGTTGTTGGTTTATCAAAAATGAATCGTATTGTCGATTATTATTCCAATAGACCACAAGTACAAGAGCGTTTAACGATTCAAATTGTAAAAGAATTACAAGAAGTATTAAATACAGAGGATGTTGCCTGTGTTATAGACGCTAAACATTTATGTGTTAATTCTAGAGGAATAAAAGATGTAGATTCTAGCACTGTAACCAGTGAATTTGGTGGTAAATTCAAGGAAAAAGATACACGTAGAGAATTTTTAGATTATATTAAATTAGATACTACTTTTTAGTAGTTAAAGTAAACGGCCTACTTTATGCAAACTTCACAAAAGCAAAACATAGAAATATACAATTCCCTTTCTGGTAAAAAAGAAAAATTCACACCTATAACAGAAGGATATGTTGGCATGTACGTTTGTGGACCAACGGTTTACAGTAATGTACATTTAGGGAATGTTAGAACTTTTATGTCTTTTGATATGATTTTTCGCTACCTCCTACATATAGGCTATAAAGTACGCTATGTTAGAAATATTACAGATGCTGGGCATTTAGAAAATGATGCAGATGTTGGAGAAGATAAAATCACCAAAAAAGCAAGATTAGAAGCTATTGAACCAATGGAAATTGTACAGCGTTATACTGTAGATTTTCATAATGTACTTAATACATTTAATTTTCTTCCTCCAAGTATTGAACCTACTGCAACGGGTCATATTATAGAGCAAATAGAACTGATACAAACTATTATTGATAATGGTTTTGGTTATGAAGTGAATGGTTCTGTGTATTTTGATGTACATAAATACAATCAAACTAACGACTATGGCATTTTAAGCAAACGTAAACTAGAAGATTTAATTCACAATACACGTGAATTAGATGGGCAAAGCGATAAAAAAAATCCGCAAGATTTTGCCCTTTGGAAAAAAGCAGAACCAACACATATTATGCGTTGGCCTTCACCTTGGAGTGATGGTTTTCCTGGTTGGCATCTTGAATGTACAGCAATGAGCACCAAATATCTTGGCGAATATTTTGATATTCATGGAGGTGGAATGGATTTAAAATTTCCACATCACGAATGTGAAATTGCTCAAAATAAAGCAGCTAAAGGAAAAGACCCTGTAAAATATTGGATGCACGCCAATATGCTAGAACTTAATGGTGCACGAATGAGTAAATCGACAGGAAATTACATTAATCCTTCCGAATTACTTACAGGAAAAAACAATATTATGTCTAAAGCATACAGCCCAAGTGTGGTTCGATTTTTTATGATGCAAGCTTCTTACAGAAGTGTTTTAGACCTTACAGACAACGGTTTATTAGCAAGCGAAAAAGGCTTTAATCGTTTAATGGAAGCTGTCAATGGATTAGAAACACTAACACCTTCTAAAGAAAGTTCTAAAAATACCAAAGAAACTTTAGCTATTTTAAAAAGCAAGTTTTATGAAGCAATGAATGACGACTTCAATACACCAATATTAATTTCTTGGTTATTTGAAGGTGTAACAATCATCAACAAAATAAAATCTGTTAACGAAACGATTTCCAAAGATGATTTAAAAGATTTCACAGCATTAATACATACTTTTGTTTTTGATATTTTAGGTTTAGAAAACAATTCAGCATCCAATACAGGAACAGACAAACTTTCTGGTGCTGTAGATCTTTTAATAAAACTAAGACAAGAAGCAAGAGCAAATAAAGACTTTGCCATGTCTGATAAAATTAGAGACGAATTAGCTGCAGTTGGTATTAATTTAAAAGATGGTAAAGAAGGCACCACTTTTTCGACTAATTAACGAATAAAGAGCATTTTATTAATTTTGCTCCTCACCTATTGGTTATGAAAAAGATACTTATCGCACCTTTCTTATTCCTTATCAAAGTATATCAAACATTAATTTCACCGTTAACACCTTCAACGTGTAGGTTTCAACCAACTTGTTCGCATTACACAAAAGAAGCGTTAGAAAAACATGGTTTTTTTAAAGGTGGAAAACTAGCAGTAAAACGAATTTTTAGTTGTCACCCTTGGGGAGGCTCAGGTTATGATCCAGTTCCAGAAAAGCTTTCTGAAAAATAACATTTCATTAAGTCCGGTTTCTTTTTAATCCATTTGCAATTGTCTATATTTACGTTTTCAAAATAAAATCTATGCATTTTTTAATATTCGATTGGAATCCGTTAACAGGAATTGACATTATTGGTAATTTTAAATTACACTTTTATAGTGTAATGTGGATTATTGCATTCCTTTTAGGATTGCAAATCATGAAACGTATTTTTAAAAGAGATCAAATTAAACCAGAATATTTAGACCCTCTTTTTTTATATACCATAATAGCCACTATGCTTGGTGCTCGATTAGGTCATGTAATATTTTACCAATCGGAACTTATATCGCAAGACTTTTTTAGCATATTTTTACCTTTCCGTTTTGTGCCAAAATTTGAATTCACTGGTTTTCAAGGATTAGCGAGTCATGGAGCAGCAATAGGAATTATTATTGGAATGTATTTATATAGAAGAAAATATAAGTACAAATCATTAATGTGGATTTTAGACAGAGTTGTAATTCCTGTAGCAAGTGGCGCAGTATTTATTCGTTTAGGAAATTTTATTAATTCTGAAATTATAGGAAAAATCACAGATTCTCCTTTAGGTGTTCGCTTTATTCAACAAGAATATAACAAATATGAAGCGATGCAATTAACGGGTATGAAAACGCCCAAAGAAGCTTATGATGCCATTGCAAATAACCCACAATTTCAAAATTTATTAGATGCAATACCTTTAAGACATCCAGCACAATTGTATGAATCTTTTTGCTACATCTTTGTATTTTTAATTTTATGGTATTTCTATACTAAAACCAATAAAGACAAACAAACAGGTTTCTTATTTGGTTTATTTTTAGTATTACTTTGGACGATTCGTTTCTTCGTAGAGTTTGTAAAAGAAGCACAAGTAGATGATAGAGCTACTTGGGCTTTAAATACTGGGCAATGGTTAAGCATACCTTTTATTATAATTGGCCTATACTTTATGTTTGTTTATAAACCAAAAACTAAAGTAATTTAGATAAAACAATGTCACCTCGAGCATTACTAAAATAAAATATTTTTTTTATAGAAAGTAGTGAACGTAGTTTCTCGAGAGGTATTTAAAATTTACTATTTATAAAATAGGTCTCGACTACGCTCGACCAAACATTTATTATGAAATTCAGATTATTTACCAGTATTATTTTATGCTTCATCCTCTTTTTAAGCGCCTGCAAAGATGAAAAAAAAGACATAAAACCAATTGAAGTTTCCTTTACAAAAGAAGGAGATCTTACTATTTATAAAGCAGCAACAGACTCTATAGTTACAAGACTAAATATAGAAATTGCAGATACAGATTATGATGTACAAACTGGTTTAATGTATAGAAATACTATGAAAGAAAACCAAGCGATGTTATTTGCTTTCCCTACCATGCGTGAACGTTTTTTTTATATGAAAAACACTAGAATTCCATTAGATTTAATTTACTTAGATAACAACAAACACATTGTTAGTTTTCAAGAAAACGCTGTGCCTTTTGATGAAGCCTCTTTACCTTCACGAGTTCCTGCGCAATATGTTTTAGAAGTCAATGCAGGACTAGCTGAAAAATGGCTTTTAGAAGTTGGTGACCGAATAGAATATACAACGATCAATGAAAAATAATGTTCGTAGTATATTTTTAAAAACTACAACAGGACATGCTATTAATGTCACTATATTTTCACCTGAAAAGTCGAACAAAAAAAGTATAGTAATATCGTCGGCAACAGGAGTTTTACAGAAATTCTATTCTAAATTCGCCCTTCATTTTAGTACCTTAGGCTTTACTATTTATACTTTTGATTATTATGGTATTGGTGCTTCTAATACCGAGAGCTTAAAAAAAAACAAAGCCAATTTAAACACTTGGGCTTTAGATCAAGCTGCTGTTATAAAATTTGTTAAACAAAAACAACCACAAAACAAAGTAACACTAATAACGCATAGTATTGGCGGACAACTCATTGGTTTGAATCCAGAAATACACACAGTAGATTCTATAATAACTGTAGCATCACAAACTGGATATTGGAAATATTTTAAAGGCTTTCCTAAGTTTCGATTATTTGCGTTTTGGTACTTTATAATACCAATAGCAACTCCGTTATTTGGTTATTTTCCAGCTAAAAAACTAGGTTTATTTGAAAACTTACCAAAACAGGTTGTTTACCAATGGCGAAAATGGGGAATTCATCCTAAATATATGTATAGCCAGTTTAACGATTTAGAATTTAGTAAAATAACTAGTAATGTACTCGCTTTAAGTTTTCCTAGAGATAGCTTTGCATCTAAGGAATCTGTAGATTGGTTAGCATCTAAATTTAAAAACACAAATGTAGACCGAAGACACATTATTCCTGAAGAGTTACAAATTGAAGATGTACAACATTTTGGTTTTTTTAGAGAATATTTTAAAGATTCACTATGGCAAATCACTGAAAATTGGATAGTTACAAATTAAAATTTATTTCGTTTTAGATAAAATACGTAGTACTACGTATTTTTTTTGTGCTCATTTATGGCTACTTTTAAGATGCTAATTAATCTTAAATATTATGAAAAAATTAATCACATTGCTCGTATTACTATTTAGTGTACATTGTTTTAGTCAGGAATATCATATTGTAGATTATGTTGTAATTGGAACACAAGACAATAATGACTACCAAATACATGCTAAATTTAATGACAACGATTTTAACTTAAAAATAGCAAATAAAAACGCTCACGAAGAGAGCATAGGTATTCCATACAAAGTAGACGAAGCAGTTTTTAACAGAGCAATTATAAATTTAATTAAAGAAAAATTAGACACCACAGTTGTACACAGTGATCTATCAGATGAAGCTGCTAAAATTATATTAAATAAAATTTCAAACAAAAAGAAATCATTACGCAGTCTTACCGAAATTATAGATGGTGAACCTGCTCAATATTCGGGAAAAATAACTTTAAATCAAACCATACCTTTAAAACGTGTTGACACTTCTAAATGTAATGGTCAGACGCAAAATTTTCTTGAAGAAAACACTACTCCGAAATTACACATTGAAAAAGCATATATTAATTTCTTTAACAATAAAGCTTCTACTATAGTTTTAGAAGGTAGAGTTAACAATGATTCCACAGAAAAAGTTACTGTAGTAAACAACAACTTTAGTGTGCCAATTCGTTTTTTTAATAACTATGGCAGCAAAAATAAGTTTAAAACAAATAAAAATATTTGCTATGAACTGGAATACAATGATATATTTGATTTTGACTCTGATCAACACTTTAATTACTCTGTAGCTAATGATGAGTTACATTTTGACAAAGACAATTTAGAACAACAAGTAAGACAACGTCAATTTTTTGATTTTTTTACAGCAGTATTATATACAGATGTTATGGCCTTTGACAATAATAACAGTAATAGTCTAGTTAATGCACAAGCTAAATTACTTTTACCTTTAAACCAAAAGAACTCAACCATTGGAACTGCTAACTATACACTTTTTAGACAAATGATAGCAGAAGCTAACATTGCTCTTTACAATGGATCTAATGATACTTTTAGAACTATTGAAATCTCTAAAAACAGTACAGAAAATGGTAGCTTTAGTAATTTTGACTTATTAACCAAAAACAATATTAACGGAAGTCTTTCTGTAGATGTTTTATCGCATGAAGCCAAACGCTTTTTCTCTTATATTTCTTTAGGTTATCAAGGTGCTTTTTATAGGACTGCTCTTAAAACATCTATCATTAATTCTGGTGATGGTGACACCGCTAAAGACGATGAAAATATTTCGTCTTTAATATCTACCAGTCATGGTCCTTATTTAAATATAGAGATTAGACCACAAACCAATTTTGGTGCAGATGTTAGTCTAAGTTTAAATAATCTTTCTTATAGTGGCGCTAATAGCATAGGTGATATAAATATAAAAGAGACTATAGTGGATAATGGTGTTGAGCATTTTGGATTTCAATATAACGTAGTTAATATCAAGGCAGATTTTTATTGGTTAACGAATCCGAAAAAAGGAAAAAAAGGTGGTGTTTTTGCGCGATTAGGCGCTTATTATCATACGCAAAATTATCAAGTACATCCGCAGTTGATGGTTGGTTATGCTACTAATTTAACTTCTTTTGTAAACAAATTTAGTCCTAATAAGGAGGAAGATAAATAGTATTGCGTTAAGGATTGATGCGGCATCCTTTTGTTTTAGCAGCAAGAATATTTACTAGTATGGATTGCTATTTAAGGTATGAATATTTACAAGAAAACAATCCAGTAACAAAAGATATAGCGGAAAGCCTGACACTACGAAGTCTAAACGTAGTAGTGTAACGCCCAAATTAATAAAATAGAAGAAATAAAAAAACCTTTCTGCATAACACAGAAAGGTTTTTTAATATTTAAAAAAGGATTCGTTGCTTATGCTTCTAACGTTTCTTCTTCTTCTTTTTCTTTAATCTTTAAAGCATCTGTAGCTCCTGCTTTTTTAACAGAATCGTACATGATTGGTGTTGCAATAAACAATGAAGAATAGGTACCTACAATAACACCTACTATTAATGCAAACATAAATCCTCTAATAGAATCTCCACCAAAAATAAAGATTGCTAATAACACAACTAGTGTAGTTAAAGAGGTATTTAATGTTCTACTTAGTGTACTACTTAATGAGGCATTAATTACTTTATCAAAATCCCAAGCAGTATGCTCATTAAAGAACTCTCTAATTCTATCGAATACAACTACGGTATCATTTAAAGAGTAACCAATTACCGTTAATATTGCGGCAATAAATGCTTGGTCAATTTCCATTGTAAATGGCATGAACTTGTAAGTAAGTGAGAAAACACCTAATACAATTAATACATCATGAAATACTGCTGCTACTGCACCAAGTGAGAATTGCCATCTTTTAAAACGGAATAAGATATATAAGAATACTACGATTAAAGATCCTAAGATTGCCCAGAAAGATGCTTTCTTAATATCATCTGCAATAGATGGACTTACTTTATAAGACTCCATAACACCAATTTGTTTATTTTCATCGTTAAGATCTATAAATTGATCGTAACTAATGTTCGATAAATGTGGTTGTAATGCGTTGTATAATTTATGTCTTATTTCTTCATCTACTTCTGAAGAAGCTTCATTAATTTTATACTTAGTAGTAATTTTTACATCGTTACTTGTACCAATTAACTTCGCATCTGCACTACCAAATACATCTTCTGCAGAAAGCACTCCTGAAATTTCGGATGCACTAACTGGTTGCTCGAAACGAACTTGGTAGGTTCTTCCTCCAACAAAATCTACACCTTGATCTAATTTATTTGTAAATAATGATCCTAAACTTAAAAGAATAAATATTCCAGAAATAACATAAGCAATCTTACGTTTTTTCAAGAAGTCTATATTTATGTTTCTAAATAAGTTTCTTGTTAAACCTGTAGAGAATTCTAATTTCCCTCCTTTATTAGAATACCAATCTACTAGTAATCTTGTAATAAAGATTGCTGTAAATAATGAAGTTGCAATACCAATAATTAATG
This sequence comes from Oceanihabitans sp. 2_MG-2023, assembly GCF_030547245.1. GTDB lineage: Bacteria > Bacteroidota > Bacteroidia > Flavobacteriales > Flavobacteriaceae > Oceanihabitans. The sequence continues at coordinate 9,351 of NZ_JAUOQT010000009.1, forward strand.
TCGTTGCAAAACCTTTAATTGGTCCTGTACCAAAAACAAATAATATTAATGCTGTTAAACCAGTTGTTACATTGGCATCTAAAATAGAAGAAAGTGCGTTTGCAAAACCATCTTTTATTGATGTAGCTTGGTCTTTACCTTTAGCTAGCTCTTCTCGAATACGCTCGAAAATAAGAACGTTTGCATCTACCGACATACCAATGGTTAATACAATACCTGCAATTCCAGGAAGCGTTAATACTGCTCCTAAACCAGAAAGAATACCAAATATTAATAAGATGTTTAATGCCATTGCAATATCTGCAAATAGACCTGCTTTACCATAGTAGAAAACCATCCATAAAAGCACTAATGCTAATGCTATTAAAAAGGACATTTTACCACTATCGATAGCTTCTTGACCTAAAGATGGACCAACTACATCACTTTGAATAATATCTGCTCTAGCAGGCAATTTACCAGCACGTAAAACGTTTGCTAAATCGGTTGCTTCATTTAATGTAAAGTTTCCTGATATTTGAGAATTTCCACCAGCAATCGCTCCTGTTGTTACTCCAGGTGCAGAATATACTACGTTATCTAAAACAATAGCTATTTGGCTTCTTTGTGTAAAAGCTCTTCCAGTCATTTCCTCCCAGATTTTAGCACCTTTACTATTCATTTGCATACTTACAAGAGGTTTTCCTAAAGGATCATAATCTTGTCTTGCATCTACAACTACACCACCACCTAATTCTGGTACGTTTTCTCTGTTAGCTATAAGTGCGTATAAGTCTACTAACTCACTATCTCCTTTTTGTTTCCCAAATGCAAACTTTACATAACGTTGTTCTGCAGGAAGTAAGTTTCTTACTTGTGGCATATTTAAATACTCACTAATAATTTCTCTATCTGCAATATTTACTAAAGCAATTGCTGCAGGATCTTGAGAACCGATTAATTTATCTAAAAGCGGATTTGCTACTACTGCTGTAGAATCTGGATCATCTCCTAAAAGATCTGCAATTTTATCTTCTTCTGAAGTGGTTTCTTTAACTTCTTCGGTGTTTACTTCTTTTGATTTTTCAATACTCTTAATGGTTTCATTAGCTTGTACTAGAAAGTTATTGAAAAGTGTTTTGTTGTACACATCCCAAAACTCTAATTGTGCTGTACTTTGTAATAATTTAGTAGCACGTTCTGCATCTTTAACTCCTGGTAACTCTACTAGAATACGTCCTGAGTTTCCTAAACGTTGGATATTAGGTGATGTAACACCAAACTCATCAATACGTTTACGTAATACTTCGAAAGCAGAAACAATAGACTCATCAATTTTTCTTGAAATTACCGGTTTTACTTCTTCATCCGTCATATTTCCATCAATTTCTCCATCTAAAGCTCTAGTATAGAAAATATCTGGCGAAGCTAATTTAGTATCTCCTTTTATAGCTTCAAAAGAAGTATAAAAATCTTCTAAATAGGTGCTTTGACTATCTTTTTGAAGTTCTGTTGCATCGTCTAATGCTTTATTAAAAATAGGATCTGTAGTATTGTTAGCTAATCCTTTTAATATGTCTTTTACAGAAACTTGTAATATTACGTTAACTCCACCTTTAAGGTCAAGTCCTAAGTTCATAGCATTTTCTTTTACCTCGTTATAGGTATATTTTGCTATTCCAATATTATAGACTTCTTGGTTCGATAATGAATCTAAATATCTGGTTTCTTTTACACTATCTCCATTTGCATAAGCAGCCGCATTGCTTTCAATACTACTGTTTTTAAATGTGAATGATAATTGGTAGATACTTACCAAACCAAACAATAGTGCAAATAATTTTACTAATCCTTTGTTTTGCATTTTAATGATTTTTTATGGTCCATTTTTTGAACGTGCAAATATATAGTTTACACGTAATTTTTTGACACTTTTTAATGTTTAAATAAAATTTTAGCTCGTTTACTCTTAAACACAAGTATGTCTTAAGAAGTTAATTAGCTAGTTTATGAAGTTTTGTTAGTATTTGGGCCTGCTCTAACTTCAGGTATTTTATACGAAGTATTATCTATTGCAATTGCAATATTTGTATTTACTTTATAGACAACTTGTAAGTATGTGTTTAGCTTATTTACCTCTATAGGGCAAGCTGAAAAATACACATTAGGATTAGAATAACGATCGCTTTCTAATCTAGGTTCGATAGCCACTTTACCATCAAAACCAGAATTAGCGTCCTTAGCATCCTGAATTTTATAAACATCTAGATTATAATTTTCATTGGTTGCTGGTTTTTCAGGATGTTTTTCTTGGTTTGAAGCATAGTCTATAGCTAGCTTTTTTTCTTTGGAAAGTTTACTTTTAATACTAACAACATCTGCATCACTATAATACGTGATTTTTAGTTGTCCGTTTTCAATTTTATGAATTTGAATATGGTTTACACCAAAATCTAACAATTGCTTTTTTACAATTGCAACGGTGTTTTCAATTTGATTAGAAGTGATAGTAGTGTCAGAAAACTGTAGTACTATTTTCTGATTTGGCAAAGCAGATTGTTCCTTACTAATATAACCTAGTAAGGTAAAAGCAATAACTAAAGTACAGATGTACCACTTTTTCATGCGCCAAATATAAAAAATAAAGACTGTATTTCTACAGTCTTTATATAAATATTAAATAAAACCTATCTGGTTTAAAACCAGACAGGTTGATAAATTACAATTCTAGCAACCCATTAGTTGCTTTAACACCTTCAGCTGATTCAGCTAATTTTGTTTTTTCCGCATCTGTTAAGCTTATTTCAACAATTTTTTCAATTCCATTAGCACCTAATACACAAGGAACACCAATAGATAAATCGCTTAACCCAAATTCTCCGTCTAATAAAGCAGAACAAGGAAAAATCTTTTTAGTATCGCAAGCAATTGCTTGTACCATTGCAGATACAGCTGCTCCTGGAGCGTACCAAGCAGAAGTACCTAATAAACCGGTAAGTGTTGCACCACCAACTTTAGTATCTTGTACTACTTGATCCATTCTTTCTTCCGATAAAAACTCAGAAACTTTTACACTATTTCTTGCAGCTTTACCTATTAATGGTACCATACCTTTATCGCTATGTCCACCAATCACCATTCCGTCCACATCAGAAATTGGAGCTCCTAATGCTTCTGCTAATCTGTATTTAAAACGAGCAGAATCTAAAGCGCCACCCATTCCTATAATTTTATTTTTTGCTAAACCTGTAGTTTTATGTACTAAGTAAGTCATTGTATCCATTGGGTTACTTACCACAATAATGATTGTATTTGGCGAATGTTCTATTAAGCTAGAAGATACCATTTTTACAATTCCTGCATTAATACCAATTAACTCTTCACGAGTCATACCTGGTTTTCTTGGAATACCTGAAGTAATTACACAAACATCAGATCCTGCTGTTTTAGAATAATCATTAGTACTTCCTGTTATTTTAGTGTCGAAATTATTTAATGATGCAGTTTGCATTAGATCCATTGCTTTACCTTCTGCAAAACCTTCTTTAATGTCTAAGATTACTACTTCGCTAGCAAAGTCTTTAATAGCAATATATTCTGCACAACTTGCACCTACTGCTCCTGCTCCTACTACTGTTACTTTCATTTTTTATATATTTTGTTTGTGTTGAATTTTATAACTGTAAAATTAATACTTTATATTGAATTTTACTATAAACCAAACCAGCTTTTACGTACTTGATATGGATAGCGTTCATAAATAGAGTTATCTTCGTACATAATATCATCATTTATAAAATCTTCTTTTGCTTCTTTAAACTTAAGCTCTGCTTTATCTCCCTCTCCTATCCTAGCTAAACATATTGCTTGATAAAATTTCACGTCGCTAAATTTTGGTTGCAGTAGTAATGCTTCATCGAATATTTTAATTGCTTCTTTGTAGTTATTTAATTCGTAATTCGCAATTCCTAAGTACATTAAATCGTTAAAATGAATCCACTCTTCGCCGTCTTCTTTAACGGATTGGGCGATACTTTTTTCAAAAAAAACTTTAGCCGTTTCAAATTCGTTTAATTGTAAATAACATAAGCCTAAATAAAAATAATAGGAATGATCCATGACATACGATTCTCCATTTAATTCTAAAGCCTTATTAAAATCTACAATGGCATCTTTATAATTTTTAGAAAATATACATTTCATAAAAGCCATATAATCTAACCATTTCACCGGATTTAATGCTGCTGCTTTTTCTAAGTATGGTAAGCCAAGTTCATCTTTATTTTCTTTATACAGAGGCATAGCTCTTTGTTGGTAGAGATACGCCATATTGGGATTTTTAATTATTGCAGAATCTAAAAATTTTCGTCTTGCTTCAGAGTTTAACCCAAATTGGTAGGATTCTTTTACTATCGCTGTTGCAATAGAATCGGATTTAAAATCGACTTTAACTTCTATTTCACTTTTTTGCTGTTCTTTATTATTACAATTAAAAAACAAAAGACATATAACTATAAAACCGCAATATTTTTTTTTTAAGTACAACATATATATTAGATTAAAAAAAAACCTGTAAGGTTGTGAAACTTTACAGGTTTAAATTATTAAAATAGAAATGAATTACGCATCAATATTAGCATAAATTGCATTTTTTTCTATAAACTCTCTACGAGGCGGAACCTCATCTCCCATTAACATAGAGAACACGCGATCTGCTTCTACTCCGTTTTCAATATGAATTTGACGCAATGTTCTAAATTCAGGATTCATTGTAGTATCCCAAAGTTGTTCTGCATTCATCTCTCCAAGACCTTTATAACGTTGTATTTTTGAAGACTCTCCAAACTCTTCCATGATTGCTACACGTTCTTCATCAGACCAAGCATATTGCTTTTTAGCTCCTTTTTTCACTAAATATAAAGGTGGAGTTGCAATATAAATATGTCCGTTTTCTATTAATTCTTTCATGTAACGGAAAAAGAATGTTAGAATTAAAGTTTCAATGTGCGAACCATCAATATCGGCATCACACATAATTACAATTTTGTGGTATCGTAATTTAGAAAGATTTAATGCTTTACTATCTTCTTCTGTTCCAATAGTAACACCTAAAGCGGTAAAGATATTCTTAATTTCTTCGTTTTCAAACACTTTATGTGTCATCGCCTTTTCTACATTCAGGATCTTACCACGTAATGGTAAAATCGCTTGAAATGCTCTATCACGACCTTGTTTAGCAGTACCACCTGCCGAGTCTCCCTCGACAAGATATACTTCACATTTTGCAGGATCTTGCTCGGAACAATCGGATAATTTCCCAGGCAAACCACCAATACTCATTACAGTTTTACGCTGTACCATTTCACGCGCTTTTTGAGCTGCGTGACGTGCTTGTGCTGCAAGAATTACTTTTTGCACAATAATTTTAGCATCGTCTGGATGTTCTTCTAAGTAATTAGTTAACATTTCGGAAACCGATTGACTTACTGCTGCAGAAACTTCTCTGTTACCTAGCTTTGTTTTTGTTTGGCCTTCAAATTGTGGTTCTTGAACTTTTACAGAAATAATAGCAGTTAATCCTTCACGAAAATCATCACCTGCAATATCAAACTTAAGCTTGTCTAACATTCCAGACTCGTCTGCGTACTTTTTTAAGGTATGTGTTAAACCACGACGAAAACCAGAAAGGTGTGTACCACCTTCATGTGTATTGATATTATTTACGTAAGAGTGTAAATTTTCTGCATAAGATGTATTATAAATCATTGCAACCTCAACAGGCACACCATTTTTTTCACCTTCAAAAGAAATAACATCTTTCATTAAAGGCTCTCTTGTTGCATCTAAAAAGGTTATAAATTCTTTAAGACCTTCTTCAGAATGAAATGTTTCTCCTTCAAAAGAACCATCTTCTTTTTTACTTCTTTTATCTACTAAGTGAACTGTAATTCCTTTATTTAAATACGCTAATTCACGCATTCTACTTGCTAGCGTATCGTAATTATACTCTAAGGTTTGTTTAAATATGGTTGGATCTGGTTTAAAAGTAACCGTTGTACCTCTTTTATCACTATCTCCAATAGCTTTTACAGGATAAAGCGCCTTACCTCTTTCATATTCTTGCTCCCAAACTTTACCTTCTCTATAAACTGTTGCTGTTAAGTGTTCTGATAATGCATTAACACAACTTACACCAACACCGTGAAGTCCACCAGATACTTTATAAGAGTCTTTATCAAATTTACCACCTGCTCCAATTTTAGTCATTACAACTTCTAGTGCAGACACACCTTCTTTTTGGTGTAAACCAACAGGAATACCACGTCCATCATCTTCTGTGGTGATAGAATTATCTTCATTAATAGTTACTGTAATATTATCACAATGACCAGCTAACGCTTCATCAATGGAATTATCTACTACTTCATATACCAAATGGTGTAAACCACGTACTCCAACATCTCCAATATACATGGATGGACGCATACGTACATGCTCCATTCCCTCTAAAGCTTGAATACTATCTGCTGAGTATCCATCTTTATTAAACTCTTCTCTTTTTTCGCTCATATTTAAATATTATTTTTAGGCTCTTTTTCTATTGTTTGAAGCATAAAAAAAGACGCTTTACAGCATCCTTTTGAATACAACCAAAGATACGAAATAAAAAACGTTTTTCAAGGGTTTTTAAGCACAGTGACTAAAAATTATTAACATTTGTTAATTAACAGAAAAGCCCTTAAATCGCTTAAAAAGCGCTTTAAAAAAGATTTTAGTGTTTTTATTTATTAAAAAATATTCGCAAAAAATAAAAACCTCGCAGAAGCGAGGTTTTAAAGTCTATAAAGTATCCTTTTTATATGGAAATAGATGTAAAACTAAGAGGTTGCATACGATTTATCATGCACGTTAGCTATTGCACGACCAGAAGGTTCGTTCATGTTCTTAAATGCTTCGTCCCATTCTAAAGCAGTTGCTGTACTACAAGCTACACTTGCTTCTTGAGGCACACTTAGAGCTGCTGCATCACTAGGGAAGTGTCCTTCAAAAATAGAACGATAATAAAACTCTTCCTTATTTTGAGGTGTTTGAATTGGGAAACGGAATTTTGCATTTTCCATTTGCTCATCAGAAACTTCTTTTTCAACCACTTCTTTTAAAGTGTCAATCCAACTGTAACCAACCCCATCGCTAAACTGTTCTTTTTGTCTCCAAGCTACACTTTCTGGTAACATATCTTCAAATGCTTTACGAATCACCCATTTTTCCATACGTTCTCCATTAATCATTTTGTCTTGTGGGTTGATACGCATAGCAACGTCCATAAATTCTTTATCTAAAAATGGTACACGACCTTCAATTCCCCAAGCAGCTAAACTTTTGTTGGCTCTTAAGCAATCGTACATGTGTAATTTATCTAATTTACGTACTGTTTCTTCATGAAATTCTTGTGCATTTGGTGCTTTATGGAAATATAAATAGCCTCCAAAAATCTCATCAGCTCCTTCTCCAGAAAGTACCATTTTAATTCCCATCGACTTAATAACTCTTGCCATCAAATACATTGGTGTACTAGAACGAATAGTAGTAATATCGTAGGTTTCAATGTTATAAATAACATCTTTAATAGCATCTAGACCTTCTTGAATAGTAAATTTTATTTCGTGATGAACGGTTCCAATATGATCTGCAACTTTTTGTGCAGCAGCTAAATCTGGAGAACCTTCTAATCCTACAGAAAAACTATGTAATTGTGGGTACCAAGCATCTGACGTATCATCACTTTCAATTCGTTTTTGCGCATATTTTTTAGCTATTGCCGAAGTTACTGAAGAATCTAACCCACCAGATAATAACACCCCATAAGGCACATCGCTCATTAACTGTCTATGTACTGCAGCTTCTAAAGCTTCTTTAACTTCTGCAATACTAGTTTCGTTTTCTTTTACTGCTTCATATTCACTCCAATCTCTATTGTACCATTTTACAAACTTTCCATCTGTACTAGACATATAGTGCCCAGGAGGAAACAATTCAATTTTAGTACAAGTTCCTTCTAAAGCTTTTAACTCGGAAGCAACATAGAATGTTCCGTTTTGATCCCAACCAATATATAAAGGAATAATCCCCATATGATCACGAGCTATAAAATACTCATCCTTTTCAACATCATAAATTGCAAAACCGAAGATACCATTCATTTCATCTACAAAGTCAACTCCTTTTTCTTGGTATAATGCTAAAATAACTTCGCAATCACTTTGTGTTTGAAAATTATATTTCCCTTCAAATTGCTTACGTAATGCTCTGTGGTTATAGATTTCTCCATTTGCAGCTAACACCAATTTATTATCTGGACTAAATAATGGTTGTTTACCAGAAGCTGGATCGACAATTGCCAAACGCTCATGTGCAAGAATTGCTTTATCGTCACTATAAATTCCAGACCAGTCTGGTCCTCGATGACGAATCGTTTTAGACATTTCTAAAACCTGAGGTCTTAAATCTTCACTTTTTTGTTTTAGGTCGAAAGCACATACAATTCCACACATAACTTATATCTTTTATTTTTTTTATTCCTTATTATTATAATTACTGAGACAAATATGCGAATGTTGTTTCATACTACAAACACAAAATGAAAAAATGATTACAATTTAAAACTTAATATACGAATATTCCATAAAAATGAAACAGAATAAAAGATTTACACTATTATTTTTTATTAATCTGTAAACTTTTACTTTCTAAAACGACTTTAATCTTGATTTACTACTTTATTAGTATGTCTTAAACAATTCACAAAAACAAAAAAACAAATTATGAAAACTCAAACAGGACTTTCAACAATCATTATGGCATTTTTAATGTTATTCACTTTTAATCTAAACGCACAAGATTTTACTGGATTAGACAAAAGCCCAATGGATGCAGCATACTTTCCTAGTAGCCATAAAGAAGCGAACAAATTAATAAAAGTAGTTTATAGTAGACCACAACTAAAAGAAAGAAGCTTAGAGAAGCTTGCTCCTAATGGTAAAGTTTGGCGTACTGGAGCAAATGAGGCTGCAGAAATCACACTATACAAAGACATGAAACTTGGAAACACTCTAATTAAAGCTGGCACCTACTCTTTAGCAACTATTCCTGGAGAAAAAGAATGGACAATTATTATAAATTCCGATTTAAATGCTTGGGGAAGTTATTCTTATAAAGAAGCCAATGACGTAGCAAGAATATCAGTTCCTGTTGGATCTAGCGAAAAAACTATAGAAGCTTTCTCTATTGCTTTTAATGAAGCTAAAACTGGAGTAGACATGTATTTAGGTTGGGACAAAGTTGTTGTAAAAGTTCCTTTTAGTCTTTAAAAACTAAATCCTTTATAAAAAAAGCGCCTTGATTTTCAAGGCGCTTTTTTTATGGTATATTTAAATATTTATGTGTCTGTAGGGAAACTTTCCATTTTGGGTTATTCATTACGTAATCTACAATTTGCGGAACCACTTTATCTCTTTTACTCCATTCTGGTTGCAAATACAAAATACAATCTTTATTTACTTTAGCTGCTTGCTCTTCGGCAAACTTAAAATCATCTTTATTATAAATAATACATTTTAATTCGTGTGCTTGTGCGTATACTTCTTCTGTAGGGAGTTTATTCTTTTTTGGCGAAAGGCAAATCCAATCCCAAATACCGGTAAGCTTATACGCTCCAGAAGTTTCAATATGTACTTGTAGCCCTTTTTCTTTTAACGCATTAGTTAACGGATTCATATTCCACATTAAAGGCTCACCTCCAGTAACCACAATTGTTTTACTATACTTTGCAGCATTTTCTGCTATCTTTAATGTTTCGGTAGCAGGATGTAATTCTGGCAACCAGCTTTCTTTTACATCACACCAATGGCAACCAACATCGCAACCACCAATTCTCACAAAATACGCAGCAGTTCCTTTATAGAAACCTTCTCCTTGAATCGTATAAAACTCCTCCATTAAAGGCAATAACAACCCTTTATCTAGCAACTCTTGTCTTTCACTTCTTGTCATAGCTTGCAAAGATAGTTTATTATCATGTAAGTTTTAATATTTCCATTTTATAGTTGATTAAATTTACACTATTTTTATGCAAATTTTAAGCATATTATGAGTAGACAGGAAGATTTTTTTAATCATATCACAGAAGGAAACAAAACCAAAGGAGAATTCATCACTTTAGGTGCTGCAATGTTAGACGGAGAGACTATTAAAGATGCCTTTGTAAAGATTCCGTTAAAAACCATGAATAGACATGGTTTAATTGCTGGAGCCACTGGAACAGGTAAAACAAAAACCCTACAAATTCTTGCTGAAAATCTAAGCGAACAAGGAGTTCCTGTACTTTTAATGGATATTAAAGGAGATTTAAGCGGATTAGCACAACCAAGTCCTGGTCATGAAAAAATTGATGAACGACATGCAAAAATTGGTTTGCCTTTTGATGCTAAAAGTTTTCCTGTAGAAATACTTTCCCTTTCTGAGCAAGAAGGCGTTAGACTTCGAGCAACAGTTAGTGAATTTGGACCCGTTTTATTATCTAGAATATTAGATCTTACAGATACCCAATCTGGTGTAGTTGCAGTTATTTTTAAATATTGTGACGACAATAAACTTCCTTTATTAGACTTAAAAGATTTCAAGAAAATATTACAATACTGTACCAACGAAGGAAAAGAAGAATTTAAAGAAGAATATGGTAGAATTTCTTCTGCATCTACAGGTGCTATCTTAAGAAAGGTCATTGAAATAGAACAACAAGGAGGTGATTTATTTTTTGGCGAAAAAAGTTTTGAAGTTGAAGATTTAATGAGAACAACTCGTGACAGTCGTGGTTATATTAATATTATTCGCTTAACAGATATACAAGATCGCCCAAAATTATTTTCTACTTTCATGTTAAGTCTTTTAGCAGAAATTTATGAAACACTACCTGAGCAAGGAGATTCTGGAAAACCAGAATTAGTACTATTTATTGACGAAGCGCATTTAATTTTTAATGAAGCATCAAAAGCATTATTAAATCAGATAGAAAGCATTGTTAAATTAATTCGTAGTAAAGGAGTTGGTCTTTACTTTGTAACACAAAACCCAACCGATGTACCAGAAGGTGTATTGAGCCAGTTAGGTTTAAAAGTACAGCATGCGCTTCGTGCGTTTACTGCAAAAGATAGAAAAGCAATTAAACTTACAGCTCAAAATTATCCAGACACCGACTATTATGATACTGCAGAAGTATTAACTTCCTTAGGAACAGGTGAAGCTTTAGTTTCTGCGTTAGATGAAAAAGGAAGACCTACTCCGCTTGCAGCAACAATGTTACGTGCTCCAATGAGTAGAATGGATATTTTAAATGAAACCGAATTGAACAATCTTTTAGACGACTCAAAATTAGTAATGAAATACAACGAAACCATAGATAGAGAATCTGCCTATGAAATGTTGAACGAAAAAATAAAGAAAGCTGAAGCTTTAAAAATTAAAGAAGACGAAAGAGAAGCAAAAGAAAAAGAGCGTAAAAAAACACGATCTAGCTCTAGTAGAAGTAGTACAAGGATGAACCCTATTGTAAAAGTGCTTACAAGCGCAACTTTTATTCGTTCTGTTTTTGGTATACTAAAAAAAGTAATGTAGTTTTTATTTACACATTAAACTATAAAAAAACATAAAACAACAAACACTATTTTTTCCGTTTATACGGAAATGAAAAACGAAGCCTTCCGCTTTCTCGGAAATCAAATATGAAAAACACCATTTTAACACTTTGTTTATTTAGCATCGCTTTTATTTCATGCAAAAAAGAGGTGAATCCTTTTCTAATTTCTAAAAACAATATTGGTCTTTTAACAGACTCTACACAAGTAAAAGATATAGAAACTATTTACGCTAATGATTCTGTTGTAAAGAGAATTAATGGAGATGAATTTACTGGAGCTATAAATGACATAGAAATTTATGATAAAACAGGAAACCAATTATTAATTCTTTCACCAAAACAAGCTTTAGATTCTACTGCTAGAATAAGTACTATTAAAGTAGTAGACCAAAGATATAAAACAGAAAAAGGTCTAAATCCTACGAGTACATTTGCAGATATTAAAAATAATTATACGATTTCAAGCATTCAAAATACATTAAGAAATGTAGTGGTTTTTGTAAATGAGATAAACGGTTTTTTCACCATTGATAAAACGGAATTACCTGCAGATTTACGAATGGATGTAAATAAAAAAATTGAAGTAATACATATACCAAATACCGCAAAAATTAAACATTTCATGATTGGCTGGAATTAACCTAGAGAGCAATGAACCCATTATTCGGTAAATTATTAACAGATTTAGCAAAGCAAAGGCTTAAATCGAAACATGCTCCTAGTCCATATTCTGAAAATCAAATAGCTCCAATCATTAATAATATTAAAGTAGAGCTTTCGCATGCAGCAAAAGAATTTCTCTTTATTATAATTGGTGTTTTCTCTGCTGGATTCGGTTTAAAAGGCTTTTTATTACCCAACCAATTTATAGACGGAGGAGCTACAGGGATTTCTTTACTTCTTCAAAACATTACATCCTTATCACTTGGTGTTTTACTCCTTATTGTAAATCTCCCTTTTCTTATTTTAGCAACAAGAACAATAGGCACAAAATTTGCAATTAAAAGTGTAATTGCAATTGCTTTTTTAGCAATAGTAGTACATTTTGTAGACTACCCAACAATAACAGAAGACAAATTATTAATTGCTGTATTTGGTGGCTTCTTTTTAGGTTTAGGTATTGGTTTAGCAATGCGTGGCGGAAGCGTTATAGACGGCACAGAAGTTTTAGCCATTTTTTTAAGTAGAAAACTATCGATCACTGTTGGCGATGTATTACTACTTATAAATATTGTGATCTTTTCATTTGGCGCTTATGTTTTATCTATTGAAACTGCTCTTTATGCTATTTTAACCTACTTAGCTGCTGCAAAAACAGTAGATTTTGTAGTCGATGGTGTTGAAGAATATGTTGGCATTACTATTATTTCTGAAAAACACGAAGAAATAAGAATAATGGTAACCACAAAATTACGAAGAGCTTGTACAATATATGCAGGAAAAGGTGGTTTTAGTTCTAACGGAAAAAGCTACGATAAAGACATTATTTACACCGTTATGACTAGATTAGAATTAGCAAAGCTTTACACCGAAATAGACAAAATAGATAAAAATGCTTTTATAACAATTGGTATTGTAAAAGACTTAAAAGGAGGAATGATTAAACGCAAACCTTTAAAATAAAACCAATATTTTAAAAATCTCGTATATAAAATATACTACTATACTTTTTATTAATTATGAAAAAGAAATACACTATCCAAAAAACACCATTTGTTGTTCCTACAACAGATGGAAAAGTGATAGAAGAACATTTTGGTTTGGCTAGTAATAACAATCCGCAATTAAGCATAGCACGTATGATTGCTCCTGCTGGTTGGAGTGAACCTTTTCAAACTCCAGAATTTGATGAGTATACCTATATAATTAAAGGCAAAAAACAATTTATTATTGAAGACGAAGTTGTAGTTTTGCATGCTGGGCAATCTATAAAGATTAGCAAAAATACTCGTGTACAGTATTCCAATCCTTTTACAATTGCATGCGAATATATAGCTATTTGCCTACCTGCATTTGCAATGGATTTAGTTAATAGAGAAGATTAAAATGAATTTTATATCCAAAACAATTGGTTTTTTTGTAAACCTTATAAGTTATATCACTCCAAAAACAGCTGGAAATCTAGCTTTAAACCTATTTTCGACCCCTTTAAGAGGTAAAATTAAAGAAAAAGATTTTGATTTTTTAGACACCGCTTTTAAAGAAGAATTACAATACGAAGATTTTAGTATCATGACCTATAGATGGCTTGGTAAAAACAAAACCATACTATTAGCACATGGCTGGGAAAGTAATGCCGCAAGATGGAGACCATTAATTGAAAACTTAAAAAAACAAAACTATAACATTATAGCGCTAGATGCTCCAGCTCATGGTCGTTCTGGAAGCAAACGTTTTAATGCCATTTTATACTCTGAGTTTATACATATCGTTTCCAAAAAGTTTAATCCAGATATTATTATTGGACATTCTGTTGGTGGAATGGCAACAGTTTTCTACCAACATAAATACCAAAACGCAGAATTAGAAAAGCTAGTTTTATTAGGAGCTCCTTCAAATTTCACAGGTGTTTTTAACCGTTATGTACAAATGATGGGGTACAATAAAAGAGTAGACAAAAAAATGGGTGATATCGTATTAGAAAAATATGGCCACTTACCTGATTATTTTTCAGCTGCAGATTTCACTAAAGAAATAAAAACCACAGCGCTTTTAATACATGATGAACGCGATAGAATCATACCATATCAAGACGCAAAACATTTTGAAAAGAACTATCTAAATGCGAAATTAATAACAACACAAGGTTTTGGTCATTCGCTAAACAACGAAACCATAACAGAATATATAAATAAATTTATTGCTGTTTAAACTTGTAGTATCTTTGCCAAATGGAAGAGAATCTTAAACGTATAAATAAATATTTAAGCGAAGTTGGTTATTGCTCACGAAGAGAAGCAGATAGACTTATTGATGCTGGAAGAGTAACTATAAATGGTGTCGTACCAGAAATGGGAACAAAAATAGCTCCAACCGATGAAGTACATGTCGATGGAAAACTAGTTATTAAAACCAAAGAATCTTTTACCTATTTAGCTTTTAACAAACCTGTTGGTATTGTTTGTACAACAGACACCAGAGTAGAAAAAGATAATATAATAGATTTTATAAATTATCCTAAGCGCATATTTCCAATTGGTAGGCTAGACAAACCAAGTGAAGGCTTAATCTTTCTTACAGACGATGGAGATATCGTTAATAAAATACTTCGCGCTAGTAATAACCACGAAAAAGAGTACATTGTAACGGTAGACAAACCTATTTCGCAAACATTTTTAGAGCGAATGTCTAGTGGTATTCCTTTAGAAGAACTAGGAAAAACGACAAATCCTTGCATTGTAGAAAAACTAGGCAGTTACAAGTTTAAAATTATATTAACACAAGGATTAAACAGGCAAATTCGTAGAATGTGCGAATATTTAAATTACGAAGTTAACACCTTAAAACGTGTTCGTATCATGAATATTAAACTAGATGTTCCAGTTGGAGAATTAAGAGAATTTACTCCTGAAGAATTAAAAGAATTAAACGCACTTTTAGAAGCTTCAACCAAAACATATCTTGAAAAAAATGGCTAAACTTTCTCCATTTCACATTGCAATTCCTGTTGATAATTTAAATACTTGCAGAACATTTTATAGAGACATATTAAACTGTGAAGAAGGCAGAAGCAGCGCACATTGGGTAGATTTCAATTTTTTTGGCCACCAATTAGTTATACATTACAAAGCACAGGCTGCAGAAGAGACACATACCAATGCTGTAGATGGAAAATCTGTTCCTGTTCCGCATTATGGCGTTGTTTTAGACTGGGAAGATTTTCACGCTTTTGCAGAAGATTTAAAACTAAAAAACATAGCATTTATTATTGAGCCCTATATTCGTTTTGAAGGCTTAGTTGGCGAACAAGCAACCATGTTTTTTAAGGATCCTTCTGGAAATGCATTAGAGTTTAAAGCTTTTAGAGATATAGACCAGCTGTTTGCTAAATAGTTTTTTTTCTGGTAAGATAAAAAGGCAAGTAAATAAGTAAAAACATTGGGATTAAAAAAGCATCTACAATAAACAGATAATACGGCCAATCTGGTAAAGAATCTAAAACTGAAGCAGATACTGGTTTTCTATTTAAATATGAATAATTAGATTTTAAGAGGTAATTAATTCCTATAGAAATTCCTAAATAGACTTGTATGACCACAAAAGATTTAAAAACACTTTTTAGTTTTGGTCGCATGTGCAACACAAAAGTTGCATAAAAAATAATAATGAGTAATCCTAAATGTACAATCCAATATCTAAAATAATCAAAACTAGGAAAACCCTCTGCTATATCTGGAGTAATAACACCTTGAGATGTTCCAGCAACAATCCAAAACAACAAGATTTCATACATCCAATACTTCCTATAGAATGTAAAAACAGGAATAATTAAAGCTAAAAAACTACATAGATATAATGGCAAATCTTCTGAAATAGAATAACCGCCTTGACAAATTTGATAGCTATGAAAAATAATAATCGTTAAAGAAACAAAAAAACCAAAAGTTTGAAATAACGTTTCTTTTTTTCTTTGATTTAACTTTCTGTTAGCATACCGAAAACAAAACACAGAAAACAAAACAGCGAATACTATTGGTAGTATGTGGTGTAAACTTCCAATTGTTACGCGTTCTATTATTTTTAAGTTAGACAGAAAATAGAAAGCCATGCTATACAATAGTAATTATTGCATATGTCTTTCTCTTGCTAGAAGTGTATTTTTAAGTAGCATAGCAATAGTCATAGGTCCTACTCCACCAGGAACTGGGGTAATATAACTTGCTTTTTTACTCACATTTTCAAAATCAACGTCACCAGTAATAACATAACCTTTAGCTGCAGTATCATCTGCAACACGAGTAATACCAACATCAATAATTACTGCATCATCTTTCACCATTTCGGCTTTTAAGAAATTAGGAACTCCAAGTGCAGAAATAATAATATCCGCTTGACTAGTAATTTGCGTAATATTTTTTGTGTGGCTATGTGTAAGTGTTACTGTAGAGTTTCCAGGAAAACCTTTTCTTCCCATTAAAATACTCATTGGTCTACCAACAATATGCGATCTACCAATCACTACAGTATGTTTCCCTTTAGTCTCTACCCCATAGCGATCCATTAGCTCTAAAATACCAAATGGTGTTGCAGGAATAAAAGTAGACATATCTAATGCCATTTTACCAAAATTCATTGGGTGAAATCCATCTACATCTTTATCTGGGTTAACAGCCATTAATACTTTTTGCGTATTAATTTGCGGAGGTAATGGCAATTGAATAATAAACCCATCAATATCGTTATCGGTGTTTAATTCTTCAATTTTATCAAGTAGCTCTACCTCGCTGGTGGTATTAGACATTCTAACCATTGTAGACTCAAAACCAACACGTTCACAAGCACGTACTTTACTAGCAACATACGTTAAACTTGCTCCGTCATTACCAACAATAATTGCAGCTAGATGTGGTACTTTTTCACCTTTAGCCACCATTTTTTTTACTTGTTCTGTAATCTCGTCTTTAATGTCGTTACTTACTTTTTTTCCGTCTAGAATTGTCATTATAGGTAGTTTTTAATCTAATTTATAAATAAAAAAACATGAGTTACCTCATGTTCTTCATTGCATTCATCATACGTTTTCCGCCACCA
Organism: Oceanihabitans sp. 2_MG-2023; assembly: GCF_030547245.1. Taxonomy (GTDB): domain Bacteria; phylum Bacteroidota; class Bacteroidia; order Flavobacteriales; family Flavobacteriaceae; genus Oceanihabitans. Next base: position 26,773 of record NZ_JAUOQT010000009.1, read on the forward strand.
CCTTGCATCATCTTCATCATTTTAGCCATTTGGTTAAATTGTTTTAGTAATTGATTTACTTCTTGAACCGAAGTACCAGAACCTTTTCCAATTCTCTTTTTACGGCTTGCATTTATTATTGCAGGATTTGTTCTTTCTTTTGGTGTCATAGAATGAATAATAGCTTCAATAGCTTTAAAAGCATCATCATCGATGTCAATATCTTTCATCATTTTACCAGCTCCAGGAATCATTCCAATAAGGTCTTTCATGTTCCCCATTTTCTTAATTTGCTGAATCTGCTTTAAAAAATCGTCAAAACCAAATTGGTTTTTAGCAATTTTCTTTTGCAATTTTCTTGCTTCTTCTTCATCAAATTGCTCTTGAGCTCTTTCTACTAAAGAAACAACATCTCCCATTCCTAGAATACGATCTGCCATACGAGATGGATAGAAAACATCAATTGCTTCCATTTTCTCACCTGTACCAATAAATTTTATTGGCTTATTTACTACAGACTTAATTGTAATCGCTGCTCCACCACGCGTATCACCATCTAATTTGGTAAGGATTACACCATCAAAATTTAAAACATCGTTAAAGGATTTTGCTGTATTTACAGCATCTTGACCTGTCATAGAATCTACAACAAATAAAGTTTCTTGTGGTTGAATTGCCTTATGGATGTTAGATATTTCGGTCATCATCGCCTCATCTACAGCCAAACGACCAGCGGTATCAATAATTACTACATTATGTCCATTTGCTTTTGCATGTGCTATACCAGCTTGTGCTATAGCAACAGGATCATTATTTCCTCTATCGCTAAAAACCTCCACTTTTAATTGGTCTCCAACTACATGTAGTTGGTCAATTGCTGCTGGACGATATACATCACAAGCAACTAATAGAGGCTTCTTTGTTTTTTTATTTTTAAGGTAGTTTGCAAGTTTACCAGAAAAGGTTGTTTTACCAGACCCCTGTAAACCAGACATTAAAATAATACTTGGTGAACCAGATAAGTTAAGCCCTTCTGCATCTCCTCCCATTAATTCGGTAAGTTCGTCTTTAACAATCTTAACCATTAATTGACCTGGTTGCAGGCTTGTTAATACGTTTTGACCAAGCGCTTTTGTTTTTACTCTATTAGTAAATTCTTTTGCGATTTTAAAGTTAACATCGGCATCTAATAACGCTCTACGCACTTCCTTTAGGGTTTCGGCAACATTAACTTCTGTAATGCTTCCATGACCTTTTAGTACATGTAACGCTTTATCTAACTTTTCACTTAAATTATTAAACATATTTTTTTTATTTCAAGAGTTGCAAAAGTAAAGAAATATTTTGTTTTTCTTTAATGGAAAAACTTGTTTTAATTGGAATTATAAGGATATTTAATACTTCTTTAAAAAAAAGCTAATTATATTTTATTTTTATCAATTAAAAATAAAAGAGCCTTCTGAAAAGAAGGCTCTTTTATTTAACAACTAATTAATTAAAATAGTCTTACAAACATGTATAACAGTCGCCATCTAAATTAAATAACGTTTCAACTTCATTTGCACTTAAAGTTCTTTTATAAACTCTCAAGTCATCCAGATGGCCAATAAACCCTTCTCCGATAATATATTCACCTGGAGCTTGAGAACCAACACTAAAGTTTGAGTTATCAATATTATTTCTTAATACTCCATCTCTATAAAGCTTCAATGTATTTGTAGCATCAACAGTAATTACTAAATGATGCCAATCTGTATTTTGCCATTCGACATCAACTTCCCCATTCCAATCATTATCCCAAAGCGATGTTCCTAAATTATCGAAGAAAAGTGGTGTATTAAGATCATATACTCCTAATTGAAATCCTTGTGATGCATTTCCTGGTGATCTAAAGAATATCTCTAAATCTCCAACAGTAGTGTTTTGCATTTTAAACCATAAACTTATAGAAAAACTATCTCCTTGTATGAGTTGGTTATTTGTGTTTACGGGGATTTCAAATGTATCATTTCCTGTAAAAGCCATAGCACAAGAAGAGTTTCCTTGCCTATCTTCTACAAAAGCATTTGTACTATTTTGTGCATTAAAACCACTTATTAAATCGTAAGCTCCTTCTGCTAAGGGCATGTATATTATTAAATCATTAATTAAAACTTCTGCGTTATCACAATCTTCACAATCTTCTTCTAATTCCATAGTAAGAGCATCATTTCCTATGCCTTGTAAAAATACAAAGTCATCTTCTTCGCAATCTAAAAGCAACCATTCTCCATTTAATAAATCGAAAGTTATTAATCCATCCATGGTTAAAACATATCCAGAACCAGATTCAGCAAGAGACCAAGAGCCAACTTCTGTTACTGCTGGTGTTCCATTTACAATCACTTCTCCACTTGCATTAAATTCTAAATAATTTTCATCTACAATATTACCAGACGCATCATAAGTATGTGCAACCATGATACATTCTATTAAAGCAGAGCTTATAAATTCTTCAGTACAGTCATCATCATCATCATCATCATCATCATCATCATCATCATTCCAATCGTAGTCATCATCTTCATCACAATCATCTTGAGCTGCTTCAATTGCAGCTTCCATTTCTGTATTATTTTCTACTACAAGCGTATCTCCATTAGTTAGCACCATAGTAACTGGAAAATTTATACTTGCTAAAACGCCTCCGTCTAAATTCTCAATAAAAAGGTACAAAGCTTCATCGTTATTTATTGCAACTGTATCAATAACTTGAAAATCTGTATTATACATTGAAATAGCAATTGGATATTGAAAATCGATACATTCTATATCGTCATCATCTTCATCTTCCCCATTACAATTGCTAATCAAGGTATCTAAGCTTTCTTGATTTTCTATAACAATTTCAGAATAATTACTAGATATTATAGTAATGGGAAAAATTATACCTATACTATCTTCATCAGTATCAAATTCATCAAAAACAGCTTCTATAGCATCAAAACCATCCTCAGATTCAACGGTAATTTGAATACCGTTAGCGATAACAGTTACAGGTAATTCTACTTCTAAACAATTCGCATAATCTATTATATTATCTCTAGAACCATCATTGGTTGCTATATTTCGCATTAAGTTTGCTAAATTTGAGTTTGGCGCTATAGTTTCATCATTATCTGGTTCTGTAATTTCTGTTACCTCCTCTTGACATGCAGAAAATAGCATCAAAAAAAGGAAAGGTAAAAAAAGGTGTAATTTTAGGTGCATTGTTTTCATGGTTACGTTTTTTTTATAATAATTGTTTCTTTTCATAGCAACTTTTAATTGCTTCATACCTCTATAACATCTCAGCTTTAAAAATCCCTACCTTGACTTTTAAAAAAAATTGTTACTACTTTGTATAAAATTTCTTTATTAAAATGTTAAAACCCATAGGCAATAATATATGTAATGAAAATCGTTTTAGCGCTATTTTTAAAAAATATGCCAAAGACTTACATGCTTTTTTGTTTTATAAATACGGAGAACATTTAAACCCAAAAGATAAAGTGCAAGATGCATTTATAAAGCTTTGGCAAAACTGTGGTAAAGTCTCTCCCGAAAAAGCGAAAAGCTATTTATATACTGTAGCTAATAATTTGATGTTAAACGAAGTTGCACATCAAAAAGTTGTTTTAAAGCATCAAAAAACAAAACCCACAGCGCATTCTAACGAATCGCCCGAGTTTTTAATGGAAGAAGATGAATACCGCAAAAAACTAGAAAAAGCTATTGCAAATTTAACCGAAGCACAACGTATTGCTTTTTTAATGAATCGTGCTGAGGGGAAACGTTTTAAAGAAATCGCATCCCTTTTAAATATTAGCACAAAAGCAGTAGAAAAACGAATTTATGGTGCATTAAAAAAATTAAGAGAAGAAATTGATGAGTTATGATTCCGGTTTTTACTGGGAAGGCCGTTTTTTGAAACTTCAAAACAAAAAAATTGGATAATTATTTTTTCAAGGTAGGAGTTTTCACCCTTCACTTGTTATATAATAGAATAGTACAAAATGAATAAAGAAGAACTAATACTAAAATGGTTAGATAACGATCTAACTCCAAAAGAGCTTGAAACATTTAAAGCACTTGCCGATTATGAGTCGTTAATTAAATTATCGAACTACAGTAAAGGATTTAAAGCACCTAAATATGATACAACAGATGCTTTACAAAACACCTTAGACTCTATTGAAGCAAAAAAAACTGTTTCAAAAAACTGGCTACAACCTATATTAAAAGTTGCTGCGATTCTGGCGATTTGTTTTGGTGGTTATTATTACACCACCACTTTAGACAGTACTTTTGCTACCCATTTTGCTGAAAAATCTAGTATAGAACTTCCAGATCATTCCTCTGTACATTTAAATGCACTTTCTAAAATCACTTTTAATAAAACAAACTGGAATAATAATAGAACCATTACACTAGATGGTGAAGCTTTTTTTAAAGTGGAAGAAGGCAGTACATTTAATGTAAAAACAGATGTAGGAACGGTAACTGTTTTGGGCACACAATTTAATATTAAACAGCGTAAGAATTATTTTGAAGTAATTTGCTACGAAGGTACAGTGCAAATAAATTACAATACTGCAAAAACTATTTTAAAAGCTGGTGATTCTTTTTTAGTATTAAACGGAAACATTATAACAGACTTATCTATTAACAAAAAACAGCCAGAATGGCTTAACAATGTTAGTGCTTTTTCAAGCTTACCTTTAAGTGAAGTGTTAGCAGAATTTGAAAGACAATACAAGATTAAGTTTGACACTTCCAATATTAAAGTCAACACTTTATATACCGGAAAGTTTACACATAAAGACATAGATATTGCACTTAAATCTATAACAGAACCATTACATTTAAACTATACAAAAAACAACAAAACCATTATTTTATCGCGTGAATAAATCGCTAAAAAATGCGCTATTATTAATTTTCTTTTTTTTTGGTTGCCTAACTGTTTTTTCGCAAAACAAAAAGCAACCTTTAGCTCTTGTATTGGATTTAATCGAGCAACAATTTAAAGTTAGTTTTTCTTATGCTGACAGTACTATTAAAGATTTAGACGTCTTTTTCGATGGCGAGAAAAAACTAGATATTATTATAACTTCTTTAGAACAACAAACGCAGTTAAAATTTAATAAATTAAACAAACAATTCATTACAATTGTAAATCCTGAAGCAGACGCTTTTGCAATTCAAGAACTTGAAGAAGTATTTATTTCCAACTATCTAACTACAGGAATTAACAAAAAACTCACAGGAAGCATTACCATAAAGCCAGAACAATTTGGTATTTTACCAGGCTTAATAGAGCCAGATGTATTACAAACCATACAAGCACTTCCAGGAGTTATAAGTGTAGACGAAACGGTTTCTAACATTAATATTAGAGGAGGAACGCACGACCAGAACTTAATTCTTTGGGAAGACATTAAAATGTATCAATCTGGTCATTTTTTTGGGCTTATTTCTGCATTCAATCCATATTTAACAAACAAGGTCAATGTTTCTAAAAATGGAACCTCAGCACAATATGGAGATGGTGTTTCTAGTGTTATAGATATGCAATTATCTAATACAATACAAAGTGATTTTAAAGCGGGAGCTGGTTTTAATTTAGTGCATGCAGATATGTATACCAAAACACCAATTGGCAAGCATGCTGAGCTACAACTTTCGGCAAGACGTTCGTTTACAGACTTCGTAACCGCTCCTACATACAAACAGTATTTTAAACGAATTTTTCAAGATTCAGATTTAGATAACAATCAAGAAATTGAAAACAATACCATATCAAAAAATGAAAAATTTTACTTCTATGATTTTACAGGAAAGTTTCTATTAAATATCTCTAAAAAGGATAAGCTACAGATTCGTTTTTTAACCATTCATAATAATTTAGACTACGAAGAACAGTCTACCATAAATAATATAAATGAATCTTTAAATAGTAATCTTACACAACGCAATATGGCTGGTGGAATTAGTTATTCCAGAAATTGGAATTCTAAATTAGCTTCTACAGCACAAGTATATTTTTCTAAATACAACTTAGATGCTAAAAATTTTGACATAATTAACAACCAACGCTTAATACAAGAAAATAAAGTATTTGATAGCGCTATAAAATTAGACACTAAATGGAGGATTAATGAGAACGCTAACTTTCAAATTGGCTATCAGTTTTTTGAAGTTGGCATCAGTAATTTAGAAGATGTTAACAATCCGGAATTTAGAAGCTATATTAAAGAAGTAATTAGAAGTCACGCTACTTTTACTGAAGCACAGCTAGTATCCAACAACTTAAACACTAATGTAAAAGCTGGAATACGTTTTAACTACTTCCCAAAATTAGACACCTTTTTAGCCGAACCAAGAATAAGCTTTAGCCAACGGTTTGCAAATTATTTTAGATTAGAGCTTCTTGGTGAATTTAAGAGTCAGACAACTTCACAAATTATAGACTTACAAAATGATTTTTTAGGAATAGAAAAACGTCGTTGGGTTTTAGCTAATAATACAGATATTCCTATAATAAAAAGCAAACAAGCTTCTTTAGGAATTAATTACAATAAAAACAAATTTCTAATTAGCATTGAAGCTTACTATAAAAAAGCAGATGGAATTACAACGAGGAGTCAAGGTTTTCAAAACCAGTTTCAGTACATAAAAGCTATAGGAAGTTATCAAGTAAAAGGAGTTGATTTTTTAATCCATAAACAGTTTACAAAATTTAATACTTGGCTAAGTTATTCATATAGCAAAAACGATTACACTTTTGAAAGTTTGAATAACGCAAATGCATTTCCTAATAATGCAGATATAACACATGCTGTTAATTTTTCAAATACGTATACACAAAACAAATTCAAATTTGCCTTAGGCGTAAATTGGCATTCTGGGAAGCCCTATACAAAGCCAGATAAAACTATTACATCTAGTAATATTAATTACAATTCACCTAACAGTTCTAATTTAAAAGACTATTTACGTGTAGATTTTTCTGCTACAAAAGATTTTAAAATTTCGGAAGGAATAAATGCTGAAATTGGAGCTTCAGTTTGGAATCTTCTAAACACAAAAAACACGATTAACAGATACTATGTTTTGGATACAGATGAAAACATTTCGAAAGTAGAAAACCAATCGTTAGGCATTACACCAAATTTAAGTTTACGTGTTTATTTTTAGACTACAAATATTCTTGATACTGCATCACTCTAAAATCGAATGTATTAAATTTAGAATTACTAGCTTTAAGCTGTTTATATAGAGACATACTACCAATAGCTCTATTTGCAGATCCTGACGAAGAGGTTAAAGAAACCGTTTTAATAATTCTATCCTCTAAATTAAACCGATGTATTCTTGGCACTTCGTTTACAATTAATTCTAATTTGATATTATGTTCTTTTATATGTTTTCGGAAGAAATATTCAGGACCATTTTTACTATTTCCTCCAATAAACAATAGCGTTTCAATACTTGGATGCTTTTTTAGGTATGCAATTATATTACGAAGCTGAATATTTTGCATCCCTAAATCGGAAGCATCTATTTTTTCACGTTCGGCACTTGCTACAATATCGCAAACGCCTATTTTATGCTTAATAAGAAATGTTTTTCTTTCGTCTATTGCTTCTTGCGAATTATCGTACCTTAAATTCAAACCATGAATTTTTTCGATATACAACCATAACGAATTGTAGTAACTACCATAACAAAAATCTACATCTTTTTCTAAAAGCGCTCCTACACTAAATCTTGGAGGAGGAAGCGTACCTACAATTAATTTCTTAGTGTCTTTTTGTATAAAGGGTTGGTATGGATGTTTGTGAAGAAACATTATTCTTTTTTTATTTTTTCACCAAGTTTCTTACCAATAATATAAGCCACAATAATACCAAGTAAAATAATTATAATATTCAGAAAAATATAAAGTGTATATAGAAAAATATTTTCTTTAGACTGAAAACAAAAACTAGGTATAAAACAGATCTCTGATGATTTCTCTGTAAAAAATGTCAAAGAAAAACTAGAAATTAAAATCACAAATATGCTTATTACTAGATACTGCACTTTTGAAAGCTGCTTTTTCTTAACACCTGTTGGTTTAAAAACATTGCGTTCTGTTTCTGTACGTTTATCATTTTGTAAAGACCAAACAACTTTTTTTTCTTCTGTACTCATTTTACTCCTGTATTAAAAATACGAATTCACTCTTAAGTTATATTGAAATTCCAAAGAAAACATTTAATCCCCTTTTTAAACCTCCTGTTCCATAAATACAAGAAAACACATACAAAAATGGGTTTTCGAATACACCTATGTACTTTTACGTTTCTTAGTTTAAGATTATGGTTGGTTCACAAAATTATGTTTTTGCTTGAATTTTCGCTTTAAATTTTGTATTTTATATAATCAACAAATAAATTTAAGCTATGGGAAAAGGAGACAAAAAAACAAAACGAGGTAAAATACACAGAGGTACTTTTGGCGCAAGAAGACCAAGAATAAAAAAACGTATTAAACCCGAAGCTAAAATCGATATTACTAAAAAAGCAAAGGCTTAATTATCTTATAAACATTAAATCTTTCTCGGTTGACATGGCTTCGCTAAAACCATAACCGTCATAATTAAAGCCTTTTAAATCTTCAATTGTTTTTGCATTTGTATCTACAATATATCTAGCCATAGCCCCTCTTGCTTGTTTTGCAAAAAACGAAATTACTTTATACTCGCCATTTTTTAAATCTTTAAAATTTGCTGTAATTACTGGTACCTTTAAAGCCTTTACATCTACAGCTTTAAAATATTCGTTACTTGCTAGGTTTAAAAATAGTTCATCTGCTTCTAACTCTTTGTTTAAGGCTTGTGTTATTTTCTTCTTCCAGAATTCGTACAGGTTTTTATTTTTACCTATAGGCATTTTTGTACCCATTTCTAATCGGTAAGCCTGCATTAAATCTAAGGGCTTTAACACACCATATAAACCAGAAAGTATACGAACACTATCCTGTAATACGTTTAGTTTTTCAGTTGGAATTGTACTTGCATCTAAACCTTTATACACATCACCAGAAAAAGTGTACACTGCTTGTCTTGCATTTTCTTTTGTAAATGGCAAGTTCCATTCTTGGTTGCGCTCGTAATTAAGCTGTCCTAAATTATCGGAAATATGCATGAGCTTAGATAAGCTTTTTGCTGATTTCTTTTTTAGCACTTTATTTAAGCGTTCTGCCTCATTTAAAAAAATAGCTTCTGTGCTTTTTGTTGTTGGTAATTGCGTTTCAAAATCTAAAGACTTTGCTGGAGATAGTACTAGTTTCATATTTATTTCCTGTGAAATCAGGAATCAATTTAAAAGGTTAAAATCATTTTCTTTTTCAAATTTACAATTTACATCGGTATCTTTTTCGACATATAAACTGAAATTTTCTATACTTATATAAGGGTTTGTTATGAAAACGAATTTGCGTTAAGGATTGTAGTGGCATCCTTTTTTGAGGCACGAGAAAAAGATATAACGAAAAGCCTGCCCTTTTTTTCTGCTAGGTCTAAAAACCTAGCAAATTAAAAAAAGGAAACGCCAAAATTATTAAAGAACTTAGTTGTTTACATGCTTCGAGTAGTGTCTCCATTTTTCGATACATTGTTGGATATCGTCTGGTATTTCGGACTCAAAACGCATGAATTCTTCTGTTTTAGGATGTATAAACCCTAGTGTCTTTGCATGTAGTGCTTGTCGTGGTAAAATTTTAAAACAGTTGTCTACAAATTGTTTGTATTTGGTAAATGTGGTTCCTTTTAAAATAAGGTTTCCGCCATAACGCTCGTCATTAAAAAGGGTGTGCCCAATATGTTTCATGTGTACACGAATTTGGTGTGTACGTCCTGTTTCTAACTTACAAGAAACCATAGTAATATAGCCTAAACGCTCTATCACTTTGTAATGTGTTACCGCTGGTTTTCCGTTTTCGGCTTCGTCATCTAAATAGACAGTATTTTGCAACCTGTTTTTGGGATGTCTACCAATATTACCTTCTATTGTACCTTCGTCTTCATTCATATTTCCCCAGACTAATGCTACATATTCGCGTTCGCTAGTTTTTTGAGCAAATTGATTTGATAGGTGTGCCATTGCTTCTTCGGTTTTTGCGACTACGAGCAGGCCACTAGTATCTTTATCTATTCGGTGTACTAAGCCTGGACGCTCACTAGAGTTGTTTGGCAAATTGTCGAATCTATGAATTAATGCGTTTATTAGTGTACCCGAATAATTGCCATGTCCTGGATGCACTACCATTCCTGCTGGTTTATTTACTACAAGTAGTTCGTCGTCTTCGTAAACTACATCTATAGGAATATCTTCGCCTACTAAGAGATTCTCGAAAGGTGGATGTGCAAATTTAACGCGAATTTGATCCAAAGGTTTCACCTTATAATTCGATTTTACTGTTTGGTCATTTACAAAAATGTTTCCATTTTTTGCTGCTGTTTGAATTTTATTACGAATTGCATTTTCAATTTTATTCATTAAATATTTATCAATTCGTAAAGGCGCTTGCCCTTTATCTACGGTAAAAGCGTGATGCTCGTAGAGGTCCTCTTGTTCTTCTTGATTTTCTGGTGTGTAGTCTTCTTTCATCATTCGTTTCCGCAAAAGCGGTTATTTCTTTACAATCGTTTAATTTAAAAGACTAAGGTCTTTTTCCGTTTCCTAAAACTACATCTATTTTAGAAGTTTTTGGTAGTAAGTCTCCAGCTTTTAGTGTTTTTCCTTCAAAGGATAATTTCACAACCTCATCCTTACCTAAATAATCAATATATGTTTTTTTACCAATAGTAAAGCCTAAAGCTTCTAACATTGGTTTTGCTTGTCGATAGGTACGTTCTCTTAAATCTGGAACTTGTATTTTTCGGTAACCTGAAGGATTTAATGTTAAATAAATTTTACGATTTTCTTTTACTTTTTCGCCAGAAGGAGGATCTTGATCGATAACAGAAAATTTTGGGTATTTTGGATTAAAATTGGCAGAATCCTGTATTTGCATTACTAGATTATTCTCTTTCAGCTCTATTTCGGCAACATCAATAGATTTTCCTTTTAATTCTGGAACGGTTTCAAAATCGCCATGATTAGTAGTATAACTCAACCATCTTAACATAAGAAAAGTCAGTACTGCTATAGCCAAAAAAGCCAATCCAAGTTGTTTTAAAAATGTTTTACTGGTAATAAATTTAACAATGCTCATGATCTTATTTTAGATAGGCAAATATATAAAAACAGAACTGTTTTTACTTTTGATTAATTAATGATATTTTAGCTTAACTAATAATAAGTACTATTTATTATATAAAACTAGTATAATTAACAAGTTTACCACTTGTGTGGGAAATAAATATGAAAAAAAACATTGCCATTATAATGGGAGGATATTCTAGCGAATACAAAATCTCACTAAAAAGCGGAAACGTTGTACACGAAATGCTTGATGCTACTAAATACAACACGTACAGAATTCACATTTTTAAAGACAAATGGGTTTATGTCGATGTTTACAACAAGGAGTTTGCCATTGACAGAAATGATTTTTCGGTTACCATTAATGAAACAAAAATAACTTTTGATTGTGTTTTTAATGCTATTCATGGTGCTCCTGGAGAAGATGGTTATATGCAAGCATACTTTAACTTGTTAAATATTCCGCAAACCAGCTGTGGCATGTACCAAGCAAGTGTAACGTTTAACAAACGTGATTGTTTAAGTATTTTAAAACCTTATGGAATTAAAACTGCCGAAAGTTTTTATATAAATCTTGGAGATACAATCCAAGAAGACGCTATTGTTAAAAAAGTAGGCTTACCTTGTTTTGTGAAAGCCAATAAAGCTGGAAGTAGCTTCGGGATTACTAAAGTGTATAGAAAGAAAGATTTACAAAATGCCATCGACGTTGCTTTTAAAGAAGATGATGAAATTATAATTGAATCTTTTTTAGATGGCACTGAAGTTTCTGTTGGTGTAATTACCTATAAAGGAGAAACTAAGGTTTTACCCATTACAGAGATTGTACCTAACAATGATTTTTTTGATTATAAGGCAAAATATTTAGGCGAATCGCAAGAGATCACTCCTGCTAGACTAACCAAAGGCCAAGAAGAAAAAGTGAATACTATCGCAAAAAAAGTGTACGAAATTTTAAAAATGAAAGGCTTTAGTCGAAGTGAATTTATTTTTAAAGATGGAGAACCACATTTATTAGAGGTTAATACCATTCCTGGTTTAACCAAAGAAAGTATTTTACCGCAACAAGCAGCAGTTGCAGGAATAACACTTCCAGAATTATTTGATAACGCAATAACAGAAGCATTAAAGTAATACGTTAACTATGTTTTTCTTTGGCACTAAAAATTCTAAAATTAAAAGAGGTCAGATTAGTAATGTCACTTGTCCTAACTGCAAAGAGGTAACAACTCTTACTTTTACTGTTTTTGGAAAATATGTACACTTTTATTGGGTTCCAATGTTTCCGCTAAGAAAAAAGACAATTGTAGAGTGCAACTCTTGTTACAGAACCTATAACATTAAAGAAGCTCCAGAACCTGTAAAGCATAAATTTCAGCGTGAAATGACAGGAATCAAAACACCGCTTTGGTATTATAGTGGTCTTGCAATACTTGCTTGTCTTATTTATTTAGCATTTTATTTAAGTAAAAAAGACGAAATAAATGACGCAAATTATATACAAGAACCAAAAGTTGGAGATATGTATACCATTGAAGCTGCAAAAAAGGGTTACTATACCACTATGAAGGTGAATAGAGTAACAAAGGATAGTATTTTTGTAATTAGAAATGACTTTGACTTATTTAGAAGATCCAAAATATATAGAATAAATAAAGACGAAAACTACACCACTAAAATAGATTCTTTTTCTAAAACAGAATTACAACATTTATTTAATAACGGCAATATTTTTGAAGTAGACAGAAAGTAAACAGTATATACAAATCATTAAATTAATATTTCTATATTTATACTACTAACAATAAAACGCCTTAAGTAATAAGGATACAATTATGAGACGAGCACTTTTCCCTGGATCTTTCGATCCTATAACCCTTGGTCACTATGATATCATTAAACGTGGTGTTAAACTTTTTGATGAAGTTATTGTTGCAATTGGAGTAAACTCTGAAAAAAAATACATGTTTTCGTTAGAAGATAGAAAGCGTTTTTTAGAAGAATCTTTTAAAGACGAGCCAAAAGTAAAAGTGGTAACCTATAAAGGTTTAACAATCGATTTTTGTAAAGAAATGGAATCGGAATTTATATTGCGAGGCCTAAGAAATCCTGCCGATTTTGAATTTGAAAAAGCTATTGCACACACCAACAGAAAATTATCAAAAATAGAAACCGTTTTCCTTTTAACCGCTGCCAGAACATCCTATATAAGTTCTAGTATTGTTCGAGAGGTTATTAGAAACAATGGGGATTACACGGTTTTAGTTCCAGATAGTGTTCGAGTTAAATAACACCACTACTAAAAAAAAAGCGAGCCAATTGGCTCGCTTTTTTTTAAAACTTATATTCTGAAAGTGGTTTAGGGAAATCTTCAGGGTTAGCTGCTAAATGATATCTAGGATCATCTACATCTTCCTCTATAACACCTCTAAACTTTGGACTTGCTTTATATAACAACACCTTACAGTCTTCACTTAAATGTTTTAATTTTATACTTTTTCCTTCTGCTTGATATTTTTCCACTAAATTAAAAATAGCTTCAATAGCAGAATGATCACTAATACGAGATTCTACAAAATCAATCTCTACTTTCTCTGGATCATTTTTCGCATCAAACTTTTCATTAAATGCCTGAATACTTCCAAAAAATAATGGTCCCCAAATTTCATAAACTTTCGTTCCATCTTCTTTTACACGTTTCCTTGCTCTAATTTTCTTGGCATTTTCCCAGGCAAAAACTAATGCCGAAATAATTACTCCAACAAATACTGCTACTGCTAAATCTACAAATACTGTAACTAATGAAACGGTAATAAGCACAATAGCATCAGACAATGGTATTTTCTTTAAAATTCTAAAACTAGACCAAGCAAAAGTTTCAATAACCATCATAAACATAACGCCAACTAACGCTGCAATTGGCACCATTTCAATCAATTTATCTGCAAATAAGATAAATGACAATAAAGTAACTGCCATCATGATTCCAGACAATCTCCCTCTTCCTCCTGCATTAATATTAATTACGGTTTGACCAATCATACCACAACCTCCTGTTCCGCCAAACAAACCAGAAACAATATTTCCTGCTCCTTGGGCAACACATTCTCTATTTCCGTTTCCTCTTGTTTCTGTTAATTCATCTACTAAATTCATTGTCATTAATGACTCAATTAAACCAACGGAAGCTGCTAAAAATGCTGGTAATGCAATAAATTTTAAGGTATCTAAATTAAAAGGTAATTTTTCCCAAAGCTCCATGTTTGGTGTTGGAAACACTCCTTTTAAACCTGTCCCTCCTCCTTCAATGATATAAGACCCTACTGTAGAAACATCCATATTAAAACCAACTACAATAAGACTCGTTACTAAAATAGCTGTTAATGCTGCTGGTAATTTTTTTGTGATTTTTGGCAATCCCCAAATGATCCCCATTGTTAGCAATACCAAGCCAATCATAGTATATAATTCGGTTCCTTGCATATAAGTACTAACATATTCTTTTACTCCTGCAGCAGAAACTTGTAAAGATTTATGGGAAAACATTTTTACTTGTGCCATAAAAATCACAATCGACAAACCATTAACAAATCCCATCATTACAGGGTGCGGAATTAAACGAACAAAGCGTCCTAATTTAAAAACACCTGCAAAAATCTGAATAATTCCCATGAGCACCACACAAGCCATTAAATAGAAAAACCCCATGTTTTCAATAGGTGTATCCATTAACATTCCTTTGGTATGCCCATCTGCAATCATACTCACAAAAATAACAGCAACCGCTCCTGCCGCTCCCGAAATTAAGCCTGGTCTTCCCCCAAAAATTGCCGTTATTAAACCAATTATAAATGCTCCAGATAAAGCCATTAGAGGATCTATCTGTGCAACAAAGGCAAATGCCACTACTTCTGGTATCATTGCTAGAGAAACAGTAATTCCTGCTAACACATCGTCCTTTGCATTTGGAACTATTTTTCTTATAAACTCTGTCATGTCATTGTTTTTGAAGCAGCAAAAGTACTGTTAATTAACAGAAACGCAAGTGCATATTACTATATTTGTACTTTTATTAGCTACTAAAACGTTTGAAAAATGAAGAAATTTTTATTGCTTCTTATTATATTGACTTCTTGTTCTTCGGAAAAAAACAAATCAAATTTTGATTTTACAACTACTTTCGAAAAAAGCCAAGGCACTGAAACTGCTAGCTATAAAGAAGTAATTCAATACTATTCGCAGTTAGCGGAAGAATTTCCAGAAATCTCGATACAAGCAATTGGTGAAACAGATTCTGGGAAACCTTTACATATAGTCACTTTAAATTACGGAAAGAGTTTCAACTTTTCGGAAATAAGAAAAAACAAACGTATTATATTAATTAATAACGGCATTCATCCAGGAGAATCGGATGGCATTGATGCTACCATGCTATTATTCCGAGACATCGCACAACAAAAAATAAAAGCACCACAGAACACGGTTTTAGTTACTATTCCTATTTACAATATTGGTGGAAGTCTAAATAGAAACACCACAACAAGAACCAACCAAAACGGGCCAAAAGAATATGGTTTTAGAGGAAATGCTAGAAATTACGACTTGAACAGAGATTTTATAAAAAGTGACACCAAAAACGCGAGAACCTTTGCGCAAATATTTCATTTAGTACAACCAGACGTTTTTATAGATAACCATGTCAGTAATGGTGCAGATTACCAATATACCTTAACTCATTTATTTACACAGCACAATAAACTTGGTGGTGATTTAGGCAACTATTTACACTCGGAAATGATGCCAAAACTAGAAGAAAAACTAGCCACTAAAAATTGGGACATCACTCCTTATGTTAATGTGTTTAATAAAGTTCCAGAAGCAGGATTTAGTCAGTTTATGGATTCGCCAAGATATTCTACAGGTTACACCACTTTATTTAATACTTTAGGAATGATGGTTGAAACACACATGCTTAAACCATATAAACAAAGAGTCGAAGGCACTTACGAACTCATGAAAAGCATGCTTGAAATTACGGAAGCAGATAGTGACAAAATTAAAACGCTTCGCAAAAACCATAATCAAAAACTACTAAAAAATAAAACGTACCCTTTAAACTGGATAGTAGACACAACAAAAGTTTCTACTTTAAATTTTAAAGGATTTGAAGGAAAAAAAATCCCAAGTGAAATTACAAACAATGAACGTTTAAAGTTTGACAGAAGCAAACCTTTTACAAAAGAAGTTAGATACCAAAATTATTTTAAGCCAACAGATTCTGTACGTATTCCTAGTGCTTATGTAATTCCTCAAGGGTGGTGGCATGTAATAGAATTGTTAAAAGTAAATCATGTAGCAATAGTACCACTTAAAAAAGACACTACCTTACAAGTTGAATCCTATAAAGTGGACAAATTTGAGACCAGAAAATCTCCTTACGAAGGCCATTACCAACACTATAATACCACTGTCAAATCTTCCATAGAAAAAGTGTCTTTTAAAAAAGGCGACATTATAATACACACTAATCAAATAGCACTTCGTTATGTATTGGAAACTTTAGAACCACAAGCACCAGATTCTTTCTTTAATTGGAATTTTTTCGACACCATCTTACAACAAAAAGAAGGATTTTCACCTTACGTTTGGGAAGATAAAGCAAAAGAATTATTAATGAAGAACCCAAAACTTCAAATTGCGTTTAACACCAAAAAAACGTTTGATAAAGAATTTGCTAATAACTGGTATGCACAATTAGATTGGCTACATAAACAAAGTGAAAATTATGAAAAAGCGCATTTACAATATCCTGTATACAAACTGAAATAGAAACTAAACCAAAAGTTTAATATTCGCATAGCTGTTTTCTAAAGCTTTTAGACTTTGCGCGGGATTTAACCATTCTACTTTAGTAATTCCTTCATTTTCTTGAGGATATAATTTCCCTGTAAAACTAGTTTTCATTTCAAACCAATAGGTAACCTTAATTTTATATTTACCATTACGCTTAAAAATATGATACGTAGTTTGCAAAGGTTTTACTATTTTCAAACCAGCAACGCCAGTTTCTTCAGCAACTTCTCGAATTGCTGTTTCTTCAATAGTTTCATGTGGCTCGGTTTTTCCTTTTGGTAAATCCCATTTATCATTTCTGTAAATAAAGAGAATTTCTCCTTCTTGGTTAAAAACTTTTCCTCCACCTGCAACTACATTTGGAAGTAGTTTCAAAAACTTTTTAAGCAGTTTTTCGGGTTTTTTATGAATTAATCTAACTTCTTTTAAGGAAGTAGTATTAAGCTCTTTAATAACTTTTAGAATATCTACAGAGTCAAGCAAATAGTTTTTAAAACCAGATTCTTTTTCTACAATATTAGTAAGTACTATAGGTTTGTCGCTTACAAAAACTTGATACATTATTTTTAGTATGGTTAGGTTTTGTAAAAATATCATTTTTTTGCTCAAAACAAATAGCAATAAAATTAAATTTATATGTAGTTTTGCATCTATGATTTTTAACAAAGATACCGCCAAAAAAACAGCAGAAGTATTATTGCAAATTAATGCGATAAAACTTAGTCCGAAAGATCCCTTCACTTGGGCTTCTGGATGGAAATCACCAATTTATTGCGACAACAGAATCATATTATCTTTTCCGCCAATTCGAAATTATATTCGTGAAACGATGGGAAAACACATTGAATCGCAATATGGTAAACCAGATGTCATTGCTGGTGTTGCTACTGGAGCTATTGGTATTGGTATGTTGGTTGCAGAATATTTAGGTCTACCTTTTATTTATGTAAGACCTGAAGCTAAAAGCCATGGTAGAAAAAACCAAATAGAAGGATTTATAGAATCTGGACAAAACGTTGTAGTTGTAGAAGACTTAATAAGCACAGGGAAAAGTAGTTTAAACGCTGTAAAAGCTTTAAAAGAAGCTAAGGTAAATGTAAAAGGAATGGTAGCCATTTTTTCTTATGGTTTTGCTATTGCAGATCAAAATTTTAAAGAAGAAAACATTACACTACACACTTTAAGTAATTATAAAAACTTGTTAGAACAAGCATTAGATACAAAATATATTACTGAAGACCAGTTACAAACTTTATCCGATTGGAATGCAAACCCTAGTGAATGGAACGCTTTTTGAAGTAGTATAAATATTGTTATATTGTAAAACACAATAAACAACTAAACAAATAACAACAAACAATACAATGAATTTACAATCTCCAAAAGCAACCATTCAAAAATCTGCGCAAGAAACTTTTGATTTTTTATGTGACATAAAGAATTTTGAAACTTTAATGCCTGAAAACATAAGCAAATTTGAAGTTTTAGATAAGGACAAATTTCTTTTTGCTTTAAAAGGGATGCCAGAAATTGTTTTAAAAAAGAAAGAAACAGAAGCTCCTAACAAAGTTGTTTTAGGTGCAGCTGGAGGGAAATTAGATTTTTCTTTAACCGCCAACATTATTGAAATTACAGAAAACACTAGCGAAGTACAATTATCTTTTGCAGGAGAGTTTAACGCAATGATGGCAATGATGATAAAAAAACCAATAAGTAAGTTTATTGAAACTTTGGCTAATAATATGCCAGAAGCTGTTTAATACAAAAGCTTAATTTCTTTTAAATCGTATTCTTTTATAATATTATCTTCTAATAATACTTGAAGCTTTCCGTTTTGCGAAATAGATTGTATAATACCAGAAAACATATCTCCTTCTATGTCTTTAAACGTAGAAGGTTTATTTTTTCGAAACAAGTATTTTTCATAAGTTGTCTTTAATACTTCTAAGTTTCCACTTTCTAAAAACGAAAAATAGTACTTCAGGTTTTCAATACATTGAAATAAAATTTCATCTACATCAAAAACCTTTCCTGTTTGTACTTTTAATGACGAAGCTTGTGGTAAATTTTCAAAATGAATTTGATTTACGTTAATACCAATTCCTATTATAGAGTCTTTAAATTTATTTTGTTTGATACTATTTTCTATTAAAACACCACAAACTTTTTTATTTTCTGACAAAATGTCGTTAGGCCATTTAATATTTAATTTAGGTACTTCATGCGCTTTTAATGTCTTAATTATTGCAAGGGCTACAGTAATACTGATATAAAAATGCTGTTCGAAACCTAAAAAAGAAATATCTTTAACCACACTAAACATAAGGTTTTCACCAGAATTAGCAGACCAAGAAGTCCCAATTTGCCCACGCCCATTCGTTTGATAATCTGTTTGCACTACAGTATAATCTATTACAGCCTCTTTAGCACTTAATTCTTTTAAAAAAGTATTCGTAGAGTTGATGGCATTAAGTTTGATTATACGCATTATATTAGTGCTTTTAAATCTTATAGATTTTTAACAGTATAAAGAACTAAAAAAATAATAACTTTGCACAAATTTAATTCATATTAATGACAAAAGAACAAACAAATCCAGACCAACTAATCGCAGGTATATTAGCTGGAATTGAAGATGTAAAAGGACAAAATATAAACATTCTAGATTTACGAGAAATAGAAAATACAGTTTGTGACTACTTTATAGTTTGTGAAGGTACTTCTAACACACAAGTAAGTGCTATTGTTAATTCTGTACAGAAAAAAGTTAGCAAAGATTTAAAAGATAAACCTTGGCATGTAGAAGGTTTAGATAATGCCGAATGGGTTTTAATGGATTATGTAAACGTAGTTGTTCATGTATTTCAAAAACACATTAGAGAGTATTATGACATTGAGAGTCTTTGGGGAGACGCAAAAACTACAGTTATAGAATCTAACTATTAAACAGGATTACCACTTTCGTGGGAAAAAATATGGCAAACGAAAAAAACACAAATAGCAAAAAACCCAAGTTTAATTATTATTGGATATATGGTGGCATTATTGCCGTTTTTATACTAATGCAATTTTTAAACGGAAGTAGTTTACAAGACGCAAAAACAATAACTCCATCACAATTTTTTGAATATGCAAAAGATAATGATGTAGCAAAAGTGGAAATAATAAACAGACACGAAGCAAACGTTTATTTAACAACAGAGGCGCAAAATAAAGAAATACACAAGAAATCTAAACCTTCTAGTTTTATACCTAGTTCTACAAAGTTACCAAACTATAGTTTTGAAATTGGTGATTTACAGAACTTTGAAAACGACCTTAAAGCAATTGGTAAATACGATATTTTAAGTAATAAAACGGTTTCAAATGCTTGGGGTGATTTATTGATTGGATTAATACCTTTTATACTTTTAATAGGAGTTTGGGTATTTATTATGCGTCGTATGTCTGGTGGTTCTGGTGGTGGCGCTGGAGGCCAAATATTTAATATCGGAAAATCTAAAGCAAAACTTTTTGATCAAAACACAGAAGTAAAAACTTCTTTTAAAGATGTTGCTGGTTTAGAAGGGGCTAAAGAAGAAGTTCAAGAAATTGTAGATTTCTTAAAAAACCCAGAAAAATACACAAACTTAGGTGGTAAAATACCAAAAGGAGCATTATTAGTAGGACCTCCAGGAACAGGAAAAACCTTATTAGCTAAAGCAGTAGCTGGAGAAGCTAAAGTACCTTTCTTTTCTTTATCTGGATCTGATTTTGTAGAAATGTTTGTAGGAGTTGGTGCATCTCGTGTTAGAGATTTATTTAAACAAGCCAAAGAAAAATCGCCTGCAATTATTTTTATTGATGAAATTGATGCTATTGGTCGTGCTAGAGGTAAAAACGCGATGTCAGGATCTAATGACGAACGTGAAAACACCTTAAACCAATTATTAACTGAAATGGATGGTTTTGGTACAAACACAAACGTAATCGTCTTGGCAGCAACCAATAGAGCCGATATTTTAGATAAAGCTTTAATGCGTGCAGGTCGTTTCGATAGACAAATTTTTGTAGACTTACCAAACTTAACAGAGCGTCGTGCAATTTTTGATGTACACTTAAGACCTCTTAAAAAAGTAGAAGGTTTAGATATAGACTTTTTAGCAAAACAAACACCAGGATTTTCTGGAGCAGATATTGCAAACCTTTGTAACGAAGCTGCATTAATTGCTGCGAGAACAAATAAAAAAGCAGTAGAGAAACAAGATTTCTTAGATGCTGTAGATAGAATAGTTGGTGGACTTGAAAAAAGAAGCAACCTGTTTTCTGTCGAAGAAAAGAAAACGATTGCATATCACGAAGCTGGTCACGCTGCTGTAAGTTGGTTTTTAGAACATGCAGATCCTTTAGTAAAAGTAACTATTGTACCTAGAGGAAGATCTCTTGGTGCAGCTTGGTACTTACCACAAGAAGCATATATTACAAGAACAGAAAAGTTTTTAGATGAAATATGCGTAACAATGGGAGGACGTGCTGCCGAAAAAATTGTATTTAATCAAATATCTACTGGAGCTTTAAGCGATTTAGAAAACGTAACTAAAAAAGCAAAAGCAATGGTTATGATTTATGGACTAAACGAAAAAGTTGGTAACATAACTTTTTATGATCCAGCTGGAGAAAATGGTTTTGTAAAACCATACAGTGAGAAAACTGCTGAATTGATTGATAATGAGATTAAAAACATTATTGAAACACAATTTCAACGTGCATTAGATTTATTAGAGTCGAAAAGAGATGTTCTAGACAAACTTGCAAATAGACTTATAGAAAGAGAAGTGATTTTTAAAGACGATTTAGAAGAGCTATTAGGAAAAAGACCTTTTAAAACAGAAGATGAAGCACTTTTAGAAAAGTAATTTCTTCAAAAAAATTGTTAACATTAATTTAAAATCTTAAATTAACCCATTGGTTAATTTAAGATTTTTTATCTTTGAAAAACGCTATAGCTAAAGCAAAACCAGCTATAATTTAAATGAGTCTTTTTAGAAAAATATTTGGTTCTAAATCTGATACATCAGAAGAAGAATTACAATCGGACAAACGTGGCAAATACATGCCAGAAATTAAACTCCCAATAGATGAAAAGTTTACAATAAACTTTAAATCTAATGGTGGCAAGTTCTTGTATTGTGAAAATTTAAATGAAATTTTTGACTGTATGCAGCAAATTATTATTGAAAATAATTGGCAAGAAGCTAAAGTATTTATACTAGACACAAATTTACAAGACAAATTTTCTAATGTTAATTTAAATGTTTCCAAAAAAATCCCTGAAACAGAATATATGCTTACTACCTGCGAAAATCTTATTGCTGATGACGGGTCTTTACTTATTTCTTCTAACCAAATAGCAGAAAAAAAATTAAACGAATTGCCAGATAACTTTGTGGTATTCGCTACTACAAGTCAAATTGTAGAAAACATTGGAGAAGGTTTAAAAGGGATAAAAAAGAAAAACAAACAAAAAATACCTACAAACATCACGACCATTAAACACTTTAAATCTAGTGATGAAAAAGACTTCTTAACCTATGGAAGTAGTTCAAAAAACTTATATTTGCTGCTTTTAGAAGATCTTTAAGATGAAACCTTTAAAAAATGTATGTACTAAAAACAATACATCTGTTCTTTAAAAAAACCCAAAACCAATAGATGAAAGATATTGCTATTCGCGCATTTTCAGGATTAATTTATGTATTACTACTTGTTTTTTCGTTGTATAACAAACATGCATTAATTATTCTATTTTTTATTTTTGGTCTTATTTGTTTAGCAGAGTTTAAAAAACTAATCCAATTAAAAAGCCCTATATCTTATATTCTTTTTACTATTCTTTATTTCATTTTTGGTTATTGGCAGTTAGTAATGAATTCTTCTATAGGTTTAGACGAAGCCACACAAATACTACAAGTAATCACCATTTTTGTTCTTTTATTTTTAATTAAAGATTTGTTTTCTGAAAAAACAATTCCCCTTTTTAGTTCTAAAAGATTTATTCTTACTACTTTTTATATTTCAAGCGCATTTGTATTTTTAATCCTTATTGCAAATTATTATCCAGAGTACAATCCGAATATTTTACTAGGTTGTTTTATCTTAGTTTGGGTTAATGACACCTTTGCTTACTTGGTTGGATCTCGCTTCGGAAAGCAAAAACTTTTTCCTAGCATTTCACCAAAAAAGACTGTAGAAGGTTTTCTTGGTGGTCTATTATTTGCTTGTATAGCTAGTTATTTTATAGCCGAATACACCAACACATTGCGATTTACATATTGGTTAGTAATAGGCATTATAGTTAGTGTATTTGGCACTTTAGGAGATTTAATAGAATCTAAATTTAAACGCCAAGCCAATGTAAAAGATAGTGGCGTTATTATGCCTGGACATGGAGGATTGCTAGACAGGTTTGATAGTATTATATTTGCAGCTCCATTTATTTATTTATTTTTAAGAATTTCACATTATGTTTCATAAAGAAGGTTATAAAATTATAGCAATTACATTTATTATAGTTGTAGGCTGTTATTTACTTATTGATAATTTTGTTGCCTTAAATTGGCTTCAAATATTATTATTTACTGTCGTTGGTGTATTTCTAATTTTAATTCTTCAGTTTTTTAGAAATCCAAAACGAAATACGGTAAACAATAACAATCACGTACTTTCTCCTGTAGACGGAAAAGTAGTTGTTATTGAAGAAGTTTTTGAAAAAGAATACTTTAAAGAAAAGAGATTACAAGTAAGTGTTTTTATGTCTCCTTTAAATGTACATGTAACACGTTACCCAATAAACGGAAAAGTCTTATTTAGCAAATACCATCCAGGAAAATACTTAGTTGCTTGGCACCCAAAAGCTAGTGAAGAAAACGAACGTACTACTGTAGTAGTAGAAAACGATACTTACGGTAAAGTACTATACAGGCAGATTGCAGGTGCTCTAGCTAAACGTATTGTTAACTATGCTAAAGAAGGAGATACTGCAACGCAAGGTAGCGATTCTGGTTTTATTAAATTTGGTTCGAGAGTAGATTTATATTTACCTTTAGATACCAAGATTAATGTTTCGATTAACCAAAAAGTACGTGGTGGCGAAAGTATTATAGCAGAAAAATAATGACTTCTGAAGAATTAGATATAGCATTTAAAGATGCAGTTGCAAGAATAAATATGCATGAAGGTCCATTTCCTGCAGATTTCTTGTTACGTTTATATGCTTATTATAAAAAGGCTACAAACGACTATAGTAGACCTAGTAGTAAGAAAGAAATTATAAACGCATTTAAAACGAATGCTTTATTTCAAATTCAAAGTATTACAGAAGATCAAGCAAAACAAACCTACATTGATTTAGTAAATAATTACTTTTTATATAGAAAATGATACCCTTTAACTTCTTGTTAGAAATACTTGCTTTAGTTGGTATTATATTTATAATAACAGGAGTTTTCATGCAAATATTTCCACCAAAGAAAATAAATAGCCTGTATGGTTACCGAACGAATCGTTCGATGCAAAATCAGAAAAAATGGGATTTCGCACAAAAATACGCTGCTAGATTATTAACTATAATTGGTCTTGTACTTCTAATAATTTCTCTTATAAATAGTTTCTTTTCTATTCGTTATGGAGCTTCAGAAAAAATAACCAATGTTATTTTAATTATTGGTTCTGTTATATTCCTACTTATAAAAACAGAAAAAAGACTTAAAAACATATAATTTTAAGCCTTTTTTATGTAGATTATTTCCACTAAATCAAAAATGGAAAACCATTATTCTTTAAGCACAAACTCTAAAGGAATTCCTGTAGCACCATTAGGGAAACTAGTTCCTAAAAGAGCAGAAATTGTAGGAGCAATATCTGTAATTACCGTCTTTTGATAAGTACTTCCTTTTGTTATTCCTTTACCATAGAATAAAAGTGGCACATGTGTATCGTAATTTAAACCAGAACCGTGAGTAGAACCTGTTTTGCTATAAGATATAACCGCAGGATCTAAAACTGCTAAAATATCTCCAGAACGTTTTTGGTTAAATCCATTTTGTAATAGTTCTTCAATTCCGCTAGTAAAATCTGTAGTTTGCATAGTAGTCGCAGAATATACTTTATCTATATTTTTATATGTGATAAGCTCATTTACTATTGCTTCTTGCACATCTTCTAAATTTAAGCCCAATAAAGCGATACGCTCTCTATTTAAAAATATTTGATTATTACTTCCGTTTTCTAATAAATCACTAGCTCCAAATCTTTTAGATATAAAGCTACTTAACTTGCTTTTAAAATCTTTAGAATCAAAATAACCAGAAGGTATGTTTACACTTTGTAAATACGACGGTACATCTACTGCACCATGATCTGATGTTAGAAATAAAGTATATTCGCCTTTTCCAACTTTAGCATCTAGAGCATTAATAATACGCTCGATATCTTTATCTAATCGTAAGTATGTATCTTGTATTTCTTTAGAGTTCACTCCAAAATTATGTCCAACATAATCTGTACTAGAAAAACTCACTGCCAAAACATCTGTAATATTATCTTGCCCTAACTGCTCTCCATCTATTGCAGCAATAGCAAAATCGGCAGTTAAAGCATTTCCATAAGCAGTAGCCTTTAAAATATCAAATCCGTTATTTTCTTTACTTAATGCTTTTAAGTCATAAGGAAATGTTGCAGATTCTTTACCCTTAAAACCACCTTCAAAAGTATTTAAATCTGTGCCACTTTCAGTATATGTATTAATATCATGTAATGTACTCCATGGTTTTAAGTAAGATGCTGCAGCATCTGAAGCATTGAAATCAATAACCCAATTCGGCAAATCATTTCTATAATATGTACTTGTAATCCAGTTACCTTCCTCTTTTCCATGAAACCAATATGCTGCATTTGCAGTATGGCCTGCAGGTAAAATTGCGCCTCTATCTTTTACAGAAATACCTATCGTTTTTCCACGCATTTGCGTAAACAATCTATTTTCATCTGCAAAGGTTGTTGTTTTCATTCTACGTGGTGACATTTGACCAGAAGTTGCCGTTGTACCAACAGAGTTCTCTGTATCATCTCCTGCACAATAGACCGATTTTTTAATCTCTTTATCATACCAATTATTAGCAATAATACCGTGGTTTTTTGGAGTTGTTCCAGTATATATAGAAGTATGCCCTGGACCTGTATATGTTGGTATATAATTGTAATGATTATTTTTACAATTAAATCCATCGTTCATTAATTTTTTAAAGCCACCTTCTCCAAACTTGTTATAAAAACGGGTTAAATAATCGTATCGCATTTGATCGACAACAATACCAACAACTAATTTTGGTCTTGCGTTTAACTCTATTTTAGCTTCTAGATTAGTTTGTGTAGTGTAGTTCGTTTGCGCTTTACATCCAAAAAATAAAGAGAAGGCAAAAATGTATAATAAAGGTTTCATAATAGTATGATTAAATTTATTTTTTCAAAAATACAGATTTATAGCTTTTAAATTTTCCTTTTTCAATTAATTTATCGTTAAATACGTCTTAGTTTTATACTTTAGCATTAACAAATTTGTTTATGACATACCTTCATAATATAGGAGCTTACTTTATAATGATTAAAGACATGTTTCGCAAACCTACAAAATGGTCTGTAATGAAAACATTAATCTTTAAAGATATTGATGACCTCATCATGGGCTCCCTAGGTATTGTTGCCTTTATTTCCTTTTTTGTTGGTGGTGTAGTTACTATACAAACGGCATTAAATATTGACAACCCTTTAATACCAAAATATTTGGTTGGTTTTGCCACCAGACAATCTATTATATTAGAGTTTGCTCCTACTTTTATTTCAATTATCATGGCTGGAAAGGTAGGATCATTTATCACATCAAGCATAGGTACTATGCGGGTTACCGAGCAAATCGATGCTTTAGAAGTTATGGGGATAAACGCAATTAACTATTTAGTTTTCCCTAAATTTATAGCACTTATGCTCTACCCTTTTGTAATATCTATTGCCATGTTTTTAGGTATTGTTGGTGGAATGGCTGCGTGTTTTTTTGGAGGTTATAGTTCTATAGATGATTATATTATTGGTATTCAAACCGATTTTATTCCATTTCATATAGCATATGCGTTCATTAAAACTTTTGCATTTGCATTCTTACTAGCAACCATACCTTCTTTTCATGGATTTTTCATGAAAGGTGGAGCATTAGAAGTTGGTAAAGCAAGTACTACATCTTTTGTTTGGACAAGTGTGGTAATCATTCTTTTAAATTATATATTAACTCAAATGTTGCTAAGCTAATGATAGAGGTAAAAAATATACATAAGTCTTTTGGCGACGCTCATATTTTAAAAGGAATTAGCACTACTTTTGAAAATGGAAAAACCAGTTTAGTTATTGGTCAAAGTGGTTCTGGTAAAACCGTTTTTTTAAAATGTTTATTAGGGCTTTTTGAAAAAGATGAAGGAACTATAACCTATGATGGTAATATATACTCCGAATTAACTAGTGATCAAAAACGAAATTTACGGAGTGAAATGGGTATGGTATTTCAAGGCTCTGCTTTATTTGATTCTATGACTATTGCTGAAAATGTCATGTTTCCTTTACGTATGTTTACCAAACAAAGTAAAAGCGAGATGCAGGATCGTGTAGATTTTGTTTTAAAACGTGTTAATCTTCCAGATGCACATAACAAAATGCCTAGTGAAGCTTCTGGTGGTATGCAAAAACGTGTTGCTATTGCAAGAGCGATAGTAAATAAACCAAAATATTTATTTTGCGATGAACCAAATTCTGGATTAGATCCTAAAACAGCAATTGTAATCGATAATTTAATTCAAGAAATTACAGACGAATATAATATAACAACCATTATTAATACACACGACATGAATTCTGTAATGGAAATTGGAGAAAAAATTGTGTTTTTAAAAGATGGCTTAAAAGCTTGGGAAGGCTCTAAAGAAAACATTTTTATTACAGATAATAAAGTTGTAACAGACTTTGTTTACTCTTCTGAACTGTTTAAAAAAGTACGCAAAATGTACTTGAAAGAGCATCAGTAAACAACTTTAACAAAAGCGCATGCTCCATATGGGAGCATACATTATTGCCTTGTTATTGTACAACTAGCGTATCCAGTTTCAACTTTAATTTCAACCAGCTTTCTAATTTCTTTTTGTCTTTTACTCTACGTTCTGGAGTAGTAAGTGAATCGTTCCATTTTACTGTAAAAACAGCAACCGTATCTAGCTTCGAAAAGTTAGAATGTATCACATTTGCATAGGAGAATTGCTCTACATTTTCATAATTAATTTTCACTTCAAGGCTTAATTCTTCAAAAGGAATGAAATCTTTTTCAAACTTAGAAAGCCTTCTCACTTTGTCTTCTAAATAGGCGATTTTTTGTTGTTGCGACATCAAATCTAGAGAATCACGTGTTCGCAATTCCTCCATATATTCCAGATTATTTACAATTCTATTCTTGACTTGATTCACCTGTAATTTGGCATCTTTTAATGCAGTATAATTATTAAAACGCTGTTGCAAAACGGCAACGGTCGCTTCTGGAATTTCATCTGCACCAAAAGTAGTTAATTCTATGGTAGATATATCGGTAGGATTATAAACAATAGCAGCATTCTTTTTTATATAACTTGCATTAGGTAATGCTTCTAATTCATGAGAAATAAATCGTTTTGCATCGTTGTTAAAATTACTTTCACGTAATACATTTAAGAAAGTAAGTACAGCTGGAATCATGACTAAAATAGCAACAAAAGACGCTAGTCTTGAAATACGTTTACGTTTTGCCGAATTAGCATATTTAAGCATAGGAAAACGAAGTACTTTAAGCACTAAAAATGTTGCTAGAGCAATAAAAATAGTATTTATAATAAACAAATACATTGCTCCTGATGCAAACTTTAAACCTACCGAAAGATCATCATTTAAAGCATAAGCTAATCCATAACCAACCGTACATAATGGTGGCATTAATGCTGTAGCAATTGCTACTCCAAAAATTACCGAAGCAATAGTACCTCTTTTTGTTCGTGCAATAATTAATGCTAAACCACCAAAAAATGCAATCAAAACATCGCGAATATCAGGCTTTGTTCTGGCTAATAATTCGGAGGATTGTTCTTGTAAAGGAAAAAATTTAAAGAATAAAAAAGCGGTAAGTACACTTAGCAAAATCATGACACCAAAATTGATTAACGATTTTTTTAAGGTATCAATATCATTAATAGCCACCGAAAGTCCAATTCCAAGAATTGGTCCCATTAATGGCGAAATTAACATGGCTCCAATTACAACCGCTGTAGAATTTGCATTTAAACCTACAGATGCTACAAAAATAGAGCAAATTAAAATCCATGCAGTTGCACCTTTAAAAGGAATATCTCCTTTTATAGCCTCTATAGTTGCGTCTCTATCGGTATCTTCTCTAAAATCTAAGAGTTCGCTAAAAAAATGTTTTATACTTTGCAATAATCCTTTTGCTCCCTCTTGTACTGCTTTTTTAGATTGCTTTACAGCTTCATCTTTAGCAGTATTTTCTTCCTCAGAAAAATTAAATTTATTTTCTTCACTCATAGTTAATCATGCATAATCCTTAGATCTTGTTAAAATAACAAAAAATCATTTTATTCATATTGTTCGCCAAAAGTATTTTTCACATTTTGAAGTACTTTTTTAATATCCTGCTCTTTTGCCTTTGGAAAGATAAGTAATACTTCGTCTTTATCTACAATAATATAATCTTCTAATCCATCAACTACTACTACTTTACCTTTTTTGGAACGTATCATATTACCCGAAGCATCATGGGTTAATGTTTTAGCATTAACAACAGCATTATTGTTTTGATCCTTATCTAATTTATCATATAAACTCCCCCAGGTTCCAAGATCATTCCAATCGAATTCTGCAGGTAATACATATACATTTTTAGATTTTTCCATGATGGCATAATCTACAGATATGTTTTCTGCCTTTGGATAATTTTCTAAAATAAAATCATCTTCAAATTCTGTATTATAAACAGCAGTTCCTTGCGAAAATAAAGCAAATAATTCTGGTTGATTATTTTTAAAAGCTTGTACGACACTTTTTACACTCCACATAAAAATCCCTGCATTCCATAAAAAATTCCCTTGTGCGATAAACTCTTTCGCTGTTTCGTAATTTGGCTTTTCTCTAAACTGGTTTACATTTTTTATTGCTGTACTAGTTTTTTTATCAAATTCAATATAACCAAAACCAGTATTAGGAAATGTTGGTTTAATCCCAAGTGTCATTAGCGCATCGTTGTCTGCACAAAAATTAAAAGCTTGTTGCACATTTTGTGTAAATGTATTTTCGTCTTCTATCCAATGATCACTTGGTGCAACTATCATAACTGCATCTTCATTTTCTTTCTGAATTTTTAAGGATGCATATAAAATACAAGGAGCTGTATTTCGCATAGCAGGTTCTAATACTACTTGACGTTTGGTTACTTGAGGCAATTGTTCGAAAACCAAATCGTTATATTTTTCATTCGTTAGAATGAATATATTTTCTTGCGGAATTATTTTTGCTAAACGATTAAATGTTTTTTGAATAAGCGTTTCTCCTGTTCCCAACATATCGTGAAACTGCTTTGGAAACTCTTTTGTACTTATTGGCCAAAACCTTGATCCTACTCCTCCAGCCATTAATATGGCATAATTATTTTTGTTCATCTTACTCATTTAATATTTCTACTTCTGCATTGGGATTGAAAAGATACATTTTTCCTGTAGTAACTTCTATACACTCAATACGTTTAACTCGTTTTTGTCCTTTAACAAATACTCTACCATTGTAAAGTTTAAAAGATTTACCCAAAGGTACTTGAAAAACATAGTCTTTATTATTTGGTTCGTCGAACTGCTTTAAAGCTAAGGCCAATTGCGTGTCTGTGTCGCTAGAAGCTTTTGGGTTTTTAAAATGTTTTGCCAATAATGGTAATAATTGCATTGGAAATACATCTGGATTTAAAACAGGAAGCATTAAATGCTGAAATGTTTGTTTCCATTCTTTACCATGCGGTTTTATAAGGTTTCCATATTTCTGAAAGGCTTCTAAGTGTGCAATTTCATGAATTAACGTTATTAAAAACCGATATTTATTAAGATTCGCATTTATGGATATTTGGTGTTTATTATTTGGAAGTTTTCTATAATCTCCATGTCTCGTTTTTCGCTCCTTTTTAACTTTTACCACCAAATTATCATGTTTTAATAAGTTTAAAACATGAGGAATAGCTTGCTCTGGAATATAGTTGTTTAGCGTATTTTGCATGATGGCTAAAATAGTTTATCTATTGGACTTAGTAAAAGAAAACTGCAAACTTCGTTTCACTTTACCGATAATACATGCGCATGGAATTCTTTTAGACTTTGTGGTAATGAATAATATTTTAAATATAACCTCTTAGCTAAGAGAACTCTAGTTATATTGCATAAAATAAAGCCTAATTATGAAATTAAACTTATTGTCTTGTGATGCTATAAGGCCAGATAAAAGAGCAATAGCCAAATGTATAACTGAGATTTCATTAAATATTGGCGAATCTTTAGCTAACGAACTAACAAGTATCTTATTAGAAGGAGATGCAGTAGATATTGAAGTTACAGATAAAAATTCTGGTTCTGCTTTACGAGCACTACGAAAATTGAGTATAGACTACGAAATTATAGAATAAACAAAATGCCTTCTACCTCCTTCTATGGTTCCTTAAAAATCAAGGTGTAGAATTGGAAACCTGTAACATTTTACCATTAAACAATTTATTACCAGTTAGTGCAAAATCATGAATATATGTTGCCATTTGCTTTGCAGTTGTAGGTGCATCGTAATCCGGAAAGGCTTCTTTTAACATTTCGGTTTGTACTGCTCCTAAAGCTAACACATTAAATTGTGGTCCGGTTTCTTTATGTTCTTCTGCTAATAATTCGGTTAAAGTAATTACTGCTCCTTTACTAGAACTATAGGCTGCTAGTCCAGGAAATTTTATGCTGCCTTGCACACCACCCATAGAACTAATAGTGACAACATGACTATCTTTTTTCATAAACGGTAATGTAATTCTAGACATTTCTGCTACACCAAAGACATTGGTTTTATAAACATATTCAAAATCTTCCATGGTCGTTTCGGCAAAAGGTTTATTTAATAAGGTGCCTGCATTATTAATTAAAATGTCTACTTGTTTCCATTCGGTTTTAATGAAAGTTTCCACTTTCTTATAGTCTTCTGCTTTACATAAATCGAAAGCCATTGAGTTTATATTATCAAAATGTAGATTATTAATTGGTTGCGCATTTCTAGATAATGCTAATACATTATGTCCTTGATTTGCAAAAAGGTGAACCAGTTCGAAACCTATCCCTCTGCTTGTTCCTGTAATTATTATATTTTTACTCATCTTTTAGTATAACTTCTTTAGTTGGTGCATTCATCATTCCTTCAAAAGCTGGAATCATTTTATTAATAAAACTAGTCATATGCTCGTAATCCATTTTATCTGCTTCATCATCGACGTGGTGGTAATATTCAAAATTTGTAAAATCGAATGTTGAAATTGCATGTGCAGGAATATTAAATTCACTAAAAAATGGAAAATTATCGGATCTCATGAATAAATTAAACTCTTTTGCTTTAGGAAAAAAACCAACTACTTCCTCTCCTGCATATCTATTTAAGGTTTCTGCAAAATTAGATCTTTCAAAACCACTCATGTATGCCATGGATTGATCTGCGGCTCTTGGTACACCAATCATTTCAAAATTAATCATTGTATAGGCATTTAATTTCTCTTTTTTTAGTCTTTTCGCTAAGTGAGTTGATCCTTTTAAACCTAATTCTTCTGCAGCATAAAGCGTCACAAGAATACTTCGCTTATTGGTTTTTGTTTTTGCAAAATAAGCTGCAAGTTCCATGGCAGCGATTGTTCCTGAAGCATCATCGTTAGCTCCATTAGCAATAGAATCACCGTTCACTTCTTTTGCGAAACCTATATGATCATAATGACCACCTAAAAGGATAAATTCGCTTTTTAATTTTGGGTCATTTCCTTCTACAACACCAACGATATTAAATCCTTTAATGATATTAGGATCTGTTGATTTATCAGAACTACTTTTAGATTCTATCTCAAAATTATCTCGATAGGTCTCAAAATAAGGTTTAATGTTATTCTTTTTTAAGAAATCTTCAATATACACAGCAGCTTTTTCTATACCAATACTACCTGTTGCTCTACCTTCTAGTGCATCTGAAGCCAAATACTCCATACTTTCTTGAATCGACTTTACAGAAGGCCCTGTGCTTTTGTTTGTAGTAACACAGCTTAAAACCGAAACCAAAATTAATAATGCTAATATTTTTTTCATGAGATTGTTTTAGAGTTTAAAGATAAAAAAAACCTAACTCAAATAATTGAATTAGGCTTTTGTTTTATTGCAACTCCTCGACTGCGCTCGGAATGCCTTTATTTTAAATACAAATAATGTATTATACTAGCATAGTAACAGGGTTTTCAATATACCCTTTTAAGGTTTGTAAAAACTGTGCTCCTGTTGCTCCATCCACTGTTCTGTGATCACAAGCAAGCGTTAGCTTCATCGTGTTACCCACTACAATTTTTCCTTCTTTTACTACTGGCTTTTCAACAATATTACCAACAGAAAGTATTGCCGAGTTTGGCTGATTAATAATAGATGTAAAACTTTCTATACCAAACATTCCAAGATTTGAAATAGTAAAAGTACTTCCTTCCATTTCATCTAATGCAAGCTTTTTATTTCTTGCTTTCCCTGCATAATCTCTTACAGCAGCTCCTATTTGAGTTAAACTTTGCTCGTTAGCAAATTTTACTACAGGAACTAATAAACCATCTGGTACAGCTACTGCAACACCAACATGTACATGATTATTTAATTGCATTCTGTCATCAAACCATTGCGAATTTACTTGAGGATGCACTTTTAATGCTAAAGCACATGCTTTAACAATCATATCGTTATAAGATATTTTTGTATCTGGAATAGAGTTATATTGTTTTCTAAATGCGATAGCATTCTCCATATCAAACTCCACATTTAAATAATAATGTGGTGCTGTAAATTTAGATTTCGCTAGGTTTTTAGCAATCGCTTTACGCATGTTAGAATTTGGTACCTCATCAAAATCTTCTTGTCCTGTTGGTACAAATTTACCAACGGATGTACCGGATGTAGATGGAGTAAAGTTTTCTATATCTCTTTTTATAATTCTGCCATTTTCACCAGAACCTGCTACCTGAGTTAAATTAACTCCTTTTTCTTCTGCCATTTTTTTAGCTAATGGAGAAGCTAATACTCTATCCCCCGAAGTTGTATTTGTATTAGATGGTTTAACTGCCGGTTTAGATACTGCTTTTTTAGGTGCTTCAGATTTAGTTTCTGTTGCTTTTGGTGCTTCCTCTTTTTTAGCAGCAGGAGCATCTCCTTCTACTTTAAAGTTTTTGGCTACTGCGGAAACATCTGTTCCTTTTGGACCAATGATAGCTAAAAGAGAATCAACTTTAGCAGAATCTCCTTCGTTTAGACCTATGTATAATAAAGTTCCAGATTGAAAAGACTCAAACTCCATCGTTGCTTTGTCTGTTTCAATTTCTGCAAGTATGTCTCCTTCTTCTACTTCTTCTCCTACTTTTTTAAGCCATGTTGCAACCGTACCTTCTTCCATGGTATCGCTTAATCTTGGCATAGTAACCACAATTACTCCTTCAGGTAATTCTTGTTGTTTTTCTGAAGTAGTTGCTGTTTCGCTAGAAGTAGTTGCTTCTTCTTTTTCTTCTGTTTTTGGAGCTTCTTGATTTGCACCTGAAAGTAATGCAGAAATATCTTCTCCTTCTTCTCCTATAATTGCTAAAAGTTCATCTACTTTAGTAGTCTCTCCTTCTTGCACACCAATGTGTAATAAAACACCTTCATGAAAAGATTCGAACTCCATCGTTGCTTTGTCGGTTTCAATTTCTGCAAGAATATCTCCTTCTTCAATTGTATCACCTACTTTTTTAAGCCACGCTGCAACAGTACCTTCTTCCATCGTGTCACTCAATCGAGGCATATTTATTATTTCTGCCATAGCTTATAATTTATGTTGTAAAAATGGATAATCTTCTTGTTCGTAAACGACATCGTACATTACGTTTTTATCTGGATAAGGAGACTCGTCTGCAAATTTTTCACATTCGAGAACTAGAGCCTTTACTCTCTTGTCGATAACTTTAATATCGTCTTCTGAAGCATATTTTTTATCTAAAATCACCTCTTTTACTTGTGTAATAGGGTCAATTTTCTTGTATTCTTCTACTTCGTCTTTTGTTCTGTAATGTTGTGCATCACTCATAGAGTGTCCTCTATAACGATATGTTTTTAATTCTAAAAATGTTGGACCATCACCGCGACGAGCACGTTCTAGAGCTTCATCAAAAGCTTCGGCAACTTTTATTGGGTTCATTCCATCTACAGGACCACAAGGCATTTCGTAACCTAAACCTAGTTTCCATACATCGGTATGATTTGCAGTACGTTCTACAGAAGTTCCCATTGCGTAACCGTTGTTTTCGCAAACAAATACTACTGGTAATTTCCAAAGCATTGCCATGTTAAAAGTTTCATGTAAAGAACCTTGTCTAGCTGCACCATCACCAAAACAGCAAATAGTTACTGCTCCTGTATTGTGATATTTATCTCCAAATGCCATTCCTGCACCTAAAGGAATTTGCCCACCAACAATACCATGACCACCATAAAATCCTTTTTCTTTTGAAAAAATGTGCATAGAACCACCAAGACCTTGTGAAGTTCCTGTTGCTTTACCAAATAATTCTGCCATTACGCGTTTAGGATCTACTCCCATTCCTATTGGTTGTACATGATTTCTATATGCAGTAATCATTTTATCTTTAGAAAGATCCATTGCATGTAAAGCTCCTGCTAATACTGCTTCTTGACCATTATAAAGATGAAGAAAACCTCTTACTTTTTGTTGGATATATACTGCAGCTAGTTTGTCTTCAAACTTTCGCCAGAATAACATATCTTCATACCATTTAAGGTATACTTCTTTAGTGATTTTTTGCATTGGTAGTGCTATTAATTATAAAATTTCATTTATTAACACCAATATTACATTGGTATTCACTTTATTTTGTTGTTGCTTAATTTTGAAAAATAATAATTTTCAAAAAAAGTTCCACTAACAAAAGTAACACTTTAGTTAGGAATAAAAAAGGCAGAAAATTGTAAAATTTTCCGAAATCGATTTCGATTCGTCTATAGAACGGACTTATCGAATACCAAAGGCAGTAAATTAGCTAGAGACTTAGATTTTACTACTTTTCCTGTTTCTCCCATAAAATATAATTCGATGTCTTCGTCTTGTTTTATTTCATATTCTGCAATTGCTTGTCTGCAAGCTCCACAAGGGGGAATTGGTGCAATGGTTTGATGCAAGGTAGAACCAGCCACAATAGCCATGGTTTTCATTTTTACATTTGGGTATTTTGCTCCTGCGTAATAAATGGCAGTACGTTCGGCACATAAACCGGAAGGATAAGACGCATTTTCTTGATTACTTCCTGTTACTACTTGTCCATTTTCTAGAGCTATAGCTGCTCCAACAAGGAATTTAGAATAAGGAGCATATGCTTTTTCTCTAGCTTCCATTGCTTGCTCCATAAGCGCAGCTATATTTTTTGGCAATTCATTAAAATCGTTATAAACAGTTAGTGTGGATTCTATTTTTATTTCTTTCATCTATTCGTTTTTATTGCCTTTATTAGCAAGATACAACATGCAAAACTACCTATTCTCGGTCTTGATTATAAATTCGTATTGTATGTTTCATAATTTAAAGATAAGAAAGTATTTTAGACAAAAAAACTATTGCTTTTGGCAATAGTTTTTATTGTTTATTACAGTTTACAATTAATATTCTGTATATGAATCTGCTCCTAGATTAAATGCAAGAGAGAAACGTAATGTATTTTCTAGTGGGCTTTGTACTTTAGAAGCGGAGAATAAATAGGATAAATCTACGGTTACTGCACTAAATTTAAATCCAGCTCCTAATGCAAAAAACTTTCTAGCTCCTTTATCTTCTGCCTCGTTAAAATATCCTGCTCTAAATGCAAATGAATTTTGATAAGAATATTCTGCACCTATAGCATAGGTAAACTCTTGTATTTCTTCACTAAACCCTCCTGGTGCATCTCCAAAAGATTGAAACATACCATTTACGAAACTTACATCGTTGTCTTTACCTTCCATAATAACATAATCATCTACAACAGCACCTAAAGGACCGTCTATATCCTCATCATATTCACCGTTTCCATCTACATCAGTATATTCGTACTCTACACCTGTTTTTGGAGGCGTTGGCACTAATAATTTAGTAACCTCTCCTGTTAAAGACACTTTATTATAATCGTCTAGAATAAAATCGAAACCACCACCTAAACGTAAGGTTGTTGGTTGAAAGTTTTCTACACCACCTTCGGAGTATTTAAATTTTGGTCCAATATTTTGAATCGCAAAACCTAAACGAGTTCTACCATTAAAACTATTATATGCCTCTTCTTCACTTTGGTAATATCCAGAAATATCTACACCAAAGGTACTAGCTGCTTTAGCGTCTGGATCAAACCCGTCTAATTTTAAATCAGAATTTAAGTAACGCATAGCTACAGACATAGCAAATTGTTCGCTTAATTTAAGTGAGTAAGCCACATCTAATGCAAATTCATTTGGCTTTTGTATTAAAGGAGTAGAGGTCTCATCTTGTACAAATTCAATTTCTCCGTAACTAAAATACTTTAAACTAGCAGAAACTGCACTTCTATCACTTAATCTATTATAATAAGAAACGTATGCAATAGATATATCGTTAACTAACTTACTTAAGTAAGGTGTATAGTTAAGTGCAAAACCTTGCTTATCTGTGGAAAATGCATATTTGGAAGGATTCCATTGTTGTGAATTTGCATCTACAGAAGTTGCTACTCCCATATCTCCCATTGCTGCTGCACGTGCATCTGGAGCAATAAGTATAAATGGCATACCTGTTGTAATTACTCTGGAATCATTAGGGTCTGCTATTACAGTAGTTTGTGCATTTATTTTAGCTATTAATAATAAGCAAGCTATAGTTAAAATTGACTTCTTCATTTAGTTTATTTTATTTAACAAATATAAATTAATATTATAGTATTACAAGTTTCTCTATTTTTTCTACCTTTTTATTGAGGGTATTAGAGCGAACGGTTAGTTTATATACATAGACCCCTTTTCCTATTTTATCTCCAAAATCGTCACGACCATCCCAAACAATATCTCTAGATAATGCAGACGCTCCTTTACCACAACATTCGGAGTTATTGGTTTGTCCTATTAAGGTTCTTACCAACTTTCCAGAAACGGTAAATATTTGTACTGAAACGTCTAAAGGTTCTGAACTATTGTGGTTAAACCAAAATTCGGTATAATTCACAAAAGGGTTTGGATAATTTAATACGTTATTGATAACTAATTTTTCGTCTTCGTCATAGACTACAAATTGAATTTCTTGTGTAGAAGAATTGTTGTATACATCCCAAGCTTTAAGTGATAAAGTGTGTAAACCTGGTTCTAAATCTCTAAAGGGATAATTGACTATTCCTTTCGTATAATCATCAACTTCTGTTTGGTAATAATCGTTTAAAACATAAGCGTTAGTTTCGTCTCCATCGATAATTGCAACAATATCATGACCGATTCCGCTGGCGGTATTAATTCCGTTTTCATCTTCTAACTTCACTAATAAGGACGGAGATTCATTGGTTATACCACCAGACACAAAACTTTCGTCATTCATATATAGCGTTACTAATGGACCAACATTATCTTCTGGTGCATCGGCATTTATTCCTCCTATTTTAATAGTTTCTATACTAGCTCCTGTTTGGTCTTGTAGAAAAGGTATTTCAGATTTTGCATAAAAACTTGCTTTTCCAAAACCTACAGGAATACCAATATCTCTTGGTACTACAAACTCGAATTCGAATTGGCCATCCGTTATGGAAGCTTGTCCACGAAAGATTATTTCGCCTAGTGTTTTATAATCTAAGTATATAAATTGCCCGCCATCTCTAGTAAAATCGTTAGCAAGAGTGGTTCTATCAATTTCTTTATCATAAATAGTTGTAGAGAGTACGCCGTTATAATTTGTTAGCACATTACCAGTTACATCGGTTACTTCTCCAGATAATTTTACACGACTTAAAGCTTCTAAGGTATCGGTTTCGTCTTCAATTGGCACATCATTAATTTTAGTAAGTCTAATATTAGGTTTTGCAAAAGTTAATTTCATTGCTGGATCACCAATAAAAAAGACAAGTCTTCTTTGTGATATATTAGAAATTGAAGGATCATTTTTTGTCAACCTTAATGCTTCTGCCATAGAAGGATATTCATGATCTTCGTAATCGTCTGAATCATTATAAGAAAACATATACTCTCCTAAAACTTCATTAAAAGTTATTCCTACACTAACAAAAATCTTTCTTGTTGTAGTGATTAATCCAACAGAACCTCCAGTAGTATTCCAAAAAGTAAGCTCTCCTGCAGTCGTTCGTAAAGGATTATCGAATCTTGTGTACTCACAAGTTACTGTAACAAAACAATTTAATCTACAAACATTATTTAATTCTTGTGTGTCTACTTTTTCGAAAATATGTTCGTGTGCTAATCCATCTTCACCACCATGACCAAAGTAAGTAACTACTAGCGCTCCGTTTTCAATAGCATTAGCAAGTGCGTCATTTACTTTAGGATAACGATCTCCACCTGCAGATGCTTCTTGCAAATACGAGTCACTATGAATTTTTATAGGATTTAAAAATGGTTTACTTTCTACAATAGTGTTTGCTAACTCGTCTGTTGTTTCTTGCAGGACTCTTTCCCAAGCTTCATCAACATCATCGGAAACGACAATAAAATTATTACGCCAACTACCGTAACTTGCTTCATTATGATAGGAAATCATTTTATCTACAATCTCTTTTGCTTGTTGTGTGGAGTTTACTAGAATTCTACCAATGGCTATATCCAGTTTTTCGGAAGCTGCCATAGAACCTTCGTTATCATCCATCATTCCATAAAAATCATCAGAAACAAAAGAGTTTGTTAAGTTAAAACTTTCTAATGCATGCCACGAAGGAACCACATTTGTATTATTAGTTACTCTGTCTTTATAATCAAAAGATCCATCTCCAAATAGACAGAGGTATTTTATTTTATTTTCAGGAGTACTTGCATTATCATAGATATATTTAACAAAGTTTCTAATAGCACCTATATCCTGACTCCCCGAACTAAACTCTTGGTATATTCTTTCTAGCGTTTCCACTTTTACATTTAAACCATATTGCTGTCTGTTAATTTCGGCAAGCCTTTCTGCTTGAGATTTAAGATAGTCTGGTGTTACAATTAAATAATCTACATCTTGAAAATTTCCTTGACTATTTAAAAAGATAGTTCCTTTTAAATCTTGATTGGCAACACTCGAATTAGAATCTCTTTTAGGCTCATAATAATCGGAATCTGTAATTATCGTATATTCTTTAAAGCTCCCCATATTAGATGTGAAACTCAGTGTCGCGCTTGCATCTGTATTAACTGCAGTTGTAATGTTGTACAAATCTGTAATATCCCAAATCTCGGAAACATTGGTTGCATTCGTTAATGTATATCTAGCAATACCTGGATCTCTAATAACTTGATTATTTTTAAAGACAAATTGGTTTCCAGAGAAGTTTAAAGCTCTAGTTGCTTCGATAGAGATATAATCTAAATATGCATTTGAACTTGGGTTTCCGGCATTATCATGTGTAAGATTTATAGATACTTCTGAAGAATTAATATTTACATTTCCACTAAAAAAGGATTCTACAGCTAAATTAGGATCTGCAACTGCAGATATGTTTAATGTAGTAATTTCTGTACCACCAAGATTTATCTGCATGGTTGAAGCGGTATCTGAATCTGACGCGACATACACTTTAAGTGTAGCTGGTTCGCTAGAAACTATATCTGGAAAACTAAAATCGAATGTTTTACTATTTTCAATATCGAAACGATCTCCAAACCATCTTCGACCTACACTAACTAAATTATAAGTATCTACTTCATGAAACTGGTAATCTTGAAATTGATTAATTTCTAAATCTACAGTTCCACTTGGTTGTATAAAAGGTTGTACTCTTTTTCCTTGACCAGGACTTATATTAATGTAGTAATATGTTTTATCAGCATATAAATTAATATTTGTTTTACTTTCTGCATTATAACCTCTTGGCCCTCTGGCGTAAAACACAATATAATCTTCGTTATTAAACTCTCCATCATTTTCACCTACAACTCGAATTGCATTTTCTGTGAGGTCAAAAGGGTATTCTATTGCGTTAGAATATGGTATCATTTCTCCTCCATTACCAAATAACTTAATGTTTCTAGGATCTACATTGTTCGTATTAACACCTAAACTATTTAAGAAATTTTTTGAAATTTTAAAGACACCTGTAGTATCTACATAAAATCGATACCATTCGCCAGAACTTAAAACAGAATTTGTAATCTCAGTTCTTGAAGTATTAGAAAACCTAGAACCATTAGTACTATTATAATTTACAGTAAAGGACGTTATTTTTTTATAGGTACCATTTTCTTTAATAATTGGAGAAACAGTTAAATAAGCATTACGCTTATCTCTAGCTATAGAATTATTCAAACTAAATTTTATTCTATTTGGTATCGTTTTAAGATCGACTCCTTTTAATTCGTTTAAAGAAATACTAGCGTAAGCTACTTGAGATAAAGATACGGAAGACTCATTAATTAAGTTAGAAATTTTCCATTGCGCAACAAATTGCATACCATTGTCTAAACTATAATTAAAATGCTCTTTATTAAAGGAAGGCACTTCTATAGAAAATTCTCCATTGGATATCGTTTGATAATCTTGCCAAGTAATTTGAAAGGTTTGCTGCTGTGCAAACACCACAAATGGCAATATAAGCGTAAGTAAAAGTAAATTCTTTTTCATTGCATAAATAACGTGAATAATTGTATGTTATTATTAAAAAACAAACAATTTTAAAAAAACGAATCAAAAGTACAATAATATTTTATAAAATTGTGCGTTATTAGTTCTACAAATGAACGATGAAATTATCAAAAACATCGTTGTAACGTCTAATAATTAGGGTGAAGTGCTATTTTTTTTAATCAATTTTTACAATTTTTCTTGTAGTATTGGCTTTAATTCTTATATTGCGTCACTTAAAATAACAAGTAGCTTACTTTAAAAGTATGAAAATGAAAAAAGTAATATTATTATTAATTTTAGCAGTATCTGTAACTGCTGTTAGCTGTAAAAGATCTAGTTCTAAAAACACATCTAGAGCAACAGGTTGGAAAATAAATTCTAAAGAAGGTGGTTTTCAATACAATGAAAAATTTAAAGAGCAAGAAACGGCTCCTGGTTTAGTATTTGTTGAAGGAGGAACTTTTACGATGGGTAAAGTACAAGATGATGTAATGCATGATTGGAATAATAGCCCTAACCAACAACATATTCAATCTTTTTATATGGATGAATCTGAGGTTACAAATTTCATGTACTCAGAATATTTATATTGGTTAAAATCTACTTATCCTCCAACAGAAGAAAACTTTAAAGCTATATACAATGGAGCTGCTCCAGATACTTTAGTATGGAGAAACCGTTTAGGTTATAATGAAGTTATGACGAATAACTACTTACGTCATCCTGCTTATGCCGAATACCCTGTAGTTGGTGTTAGCTGGATTCAAGCAGTTGAATTTGCTAACTGGAGATCTGACAGATATAATGAATTAAATTTAGAAGAAGCTGGATACTTAACAAGAGATTCTAAATTAACAGCTACTGCAGATGCAAACTTTAATACAGATACTTACATAAATGCACCAACACAAACGTATGGTGGTAATGATAGTATTATTAATCCTGAAAGATCAAGACGTCGTGTACAAACTACAGCTTCAGGAGATACGATTAACAAATATGCAACTAGAGAAACTGGTGTAATTTCACCAATGTATAGACTACCAACAGAAGCAGAATGGGAATATGCTGCTTTAGGAATGTCGGATATTAGAAGCTATAATACATACAGAGGTAGAAAAAAATACCCTTGGAGTGGACAATATACACGTACTGGAAAACGTAAAGTTCGTGGTGACCAAATGGCCAACTTTAAACAAGGAAAAGGAGATTACGGTGGTATTGCTGGATGGAGTGATGATGGAGCAGATATAACAAAACAAGTAATGTCTTTTCAAGCTAATGATTATGGTTTATATGATATGGCTGGAAATGTTGCAGAATGGGTTGCCGATGTTTACAGACCTATTGTAGA
Organism: Oceanihabitans sp. 2_MG-2023; assembly: GCF_030547245.1. Classification (GTDB taxonomy): domain Bacteria; phylum Bacteroidota; class Bacteroidia; order Flavobacteriales; family Flavobacteriaceae; genus Oceanihabitans. The sequence continues at coordinate 70,438 of NZ_JAUOQT010000009.1, forward strand.
TGATGAGTTTAATGACTTTAACTATTACAGAGGAAATGTATATACTAAAAATGCTATTAATGATGATGGAACTGTAAAAATTGTAACTTCAGACGAAATTGTTTACGATACGCTATCTAACGGAAAAATTGTTGCAAGAAACCTTCCAGGTGAAATTGCACAGGTAGGTGTTGATGAAAACGAAACCTATTTAAGAACAAACTTTGACAGAAGTGACAACAGAAACTTTAGAGATGGAGACAAACGTTCTTCAAGACAGTATGCAGATTCTTTTGATGAAGAAGAAGGATTCGAAGATGAAAGTTCTGAAGTAACTAGAAAAATGTATAACTCACCAAAGCATAGTGTAGAAACAGATTCTACTGGTGCTATGATTCGTGAATATGACCAATCTGCTAAACGTACTTCTTTAATTAACGACGAAGTAAGAGTTTATAAAGGAGGTTCATGGAAAGATAGAGAATACTGGTTAGATCCAGCACAAAGACGTTACTTCCCACAAGATATGGCTACAGACTATATTGGATTTAGATGCGCAATGTCTCGTGTAGGTTCAAAATCTAAAGGAAAAGCGAAAACAAAGAACTAATAATTCTTTTATAAAAATTAAAAAAGTCCTGACACTAGTCAGGACTTTTTTTTATACATTTATTTTATTAAAACGAACCTACTAGGAAAGCTTATTACTTATGCATATAATTAATGAGAGAGTTAAAAGCAATAAACAAAACACATGAAAATAGCGCAATTACACCAACTGTTTATACAATGTAATAAAGTTAGTACAGACACAAGGAAAATAGAAAACAATAGTATGTTTTTTGCTCTAAAAGGGGAAAATTTTAACGGAAATACTTTTGCTAAACAAGCACTTCAAAATGGCGCTAAATATGTTATAATTGATGAGGAAGCGTATCATATTTCTGATGCTACTATACTAGTTGAAGATGTTTTAAAAACATTACAGCAACTAGCAAGCTATCACAGAAATTATTTAAAAGTAAAAATAATTGCACTTACAGGTAGTAATGGCAAAACGACAACCAAAGAACTAATAAACGCAGCTCTATCTCAAAAATACAAAACAGTAGCTACTATTGGTAATTTAAATAATCATATAGGCGTCCCTTTAACTTTATTATCTATGAATAGCACTACCGAAATTGGTATTGTAGAAATGGGCGCAAATCATTTAAAAGAAATTGAATTCCTTTGCAATATCGCGCAACCAGATTATGGTTACATTACCAACTTTGGCAAAGCGCATTTAGAAGGCTTTGGAAGTATTGCAGGGGTTATCAAGGGAAAAACCGAATTATACAATTACCTAACTAAAAACAACAAACACATTTTTTTAAATGCAGATGACCCTATTCAAATTGAAAAATTAAGCAGTTATATTAAAAAAGTTGGTTTCTCGCAAACCAATAAAGAATTCTATAAAATTAAACTTTTAGAAGCCAATCCCTTTCTATCATTAAAAGTAGAAGACTACACCATTAGCTCTAACCTAATAGGCGCTTACAACTTTACAAATCTTTGTGCTGCAACAATTATTGCTAAGTATTTTGATGTAGCGCTAAAAGACATTAAAATAGGTATAGAAAACTATATCCCACAAAACAATAGGTCTCAAATAATGACTATTAAAAATAATAAAATAATACTTGATGCTTATAATGCTAACCCAACAAGTATGCAAGCTGCTTTAACTAATTTCTCTAATTTGAAAGACGAAAATAAGATGGTTATATTAGGAGATATGTTTGAATTAGGAAATGAAGCCAAAACAGAACATCAAAACATCGCGAGACTTACTACAGATTTAGGTTTTAATAAAATATTTTTAATAGGTGAAAATTTCTTTACTTCGGAAACTATTCTCGAAAAAGTAAAAAAGTATAAATCTTTTGAAGATTTTAAAAATAATTTTGAACAACCTAAAAAAGCAACTATTTTAATAAAGGGATCTCGAGGAATGGCCTTAGAAAGGACTTTAGATCTACTATAAAAAACATTAGTAGCGATATAAATAACCGGTATTTACTGCATTAACTATCTACACAACCTACTCTGGTTCAGAGACAAAATTTAAATCATCGGGAATACCAGGAGTTCCTGTTTCACAATTTACGTTAGAAACAGTAATAATTTGGTTGCCACTATAAAAAAGCACCACGACATTTACAGTCATCTATAAAGGAACAACTTGTTATAAAAATAAGGTTTACAGCGAAAAACAAAGACTTTAAAATATATAGTAGAAAATCACTTAATTAATAAAAACAAAAAATCCTGATACTGCTTGTATCAGGATTTTTATTGGATGTGGGCGCGAAGGGATTCGAACCCCTGACCCCTTGGGTGTAAACCAAGTGCTCTGAACCAACTGAGCTACGCGCCCGAAATATTTAAAAGGTTTCGGTAACCTATACTCTTAACAACTTTGCCAAGAGCCCTATTTAATAGGACTGCAAATATACACCTGTTTTTGGATTCTCAAAAACTTTTTTAAACTTTTTTTTAAATTATTTCTGCAACCACAAAAGTACTACCTCCTACATAAATAAGGTCTTCCTTTTTGGCAAATATTAAAGCTTGTTTATATGCTTCATTTACAGAATTATATATACTACCAACATACCCTCTTTCTCTAAAATAGTTACATAACGCTTCTGCATTTTTACCTCGTGGAATATTTGGTTTACAAAAATAATAAGTTGCTTTTTTAGGTAAAAATGGAATTATACTATCTAAATCTTTATCACTAACAACTCCGAAAACGATATGAAGGTTATTAAAAGGTTCTTCTTGCAATTGTTGCATCACGTAAGTAAGTCCTTCTTTATTATGTGCTGTATCGCAAATAACTTTAGGATTATTCTGTAAAACTTGCCATCTACCTTTTAAACCTGTGTTTTTAGACACATAAAGTAAACCGTTTTGGATATTCTCTTTTGAAAGCTTCCAATGTTGTGTTTGCAAAACATTAATCGTTTGTAAAACGGTTTTTATATTCTTCTCTTGATAGCTTCCTTTTAAATCGCTTTGCAGACTTTCTTTTATTAATTGATCTGCATAAAATATAGGAGAAGAAATTTCGGCTGCAAGTCTATTAAAAACTGGTTTTGTTTCTTTTTGTGTTTCGCCAACAACAACAGGAATATTCTTTTTAATGATTCCTCCTTTTTCTTCCGCAATAGCGTGTAAAGTATTTCCTAAAAACGGAGTATGATCTAATCCAATATTGGTAATAACGGAAACTTCTGGCTTAATAATATTTGTAGAATCTAACCTTCCTCCAAGACCAACTTCAATAATGGCAATATCTACCTTTTTCTTTGCGAAATAATCGAATGCCATACCAACGGTCATTTCAAAAAAAGAAAGGCTATTGGTTTCTAAAAAGGTTTTGTTTCTTTTAATAAACCCTAGAACAAATTGCTTACTAATTTCTTTGCCATTAATCTTTATGCGTTCTCGAAAATCTTTTAAATGCGGGGAAGTGTACAAACCTACCTTATATCCTGCTTCTTGTAAAACAGAGGCTAACATATGACTTGTAGAACCTTTACCATTGGTTCCTGCAACATGAATAGATTTAAATTTAGTTTCAGGGTTTTTAAGATGTTTAGCCAGAATTAAGGTATTACTTAAATCTTCCTTATACGCCTTTTTGCCTTGTTTTTGATACATTGGCAATTGGTTAAACATCCAATTTACAGTATCTGTATATGTCATTTTTATTGCCCTAAATTGAAGTTAACTTTTACAAAACCTATTTGTTTTGCTGGTGCTTTACTATCTACTTTCCATTTGTGAGATAAGGCGATTTTTTTTGCTGGTTCGAGCAAACAATCTACTGTATTTGTACTTCCTTTAACTCCTGGTTCCGCTTCAATTACATTACCACTTCTGTTTACCACAATTTTTACAATGACCATTCCTGACTCATTGCAATCTTGTTTAAACACCTGTTTTGTTGGTTTTCCTCTTCCATTTAAACCATAACCAACTCCTCCACTTCCAGTTCCTGGATCCCCAAAATAACTAGATGCATAAGGATCACCATTTAATTGTCCTTTATCACCCGTTTTATCATCATCGCCTTCGCTACCAGTTTCGTTACCATCCGAATTACTTACACCACCAATTAGAGCATCTAATTTTTTCTTTTTCTCCTCTTGTTCTTTCTTTTCTTTTGCTATTCTATCTGCTTCGGCTTTAGCCTTAGCATCTGCAATAGCTTTAGCTTTTTTCGCAGCTTCTTTTTCTTTTTGTATTGCTACAGCTTCTTCTGTTTCTTGGGTTAAAACTTCTTCTGTAGCTTGCGTTGCTTTGGCAGGTTCAGAAACTTCTGTAGGCTCTGTTTCTGGTGGTTTATTAATATTTAAGTCTTTTGATTTTATTGGTTTGGTTGGTTGCACATTACCAGAACCAAAGTCTGTTGTACCAAAATTTATAGCAACACCATACTCTTCTGGAGGATCCATATATTTTGGCCCTACCACAAAAATTAGCAATAAAATAATTAACACAAGAAGCGTGGTTATTTTTGCCGAATCTTTTTCGTGTTTGGTAGTAAAGTATTTCATTTAAATTTAATTCTTACATTACGAAGCAAACGCAAGTTATTTTTTCATTTGAATTCTAATAGGCAAACCATAAGAAACAGTTACAGGACTACCTTGTTGCATTCCTGGTTTCATTTTAGGGAGTAATTTAGTTACTCGTTTTGCTTCTGCTTCTAATTTTGGATCAGCTGCTCTTGCTCCTATACTAACAACATTTCCTGAAGTATTAATTTTAAAGGAGATGTTAATTTTTTGAACTCCTGTTAAATCGGATGCTAAATCCGTATCAAAATTATTTATGATAAACTGTTTAATTTTATCACTCATACATTGTTTTCTCGCTTCATTATTTCCTCCTTCACATCCTGGGTAAATTGGTACATTTTCAATTAATGCAAAAGATGTTTCTCCTCCTCCAGAATTAGCTTTCGCTTTTGCCGCAGCATCTGCTGCTGCTTTTGCATCGGCATCGGCCTTGGCTTTTGCAGCTGCTCTTGCTTTTGCTTCTGCGGCAGCTTTTGCTTCTGCATCAGCTTTAGCCTTAGCCTTAGCCGCTTTTGCTGCTGCCTCTGCTTTCGCTTTTGCTGCTGCTTTTGCTGCTGCTGCTTTTGCCTTTGCTTCGTTTTCTTTTTTTAATTTTTCGGCAGCGTCGGCTTTTTCCTTTGCTTCTTTAGCCTCTTTTGCCTCTTTAGCTTCTTTAGCTTCCTTTGCCTCTTTTGCTTCTTTAGCTTCCTTTGCTTTTGCTTCAGCCTCTGCTTTTTGTTTCGCTTCTTTTTCGGTTTTTAATCGTGCTGCTTCCTCGGCTTCTTCTTTTAATATTTTTTCGGCTTCGGCTGCTTCTTTTTTAGCATCTTCAATTTCTTTAAGTGCTTTTTCTTCTGCCGCTTTTTCTTCTGCTAATTTCTCCTCTTCAAGTCTTTCTTCTTCAGCTTTCTCTTCTGCTTGAGCTTCAGCTTCACTAGTATCTTCTACTTCCTCTTCTTCTATAATTTCTTCAACCTCTTCAATTACTTCTTCTTCAATTACTTCTTCTATTTCTTCTTGAGGTTCTTCTTCAGTTACTTTAGGTGTATTGGGCTGTATATTTCCTCCTGCTGGTGCACCACTACCAAAGTTTATTGCTACACCATATTCGTCTGGCTGTTCTTTATATTCTTGACCAACAACAAAAAGCAACAAAACAATAATCAACGTAATTAATGTTGTTATTTTTGCTGCATTTTTTTCGTGTTTGGTAGTAAAGTATTTCATTTAAATGATGTATTCTTACATATATTAAACTACAATCTGTATGCCAAATTATAGCAATAGTCTATTGTGATTTTACGGCTAAAGTAGACTTGATTTTATTTCGGTTAGCAATATCCATTATAAAAACTACATGTTTCATTTCTACGTCTTGATCTGAACGAATAGTGATGGTTGGTGTGTCTGTCTCACCAACTTTCGCGATTACTTCTGCTTCTAAATTATCTTTAGATACCTTTTTCATATCTACATAATAATTAACATCTTTATCTACGCTTACAGATACATTTTTTGTTTGCGTTGTTTTGCTAGATGATTTTGGCAACAGTAAATCAATGGCTTCAGCCGAAACAAGTGTAGATGCAATCATAAAAAAGATAAGCAGCAGAAATACAATGTCTGTCATAGACGACATGTTAAATTCTGGTGTTACTTTATTTCTTCCTCTTAAATTCATACTTATTTATTGAAAGGATTAAAATTAAACAGGCTCATTTAAGTGGTCTAAAAACTCTAAAGAATTTGCTTCCATTTGATATACTACTTTATCGGTTTTTACAACTAAATGATTGTATGCAACATATGCTACAATACCAACAATTAATCCTCCAACAGTTGTAGTCATTGCAGTATATAAACCATCTGCAAGTGTTTTAATATCTATAGAGCCTCCAGAATTAGCTATTTCGAAAATAGATAAAATCATTCCGATTACAGTTCCAAGAAATCCTATCATTGGTGCAGCTCCAGAAATAGTAGCTAGTACACTCACGTTTTTTTCTAGTCCGTAAATTTCTAATCTACCTGCATTTTCAATAGCTGTATTTATATCTTCTAAAGGTTTTCCTATTCTACTTATCCCTTTTCCTATTAATCTAGAAACTGGTGAGTTTTGTTGTACACATAACATTTGAGCTGCATCAATTTTACCATTAGACACGTGGTCTTTTATTTGATTCATAAAATTGGCATCTACTTGAGATGCTGCTTTGATTGCAAAAATTCTTTCAAAATAAATATATATAGCAACTATTAGTAAGACAAATAATAATGCCATGATTACTATACCAGCTGTACCGCCACTAGATATTAATTCGATTACAGAAAGTGTTTTTTCTACAGAATCACCATCGGTTACTAATTCTGCACCATCTTGTGCGTCTTGTATTATTGTATTTAACATAAACAAATTGTTTTTTCTACTGTTATTAACGTTAGTTTTTAATGTAAAGTATAATTAGAATAAAGTTCTAGTTACCATAAATGCTGCAGCTCCGACTATGAAGCCAACAAAAGCTAACCAAGCGATCTTTTTTAGGTACCAGAAGAAATCTATTTTTTCCATTCCCATAGCAACAACTCCAGCTGCAGAACCTATAATCAACATACTTCCTCCTGTTCCAGCAGAATATGCAATAAAGTGCCAAAGCTCATTATCTATTGGTTCAGAGAACATTCCTAAACTTGCTGCAACTAGAGGTACATTATCAATAACTGCAGAACCTACTCCTAATAACAATACGACTAAATCGGAAACTCCTCCATGATGCAACTCTGTACCAAGCATTGGCATAGTATCTTGTAAAGTGGTAGCAAAACCGAATAAAATCCCTAAAGATTCGAGTGCTGCAACAGCCATTAAAATTCCTAAAAAGAATAAAATACTTGGCATTTCTATTTTAGATAAGGAATGGTGAACTGGGCTATGGTGTGCATGTGCATCGCTTTCTTCTGAATCATGGCTCGAAATACTAAATTTAGAACTACTATATATTTCTGCAAAAATAGCGACAACACCTAAAGCTAACATCATACCTACATAAGGAGGTAAATGTGTTACTGTTTTAAAAATTGGAACAGAAACAATTCCTGCTAAACCAAGGTATAACATGGCTGCACTATACTTACTTTTTGGTTTATCCGTTTCTTCTTCTATTTGATCTAAATTCCCTTTAAAAGCTGGTAAAAAGGAAGCTATAAAGGTTGGAACTAACATACATAACAAGGATGGTACAAATAAGTAGCCAATTAAGTGTCCTGTAGTTACTTTTTTACCAATCCAAAGCATTGTTGTTGTAACATCTCCAATTGGAGACCAAGCACCACCTGCATTTGCTGCAATAATAATTAGACCAGCATACCAAATACGAACTTCTCTATCTTTAACAATTTTTTGAAGTATCGATATTAAAACGATGGTTGCTGTTAAGTTATCTATAATTGCTGAAAGGATAAATGCTAAGAAAGCAAAGATCCATAAAATTTTAGACTTCTTTTTTGTTTTAATAAAGCCTTTAATAGTAGAAAAACCATCAAAATAATCTATAATTTCAACGATAGTCATTGCTCCTAAAAGGAATACTAGAATTTCTGCTGTTTTACCTAAATGGTGTAGCAGCGTTTCTTCCATCATGTGCATTTTCTCTTCATGCCCAATTAAACCAAAATTGTCTAGTAGACTATGTTTTGCAGAATCAAACCACTGCGGAAAACTATCGATTCCTAATGCAATTAAAGCCCAACAAATAGCCATCATGACTAGAGCTGGTATAAGTTTATCTATTTTAATGCTATGCTCTAAAGTGATAGCTAAATAACCTAATACAAATACTAAAATAATTACTGTTTCCATAAAATGTGTTAAATAAGTTGGCTTAATGCGATTTCGAATGCTGTTGCACTAATTCCTGTTTTCGATTGGTTTTTGTTATGTACGTTTTGAATTGCTTTTTTTATAATTTCGGAAGTATCGTTAAAAATGGCTTCGTCTGTCATTTGCACTTTACGTTCCATAAAGTAAGCAAAGACTCTTGCCATACCACAGTTTGAAATAAAATCTGGTATTAAACTTACGCGATTATCGGTATGTTCCATAATAGAACCAAAAAAGATTTCTTTATCTGCAAATGGCACATTGGCACCACATGAAATAACTTCTAATCCGGTGTCTATCATTTGATCGATTTGATCTTGTGTAATTAATCTAGATGCTGCACAAGGAGCAAATACATGTGTTTCTAGTGACCAAATTTTTTCATTCATTTCTTCAAAAGGAATCAAATTATCTGCTACTAATGTATTTCCATCTTTATTTAAAAATAGGTCTGTAATTTCTTCAAAAGAAAATCCTTCTTCATTAATTAAACCACCAACGCGATCTATAATACCAACAACTTTTGCTCCCATTTGTGAAAGGTAGAATGCTGCTGCAGAACCTACATTACCAAAACCTTGAACTATTGCTTTTTTACCAACAACAGATCCTCCATAAATAGTATAATATTGTTTTACAGCTTCGGCAACACCAAAGCCTGTAATCATATCTGCAATTGTATATTTCCTTGAAACGTTAGGTGAGAAGTTAGGGTTTTCAATTACTTTTATTACCCCTTGACGTAATTGTCCTATTCTATTAATCTTATCTGCTTCGGTAGGTTTAAAGTGTCCATTAAAAACACCTTCTTGCGGGTGCCAAACACCACTTTCTTCGGTAATAGGAATTACTTCATGAATTTCGTCTACATTTAAATCTCCTCCCGTTCCATAATAACTTTTAAGTAAAGGTGAAACAGCACGATACCAGCGCTCTAAAACACCTTTCTTTCTTGGGTCTTTAGGGTCGAAGTTAATACCAGATTTTGCGCCTCCAATTGCTGGTCCAGAGACTGTAAATTTTACTTCCATGGTTTTAGCTAACGACAAAACCTCATTCATATCTAAACCTTTACGCATTCTGGTTCCGCCTCCAGCAGCTCCACCTCGTAATGAATTTATTACTGTCCACCCTTCGGCATCTGTTTCTGGGTCTTTCCAATTAAATACAATTTCCGGTTCTTTATTTTCGTACTTACTAAGTAATTCTTTCATTAATATAGTTAGTTAATTCTGTTAACAAATATAAAAAACTAAAAGTGCTTTATATTAAATTTATAATATTTTTAAGGAAGATAAATTTTCCCAGAACTATGATTTTGTTTTGCTCCTGTTACACTGCTTAAACAATTTACTTCTTCTCGTATTTTTAGCACTCCTAAAAAACCAAAAATTAAAGCTTCTTTAAACTCTATTATTTCTTTAGATGGTATAATAATATTTAACTCTTTATTAAATTTAATCCTAGAAATTAAGTAATCATTATAAGCGCCTCCTCCAGTTACCAAAACGTTACTTCTAATATTAAAATTTCTTGCTATTTGGCTTGATGCATGTTCTGTAAAGGTTCGTAGTAGATCTTTTTCTTTTCTTTTAAATGCGTCTAGTCTAGGAAAAATTTCAGTTTCTACCCATTCAAGACCTAATGATTTTGGTGGCTTTTGCTTATAAAAAACTAAGTTTCGCAAATCATTACCTAACTGCATTAAATAAGTTCCAGACTTAGCTATTTTCCCTTTATCATCGTAAGGGAATCCTAACCTATTTGCATATTTATTTAGCACAATATTTACCGGGCAAATATCATAAGCAATTCGGTTTTCATTTTCTTGATATGAAACATTTGCAAATCCGCCTAAATTTAAGCAATAGTCATATTCTGAAAACAATAATTGATCTCCTATTGGGACCAATGGTGCACCTTGACCACCCAGAGCAACGTCTTGTACTCTAAAATCGCAAACCACTTTATTATTTGTTAAAGTCGCTAATTCTTTTAAATTTCCTATTTGATAAGTTAAACCTTTTTCTGGTTTATGTAATGCAGTATGTCCATGCGAACAAATAGCATCTATATTTTGAATATTATTTTCTTGAATAAAAGTATTAATTACTTGTGCTAAATGTGCAGTATACTTGCTATCGATTTGTTTTAAGGCTTCAGAAGATTGAGAAACTAACTCTTTAAGAATCTGCAGCCATGCTTGAGAATACCCAACAGTATTACAACATGTTATTTTAAATTTCCATGTTGTTTCATAAGTAAAAGTAACGCATGCTAAATCTATTCCGTCTAAGGATGTTCCAGACATTACACCTATAACTTTGTATTCATTCTTTGTCATATTGTGTAAAAATAGCAATCTCTATTGAAAATATGTTATTAAAGAGTTATATTTGTACTCATTTTTTATCATAAAAACATTTAATTAGAATTATGGATTTTAGCTTAACAGAAGAACATATCATGATTCGCGATGCAGCTCGCGATTTTGCACAAACCGAATTACTTCCGGGAGTTATTGAGCGTGACAATGCACAAACTTTTCCTCAAGAATTAGTAAGAAAAATGGGAGACCTTGGTTTTATGGGAATTATGGTAGACCCTAAATATGGAGGAAGTGGAATGGATGCAATCTCTTATGTATTAATTATGGAAGAACTTTCTAAAGTTGATGCATCTGCCTCTGTAATGGTATCTGTAAATAATTCTTTGGTTTGTTATGGTTTAGAAGCTTATGCTAGTGAAGAACAAAAACAAAAATATTTAACAAAACTTGCTACTGGAGAACAAATTGGTGCATTTTGCCTAAGTGAACCAGAAGCTGGAAGCGATGCAACTTCGCAAAGAACAACAGCCATTGACAAAGGAGATCATTATGTGATTAATGGAACAAAAAACTGGATAACAAACGGTGGAAGAGCAGAAGTTTACTTAGTAATTGCGCAAACAGATAAGCATAAAGGCTCTCATGGTATTAATGCTTTTATAGTTGAAAAAGGGACTCCTGGTTTTGATATTGGACCTAAGGAAGATAAATTAGGAATAAGAGGAAGTGATACACATACTTTACAATTTAATGATGTAAAAGTACCTAAAGAGAATAGAATTGGCGATGATGGTTCTGGATTTAGATTTGCAATGAAAACGCTATCTGGAGGAAGAATTGGTATAGCTGCTCAAGCATTAGGAATCGCTGCAGGAGCTTATGAATTGGCTTTAAAATACGCTAAAGAACGTAAAGCTTTTGGAACAGAAATTTGTAACCACCAAGCTATTGCTTTTAAATTAGCTGATATGTATACAGAAATTGAAGCTGCTCGTATGCTAGTAATGAAAGCCGCTTGGGATAAAGATCAAGGTAATAATTACGACATGTCTAGTGCAATGGCCAAGTTATACGCATCTAAAGTAGCAATGGAACACACTGTTGAAGCTGTACAAATTCATGGTGGAAATGGTTTTGTAAAAGAATACCATGTGGAGCGTTTAATGCGTGATGCAAAAATTACGCAGATTTATGAAGGTACATCAGAAATTCAAAAAATAGTAATTTCAAGAGGTTTAATTAAAGGATAGAATTACTTTTTTTAAATTGAAATAACAAAAAAAGCGTAGCCCATTGGCTACGCTTTTTTTGTTATAAAAACAGAATATAATCCATTTATACAATAAACAACCCCATCTATACATTTACAAAAGATTATTCTTCAATGTTTCTATAATTTTAAATCGCTAATAATCATAATTTTAAAAATGTAAAAAAAATAAACAAAAAAATATGTCTATGTATATAATCTCTTAATTCTAATTTTTTAGATCATTTCATGCAGATTATTAAAGGCATATTATTCTTGTTAACCTTTTACATAGATAAAACATTAAACAACTATTAATCAAATTTTAAAAACCATGAAAAAAATTATTTTAATTATTACAGTACTATTTTCTTACTCCTTAAATGCTAATAACATTAGGGTAAGCAACATTTCATTAGAAAACTTAAATGATATATCTAATTGGGTGAATGTAGAATTTGATCTCGCCTGGGATAATTCATGGAGAATAAGTTCCGGACCATCTAATTGGGATGCAGCTTGGGTTGTAATTAAATATAGAGTAAATAATGGAACTTGGACACACGCAATTATAAGTCAAGCAAACTCTACTCCTTCTACTGGTGCTACATTAGATGTAACTCCCGATGGGATTGGAGCACTTGTATATAGAGATGCAGATGGAAGTGGAAATGTAAATTTTCAAAATATGCAAATTCGTTGGAATTTTGGATCTACAGACACCAATGATATTATAGATATTCAAGTACATGCTATAGAAATGGTATATGTACCGGAAGGATCATTTTATGTTGGAGGTACTACTGGAGATGAAGCAAATAAGTTTCATTCTGGTGGATTTTCTACAGCTTCCTCCTATAGAGTTACCTCAGAGAATAATTTAACCATTGCAAATACTTCAGGTAATTTATATTATACAGCATCTAATGCTAGTGGTGGTGATCAAACTGGTGTATTATCTCTTTCATATCCTAAAGGATTTGGTGCTTTTTATTCTATGAAATATGAAGTATCAGAATCACAATGGGTTAGTTTTTTTAACAGTTTAACAGAAAATCAAAAAACAAATAGAGATGTTACAGATGCTACACATAAAAATAGTGATGCGGTAGTAAGTAGAAACACCATTTCTTGGACTGGTGGAACCGCAAGTGCAACAACATCTGCACCAGATAGAGCTGTAAGTTTCTTAAGTGTTGCTGATATGAATGCATATATGGATTGGACTGGGTTGCGACCGCTTTCGGAGTTGGAATACGAAAAAGCTTGTAGAGGGCCTATATTACCAAAACCAGGAGAGTTTGCTTGGGGAAGTGCTAACATAGCTTCTAACGATTATACTTTAGTAAACTCTGGTTTTTCTAGCGAACGTATTACAAACCCAGAAGTAAATACTGGAAATGCTTTGTATTCTATAACAAATGGAACTATCAACGGACCATTAAGAAACGGAATATTTGCATCAAGCGCTGTAAATAACAATCGTGAAGAAACTGGTGGTAGTTATTATGGAATTATGGAACTTTCTGGAAATCTATATGAGCGATGTGTTACTGTTGGTACTGCACAAGGAAGAGCCTTTACAGGAATTCATGGAAATGGAATTATTAGCTCTACAACAGGAAACGGTACGGTATCCAACTGGCCAAACAGTACAACTGGAGATGGTTATAGTTTTCGAGGAGGAAGCTGGTTAAATGGTGCTGATTTTATTAGAGTTTCAGATAGATTTGATGGTGCATCAATAATAGCTTCAGGGAACAATCGTCTTGGTTTTAGAGCAGCAAGAACAGCACCTTAATTTATAGAAAAGATGAAAAAAAGATTTTTAATCTTATCTTTTATACTATTCCAATGCATTCCAATACTTGCACAATATCAAGGTGGAAACGGCGATGGTTATGATGATGAAATTGTTTCCTCTACTACACTAGAGGCCCTATCTCTTATCGTCTTATATCGTGGCGCATATGGAGATGGTTTTGATGATGCTGCTTTATTGAATACTACATTAGAGAATATTTCTCTAACTATTTTATATGAAGGCGGTAATGGAGATGGTTTTGATAATGATGATTTATTAAATACTACTTTAGAAAACATTTCATTAGCTGTTTTATATGATGGCGGAAATGGAGATGGTTTTGATAATGATGATTTACTAAACACCACTTTAGAAAATATTTCACTAGCCGCTTTATATGAAGGTGGTAATGGAGATGGTTTTGATAATGATGACTTGCTAAATACCACTTTAGAGAATATTTCGCTAGCCGTTTTATATGAAGGTGGTAATGGAGATGGTTTTGACAATGATGACTTACTAAATACGACATTAGAGAATATTTCACTAGCCATATTATACGAAGGTGGTAATGGAGATGGTTTTGATGTAGATCAAACAACTGATTTTCTAGATCCTAATCAAATAGTAGATCTAAGAATGAATATTAAAGTAATATTACAAGGACCTATAATTAACCCAACGAATACTGGTTTGATGAACGATAACTTAAGGATTAGTGGATACATACCATTAACAAGTCCTTATCCAGATATGCGAGTTATTAATCCATCTGTTTTAAACAATGGAGGAACTTCTGGAACTGGATTAGCATCTAACGATATTGTAGACTGGGTTTGGATAGAAATACGAAGTGCTATTGATAATACATTTATTGTTGATGATAAATCTGCATTAGTACAACGTGATGGTGATGTGGTAGATATCAATGGATTGTCTAATATTTATTTAGAAGGGTTTACAGACTCTTACTATATAGTAGTAAAACATAGAAATCATTTAAGTGTGATGACGCAAAATCCAATTGCATTATCTACATCTAATACAAACATAAATTTTACAAATAATTCAATTGCTACCTTTGGAAGTAATGCACAAACTACACTACTATCTGGACAGAAAGCACTTTGGGCTGGAAATGCAAATGGAGATGAAGTTATACAATATTCTGGAACCAATCCAGATGCTCCAAACATATTATCAGAAGTGTTAAATAATCCTGGAAACATATTAAATTTTCCAACTTTTATAGTTACTGGTTATAAAGTACAAGATGTAGATATGGATGGTAATACACAGTATACTGGAACAGAACCGGATACTCCTATATTATTACAAAATGTTTTATCACATCCTGAAAACGGGCTAAACTTTAGTACGTATGAAATAAAAGAACAATTACCAGAAAATTAAATTTTATAAAACAATAATCATGAAAAAAAATATTTTATTACTATTTCTCTTTTACCTCTTTACATTACAAACAAATGCACAAGATGGTTATACTTATACATTAATAGACAATGGAGCTTATAGTTATACTATTGCAGCTAGACCAAATGCTAGCGCATCTAATTTTGCAACTTTAGTACAAAGTTATGGCTTTACTATTATTTTAAGCGATGGAATTACAGCGAGTATATCCTCCTCTTTAGGAAGTGCAGCTAATGCAACTTTCTTTGACGGAAATAATGTTGCGCAACCAACCATTGACGGCTATTTAATTACAGAAACCTTAGGCAGTGTTATTGCATTACCAGCTCCAGTTAACGGAATAGATTCTCCAATGGTTACCATTCAAGTCCATGGTACACCAACATCTGGATCTATTTATGTTTTAGCTAATAATTCTACATTGGCTACATCAGTAACTCCATTAAAAAGTTTTATGCAAGCTGATATGATTGATGATTCTATGTTTATTTTTACAAATGTAGTAGATCCTAATGCATCTGCTTTATCTGGAACAACTACTTATAATTTTTCTACTCTAGATATAGAAGAAAAAGAATTAAGTACATTTTCTATGCTTCCTAACCCAGCTAGTAGTATAGTAAAAGTTGAAGTACCAGAAAATTTTAGTGATTTTCAAATAAAACTATTTGATAGTTTAGGAAAACAAATTCTAGTAAATGTATCGGAAGAAAACACTTTTGATGTTACAAGTTTATCCGCAGGAATGTATATTGTTTCTATTACTTCTGAAGGAGAAAAAATTACAAGAAAATTAATTGTTAAATAAACGTTTAAGCACTTTCTTTAAAAGCTTCAAAAATAAATTTTTGAAGCTTTTTTATTTTTTCAAATCATCCAATACTAAACGAATTTCACCATAGGTATACTTATCATCTATTTGGTGTTTTAAATCCGATAGGTTTTCAAACTTCTGTTTTGGTATTATGGCTTTTAATGCTTTGTAATGCTTTTCAGAAATTAAATCCGTTATTTTCACTTCTCCCGAAGGTATAAAACTTGCTAAATGCCCTGTAATTGTATTTACATTTAAATCGCGCTCTATAGCAATTTGCTCTATAGATTTACCAGTTTTAAATAATTCTAACGATATGTTTTTAGTTTCTCCTTTTTGCTTCTTCGGTGTAGAAACTTCAAATATTTCAACATCTTTAGAAGCTTCTATATCATTTTCATCGCAATAATCGCGAATGACTTTAATAATTTCGGTTCCGTATTTTTCAACACGTGTCTTACCAAAGCCATTTACTTTTAATAATTCACTTTTATTGGTTGGTAAAGTTTCACACATTTCATATAAAGATTTCTGGGTGAAAATTTGAAAATGAACAAGTCCTTTATCTTCGGCAATTGTATTTCGCAACTCTCGTAGTAATTCAAATAATTCTACATTAGTCGTTCCATCAATAACTGTTTTCCTAGATCTCTTTGGTGTTTCTTTTGTCAAGAAAATCGATTTAGCTCGTAATTCTAAAAATAGCTTTACTTTAAAACCTTCTGTTAGTTCTTTAAAATACAATTGCTTGGTAGCCAATAATTCTTCAAACAAATCTAATGCTTTCGTTAACTCCGATTGTAAAGCCTTATTATCTGTTGAAAAACTAAACGCTTTATATGGGTTTATAATTTTAGTTTCTAATTCCTTTTTATAATAATCTAATGCCTTAGTAAAACGAGCTTGTATTTCCTTACTTGCTTCTGGTATAGTATTAGTACCAGAAATATCATTTAGTTGTGCTTTAAATGCATTTGCTACTTTTAATAAATTCGTAATACAATCCTTAATAGTCACTAAAGGAGCTTCTATATTCCCTTCAATACTTCCTCTATTTTTATAATAAATATCTAAAACCCGATTTACAGGATACAGGAATCTATAGAAATTGAAGATTTCAGCAATTAAATTTAATTGGAATTCAGACTTAGATTGTACAAGAATAGTTTCATCTGGCTGATTTTCTTCTGCCTTTTTATTAAACGAAATCACATTCGAATCACTAATAATCTGATTGGAATTGATTTTACTTTTCAACACCAACCCCTCTAAACTTTTACAACGACTCAACGCAACATAGGTTTGTCCATGCGCAAAAGCACCTTGTGCATCAATTATAGCTTTATCAAAAGTTAAACCCTGACTCTTATGAATCGTTATAGACCAAGCTAAACGCAAAGGCATTTGTGTGTACGAGCCAATTTTATTTTCGGTAATTGCTTTTGTTTCTTTATCTACACTGTAGTTTATATTTTCCCAAGTTTCTGGAGTCGTAATAATATTAAAATCATCGTCTGTACATTTTACAACTACTTCCTCTTTATCTAACAAAATAACTGTACCTATTTTCCCATTAAAATAACGCTTATCAACAGAACTATCATTCTTAATAAACATAACTTGAGCTCCAACTTTTAATACTAACTCTTCTTTATTAGGATATGAAAACTCTGGAAACTTGCCAGATACAGATGCATTATAAACAACTCTTTTTCCTTTTAATTTTTCTAATTCTGTTATATTCGTGCGCTCTGCTTTATTGTTATGTGTAGTTAACGATATATAACCATCTTCTTCTTTAGGTGAAAAATTTGGCTGATATCTTTTGTTTAATTCTTCTGCAGAAGCTTGCGTAAGTGTATTAGTTCTAATCTCATTTAAAATATCTATAAACTTAGGATTGTCCTGCCTGTAAATATGCTGTAACTCCACAGTAATAGCGTTACATTGTTGATACGCTAAACTACTAAAAAAGAAAGCATTGTTATAAAAAGGTTTTAATAAATACCATTCATTCTCTTTTATAACTGGAGATAACTGCTGCAAATCACCAATCATTAATAATTGTACGCCACCAAAAACTTTATCCCTACTTCTAAATCTTCGCAATGTCTTATCAATTCCATCGAGTAAATCTGCACGAACCATACTAATTTCATCAATAACTAATAAATCCATAGACTTAATAATATTGATCTTCGTTTTACCAAATTTTCTATTAAAACCTCCTGCACCCTTTAACTCCTCGTTTGGTAAAATAGGACCAAAAGGCATCTGAAAAAAAGAATGTATCGTTACTCCTTTAGCATTAATAGCCGCGACTCCTGTTGGAGCAACAACCACCATTCTTTTCAAAGAAGTCATTTTCAACTTGTGCAAAAAAGTGGTTTTACCAGTTCCTGCTTTCCCTGTTAAAAACACATTTCTTTCTGTGTTATTAACAAAATCCCAAGCTAAATCTAATTCCTTATTTGTTGTCATTGATACTATTTTCTATACAGAGTTTGAAGATAATTAAAATCAATAGTTTTTTTGGCGAGTTTTTAAAAAAAATAAAAACCACGCTATCCACTTTATCTTTTTTTAAGTTTTATAGAAATAGAATATCATATATTTAAATAAACGGCTAATACTATCCAAGTAAAGCAGTATACAATTTAAAAAAAAAGGATATCGTTTCTATCGTTCTCGCGAAGGATTCGCAAAGGATTCATAGTAATGTATGCTAATATATTTTCCTTGATTATAGTATATAAAAAAACCCTTCAATAAATAAATATTGAAGGGTTTAAAAAAGGCGACGACCTACTCTTCCACAATGTAGTACCATC